>NZ_JODL01000195.1 GCF_000718985.1 Streptomyces megasporus | reverse complement strand
TATCCGGTATTAGCTCCGGTTTCCCGGAGTTATCCCAGAGTGCAGGGCAGATTGCCCACGTGTTACTCACCCGTTCGCCACTCCGACCCCACCCGAAGGAGGGGCCGGCGTTCGACTTGCATGTGTTAAGCACGCCGCCAGCGTTCGTCCTGAGCCAGGATCAAACTCTCCGTGAATGCTGTGCCGCCCCCGCTCGGGGG
>NZ_JODL01000194.1 GCF_000718985.1 Streptomyces megasporus | reverse complement strand
GACGACCTTCGTGGGCGCCGTGTCGGAGATCAACCCGCTGCGCACCGAGGCCGTGATGACCGCCGCGTCGGCGGGGATCGACGATCTGACCCACACGGCGGACAAGACCACGACGACCGTGGCGATGGACTTCGGCCGGATCACGTTGGACCAGGACCTGATCCTGTATCTGTTCGGCACGCCCGGGCAGGACCGGTTCTG
>NZ_JODL01000193.1 GCF_000718985.1 Streptomyces megasporus | reverse complement strand
GACGACCTTCGTGGGCGCCGTGTCGGAGATCAACCCGCTGCGCACCGAGGCCGTGATGACCGCCGCGTCGGCGGGGATCGACGATCTGACCCACACGGCTGGCAAGACCACGACGACCGTGGCGATGGACTTCGGCCGGATCACGTTGGACCAGGACCTGATCCTGTATCTGTTCGGCACGCCCGGGCAGGACCGGTTCTG
>NZ_JODL01000192.1 GCF_000718985.1 Streptomyces megasporus | reverse complement strand
CTGCGGTTCGCCACCGCCGGCAGCGTGGACGACGGCAAGTCCACCCTGGTCGGGCGGCTGCTGCACGACTCCAAGTCCGTCCTGGCCGACCAGTTGGAGGCCGTCGAGCACGCCTCCCGCAGCCGCGGCGCCGAGGGCCCGGACCTGGCCCTGCTCACCGACGGCCTGCGCGCCGAGCGCGAGCAGGGCATCACCATCGAC
>NZ_JODL01000191.1 GCF_000718985.1 Streptomyces megasporus | reverse complement strand
CCGATGCTGCGGCAGACCGCCTGGCTGCTGACGGCCGCCACCATCGCCTTCAACGGCGCCGCCGCCTGGCCGGACCCGCTGGGCGTGGGGATGCACGCGGTGATCCCGGTGCTGTTCGTGGTCGCCGTCGAGGCCGCGCGGCACGCGGTCGGCCGGATCGCCGACATCACCGCCGACAAGCACATGGAGGGCGTGCGGCTCTCCCGCTGGCTGCTGGC
>NZ_JODL01000190.1 GCF_000718985.1 Streptomyces megasporus | reverse complement strand
GGTGGACTCCCCCTCCACCCGCACCAACATCCCCGGCGTGTTCGCCGCCGGTGACGTGGTGGACCACACCTACCGCCAGGCCATCACCGCCGCCGGCACCGGCTGCTCCGCCGCCCTGGACGCCGAGCGGTACCTGGCCGCCCTGGTCGACGCTCCCGAGAAGCACGTCGCCGAGCCGGAGAAGACCGACGAGGCCGCGGCCGCCGCCGCCCTCTGACGAC
>NZ_JODL01000189.1 GCF_000718985.1 Streptomyces megasporus | reverse complement strand
GTCGACCAGGACGGGCTTGTCGCTCTTGAGGACGACGTCCTCGAAGTCGGCATCGGTGGCGGTCAGGGTGGCCATGGTGTTCTCCTTGAGTTCTCGGGGGATGTGCTGTGAGGTGGGTGGGAAGGTCGTCAGAGGGCGGCGGCGGCCGCGGCCTCGTCGGTCTTCTCCGGCTCGGCGACGTGCTTCTCGGGAGCGTCGACCAGGGCGGCCAGGTACCGCTCGG
>NZ_JODL01000188.1 GCF_000718985.1 Streptomyces megasporus | reverse complement strand
CCGAGCGGTACCTGGCCGCCCTGGTCGACGCTCCCGAGAAGCACGTCGCCGAGCCGGAGAAGACCGACGAGGCCGCGGCCGCCGCCGCCCTCTGACGACATCCCCACCCACCCACCTCACAGCACATCCCCGAGAACTCAAGGAGAACACCATGGCCACCCTGACCGCCACCGATGCCGACTTCGAGGACGTCGTCCTCAAGAGCGACAAGCCCGTCCTGGTCGAC
>NZ_JODL01000187.1 GCF_000718985.1 Streptomyces megasporus | reverse complement strand
ACCGTTCCGGCGACCGTCTCGGTCCCGGCACGGAAGGTTCACCACACAACATCAAGCGAGGACGCTTCCGCGCCGGTCCCGGGCCATTCCCCCGGGGCGTCCGGCGCGGCTCCCCGCGAATGCGCCCCCCCGAGAGCGGGGGCGGCACAGCATTCACGGAGAGTTTGATCCTGGCTCAGGACGAACGCTGGCGGCGTGCTTAACACATGCAAGTCGAACGCCGGCCCTCGCC
>NZ_JODL01000186.1 GCF_000718985.1 Streptomyces megasporus | reverse complement strand
AGGCCGGTCACGGCCTGGTCCAGCGCCCGGTCCGGGTCCCGGACCGTCGTCGCGGCGGGTGTGGTGGTCATCGGGCGGGGGTCTCCTTCACGGCGGTCAGGCGGCCGATGTCGATGCGGGTATGGCCGGCGTGCGGGACATCGAGGTGGACGGTGCGGTCGACGGCGGCCTGCCAGGTGGCGGCCGGTAGGTCGACGGACGCGCGGGTGGGGATCAGGCGGGGTGCGAGGGCGGCG
>NZ_JODL01000185.1 GCF_000718985.1 Streptomyces megasporus | reverse complement strand
ATCCTCCCCGACCTAAAGGCCGGGGATTCCCGCCTGCTCCCACCGGATGGGTGAGGGCTTCGGGTGGGTTCCTGCTTCGCTGCGCGGTGCGGGCACGGGCGCCCGTCTTACCCGCGCTCCACAGGCTGAGACCGCCAGTCCGGCGGCCTTGGCGACGTTGACCGCCGCGTTCACGTCCCGGTCCAGGACGGCCCCGCACGCCGAGCACGTCCACACGCGGATGTTCAGCGGCTTGGGGCCGTCC
>NZ_JODL01000184.1 GCF_000718985.1 Streptomyces megasporus | reverse complement strand
GGACTCGCCCGCACGCGTCTGGCCAAGTCCGTCCACGACGCCGGCTGGTCGGCGTTCGTGAACATGCTGGAGTACAAAGCCGCCCGGTACGGGCGCACCTTCGTGAAGATCGGCCGGTTCGAGCCGACCTCCCAGG
The DNA here is from genome assembly GCF_000718985.1 of Streptomyces megasporus. Taxonomy (GTDB): domain Bacteria; phylum Actinomycetota; class Actinomycetes; order Streptomycetales; family Streptomycetaceae; genus Streptomyces; species Streptomyces megasporus. Next base: position 121 of record NZ_JODL01000184.1, on the reverse strand, counting down.
TGTGCTCGCAATGCGGCGTCCAGGACGGCCCCAAGCCGCTGAACATCCGCGTGTGGACGTGCTCGGCGTGCGGGGCCGTCCTGGACCGGGACGTGAACGCGGCGGTCAACGTCGCCAAGGC
>NZ_JODL01000183.1 GCF_000718985.1 Streptomyces megasporus | reverse complement strand
TTGAGAACTCAACAGCGTGCCAAAAGTCAACGCCAGACATTACGTGGTGAACACCGCGTCCCTCCCCCGGTTCCGGAAGGAGCGACGCGGCCCCGGTTCACCACACAACATCAAGCGAGGACGCTTCCGCGCCGGTCCCGGGCCATTCCCCCGGGCCGTCCGGCGCGGCTCCCCGCGAATGCGCCCCCGAGCGGGGGCGGCACAGCATTCACGGAGAGTTTGATCCTGGCTCAGGACGAACGCTGGCGGCGTGCTTAA
>NZ_JODL01000182.1 GCF_000718985.1 Streptomyces megasporus | reverse complement strand
CGGCTGACCGAGCGCGGTGCGACCAGGGCCGACGACAAGCTCTCGGAGGCCGCCATGGAGGACCGCAAGCGCGAAGGGTACTTCTGACCGATGACCACCGGCACCACTGACACCGCCGCCTCCCCCACCGGCACGGCCGGCGAACGGCTCACGGACACCTCACTGCTGCGGTTCGCCACCGCCGGCAGCGTGGACGACGGCAAGTCCACCCTGGTCGGGCGGCTGCTGCACGACTCCAAGTCCGTCCTGGCCGACCAGTTGGAG
>NZ_JODL01000181.1 GCF_000718985.1 Streptomyces megasporus | reverse complement strand
CGCGTGCATCCCCACGCCCAGCGGGTCCGGCCAGGCGGCGGCGCCGTTGAAGGCGATGGTGGCGGCCGTCAGCAGCCAGGCGGTCTGCCGCAGCATCGGGAAGGGGATGCGGAGCCAGGTCAGCAGCAGGTCCAGGGCGAGCAGCACCACGATCCCGGCGTCGACACCGATGGGGAAGAACGGAGCGAAACCGCCGAAACCTTTCTGCTCGGCGAGGTCGCGGACGGCGGCGTACGATCCGGCGAAGCCGATCGCCGCGATCACC
>NZ_JODL01000180.1 GCF_000718985.1 Streptomyces megasporus | reverse complement strand
GGTGATCGCGGCGATCGGCTTCGCCGGATCGTACGCCGCCGTCCGCGACCTCGCCGAGCAGAAAGGTTTCGGCGGTTTCGCTCCGTTCTTCCCCATCGGCGTCGACGCCGGGATCGTGGTGCTGCTCGCCCTGGACCTGCTGCTGACCTGGCTCCGCATCCCCTTTCCGATGCTGCGGCAGACCGCCTGGCTGCTGACGGCCGCCACCATCGCCTTCAACGGCGCCGCCGCCTGGCCGGACCCGCTGGGCGTGGGGATGCACGCG
>NZ_JODL01000179.1 GCF_000718985.1 Streptomyces megasporus | reverse complement strand
CGGCTGACCGAGCGCGGTGCGACCAGGGCCGACGACAAGCTCTCGGAGGCCGCCATGGAGGACCGCAAGCGCGAAGGGTACTTCTGACCGATGACCACCATCAAAGCACCGAACACCGCACTGAACACCGCACCGGACCCGGCCGGTCCGCGGACCGCCGCGGACACCCTGCGGTTCGCCACCGCCGGCAGCGTGGACGACGGCAAGTCCACCCTGGTCGGGCGGCTGCTGCACGACTCCAAGTCCGTCCTGGCCGACCAGTTGGAG
>NZ_JODL01000178.1 GCF_000718985.1 Streptomyces megasporus | reverse complement strand
ATAGGCCGAGGGCTTGTCCGTAGGTGCTTGCGTCCACTGTGTGGTTCCCGGATAACGAACGGTGTCCGGTGGGTTTCGAGTGTCAAGTGAACAGTGTGCCGGCTTTGGCTGTGAACACTCGGTGAGTGTTTCGGTGGTCATGGCGAAGGGGAAACGCCCGGTTACATTCCGAACCCGGAAGCTAAGCCCTTCAGCGCCGATGGTACTGCACGGGGGACCGTGTGGGAGAGTAGGACGCCGCCGAACGAGTTGTTGTGGAGGCCCCGTCGGGCAGGTTCCGACGGGGC
>NZ_JODL01000177.1 GCF_000718985.1 Streptomyces megasporus | reverse complement strand
CGCTGGGCCTTGTTCCGCTTGACGAGCCCAGCCGCGTACTTCCGGTCGTCACCCTCGATCGGCTTGAACGCATCGTCAGGGACACCGTCCGCCAACAGCTTCGGCGTCGCGCCGATCAGCCCGTTGCCGTGCTTGACGTGGGCGTCGAGGAAGCCGAGGGCCTTGCCCGGTTCCATGGCCTCCAGCCACAGGGAAACCTTCGCCAGCTCGACGGCCATGAGGTTGAGGTCAACGCCGTAGATGCAGCGGGCGACAACCTCGTGTAGCGCATGACGCACCGCGTCCACCGTCGGCTCAGGGT
>NZ_JODL01000176.1 GCF_000718985.1 Streptomyces megasporus | reverse complement strand
GCGCAGAACAGGGCCAAGGCGGTGTGCACCGGATGTCCGGTGCGTACGGAGTGCCTGGCCGACGCGCTCGACAATCGCGTCGAGTTCGGCGTGTGGGGAGGCATGACGGAGCGGGAGCGCCGCGCACTGCTGCGCAGGCGGCCCACGGTGACGTCCTGGCGCCGGCTGCTGGAGACGGCGCGCAGCGAGTACGAGCGCGGCACGGGTGTCGTGTCCCTCGACGACGACGAGATCTACGAGAACTACGCCGCGGTGAGCTGAGGAGTTCCCACCGGGGACTCTACGGGGGCTCCTCGGCACTGA
>NZ_JODL01000175.1 GCF_000718985.1 Streptomyces megasporus | reverse complement strand
TTTTTTTTCAAGCAGAAGACGGCATACGAGATGGCAGCAGTTTGATGACGATCCTGCGAGCGTTGTGATCGAAAAGCAGGGGTCTGAAATCATCCAGAAATATTTATTCTGGACCAAACGCCCTCCATCCGACGACTGAACGCAGAGGGCTGGAGGCTTTATCACCTAACTAGAATGCTGTGGAACAAGCGGCGATCGTGCGTTGAAGCCGACTACTCGCAGGAACAGACTGGCGACTCACAGGAGACGCCTATGCCCCACAGTGAACCCAAGACCTTGTACGACTGCTTCCTGTGCAGTCGGCCGT
>NZ_JODL01000174.1 GCF_000718985.1 Streptomyces megasporus | reverse complement strand
TACCAGGAGAAGGTGATGGGCTGGTCCGCGTGGTCCATGGACACCGGCCTCTCCTACGCAACCTCCGGGCGGCAGGACTGGCCCGGCGAGTCCGGGTTCTCCTCCGCCGGTTTCCGGCCCGCCTGGTGGATCAACCCGGGGCAGCGCGACCGGGTCAAGCCGCCGCTGGACGCGTTCTGCAACGCCACCAACAACTGCGACGCCGCCAACCCGCCGGACTGTCCCGACGCCGCCTGCTACGAGAAGTACTGGTGGCGCGGCTCGAACGTGACGTGGAAGCCGAACTGCGACGCCGACTGCGGCAACG
>NZ_JODL01000173.1 GCF_000718985.1 Streptomyces megasporus | reverse complement strand
GCGACAGCGCGTCCTGGAGCCTGCCGAACTCCTCGCTCAGCCGCTTCTGCACGCGCTCCCAGGCCGCGTCGGTGTCATCGATAGAGGAGAGCCGTGACTCCACGGCCCGTGCGAGGGCGATGGCGGGGGTCGCCGCCCAGGCCCCTCCCCCGTCGTCCGGTACATCGACGTCGGGCAGCGCGACGGCGAGCAGTCCCGTCGCCGCGAACCGCTGGAGCGCCGCGACGGCCTCCTCACGCGCGGCGGTCGCTTCGGTGACGTCCTCGGCGAGCCGCTCGATGCGTCCCTCGGCGCGGCCGGCCCGCCGG
>NZ_JODL01000172.1 GCF_000718985.1 Streptomyces megasporus | reverse complement strand
ACATGGAGGAGGGCAACGCCCTGTTCGTGCGGGCCGGGCACCTGTCCCCGCTGGTGCGTCTTCCGGACGGCGGCACCGAGGAGATCGCGGTGGAGGGCGGGCTCCCGCTGGGCGTCCTCGCGGACGCGGAGTTCCCGCTGACGGCGCTCGCCCTGGCCCCGGGCTCGGTGCTCGCGCTGGTGACGGACGGTCTGGTCGTGTCGGCCGATCTGCAGGTGGACGAGGGCATGCGGCTCGTGCGTGAGGCACTCGCCGCGGCCGACCCCTCCGACCCGGGGCGGATGGCCGACGAACTGCTGGGCGACGCC
>NZ_JODL01000171.1 GCF_000718985.1 Streptomyces megasporus | reverse complement strand
TCGCATCGAGGCACACGGCCTCGGCGTGCGCGACCTGACCGACTCGCCGTCCACCCGCCTGGCCGCCGAGCGGGCCGGCGCCTTCGAACGGCCCGTGGACACCGCCGAGTTGCACGCGCCGTTCACCGCGCAGGAGATCGTCCTGCGCAAGGCCCTCCGGCTCGACGACGGCGCAGACATCAACCCCTCCGGCGGAGCCCTCGCCGCCCACCCGATCATGGCCGCCGGCCTCATCCGCCTCGGAGAGGCCGCCGCCCGTATCCACCGCGGTGAGTCCGACCGCGCCCTCGCCCACGCCACGTCCGGCC
>NZ_JODL01000170.1 GCF_000718985.1 Streptomyces megasporus | reverse complement strand
TCGCCGACCTGCTGGTCCTGGCGGCGTTCATGGAGTTCGACAGCACGATCTCCTGGAGCTTCTGAGCCACCGTCGGACGACCGTGCGCCGGCACGGTGCGGCCGGGCCCGGGGACGACGGGCCGCAGCCGCGTGGGAAAGCGGTTCACGTTCGGCCAACCTTGCTCTGAGGCCCGCGGAAACAGAGCCGTAGAATCGGGCTCACCATGGCTTACCTCGACCACGCCGCGACCACCCCGATGCTTCCGGAGGCGGCAGAGGCGCTCCCCGCGCACCTGGGTGCCACCGGCAACGCCTCCTCCCTCCACGC
>NZ_JODL01000169.1 GCF_000718985.1 Streptomyces megasporus | reverse complement strand
GCTCCTCCCCATCGCGTCGGGCGGGCTGCTGATCATCTTCGCCGCGTGGTGGATCTACTTCGTGGTGCCCATCCACGGCCATCTGCGGTCCAACCGGCAGGCGTTCCTGTGGGGCTACGGCCACTACCTGGTCTTCGCCTCGGCGGCCGCGATCGGGGCCGGACTGGAAGTGGCGGTAGAGCAGACGGTCGGCAAGGCGCACATCTCCACGCTGGCGGCGGCGGCCGCCGTGACCCTGCCGACGGCCCTGTATCTGCTGACCGTGTGGGCCCTGCACTCGCGTCACTTCAAGGCGGGCATCACCCAGCAGC
>NZ_JODL01000168.1 GCF_000718985.1 Streptomyces megasporus | reverse complement strand
GGCTGGGGGGGGGGACCGGCTCGCTGGGGGGCGGGTGGAGGGTGATGGCCTCCCCCACCGGGGACTGGAGGGAGCCGTCCTTGCCGTAGAGCTCGACGTCGACCACGGCGGCCGAGTCGTCGGGGTTCGTCAGGTGGACGTAGTCGGTGCGGTCGCCCGCTGTGCTGGCGCCCGGGAACCAGAAACTCGTGTCCGGAGCCGCGCAGTTGACGCCCTGAAGGCCGCGTCCGGTGCCCGCGGCGACCTCCGTGGTCTGCTGGACGGTCCAGCCGGGCGCGAACCTGCCGTCGGCGGTCCCGACGAGCGCGGGCG
>NZ_JODL01000167.1 GCF_000718985.1 Streptomyces megasporus | reverse complement strand
GCCCAGCAGGGCGGCAGCGATGCCGAGCCGCTGGCGCATGCCCAGGTAGTACGTCCGTACGCGGCGCCGGGCCACCGAGGCCAGGCCGGTTTCCTCCAGTACCTCGTCGACGCGTCGGTCCGGGATGCGGTTGCTCGCCGCCAGGACACGGAGGTGGTCGCGGGCGGTACGGGAGCCGTGCGCGGCCTGCGCGTCGAGCAGGGCGCCGACGTGGCGCAGGGGTTCGCGCAGGGTCGGGTAGGCGCGGCCGCCGATGGTCGCCGAACCGGCGGTCGGCCGGTCCAGGCCGAGCACCAGCCGCATGGTGGTGGAC
>NZ_JODL01000166.1 GCF_000718985.1 Streptomyces megasporus | reverse complement strand
CGGCCGAGGAGCCGCAGATAGTCGAAGCGGTCGGCGCCCGGGGTGACACTGCTGGGTCACGGGTCGTCTCGGCGTCGGCGGCGCGGGTGAGGGACGGGGCCGAAGTCCGCGGTCTGCGTGATCTGTGTGGTCTGTGTGGTCTCGTTCGTCTTCGTCGTCATGACTACGACTCTATGGAGCCGATCGACCGGCTCCTGGGTGCATCTCAAGGCCATAATCATGGGTCAATTCGCTGCGGCACTCCCTGCCTTCGCCGATGCCGGGCTAGGCTCCCCGTCGTGCAGGAGACGCGCCTCGACACCGCTCGGATCCGGGC
>NZ_JODL01000165.1 GCF_000718985.1 Streptomyces megasporus | reverse complement strand
GGTCGTAAGTGCAGCTCTGCGGATCGGCGTCGGCGGTACCGGCGTCGACCTTGAGCGCAACAGGGGTGGCGACGGTGGTCGCGGCGAGCTGAACACCCTTGTAGTCGAGGCTGGCGGTCGTCCACACGCGGTCGAGATCGCCCTTGAACGCGACCCTGGTACCGAGGTTCACGAGCAGCCGGTCCGCACGCGGCTGCAACTCCACCGGTGGAGTGGGCAACTTGGTCGAGTTAAAGGCCAGGTCGGAGAGAATCTCGGGAGTCACCTTGTTGGGGTCCGGCTGCGGGTCAGCAGGGGGGACCCAGATCTCCCAGTTG
>NZ_JODL01000164.1 GCF_000718985.1 Streptomyces megasporus | reverse complement strand
GTGTACAACTCGGCTGCCACCCTCGGCACAGCCGTCCGATCGGTGCTCACACAGACCCACAGCGACCTGGAGCTACTGGTCACCGACGACCAGTCCTCCGATGGTTCCATGGACCTGCTCCGCGAGTTCGCCGAGCAGGACGAACGCGTCCTGCCGGAGTCGGCACCCGAACGGGGCGGTGCGGGCAGGGCCCGCAACCTCGCGATCGAGCGGGCCCGCGGGGACTACATCGCCTTTCTCGACAGCGACGACATGTGGCTTCCGGAGAAGACCGAGAAGCAGCTCGCCTTCGCCGCAGAAGGTGATGCGCCGCTGACG
>NZ_JODL01000163.1 GCF_000718985.1 Streptomyces megasporus | reverse complement strand
CGCCACTGCTCGGGAGGCTCCCCGATCAGCAGGTACCGCCGGGAGTCCGAGGCGAAGTCCTCCAGCCAGCGCGGCTCGCCCGCCCGCAGCGCGTCCAGCTCCGCGATCCCGGTCAGCGGCGGCACCTGGCTCCATTGGGCGGCCAGCTTGTCCTCGATGCCGGCGTGCCCGATCAGTTCGAGGCCGCCGTCGGGCCTGCGGGCGTAGAGCATGATCGCGTCCGCCGCCAGGTCCGGCGCGAGGTGCTCCAGCAGACACCGGGCGAGGTCGTGCGGTGTCGTCACCCGAACGAGGGTCTGGCCGAGGCGGGCCAGGGCG
>NZ_JODL01000162.1 GCF_000718985.1 Streptomyces megasporus | reverse complement strand
GCCGGGAACCGCACCGCGGAGGACTGCGTACGGACGGTCGTCCAGGAGTTCGGCGAGGGTGCGCGCGAGGACAACGCCTGTCTGCTCGTCGCCAAGGTCACGTCCTAGGAAACTCAGGCCCGTGCGCTGTCGCCGCCCCTGCCCTTCGTCTTCGGCAGGGCAAGCTTGATCTCCTCCCGCAACTCCTGGATCCTCGGGTAGCCGGCGTACTCGGCGGTGAGCCGGTACATCTCACGCAGCCGGTCCCAGGTGCGGTGGGAGGAGTTGGATCCCATCGACACCAGGGCCAACCGCGCGTACCGGTCCGCCTGTTCGGGGT
>NZ_JODL01000161.1 GCF_000718985.1 Streptomyces megasporus | reverse complement strand
GTCCGGCACCCTGGACGTCCGTGGGGCCGCCCTGGTCGCGGTCGGCATGGGCCTGAGCGTCCTCGGCTTCCAGCAGGCCTGGTCCTGGGGCTGGGACAGCTGGGCGACCTGGCTGTGCATCGCGGGCGGCCTCGCGATCCTCTACGGTTTCGTCCGGTTCGAGCGTCAGGTGCGGCATCCGCTGATCGACCTGCGGGTTTTCCGGGACAGGGCGTTCACCATCGACGCGGCGGTGCTGTTCTTCGCGATGCTCGCCTTCGTACCGCTGTTCTTCTTCACCTCGGTCTACGCCCAGGTGTCCCTGAGCGCCTCCCCGAACC
>NZ_JODL01000160.1 GCF_000718985.1 Streptomyces megasporus | reverse complement strand
GCTCCACGCCGTGTCGTCCGGGCCCACCCGGTGGGCCGCCCCGTCGACCGGGTAGAGGTGCATCAGGGAGAGCTGGGTGGGGTTGTTCTCGCCGTACTTGAGATGCACGTCCAGGGCGGCGTCCGGGATGTGGTCGAAGAAGTCGCCGCGCCAGTACCACTGGTAGCCGGCCGGGATCAGTTCGTCGAACATGCTCTGCAGCCCGACGTACGGCATCGGAGTCGTGAAGTGGAAGGCCGGCGGCCCGGCCTCGTGCACCACGGAGAGCGTCTCGTCGAGCCGGTCCAGGTCGCCGGTGTGGCACCACACGATGCCGCACAC
>NZ_JODL01000159.1 GCF_000718985.1 Streptomyces megasporus | reverse complement strand
CTCGGTGACGGAGAGCTCCGCACCGGCGATCTGCCGGGCGAACCGGTGGGTCTTGAGGATGCTGACCACCGACTTGTTCACCAGGGAGCGGCTGTGCAGCAGGATCGTCACGTCCCGCTCCCGGTGCAGCTTCCCGATGATCGGGATCATCGACTCCGCGATCTCCTCGCGGTTCTTCCAGTTGGTGAACGAGTCGTCGTTGACAGTCACAGATCCATCTTTCGAGCTAGGCGGCGCTCATATGTTAAACCGTCGATTTTCCGATCATGAACGGGGTGCCTCCGGAACCTCCCGCGAGCCCCGGACGGCGTGGCCTGAGAC
>NZ_JODL01000158.1 GCF_000718985.1 Streptomyces megasporus | reverse complement strand
ATCTGGGATGGGCCACGGAGGCCTTCCGGCTCAGCACCGGCGGCGTGCGGCCGGACACGCAGATCCACACGCACATGTGCTACGCCGAGTTCGGCGACATCGTGCAGGCCATCGACGACCTCGACGCGGACGTCATCAGCCTGGAGGCCGCCCGCTCCCATATGCAGGTCGCCCGCGAACTCGCGGCGCACGGCTATCCGCGCGAGGCGGGGCCGGGTGTCTACGACATCCACTCCCCGCGGGTTCCCGGCGCACAGGAGGCGGCCGACCTGCTGCGCACCGGACTGAAGGCCATCCCCGCCGAACGCCTGTGGGTCAACCC
>NZ_JODL01000157.1 GCF_000718985.1 Streptomyces megasporus | reverse complement strand
GGCCGCCGCACCAGCCGACGGCGAGCCGGGCCGACTCCGTCACCAGGGCGACGGCGGATCCGGACGCCGCGGCCATCGCTATGGCCGGCAGCAGCAGCACGCGCGCGTAAGGAAGTTCACGGCGAACGGGAGGGGATTGAACACTCACCATGTAGGCCTTCTGACAGGAGTCGGCTGGGGTTCCACACATTGGGGAACAAGCGCACGAATTCATCTCAAGCCGGTGCGCTGCGGGCGAGCTTAGTCCGACCGGATCATCGCCGTGTCATATTCAGCAACTGCCGGAAACCGGACGCGAAGGGATAGTACGCTCGGTCGTTTAC
>NZ_JODL01000156.1 GCF_000718985.1 Streptomyces megasporus | reverse complement strand
CGTCCCCGGGTTGCTCGGCCGACAGGTGCAGGGTGATCCGTTCCTTCAACTCGTCCAGGCTCGACAGAACCTCCAGGGGGCGGTTGTCCGCCCGGGCCTGCAGGGCGGCCTCCTGAGCCGCGCTCGGCCGGTGGTTGTTGTGGACGAGGACCGGAACGGTGGCCAGGGCGGTGTCACCGTCCACGGCCTCGAGCAGCCGCGGGCCCTCGCCGTCGGGCAGATCCATGCTGAGGACGACGCAGTGGCACGGCCCGGCGGCCAGGGCGGAGGCCGCCTCCTGGGCGTCCATGGCGGTGACGATCTCCACGGCGTCATGCTGATCC
>NZ_JODL01000155.1 GCF_000718985.1 Streptomyces megasporus | reverse complement strand
GGGAAGATCCAGCCTGTTCACGTCGTGACCGCCCGCGCCGTCGCGCCGCTCGACCGCCTCGCCACCTGGGGCGTCCCGCTGCTGCGGCCCTATGGGGAGATGCTCGCGCTCAAGGGCGATGCCGCCGAGGAGGAGCTGAAGAGCGCGTCGGCGGCACTGAGCAAGCTGGGTGCCGTGGAGACGTCCATCCTGCATGTGGGTGAGGGCGTCGTGGACCCGATGTCCACGGTCGTACGGGTCGAGGTCGGGGAGAGCCCCGGCGGTGTGCGCTTCGCCGCGAAGCGGGCCAAGGCGGCTCGCACGGGGCGGGCACGCCGCCGACG
>NZ_JODL01000154.1 GCF_000718985.1 Streptomyces megasporus | reverse complement strand
CCGAGGAGGGGTGTCGAAGGAAGCGTCCGTTCCTTGAGAACTCAACAGCGTGCCAAAAGTCAACGCCAGACATTACGTGGTGAACACCGCGTCCCTCCCTCCGATTCCGGAAGGAGCGACGCGGCCCCGGTTCCCCACACAACATCAAGCGAGGACGCTTCCGCGCCGGTCCCGGGCCATTCCCCCGGGGCGTTCGGCGCGGCTCCCCGCGAATGCGCCCCCCCGTGCGGGGGCGGCACAGCATTCACGGAGAGTTTGATCCTGGCTCAGGACGAACGCTGGCGGCGTGCTTAACACATGCAAGTCGAACGCCGGCCCTCGCCTT
>NZ_JODL01000153.1 GCF_000718985.1 Streptomyces megasporus | reverse complement strand
GATTTCGTCCGGCTTGTTCGTCGGCCGACAGCGCTCGTCCGCCCCTGTGTGGAAGATGGTGCCGCGCCCCGTCGGGCCGCTGGGGGCCTGGCACCACTGTGACACGACCACCTTCGTGTCCAGCCGGCTCAGTTGCCGCTGCATCTGCTCCAGTTCGTCCGTCCGGAGAGGCTGCGGCGCTGGGTGTGCCAAGCACCGCGCACTCCGCGCCGGGCCGCTGCGACGAGGCGATCGCGGACCTGCGCATCGTGGTCGCCTTCTCCGCCCAAGCCCGTGACGTTCGGAGTCTGATCACCTCTATCCGATGACCTCGACGAGGTGAGCT
>NZ_JODL01000152.1 GCF_000718985.1 Streptomyces megasporus | reverse complement strand
GTCGTAGGCCGAGGTGCCCTCGCCCCAGGCCGAAGCGGCGGCGGCCTCCAGCTCCAGGGCGGCCTGGGCCTCGTACTCCGCGCGATGGCACACGCCCACCAGGGACGACACGGCGTCGAAGAGCCGGCCCATGCTGGAGGTCGCCACACAGGCCACCCCTCGCGTCAACTGCTGTTTGACAACGGCCAGTTCGCCGGCCGCGCAGGCAGTCACACTGGGCAGATCCGCGTCCCACGCCAGACCCGCCGCCCACAGCCGGGCCAGGGCCAGGCGGCACGGGTTGGCCACGCCCGCGTCCCCGCCGGGCAGCGGGGCGGCGTCGCGCCCGACG
>NZ_JODL01000151.1 GCF_000718985.1 Streptomyces megasporus | reverse complement strand
GGTCCACGGCGGCGGGGCGGATGAGCGTGCGGTTGGGCTGCAGGAGCGGCCATAGGTGGAAGACCCGGACGTGGTCGAGGCCGAGCGCGGCGATCTGGTCCAGGTCCTCGCGGGCATGCGCCGGGTCGAAGTCGTGCCAGGCGTGGAACCAGCCGCGGCGGGGCGTGTAGTTGACGCCGAAGCGGAGCTTGGGGATGGGATCCTCCTCGGGTCGAGCACCCAGATCCCTTGCTCTGGGTGAATGCATCAATCACCATAGTCGGCGATGGGTAATGAATTGAACCAGGAGCGTCAAGGCGGCTCGTCTCTGGTGGTCGGCCTCGACGCGGGC
>NZ_JODL01000150.1 GCF_000718985.1 Streptomyces megasporus | reverse complement strand
CGCGAGTTCTTCGCAGCAAGTCGAGTGGACATCGCTGAAGCAGCGAACATGACGGCCCGCAACAAGAAGATCAGCCTGCTGGCCACAGAGGACCCCGAGCTGTACGCGAGTTTCAAGGAGGAACACCGCAAGAACGACGGATTCAAGCATTTCGCGCACGCCTCTGGGCGGTTCCCGCTGACAGCCTTTGGGCGACTCAATACGTACTCACTCTTCGCAGAACACGCTCGCACCGCCATGGCCACTCAAGGGCGTAGCGGTCAGATTGTGCCCTCGGGCATCGCCACGGACTCCTTCAACCAATACTTCTTTAAGGACCTGGTCACCCAGGGCC
>NZ_JODL01000149.1 GCF_000718985.1 Streptomyces megasporus | reverse complement strand
GTCCTCTTCTTCCACACCATCATCAGCTGACCCCTCCCCCGCCGGGGGGCCTTGGGGGGCGCAGCCGCCCACCACGACTGCCACCCCCAAGACCCCCCGCCCGCTTCGCGCTCTCACCTGCGGTAGCGGGGAAAGGAAACCAGCGGTTCGGCTGACAAGGATGACCAAGGCGACCACACTCTGTGCCTAACGGATCATCAGACAGGGCCGGGGGGCTGCCGTGCGGGGACTGCTGTGCGGATCAAAGCAGTGGGCGTGGACGACGAACAGCTACTGGCAGCCGTCATCGACCTGGGCAACCGCAACCGCAGGACTCTGGGGTTCCTGCCTCGCG
>NZ_JODL01000148.1 GCF_000718985.1 Streptomyces megasporus | reverse complement strand
CCCCCCCCCGTCGACCGCCGGGGCGGCAACCCGCCCTCACGGGGAGCCCGCCCGGGTCCCCCCGGAGGCCCCCGTCCGCAACATCGCCCGCGCCGGTCTGGACAAGCTGGTCGAGGTACGGGTCGGCCCGGCCCTGGAGTCGCTGCCCAAGCTGGCCGACGAGAACCCGCCCCCGTTCGACCTGGTCTTCATCGACGCCGACAAGGCCAACAACCCGCACTACGTCGACTGGGCCGTGAAGCTCACCAGCACGGGCAGCCTGATCGTCCTCGACAACGTCGTCCGCGGCGGCCGCGTGACCGACTCCGGCAGCACGGCCTCGGACGTGGTGGGCA
>NZ_JODL01000147.1 GCF_000718985.1 Streptomyces megasporus | reverse complement strand
CGCCCCCGCGGATCCGCTTCGGCGAGGGCGGCGCACCCGACTCGGGCGACCTCGGGGTCATCGGCCACGAGTACACCCACGGCGTGTTCCAGTGGCTCGGCGCAGAGCACGGCGGTTCCTCGTCGTACGAGCACAGCGTCTGCGACGCCCTGCCCGCCATCTACCGCGACCGGTTCAACCCCGACGGGCACCGGCGCACGGAGACGTTCCCCTTCGACAACAACGCGACCGACCGGTGGAGCGCCGTGCGACGGCTCGACCTCCCCCAGCGCTTCGACGCACCGGCGTTCAACGGCTTCGACTTCAACCTGCGCAACTCGATGCTCGGCACCGCAC
>NZ_JODL01000146.1 GCF_000718985.1 Streptomyces megasporus | reverse complement strand
GCATGTGGACTACCGCGCGATGCTGGTTCAGGACCACATCGGTGCTCTCACAGCCATGTACGACCGCACGGTCCTCGGCACGAGGCTGATGCCCGAGATGCGCAAGCGCCAGGACTACGCCCTCTGGCTGTCGATCATGAGGAACGGCGCTGACGCCCGGGGCCTGGCTGAGCCGCTTGCGGTGTACAGGGCCCACCAGGCGGGATCGCTGTCCTCCAACAAGCTGTCGCTCATCCCTTACAACTGGACCTTGTACCGCGAGCACGAGCAACTGTCGGTCCTGCGGGCGACGCGGGCGCTGGCCGGCGCTGCGTGGCAGTCGCTGCGCAACTCGCGCA
>NZ_JODL01000145.1 GCF_000718985.1 Streptomyces megasporus | reverse complement strand
GCGCGGCCCCGCGCACCGCAGCCGCGCGCGCCCGCTGCTGCCCGGTGCGCGCGGTGCGCTCTTGTGCTCTGTGGGTCCAGCGTGCTGACCAGATGGAAAGCGCGCCACCGGTGGCCGTTCCGACAATTCCTGCGACCGCACCGATCCACACGGAGGTACTCATAGGGACCATCATCGTGAACCACCGGAGTGCTGCGGAAGCCAGCGGCTCCCGGCTTCCGTCCGAGAAGCTGGCCGTCTGGCGGGAGGCCGCCGAGAAGGCCGTCACTATGGATGACGTCTGGGCGGGGCTGTGCCACTTCCTGGAGACCGTGTGCGAACTCCAGTCACAGGACCAGGGT
>NZ_JODL01000144.1 GCF_000718985.1 Streptomyces megasporus | reverse complement strand
CTGTAAGGCTTAGCTTCCGGGTTCGGAATGTAACCGGGCGTTTCCCTAACGCTATAACCACCGAAACACTATGAAACTGTAAACTGCCGCACCATACCGTGACCTGGCATGGGGCTGTTCGTGGTTTCAGAACCAACACAGTGGACGCGAGCAACTGAGGACAAGCCCTCGGCCTATTAGTACCGGTCAACTCCACACGTTACCGTGCTTCCATATCCGGCCTATCAACCCAGTCGTCTACTGGGAGCCTTACCCTCTCAAGGAGGTGGGAATACTCATCTCGAAGCAGGCTTCCCGCTTAGATGCTTTCAGCGGTTATCCCTGTCTCTTATACACATCTGACGCTG
>NZ_JODL01000143.1 GCF_000718985.1 Streptomyces megasporus | reverse complement strand
CGCTCCCCCACCCGGCCACCGAGTCGCGCGTCCCTCGGTAGGCGTCGGCCGGGCGGGGGAGCCCTCGACTCCCGACCGCAGAAAGGCAACCGTGCCCCCACCCCAACCTCCACCTCTGAACCCGCCTGGCTCCTGGAAAGCCTGGCCAGTCGCGTACCGCACACCCGCAGCGCCCTGCTGCTGTCCTCCGACGGTCTGGTGAAGGCCGCCCACGGCCTGGACACCGACACCGCCGACCACCTGGCGGCGCTGGCCTCGGGCCTGTACTCCCTCGCCCGCAGCGCGGGGGTCCGTTTCGGCAGCGGCGGCGAGGTGCGGCAGGTGGTCGCCGAGCTCGACACCGCCCTGC
>NZ_JODL01000142.1 GCF_000718985.1 Streptomyces megasporus | reverse complement strand
GGTCTCGTGGGCTCGGAGATGTGTATAAGAGACAGGTCCGGTGGCCGTCCGGGCCCGGGTTCGCGGTGAGTGCGGGGGGCTGACGTCTTTGCTTGTCCTGGGGTCGATCACGACCCGTTCATGGGCGGGGCCGGGTGCACACTGGCAGTGGGACGAGTGCCTGACTGCGGGGTGATGCAGATGCACAGCCGCTTCCGGAGCGACCGGCGGTTGACCACCCGTATGGGGATCACGCTGTTCCTGCTCGGGTTGCTGTACGTGGGGTTCGTGGCAGCGTTGATCGTGCTGCTGAAGTCCTGGGTGCTGGTCGTGGTGGTCGCGGCGGGGTTGTTGGGGGCTCAGTACTGGTT
>NZ_JODL01000141.1 GCF_000718985.1 Streptomyces megasporus | reverse complement strand
CCGTGGGGCTGCTCCGCAGTCCTGCGGTGAAAGGGAAACTCAGTGTTCAGATCGTTCACCCGGATAGCCGTGGCCGGTGCTGCTGTGGCCACGGTCTTCGCCGGCACCACGTCGACGGCTCAGGCCTCCGATTTCTCCACTCTCGACAGCGACAAGAAAATCTCGCTTCCGGGCGGCCGGGGCACGATGACCTTCATCGACGATGGAGACGTGTTCAAGGTCTGCGACACGAGGGCGGACGGTCATGGTGTCTCGGGTCGCCTGATCGACAACAACCACAACGAGAAGCTCTATATCACCGACGGCGGCGACTCCGGCTGCGGCAAGGATGGCTACGACGTCGGTCAATTC
>NZ_JODL01000140.1 GCF_000718985.1 Streptomyces megasporus | reverse complement strand
GGCGAGGACGACGCGGAGGACGCCCAGTGGCTGGTCGTCCTCGACGGTCCGGCGGGGGCCTAGGATCCGGCCGACCTGGAGGCCGCCGACGGTGTCGATGGCGGCGCCGAGGATCGATATGTCGATGTTGTAGGTGCGGGCGAGCTGCGAGATGACGGGCTGGGTCGCGCTCTCGCCCTGGAAGGTGACGTCGACGACGGTGCGGTCGTCGCCGGAGGCCTCGCCGCCGAGCGGGAACAGCGCGGAGGCCAGTTCGGAGCCGGGGGTCGCGAGCAGTTCGCTGACCGTGCCCGACTCGATGACGCGGCCGTTCTCCATGAGCGCGGCGGAGTCGCAGACCGACTTCACGACG
>NZ_JODL01000139.1 GCF_000718985.1 Streptomyces megasporus | reverse complement strand
GCCGTGGCCGCGGTGGGGTTCGGCTCCGCGCTGCAGGCGTGGTTCCTGCGCGGACAGAGCCAGGAGAACTTCACCAGCCTCACCGGTCGGGCCAAGGTCTGGGACGCCCTGCTGGCAGCGCCCCGGTCGCCCTCGGAGTACCTGTTCGGCGCGGGCCTGGGCGACAAGTCGTTCGGCGGGCTGCCGATCGACAACAGCTGGCTGGCCGTCTACCACGAGCAGGGGCTGACCGGCATCGCCCTGGTGGCGGCGATCATCATCGTGCTGGGCGGCGTCGCGTTGCTGCGGCCACCGTCGCTTTCGAGGGCCTGCGCGATCTTCCTGATCAGCTACTGCGCGATCGCGTCGTACAC
>NZ_JODL01000138.1 GCF_000718985.1 Streptomyces megasporus | reverse complement strand
ACCCCGGAGCGGGCCTGGCTCGGCGAGGTCTCGGCGGTCGTCCTTCAGCAGTCCCTGCGGGACCTGGACACCGCGTACCGGAACTTCTTCGCCGGCCTGGCGGGCAAGCGCCCGCGCATGGGCGCGCCCCGGTACAAGTCCCGCAAGGACACCCGGCAGGCCGTCCGGTTCACCGCGAACGCCCGCTGGTCGATCACGCCGGGGCAGAAGCTGCGTCTGCCGAAGATCGGCGATCTCAAGGTGAAGTGGTCGCGCACGCTGCCGTCGACGCCGTCCACGGTGACGGTGGTCAAGGACGGCGCGGGCCGGTATTTCGCGAGCTTCGTCGTCGAGACCGGCCCGGAAGAGGTGCTGCC
>NZ_JODL01000137.1 GCF_000718985.1 Streptomyces megasporus | reverse complement strand
GGCAGCACCTCTTCCGGGCCGGTCTCGACGACGAAGCTCGCGAAATACCGGCCCGCGCCGTCCTTGACCACCGTCACCGTGGACGGCGTCGACGGCAGCACCCGCGACCACTTCACCTTCAGGTCGCCGATCTTCGGCAGACGCAGCTTCTGCCCCGGCGTGATCGACCAGCGGGCGTTCGCGGTGAACCGCACCGCCTGCCGGGTGTCCTTGCGGGACTTGTACCGGGGCGCGCCCATGCGCGGGCGCTTGCCCTTCAGGCCGGCGAAGAAGTTCCGGTACGCGGTGTCCAGGTCCCGCAGGGACTGCTGAAGGACGACCGCCGAGACCTCGCCGAGCCAGGCCCGCTCCGGGGT
>NZ_JODL01000136.1 GCF_000718985.1 Streptomyces megasporus | reverse complement strand
CCCGAGCGGAGGACGGCCGTGCGGACGGCGGGCCGGGTGAAGGGCCCGACGACGGACGTGACGCCCTCGCGCAGCAGACGTTGGAGGCCGCGGCGGGCGCTCGCGCCCCAGCGGGTCTCGTCCATGGGAAGGGCGGCCAGGGCCTCGCCCGTCAGGGGCTCGGTGCCGAGGGCGTCGGCCTCGCGCGGGTCGGGGTGGTACGCCGCCTCCAGCCAGGCCGCCGCGTCCGCCGCGCAGCGGCCGGGGCCGAGGACGCCGGACCAGCGGCGGACGCGGGCCTTCGGATACTCCGCGTCCAGCTCCGCCAACGGCCCGACCGCCGCGATCCGGTCGCCCTCGACCGCCACCGCGTACCC
>NZ_JODL01000135.1 GCF_000718985.1 Streptomyces megasporus | reverse complement strand
GGACTCGCCCGCACGCGTCTGGCCAAGTCCGTCCACGACGCCGGCTGGTCGGCGTTCGTGAACATGCTGGAGTACAAAGCCGCCCGGTACGGGCGCACCCTCATCAAGATCGGCCGGTTCGAGCCGACCTCCCAGGTGTGCTCGCAATGCGGCGTCCAGGACGGCCCCAAGCCGCTGAACATCCGCGTGTGGACCTGCTCGGCGTGCGGGGCCGTCCTGGACCGAGACGTGAACGCGGCGGTCAACGTCGCCAAGGCCGCCGGACTGGCGGTCTCAGCCTGTGGAGCGCGGGTAAGACGGGCACCCGTGCCCGCACCGCGCAGCGAAGCAGGAACCCACCCGAAGCCCTCACCCATC
>NZ_JODL01000134.1 GCF_000718985.1 Streptomyces megasporus | reverse complement strand
CTACGGGGCCGTCATCCGCCGGCTGCGCGGCGTGACGAACGAACTGGTCAACCACGAGCCCAGGTGGCGCCACAACAAGCGCAAGCTGACCAGCGGCTACGACCCGCGCTGGCGGCCCTCGTGACGCGCGCCGCGCGCCCGGGCGCGCACCCCACCACCACTCATCGGAACACCTACAGCGAGGGGCAGTACCGCAGATGACCACCACCGAGGCCCGGCCCACGGAGCGCAAGCCGCCACAACTCGTGGACATGTCCTGGGATCCGATCACCCGGATCATCGGGAACCTGGGCATCTACACGAAGATCGACTTCGCCAACCGGGAAGTCGTCGAATGCCACAGCACCTCGTCGCTGTTC
>NZ_JODL01000133.1 GCF_000718985.1 Streptomyces megasporus | reverse complement strand
GCTCGCGTTTGCCGAGCGCGGGCGAGTACACGTGCCGGTAGCCG
This sequence comes from Streptomyces megasporus, assembly GCF_000718985.1. GTDB lineage: Bacteria > Actinomycetota > Actinomycetes > Streptomycetales > Streptomycetaceae > Streptomyces > Streptomyces megasporus. The sequence continues at coordinate 315 of NZ_JODL01000133.1, read as the reverse complement.
GCCCCCCGTTCCGCCTCGCGGATGTACTCCTCCAGGGTGTGCCGCACCACCGCCCCGTCGGGCAGCCAGTACGGCAGCCCCGCGCCCATCAGCGGGTCGGTGTCGAAGAGGTTCAGTTCGCGGCCGAGCCGGCGGTGGTCGTGCATGGTGGTCTCCCTCGGTTCTGAGGCGAGCACCGCGCGACGAAGCCCCGGGGCACTCGCCCCGGGGCTTCGGACATCTGGGTCAGCTGTCAGCGCGCCGGGACACTCTCCGGCGTCGTCGTGAGAGACGGGAACGACTGGGCGCGCTGCATGGGCGTGACCGTAGCAGGGC
>NZ_JODL01000132.1 GCF_000718985.1 Streptomyces megasporus | reverse complement strand
ACCAAGGGCAACGCCGAGTTCCTCGGCAACCGTGTCGACCAGGTGCGCGCGGGCCTGAAGGACGCGCGGGTCTTCCAGAAGCAGGCCGCCGTGGACGCCTTCGCGAAGACGCCGCCCGACCAGTTGCTCACGGGGCTGCGCGGCAAGGACGTGCTGTTCACCTTCATCGAGAGCTACGGCCGCGTCGCGATCGACGACCCGGCGATGGCGCCCCAGATCGACTCGGTGCTCAAGGAGGGCACCAGCTCACTGAAGGCGGCCGGGTTCGAGTCGCGCAGCGGCTGGCTGCAGTCGCCGGTGACCGGCGCGGGCAGCTGGCTCGCCCACTCGACGTTCCTGTCCGGGCTGTGGATCAAGAA
>NZ_JODL01000131.1 GCF_000718985.1 Streptomyces megasporus | reverse complement strand
CCACTCCGTTCGGGAAGGGGTGCTGATCGTGGCCGCCGACGGGCGGCTGATGCTGGCGAACGACGAGGCCAGACGGCTGCTGGAGCTGCCCCCGGACGTCGAGGGGCAGCTCGTCTCGAACCTGCCGGGCCTCGATCCCGAGATGAAGGCGCTGCTTGCCTCCGGGCGTGAGGCCACCGACGAGGTGCACCTCGCGGGCGAGCGGTTGCTCGCGGTCAACCAACGGCCCACGGATTTCGGAGGAGGTCCCGAGGGAACGGTGGTGACACTGCGCGATTCCACCGAGCTGCAGGCGGTGACCGGCAGGGCGGAGGTGGCACGGGAGCGACTCAGGCTGCTGTACGACGCCGGACTCCGCAT
>NZ_JODL01000130.1 GCF_000718985.1 Streptomyces megasporus | reverse complement strand
CCGGGGCCGCTTCGCGGCGGTCGCCGACCGGGCGGTGCACGATCTGACCCTCTACACCGCCGAGCCGGGCACCGACGACGAGGACCGGCTCAGGCTCCTCGCGAGTTGGGCTGCCACCCAGTCCGGCAAGAGCACGGGCGCGCTGGAACGCCGGCAGGAGGCGGACTGACCACCCGGCGCGCCAACCGGGTGTGACCTGGCCGCACCAGGGGCGGGAAGCACGGCGCGCGGTGGCTAGGGTGGGTGGTGTGGAGCTCCTACACCTGCGTTATTTCGTCGCCGTCGCCCAAGAACTGAACTTCTCCACCGCGGCCCGCAAACTGCACATGGCGGCGTCCCCGCTGAGCCGGCGGATCAAGGA
>NZ_JODL01000129.1 GCF_000718985.1 Streptomyces megasporus | reverse complement strand
ATCCAGCTGTGCGCGCGGCAACTGGGCTTCACGTTGATCGCCGAAGCCTCAGATCTCGGGGTATCCGCACGCAAGACGTCCCCCTTCGAGAGGCCTTCACTGTCGTCCTGGCTGCAGCGCCCGGACGAATACGAAGCCATCGTGTGGTCGCATGTGGATCGCGCCGTACGATCGGTGGTCCACATGTCCGAGTTGATCGAGTGGAGCCAGCAGCGCTCTACGACACTCGTCTTCGGGATGCCCGAGGAACCTCAGCCGCTCGTGGTCACACCGCAGGCGAGCGGCGACGCTGTCCGCCGTTGCATGAGGCTGGCCTACGCCGCGGAGCAAGAGACGCGCGCCATTTCCGCTCGTCTCACCAG
>NZ_JODL01000128.1 GCF_000718985.1 Streptomyces megasporus | reverse complement strand
CGCTCGACGAGGACCCGGTGCCGACGGACTTCGGCGAGGCGTTCTCCGGCCAGGACTTCGCGGGCGCGCTCGGGCAGGGCCTCTACAGCAGGGAGCTGTGGCCCTCGTTGCAGCGGGCGGTCGCCCAGCTGCTCGAGGAGGGCGACACGCGCGGCCTGGAGGCCTTCGCGTCCGGAGGTGTCACGCTCCCGCCGCTGCGGGGCAAGCACCGCGGACTCGTCGACCCGGAGGAAGTGCCCCTGGACAATCTGCCGGCGGCGTTGATGGCGGTCAATTGCGCGGACGACCCCGACCGCCCCGCCGCCGCGCAGGTCACCAAGGACCTCGGCCGGCTGCGCGCCCGGTACGAGCAGGCGTCACCGG
>NZ_JODL01000127.1 GCF_000718985.1 Streptomyces megasporus | reverse complement strand
CCACCTTCACGCCGCAGGACAGCTCCGCGAACTCGACCCCGAGCCCGAACCCCAGCCCCTCCCCCGACGGGACCTCGTCGAGCATTTCCCTCATCTGGGCCGGTGGCAGCAACTGGCCTTTGAGCAGGGCCCGTTGGAACCGGTTGAGGTCACCGCTGGTGGAGATGACATCGCCGGCCGCGCCCAGCCAGGTCATGTTCTGTTCGGTGGCGTCATGGATCTCGGCGTCCGGGGCCTCATCGTGGAGCCGGGAGTAGCCGACGGGGTGCGGGGCCGGCATCTTCGGAGATGTCCCGGGGAAGGACGTCCCGCGCAGCTTCAGCGGCCGGATGACACGGCGGGTGATCTCCTGCGCGTACGAGC
>NZ_JODL01000126.1 GCF_000718985.1 Streptomyces megasporus | reverse complement strand
CAAGACCACGACGACCGTGGCGATGGACTTCGGCCGGATCACGTTGGACCAGGACCTGATCCTGTATCTGTTCGGCACGCCCGGGCAGGACCGGTTCTGGTTCATGTGGGACGACCTGGTGCGCGGGGCGATCGGCGCGGTGGTGTTGGTGGACACCCGGCGGCTGGCGGACTGTTTTCCGGCGGTGGACTACTTCGAGAACTCGGGTCTGCCGTTCGTGATCGCGCTCAACGGGTTCGACGGGCATCAGCCGTACACCCCGGACGAGGTGCGCGAGGCGTTGCAGATCGGTCCGGACGCGCCGATCATCACCACCGACGCCCGGCATCGGGCCGAGGCCAAGAGCGCACTGATCACCCTCGT
>NZ_JODL01000125.1 GCF_000718985.1 Streptomyces megasporus | reverse complement strand
GCCCCCCCCGCCCCGGGAGCCGCTCGGCCCGCGTCAGCAGCTGCACCAGGTCATCGGGCCGACGCGGGGGTGGGGTGGGCATGCCGCTCCTAGCTCAGAGGTGCGTCCATGGTAAGAGACGCACTGGAGTTCGCATGATGGAGCCTCGAGGCGCTGGTGGACCTGGGCGTCGTACAGGGCGTCACGGGCTGGCACATCTCCTCGGTGCGCCGGGCGCTGGCGCCGAGGATCGCGCACCGCGTCCCGTATGTGTACACGGCACTGTACGAGGGCGGGGAGGACACCGCGGGCGTGTTCCTGACGAGCGAGACCCCGCGCGATCAGCTGCGGCCCGCGATGGACCTGCTGACGCACGAGCGCGGGGTGCGACGGTGGTTCGTCGTCGGTAACGACTATGTGTGGCCACGGCGTACGGCACTGGCGGCCCAGGCGTATGCCCGAGCGTCCGGCGGATGTGTCGCCGATGAGGCCTATCTCCCGCTCGGCACCCACGACTTCGAGCCGGTACT
>NZ_JODL01000124.1 GCF_000718985.1 Streptomyces megasporus | reverse complement strand
GTCCCCGTCTGGACACCGAGAGGCGGCCCGCCCTCGTCCGAGGTGAGGCCGGACTTCCCGTCGGCTGTGGCCCAGATGCAGGGCAGATGCCCCGCCCGCGCGCTCTCCAGCACCCCGGCGCACGGATCGAGCCGCATGAAGGTGCAGGTGGCGAACAGGTCCGAGCCAAGGGACAGCAGCAGATCATTGGTCCGTGCCAGGACCTCGCCCGGCTCGCTGGTGACGGAGGCCAGGGCCCGCAACCCGGCCCGCACCTGCCCCATGAAGGCGGCTGCCTCGATGTTGTGGCCCTGGACGTCACCGATGACGAGGGCGACGTGGTTGTCGGGCAGCGGGATGACGTCGTACCAGTCGCCGCCGAGCT
>NZ_JODL01000123.1 GCF_000718985.1 Streptomyces megasporus | reverse complement strand
AGCGGCAGAAGCTGCTGCTGTTCACGCTGACCGGGTTGATGGCCTCGCTGACCGGCATCTTCTGGGCCCTTCACTACGCCAGCGCCCGCTACGACAACGCGACAGGGCTCGAACTGTCGGTCGTGGCCGCGGTGTTGCTCGGTGGGATCGACTTCGACGGTGGCAAGGGCACGTTGGGTGGTGCGATCGCCGGGGTGTTTCTGCTCGGCGCGTTGCAGAACGTGATGAGCCTTCAGGATGTCTCGGCACAGTCGCAGATCGTCGTGACCGGTGTGCTGCTCGTGCTGTCCGTTCTTGGGCCGCGGGTGGCTCGGCAGATCGCCGTTTTGCGTGCTCAATCGTCCGGCTGATCGTCCGTCTGTGGC
>NZ_JODL01000122.1 GCF_000718985.1 Streptomyces megasporus | reverse complement strand
GTCTCCCGCGTGGCGGCCGGTCAGATGGCTTCGGCACGCTCGGCCACCGCCTTCGTGTGGGCGAGCCGGTAGGACTCGGTGCCAGTCTGGATGCGGACCCTCCTGCAGCTTCCTACCGAAACTGGGTAGCGAGGGTCGGGCGATCCTGGATTTCGAAAGGAGAACTTGGGGATCGCCCGCGTGGGAGGGCGTTGACGCGGATGTAGTCAGGTGGTTTGGCCCTGAGATCCCGCTCGGAGTCCGGCATCGGCGTCTCCTGGGACCTCCCGTACGACGAGCTGGACCAGCTGTGGCCACACGTTGGCTTGCGCAGGACGCCCCACGGGAGGTGAAGGAGGTCAAGCTACGCGAGGTGACTGTCTCTTATACA
>NZ_JODL01000121.1 GCF_000718985.1 Streptomyces megasporus | reverse complement strand
TTGCATATCTGCCCGTCGGCCGGACCGGACGCCGGGAAGCCCTTCGGGCCCTCGACGCTCTGCGGCTCCCACTGGATGGATTCGCAGTTGGTCACGGTGCCGTTCTGGCAGAGCTTCTGCCGGCTGATGGGGAGGTCGGTGTAGCCGTGGCCGCTGGCGCCGCCGGAGGAGAGTACGAGGGCTCCGGTCGTGGCCAGTCCCACCGCGGCTGCGGACAACTTGGTCCTTGTGCGCATGCTGCCGCTCCTGGAGAACGTGGGGGATGTTCAGTGAGCCGTGCAGGTAGGTCTAGACCAAGTCTGAATGTAGGAGGGTTAGTTGAACATGTCCATACCAATCACGGGCCCGTTTCTCCGCGCCCCGCGCAGAAC
>NZ_JODL01000120.1 GCF_000718985.1 Streptomyces megasporus | reverse complement strand
CCTCAACACCAAGGACGTCGCCGACGTCATCACCCCGCTTACTGCGGTGATCGAGTTCATCGGCCTGCTCATCACCATCGTCCAGGTCGTCTGGCCCTACGCCGTCACCCTCGGACCGCTGTTCGCCCTGCTCGCCCTGTGGTCGGTCGGCCGCAAGCAGCAAGCCGCCCCGAACTGGGCCCTGCCCGACAACATCCGCAACGGGGAGGGGGAGCCGATCACCCCGTCCATCGTCGTCAAGGCCCTGCGCGACCTCGGCGTGCCTGCCCTGCGCAACGCCATCAAGGAGATGGGCGACGCCGGCGCCTCCATGCTCGGGCCGATCCGGATCGCCGGATGCGGCGTCGAGGTCGACGTCACCCTGCCCTCGGG
>NZ_JODL01000119.1 GCF_000718985.1 Streptomyces megasporus | reverse complement strand
GCACTTCCACTACGTGGTCTTCGGCACCGTGGTGTTCGCGATGTTCGCCGGCTTCCACTTCTGGTGGCCGAAGTTCACCGGCAAGATGCTCGACGAGCGACTCGGCAAGATCACCTTCTGGACGCTGTTCGTCGGCTTCCAGACCACCTTCCTCGTCCAGCACTGGCTGGGCGCCTCGGGCATGCCGCGTCGGTACTCCGACTACCTGGCCGCCGACGGCTTCACCGGGCTGCACATGATCTCCAGCATCGGCGCCTTCCTGCTCGGCCTGTCCACGCTGCCGTTCTTCTACAACGTCTGGAAGACGGCCCGGTACGCGCCGAAGATCGAGGTGGACGACCCCTGGGGCTACGGCCGCTCCCTGGAGTGGGCGACC
>NZ_JODL01000118.1 GCF_000718985.1 Streptomyces megasporus | reverse complement strand
TTGAGAACTCAACAGCGTGCCAAAAGTCAACGCCAGACATTACGTGGTGAACACCGCGTCCCTCCCCCGGTTCCGGAAGGAGCGACGCGGCCCCGGTTCCCCACACAACATCAAGCGAGGACGCTTCCGCGCCGGTCCCGGGCCATTCCCCCGGGCCGTCCGGCGCGGCTCCCCGCGAATGCGCCCCCGAGTGGGGGCGGCACAGCATTCACGGAGAGTTTGATCCTGGCTCAGGACGAACGCTGGCGGCGTGCTTAACACATGCAAGTCGAACGCCGGCCTCGCCTTCGGGTGGGGTCGGAGTGGCGAACGGGTGAGTAACACGTGGGCAATCTGCCCTGCACTCTGGGATAACTCCGGGAAACCGGAGCTAATACC
>NZ_JODL01000117.1 GCF_000718985.1 Streptomyces megasporus | reverse complement strand
CGGCAGCGTCAGATGTGTATAAGAGACAGTTCCCGGCGGCCGAGTTCGCGGTGCAGCCCGGCGCCGGTCACTACCCGTGGCTGGACGACCCGGAGTGGTTCGCGCGGCGCGTGACGGCCTTTCTCTCCGGACGGGAGTGAGCGTCCTTCTGCTGTCGGCAGAGCAAGCCCGGCCGACCGGCACCCCTCGCTAGCGTGCCCGCATGGACACCGATCAGCGCACCGTACAAGCGAACGGCATCACTCTGGCCTACCGCGTCTGGGGACCGCAGGACGCGCCGCCCGTCCTGCTCCTGCATGCCCGCGGGGCCGATGGTGCCGACTGGTCGCAGATCGCCCCCGCACTGGCCGCCGCGCCCCGCCGGATCTACGCCCCGGACC
>NZ_JODL01000116.1 GCF_000718985.1 Streptomyces megasporus | reverse complement strand
CCGACGACGGTCACCGAGGTCTTCACCCCTCTGACCCGCGACCTGGATGTGACCCACATCGACGCCGATCGCACCCTGCCGGACTACGGCGACTCCGGGATGGTGCTGCTCACGGGGGTGGCAGAGCCGGTCTGACGACACCGGTCCGCCGAGCGGCCGGGGGTTCCCGTCGGCGATACCCACGCCCTGGGCGCACCCGGCTCCGCCGCCTGCGACGTCCGCCTGTCGGGCGCCCCGACGCGCCGCCGACGGCGCCCTGACGCCACCGACGCGGCCGGGCCGCCCGCCGGACCCCGTTCCTCCGGACAACGGCCCCGCCCGGGCACGGGTCAGGCGGGGCTCGGACGTCGCCGCCGCTCCCGGGCCCGGACAGTTCGGTGT
>NZ_JODL01000115.1 GCF_000718985.1 Streptomyces megasporus | reverse complement strand
GACCTGTGCCGTCGGTGCGGCCGTAGGGGCTCTCGGAGTTATCTACTTCGGCTGGCGTTATATTCGCGCACGAGGGAATTCGCACTAACTGAAATTCCTGATCGCCCTACGGCTTCACATCACATTCGAACCAGACGGTTTTTCCGGGCCGGTCGGGCAGTGGATCCCACCCCCACCGGTCCGTGACGGCTTCGACGATCAGCACGCCTCGTCCGCCTTCGGCGAGTTCCTCCACAGCTGTGGACACCGGCGGTCGCGGGCAGGTGTCCGTGACCTCCACCCGCACCCCACGCCCGTCCGGCCACCGCACCATCAGCACCGCGGCGCGCCGGTCGGGCGTGTGGCGTACGACGTTGGCGACGAGTTCGGTGAGGGCGAGGC
>NZ_JODL01000114.1 GCF_000718985.1 Streptomyces megasporus | reverse complement strand
GGCCGGCGCCGTCGAGGGCGATGTGGGCGTAGACGTACGGCACCTCGATGTCCAGGTTCTTCGCCTTGATGTTGACGATGCAGAACGTGGTCACCGTGCCGCGCGGCCCGACCTCGACCTGTTCGTCCGTGGCGACCCCGCAGGTGGGGCACGCGCCCCTCGGCGGGACGTAGACCTTCCGGCAGGACGGGCAGCGCTCGCCGACGGTCCGCCGGCCGCCGAGGGCGTTGATGTAGGCGGTCTGGGCGCGGCCGGGTGAGTAGGTGTAGTCGAGGCGGGCGGCGGCGACGATGCCGGTGACTGGGTCCTCGAACTCACCGGTGGCCCCGGTGAGTTGCGGCGGTTCGCCGTCGTACGGCTCGAAGCAGGCGATGTCCGTGAT
>NZ_JODL01000113.1 GCF_000718985.1 Streptomyces megasporus | reverse complement strand
AGACCATCCGCAGCATCAACGGCTCCCTGGAGTGCGACGGCAAGAACCCGGCGCAGGTGCAGAGCCGCGTCAACAACTACCAGCGGTTCACGCAGATCCTGGGGACGTCGCCCGGCGGCAACCTCTACTGCTGACGCCGGACCCCGGGGCGTGGTGTCATGCAGGGTGTCATGTACCTGATCAATCTTGATCAGTCCGACGAAGGGCATCCCTCTGCCATGTGCCCAGGCCTACGACGGAAGCGTGCTGACCCGACCTGTCGAATGTGCGCTCGTCCATGGGCGTCAGTCTGTCACCCGTCACGGCTCCGCGCGGAACGTATCGCTCCGGCCCGCAGACCCCGCCCGATTCACTCACACGAGTGAATAGAGGCAACAGGAACGC
>NZ_JODL01000112.1 GCF_000718985.1 Streptomyces megasporus | reverse complement strand
GCCCCAGGCCGAGTCGGACACCACCAAGGTCGGCGCCGGCAAGTAGCCGTGCTCGTCGAGTGCGCTCACCCCTCGGCGGCATCTACGTCAGCCGAACCGACACACCGGATCCGCTGGGTGGGACCACTCCACCAGGCAGACACCGCCGATCCATGGACAAACCTTCCTCTCCCGCCCCTGTGCGGGCGCCCCTACGGTCGAGGCCGCGGGCGCTCACCGGTCCGCTCGAACTGCTCTCCGTCCTAGGGCAGCAGCAGCTCACCCCCTAGGCGCTTCATCTCCGTGATCGGGCCGCCGGTTTGACCGGAGGTCCCCTCCATTTTACTCTCTCATACATACGGAGGCAGCATCCGCTTTGATGCGGCCGCAGGATCACGACAGGCAGGAG
>NZ_JODL01000111.1 GCF_000718985.1 Streptomyces megasporus | reverse complement strand
CTGAACTGGTTGATCACCAACTTCGTGGAGAACACCCCGGGGGTGTCGCACACGGTGGTGGTCTCCGCCGACGGCCTCCTTCTGGCCATGTCCGAGGGGTTCCCGCGGGACCGTGCCGATCAGTTGGCGGCGGTCGCGTCGGGTCTGACCTCGCTGACCGCTGGTGCGTCGCGCATCTTCGAGGGGGGTGCGGTGAATCAGACGGTGGTGGAGATGGAGCGTGGGTTCCTCTTCATCATGTCGATCTCCGACGGTTCCTCGTTGGCGGTGTTGGCCCACCCGGAGGCGGACATCGGCCTGGTGGGTTACGAGATGGCTCTGTTGGTGGACCGGGCGGGTACGGTGCTGACCCCGGACCTCCGTGCCGAGCTGCAAGGAAGCCTTCTCAACTAG
>NZ_JODL01000110.1 GCF_000718985.1 Streptomyces megasporus | reverse complement strand
CCCCAGGAGGATGTCTACGGGGTCGATGCCTGAGTTGAACTCGACCATCGAGACGGTCTTGGTGACCCTGCTCTTCTGTTCCTTGACGGGCTGTGTTCCGAGGAACAAGGTCTCCCACTCCGGGCATCCCGCCTGCGTGGCGGGCAGGTCCAGAGCCGTGCACAGGTACACGTCGATTTCAGCCTTGTACCGAATGGTGGCCGTGATCTTGCAGTCACCGGTGTGGATGATGACGCTGCAGTTTTCCTTCTTCACGTCCTCCGGATCGCCGATGACCTCGATACGGTCGACGTAGAAGACGTTGCCGATGCCGCCCGCCGACGCACCTGTCCGGATGCTGCTGTTCTTGTTCGCTGCCTCCGTGCGGCTGGCTGCTTCCTGGGCTTCCTTGGCGTACCT
>NZ_JODL01000109.1 GCF_000718985.1 Streptomyces megasporus | reverse complement strand
GGCCTGGACTACGACGAGGACGACGGCCGTTCAAGAGACACCCGCGGCCTCGCCGTGCGCTTCGACTGCCCGCACCCCGCACTGCACGCCGCGCTCGAGGAACTGGCGGCCACCGTCGACGCCACGGTCGGGGCCTTCCGCCAAGAGGCCGCTTCCCAACCGCTGCTGCGCGGGCTGCCCGACCGTGTGACTACAGGCCAGCTACGCGCCCTGAGCGGCCGCTACGCCGAACCCCTGGAACGGTTCCGGCTCGCCGAGGACGAGATCCGTCCCCTGCTGATGGGCACGCAGCTGTACGGCGACCGGATGCTCGCCGTTCGGGAGCTGTACCAGAACGCGCTGGACGCCTGCCGCATCCGGGACATGCGCCGCCAGTACGGCGCCAGCACGCCATGGCCCGGCCGGATC
>NZ_JODL01000108.1 GCF_000718985.1 Streptomyces megasporus | reverse complement strand
GTCAGATGTGTATAAGAGACAGGGCGAACAGCTCCCTGCCCCGGGTCCGGTTCTCGGGCGCCACCAGGAGCGTGTCGGCGCGCTGGCGCAGGGCCTCCGCCGGCGTGTAGCCGAGCAGCTGCTCGATCTCCGGACTCCACAGGGCGATGTGCCCGCCCGCGTCCAGGACAACGGCCGCGACCTTCAGCAGGTCCAGCAACCCGCCGGGCGCGGCCGTGACGGCATCGCGATCCGAGGTCGCATACCCGTTCATGCGAGCCGCTCCTTCCGGCGCGGCAAAAGGTCCGGCCAAGATCCGTTGCGCAGGCTGTCCGATGAGGTCACAGTACGTTCGGAGGAGCGGCAATGTCGCGTCGAAATGACAAAAAATCGAGGGTCGGAACGCAGTTCCGTACAGCGAGGGAGCGCCGTCTTGGGCGAC
>NZ_JODL01000107.1 GCF_000718985.1 Streptomyces megasporus | reverse complement strand
GCTTCCTGCTGTACGAGCGCACCAGCACGCCGTTGCCGAACGCACGCACGGACTCCAGGGTGAACTCCGAGATCGCGAACCCGGCCCCGAACATGGGCATGCCCGAGCCGTACACCAGCGGATAGGTCTTGATGACGAGCTCGTCGATCTCGTCGAGCAGTTCGCCCGCGACCTTCGAGCCGCCGCACAGGTAGATGCCGAACTCGCTGTCCTCGGCCTTCAGTTCGCGGACCTTGCCGACCAGGTCGTCCGCGATGATCTCGACGTTCGGGTCGGGCGACTTCTCCAGCGTGCCGGAGGCCACGCACTCGCGCAGGTGGGCGTAGGGGCTGGTGATGCCCTCTTTCAGGGCGAGGTCGTAGCTGGCGCGGCCCTGGACGATGGTGTCGAACCGCTTGTTCGGCAGGTCGTCGAAGCCGAGGGC
>NZ_JODL01000106.1 GCF_000718985.1 Streptomyces megasporus | reverse complement strand
CAGCCCGCGATGGAGTCCAGCTGTTCCGCTGCCGGGCGCAGGGCCCACAGGCCGCCATCGGGCGGCTCCTGCAGCAGCGGAACGGCCCGGTGCTGCGCCGTGCCGACCGGGCCACGTTGATCGCCGGACGGGTGGTGATCTTCGCCAGGAACGCCCTGTGATCCAGCACCGCGCTCCGGTCGGCGTGTCGGGGGCCGCCGGCGCACCCACACGTCCTGCACCACGCCCTCGGCCTCGGACACGCTGCCCAGGACGTGGTAGGCGATACCGAACAGCCGCGGACGCAAGCGCTCGAAGGCGTCCGCCGTCGCGACCAGCGCATCGTCGAGGGGCTGCGGCCGGTCCACGCTGCCGATGCCTCCGGGGTCGACCGTCGTGTCTCCGACAGTACGGCGCCCGGAGTGCTCGGATACGTTCCTAGTCCT
>NZ_JODL01000105.1 GCF_000718985.1 Streptomyces megasporus | reverse complement strand
CCCGGACTCCCCCACGATGCCCAGCGTCTCGCCCTGGTGCAGGGTGAACGACACGTCGTCCACCGCCCGCACCGCACCGATCTGCCGCTTGAACACCACCCCCCGGGTGAGCGGGAAGTGCTTCACCAGGTTCCGCACCTCCAAAATCGGCTCACCACGGTCGACCGGCTTCTCCATGGCGGCCACCGCCGCCTCGGTGTCCGTCTCGGCCCGGTCCTGGGCGCGGCCGGAGGAAGCGCTGTCCACCACGGCCTCGTCGTCCTTCTTGATCTCAGCCATGGATGGTCTCCTTCCAGAAGTGGCAGGCACTGGCCCGACCGGTCAACTCCGTCCCGTCCACCTCGGTGACCTGGTACAACGCCGGCACCTCCGCCCGACACACCTCCCGCGCCCGCGGACACCGCGGATTGAACGCACACCCGGACGGAAT
>NZ_JODL01000104.1 GCF_000718985.1 Streptomyces megasporus | reverse complement strand
ACCAGTGATGGTCCTCCGGATGGCAGACCAGTACGGGGGTCCGTGTCGTCGGCCGGAGCACGCCCGCCTCGCTGACCCGCCGCCCTACGAGGGAGTTGACCAGCGTCGACTTCCCGGCTCCGGTCGATCCCCCCACGACGGCCAGAAGCGGCGCTTCGGGCTCCCGCAACCGGGGCACCAAGTAGTCGTCGAGCTGCGCGAGCAGTTCGTCGCGGTTGGCACGCGCGCGTGGGGCCCCCGCCAGGGGCAGCGGGAAGCGTGCGGCGGCGACACGGTCGCGCAGGGCGGAGAGTGCGTCGAGCAGCTGAGGCCTTACGTCCAAGGTCACCACATGTGAAGAATGCCCAATTTTAGGGGAATTCTGAAGCATATGAGCATGTCTGCGCGCCGACAGGACACAAGGGATGGAAGGGACGACTGGGACACAGGCACACTC
>NZ_JODL01000103.1 GCF_000718985.1 Streptomyces megasporus | reverse complement strand
CCGCTCGTCGAGCATCTTGCCGGTGAACTTCGGCCACCAGAAGTGGAAGCCGGCGAACATCGCGAACACCACGGTGCCGAAGACCACGTAGTGGAAGTGGGCGACGACGAAGTAGCTGTCGTGGACGTGGAAGTCCAGCGGCGGGGAGGCCAGCAGCACACCGGTCAGGCCGCCGAAGAGGAACGTGACCATAAAACCGATGGACCACAGCATCGGCGTCTCGAAGGAGAGCGAGCCGCGCCACATCGCCCAGACCGTGATCGACAGACCGGCGATCGCGATCGTCGCGGCCACCAGACCCACGTAGCCGAAGATCGGCTTGCGGGAGAAGACCGGGACGACCTCACTGACGATGCCGAAGAACGGCAGGGCCAGGATGTAGACCTCGGGGTGGCCGAAGAACCAGAACAGGTGCTGCCAGAGCAATGGTCCGCCGTTGGAGGCGTCGAAGATGTGACCGCCGAACTTGCGGTCGTACTCCAGCGCGAAGAGCGCGGCGGCCAGCACCGGGAAGGCCAGCAGGATCAGCAGACCGGTCAGCAGGACGTTCCAGGTGAAGACCGGCATGCGGAACATCGTCATGCCCGGCGCGCGCATGCAGATGATCGTGGTGATGAAGTTGACCGAGCCCAGGATGGTGCCGAAGCCGCTCAGGCCCAG
>NZ_JODL01000102.1 GCF_000718985.1 Streptomyces megasporus | reverse complement strand
CGCCGGAGAGGTACGGGTGGTGACTCCGGCGATACGCGGCGTCCGTGCGACCTGTGCGCGGGCGGCGCCGGGTCGGCGACCGGCGTGTGGGCACACGCCCGCTCGTCCGTCACTCCCATCGTGTTTGCCTCCGCCGGCGCGAGAAGCCGCCCCCTTCACGCGGTTATCCGGTCACCTCTTCCACTGTTTGGCTATGCCTCGCGGCGCGTCCGGCTCACCGGCGCCACGAGGTCGCCGCCTTCGCCGGCCACCCCACCGTCCCTGCCACCACTCCACCCGTCCCAGCCGACCACTCCACTCAGGCCCGCAGGGCCACTTCGCGCAACCCGCCGACCGGGTCTTCGACGCCGGCTGCGGACGCGGCGGCGGCAGCGTCGTGGCGAACCTGCGGTACGGCTGCCGCGCCGACGGCGTGACCCTCCACGTCCCGCTCCAGGT
>NZ_JODL01000101.1 GCF_000718985.1 Streptomyces megasporus | reverse complement strand
GCGGCTGGCCGGCGCCCTGGAACACGCCTCCGAACACCCCATCGCGCAGGCCATCGCGGCGGGCGCCCAGGAGCGCGTGGAGACGCTGCCGCGGGTCGAGGGCTTCGAGAACGTCGCCGGCCTGGGCGTCCGGGGCACCGTCGACGGCCGCAAGGTGCTCGTCGGCCGGGAGAGGCTCCTGACCGAGAACGCCCTGGAGACGCCCCGTGCGCTCGCCGAGGCCCGCGCCGCCGCCGAGGCGGCCGGCCGCACCGCCGTCACCGTCGCCTGGAACGGCACGGTGCGCGGTGTGCTGACCGTGGCGGACGCCATCAAGGACACCAGCGCCGAGGCCGTCCGCGACCTGCGCGCCCTGGGGCTGACGCCGATCCTGCTCACCGGCGACAACCGGGCCGTGGCCGAGGCCGTCGCCCACGAGGTGGGCATCGAGAAGGTGATCGC
>NZ_JODL01000100.1 GCF_000718985.1 Streptomyces megasporus | reverse complement strand
ATTCCGTCCGGGTGTGCGTTCAATCCGCGGTGTCCGCGGGCGCGGGAGGTGTGTCGGGCGGAGGTGCCGGCGTTGTACCAGGTCACCGAGGTGGACGGGGCGGAGTTGACCGGTCGGGCCAGTGCCTGCCACTTCTGGAAGGAGACCATCCATGGCTGACCTCGACGGAGCCGGCGGAGCCGACGGGGTCGGTGGGGTCGGTGGGGTCGGTGGGGATGCGGAGTGGGACGGAACCGCCTTCGGTGCGGCGGAACGGGGCGCGGCCGGGCCGGCGCGCTCCCCGCGGCACGGTGAGCCGATTTTGGAGGTGCGGAACCTGGTGAAGCACTTCCCGCTCACCCGGGGAGTGGTGTTCAAGCGGCAGATCGGTGCGGTGCGGGCGGTGGACGACGTGTCGTTCACCCTGCACCAGGGCGAGACGCTGGGCATCGTGGGGGAGTCCGGG
>NZ_JODL01000099.1 GCF_000718985.1 Streptomyces megasporus | reverse complement strand
TCCTTGAGGGCTGGAACGCCGAACTCAAGCAGCACCACCTGGCGGCCCGTGCGCGGGTTCTTCGGCAAGCTCGGCCAGCACGTCCAGACTGTCGTTACCGGGCTCCTGATGTTGCCGCTGCGAAGATTTCGATCATTCGCCTGCCGGGAGAGTGAAGGCACGCCGAGACCTTCACCTGCACCGCCACCGATACCCCTTTCAGTTTCACCACGGGGACCGACTCCGACGACAAGACGGTCCCGGTCGCCGACAGGCGGCTGCTCCTTCAGCTTTTCCTGCGTGCCCCGACGGGCGCCGGCCCGGCCGCGTAGTTGGCCGAAGTCCCGGTGCCCTACCGAGTCCCGCCACGGGGCCGGGAGCCTAGCACGTGGCACGGGCATTGGTCGGGGTCCGGTCGGGCACCACCCCGAAACGGTCGTGTGCCGGGCTCCCCGGGCCCGTGCAGGGTG
>NZ_JODL01000098.1 GCF_000718985.1 Streptomyces megasporus | reverse complement strand
AGGGCGTCGACGAGCACCGTCAAGGATTTCCTGACTCGCGATCGGCCGCGGATCGCAGCGACCAGCCGCCGCAGTTGCTCGGACTCATCCACTCCTGGGTCGACCCGGATGGCGGCTGCCGCGCCGATCGCGGCCAGTACCTCGGGGGTGGTCATGGTGCCTGCATAGACCGCGGCGTCGATTGCCCCTGCTGACGGCAGGTGTTCGGGCAGCCCGCGGCGCGGCACGCCAGGGCGTCGGTCAGGGTCACTGAGCGCGGCAATCAGCCCGAGCACCGCCGTCTTACCCGACCCCGGGTGGCCGGTAACCACCAACAGGCGTTGGCCGACGTCGTGCCCCAACCATGCGGTCAGTGCCCGCAGTACCTCCTGCCGGCCGGTGAACCATTGGGTCGCGGGCAGAAACCTGTTCTCCAGATGCTCATGCTGTTGCTGGTACAGCCGTTCCTGCGTTTCGATGTCAAG
>NZ_JODL01000097.1 GCF_000718985.1 Streptomyces megasporus | reverse complement strand
GGACAGCACCGACTCGACCTCGGCCGCCGTGGGCAGTTGGCGGCCCCCGGCACCGAGAGAGCGCCGCAGGAACGTACGGCCGTCTACCCGCACGTTGATCTGCCAGTTCCCGCCGGTCGCGGCGAACGGCCCGTCGGACACGCGGCCGTCCCGGTCGCGCCCGGTGCCGCCGAGGAAGTCGGGCGCCCACAGCGAGGCACGCGGCGAACGGTCGACGGTCCAGTCCCAGTACGGCAGGGCCACCGACGCGTCCACCGACTGGAGCGCTCGCTCGAACTCCAGGAGGAATCTTCGGTGCCAGGGCAGGAAGGACGGTGAGCGGTGGCCCGTCCGCTCGCCGTCGTCGGTGTCGGAGACGATGAAGGCGTTGTGCGTCGTGACGAATTCGTCGTAGCGGCCGTTGCGCTTCAGTTCCACGAGGGCGGCGACGAAACGTCGCTTCTCGTCGGTGGTCAGGGCGGACT
>NZ_JODL01000096.1 GCF_000718985.1 Streptomyces megasporus | reverse complement strand
CCTGCGCGCCCTGGGGCTGACGCCGATCCTGCTCACCGGCGACAACCGGGCCGTGGCCGAGGCCGTCGCCCACGAGGTGGGCATCGAGAAGGTGATCGCCGAGGTCCTCCCCCAGGACAAGGTCGCCGAGATCCGACGCCTGCAGACCGAGGGCCGCACGGTCGCCATGGTCGGCGACGGCGTCAACGACGCCGCCGCCCTGGCCACCGCCGACCTGGGCCTGGCGATGGGCACCGGCACCGACGCCGCCATCGAGGCGAGCGACCTCACCCTGGTCCGCGGCGACCTGCGGGTCGCGGCGGACGCCATCCGGCTGGCCCGCCGCACCCTGGCCACCATCAAGGGCAACCTGTTCTGGGCCTTCGGCTACAACGTGGCCGCCCTGCCGCTGGCCGCCGCCGGCCTGCTCAACCCGATGATCGCCGGCGCCGCGATGGCCTTCTCCTCGGTCTTCGTCGTCGGCAACAG
>NZ_JODL01000095.1 GCF_000718985.1 Streptomyces megasporus | reverse complement strand
ACCTCCAGGGCGCCCCGACGCAGCAGAGGCAGCAGGACCCGGGCACAGCCCAATCCCGCCGGGCACCCCTCGGTTCTGGTCCCGGCCGGGTTTCTCCCCCCGCCCGCCATGCTATGACGTGAGTCACAAGAATTTCCTGCGGGGAAGGCGAGGGCACAGTGGCGCCCGACGCCTAAGACCGTGTCCTACATGGTCAGTTTGAGGAGTCGTTTGTAGCAGCAGAGGGCGGCCGCCAATCCGAGGAAGGCCAGGTAGTTGCCTGGTCTCCGCTCGTATCGGTGGTTGAGGCGGCGGTAGCCGGTCAGCCATGACATGGTGCGTTCGATGACCCACCTTCGACGGCCGAGCCGTTCGCTGGTGTCGATGCCTTTGCGGGCGATGCGGACTCCGATGCGTTTGCCCCAGAGCCATCGCCGCAGGTGAGGGATGTCGTACGCCTTGTCTGCATGAAGGCGCACGGGTTTGGAG
>NZ_JODL01000094.1 GCF_000718985.1 Streptomyces megasporus | reverse complement strand
TCCATCGCGGTGTCGCCGCCGCCGACCACCACGATGTGGTGGCCCTTGAAGAAGAAGCCGTCGCAGGTGGCGCAGTAGGACACGCCGCGGCCGGAGAGCTCCTCCTCCTTCGGCAGGCCGAGCCTGCGGTGCTGGGAGCCGGTGGCGACGATGATCGTCCGGGCCCGGTGCACGGTTCCGGCGGAGTCGGTCACCGACTTGATCTCGCCCTCCAGGTCCACGGCGACCACGTCGTCGGCGACCAGCTCGGCGCCGAACCGCTCGGCCTGGGCGCGCATGTTCTCCATGAGTTCCGGGCCGAGGATGCCGTCGCGGAAGCCGGGGAAGTTCTCCACGTCGGTGGTGTTCATCAGCGCGCCGCCGGCGGTCACCGACCCCTCGAAGACCAGCGGCTTCAGCGAGGCGCGGGCGGTGTAGAGCGCTGCGGTGTAGCCGGCCGGCCCGGAGCCGATGATGATCACGTTGCGGACGTCGCTCACGG
>NZ_JODL01000093.1 GCF_000718985.1 Streptomyces megasporus | reverse complement strand
ACGCGCTGCTGCGCGCCGTCGACGGACACCACTTCGACACCGTGATCCACGCCGCGACCGCCCTGCGCAAGCCCCCCATGCGCGACCGCGACATGGACGCCACCGACGCGCTGCGCACCCAGGGCACGGCCCACCTCGTCGAGGCCGCCCGCGTCATCGGTGCCCGCCGCTTCGTCGCGGAGTCGATGGTCTTCGGCTACGGCTACGGGGATCACGGCGACCACCCGCTCACCGAGGACGACCCCTTCGGCCCGCTCGGCAGGACTCCGCAGCTGGAGCGGCACATCGCCGGCATGCGGACCAAGGAGCGGCTCACCTTCGAGTCGGAGGCGCTGGAGGGCATCGCGCTCCGTTTCGGCCTCTTCTACGGCCCCGGCGGCACCGACGCCCTGCTGCCGCTGCTGCGCAGGCGGCAGTTGCCCATGCCCGGTGACCGCGACCGGGTACTGCCGTGGGTGGAGCTCACCGATGCCGCCCGCGCGG
>NZ_JODL01000092.1 GCF_000718985.1 Streptomyces megasporus | reverse complement strand
TGTGTATAAGAGACAGCCCATGACCAGGGCGGAAACGAGAACAGCCGGACATCGACCTGCCCTGGCACACCGTCTGCGCCGAGCCGCACTTCACCCCGGACCGCTGGCCGTGGCAGCGATGACCACGTACACCCACCGCCAACGCCGCCACGGCACCGAAGGACACCGTCACACCGTCGCACCACGCCGGCCGGGAACCCGCAGCCGGAACTCGAGGCGTTCCAAACGGTTTCGGCTGTGGGGCGCCTGTGGACGGGAAGTCGGTCCGGTCAGCCGGTGAAGCCCTGGTCGCTCAGCGCCTTGTCGATGCGGGCCCGGTGGTTCGCCTCCCAGGCGTCGAGGGACTCCTCGGCCTCCTTGGCCAGCTTCGCCTGAGCCGCCGCGAGGATCTCCTCCCGGCGGGCGGCGGGAGTGACGACGACGCCTTCCTCGTCGGCGACCACGATGTCGCCGGGGTGCACGAGCACGCCGCCGACACGGGCCGGCTC
>NZ_JODL01000091.1 GCF_000718985.1 Streptomyces megasporus | reverse complement strand
GGTGCGCCCGTACCGGGCGGCTTTGTACTCCAGCATGTTCACGAACGCCGACCAGCCGGCGTCGTGGACGGACTTGGCCAGACGCGTGCGGGCGAGTCCTTTCACCGCGAGGTCCTCCACGGCGACCGCTTGGTTCTCGCGGATCAGCTTCGTGGAGAGCCGGTGGTGGAACTCGCGGCGCGCGTCGGCCACCTTCGCATGAGCGCGGGCGACCTTCAGCCGGGCCTTGTTCCGGTTGCTGGAGCCCTTCTCCTTGCGGGAGAGGGCGCGCTGCGCCTTCTTCAGGCGCTTCTCGGCCCGACGCAGGAAGCGCGGGCTGTCGACCTTCGTCCCGTCGGAGAGGACGGCGAAGTGCCCGAGACCGAGATCGATACCCACCTCGGGCGCGGCCTCGGGCAGCACCTCTTCCGGGCCGGTCTCGACGACGAAGCTCGCGAAATACCGGCCCGCGCCGTCCTTGACCACCGTCACCGTGGACGGCGTCGACGGCAGC
>NZ_JODL01000090.1 GCF_000718985.1 Streptomyces megasporus | reverse complement strand
GTGCCGGCGGCGGTGATGGCCTGGCGGTAGGTGTGGTCCACCACGTCACCGGCGGCGAACACGCCGGGGATGTTGGTGCGGGTGGAGGGGGAGTCCACCGTCAGGTACCCCTGGTCGTCCAGGGCGAGCACGCCCTTGAACAGTTCGGTGCGCGGATCGTGGCCGATGGCGACGAACAGACCGGTGGCGGGCAGCTCGGAGGTCTCACCGGTGACGGTGTCGCGCAGGGTCAGTCCCGACAGCTTGCCGTCCTTCTCGTGGATCTCGGTGACCTCGCTGTTCCACGCGAACTCGATCTTCTCGTCGGCGAAGGCCCGCTCCTGCATCGCTTTGGACGCGCGCAGCGTGTCCCGGCGGTGGACGACGGTCACCTTCTCGGCGAACCGGGAGAGGAAGGTGGCCTCCTCCATCGCGGTGTCGCCGCCGCCGACCACCACGATGTGGTGGCCCTTGAAGAAGAAGCCGTCGCAGGTGGCGCAGTAGGACACGCCGCGGCCGGAGAGC
>NZ_JODL01000089.1 GCF_000718985.1 Streptomyces megasporus | reverse complement strand
GCTCTCCGGCCGCGGCGTGTCCTACTGCGCCACCTGCGACGGCTTCTTCTTCAAGGGCCACCACATCGTGGTGGTCGGCGGCGGCGACACCGCGATGGAAGAGGCCACCTTCCTCTCCCGGTTCGCCGAGAAGGTGACCGTCGTCCACCGCCGGGACACGCTGCGCGCGTCCAAGGCGATGCAGGAGCGGGCCTTCGCCGACGAGAAGATCGAGTTCGCGTGGAACAGCGAGGTCACCGAGATCCACGAGAAGGACGGCAAGCTGTCGGGGCTGACCCTGCGCGACACCGTCACCGGTGAGACCTCCGAACTGCCCGCCACCGGTCTGTTCGTCGCCATCGGCCACGACCCGCGCACCGAGCTGTTCAAGGGTGTCCTCACCCTGGACGACCAGGGGTACCTGAAGGTGGACTCCCCCTCCACCCGCACCAACATCCCCGGCGTGTTCGCCGCCGGTGACGTGGTGGACCACACCTACCGCCAGGCCATCACCGCCGCCGGCAC
>NZ_JODL01000088.1 GCF_000718985.1 Streptomyces megasporus | reverse complement strand
CCACGAGATGGACTTCCGCATCTACGACCTCGGCGAACGCAGTGTGCTGGGCCGGATGAAGATGACGGAGGAATTCCCGCCCGAGGTGCCGCCGTACATCAACGTCTACTTCACCGTCGAGGACTGCGACGACGCCGTGGCGAAGGCGGCCAAGCTCGGCGGCGTCCTGCGCTTCGGCCCGATGACCACGCCGTTCGGCCGGTTCGCGGCCATCAGCGATCCGCAGGGCGCGAACTTCTCGGTGATCGACATCACGACTACCGAGGGAGACATGCCGAAGCTGACCGACGTGTCGTAGCCGCCCGGCCCTCCCGGCCGGGCGGACCGTGCGGCCATGGCATGATCGAGCCCATGCGTGAACGTGTTGTGGCCGCGTGCGACGGGGCTTCGAAGGGAAACCCGGGGCCCGCGGGCTGGGCCTGGGTCGTAGCCGACGCTTCCGAGAGCCCGGTGAGCTGGGAGGCGGGGCCGCTCGGCCTGTCTCTTATACACATCTCCGAGCCCACGAGACCTCTCTACATCTCGTATGCCGTCT
>NZ_JODL01000087.1 GCF_000718985.1 Streptomyces megasporus | reverse complement strand
CGACACGGCCGAGACGCTCGGTGAACAGAACCGCCAGCACCCGCGGCACCGGATCGCGCGGGATCTCTCCCGTGTCGATCCAACGCCGCACCCGGGAGGTGTCGGTCGAGAGCTGGGGGTGACCCATGGCCGCCGCCTGCCGGTTGACCAGCCTCGCGAGTTCGCCCTTCGACCAGCCGGCCAGGCCGAACAGGTCCGAGAGACGGGTGTTGGGTTGTCCGCTCACATCAAGCCCCCAGGTACTCGGCTGAGTTGACAGTAGCCCGGGGAGACATGCCGGGCGACTATTCGCCAGGGTTCGCCAGGGTTCGCCAGATGGTGTGCCACCGGACATCCGGTGTCAGGTAGGAAAGCGCCACCCCGACCCGGTCGCCGCAGGGACATTCCCCAGGATGCTCCAGGGAGTCCGGGCCGGGTGTGCGCTGTCGTCGCAGGCACACGAAGGGATCTGTCTCGCCCATGTACGCAGCATCATCCTCCGTGTCCGCACCGCCCCGGTCGCTGCACCCGCGTCCCACGGACAGTGGCCCCTACCTCGCCC
>NZ_JODL01000086.1 GCF_000718985.1 Streptomyces megasporus | reverse complement strand
GACCGCGCGGGCCAGGATCCGCAGGCCCTCGTCCAGCTCCTCGGGCGAGATGGTCAGTGCCGGGAGCAGCTTGACGACCTCGCTCTCCGGGCCGGAGGTCTCGATCAGCAGGCCGAGTTCGAAGGCGCGCGAGGCGACGGCGCCGGCGCGGGACCTGTTGTGGAACTCCAGGCCCCACACCAGGCCGCGACCGCGGACGTCGGCGACCTCGTCGCCGTGCTCGGCGGCGATGGCGCGCAGCGCGGTCTCGACCTGCTCGCCGCGGGCCAGGGTCTGCTTCTCCATCTGGCCGTCGGCCCAGTAGGCGTTCAGCGCGGCGGTGGCGGTGACGAACGCCGGGTTGTTGCCGCGGAAGGTGCCGTTGTGCTCGCCTGGCTCCCACACGTCCAGCTCCGGCCGGAACAGGGTCAGCGCCATGGGCAGGCCGTAGCCGCTGATGGACTTGGAGACGGTGACGATGTCGGGGACGATGCCGGCCTCCTCGAAGGAGAAGAAGGCGCCGGTGCGGCCACAGCCCATCTGGATGTCGTCCACGATCAGCAGCATGTCC
>NZ_JODL01000085.1 GCF_000718985.1 Streptomyces megasporus | reverse complement strand
TGTCCCGGAAGGACGCCAAGGCCAAGGCCGTGGAGTTGATGGACCGGGTGAAGATCCCGGCGGCGAGGGCGCGGGTGAACGACTATCCGCATCAGTTCTCCGGGGGCATGCGGCAGCGCATCATGATCGCGATGGCGTTGGCGTTGGAGCCGGAGTTGATCATCGCGGACGAGCCGACCACGGCGTTGGACGTGACGGTGCAGGCCCAGGTGATGGACCTGTTGGCGGAGTTGCAGCGCGAGTACCGGATGGGGCTGATCCTCATCACCCACGATCTGGGGGTGGTGGCGGACGTGGCGGACAAGATCGCGGTGATGTACGCGGGGCGGATCGTGGAGACCGCGCCGGTGCACGAGTTGTATCGGCGGCCGGCGCATCCGTATACGCGGGGGTTGTTGGACTCCATTCCGCGGTTGGATCGCAAGGGGCGGGAGTTGTATGCGATCAAGGGGTTGCCGCCGACGTTGACGCGGATTCCGTCCGGGTGTGCGTTCAATCCGCGGTGTCCGCGGGCGCGGGAGGTGTGTCGGGCGGAGGTGCCGGCGTTGTACCAGGTCACCGAGGTGGACGGG
>NZ_JODL01000084.1 GCF_000718985.1 Streptomyces megasporus | reverse complement strand
GCCGGTGGGGGGGGGGGTGGGGGCGGCGAGCCGCATCGGCGCCGACGGAGACAGCCCCGGCTGCTCGCGGGCCTCGGCGAGGACGAACACCACCTCGGCCGCATCCGTCACACCGGCCAGCAGCATCACGTCGTTCAGACCCCAGCCCGTGAACCAGGGCACCGTTCCCTCGAACCGCCAGCCGCCCCGCTCGGGCACCGCCCGCACGGGGACGCGGGGAAAGGCACGGACATGGGCGTACGCGATACCGGCCATCACCTCGCCGGTCGCCAGCGGACGCAGGAACTTCTCGCGGACGGGCGAGTCATATGTGGCGATCAGCTTCACAGGAGTGTGGTGCTGTGTCTGCACGAACCATGTGGAGCAGCACGCCCCGGCCAGGATCTCCGCGGTCTCCCGCGCCACCTCGACGGGCGCGTCCGCCCCGCCGTACTCCTTGGGCGCGCCCACCCCGAGCAGCCCGGCCCGCTTCACCGCCTCGATATGGCTTGCCGGCACACCCTCCTGGTCGACGCGCCCGGCCTGCGGGACGAGGAGATCGTGCGCCAGTCGCTGTGCGCGGGTGACGAGGGGATGGGGTGTGGTGG
>NZ_JODL01000083.1 GCF_000718985.1 Streptomyces megasporus | reverse complement strand
CCGCGTACGCCGCCAGCCGCTCCCGGTAGAAGGCGGCGAACTCGGAGAGCACCCGCTGCACCTGCTCCCGTGAGGTGAGCACCGCGTAGCCGTCGGCGTGCACTCGCAGGGTGCTCGGCTTCAGATACAGCAGTGTGTTCTTGGACGGCCCCCAGAGGTCGGCGGACAGCGTCGTCACCAGACCGAGCGCGGCCGCGTCGTACTGCGCGGTGCCCAGCACCGGCGCCAGATACCAGGCCGCCTCCGACGTCATACGGCCGACCAGTTGCGCCACCGGCGTCGGGATGTTGTCGGAGAACGGGTAGTTGTACGGCCGCGTCACGCGCCGCGAGGTCAGCGGCCGGGTGGGGGAGACGCTCCACACCTTCAGCCAGGGGTGCTCGGTGAAGGCGAACCAGATCGCCTCGACCCGCCCGGCCTGGTCCAGGAAGCGCGAGAAGGTACGCCCGTCGGAGCCGGGCGCGGCGAACAGCTCGCCCGCCGGGATGTCCGTACGGCTCACGCACCGCAGGTCGGTGTTCGAGCCCACCCGCAGCACCACCTCGGTCACCAGGGACCGGCCGAGATGGGTCAGCAGCGCGGCGCAGTCCGCCTCGTCGCGGCGGAACGTGCG
>NZ_JODL01000082.1 GCF_000718985.1 Streptomyces megasporus | reverse complement strand
GCGCAGTACAGACCCAGCAGGAACACCGGTCCGTCCACGAGCGCCACATCGCGACCACCGAGCACGCGGGCGTACCGATCCCGCATCTCGGAGGCATCAGGGTGGCTGGTTATATCACCTCTGGTGGGCGAGACGTTGGCCATGACTCGTCTCCTTCGTCTTGAAAGGGCGACCGCGTCTGGTGGGGTATGCGGTAAGCGCCGCGTAAGCACATTCTGCTCTTATTTTTCCTTTATGTGTAGGGGTTGTGCGGGGGTGCGGACTCCTACCGGGCGGTACATGTCCGGGCGGATCGCGGGCAACCGGATGGGTACGGCAGTGACCGATCGACGTCGCCCGGCGGGCGGCACAGGACAGCGGAGGGCAGCGGACATGTCTACGGCGATCAGCGCGAAGGTGTTGGAGCGGTTCCCGGCGGGAGCCCCGCGCGGATCGTGGCCGGCGGAGGAGTACGCGGCACGCTGCCGCGCCGAGGGCGAGCCCGCCACCGTCGTGATGGACCTGGAGTCGGACGCCTTCCTCGTGGTGGTTCCGTCGGGCGACGACGCCTGAATCCGGCCGAAATCCGGCGGGATACGGCACCCCGCGATCGTCGAGGCCACCGACCTGTTAGCGCG
>NZ_JODL01000081.1 GCF_000718985.1 Streptomyces megasporus | reverse complement strand
TTGGTGGGGAGGCCGTCCACCGCGCCCGCGACGCTGCCGCCCGACCCGGTGTGGGAGGCGGACGCGCTCGCCCCGGCGACGATGTCGTCCGAGTCGGCGGCCAGCCGCTGGTACAGCCCGTTCACGCGCCGTACCCGGTCGGGCGTGATCGGGTCCGGCCCCTGGAGCACCCACACGATCCGCGGCCGGCGGGCCCCGCCGGCCGTCGTGATCTGCTCGACGAGCCTGCGCGCGTCGGCCTCGTACCGCTTGAAGTACCGCTCCCGCGAACCGTCGTACGTGATCTTGTCCATGCACCAGGTGAAGTCCCAGGCGTTGCCCCAGAACTGCAGCACAACGAAGTCCGGCCGCAGCGACCGCACCAGGGCGGCCGCCTTGTCCCGTGCCGGTACGAGCGACCGCTCCGCCGTGCCCTCCAGGTAGTCGCACAGGGTGGTGCCCGAGTAGGGGGCGCTCGTGTACTTCGCGCGCAGGTCCCGGCGCAGCTCCTGGCCGAGGACCTTCTGGTTCTCCATGGCGAGCGAGTCGCCGAGATACAGCACGCGGGGCGCCTTGGCGGGGGCGCGGGGGCTGGGCGAGACCGGGGCCCGCTGGTGCGTGGTCGTGGACACCTCCGGCGCGGACGGCGGGGACGTGCCAGGTC
>NZ_JODL01000080.1 GCF_000718985.1 Streptomyces megasporus | reverse complement strand
GCTGTTCCCCCGGGACTGGGTGGAGTCGGACGGCCCCGTCGTCCCCGGCGTGTCGGGCTCCGCCGACTCCTGGTACCAGCAGACCGAGTGCCTCCTGCGGATCCGGCGGCCCGGCGACGCCTCCGTCCGCGTGCGGGTCCGCTACCTGCAGATGCAGCGCAAGCAGGTGGAGGACACCGGTCACCGTCCCGTCGCGTCGCTGCGCACCGACGACGGCACGGTGCATCTGACCTTCGATGAGGCGGTACCGCGTGCCTGCGAGGTCGTGGTCCCCCTCGACGAGCTCCTCGACACGGGACGCACCGTTCCCGTGGGAGCGGCGGCCGGCGTGGACGTCGAACCGCTGCCCGCGGGCGGGCGGGTGGTACGGAACCGCGACGAGGTACGGGCCGAGACCACCGTCACCGCCGAGCGCCTCACCGACGACCTCTGCCGGCTTCGCGTCCGGACGGCCAACACCGGGCCCGCACCGGCATCAGGGACCGCGCGTGACGAGGCCCTGCGCCGCGCCCTCATCGCCACCCACACCCTCATCGGCGGCGACGGGGTGGAGTTCGTCTCGCTGACCGGCCCGCCGACGGACCTGGCAGCACCCGCGCGCTCGTGCCGCAACGAGTTCACCTTCCCCGTCCTCGGCGGCGCGGCCGAGGACGCCGGGCACCTCCTGCTG
>NZ_JODL01000079.1 GCF_000718985.1 Streptomyces megasporus | reverse complement strand
CCTCGGTGCGCAGCGGGTTGATCTCCGACACGGCGCCCACGAAGGTCGTCTTGCCCACGCCGAACCCGCCCGCCACCACGATCTTCGCGGAGGTGGTGGCCCGCGATACGGGAGCCCCGTAGGCGGCCTGTGGGCTAGAGCTTGCGAAGTCCACTGAGCACCCTTTCGAGCAGTGTCACATCCGGTGCACCGCCGGGCTCGCTGCTGCTGCCCGGCTGGTGGATCGCCACCATCCCGGCCTCGGCCAGGTCGGCGACGAGAATCCGCGCCACCCCCAGAGGTATGGCGAGCAGTGCCGAGATCTCCGCGACCGACTTGACCTCCTGACACAACTGGCAGATCCGCTGGTGCTCCGGGAGCAGCCCCATGAGCTGTGCCGGGTCGGCGGTCGTGCTCACCAGCGCCTCTATGGCGAGCTGGTAACGCGGCCGGGTACGGCCCCCGGTCATGGCGTACGGCCGCACCAGCGGCTGGTCGCCTTCGCCGCCGTACGGCATATGGTCGTTCAGGCCACCGTACGAACCGGGTGAGGCGGGCGGCGGGGTCATGGCTCCTCCGGGCGAGGCATGAGGTCGGCGATGCGGACTGTGGTGCTCGTGTGGGGGGGAGCGCGGTCTAGTTGAGAAGGCTTCCTTGCAGCTCGGCACGGAGGTCCGGGGTCAGCACCGTACCCGCCCGGTCCACCAACAGAGCCATCTCGTAACCCACCAGGCC
>NZ_JODL01000078.1 GCF_000718985.1 Streptomyces megasporus | reverse complement strand
CAGTCCTGTTGATCACTTCGTCGCTAGGAAGGGCCCGGCACCATGGTCGTGAAGGACACGGAACTGCCTCACCTGCGCCGCTGCGTGGAGCTCGCGGCCGAGGCACTGGACGACGGGGACGAACCGTTCGGTTCGGTTCTCGTGGGAAAGGACGGCACGGTCCTCGCCGAGGACCGCAACCGCGTGGCCTCGGGCGACCGCACCCGGCACCCCGAGTTCGAGCTGGCGCGCTGGTCGGCCGCCCACCTCACGCCCGGGGAGCGGGCGGCGGCCACGGTCTACGCCTCGGGCGAGCACTGCCCGATGTGCGCGGCAGCGCACGCCTGGGTCGGCCTGGGACGCATCGCCTACGTCGCCTCGTCCGAGCAACTCGTCGTATGGCTCAGCGAGTTGGGCGTTCCCGCGCCACCGGTGCGGACACTCCCCGTACACGAGATCGCACCCGGCGTGACCGTGGACGGTCCGGTACCCGAGCTGACGGAACGGATCCGGGATCTGCACGTGCGGTTCCATCGCGGGCGCGGCTGAGCCGCCCGAGATGCAGGGCCGCATGGGCGAATCTAGGATCGAATTCAACTGGACCAGGCGTCCCGCCCCGGTCTCCCCAACGGGGGGAGGCGCATGTCTTCGCTGCATCGCCCTGGTCACGGTGGTCACCCTCGTGTACCTGACCGTCCCGGCGGCGCGTCCCGCTCTGTGGCCGTCATCGGGCTCGCCGACGTCACCGCCG
>NZ_JODL01000077.1 GCF_000718985.1 Streptomyces megasporus | reverse complement strand
CAGGCCGGCGAAGAAGTTCCGGTACGCGGTGTCCAGGTCCCGCAGGGACTGCTGAAGGACGACCGCCGAGACCTCGCCGAGCCAGGCCCGCTCCGGGGTGTTCTTCGCCTCGGTGATCAGTTGCTTCGACAGGTCGCCGGTCTTCGGGAACGGCATGCCCGCGTTGCGGGCGGTCTCCCGCGCCCTGAGTGCGTCGTTGTAGACCACCCGCGCGCACCCGAACGCCCGTGCCAGCGCCGTGCGCTGACCGGCGCTCGGGTACAGGCGGAAGCTGTACCGAAGCTGCACGCGGATCATGCTACGCAGTTGGTTTATGGGTATCGATGAGAACGTTCGTGCAGGTCGTCACTGCGTTTTTCGCATGCATGTTCACTTGGTTTTCGTGACGAAGTACCGACACTCCGTCTTCGCCGGCCGGCACCTGACGCGTTGCGAGGAGATCATGCGGGCCGTGTGCGAGGACTTCGAGGCCGAGCTGGTCGAGTTCAACGGCGAGACCAACCACGTCCACCTCCTGGTGAACTTTCCGCCGAAGGTCGCCGTGTCCAGGCTGGTGAACTCCCTCAAGGGCGTGTCCTCTCGCCGCCTCCGCCAGGAGTTCCCCGACCTCGCCCGCCACTACTGGCGGGCACAGCGCCTGTGGTCCGGCTCGTACTTCGCCGGGTCCGTCGGCGGCGCGCCGCTCAGCATCGTGAAGCAGTACATCGAGCAGCAGAACCGGCCGCTCTGACCCTGGCTCAGGTGAACAG
>NZ_JODL01000076.1 GCF_000718985.1 Streptomyces megasporus | reverse complement strand
GTGCCGAAGTCACCGACCTGCATCGGCTCCATCAGCACCTCGCCGCCGTTGTCGCGGATCCGGGCGGCCGTGGCGTCGGTGTCCCGGGCGGCGAAGTACAGGCACCACTGCGACGGAGCCTCCGGCTGGCCGGGCATGGGCGGGACGACGGCGGCGACCGCCTTGCCGTCCGCATAGGCCTGGGTGTAGTCGCCGTACTCCGCCGACGCCTGGGCGAAGGTCCAGCCGAGGACGTCTCCGTAGAAGTTCTTGGCCCCTTCGAGGTCACTGAACGTCGCGTCGGCCCAGCAAGGGGCTCCTTCAGGTTGCACGGCCATGGCTGCGGCCCTCTCCGGATGGGTGGATGGTCCGTTTCCTCACGCTAGTCACCCTCGGGTCGGCCCGCGCGCCGAACGGGCGGTCCGCCGCAGACCGGGCGGGGGCCCTCGGCAGGACGGGGAGCGGTATGACGGACGGGGCGATGCGCGCGTGGTCGGGGAGCAGCCGGGTCCGGTCGAGGAGGGGTCTCTCCGACTGGTAGAGAAACCGGTGCCGGTCGGTGTGGCCTGGCTGCGCCGCACGGACGGCGACCGCGCGTACTGCGCACGCGGCGCGGAGAACCTCTGTCCCGGGTCCGAGTACACGGACTGGTACGCCGACGGCGGCTACGCGGAGTACACGACCGTACATGCCGCGTTCGCCCATCGGCTGTCGAATGCCGGACGACGAACTGGCGGCACGCTGCGGAGGGGGCAGCCGTGAGTGGCGACGGCGTGTGAGT
>NZ_JODL01000075.1 GCF_000718985.1 Streptomyces megasporus | reverse complement strand
CTGGCCAACGAGCGGACGTTCCTGGCCTGGATTCGCACCGCCCTGGCGCTGGTCGGCGGCGGGCTCGCGGTGAACCAGTTCCTGACCGGGATACGCCCGGGGGAACGGACGACGATCGCCGTGGTGCTGCTGGCGGCCGGTGCGCTGTGCGCGGTCCGGTCGGTGAACCACTGGCTGCGGACCGAACGCGCGATGCGGCGCGGTGAGGACCTGCCCCTGTCGCGCTTCCCCGTGGCGCTGGCCGTGGGCACGGCGTTGGCCGCGCTGGTGGTGGTGGCCGGCGTGGTGCTGGGCGGTCTGGGCCGGTGAGCCGGGAGCGGGGAGACGGGACGGGCGCCGGGTCCGCGCGGGACCCGGCCGCGCAGCCCGAGCGCACCCGGCTGGCGTGGCGGCGCACGGCGCTGGCCCTCGCGGTGGTCGTGGTGCTGGCGCTCCGGCAGGCGGTGCACGGGACGGGGGTGTCGCCGGCGTACGTCGCGCCGGTGGTGCTCGCGTGGCCGGTTCTCCTGGTGGTGGCCCACCGCCGGGCCCGCGTCCTGACGGCGCCCCGCCCGGAGCCCCTGGGCGTTTCCGAGGCACTGGATCGCCGCCGTCCTCGACTGGGAGATGTCCACGCTCGGCGATCCGCTCACCGATCTCGGGCTGCTGGTGATGTACAGCGGCCGGCGGCACCTCGCCGCAGGCGCGGAGGCGGTCTCCCACGGGGACGGCACGTCGATGGTGCGCAGGGCGTTGGCACCGCGGCGAGCGGCCGGCAGCAGGAGCTGCTGCCGCTGCCCCGCGTCGACGCCGACGGCGGCGCGGGCGACGGCGGCGGCCAGGCGGGACCGTTCCCAGGGGCCGAGCAAGCGGCGGGAGGCGAGGCGGACGGCGCGGGCGGTGGCCCGGTCGCGGCTGGTCTGGACGGCGTCCCGGCCGCGCTGGGCCAGGCCGAGGTAGGACAGGGTGCGCTCGTGCAGCTCCCGGCCGATCTGGTGCAGCAGACCGGAGGACAGGGCGCGGGGGCGGGCGATCCGAACTTCCAGTCCCATGACCTGGTGCCACATCAGCCCGGCCAGGACGGGGCCGATGACGGCGCGGACGGTGCCGCCGATGACGCCGGACTCGGCGTAGCAGGGAACGATCTGGACGCCGGTGATGACCCACACGAGGGTGCCGGGCAGGCCGGGGGAGCCGAGCCGGTCGGCGGTGCCGGCCTTCACGTTGGCGCGGGCCATGACGGTGCAGGCCAGCAGCGCGACCTCGGCCGCGGCGAACATCGCCGCGCGCTCGATGGGGTCGTCCATGCCAAGGTGGCTCTTGGCGAACGCCCACGAGGTGTCGGCGGAGTAGGCGGTGCAC
>NZ_JODL01000074.1 GCF_000718985.1 Streptomyces megasporus | reverse complement strand
GTTCTGCACCAGCCAGGGATTGTTCAGCAGATCGATGCCGAGCGCGTCACCCGCGGCCTTGTAGTTGAAGTTCCAGCTCAGCTGGATCGGGCCGCGCCCGTAGTAGGCGGCCTGGCCGGCCGGACAGCCGTAGGGCCGGCTCCAGTCGCAGTAGTGCGGGTAGTTGGCGGTGTTCTGCTCGACCACGTGCACCAGGCCACCGGTCTCGTGGCTGACGTTGGCGAGGAAGGCGGCGGCCTCCTGCTTCTTCACCGTGTCGCTGCCGGTGCTGGCGAAGCCGGGGTAGGCGCTCAGAGCCGCGGTGAGACCGCTGTACGTGTAGAAGGGGTTCCGGTTCGGGAACATCTGATTGAACTGCGCCTCGGTGACGACGAAGCGCGCGTTGGGCGTGCCCGGACCGCTGTCGCACGCGTAGGGCTCCCAGTACCAGGTGCTGATGACCGGGTCGTAGCCCGGGTTGGCGTGCTCGGCGATGTACGCCTTGCCGTCGGTGTAGCGGACGATGTCGCCGGCCGCGTACGACCTGCCCGCCACCCAGTTCGGATAACTGGAGCACGCGGCGGCTGAGGCGTTCGAGGCGGGCAGCAGCACCGGGGCGGTGCCCGCGAGGGCGAAGGTGACCAGGACGGCGGACAGACGGCGTCTCGACATGGGCTCAACTCCTTTGCGGAGCACGGCCGCACCCGGCAAGGCAGGGCGAAGCAGAGCCTTGGCGCACGTGCCGGCCGGACCGGTCACGGCGTGGGGGCGGCCGTGGTGGGGGGTGATGGAGGCACACTCAACCGCGTTGGTCTGTACCAGTCAAGGGTGTAGAC
>NZ_JODL01000073.1 GCF_000718985.1 Streptomyces megasporus | reverse complement strand
CCCTGGGCGTCGGCGTACAGCGCCTGCCCGAGCTTCTGGCTGGTGGAGGCCACCTTCTCCGACGCCTCCCGGATCGCCGCGGTGTCCTCCCCCTTCAGCCTCTCCTTCAGCTCCGCCACCGCGGCCTCCACCTCGGCCTTCACCTCGCCGGGCACCTTCTCCGCGTTGTCGGCCAGGAACTTCTCCGTGGTGTACACCAACTGCTCGGCCTGGTTGCGGGTCTCGGCCGCCTCCCGCCGCCGGTGGTCCTCCTCGGCGTACTGCTCGGCCTCCCGCATCATCCGCTCGATGTCCTCGCGCGGCAGCGCCGAACCGCCGGTGACGGTCATCCGCTGCTCCTTGCCGGTGCCCAGGTCCTTGGCGGACACGTGCATGATGCCGTTGGCGTCGATGTCGAAGGTGACCTCGATCTGCGGCACCCCGCGCGGCGCCGGCGGCAGCCCGGTCAGCTCGAACATGCCCAGCTTCTTGTTGTAGGCGGCGATCTCCCGCTCGCCCTGGTAGACCTGGATCTGCACCGAGGGCTGGTTGTCCTCGGCGGTGGTGAAGATCTCCGACCGCTTGGTGGGGATGGTGGTGTTCCGCTCGATCAGCTTGGTCATGATGCCGCCCTTGGTCTCGATGCCCAGGGACAGCGGGGTGACGTCCAGCAGCAGGACGTCCTTGACCTCGCCCTTGAGGACGCCGGCCTGCAGCGAGGCGCCGATGGCGACCACCTCGTCGGGGTTGACGCCCTTGTTGGCCTCCTTGCCGCCGGTCAGTTCCTTGACCAGTTCGGAGACGGCCGGCATCCGGGTGGAGCCGCCGACCAGCACCACGTGATCGATCTCCGAGA
>NZ_JODL01000072.1 GCF_000718985.1 Streptomyces megasporus | reverse complement strand
GCCCTTCCACAAGGCGGCCCTCACCAACC
The DNA here is from genome assembly GCF_000718985.1 of Streptomyces megasporus. Lineage (GTDB taxonomy): Bacteria > Actinomycetota > Actinomycetes > Streptomycetales > Streptomycetaceae > Streptomyces > Streptomyces megasporus. The sequence goes on along the minus strand of NZ_JODL01000072.1, from coordinate 1,208 downwards.
TCCGGCACGGCTCCGCCACCATGGACACCCTGGTCTCGCTGGGGACGCTCGCCGCCTTCGGCTGGTCGCTGTGGGCGCTGTTCCTCGGTGACGCCGGGATGCCCGGGATGCGGCACGGTTTCGAGTTGACCGTCTCCCGCTCGGACGCCTCCTCGGCCCTCTACCTGGAGGTCGCGGCCGGGGTGACCACGTTCATCCTGCTCGGCCGCTGGCTGGAGGCCCGCTCCAAGCGGAGCGCGGGCGCGGCCCTGCGCGCCCTGCTGGAGCTGGGCGCCAAGGACGTGACCGTGCTCCGGGGGGACCGCGAGGAGCGGATCCCCACCTCCGAGCTGGCGATCGGCGACCGCTTCGTGGTCCGTCCCGGCGAGAAGATCGCCACCGACGGCCGGGTGGTGGCCGGCTCCTCCGCCGTGGACGCCTCGATGCTCACCGGCGAGTCCGTGCCGGTGGACGTCACGGTGGGCGACACCGTCACCGGCGCCACCCTCAACGCCGGCGGACGACTGGTCGTGGAGGCTACCCGGATCGGCGCCGACACCCAACTCGCCCGCATGGCCAAACTGGTGGGGCCTGGCCACCCCCACCGCCCTGCTGGTCGGCACCGGCCGCGGCGCCCAGCTCGGCATCCTCATCAAGGGCCCCGAGGTGCTGGAGTCCACCCGCCGGGTGGACACCGTCGTGCTGGACAAGACCGGCACCGTCACCACCGGACGGATGACCCTCCAGGACGTGCACGCCGCCGAGGGCGAGGACGAGACCGAGGTGCTGCGGCTGGCCGGCGCCCTGGAACACGCCTCCGAACACCCCATCGCGCAGGCCATCGCGGCGGGCGCCCAGGAGCGCGTGGGGACGCTGCCGCGGGTCGAGGACTTCGAGAACGTGCCCGGCCTGGGCGTTCAGGGCACCGTCGACGGCCGCAAGGTGCTCGTCGGCCGGGAGAGGCTCCTGACCGAGAACGCCCTGGAGACGCCCCGTGCGCTCGCCGAGGCCCACGCCGCCGCCGAGGCGGCCGGCCGCACCGCCGTCACCGTCGCCTGGAACGGCACGGTGCGCGGTGTGCTGACGGTGGCGGACGCGGTGAAGGACACCAGCGCCGAGGCCGTCCGCGCCCTGCGCGCCCTGGGGCTGACGCCGATCCTGCTCACCGGCGACAACCGGGCCGTGGCCGAGGCCGTCGCCCACGAGGTGGGCATCGAGAAGGTGATCGC
>NZ_JODL01000071.1 GCF_000718985.1 Streptomyces megasporus | reverse complement strand
GTGGTGTTCAAGCGGCAGATCGGTGCGGTGCGGGCGGTGGACGACGTGTCGTTCACCCTGCACCAGGGCGAGACGCTGGGCATCGTGGGGGAGTCCGGGTGCGGCAAGTCGACGGTGGCCAAGCTGTTGATGAACCTGGAGCGGCCCACCGCCGGGCAGATCCTGTACAAGGGCGAGGACATCACCCGGTTGTCGGGGCGGGCGTTGAAGGCGGTGCGGCGGAACATCCAGATGGTGTTCCAGGATCCCTACACCTCGCTCAATCCGCGGATGACGGTCGGGGACATCATCGGGGAGACGTTCGAGATCCATCCGGAGGTGGCGCCGAAGGGGGATCGGCGGCGGCGGGTCCAGGAGTTGCTGGATGTGGTGGGGCTGAATCCGGAGTACGTCAACCGGTATCCGCATCAGTTCTCCGGGGGGCAGCGGCAGCGGATCGGGATCGCTCGGGGGCTGGCGTTGAATCCGGAGGTGATCATCTGTGACGAGCCGGTGTCGGCGTTGGACGTGTCGGTGCAGGCGCAGGTGGTGAACCTGATGGAGCGGCTGCAGGACGAGTTCAATCTGTCGTACATCTTCATCGCGCACGATCTGTCGATCGTGCGGCACATCTCGGATCGGGTCGGGGTGATGTATCTGGGGAAGATGGCGGAGATCGGGTCGGATGTGGAGATCTATGATCATCCGACGCATCCGTATACCCAGGCGTTGTTGTCGGCGGTGCCGCAGCCGGATCCGGAGAGTCGGGATCGGCGGGAGCGGATTCTGTTGTCGGGGGATGTGCCGTCGCCGGCGGATCCGCCGTCGGGGTGTCGGTTCCGGACGCGGTGTTGGAAGGCGCAGGAGCGGTGTGCGCGGGAGGTGCCGGTGTTGGCGGTGCCGGAGCGGTTCGT
>NZ_JODL01000070.1 GCF_000718985.1 Streptomyces megasporus | reverse complement strand
GGCCTGGTGGGTTACGAGATGGCTCTGTTGGTGGACCGGGCGGGTACGGTGCTGACCCCGGACCTCCGTGCCGAGCTGCAAGGAAGCCTTCTCAACTAGCAAACAGACCGTGCACGTCGCGTCTCCGCGCCATAAGGTGCGGGGACGCGATGGGCCTCGGCGGTCCCCGGAAGAGACGGCCCGATGACGTCCGGCAGTGGAGGAGGAGACGTGGCAACGCCCCCAGGTGGTCCTTACGGCGGTGAGCCCCACTCTCGGCAGCCGCAGCACGACCCGTCCCCGAAGCGGTTCAACTTCCCCTCGACTCCGAGTCGGCAGTGGCAAACGCCCGCGTCCCAGCCCTACCCGCAGCAGCAGCCGTACCAGCAGCCACAGCAGTCGCCTCCTCCTCACCACCGGCAGGCGGAGCAGCCTCGGCCGCCGCGGGCCCACCGCGCGCGGCAGCCCGAGGACAGCGGCGGACCGGCGTCGCTGGTGCGGCCGTACGCCATGACCGGGGGCCGTACCCGGCCGCGTTACCAGCTCGCCATAGAGGCGCTGGTGAGCACGACCGCCGATCCGACACAGCTCCAGGGCCAACTGCCCGAGCACCAGCGGATCTGCCATCTGTGTTACGAGATCAAATCGGTAGCAGAGATCTCCGCACTTCTCTCCATTCCCTTGGGCGTCGCCCGTATCCTCGTGGCCGACCTGGCCGAGGCCGGTCTCGTCGCCATCCACCAGCCCGGCGGTGACGAGTCCGCCGGTGGCCAGCCAGATGTGACACTGCTCGAAAGGGTGCTCAGTGGACTTCGCAAGCTCTAGCGGTGCAGCCCGCTCCACCACCTCCGCGAAGATCGTGGTGGCGGGCGGGTTCGGCGTGGGCAAGACGACCTTCGTGGGCGCCGTGTCGGAGATCAACCCGCTGCGCACCGAGG
>NZ_JODL01000069.1 GCF_000718985.1 Streptomyces megasporus | reverse complement strand
GGGCGAGCTGGTGCCTCTGCCCGAGCAGGACCGGGCCAACTGGGACCGCGACCTGATCAGCGAGGGGCAGGCACTCGTCCGCCGCTGCCTGCGCCGCGACCGGCCCGGCCCCTACCAGATCCAGGCCGCCATCCAGGCCGTGCACAGTGACGCGCCGACCGCGGACGCCACCGACTGGGCCCAGATCCGGCAGCTTTACGACCAGCTCATGACCCTCGCCCCCAGCCCGGTCGTGGCCCTGAACCGGGCCGTCGCCGTGGCCGAGACAGACGGCCCCGGGCCGGCGCTCGCCCTCGTGGACGCCCTCGAACTCGACGGCTACCACGTCCTGCACGCCGTCCGGGCCGACCTGCTGCGCCGCCTGGGCCGCGACACCGAGGCCGTACGGGCGTACGACGCGGCCATCGCGCTCGCGGAGAACCCGGCGGAACGCGCGTTCCTCGACCGCCGCAGGACAGCGCTCACCCGGCGCTGACCGGACGACCCGGTCAGGGACGCGAGCCGCGCGGATCCAGCTCCGTGAGCACATCGAAGTCGAGACCTTCGGCACGAGCCAGGTAGATGCGCTGGCGCACATGACTGTCCCTCAGGTGCAGCAGCCCGCGCGGGCCTTCGTACGACACCGCGCCCGCCGCCGCGCCGATCGCCGACACGTCCAGCGTCCCGGCCCTCCTCAGCAGCGCGGCCAGCAACAGCACGCCCTCGTAACAGGACTCGCCGAGACTGCCGAGTGCGGGTGCCTCGAGGCCGTAGCGGGCCGCGTACCGCCCGTGGAAGTCGAGGGTGTCCTGGTTGGCCAGCGAGGCGAAGAAACCGGCCGTGCTGTAGAGGTCCTCGGTGGCCGCCGGGCCGCTCGCCATCAGCATGTTCTCGTCCATCAGCGTGCTCAGCCGCAGACAGCGCGCCTGCAGGCCGAACGCCGCGAACGCCCGGTTGAAGCGC
>NZ_JODL01000068.1 GCF_000718985.1 Streptomyces megasporus | reverse complement strand
GCTAGATGAATGAGTCCGATGTCTTCAGTGGTCATAGGCGATCAGGGATCGCTTGACCGGGGCGCCGGTGGTCCAGTTGTGCCAGATGGCGGTGGCCAGGGCGAGGAGTCGTTGGCCGGTGCGGGCGAAGACCCCGGCCGGGGTTCTGCCGCCGTGTTGTTCCAGGCTGAGCTGGCCCTTGAGGGTGTCGATCACTGCCTCGATCCACTGGCGCACCCGGGCGAGACGGCCGTGCCGGACCGGCTCGTCCTTGCGGTCGGGCCGCACCAGGTGGGCGCCGAGCCGTTCGGTGATGAAGGCTTCGAACTCCCGCCCGGCGAAGCCCTTGTCGGCGAGGATTACCTGCCCGGCCCGGATCAGGCGGTGGTCGCGCTCCAGCAGCGCGGCCATCACCTCGCGCTCGCCGAGTTTGGGGTGGGCCAGGCACCAGGTGACGGGCATGCCCTCGGCGGTGGTGACCAGGTAGAGCCGCAGGCCCCAGAAGAACCGGGAGTGGCTGCGGCAGTATCCGTAGCCGGCGTGTCCGGCCAGGTCGGAGCGTTTGACCGTCTCGCGAGAGGCCGCGCACGGCAGTGGGGTGGAGTCGATCAGCCGCAGGTCGTCGTGCCAGGTGGGCACCTGTCGGGCCAGCGCCTCGATCACGTGGCTGATCAGCGGCCCGGCCGCGTTGAGGCGCTTGGTGTAGCCGGACTGCTGGGGCAGGTAGCGGAAGAGGTGCCCCAGCCGGGCGTGGGCGAAGCGGATCCAGTGCCGAGCGGAGGGAAAGCCGAGCAGGACCTGGGCGACGGCCAGGCACAGCAGTTCGGCGTCCGTCAGTTTCGGAGGTCGCCCGATCCGGCGGCATGGCGCCACGTGGTCGTCGATGAACACGTACAGTGCTGCCAGAAGGGCGTCCAGGTTTGTCTTCACACACTGACCAACGGGCGCCCTTCGCCATGGTCGCGACCAGGACAGACATCGGACTCATTCATCTAG
>NZ_JODL01000067.1 GCF_000718985.1 Streptomyces megasporus | reverse complement strand
TCGGCGGCGGCGTCGCGGTCGGCGTAGGAGGCGCCGGAGAAACCGTAGGGACTCTGGTCGGCCAACGCCTTCAGGGCCCGGGCGGCGGTGGAGTCGCTCTCGGCGGCCTTGGTCAGGATGTCCTGGATCTCGTCACGGAGATTGGTGACGTCCTGGGCGGAGTGGTCGGGCACCTCGGTGCCCTTGGCGGCGCGGTCGGGGTGGATGTTCATGGTGACGGTGAAGCCGCCGTCGGGATTGGACCGCACGGTCAGGTTCTTCTCCAGCCCGCGCGCGATGGCGTCGTTGAGCCGGCGCTTGTACTCGACCAGCTCGCCGTGGGTGTCCTTGAGGATGTTGTGGATGGAGGTGGCCTGGGTGTGGGCGTCGGCGAACTCGTGGACGGTCTTGGCGATGAACTCGCGGGTCACGTCGGCGTTGTAGCCGGACCAGTCGGCCTTCTTGGCCTTCGCGTCGAGCTTGGTCTCGGCGTCCTCTTTCAGCTTCCGGAGCTTGGCGACCATCTCCGACCAGTCGCCGACGGCCTTGTTCAGCGTGGAGAAGTCCGCGAAGCGGAGGGCGTCGAGCTTCACCGGCGCCGGGTCCTTTCGTCGAAGCCCTGGTCCAGGGTGGAGAGGCTGTTGAACAGGCCGCTGATGTGCTGCTCGTTGCCGGCGTGGGCCCTGTCGGTGTACTCCAGGTGGTTGGAGATGTGGGCGCAGGCGTCGGTGAGGGTGCGCAGCTGTTGCTGCCACCGGGTGGTGACGTGGTCCAGGGCGCCGCCGATCTCGAAGTCGCCCTTGAGGTTCCGGGCCGCGCTGCCGCTGCTCTCCCGGGCGTGGTCGCCGTCCTTGCGGAGCCGCTCGTAGAGGTCGAGCGCGGCGTCGCCGACCTCGGCGAGGTCCTTCTGCCGCACGGTGAGCTCGCCCTGGGAGGTGGGGGCGTATCCGCCTCCGCCGCCGTCGTCGAGCTTGTTCAGCCGCATCTGTGTGGACTTCCGTTCGGCGGCTGCCGCCACCAGTTGGTTCCACTCGTCGTCGAACGACACGCATCCACCCCCGTGGCTCGAACTGTTCGCCATCTGGCGACACAAGCTATAGAGGCGGCGGCGAGGGACGCCAGTCGGAGTTC
>NZ_JODL01000066.1 GCF_000718985.1 Streptomyces megasporus | reverse complement strand
TTCCTGGAGGTGCACGTGGCCACGCCGGTCGAGGTCTGCTCCGAACGGGACGTCAAGGGCCTGTACGCCAAGCAGGCCGCGGGGGAGATCTCCGGCCTGACCGGGGTGGACGACCCGTACGAGGCCCCGACCGACCCGGACCTGCGCATCGAGGCCCACACCGAGACCGTCCGGCAGTCCGCCGACCGGCTCCACGCCCTGCTCTCCGCACGGGGCCTGGCGTGAACCGAAACCGCGCGAACGCGCGCACACCCGACGCACACACCACCGCACACGCAGGCGAAAGGGGCACAGCATGACGGTCGTCGCCGACCTGGCCGAAGGCACCGACACCGCCGACCCGTACGCACTGACCCATCTGGACGTGCTGGAGTCCGAGGCGGTCCACATCCTCCGCGAGGTGGCGGGCGAGTTCGAGAAGCCGGTGATCCTGTTCTCCGGCGGCAAGGACTCCATCGTGATGCTGCACCTGGCGCTGAAGGCGTTCGCCCCGGCCCCGGTGCCCTTCGCCCTGCTGCACGTGGACACCGGCCACAACTTCCCCGAGGTGCTCGCCTACCGGGACCGCGTGGTGGCCGAGCACCGACTGCGGCTGCACGTGGCGAGCGTGCAGGAGTTCATCGACCGCGGCGAGCTGCGCGAGCGCCCCGACGGCACCCGCAACCCGCTGCAGACGGTGCCGCTGCTGCACGCGATCGCCACCGGCCGGTTCGACGCCGTCTTCGGCGGCGGCCGGCGGGACGAGGAGAAGGCCCGCGCCAAGGAACGGGTGTTCTCCCTGCGGGACGAGTTCGGTGGCTGGGATCCGCGCCGGCAGCGTCCGGAGTTGTGGCAGCTCTACAACGGCCGGCACGCGCCCGGCGAGCACGTCCGGGTCTTCCCGCTGTCCAACTGGACCGAGTTGGACGTGTGGCAGTACATCGCCCGGGAGAAGATCGAGCTGCCCGCCATCTACTACGCCCACCGTCGTGCGGTGTTCCGCCGGAACGGCATGTGGCTGGCGCCGGGTGCGTGGGGCGGTCCGAGGGAGGGCGAGGTGGTGGAGCGGCGGATGGTGCGCTACCGCACGGTGGGCGACATGTCCTGTACCGGCGCGGTCGACTCCGACGCCACCACCATCGAGCAGGTGATCGCCGAGATCGCCGCTTCCCGGCTGACCGAGCGCGGTGCGACCAGGGCCGACGACAAGCTCTCGGAGGCCGCCATGGAGGACCGCAAGCGCGAAGGGTACTTCTGACCGATGACCACC
>NZ_JODL01000065.1 GCF_000718985.1 Streptomyces megasporus | reverse complement strand
GGGGTGAGGCTGTTTTGCGTGACTTGTCCGGTGGCTGGGGTGGTCAGTGCGCGGTAGACCTCGCGGGCGACGAATCGCTTGAGGCAGCGCATGATGTCTTTCTTGCTCAGTCCTTCGGCGGTGCGCCGTTGGACGTAGGCGCGGGTGCGTTCGTCGAAGCGCATGCGGGTGAGCACGACGGTGTGCAGGGCGTTGTTGGCGGCGCGGTCGCCGCCGCGGTTGAGGCGGTGGCGGTGGGTGCGGCCGGATGAGGCCGGGATCGGGGCGACTCCGGCCAGGTGGGCGAAGGCGGCCTCCGAGCGCATCCGCTCGGGGTTGTCGCCGGCCGAGGCCAGCAGTTGGCCGGCGGTCTCCGTGCCGATGCCGAACAGCTCCAGCAACCGCGGGGCGGCCTGCTTGACCAGCGGGCCGATCTCCGCGTCCAGCTCGGCGATCTCCGCGTCCATGGCCTGGTGGCGGCGGGCCAGGCGGCGCAGTGCCGCCCTGGTCGCGGTCAGCGGCTTCGACAGGTCCTCACCGGGCCGCAGCCGGGCCAGGGTGCGTATCAGCGCGGCCCTGTCCAGGCCGGCGACCTGTTCGCGCAGCATCGCGGGGGCCGACACCAGCAGGCCGCGGATCTGGTTCATGGCCTGGGTGCGGGCCTTGACCGCGCTGCGGCGGGCGAGCCGCAGAGCCCGCACGGCCTCGACCACGCCGTCCCGGGTCTTGGGTGTGCCGGTGGCCCGGCCGGAGAGGACGGCTGTCGCGGCGGCGTAGGCGTCGATCGGGTCGGACTTGCCGCGCATCCGCCGGGTCTTGCGGTCCGGGCGGTCCACGTCGACGACCGTGACCCCGGCGGCGGTCAGCACCCGGGCCAGCTCGGCGCCGTAGGCGCCGGTGCCCTCCACGCCGACCGCGGCGAGCGTGCCGTGCGAGCGCATCCAGGCCAGCAGGTCCCGGTAGCCGCGGATGGTGGCGGGGAACTCGGCGTCGGCCAGGTGCCGGCCGACCGGGTCGATCACCGCGGCGTGGTGGGTCAGGCCGTGGGTGTCGACTCCGCCGGTGATCCGCGAGCCGTGATGCGTCATGCTGGTCATGTCCGTCCTTGCTTGTCCGAGCCGAGGGCGGCACGCGCCGGTCGGGCGGGTGGACAAGACAGTGACGGGGCTTATGCGACAAGCTCCTATGAAGTCACAACCACCCGTCCGGCCGCGTGCGGGGTGACGCCCGGTGGGCCGACAAATCCCAAACAGGACAGTCGAGAACGTCGGTCAGCCCAAGAGTCAGACCCACCGGCAACGTCACCACGTCACATCCTCACTGTC
>NZ_JODL01000064.1 GCF_000718985.1 Streptomyces megasporus | reverse complement strand
TGAACCGCTCCGGGATCGGTGGAGGCTCTATGCGTTGACTCCAGCCGCCGGTTGGGGCTGGTGTTGAGCGTAGTGGTTGGTCTCATGCTCGTGGGGTGGGACGTCTCCGATCGCGCTGTGGATGCGCTGGTTGTTGAACCAGTCGACCCATTCCGCGGTGCCGAGTTCGACGTCGGCCAGGCCGTGCCAGGGCCTGCGCGGCTTGATCAGCTCCGTCTTGTACAGGCCGATCTGGGACTCCATGAGCGCGTTGTCCAAGGCATCGCCGACGGTGCCGATCGAGGCGTCGATGTCAGCCTCGAGGAGGTGTGCGGTGAACGCGAAAGACGTGTATTGACTGCCCGCGTCCGAATGATGAACCAGCCCGGGGCCAGCCGGTGTGCCGGCACGGTCGCGTCGCCACAGGGCCATGTCGAGGGCGTCGAGGACGAGTTTGGCCCGCTTGCTGGTGGCGGCGGACCAGCCGACGATCGCCCGCGAGAAGACGTCCACGACGAACGCGACGTAGACGATCCCCGACCAGGTGGCCACATAGGTGAAGTCCGCAACCCACCTCTCGTTCGGCCGGGACGCGGTGAAGTCGCGCCGCAGCAGGTCAGCCGCCCGCTCATGCCCGTCGTCGCGGATGGTGGTGCGGATTTTCCGGCCGCGTCGGGCGCCCTCCAGGCCCAGGTCGCGCATCAGCCGGGCGACGGTGCAGCGGGCCACGGCTATGCCCTCGCGGTGCAGCTGCCGCCACACCTTCCGCACCCCATAGACGCCGAAATTGTCGGCGTGGACCCGGCTGATCTGCGTCTTCAGCTCGGCGTCGCGGACCGACCGCGGGCTGGGGGTGCGGTTCTTGGCGGCGTAGTAGGTGCTCGTTGCGATCTTCAATCCGTGGCTGGTCAGGACACGGCAGATCGGCTCGACCCCGAACACCTGCCGGTGCTCGTCGATGAACGCTACGAGCGCTTCGACGGCCGGTCGAGCTCGGCCGCGAAGAAAGCCGACGCCGCCTTGAGGATCTCATTGGCCCGCCGCAGTTCGGCGTTCTCGGCCCGCAGCCGCTTGATCTCCGCGGCCTCCTCCGACGTGACACCGGGACGCTGACCGGCGTCCACCTCGGCGGTGCGGACCCAGGTCCGCACCGTCTCGGTCGCGCCGATGCCCAGCTTCGCGGCGACCGCCTTCATCGCGGCCCACTCGGTCGGATAGTTCGGACGGATCTCCGTGACCATGCGCACCGCACGTTCACGAAGCTCGGCAGGGTAGGGGGACGGACGTGCCATGACTCGATCCTCTCAGGGAATCGAGCCTCCATCAGACCCGGAGCGGTTCAC
>NZ_JODL01000063.1 GCF_000718985.1 Streptomyces megasporus | reverse complement strand
AAGGAGCTTCCCAATCGGGTTGTCAAGCCACAGCAGTGACGGGAGGTGAAGCGTGGTAACACTCACCGTCACGGATCATCGCCCACAGGACGTTCACGCGACGGCGGGCAAGGGCCAGGACAGCTTGTTTGTGCCCCTTCCCCTCCCGCCTCTTGCGGTCGTAGTACGCCTTCGAGGCCGGGCAACAGCGCAAGCTGACCATGGCCGACAGGTACATGGACCGCAGCAGCCCGCGGTGGTAGCGGCGGGGTCTGCGCAGATTGCCGCTGACCCGTCCGGAGTCACGGGGCTGCGGAGCCAGGCCGGCGAAGCCCGCCAGCCGGTCCGAGCTGCCGAACACGTCCATATCCCCGCCGGTCGCGGCGAGGAACTCCGCGCCGAGCTTGGGACCCATGCCGGGCATACTGCTGATCACTTCGGCGTGCGGATGCTCGCGAAACCGGGCCTCGATCAGGGCGTCGAGCTCGGCGATCTCCTCATCGAGGGCCATCACCCCCTTCGCGAGGCGAACCACCATGGCGGCGGCCAACTTCTCGCCAGGCAGGGCCGTGTGCTGGGCCTGGGCGGCTTCCACGACCGTCTTCGCGAGGGCAGCGGCACTGCGGACCTTGCGGTTCTTCAGCCACGTCTCGACCCGCCTGGCTCCTGCACGGCGGATGGCCGCCGGGGTCTGGTAGCCCGTCAGCAGCAGGATCGGACCCTGATTCGTCAGGTCCAGGGCCCGCTCCAACGCGGGGAAGATCTCCAGCAGTTGAGCGCGGAGCCGGTTGATCTGCCGGGTGCGGTCGAAGACCAGGTCCAGACGCCGGGTGGTCAGGGTGCGCAGGTCGACGGCGATCTCGTCACCGGGCCGCAGCAGACCCAGGTCGCGACGGACGCGGGCCTGGTCGGCGATGACGAAGGCGTCCTTCGCATCCGTCTTCCCCTCGCCCCGATAGGTGCCCGCGGCCCGGTGCACCGCCAGGCCGGTGAGGTAGGCGACGGGCTGGCCGTGGTCGACCAGCAGGCCGATCAGCAGTGCGGCCCCACCGTGGTTGAGGTCGACCGCCCACAGCACATCGCGCGATATGTCCAGCACGTCGCCGATCAGTTCCAGCAGTTCGGATTCGTCGTTCCGGACCCGGCGGGACAGCAGCCTCTCGCCGTGCGCGTTGATCACCACCGCGTGGTGATGGGTCTTGCCGATGTCCACCCCGGCCCAGATCTCGGGCACGGTCACCTCCGCCAGTTCGCCGTCACATCCATCCCGCAGACGACCTCGCCGACGTTGCCCTACAGAAGCGATCGAGTCGCATTTCCCAATTGGTGGTCGAGTCGTCGCGGGGCCCTGGGTGGCCAAGCTCCTTAAGCCATCTCGCGGTCTCCACCGTGCCAGCCATACCCGGGACCCCGGGTCCACCGATCTTACGAA
>NZ_JODL01000062.1 GCF_000718985.1 Streptomyces megasporus | reverse complement strand
GCCCTACTTTCTTGTCGTGGGTTCGAACTGGTCATTCGTAAGATCAGCGGGACCCGGGGGTCCCGGGTATGGCTGCATGGCAGTCGCCGCCTGATGGCTGGAAAGGCTTGGCCGCCCAGGACCCCGCGACGACTCGACCGCCAATTGGGAGATGCGACTCGATCGCTGTGTAGGGCAACGTCGGCGAGGTCGTCTGCTGGGCCGAGAACGCGCGAGGAGCTGGCGGAGGTGGCCGTGCCCCGGATATGGGCCGGAGTGGACATCGGCAAGGAACATCACCACTGCGTGGTGATCGACGCGGACGGCGATCGACTGCTGTCCCGCCGGGTCCTGAACGACGAATCGGCCCTGCTGGAGCTGATCGGGGACGTCCTGGCCCTCGACGAGGACGTGCTGTGGGCGGTCGACCTCAACCACGGCGGGGCCGCCCTGCTGATTGGGTTGCTGCTCGGCCACGACCAGCCGATGGTCTACATCACCGGCCTGACGGTGCACCGCGCCTCGGCCTCCTACCGGGGCGAGGCCAAGACGGACGCCAAGGACGCCTTCGTCATCGCCGACCAGGCCCGCATGCGCCGTGACCTGGGACCGCTGCGGCCCGGTGACGAGATCGCCGTGGACCTGCGCACCCTGACCACCCGCCGCACCGACCTGGTCTGCGACCGCACCCGGCAGATCAACCGGCTGAGGGCCCAGTTGCTGGAGATCTTCCCCGCCCTGGAGCGTGCCCTGGACCTGACCAACAAGGGCCCGGTCATGCTGCTGACGGGCTACCAGACCCCGGCCGTGATCCGCCGCAGCGGCGCCAGGCGCATCGAGACCTGGCTGCGCAACCGCAAGGTGCGCGGCGCCGCCACGTTGGCCAGGGCGGCGGTGGAGGCGGCCCAGGCCCAACACACTGCCCTGCCCGGCGAGAAGCTGGCCGCCGCCATGGTGGCGCGGCTGGCGAAGGGGGTGATGGTCCTCGATGAGGAGATCGCCGAGCTCGACGTGCTCATCGAGGCCCGGTTTCGCGAGCACCCGCACGCCGAGGTGATCCTCAGCCTGCCCGGCATGGGCCAGCAGATGGGCGCCGTGTTCCTCGCGGCCACCGGCGGCGACATGGACGCCTTCGGCAGCGCCGACCGGCTCGCCGGCTACGCCGGCCTGGCGCCGGTCCCACGCGACTCCGGCCGCGTCCGCGGCAACCTGCGCAGACCACGCCGGTTCCACCGTGGTCTGCTCAACGCGATGTACCTCTCCGCCCTGTCCAGCCTGAAGAGCTGTCCGGCCTCGAAGGCGTACTACGCGCGCAAGCGTGCCGAAGGCAAGGGGCACAAGCAGGCGCTGCTGGCGCTCGCTCGTCGCCGCGTCAACGTCCTGTGGGCCATGATCCGTGACGGAGCGTGCTACCAAGCCACACCGCCTGTCACAGCGGCGGCTTGACATCAGCATTGGGAAGCCTTTC
>NZ_JODL01000061.1 GCF_000718985.1 Streptomyces megasporus | reverse complement strand
CGAGGCCAACGCCGCCAAGTGGTCGGCGGTGTCGGTGTCCAGGCCGTGGGCGGCCTTCACCAGACCGTCGGAGGACCTTTCTGCGGTCGGGAGTCGAGGGCTCCCCCGCCCGGCCGACGCCTACCGAGGGACGCGCGACTCGGTGGCCGGGTGGGGGAGCGGCTATGCGGCCAGCACGGCGGGGTCCAGGAGCGTGCAGTCGTACAGGGCGCAGGCCAGTTGGGTCGCCACGATCCAGCGGAGCGCGGGCCCCACGTCGTAGCGCACGAAGTCCTTCCGGACCGGGACGGGCACGCCGTCGACGGGCTGGTAGAGCGTGCTGTCCAGGCGGTGGTAGTCGGCCAGGGACTGCGGGCCGCGCACCCAGTTGTCGAGCACGTACGAGGACTGGAGCGGCCCGAGTATCGGGGTGACCGTCCGCACCGAGACCCGCATCCACCGGATCGCGGACGCGGCGTCCGGGGCCGCGTAGCTGCCCCAGCGTCGCTCCGTGCATTGGCCGGTGGTGGTGCCGGCAGGAGTATCGTCGGCAGCGTCAGATGTGTATAAGAGACAGTTGCACAAGATGTGCAACTCCCCCGCCTTGACTTCCTGTCCTTACACGCCCATCCACCGAGCGAAGCCGGTGACGCTGTCACGGCTATCCCGCTCGGCGCGCATCAGCGACGTCACTGTCTCCTTCACCGACGGGTGGAACCGGGTCTGCTGAGGGGCTGCCTTACGCGCCTTTTGCAGCGACGCGAATGCCGCCTGTCGCTGTCCTGTCTCCAACTGGGCCCGCGCAAGGTCGATGTAGTGGTGACCCACCCGGTCCGGGAACTTCGCTGCGAACGCTTCCGGCAGGTGCACGTTCCTGGCTGCCTTGACGGCCTGCCCGAACTCCCCCAGTTCCACTTCCAGGGCCACTGAATGGATCTTTGTGTTGGACGGTCCGAAGCTCATCACGTAGTTCTCCGTGTCGCCTCCCAGCCGTTCAGCGGTCTCCCACGCTTCCGCCCATTGGGCGCGGGCCTCGTCTCCGGCGTGGCTGCGGGCCGCCAGCATCGCCGCGCGCAACCGCAAGTTGCCCTGGACGCACAGTGCTGACCGTTGCCCGCGTCGGGCATCGTCCTCCACGTCCGCCAAGGCGCGCTCCATCAACCGCAGCCCTACCTCGTGCCGACCGGTGTTGAAGCAGGACTGTCCACGCAGGTAAGAGGTCAGGATGATCATGTACGGGTCGCCGGACCGCTCCGCGCTGTACTGCATGCGGAACAGCACCGAGCGGCTGAGGTCGATGTGGCCCAACCCGTACACCACGTCATGCACGCACCGGTACACGTACGCCAGAAGACGGTGTGCCCGTTCCTGGCGGCTGCCTTCGTGTTCGGTCGAGGCTTCCGCCAACTCGTCAATGAGTCCGGGGGCATCGGTGGCCACGGCCAGGTAGTTCGCCCGGCGCCGCTTCTCACCGAGATCCCTCACATCGGCGGCGACCTCATCCAGCGACCGCGGCGAGGTGCCGGTGGCCAGTTGCATGTCCCAGTTCTCCAGGCTGGCTCGGATCGCGGCCAACGGCGCGTCAAACCGCTCGGTGCGCTGGACATCGGCGTATGGCTGCCCGGCCAACACGCTGGCCTCGATACCCAGGGCGCGGGCGCATGCCGCTATCAAGGCCGGGGAGGCAGGCCGCTGTCCGGCCTCGACCTTGCTCAGCAGACTGTGGGAGACGTGGGCGCGGTCGGCAAGGCCGCGTTGGGTGAGGTGCGCCAGCTTGCGTTGCTCGGCGATCCGCGCGCCGATGTGCGTGTTCCAGGTGTGGGGCATACTGATTCTCCGTTCTGACCTAGACACTCGGAACAGTACCCACCGGCCAAACCGCCGAGGGTGCATTGCTCAGGCCCCCGTCCTTCGAGGCGGGGGTCTTGCGCGTCTACGCCACGGTGCTGGGCGCGGCATCCCCTCACCCGTGGATGACCGTCCGGTCGCTGACCCGGTACGACCGGGCGAGAGCCTGGTCCACCAGCCACGTGGTGTAGAGGCGGCAGGCGTGCCGCATTCCCAGATGCTCGATCGCGGCCCGCACCAAGGCCGGGTCGGTGTCGCGGTCGGCGCGGCGGCGCAGCTCGGCCACGATGTAGGCGGCCGGGCGTGCGGGCCGCCAGTCGAGGAACCACGAGTGCAGCTCGGCCGCGATGCCCTCGGCGTCGAGGCCGGTGTCGATGAGCGATCGCAGGGCGAAGGCGAGGCGGCGCAGGGTCTCGTGCTGGGTCCATCCGACCAGGGGCCGCACCCGGCGGGCGATGGCGATGTCGCGGGCGACCTGGTGCGCCGGGCGGCCTGTTCTCCGGCCGTGGCGTCGCCGGCCGCTGCTGCGGCTGCCGGTGGTGTTCTTCGGGATCGAGCTGTTCGGGCACGCCGCGCGTCGCGGGGTGTCTTTCAACCCACCACCAACCTCAACCTTCTGTCTCTTCCGGTGCCCACCAGGAGAAGGGGGATCATGGCGTGACCTGCGAGAGTCCGCCTTCCGTCGGACCTCGGCCACGGCTCGTTCCCGGCCCTCGTCGGTGACGTCGACAATCCGGGCGTCGTACCCGCGGCCGTCGATCCGGTGCCCCATCGCGTCGTCGAACACCGGGGGAATGGCGGCGCCGTAGACGGTGGCCGTGCCCGCGTAGGGCCGGCCGGGCAGGTGAAGGTTGCGGCGGGTACCGTGCTCAAGCCACACCAGCAATCCGGCCTCCCGCAGCGCGGCGGCGTGCCGCTTCACCGTCGGTACCGACACCTCGATCCGGGCCGCGGTGCCCAGCAGGTCGTAGAGCACCCGGCCTTCGAGGTAGTCCATGCGGCGGGCGAGGTCTTCGGCGACGCGCAGGGTCGTGGCGTTCGCCTTCGGGTGGAGGCCGGTGCTGACGAGCCAGCGGACGGCGCGCAGCCAGGCACGCGGCTGGGCGCGGCGCGACGTCGTGGTGGTGGCTTCCTGCTGCTCTCGGGGGACCGGGGTCCATGCGGGCAGGGGGGAATCTGGGCATGCTGAAACAGGCCCGTGTACTCTGCCGGGCAAGGCAGTCCTTACTTGCTGAGTTGGGAACTGTTGATCAGCGGGTTCGTGGCCCGCTGGTACTCACGGCCGGGCGGTCTCTCACACCGCTCGGCCGTTCTTATTCAGCCGACGGCCCCTCGGTTGGCTTCTCCTTCTTGCCGCGTTCCCCCGCTTCGATCTGCTGGACGCGGGCCAGCGAGATGCCGAGCGTCTGAGCGATCTTCCGGTAGCTGATGTTCTGCGCCCGCATTGCTACTACGGCTGACTGTCGGATCTCGCGAAGACGCGTGTGCTGTTCAGGCCACGCAGCCAGCAGCTTCCCCGCTCTCCGGGCCCGCTCGGCCGGGTCGTCTAGCTGCTCCAGGGAGTCCAGGACGTTAAGCACGAGCCGCACCTCCTCATCGTCGCTCGGCTGTTCGGGCAAAGCTGCTCCCTTCCGAAGGGGAGCGCGATCACACTGGACACCGTACAGCCCCCGCTGTACGGTGTCCATCGTCCGCTGTACGGCGGTGAGCGCGTTCCCTGCGTCCGCTGCCAACAGAACGGCCCCGGTCGGGCTCTCACACACCGGCCGGGGCCAGCCAATCCCCTGACAAGACCAGGAGATGACCTATGCGCGATCGTAGCGCCGCCCTCGCCGACCAAGGCAGCCCCTCACCCAGGCGAACGACAGCCACGTCAGCCGCATCACCGCCATCCCCTCCCTCGGCTCCCGCTTCATCACCGAAGCCGCCGCCGACCTCACCACCGACAAGAACACCACCGGCCAGCCCCTCACCCCCCTCGCCTGGGGCAACGCCCTCCGCCACGCCCATCGCACGGCCCTCAACAACAAGCCGGAGATCGTCGCGAACGCCGTCTACGCCACCCTCGCCGAACACCTGCCCGACCCCCGACTCGGCGAGACCAAGGGCGAGTTCGCACTTCGCCTCCGCGCCATGGCCCGGGGCTGTGATCGCCATGGCCGAGCAGGACTTGCGCGACTACGGCACGAAGGCCGAGCGGGAGGAACGCGCCGCCGCCGTCGCCGGTATCGCCCTGGTGCTGGGCCGCCGCCCCGTGCACCGCCTACTCCGCCGACACCTCGTGGGCGTTCGCCAAGAGCCACCTTGGCATGGACGACCCCATCGAGCGCGCGGCGATGTTCGCCGCGGCCGA
>NZ_JODL01000060.1 GCF_000718985.1 Streptomyces megasporus | reverse complement strand
CCTTTCTGCGGTCGGGAGTCGAGGGCTCCCCCGCCCGGCCGACGCCTACCGAGGGACGCGCGACTCGGTGGCCGGGTGGGGGAGCGGCTATGCGGCCAGTACGGCGGGGTCCAGGAGCGTGCAGTCGTACAAGGTGCGCACCAGTTGACGGGCCAGGGTCCAGGCGATGGCGGGGTCGTCGTAGCGCACCATCCGCACCTTCTGCGGGACCAGCACGGAGCCTTGAAGCTGGTAGGGGGCGCCGAGGACGCCGCTGACCTGGGAGGCGCGGGAGCGGACCACGACGGCCTTCTCCCGTAGCCAGTGGTGGCACTCGTCGAGGGACGTCCCCGCGCACGGCACGCAGAGCGGGGGGTGAGCGGTGGCCAGGCCCTCCGGCCAGTCCGGCCACGCGCCGCGGTCGTCCTCGACCAGCCACAGCACGCCGTCCTTGGTGCGGCTGGCCGGTTTGGCGCACACCTGGCACAGCAGTTTGGCCATCGCGCGGCGCTGTCGCTGGGGGTGCGTGTAGGCGAGGCGCGCTGTGCCCTTGCCTTGGTCGAAGGACCGTCGTGCCCACAACACCCCGTCATAGCGGTCCTGGGGCACCTCCTCGCCCATGCGGTAGGCGATCCCTGGGCCTCGGGCGACGACCAGGGGGGTGAGGTCGCGTTCGCCACTCCACTGGGCGACGTAGGGGATGGTGGTGGGGCGGGGCAGTGGCCGGCCGTCGGGCTTCTTCATGGTCACCGCTGCGCCTCCGGTACCCGAGCGCGGGCCGCCAGGTAGGCGGTTCGCAGGTCCGGCCCCCACGTCAAGGGCGTGGTGCCGGTTGGGGGGATGATCCAGCACCGTGCCCCCAGTTGCAGTTGGTTGCGCTCGGTGTAGTCCGGGTGCGGCAGCAGCGTCAGCTTGTGGGCGGGCAGCAGGTGGCTGTCGGGGGCGTCCCAGCCGTCGGCCGATCCGAGGGCGATGAAGAACTCCACCCCGCTCGGGCCGTACAGCACCGGCCCGAGCGGCACACCGGCCGCGCGGAGCTGTGCCACCGTCTCGTGTCCCACGGTGTGGGAGGGGACGCGGACCACGTCCCAGGCGATGCCGGTGGGCGCCTCGCCCAGCGCGCCGTCCTTCCAGGCGGCCAGCACGGCGGGCACGCGGCCGGTCGGCTGGAGCCAGCCGGTGGCCACGGGGCCGGCGACGAAGGTTGAGGAGTCCACCACGGCAGGGGCCGTCAGGAGCGGCGGGGTCACAGGTCGGGCCTTTCGGTAGAGCAGGGTTGCGGGAGGGGCCTTGCGGCGGCGGGCACGGGGGACGACCCGTCCGCCGCAGGGGGCTTGGGACGTGCTCGCAGGCGGCCCTACGTCATCCGCCCACGAGCACGTGGCTCATGGGAGAGGCGGCTGGGTGGTCACGCGGCCCCTTTCACGCAGTGCGTTTCGATCAGCCGTTCCAGCAGCTCGTGGACGGCCCAGCCGAGCCGCCGCAGGTGCAGGGCGGTCGGCGCGTGGTCGGGTGGTTCCTCGGACCGCAGTGCCCGCGCCCGTGCGATGAGGTCGGCGGCCTGGTCGTCGCGTTCCTCGGCCCCGGCCGCGACGGCGATGTCCACGAGCCGCGTCAGGTGTTCGCGCAGGCGTTGGGCGAGGGCGTCCGCGTGCTCCGCGGGCGGGGGGACGTGGTCGAGTGCGTCTCCCGCGTCGTCCAGCAGGGCGTTGATGTCGAACGGTTGCCAGCAGGCGGTGGTAGTCGGCCAGGGACTGCGGGCCGCGCACCCAGTTGTCGAGCACGTACGAGGACTGGAGCGGCCCGAGTATCGGGGTGACCGTCCGCACTGAGACCCGCATCCACCGGATCGCGGACGCGGCGTCCGGGGCCGCGTAGCTGCCCCAGCGTCGCTCCGTGCGCTGGCCGGTGGTGGTGCCGGCGGGGATGACGTCCAGCGCCTCGACCCACACACCCGGCTGGACGAGCGGTGTGCTCGTGTCGTTTGTTGCTGCGGCAGTAGGCGGCGTGGTGCCGGTGGTCTGCACAGAAGCCCCCGAACATCGGTGATCGGTTCATCACCGACAGTAGGAGCCCTGGAAAGGCAGAAGGGGCAGGAATCCTGCCCCCCGTGCTTCCGTTCGGAAGGTGCCCGATCAGGTAGCGAGGACGCCCACCTTCACCGCCAACTCCGAGGCGCGCCGCCGCCGTTCCGGGGACTTCGCCTCGGTCTCCTCCAAGATGATCCGGCGGGCATAGCCGTTGTACCGGATCGTCTCCGGCGCGTTCTCGTGCGCCTTCTCCAGCGTCGCCAGCGCGGTGTCGGGCTGCCCATCGAGCTGGTAGCCGCGGGCCTCCTCGATGCGGTGCCGGGCCCGCCTAGGCCGTGACGGGATACAGCGAAGGTCGGCCTTCGCGGCCTGCCGCACACTCTCGCCCCCGGCGTGCAGCTCGACCGCGAGCGTCACCGCATGCGCGCCCATGACGGCCCGAGAGAAGGACGTGACGGGGTGGTAGTAGTCGGCGGGGAGACGCTGGGCGATGCGGTCGGCCTTGTCCCACCATCCCCATGCGGCGCCGGTGTCGCCTCGGCGGGCGGCGGTGTACCCGGCCGCGATTTGCAAGGCCCCGGCGATCGCCCGCACGTCGTCGTCCGCGTCGGGCAGGTGGGGTTCGAGGTAGCGCAGGCACTCCATCGTCACGGTGTCGGCACCGTCGTAGTGTCCGGCGTCGCGGTGTGCCTCGGCCGTCAGCCAGGCCGCCATGCCCAGCGCGTGTGGGTCTGCGCTCTCCTGGGCGGCGACCATGCCTCGTTCGGCGACGCGCCACAGTAGGGCGCTGTCGGGCTGATACGCGAGAAAGAACTGGGCGAGGCTGTAAACCTCGGCGAGGACAGCCTGAGCAACCCGGTGTGTGGGAGGGGTGTTGGCCTGTCGGACGGCGAGCTGTGCGTCGCGGATCAGGCCCGGCAGCAAGGACCCGAGGACCTCGCGGTGGTTCGGGGCGGAGTGCCGGGCGGTCCAGGCGTGGTCCAGGCGGGACCGCAGATGTGCAGCGTCCGGGGCTGGGCGGTCCGTGCCGGTGGGGAAGAACGCATCGATCGCAGCTCGCACTTCGGGCAGCCGGGGGTGGCCGGGACCAATGAACAGGGTGGTGGGCATGGACTGGTCTCCGGTCAGGTCGGACAGGTCACGGACCCGGAGCACCTCGGCGATACGCAGGATCATCGGGAGCGAGGGGGTGTGGATCTCCCCGCGTTCGACTTGCTTGAGCCAGCTCGGCGAGCGTCCCAGCAGGCCGGCCAGGACTGGGCGGGTCATGCCGCGGCGGGTCCGCAGAATACGTAGACGCTCGCCGAATGCGATCGGTTCCGGGGTAGCATCGGTGATGGACATGGCTCTGCCCTTCTGTTGTGTAGCTCGTCACTCACAGCGTATGGGGCAGAGCCGTTTTTGTGTGGTGTTGACGGGTGAACTCCGCCCTCTAAAGAGGGGATTAGCTCGCTACGGTCAGTCGCTCGTATCAGCCGTGGATGACCGTCCGGTCGCTGACTCGGTACGACCGGGCGAGGGCCTGGTCCACCAGCCACGCGGTGTAGAGGCGGCGGGCGTGCCGCATCCCCAGATGCTCGATCGCAGCCCGCACCAAGGCCGGGTTGTCCAGGGCGGCGGCGCGGTGGGCGATGATCTCTTCCCGCGTCAGCCCGGCCAGCGGGTCGTCTCCGGCCGGTGTCGCGGTCGGCGCGGCGGCGCAGCTCGGCCACGATGTAGGCGGCCGGGCGTGCGGGCCGCCAGTCGAGGAACCACGAGTGCAGCTCGGCCGCGATGGCCTCCGCGTCGAGGCCGGTGTCGATGAGCGGCCGCAGGGCGAAGGCGAGGCGGCGCAGGGTCTCGTGCTGGGTCCATCCGACCAGGGGCCGTACCCGGCGGGCGATGGCGATGTCGCGGGCGACCTGGTGCGCCGGGCGACCCGTCCCTCGGCCGTGGCGTCGCCGGCCGCTGCTGCGGCTGCTGGTGGTGTTCTTCGGGGTCGAGCTGTTCGGGCACGCCGCGCGTCGCGGGGTGTCTTTCAACCCACCACCAACCTCAACCTTCTGTCTCTTCTGGTACCCACCAGGAGAAGGGGGATCATGGCGTGACCTGCGGGAATCCGCCTTCTGTCGTGCCTGGGCCACGGCTCGTTCCCGGCCCTCGTCGGTGACGCCGACGATCCGGGCGTCGTACCCGCGGCCGTCGATCCGGTGCCCCATCGCCTGGTCGTACACCGGGGGGATGGTGGCGGCGTAGACGGTGGCGGTGGCCGTGTAGGCCCGGCCGGGCAGGCGAAGGTTCCGCAGGGAGCCGTGGACAGCCCACACCAGCGTCCCGAGCTCGCGCAGCACGCGGACGTGGCGCTTGACGGTGGGTACCGATACCTCGAGGCGGCGGGCGGTCCCGGCCATGTCGTACAGCACGTGGCCGGTCGTGTAGTCCATGCGTCGCGCCAGGTCGGCGGCGACGCGCACCGTGGTGTCGTTGGCGCGGGGGTGAAGGCCGGCTCCGATGAGCCAGCGCACCGCGCGTATCCAGGCGCGTGGCTGCGCGTGGCGGGAGGCGGTGCGGTCGATTTCGTGGTCCGTACGGGGCACCGGGGCCCAGGTACGCAGGGGGTTTGGGCATGCGAGGGCAGGCCCGTGTACTCTGCCGGGCAAGGCAGTCCTTACTTGCTGAGTTGGGAACTGTTGATCAGCGGGTTAGCGGCCCGCTGGTTATCCAGGCCGGGGCGGTGGATCAGACCGCTCCGGCCGTTCTGTCGTTTGAGGTGCTCCTCCTACCTGGGCGCCAGGAACTCACGCTCGTGGTCGAGGCACCAGCGTGTCACTGTGCCGTCGTCGTGGTAGTCCGAGACCACGGTGGAGCATGCTTCCGCGGCCCGGCAGGTGCACCCTTCTCCTCGGCAGCAGCCCTCTTCGGTGCATCCATCCTCAGCGCATTCGCTGTCGATGCAGCGCTTACTGCTGCCCGCCATCCTGCCTGCCCTCCTTCGGTTTCTTGAGATCGGTCCGCTCCCCTTGCCGCAACGTCCGGTTGCGGAAGTAGCGCTCTACGGCGTGCCAGTCGAAGACCCGTGTCCGGCCCCTCTCGAAGATCGGTTTGGGCCAGTTCTCGTCTTCGGCTGCCAACTGTCGGATGCGCGCTGGGCCGACCTTCTTGAGACCGGCTGCCTCAAGAAGATCCGGGATCTGGGGGATCGTCACCAACCTGGGTCCCTCCTCCGGCTCGCGCGCTTCCTCCCGTGGGGAGCTGGGCATGGCCCCATCCTCTCAACTTATTTGCGTTGACGCAAACAAGTGCTACGGTCGTTCCTGCACCAACAAGAACGCCCCCGGCCCGGCGCTGGGAACGCCATTGGGCCGGGGGCGACACCCCGCAGAGGCCTGCGGGGCCAGCCAGACACCTGATGCGACCAGGAGCTGACCATGACGCAGAGTACCCACCGCTACCACCCGCCCGGCAGCCCCCTCGCGAGCGACACGACCACCTCCGAGGCCATGCGCCGCGTCCTCAACCGGCCGTCCCTCGCCTCCCAGCTCATGACCGAGATCGCCCACCAGCTCATGGACGACAAGCCGAGCCAGGAACTGACCCCCCGCTGCTGGGGCGACGCCCTGACCCGCGCCCACGACCGGGCGTTGAAGAAGGCCCCGCCCACGATCGCCCACCGCGTGTTCCACCGGGTCCTGGAGGAGCTGCCCGCTCTGCGCCTCGGCGAGACCGGCGGCGAGTACTCCCTCCGTCTCCGCGACGCCGCGAAGGGCCTGTGATCGCCATGGCCGATCAGGACTTGCGCGACTACGGCACGAAGGCCGAGCGGGAGGAACGCGCCGCCGCCGCTCGCGGTCAGCTCTCCGACGCCCGCCGCAACGGCAACCAGCAAGCCGGCGCTCCCGGCCGCCCCCGCCGCTGACCACCACCGACCGGGCCGGGCCCCACCCGCCTCCCCGCACCGGGGCCCGGCCCCTTCCCCTGCCCGCCCGCACCTGGGAGCACCCCGTTGACACCCGACACTGTGATCCGCTGGGCCGGCGCCCACCCGGCCCCGGCCGCCGCCGTCGCCGGTATCGCCCTGCTGCTGGCCGCCGCCACGGCCTGGGTGACGGTCCGCACCGTCCGCCGGGCGGCACGCGCCGTGGCCGGGTGGGAGCTTCCGCCCCCGTACATCCTGTTCGCCGGCCTGGCCGCCGCCCTGTGCACCGCCTACTCCGCCGACACCTCGTGGGCGTTCGCCAAGAGCCACCTTGGCATGGACGACCCCATCGAGCGCGCGGCGATGTTCGCCGCGGCCGA
>NZ_JODL01000059.1 GCF_000718985.1 Streptomyces megasporus | reverse complement strand
ACATCGAGGTGGACGGTGCGGTCGACGGCGGCCTGCCAGGTGGCGGCCGGTAGGTCGACGGACGCGCGGGTGGGGATCAGGCGGGGTGCGAGGGCGGCGATCAGGAGGTAGACGGCCAGGCGCTGCTCCCACCGGGCGACGGGCTCAGTGGCGCCTTTGGGTGGGGTGGCGGCCGCGGCGTACTCCCACACCGGCCTGCGGGCGCTCCCGGCGGCGGACCAGCGGGTGGGCGCGAGGCGCAGGCCCCAGGCCGGATCGAGGGCCGGGTCGTCGGGGGTGGTGGCCGCGACGAGGGCAGCGCGGGTGCTGTCCGGCAGGAGCGTGCTGGTGTAGGCCAGGACGTAGGCGCCCCAGTCTTCTCCGGCGCCGCCGCCGGTGCGGGCCAGGGTGACCCGGCCGGTGCCGGCGGCCGGTCGGCCACCATGCCGGGGGCCGGCGGTGGTGGTGCGGGGTCGGTGCGCGCGAGCCGTCGGCCGGGCGCGCGAGGTGCTGGTGGTCATCACGCGTCCTCGCTTTCGGCGGTGAGGGCGGCGGCGATGCGGTGGCGCAGCTCGCGGGTGGGGCGCCACAGGCACAGGGCGCCGGTGGCCACCACTGGCCGGTGCAGGGGAAGGACGTCGGCGAGTTGCCAGTGCCAGACCGGGCGGGCGCCGGGGACGTTCTCGTCGGGGAGTTGGGCCCAGGGGCTGCACGAGCCGTGGCAGGTGGTGGAGCTGTGGCAGCCGGTCAGCCGGGCCACGGCCACCACGGCGCCGCGCACGTCCCGGCCGGGCAGGTCGGCGGGCGCCTCGCGCAGCGCGGCACGGTCGACGGTCTTGGTCGCCTGGATGGCGATGAGGCCGGTGTAGGCGACCGGGCGACCACGGTTTTCGATGGTCTTGTCGAGGTGGGCGATGCAGGCCGCCCAGGGCTGGCGCACGCTCAGGCCGCGCACGTCGGCGCCGCCGGTGAGCGCGGTCGCGGTTGCGGCCCGCGGGTCGGGTGTGGTCATCTCGCGGTTGTCTCCCTTGGTGAGACGAGGGGCGCGCCCGGTTCCACAGGCGATGGGCGCGCCCCTGCCGATGTCGGGTGGGTGGTTCAGGCGGTCGGCCGGTGGTCGTCGGCGGCGGTCATGCGGCGCGCCCCCAGGTGGCGGTGCCCGGGCGGCCGGTCCGGCGGCCGTTGACGGACGGCACGGTGGCGTGCGCGGCGTCGGCGAGGTGGGCGCGGCCGGTGTGCTTGCCGTCGTAGAGGGCGGTGTCGGCGGCCCGCTGCAGCGCGGCCAGGTCGCGGGTGCCGATCGTGTCCGGGGTGGCGGCGCCGACGGAGGCGGCGACGTCGACCGTCCGGCCGTCGTCGAGGACGACCGGGGTGTGCAGCGTTCGCACCAGGTGCGCCAGGCGGTGCGCGCGGCGGCTTGGGGGCAGGGGCAGCACGGCGGCGAACTCGTCTCCTCCGAGCCTGCCCAGGGCGGCGTGGGGGCCGGCCCAGGCGGTGAGCCGGTCGCCGAACGCGGCGAGGACGGCGTCGCCGGCCGGGTGTCCGAGCCGGTCGTTGATCTGCTTGAAGTGGTCGGCGTCGATCAGGACCACAGCCGTGTCGTCGCCGTGGCGGTGCAGGATCTGCCGGGCCCGGGTGGTGTACGCGTCGCGTCGCAGGAGGCCGGTCAAGGGGTCGCGGCGGGCGGCGGCCAGGCGGCGGTGCAGCGCGAGGGCGTGGACGGTCCAGCCGGTCAGCGGCACGGCGAGTGTGGTGATCAGCAGAGCGCGGTGTCCGGTCGGGGCGTGTAAGCGGGTGGTGGGGGCCATACTGGGGTTCTCCGTTTCTCGGGTTGGTACGGGGACGGAGCCCGGGGCAGCCGACGAAGCCGGCAAGCACGTGCGGCTGCCCTGGGGGTGCGCTTCTCGGTCCGCGACGGTGCAGGTGGGCGCGGCGGGCCCCTTACTGCGCCCTGGTGTCCGTTCAGGCGGCCAGCCGGTGGCCGCCGTCGGCGGGTGGGGTGTAGGAGCCGGGGTCGGCGGGGGTGCCGTCGTGGCACTCCAGACAGCAGCCGAGGGTGCGCAGCGGCAACGCGTGAAAATACCTGCGGCGACACGTCGGGCAGGTCTGTCGGGCGGCCATCGCCCGGTCCAGCGCCCACTCCTGGGCCAGCGTCGGCACGCGTTTCGGTCGCGCCAGGCCGATGTCGTACAGCCAGGCCCGGGAGGGATGGGTGCAGGACTGGTCGGGTCGGTAGGCGCACCGCTTGCAGCGCAGGACCGCGACCGGTCCGTGACCGCCGGGGCTCAGGCCCAGCGCCCGCAGTTGTCGCCGGGTGACGAGATGGTCGGGGCAGGCGCCGCGGTCGTGCTCCGGCAGGGTCGCATCGGTGCGCGGCACCCGGACGATCTCGCGGCGCCGCCGCTTGGCAGTCGTGGGCATCACCGGCTCCCGACGCCGGACAGTCGGGCGGGCGGGGTCGGGTAGCGGGGGCCGGGTCGGGTGGGGCGGGGCCGGCCGATCCGGCGGCGCGGGCGGGGGATGAGCACGGTCGGTCTCCTCCAGACGTCGGTGGGCGGCAAGCGGTGCCCCGCCGGCGACGTCGGCGGGGCGCGGGCGGGACGGCCGGTCGGCCTGTCCGGTCCTCGCCCTTCCCGTGGCAGGCAAGCGCGGACCAAGGCGGTGCGTGCCAGCCCGGTCAGGGTGTGGCGCAGGGATGCGGGAGCGGCCACCCGCAGGCCGATGAGCTGGTTCATCGCCTGGGTTCTGGCCTTGACGGCCGACGCGCGGGCCACCCGCAACTGGCGAAGCGCCTCCACCGTGCCGGTACGGGACTTGGGGGTGGCGTAGGCCCGTCCCGAGGCCGCTGCCCGGGCGGCCGCGTAGGCGTCGATCGCATCGGACTTGCCGCGAGCGTGGCGAGTGCCACGGTCGGGGACGTTGACCTCGACCACCATCAGGCCGGCCGCGGTCAGCACGCTGGATGCTCCTATGGTTGTCAAGCCGCAGGGGTGAGGCTGTTTTGCGTGACTTGTCCGGTGGCTGGGGTGGTCAGTGCGCGGTAGACCTCGCGGGCGACG
>NZ_JODL01000058.1:0-2500 GCF_000718985.1 Streptomyces megasporus | reverse complement strand
GCGAGGTTAACCCGTGTGGGGGAGCCGGAGCGAAAGCGAGTCCGAACAGGGCGGTCTTCAGTAGCGTGCCCAAGACCCGAAGCGGAGTGATCTAGCCATGGGCAGGGTGAAGCGGCTGTAAGAGGTCGTGGAGGCCCGAACCCACCAGGGTTGAAAACCTGGGGGATGACCTGTGGTTAGGGGTGAAAGGCCAATCAAACTCCGTGATAGCTGGTTCTCCCCGAAATGCATTTAGGTGCAGCGTCACGTGGTGCTTGTCGGAGGTAGAGCACTGGATAGGCGATGGGCCCTACCGGGTTACTGACCTTAGCCAAACTCCGAATGCCGGCAAGTTGAGCGTGGCAGTGAGACCGTGGGGGATAAGCTTCATGGTCGAGAGGGAAACAGCCCAGAGCATCGACTAAGGCCCCCAAGCGTGTGCTAAGTGGGAAAGGATGTGGAGTCGCTCAGACAACCAGGAGGTTGGCTTAGAAGCAGCCATCCTTGAAAGAGTGCGTAATAGCTCACTGGTCAAGTGATTCCGCGCCGACAATGTAGCGGGGCTCAAGCACACCGCCGACGTCGTGTCGCCCGGACACATGCCTCCAACGGGGGTCCGGGTGGGTAGGGGAGCGTCGTGTGCCGGGAGAAGCCGCGCCGGAAGGCAGTGGTGGACGGTACGCGAGTGAGAATGCAGGCATGAGTAGCGAGACAGGAGTGGGAAACTCCTGCGCCGATTGACCAAGGGTTCCTGGGTCAAGTTGATCTGCCCAGGGTAAGTCGGGACCTAAGGCGAGGCCGACAGGCGTAGTCGATGGACAACCGGTTGATATTCCGGTACCCGTGGCGGAGCGCAAGGGCCGAGTCCGGTGATGCTAAGTCCGTGTCGTCCGCGGTCGTGCCTTCGGGCGCGGGGCGGGCGGTGCCGACGGTCCGATCCGGTAGTAGGCGAGTGATGGGGTGACGCAGGAAGGTAGTCCAGCCCGGGCGGTGGTTGTCCCGGGGTAAGGGTGTGGCCCGGAGGGCAGGGAAATCCGTCCTCCACGACAGGGTGAGACCCGATGCCGAGCCGATGGTGGCGAAGTGGATGATCCTAGGCTGTCGAGAAAAGCCTCTAGCGAGTTCCGTCGTGGCCCGTACCCCAAACCGACTCAGGTGGTCTGGTAGAGCATACCGAGGCGTTCGGGTGAACTATGGTTAAGGAACTCGGCAAAATGCCCCCGTAACTTCGGGAGAAGGGGGGCCGCTTCCGGTGACGGCACGTGCTGTCCGAGCCGGGGGTGGCCGCAGAGACCAGCGAGAAGCGACTGTTTACTAAAAACACAGGTCCGTGCGAAGCCGTAAGGCGCGGTATACGGACTGACGCCTGCCCGGTGCTGGAACGTTAAGGGGACCGGTCAGCGGGGCCTTGGGCCCTGCGAAGCCGAGAACTTAAGCGCCAGTAAACGGCGGTGGTAACTATAACCATCCTAAGGTAGCGAAATTCCTTGTCGGGTAAGTTCCGACCTGCACGAATGGCGTAACGACTTCTCGGCTGTCTCAACCATAGGCCCGGTGAAATTGCACTACGAGTAAAGATGCTCGTTTCGCGCAGCAGGACGGAAAGACCCCGGGACCTTTACTACAGCTTGATATTGGTGTTCGGTTCGGCTTGTGTAGGATAGGTGGGAGCCGGTGAAGCATGCACGCCAGTGTGTGTGGAGGCGTTGTTGAAATACCACTCTGGTCGTGCTGGATGTCTAACCCGGGTCCGTGATCCGGATCGGGGACAGTGTCTGGTGGGTAGTTTAACTGGGGCGGTTGCCTCCCAAAGGGTAACGGAGGCGCCCAAAGGTTCCCTCAGCCTGGTTGGTCATCAGGTGGTGAGTGTAAGTGCACAAGGGAGCTTGACTGTGAGACTGACGGGTCGAGCAGGTGCGAAAGCAGGGACTAGTGATCCGGCGGTTACGTGTGGAAGTGCCGTCGCTCAACGGATAAAAGGTACCCCGGGGATAACAGGCTGATCTTCCCCAAGAGTCCATATCGACGGGATGGTTTGGCACCTCGATGTCGGCTCGTCGCATCCTGGGGCTGGAGTCGGTCCCAAGGGTTGGGCTGTTCGCCCATTAAAGCGGTACGCGAGCTGGGTTTAGAACGTCGTGAGACAGTTCGGTCCCTATCCGCTGTGCGCGTTGGAGTCTTGAGAAGGGCTGTCCCTAGTACGAGAGGACAGCCTGCTTCGAGATGAGGACTCCCGCCCCTGTTGTGGGGGTAAGGCTCCCGGGAGACGACCGGGTTGATAGGCCGGAGATGGAAGCTCCGTGAGGGGTGGAGTCGACCGGTACTAATAGGCCGAGGGCTTGTCCGTAGGTGCTTGCGTCCACTGTGTGGGTTCTGAGACCACGACCGGTGTCCCCTGTCTTCGGGTGGGGGTGGTGTGGGTGTGTTTCGGTGGTCATGGCGAAGGGGAAACGCCCGGTTACATTCCGAACCCGGAAGCTAAGCTCTTCAGCGCCGATGGTACTGCACGGGGGACCGTGTG
>NZ_JODL01000057.1 GCF_000718985.1 Streptomyces megasporus | reverse complement strand
CGAGGTGCGCGAGGCGTTGCAGATCGGTCCGGACGCGCCGATCATCACCACCGACGCCCGGCATCGGGCCGAGGCCAAGAGCGCACTGATCACCCTCGTGGAACACGCGCTTCTCGCGCGGCTGCGCTGAATCTCCGCCGAATCCCCACGTCGTCCTCCGCGCCGGTCCGGGGCGGAGGACGACGGAGCGTTACCGGACGGTAGCCTGGGCGGGGTCGAGATGTTCCCGCCGGTTCCGCTCTTCATAACGTTTCGACAGAGAATTGGGGCGTCGAGAACACTCGGCGCGAGCATCTCGTTCCCCAGTGCGCACAAAACTTCAGTCATTTGTTGGCGAACGGATGTTTATGTCCCTTTTATCTCTCCCGTCTCGCGGGGCGCCGCCATTGGTCCAGGTGTTTGGAAAGCCTCTGCCCGGCATGCTGAAATTCGCTGAACTCAACAGTAGTTACGGTTTCATCGAGGACGATGGGCTGAAGCCGAGAGGTTTGGTCGAGTGAGGCGAAGCAAGTCGAGCTCCCTGCCCCGGGAGCCGCGGGGCAACTTCACGCCGCCGCGCGCCGCGGAGGCACCCTCCGACCTGCCCGGAGACGGTGGGAGAGCGAGAGGCGGCCGGCTCGCGGTCCGCAACTGGCGTGTGGCCACCAGACTGAACGCCATCCTGCTCATCCCCGTGCTCGTCGCCCTCGTCTTCGGTGGTTACCGGGTGCAAAGTTCCCTGGAGACGCTACGCGAGGCCGAGGAGGCCAACCGCACCGCCGAACTGGTCCGGGCCGCCGCCACATACGCCCACGCCCTGATCGACGAGCGGGACCGCACCGCCGCGCCGCTCCTCCAGGGCAGAGCGGACGACCCGGTGATCCAGGAGGTGCGCGACGTCACCGACGCGGCCGCCGAGGAATTCCACCGGCGCGTCGACGAGATGCCCGACCACCAGGGCCTCAAACGCCGTCTCGCCGCCTTCACCGAGGTCGAGCCGGGCCTGGAGGAACTGCGCGAGGCCGCCTACACAAACCGGCTGAGCGGGGTGGAGACCGAGGAGGGCTACGTCCAGATCCAGCACCCGCTGATGGAGTTCGCCAACGAACTGGGGCTGGGCACCGGCAACATCACCTCCTACGGCCGCACCGTCTACGCCATCTCGCTCTCCAAGGCCGCCAGTTCCCTCCAGCGTTCCATCGGCACCCACCTGCTGATCAAGCCCGGACCCAAGGCGGAGGACAAGCAGCGCCAGCTCACCGCCTTCGCCTCGTACGCCTACCTGGAGCGCATCGCCCTCGACGAGTACCGCGGCGGCGGCACTCCCGAGGACTGGCAACTGCTGCAGGAGGAACTGACCAAGGCCGAGGGCGAGACCGAGGAGCGGCTCGCCGAGGCCAGGGACGAGGCCGAGTCGGCCGGCAAGGAGTTCACCGACCCGCCCGCGACCGACCGGATGATCCAGGCCATCGGCTCCGGCGCCTCCCCGCGGACCCTGCAGGCCAGGGGCGTCACCGCCGAGAACTGGTACACGGTCGCCACCGGCGAGTTCAACGCCTACCGCACGGTGGAGAAGTCGTTCACCGACAAGGCCGTGGAGGAGACCGCGCAGATCGCGGCCGACGCCCGGCGGGACGCCGTCGTCAACTCCGTCATCGTGCTGCTCGCCCTGCTGGTGGCCTTCGTCGTCGCCGGGATGATGGCCCGCTCGATGAGCAACAACATGCGCCGCCTGCGCACCGCGGCCCTCGACGTGGCCCAACAGCGGCTGCCGATGCTGGTGGACCAGCTCTCCCGCACCGACCCCGGCAAGGTCGACACCCGGGTCCAGCCGATCCCGATCGACAGCCGCGACGAGATCGGCGAGGTCGCCAGGGCCTTCGACCAGGTCCACCGCGAAGCCGTCCGCCTCGCCGCCGAGCAGGCGCTGCTGCGCGGCAACGTCAACGCGATCTTCACCAACCTCTCGCGCCGCAACCAGGGGCTCATCGAGGGTCAGCTCTCCCTCATCACGCACCTGGAGAACCACGAGGCCGACCCGGACCAGTTGGAGAACCTCTTCAAGCTGGACCACCTGGCGACCCGCATGCGTCGCAACGGCGAGAACCTCCTGATCCTCGCCGGCGAGGAGCCCGGCCGCCGCTGGAACCAGCCGGTTCCGTTGGTGGACGTGCTGCGTGCCGCCTCCTCCGAGGTGGAGGACTACGAGCGCATCGAGCTGTCCGGCGTCCCGGAGAGCGAGATCCACGGCGCCGTCGTCACCGACCTGGTGCACCTGCTGGCCGAGCTGTTGGAGAACGCCACCTCGTTCTCCTCGCCGCAGACCAAGGTCCGCGTCACGGCGACCCGACTGCCCGACGGCCGCGTGATGATCGAGATCCACGACAAGGGCATCGGTCTGACGCCCGAGGACTTCGCCGACATCAACCACAAGCTGGCCAACCCGCCGACGGTGGACGCGGCCGTCTCGCAGCGCATGGGCCTGTACGTGGTCGGCCGCCTGGCGGCCCGGCACGGCATCCGCGTCCAGCTCCGCCCGTCCGGCGAGCAGACGGGCACCACCTCGCTGGTCATGCTCCCGGAGGCGATCACCCACGGCGGTGGCGGCGAGGAGCAGTTCGAGGAGGACTTCACCGTCTCCCGGATCGTCCCCGAGCAGCCGCAGGCCGTGCAGCCCGGCCACGACGGACGGCCGCAACTCTCCGCCGCCGAACTGGGCTTCGACGACTCCCGCTACGGCTCTCCGACCCAGCCGCAGGGCGACCCCTCCTTCCTCGACCCCGTGGGACGGTCGCGGATGCGCGAGGAGCGCCGGGCGGCGTTGGAGGCGCAGTACCAGGGGGAGAACGGCGGGTACGGAACGGAGGGCAACGGCCAGGAGCAGTACGCCCCGGAGCAGACGGCGGCCTCCTACGACGCTTCCTACGACAACTCCTACGAGACCCCCTACGACGCTCCCTACGGCGCCTCCTACGACCCTGAGCAGACGGGGCAGTACGCCGCGCAGGGCGGGTTCCCGCAGGGCGCCTCCCAGGGGCAGGAGACCTCGTACCGGCAGGAGTACGAGCAGCAGGAGTACCGGGCGGATCATCAGCCGGAGTACCAGCCGGAGTACCGGCAGGACCACCAGGGCGACCACCGGCCGGAGTACCGGCAGGGCTACGACTTCGGATACGGCGGGAACGCCCACGCGGGCGGCCCGGGCATCGCGAGGGAAGCGGAAGCGGAATCCGTTCCCGGCGCTCCCGAAGACGCCCGGGAAAGCGTAGGCTTCGACCGACCGGGCGCCTCCTCGGACAACTCCGTCTCCCTGACCGAAGCGGGACTTCCGCGTCGGGAGCGGAAGCGGCAGTCCCAGGAGAGCCCGGCCACGCAGTACCAGCCACAAACGGAATCACCGGAGGTGCCCCGTCAGGAGGATCGTTCCGACGACTCCGCATGGCGCGCGGACAACGACGAGCGCCGGCAGCGGGCGGAGCGGATCCGCGACCCCAAGGCCGGCGGAGTCACCTCCTCCGGACTGCCTCGCCGCGTCCCCAAGGCCAACCTGGTCCCGGGCGCCGCGGAGGCGGAGCGGGCACCCCAGGGCGGCCCTCAGGTCTCCCGCGATCCCGAGGACGTCCGAGGCAGGTTGAGCAACCTGCACCGCGGCGTCCGCCGAGGACGCACCGCGGGCGGCTCGGACGCCACCCAGAATGACCGACCGGGCTTCGGCCCCGGCAGCACCTACGATCAGGAGCGTTAGTGTGAGCCCGATGAGCCAGGCGGCGCAGAACCTGAACTGGTTGATCACCAACTTCGTGGAGAACACCCCGGGGGTGTCGCACACGGTGGTGGTCTCCGCCGACGGCCTCCTTCTGGCCATGTCCGAGGGG
>NZ_JODL01000056.1 GCF_000718985.1 Streptomyces megasporus | reverse complement strand
TGACCGCCGTGAAGGAGACCCCCGCCCGATGACCACCACACCCGCCGCGACGACGGTCCGGGACCCGGACCGGGCGCTGGACCAGGCCGTGACCGGCCTCGAAGCGCAGCTTATTGGAGTACGCGCGGGTTCCCGGAGGCCTCCCAGTGGCCGTGAATCCGCATTTCAGCTGGTAGATCGCCCTGTGTGGGTTGTTCACTCGTTGGCGTGAGATCTCAGCAGTAACTCGCAGATTTTGCGAGTGGTCGCCGTAATCTGCGGCTTCGTGTCAGATTTCGAAAGTCGCGTGCTGACGCTCGTGCGCCCTGGGCGAGAACCGGCCGTGCCGGTGGATCCGGCCGCGGTGTCGGTCGAGTCCGGTCTCGCGGACGTCGTCACCCTTCAGCGGCGCCGCCAGGCCCGCATCTCGGAGCACGACGAGGAGAGCTTCTTCCTCGACACGCTGTCCGAGTACCAGTGGGCGAGGGACGCGGCCGGCCTGGCACCGACGACACTCGACGGGCTGATCAAGCCGGTGATCGAGGTCTGCGAGTTCTACGGCACGGTGCCGTGGCAGCTCTCGTCCCGGGAGGTCGACCGGTACTTCGCCGGTGCGGGCAAGCGGGCGCCGTCGACCCTGCGCGGCAAGATCAACAAGATCGACGCCTACTTCGCGTTCCTCGAACAGCGCTATGCCGGCGAGATCATGCGCCGCTTCGGCCACGCCGTCGAGTCGCCGATCGACCCGTTCAACCGGCCCCGGCACCGCGGCGACTTCGGCTTGCGTGTCCCGCCCTCGCAGACGGCGATGCGGGACTTCTTCGGCCGCTGGCGCGAGGACCTGCCAGGCGCAAGGAAGTACCTGGTTGCCTGCCGCGACTACGTGATGACGAAGATCGCGTACCTGTCCGGAGTCCGGGCCAACGAGCTGTGCGGGGTGTGCATGGGCGACCTGCACTGGGAGCACGGCCAGTGGGGCCGCTTCGTCGTAGTCGGCAAGGGAGCCGGCGGGTCGGGGCCCCGGCCGCGCGAGGCGTACATGTTCCAGGAGGGCCGGGCCCTCCTGTGGTGGTACATCGAGGAGATCCGCGGCGAGTTCGGCGACGACGCCGAGCACCCGAAGGCGCCGCTGTGGCCGTCGGAGCGCAAGCCCACCACGGTCGCGGCGCTGAACCTGCCGATCGCCCCGGCGATCGTCCCCTCGACGTTCCGCCGGGCCCTGCACAACGCGGCCGGCACCTATCTGACCGGGCCGGTCACCGACCTGTTCCCGCACCTGTTGCGTCACGCCTGCGCGACCCACAACTACGAGCGCGGGATGACGTTGTGGGAGGTGCAGAAGGTCCTCGGACACGCCTGGGCCACCACGACACTCCGGTACATGGCGACCGCGCACGCCGACCCGGAGCACGCGAATCTGGCCGCCAGCGCCCGGGCGGCCCAACGACTGGTGATGGACAAGGGGAGCCTGCGGTGAAGTGGAATCTGCGGATGGTCGCCGCCCAACGGGACCTATGGCGGCCGACCGAAGTGCTGGCCGCGTTCCAGCAGGTCGGGTTCAACCCGTCGCTGAGCAAGGTCGCCGCGCTGTGGAGCGGCACGCCGGTCACGGTGCGTCTGGATGACCTGGACCTGATGTGCGCGGCGCTCGACTGCACGGTCGCCGACCTGCTCCAGGCCGAGCCCGTCGCCGGCGCGCAGGCCGCCCGGGACTCCGGCCAGCTGGCGGTCGGCGCCGAGGGGCGGGAGCCTGGGCCGGTGAGGCCCGTTCCCCGTACCCGCCACGGCGGCGGGCCGCGTTCCCTGCCGCCGAGCTGAGGAACGGGCATGGCGAAGAGGACGGGGCGTGCCCGCAGCTGCGAGATGTGCTTGAGCTGGTCGGTGCTGTATGGGCGCCGGATCTGCCACGGCTGCGAGCACTGGAAATACGATTACCCCGCACGCGGGGTGTGCCCGCGATGCCGACACGAGGCCCACCTCAACACCGAGGGCCTATGCAAGTCCTGCCTTCAAGCGATCCGGGCCGAGGACGACGCGGAATGGGCGCTGGCCGTCCCCGGGGCACGACCGCGTGCCCTTCAGCTCACGATCGGCACCTACCGCCACTACGCGACGCAGGCCCGCAAGATCGTGCGCGGTGAGAGTGGCGGGCGTGGGGTGAACGCCAGGTGGAGACGCATGCTGAGTCAGCAGTGCGAAGAGCCGACCGGTGCGGCGGTACTGGAGCCGCAGGTGTGGGGCCAGCTTCCCCTGTTCACGTTGCCGCGCACCCTCACCAACGCCACGGTCCGTGCTCTCGCCACCCGGACGGTCTCCGGCTGGGACCAGGCCCAACCCGTGCTGGAGGCGTTGACGGCCGAGCGCCGCTTGACCAGGGCCTGGTACTACCTGGCCGCCAAGATGGTTCGCCTCGCTCTGGCCGTGCGCGAGGCGGACGGCGGCGAGACGGCCCCCGAGACGCTGTTGCGGGACCTGCCGACGAACGGTGACACGGTCTGCCTGGTCCTGCTACGCGCCGGCCTGCTGGCCGCGCCTCAACCCCGACATCTCTCCCGGGTCGGTCAACCTCAGACCCCCGATGTCGCCGCAGTCCCGAACTCATGGTTCGCACCGCGCCAGTGCTGCGACTGCCAAGCCTGGATGCCCGGGAGGCGGCATGCGGGATTCCTCTGCGACCCCTGCCGGTATTGGCGGGAGCGACAACAGCCTGGCGACTGTACGCGCTGCCGCCGGGACGGGCTGCCACTGCGTGCCGGCCACTGCCGCACCTGCCATCCCCATCGCGACCCCGTTCGCGCGGCTCACCATCGCCTTGGCCGCCATCCACGCCGTCCCCGCCACCGAGATCCGCACCGCGCGCACCGCCGACCTGGACCTCGCCCGAGGGACCCTCGAACTGCGCCGCGGCCTACTGCGGCACACCCTCTACCTGGAAGAACTCACCCACCACCTCACCGCCGACTGGCTGACCTACCGCCACCAACGCTGGCCCGCCTCCGCCAACCCCCACCTGCTGGTCAGCCAGAAAACCGCACTCGACCCAGACCACCCGGCCGTGCACAGGAACACTCTGCAACAAGTTCTGCCCAAGGGCCTGACCCTCGACAGACTGCGCCGGGACCGCATCCTCGACGAGGCCCTCACCACCGGCGACCCGCTCAAGCTCATGAGGCTCTTCGGCATCACCGAACAGACCGCCATGCGCTACGTCGGCACCGCCTACCCGGAGCGAACCGCGAAGCTACCCCGGTAGCCGGACGTCCCACCGGCGACCAGCGTGTCTCAGCCAACTGGAGAGCGAGCTTCTGCGGGCTATGCGTCGTCGCGCCGGCGGCGAGCGTGCCAGAGGCGTCTGAGAGCTTCGAGCTCGATTCGAGGGAAGTGCTCGCCCCATTTGCTGCGGTAGCTGCTCTCACCATAGGACCGAGCCACCTCGTCGAAGCAGCGGATCACAGCTCGGACGAGTGCGTCGACGGGGAGCTGAGCCGACCAGACCTCGGTGCCCTTGTTGTCGTGGTCGCTGCCGTGTCGCAGCTCTAGCACGCGAACCCAGCTGTCGTCGCCTTCGCGATAGAAGATCCAGCGGTAGGCCGTTGGCTCGGCTTCGAACTGTGCGCGGGCCTCCGTCTCGCCGGCGATGAGCCGGGCCAAGGCAGTCAGCAAGTCCTCCGGAGCACTGGTGATGTAGGACGCGGTGAGTTCCGCTTTCGCTTGGTGATTCTCTACGGTGCAGTTGACCCAGCCGTGTCCATCCAGCGTCCAGGTCATGCGCATGTCTGCTGTCACGGCTGCTCTCCGGAGAGAAAGCCCTCGACGTCAGACGCCAGGGACGACATCTGCTCTCCAGCCTCCAGCCAAGTGGTCACCGAGGCAGCCCATCCTCCCGTGGCGTTCGGCCAGGGGCGCAACGTCCAGGTCAACCCGACATGGCCGCCGGTCCGAAAGACGGCGGACACCGCCAAGTCCCCGTCGAAGGTCTGCCAGACCCGCTCGCCTTCCCAGCCCTGGTAATCCGCAGCCAGCCCGGCGACGAAGGCCGCAAGATCAGCGTCCCAGTGAACCGCTCCGGGTCTGATGGAGGCTCGATTCCCTGAGAGGATCGAGTCATGGCACGTCCGTCCCCCTACCCTGCCGAGCTTCGTGAACGTGCGGTG
>NZ_JODL01000055.1 GCF_000718985.1 Streptomyces megasporus | reverse complement strand
GGATCCGCCGTCGGGGTGTCGGTTCCGGACGCGGTGTTGGAAGGCGCAGGAGCGGTGTGCGCGGGAGGTGCCGGTGTTGGCGGTGCCGGAGCGGTTCGTGGGGCGGGACACGCCGGCCGCGCATCCGTCGGCCTGCCACTTCGCCGAAGAACGGGACGTGGTGCACGCGGCCTGACGAGCGCCGCGCGCCGACACGGGCCGCGCCGGCCGTACCGGGGGCGCCCGGACCGAATCGGTCCGGGCGCCCCCGGCGCTTTCGGTGACGGGCCTCGCGCGGTGCGCCGCCCACCCGGCCGTCCGGCATCCGGGGGTTTCTCGGGGGCGGTCCGCGCGTGCGGCGAGGCAACGACCGAGAACGGTCTTTATGGGGTGATATGGGTCTTGTCGGAAGAATGATCAGGACCCAGGGAGGCACCTCATGCGCACAGCCACGCGCTTCACCGGGGCCGTCGTGGCGGTGGTCGTCCTCGCCACGGCGACCGCGGCATGCGGCGGCGGAGCGGCGGGCAGCGGTGAGTCCGGAGTGGTGCGGGCGTCGTGGGGCGACCCGCAGCACCCCCTGGAACCGGCCAACACCAACGAGGTGCAGGGCGGCAAGGTCCTCGACATGATCTTCCGGGGCCTCAAGCGCTACGACCCGAGGACCGGCCGGGCCGTGAACGCCGTGGCCGAGTCGATCGAGACCGACGACCAGCAGAACTTCACGGTCACGCTGGAGAAGGGCTGGGAGTTCAGCGACGGCACGCCGGTCACGGCCAAGTCCTTCGTGGACGCCTGGAACTACGGCGCCCTGGTCACCAACAACCAGGTCAACTCGTACTTCTTCCAGTACATCGAGGGCTACGACGACGTCCACCCCGCCAAGGAGGGCGCCAAGCCCACGGCCAGGACCATGTCCGGCCTGACGGTGAAGGACGACCACACCTTCACGGTGAAGCTCGGTCAGAAGTTCTCCCAGTGGCCGGAGACCCTCGGCTACAACGCCTACGCGCCGCTGCCCGAGTCCTTCTTCACCGACCGCGAGGCATGGCTGAGGAAGCCGGTCGGCAACGGCCCGTACAAGGTCGACTCGTACACCCGGGGACAGAGCATGAAGCTCTCCCGGAACGAGAACTACAGCGGTGAGGACAAGGCCCGGAACGAGGGCGTCGAGCTGAAGGTCTACACCGACACCAACACCGCCTACACCGACCTCCAGGCCGGCAACCTCGACGTCGCCGACGACATCCCCGCCTCCCAGTTGAAGAACGCCGAACGCGACCTGGACGGCCGCTACGTCAACCAGCCCGCGGGCATCCTCCAGACCCTCACCTTCCCCCTCTACCGCAAGGAGTGGCAAGGCGAGGACGCGCGCCGCATCCGCCAGGGCCTCTCCATGGCGATCGACCGCGAGAGGATCACCGAGCGGATCTACCACGGCACCCGCATCCCCGCCACCGACCTCACCTCGCCCGTGCTCGGCGCCGAGGGCGGCTACACCGAGGGACTGTGCGGACGGACGTGCGCCTACGACCCCAAGAGGGCCCGACGGCTCATCGAGGAGGCCGGCGGACTGCCGGGCGGGAGCGTCACCCTCACCTCGAACGTGGACACCGGCTCGCACCGGCAGTGGCTGGACGCCGTCTGCAACAGCGTCAACAACGCCCTGGGCGACAACGACGCCTGCAAGGTCAGGCCGGTGGGCACCTTCGCGGACTACCGCAGGGACATCGCGGCCAAGGAGATGAAGGGCATGTTCCGGGCCGGCTGGCAGATGGACTACCCGCTGATCCAGAACTTCCTCCAGCCGCTGTACTACACGGACGCCTCCTCCAACGACTCCGGGTACAGCAGCGAGAAGTTCGACGGACTGGTCGACCGGGCCAACGCGGCCGAGGGACCGGAGGCGGTCGAGACCTTCCGGGAGGCGCAGAAGGTCGTGCTGCGGGACCTCCCGGCCATCCCGCTGTGGTACCAGAACGGCACCGCGGGCTACTCCGAGCGCGTGAAGGGCGTCAGGCTCAACGCCTTCTCGGTCCCGGTCTTCACCGACATCGAGGTCGCCTGACGTCCCCTTCGCCCGACGAGGAGGCCCGCCAGTGGGGCGCTACGTCATCCGCCGACTGCTCCAGACGGTCCCGGTGTTCATCGGGACGACCTTCCTGATCTTCGTGATGGTGTACGCGCTGGGCGATCCGGTCGCCGGACTCTTCGGCGACCGGGCGCCCGACCCGGGAACCGCCGCCCGGCTGCGCGAGGAGTTCGGCCTCGACAAGCCGCTGTGGCAGCAGTACCTGCTCTACCTGGGCAAGATCTTCACCGGCGACTTCGGCACCGCCTTCAACGGCCGGCCCGTCACCGAGCTGATGGCCACCGCGTTCCCGGCGACCGTGCGACTGATGCTGATCGCGCTCGTCATCGAGATGGTGATCGGCGTCCTGCTCGGGGTGGTCTCCGGGCTGCGGCGCGGTCGCGGCATCGACACCTCGGTGCTGCTGCTGACCCTGCTGGTGATCTCCGTCCCGACCTTCGTCACCGGCGCCACGCTCCAGTTCCTGCTGGGCGTGAAGTGGCCGTTGGTCAACCCGGCGGTCAGCACGCGGGCCACGTTCGGCGAACTCCTGCTGCCCGGACTCGTCCTCGCCCTGGTCTCCCTGGCGTACATCGCCCGGCTCACCCGCACCTCGGTGGCGGAGAACGCGCGGGCCGACTACGTCCGCACCGCCGTCGCCAAGGGCCTCCCGCGGCACCGGGTGGTCACCCACCACCTGCTGCGCAACTCGCTGATCCCGGTGATCACCTTCCTCGGCACCGACATCGGCAGCCTGATGGCCGGCGCCCTGGTCACCGAGCGGATCTTCAACATCCAGGGCGTCGGATACCACCTGTACCAGGGCGTCCTGCGGCAGAACTCCCCGACGGTCGTCGGGTTCGTCACGATCCTCGTCCTCGTCTTCCTCGCCGCCAACCTGCTCGTGGACCTCCTCTACGCCGTGCTCGACCCGAGGATCCGGTATGCCTGAGTCACACGTCCGCAGCCATCCCGAGGAGCCGCCGGCCTTCGACGGCGCGAGCGCCGCGCCGGCTGCGGGCGGCCTCGGGGTCGGTCCCGTGGAGGACCTCGTGGTCGGGGACGGGTCCGGCCGGCGGGCGACGGGGCGCCGGAGGCGGCCGAAGGCGCGCGGCCTGTGGGCGGACGCCTGGCACGACCTGCGGCGGAACCCGATCTTCGGCCTCTCCGCGCTGCTGATCATCTTCCTGCTGCTCGTCTCCGTGTGGCCGGGACTGATCGCGAGCCGCGACCCGCTCGCGTGCGACCTGAGCAGATCGCTGGACGGCCCCGCGCCGGGCCACTGGTTCGGCTTCGACGCCCAGGGGTGCGACGTCTACACCCGCACGGTGTACGGGGCCCGCGCCTCCATCGCGGTCGCCGTGTGCGCCACGCTCGGGACCGCGCTCATCGGCGGTGTGCTGGGCGGGCTGGCCGGATTCTTCGGCGGCTGGGCGGACGGGGTGCTCTCCAGGATCACCGACGTCTTCTTCGGCATCCCGATGGTGCTGGGCGGCCTGGTCTTCCTGGCCATGACGGAGGCGGAGGGCATCTGGCCGGTGGTCTGGGTGATCGTGTTGCTGGGCTGGCCGCAGGCGGCCCGGATCGCCCGCGGCTCGGTCATCACCGTGCGGCAGAACGACTACGTCCAGGCCGCCCGGGCGCTGGGCGCCGGCACCACCCGGATGCTGGTGAAACACGTGCTGCCCAACGCCGTCGCCCCGGTGATCGTGGTGATGACCATCGCGCTGGGCACGTATGTGGCGCTGGAGGCCACCCTCAGCTTCCTGGGGATCGGTCTCCAGCCGCCGACGGTCTCGTGGGGCGTGGCCATCTCGGACGCCTCCGACGGCATGCAGTTCCGCAACGCACCGCACATCCTGCTCTACCCCGCCGCCGCGCTGAGCGTCACGGTGCTGGCGTTCATCATGCTCGGCGACGCGGTGCGCGACGCCCTCGACCCCAAGCTGCGCTGAGGGAGGCGTACCACATGATCACCATCGACGAGCCAGTGCCCACCCCGGACCGGAGCACGGACGGGGAGGGCCGAGTCCGGGTCGGGCAAGTCCGTGACCGCGCAGGCGATCATGGGCATCCTCGACATGCCGCCGGGCCGCATCCCCCAGGGCGAGATCCTCTTCCACGGTCGCGATCTGCTGCGGGCCTCCGAAGAGGAGAGACGCGCGCTGCGGGGCAGGAAGATCGCCATGATCTTCCAGGACGCCCTGTCGTCGCTCAATCCCGTGCTGAGTGTGGGATATCAACTGGGCGAGATGTTCCGGGTGCATCAGGGGTTGTCCCGGAAGGACGCCAAGGCCAAGGCCGTGGAGTTGATGGACCGGGTGAAGATCCCGGCGGCGAGGGCGCGGGTGAACGACTATCCGCATCAGTTCT
>NZ_JODL01000054.1 GCF_000718985.1 Streptomyces megasporus | reverse complement strand
GGTTCCAGGTGGTGGTGCCCCACAGCGTGGTGCGGGTGCGCCAGGCGATGGCGCCGGTGTCGTCGACCAGTTCGGTGGGGGTGCCGACCAGGTCGGTGATGATGGCGAAGAACCGGGCGTCGATCTCGGCCTGGGTGGCGGTGTCGGTGAGGCGTTCGGTCTGGGCGACCGGGGTGAAGCCGGTGTGGTCCCAGGTGAGGGTGACCGGGTGGGGCAGGTCGGGGGTGGTGGTGGTCTGTTCGATGAGGACCGGGCCGTCCCAGGTGAAGTCCACCTGCTCGACAACGGTCTCACCGTCCGGGGCCAGGCGTTGTTTGGCGGTGCGGCGGCCCAGTGGGTCGTAGCGGTAGCGCCAGACGGTGCCGTCCGGAGTGGCCACCGAGACGAGGCGGTCCTCGGCGTCCCACTCGTACCGCCAGGTGTCCGGTTTGCGGGACAGCCGGGTCTTCTGGCGCAGGATGGTGCGGCCGGCCGCGTCGTACTCGTAGCGGATCCGGCCCGGCGTTGTGTAGACGAACACCGGCGGAGGAGAGGTAATTGGCTACACGTTCTCGTCACCATGGCATGATGCGTGGCCGGCGGTCCCAGAGCCACTCCGGTGGACGTCCAGCCACCGGCTTCAACCAAGGTCGTAGTTGTCCTTCCTCTCCTGGTTTTTCTCTTACAGTCTGCTCCAGGAAGCGAGCATCAAGGTTCCTTAGGGCGTCAACAATGGAAGCAAGGCTATCGGGTGAAGCATCGTTAATTCTCTCCTCGAGGGAAGAGCGCATGTCAAGTGCAAACAAATAGTCGTCCAGAAGGAAATACCCTTCTATCTCCCACTGGGCTTCCAAGGCGTTGACCAATCGCTCCCACTCTTGCATCATCTTTTTGATGGAGTGGGCGGGTTCAGTTATTTTTGCCGCAATCTCCGGGTTCCTGAGAGATCGCTCCAGGGACAACTGTCGAGCATCTCGATCTGCGAGAATTTGCGCTTCACTCTGTGAGAGGGAATCGAAAGTCCGATCCGTTACCGGGGTTTTACGGTAAGAGCCGCGCACGTTCCTCACCCGCCGTTTATCTGACGCATGAAATAGTCGTACCCATCGCTTGGTTGCATAACGACACACGACACCGCGAGTTCGAGCTCAGTAACCATGAAACCCGCACATCACCCACTCCAATAGGTCATCGCCCAGCACGGGTTCGGCTCCACAAAACCGGGCGTATTACTTCAGGACCGGAGACCGAACAGCTTTCTGTACACAGGAGAGTCGGCTGTCTACCACTCAGGGGAGTTGAGGGATAGTACCCAACCACGTCCTGACGTCCGCGCATACTCCACCCTCTCCTTGGAGGAGTTCCTCTACGCTCTTCATGGCATTGAGCAGGTTCTTTACTCGCCGTAGAGACAAAATTTCTTCACGATTCAGATCACGCCAGCTCGACGCCTTCGCTCTTACATCCTCAAGTGAACAGGAGATCGAGTTGAGAACAAACTCGCACAGCCTCGCAAGACTCCAAAACTCTCCGCGGTCAATTTCGCCGAACTCGTGAATAATGTAAACTCTGACACGGGCTTCCTCGGCGGCAGAAGCAAGAGGGTCTACAACCCCAATAGCCTTCTTGCGACGAGCGCACAGAATCGCCACCTCGCCCCACAGAACTCTTTCTTCCCTCTGTAGCAGCGAGCTCTGCATTCTTCCGACGCTCATGTCTCTCAATTCTTCCAGTGTAGCGCCGGGTAGATCCCCGCCGGCAGAAGGAGAAACAATATTTTTGGCATCCTCCGCGGAAATCTCCCTTAGGATCCTCCCATTGAGAAGGTTGATCCAATCGTTGGAGTATTCACTCGAGGAAGGATATTCCGGCTCGCTCAAAAGCTTTTCTCCCTGTCTCCAGACTCTCCATGGAAGGCTTGTAGTGGCCACTATTATAGTTGATATCCATCCCGAAATAACTTCCTCTGGAGCCGGCTATCTCTGCCTCACCCGCAGCCAGCACTGGGCGCCCCCCTGTGAGTACGGGGTGTTTCAGCTCAACGCCATCCACATATTTTGGGATGACAAACAGGTTCCCTTGTTCGTCAACCGCCCACTTGACAGTTCCCGAATTCACTGCAGCATCGAATCCGTCGTCACCGACTCTCAAAGGCTTGACCCCAAGTCTTTCCGCGTCAGCCAACTCTTGTGCCAAATCTTCCGGCATCTGGTTGGGGTCCGGTGTGAGGCCGAGGGGGTCGGTCCAGGTGTGGGGGTTGTGGGGGTAGGTGGCCGGGTTGGGGGCGGGTTCCAGGCCGAGGGGGTCGGGGGTGGTGTAGCGGGCGGTGGTCGGGTCGTAGTAGCGGTGCAGGTTGTAGTGGAGGCCGGTTTCGGGGTCGTGGTGAAGCGCAGCGGGGTGTGGGTGGTGGCGTCGCGGTTCCAGGTGGTGGTGCCCCACAGCGTGGTGCGGGTGCGCCAGGCGATGGCGCCGGTGTCGTCGACGAGTTCGGTGGGGGTGCCGACCAGGTCGGTGACGATGGCGAAGAACCGGGCGTCGATCTGGGCCTGGGTGGCGGCGTCGGTGAGGCGTTCGGTCTGGGCGAGTGGGGTGAAGCCGGTGTGGTCCCAGGTGAGCGTGACCGGGTAGGCCCGCGGCATCGCAGCGTACGGAGGTGGTCTCGCCCAGGACGTTGGTGGCCGCGGCCAGGTGGCCGCGGTTGTCGTAGGTGTAGCGGGTGGTGTGGCTTGCGGGGTCGGTGGTGGCGGTGCGGTTGCCGTGCTCGTCGTAGGCATGCCGCCACACCGCCCCGTCCGGGACGCGGAACACGTCCTGCGCTGGATGGCCTGGCGTCGCCACCATCAAGCCGTCGCGCAAGCCTGCCACCAACGCCGACACCTCCTCCAGAACCGGCCATGACCGGAACTACAGATGCCGTGTCAGTGAGGTTTTCTCAGCGGTGTTCACTTCCAGATTCCGTTGAGGACGAGGGCGGCGCGGGCGATGTCACCGATCCGGCTCGGGCTGAGGGTGATGTGCTGGAGGGTGCGCCAGCGCTGCTTGAGTTCGGCGGCAGCGCGTTCCCCGAGCGCACGAATGCCTCTGATCAGGCTGTTCGTGGTGCGGGTGCCCGTGTCCAAAGCCTGTTCGGACCGGCCTTTCGGGCGACGGACTGGGATGTGGATGCCGATCCCGGCGCCGATGTAGCCCTTGTCGGCCAGGGTGGGCAGGCCGTCGGCGGCCGCCTTGTACAGGGCGGGCAGGGCGTGGAGGCGGGCGGCGGTGATGTCGGGCGTGGAGCCGGGCTCGACATCGGAGATCCATAACGGTGTACCGTCCGGGACGGCCAGGAACTGCACGTTACCGCCGAACGCCTTGTGTTTCTGGCTGAACCACAGGTCGTTGCCGTTGTCGCGGACACCGGCGAG
Organism: Streptomyces megasporus; assembly: GCF_000718985.1. GTDB lineage: Bacteria > Actinomycetota > Actinomycetes > Streptomycetales > Streptomycetaceae > Streptomyces > Streptomyces megasporus. The sequence goes on along the minus strand of NZ_JODL01000054.1, from coordinate 3,582 downwards.
CCGGTCCGTCTCGATGAGCGTGCCGTCGAGGATCACGTGTGTCATGCCCTCGCGCCGGCAGCGGGAGAGGACCTGGCGCAGGTCCGGGGCCTGGCCTGCGAGGACATTGATGCCTTCGTGCAGGTAGTCCCCCAGCCTTCGGCCGGGGGTGCCCCCAGTAGCCGGTGGCCTGGGAGACACCGGCATCCCGGGCGAGACAGTGGACGCATCCACGCTCGCGGAACCAGCGCAGCACCAGCACCGCCTGGCGGAACGGGCCCAGCGCCCGCGAGTCGCGCGGAGTGCCGATCCGGCGTCGGTGGGCGGCCAGCAGGCGGGCGAGGAAGACCACCACCGGGCGGGGGACGTCGAGCATGGCAACATAGGGGACCAACGTGAAGCCTCTGGTTGTGCGGACAAGATCTTGTGGTGAGACCTGTCCTACCAGGGGCTTTACGTCTGCCCGCCACCAGGGCAGAGACGCCCGGCCCGTCCCGGTACCGAAGCCTCATCCGGCTTCGCGTAGATCATTTCGCTGAGAAAACCTCAGTGACCGCGAGAACGACGGAGCCCTGCGATGGAAGGGGCGGTCAATCGAACGCCTGCGAGTTTTTCATGAGGTCCTGCACTGCTCTCTTCAGTTCGTCGTCCGATAGGTCCTCAGGATCCTTGAGGTCAGGGTCGATGGAATAATCCTCCAGCAGTGAGAAGACACGGTCGAAGGCTGTGGCGAGCGGGTTGCGGAGCCTCTCACCATTGTTCTGGGAGAGGCGACGTGCTTCCAGCCAGCCGCGTGCGAACTCTGCTCCGGTACAGTCACCGGCCACGAAAGCGTGCATCAACTCCACCTGTCGCGAGGCGCCGGTCTCTGAGGGGATGTCCTGCGCTCGTGACCAAGAAGTGTTCCTAGCAGGAAAGGAATGCGCCACAACACGCAGTTCGGGCCGCCGCTGGTCCACGGCGCGCGCGTAATGCGCGAAGCGAACCCGACCTTCGTCCACCCCTTCCGGGACAGCTCTTTGCAGGAACTTTTTTGTGCCCGCCACCAATGCGTATCCAGGGCCGGGAAAAAGAATCGCTCCCTGTAGATTCGCAGTGGCCAGCAGGACGGGAGGTGCAAATCCATCCAGGTGGGATGCGGCTGTTTCCAGTGAGGTCGAATCCCAGATACGCTCGGACGGGACTTTCTCTGTAGAGCCGAACGATATGTTGCCTTCGCCTACTGCTCGGCAGCCCTCGACCATGCGCCGAATGAGATCCCTACTCACATGGCTTCCGGCAGGAACAGGAACAATAATCTTCGGACCTTTTGACAGCCATTGCTCACGGTAGCTCTCCCGACCGGAGAGAACTTCAGAACCATCGGCGTCTCCGCTCTTCGCTCCTCGGATGTCCTCTCTCGTCACCACAGAAACCCCTTGTCGATTATCTGCTGGAACTGATTTTCTCCCAATTTCCAGGCAGACTAGAACCTGCCGTCTGTATACAGCATCACCATTTTCAGGCTATTGATCCGAAACGTTTGGGGTTCTGGGTCGTTGATGGGGTGTGAACGATCTGGTGGGGGACGCGCGGCATCTGTCGCCGTCGGCGCAGGAGGCTCTGCGGCTGCGGGGGTGGCCGCGCCGGTGGCGGGGCACTACCGTGAGGATGTCGCGGCGATCTTCGGCGTGTCGCGGAAGGCCGTGGACGGCTGGTGGGCGAGGTGGCAGGCCGGCGGCCGGGAGGCGCTGGTGATGCGGCCGCGCGGCAAGCCGGTCGGGGTGCACCAGGTGTTGGACGAGGCCGAGCAGGCCGCCGTGCGGCAGGCGGTCCTCGAGCACCGGCCCTGTGACGTGGGGCTGGGCGGGCAGTTGTGGACGCGGCGGCCGGTGGGCGAGCTGATCGTGAAGCTGTACCGGGTGCGGCTGACCGAGCCGGGTGTGGGCACGTACCTCAAGCGGTGGGGGCTGTCGTTCCAGCGGCCGGACCGACGGGCCGTCGAGCAGGACCCCGAGGCCGTGGCGCGCTGGTGCGAGGAGGCCTGGCCCACGATCCGCGCGCAGGCGAGGGCGGACAACGGGGAGATCCTCTTCGCCGACCAGGTCGGTGTCCGTTCCGACCAGGTCACCGGCCGCACCTGGGGCGAGAAGGGCCGCACCCCGGTCGTGCGGCGGACGAGGAACCGGTTCTCGGTGCACGCGATGTCGGCGATCAGCACGAAGGGCCGGATGCACCTCATGGTCTTCACCGAGGCGTTCACCGCCGAGGTGATGGTCCGCTTCCTGGACCGGCTCATCGGCCACTTCGACCGCCAGGTCCACCTGATCGTGGACGGCCACTCCGCCCACCGCTCCCGGAAAGTCCGCACCTGGCTTGCCGACCACCCGGACCGCGTCGAGCCCCACTTCCTACCGTCGTACTCACCGGAGCTGAACCCCGACGAACTGGTCAACGCCGATCTCAAGCACAGCCTGCCCAGGCAGCACCGGGCCCGGAGCCAGGCCCAACTCGCCGCCGAGACCCGCCGGTTCTTCCATCGACGCCAACGTCAGCCACACATCGTCCGCGGCTACTTCGGCGGCCCGCACGTCCGCTACATCCTCGAATAGAACCCTTTGAGTTTCTGGCCAATAAGAGAATCGCGACATGAAAAAGTCAGGCGTCACTAGCCGCTTTAAGTGTTTCAGTTGCGAGCTTGCGCAAAGTTTCCCATTCTTTTGAGCTCTTCACCTTTTCTCGCTCCCAAACTTCAGCACCCTTACGAGTCATCGTCGACAACTGTGAGTCAATACCTTTAAGACGGGTAAAGAAATCAGTTGAGATCAGTCCTTGAGTGGCCATGGATTCAGCGATTCGGAAGAGGTCATCAAACTCCAATGCAATTTCGTCCACGTCGACGCCTAGGTCGTCTACATAGGCGAACTGCCGCTCAGCGTTCCAAGATAGTTGCTCCAGGGACCTCCTAAGGTCACGCAGAAATACATCTCGCTTGATTTGTTCACTCACCGAATGATTCCCCCTAGATCTCCCTCGTACCCCTTCACTCGCCAGTAGGCTCCTTCCCCATGATGTCCGCCTCCCGGGTGCCAGCGCAGCATACGTCCCGTAGGCTCCCCTCTTTCGTTGTACTCCCGCAACACCCAACCTTGGCCAGCATGGCTTCCCTTCCCGAGAGTCTCCTCTCTCCAGCCGGTCCCATTTATCAGCGCACCGCGAACATCCTCTGGTTTTACGCCCCCCGCAAGAACCTGCGGATTGTTCATGATGTCATCTATCCCTTGAAGCGACCCGACAGGGCCAGCCTCTTCGCGTAGTTGTTCTCGCAGTCTTTCGCCGTTCGCCGCGTTTGCCGGGCCGTCTGCTCCACGTCGCCAAGCTTTATCGCCACAGCCCTCCTCGGGTGCGAGGCCGAGGGGGTCGGTCCAGGTGTGGGGGTTGTGGGGATAGGTGGCCGGGTTGGGGGCGGGTTCCAGGCCGAGGGGGTCGGGGGTGGTGTAGCGGGCGGTGGCCGGGTCGTAGTAACGGTGCAGGTTGTAGTGGAGGCCGGTTTCGGGGTCGTGGTACTGGCCGGGGAAGCGCAGCGGGGTGTGGGTGGTGGCGTCGCGGTTCCAGGTGGTGGTG
>NZ_JODL01000053.1 GCF_000718985.1 Streptomyces megasporus | reverse complement strand
GGACCAGCGGCGGACGCGGGCCTTCGGATACTCCGCGTCCAGCTCCGCCAACGGCCCGACCGCCGCGATCCGGTCGCCCTCGACCGCCACCGCGTACCCAGATAAGAAGGCAGAGATAGTTACGTCTACGGCAGGAGAGACGCAGAGATAGTTACACCTGAATGTAACTATCTCTGCGATGTATGTGTAACTATTGATGCATGGATCGCGCCGAGCAGCTATCCGCCCTGGCAGGGCTGGCCGCCGACCAGTGGGGCTTGGTGACCGCCGCCCAGGCCAAGGACGCGGGCCTGAACGGGGTGCAGTTGCTGCGCCTGACGGAGGCGGGCCTTCTGGAGAACGTCGGCCGGGGCGTCTACCTGTTGACGTCCGCCGGGATGCCGAGGCATCTGGAGATCAAGGTGGCCTGGCTGCGTCTGCAACCCAGGGTGCCCGCGTGGGAGCGTTCTGTCGGCGATGTGGACTCCGGTGTCGTCTCGCACGCGTCCGCCTGCCAACTTCACGAGCTGGGCGACATCCCCGCTCCGGAGGCGGAGATCAGCGTGCCACGGCGGCGGACCACCAAGGAACCGCACGTGCGCCTGCGCACGGCGGCCCTGGAACCCGTGGACGTAACGGTCGTGGACGGCCTGCCGGTCACCACACCGCTCCGGACCATCGTCGACCTGCTGTGTGCCAAGGCGGACGGCGGCCACATCGGCGGCGTCATCGCCGAGGCCGAACGCCGCGGCCTGGTGAACGTGGAGGAACTCGCCGGCCGGGTCCGGCCGTTCGCCCATCGATACGGTCTGCCTCGCACTGCCGGCGGTCGAGATCTGATCGAGCATCTGGTGGTCCAGGCCGGCGAAGTACTGCGTGTCCACGAGCTCGAGCGAGCCGGCCGGGAAGGCTTCATCAAGGCACTGCAGATGCTGGCTGCCCAGCAGCCCGCGCCGTCTATCTCGCCCTCATGGGCCGAGGCGCTGCAGAATGCTCTGCGAGACGCCACGCCACCCCTTCCGCTCCAGGTGGCCAATCTGCAACGAGTGCTGCGGCAAGCGCCGCAAGGACTACAGGTCCCCTCCCTCCCTCCGGCGATGGTGGAAACGGGCGGCGACGATGACGCGCGGGCCGATGCGCCCTCGACGCCGGAACGTACCGATGACGGCACCGAGTCCGAGTAGAGTCGGCTGATCCAGCACGATTGCCGGGGCACCGTGGGCAAGAAGTACGCCAGTCCGTCCGCGTTCAGAACAGCGCTGACGCAGGCCGCGAAGAAGATCTCCCGACAGACCGGCATGAGCATGCCCGAGCTGATGAAGGTCTTCTACTTCAGCCGCCTGGCGGCCCGCGTCTTCACTGCGGAACCCGACGGGTGGCTCATCAAAGGCGGCCAGGCTCTACTGATCCGCTACGAAGGCGCCGCACGGCTCAGCCGGGACATCGACCTGCAGTGCGCCTCCCCCGACCGCACAGCCGAGGAAGCGGCCGCGAGGGTGATCGAAGCGGCGACCCGGAATCTCGACGACTTCCTCCGCTTCGTACCCGGCAAGTTCACCGGGCACAGCGAGGAAGGCCGAGGGGGATCTCAGTACTTCACGGTGTACTTCGGCAACACCAAGGTGGACAGCGTCAAGGTCGACCTCGTGGTCGGGCACGACCTCGTCGGCACCCCGGAGACCCGCTCTCTGAAGTCCGCCGTCGGCCTGGAGCGGCCCGTCGACTGGCCCCAGGTTCTGCTCTACCCGGTCGTCGACCACGTCGCCGACAAGATCTGCGCCATGTACGAGCGCCACGGCGACCACGGCTCCAACCGCTACCGCGACTTGGCCGACCTGCTTCTCATCAGCCGGCAGGAACACATCCCGGGCGAGGCCACCCACCAGGCGCTGCACCGCGAGGCGGACCGACGGCGTCGGTTGGGAACCCGCATCACTCTTCCCGATGCCTTCCAGGCCCCAAGCACCGACTGGCACGACGGCTACCCCGCCCAAGCCGCCCTGGTCCTCGGGTTGAAGGGCTGCGCCACCTTCCCCGAAGCCGCCCGGGCAGCAGCACTCTTCCTCAACCCCCTGCTCGACGGATCTGTCCAAGGAACCTGGAGCCCGAGCCTGTCAGCCTGGCAGTGAGCTTTCCAACCTCGGTCTGAGCTGGTCGGATGCGGACAGGCGCCGGCACCGGAGACTCGCAGGTTCCATGGCTGAAAAACTTCGGCTCCCGACACGCCGTACCGCCCCTGCGACTATGAAGGAGCGGTGACCACACCGAATCGCTCGGCCAGGGGCACCCACACCACGGTCTCACCGTCGCGAGTGCGTTCCCAGGTCTCCCGAACCCCCTGCCGCGCGTCCCGCTCGAACCCTTTGCGCTCCCGACGACGGGTCCACTACACAGGGCAATGCCAAGTATCGAAACTGTGACCAGGGGGAACCGTGTCGTTCGACGAGGAGTGGGCCCAGCTCGTGGCGAAGGCCACGCGGGAGCGGGACACCCGTATGAGGCTCAACGGGCACGACGGAGGCGGGGGTGGCGGCTCCGGGAAGACGCTTCACGTCACCCCGAGCGAACTCACCAAGCGTGCGGGCAGAACCGACACCATCCGCGGCAACCTCACCAAAGCGGATAACGCCACGCTCGAGAAGACGGAGCAGGTGGCCAAGGGATTGAAGGGCTTCAAGTCCGCCGGGGCCTTCGCCACTTTCCAGGAACGCTGGGAAAGGCAGATGAAGTACCTGCAGAGCCTGTTGGACAACGGCGTCGCAAAGCCTCTGCGCTCGGCGGCCGGCGATCTCAAGCGTGAGGACGGCGATCAAGCCAAGGTGATCGACGGGCTGAAGCAGGACGAGAAGAAATGACGCTGAGCTACAAGGCCGTCAGGGACGCCGACCTGGCTCCGCTGTCCGAGGCGGTCACCAAGTGGCGGAACCTTCCGGGGCAGTTCGACACCATCGCCACCTCCTTCAAGTCCGAGGTCTCCAGAGCTCTGCGAGCCTCCGACTGGGAGGGGGAGGCGGCGGAGGCGGCTTTCAAGAACTTCACAGCGGTCGAGAAGCAGATGGACAACGCTTCGGAGGAGGCCCGAGACGTCCATCAGTTACTCAGCAGCGCCCTGGAGAGTTTCCGTTCCGCTCAGAAACAGATCCGCGACGTCGCCTCGGATGTCGCCGAGGACAGGAACCTGAAGCTTTCCCCCGTCGGGCTGGTGTACCTGGATCCGGACGACAGGAAGGAGCCGAACCGGCTCGCCGTCCTCAAGCAGGCCTACGAGGACGTGATCCGGGGCTACAACGACCGGATCAAAACGGCTCTCTCCAACGCCACCGAGGCCGACACCGCGCTGCACTGGGCGTTGTCCCAGGACCCCAACGGGCGCTCCCCCGGCTTCCATCCAAACATGTTCAACAGCGTCAAGGATGCCCAAAAGGCACGCCGCGAGGCCCGCAAGGACGCCGACACCCTCGTAAAGCTCGCCGCGCTCGGCCGAGACATGACCGACGAGCAGCTCGTGCAGTTCAACCGGCTGCTCAGGAAGCACGAGGGCGACCCCTACTTCGCCGAGCGTTTCGCCACCAAGGTCGGCCCCGAAGGAGTCCTGCGGTTCTGGCAGGGCGTCGCCGACCAGCGGCACCACTCCGACGAAGAGGCCAGGAAGACCCTGGCGAAGATCCAGAAGTCTCTGTCCCACACACTCGCCGCCGCCACCCACTCCCAGAGCGATGCCATGCTGGAGTGGAAGAAGGAAATGGTCAAGCTCGGTGATGAGCAAATCCATTTCTCGTACCCGGACATGATCGTCGCAAGCGAGGGATCATACGGGTTTTCGATCATGAGCAGCCTGATGCGCCACGGCGAGTTCGAAACCGATTTCTTGAAGGACTACGGGGAGGCACTTTTCTCCTTTGAAAGCGAGCACAAGGGCGACCTCAAGGATCTCTGGTATGTCAACGGCCACAAGGCCCAAATCAGCTTCGGGTCCGATGCGGGAAATGACCCTATGGCCGGCTATTTGGAAGCCCTCGGCCACAATCCGGAAGCCGCAAAGGAGATGTTCGACTCGAAGAAGTGGAATGAGCTCCCGGGAGACGAGGCTGCTCTGAACTCCCACCTGAAATACTTGCTGGACGAACGTAAGTGGCTGAATGATTCTGTGGAAGGCAAGAAGGGCTACCTGGGTTACGGTTACGACGAGCTGGGGCATGCCCTGGAGTCCGCCACTCTCGGAATTCCGTATGACCGACCCGACCTCGGCTTGAAGCGCGATGAGACTACTGCGAACATCATGAGCCAGGTCGTCACTTTCGTCAGCGAGGACGTGGACTTTGCCCCTGACCGGCCTGGCGTCGGAAACAGCTTGGCGAAGATGGGGGCCGGCTACATCGATGACTTGACCTGGGCTGTCTCGGACTTCGGGAAATCCGACTACAACGAAAACACACGAGAATCAGCTTTCCGACACAGAGAAGGCTCCGGCCATTTCAGCGTCGACGCGAATGTCGCTTCCAAATTCCTTGCCGCAACGGGAAGGAACGAGGGAAGCTACGAAATCCTCGCAGCAGCTCAACAAGAATACACTGCCGCTTTGATGAGGGCACACTCCGGGCCTGACGATGAAGCAAAAATAATCCTTGAAACGGGGGCAAAGTTCAACGGAATCATCGACGGCGCTCGTTCTCTCGACATCCAGAATGAATACGGAGAAGCAAAGGAGGAAAAAGAGCGAAAACTGACCGAAGCGGCAGAGTGGGAAAAGTTTGCCGTGAGCCAGGGAATCGGGCTCGGTGTAGGGATTCTGACACTCCCCTTCGGAGGGGCTGCCGTTTCCTCAGTGGTGACCGTCGCGGTTCCTGCGATCATCGAAGGGGCGGCAAGTGCCACGGAGACTCAGTACGAGATCTCCCTCGATCGGCAGCTTGAAGAACGAATGAAGGAGTTCGAGAAGGACAACGGGATCGACCCGCTCGAATTTTACAGTCGCGGGAAGATCAGGTCCGTGGATCCGCTCGATGCTTTCGTCAGCGCCCATGGAATTCCGGAGAACGATCCCTGGCTAAAGGATCTGAACATCGAGACCCTCTACGACAGCGGACGCAATGACGTTGCACCGCTCTTCGAATGAGGGAATCTCACGCGTCAAGCGGTGAATTAAACTGTCGACACGAGCCCAGCCGAAAGAAAGCGGCTCGCACTCCCGATGAAAAGCGAACTTCGAGGTAAGACATGCCCACCGTGGACACTTTCGTGAAAATAAGCAGATCACCCTTGAATGTCGCCTTGATCTCCATGCTCACCGTGCTGGCCGCATCAGCCTGCTTCAATGAGGATAAAAACAGAACCATTTCCGCGAAATCCGTATGCGGGGGACTTTCAGGAGCGGCTGCTTCCGCCATCGAGAAGGTAACGGCATCTGAATCTTTCAAGCAAACTTCCAGCGCCGACTTGAAGAGTTTCACCACTCGATTTTCATACGCGCTGAAGAAAAAGGAGACGAAACCCCAGGAGCTGTGCCGGATTCATCCCGAGAGGGGAGATGATACGTCGACCCCGCGTATATCTTTCGAACTGTACGAACGAAGAGATATTCCTCCCGACAGGGAGAGAAAAGTGGTCGGCGAGATGGACTTTCCTTTCTCCCTTCAAGCAGTGTCCACCTACACTTACGCCGATGTTTACTTCGAGTGCCGCTCCTCCGACGCCGGGAAGGCCGAGGAAGGCCCTCCTGTGATCCATGGAAACTTCTCCTACGGTCACCGACTCGTCGGAGGCGAGGGCGGTCTGAGCTCGATCAAGTTGAACATGGACATCCTCCAGCACGTGGCACGCAATGTGGCCGGGGAGTTGGGGTGTGAGAACCACGGTGATATCCCCAAGCGCGACAAACCCTGGTGAGATCAGGTGCGGCGGTGGAGCAGGCGGCCGGCGAGGACCGTGGCCAGGCAGCGGCCGTCCGTCTCGTCGTGGACGGCGAAGTCCGCGCGGGCTCCCGGGGAGAGAGCGGACGGGCGGGGGGACGGGAGGACGGCGAGCCCCGAGCGGAGGACGGCCGTGCGGACGGCGGGCCGGGTGAAGGGCCCGACGACGGACGTGACGCCCTCGCGCAGCAGACGTTGGAGGCCGCGGCGGGCG
>NZ_JODL01000052.1 GCF_000718985.1 Streptomyces megasporus | reverse complement strand
GGAATCTCAATGATGAAGTCAAGCCGCTTGCGTGACCGGCGGGGCGGAGGTGAACAGCCTCTTGTCACGCAGCATGGCCCACAGCACGTCGACTCGCCGTCGGGCGAGCGCAAGCAACGCCTGGGTGTGGATCAACCCCTCGGATCGCTTCCGCAGGTAGTAGTCGCGAGATGGGCCGGGCCGCATCATCGCGGTCTGCGCGGCCATGTAGAAGATGTGCCGCAGGCGCCGGTTGTAGCGTTTGGGCCGGTGGTGGTTGCCGGTGCGGCGGCCGGAGTCCCGGGCGGCCGGGGCCAGGCCGGCGTGGGAGGCAAGGCGGCCGGCGTCGCGATAGCCGGACAGGTCGCTGACGATGGCGACGAACTCCGCCCCCAGGATCGGGCCCATGCCGGGCATGGACTCGATGATCTCGGCCCGGTCGTCGCCGCGGAAGGTCTCGCGGATCTCCCGGTCGTTGTCCTTGATCCGCTCGTCCAGGGCCAGGAGCTGGTGGGCGAGGTCGCGGACGAGCTTGGCGGCCCGCTTCTCGCCGGGCAGGGCGATCTGCTGGGACTGGGCAGCCTCGACGGCCTTGGCCGCGACGGTGCCGGCGCCGCGGACCTTGCGGCGTTCCAGCCAGGTCGTCAGCCGCTTGACACCGACCCTTCGCAGGGCGGCCGGGGTCTGGTACTCGGTGAGCATGACGACCGGGCCCTTGGCCGCGGAGTAGTCGAAGGCCCGTTCCAGCGCCGGGCAGATGCCGACCAGCAGGTCACGCAGCCGGTTGATCAGCCGGACCCGGTCGGCGATCAGGTCGGCCCGGTGATTCGTCAGGACCCGGAGCGTGGAGACCAGCTCCGGGGGCGTGTCCAGGACCGCGAAGCCCTTCGGGCGCATGCGGGCCTGGTCGGCGATGATCCGCGCGTCCTTGGCGTCGGTCTTGCCTTCGCCCTGGTAGGCGCCGGACATGCGGTTGACCGTCCGGCCGGGAACGTAGACCACGTTCTGGTCGTGGGCCACCAGCAGGGCCAGCAGCAGCGTGGAGGCCCGGCCGGAGATGTCCACTGCCCACCGCACCTCGTCGGCCCGCTCACCGGCGGTCTCGATGAGAGCGAGGATCTGGGCCTCGTCGTTGATCACCTTCGTCGAGAACAGCGTCTCGCCGTCGGCGTCGAGAGCCACTGCCCAGTGGTGCCCCTTGCCGGCATCGATACCGACCCATATCCGCGCCTGCCGCGTACTCAAGCCCGTCGCTCCGTATCCCTCGTGACCCGTACTTCATGGCCCGAAGAACACCCCGCCGACAGGTCCCTAACCAGCGATGACCGCAGTTCTCAATCAGTGGTCGGAGCGCCCCGGAGGACCGGGCGGCCATTCCTTCCGAGCCATCAACGACAGACCGCCATCAGCCACACCCGGTCCTCCCGGACCGCCAACCATTCTTAGGGAACCGGCCATGGCCGACCACACCACGCCCCAGGAACAACGCCCCTACGACGTGGAGGTGGAGCTGTCGAAGTCCTACCGGTTGCGGATCCACACCGCCACCGACGAGCGTGACGCCCGCCGCCAGGCGCTGGACGCCGCCCACCACGCCGCAGGGCACAAGGGATACAGCGACGTACCCACCGACTCCTACACCGTGCTGGACGGCCCCACCATTGGCTTCCAAACGTGGCTGGACCGCCGACCCGTCACGTCCTGATCAATCTCGGCGGCGCTTCCTGTACCGCGACTACTCACACCCGACGAGTCCCGTAAGTTCACGCAATCTGAAGGGTTCTCGGTGGGAACTCAAGGGTCCGTCGTCGTGCTCTGCGGAGTTGCTTCCGTGGGTTCGGGGCCAACTCGCGACCTTGTCGTTCCTGGTCCCCTGGACCGGCAAGACGCCGAGCGGCCCCCTGCTCGAACGCAGCGAAGCGGAGTTGAAAGCTTGGGGGCGGGGCAGCCTCGGGTCGCTGCTGTACCGGCGGGCGCTGGGCGAGGCCGTCGCCACGGCGCTGGCGGTACGCGACGGCGCGCCGTCGACCGGCCCCGCACCCACGTACGCGCAGGTGCAGGCCCTCGTCGACGGGCCCGGCGTCACGTGCCGGTGAGCTTGTCGAGGTCGGGGGCGTAGACGGTCATCCAGTGCGGGTTCAGCCGGTAGTAGACGACCTCGCGGTTCCAGTCGAAGGCGTCGTCGTCGCCGTAGAAGTCCTTCAAGTAGGCGAGGAGTTCCTGCCAGTCGGCCGTGGGCTCGGCGTCCTCGGGGTTCAGCTCCTCCACCGTGCCGTGGGTGAACACGCCGAGGTCCTCGCCGCGCATGTACGCGACGCTGGCGGCCGGACGGGCCGCGAGATGACGGGCCTTGGCGGCGTTGCGCGCCGTGCCGAAGTGCCACCGGCCGTGCAGGAAGTGCCCGTCGACGCCGCTGATCCGCGGTTCGCCCTTTGCGGTCACCGTCGAGAGGGCGAGCGTGCACATGCCGGTGAGGACCCCGGTGAGCTGCGCCGCCGTGATAGTGCGGCCCTCGACGATCGAGCGGAGGTGTGCGGTCGAGCCGGAGAGGGAGAAGTCGAGGAGGGACTGGAGCTTGTTGAGTTCTTCTGGGGTTTCGCGCATACGTCCATCGTCGGCCGTAAACCCGACACCCTCTGTCGTCATTGATGAAGCGGCGGTGAGGTTGGCTCCGCGCGGGTTGCGCTCGGTGCTGCGTGGATGGCAACAGGTGGGGGACGAACGCCGGGACATGTTCATGTATTCGCGGTTGACGACGAGCTGTGATGCCGTTGGTCCTGCTGTCAGGCCGCACGACGCGGTGTTCCCTTGAACTGATTGAGCAGCCATGATGTGCCGCCGTGACGGATTTCGTGGTTCCTCTCGCCATCGCAGTGATCGGGTTAGTAGTGCTCCGTTAGGTCGTTGTGGATCTCGGTGAGCTTCTGGGGACTGGTTGGCGACAGGTGATGCAGGTGCCGGTCCAGCAGCTCAGGAGGCTTTGGAGGGCGTCGAGGATCTGGTAGAGGGTGAGTCCGGTGTGTGGGCTTTTGGGGTCAACCGGTGTTCGGTGAGGAAGGCCTGGGCGGCGGTGACGAGGGTGACGTGATGGTGCCGGCCGGGCCAGGAGCGGCCTTCGAAGTGATCCAGACCCAGACCGTGCTTGAGTTCCCGGTAGTCGAGCTCGATGCGCCGGCGCATCTTCGCCCACCGGACCAGGTCTTCGACCGGTGTGGCGGCGGGCAGGTTGGAGATCCAGTAGCCGGTCGACGCCGGCTGGTCGGCGGGCCATTCCACGAGCAGGGTCCGCAGCGGCAGGGTGCCGTCCCATGGGTAGTGGCCGCCGCCGGCTTCCTGAGCGGCCCGCAGAGCCTGCTTGCCCGCGGGCCGCACGCGCAGCACGGCGAACCGTGAGGTCATCGGCCCTTTGCCGCCTTCGCACCAGGTGACCTCGGTGAAGTGGGAGACCGGTGCTTGGGCGGCCAGGTGAGCCATGGACTGCGACCGGGTGCGACAGCGTGGCAGCGTTGGTGGTCCCAGCCCGCCATAGGCGGGCCAGTGCGGCTCGGCCGTCTCGGGGTGGGCCACTTCCTTGCCCGTCAGCGCGAGCACATAGGACAGGTGTCGCTCCTCCAGCGCGAGCCGGAAGGGTGTGCCGGTGCCGTATCCGGCATCGGCCACGACCACCGGCGGGGTAAAACCCCAGCCGGCCAGCTCGTCCATGGCATCCAGCGCCAGCCGCCACTTCTCCCGGTGCCCGACCTGTTCGGGTACGTGGGTGACGCGACGGCGTTCGGTGTCCTGGACCCATTCCTCGGGCAGGAACAGGCGCCACTGCAACGGGCAGGATGCGGTGTCACTGACCGCGTGCACGCTCACCGCGACCTGGCAGTTGGCCCGCTTGCCCAGCGCATCGCAGTACTGACGGGCCACCCCAACCGACATCCGGCCGTCCTTGGGGACGGACACGTCATCGATCGCCCAGGCATCTGGGCTGATCAGCGGCACGATTCGTTCCACGATCCGCCGCTACACCGGCACCGGGTCCCAGGGGGACTGATTCACGAACTGCTGCAGATTCTGCTCGCTGCCGTCCGGCAGCCGCTCGGCCATCGGCTGGATCGACTTGCGCCGCCCGTCCAGCATCAAACCCCGCAGGTAACAGTCCCCCTTCGCCTGCTGGTCCTTGCGCGGCACCGAAGCGAACACATCCGCCACGAATCCCGCTAACTCAGCCCGTAACTCCGCCACTTGCCGCATATCCATCCGTCCACCGTGCCTCGCACACCACGACCCGGCAAACAGACCTAACGGAGCACTACTAGTACTCCAGTGCGGTTTTGTGATCTAGCGATCAGGTAGGGCATGGAGTCGGCGTCGGTAGTGGCTTCGGCGGGCGGTGGCCTGGTGATGTCTGCGCCAGGTTGACCAGTGCAGGAGCCTGCTCACGGAGATGCTCGGTGAGTTCAGCAGAGACCCCAGCAGGTGGCGGATCTCCGGGACGGTCAGGTCGATCGGGTCGTTGCTGCGGGCGGGGCGGTCCGGCTCGGCGGGTCTGGTAGGTGTCGCGTCCGCGACGAGAACGGTCAGGAAGGCCAAGGCCAGCATGGCCAGGGTGATGTGCCGGTGCCAGGCGGTCCAGCGGCGAACCTGATAGTGGTCCAGGCCGACCTGGCCCTTCGCTGCCTGGAAGCACTCCTCGATGCACCACCTCGTGCCGGCCACCCGCACCAGCTCGGACAGGGGCACCCGGTTCGGAGACCAGCACAGGTAGAAGGCGAGTTCGCCGCTGTCGGGGTTGCGGCGGATCAGCAGGTGCCGGACACTGCTGGTGCCGGTCTCGATCCAGGCCCAGTCGTAGTAGCGGGGTCCCTTCGCCCCGGCTCCGGCACTCTGACGGTGCCAAGCGGTGACCGGTAGGCGGTCAGCGACGGTATCCGCCCGGGCAGCGGTCCGGCCACGGTTAATCCGCACTCGGGTGCTGCAGGCCACGGCCAGAACGTAGCCCAGCCCGCGCGCTTCCAACAGGGCGCGCAGAGCGGGGTCTTGGCCATATGCCTCGTCTCCGGTCACCCAGGACGCGCTGATCCCGGCCTCCAGGGCTGCCGCGATCATCTGCCCGGCCAGGGCGGGCTTGGTCGCGAACGCCATGTGGCCGGGGATCCCGGCGCGGGTGCGGCGCTCGGTGTCCTGGCACCAGGCTTGTTCGGGCAGATAGAGCCGACGGTCGATCAGTGCCCTGCCTTTGCTGGAGGCGTAGGCGAGGAACACGCCGACCTGGCTGTTCTCGATCCGGCCTGCGGTGCCGGTGTACTGCCGCTGCACGCCCGCCGAGCTCCGGCCCTTCTTCAGGAACCCCGTCTCATCGACGATCAGGACGCCGTCGTCGTTGCCGAGGTGTTCGAAGACATATGCCCGGACGTCGTCGCGAACTTCATCGGCGTCCCAGCGCGCGGATCGCAGCAGCCGCTGCATCGGCCCGGGGCGGTCGTGGCCGGCCTGCTCGGCCAGTTGCCAGCAGTTCTTCCGCTCGGTTCTCGACAGCAGACCGAGCAGATACGCGCGGGCGGTCGCCCGCGGTTCCACCCTGCGGAACCGGCCCGCGATCCGGGCCATGGCCTGGTCGAACATTGCCCGCCAACGAGCCGCGTCTATGCTGTGGCCCGCGGCCACCGCACGATCTTCAGGAGTCCACACAACCCTTGATGATCACGCGGTGGCCACTTCAGTTCCCGCACCCGTGCCCAGGTGGTGCCAGGCATGGCCGCACCCGTTGGCGCAGAACCGAGCCCGCCGCCGCTCGTCAGCCACGCCGAGTAGTGCGACCAGCAGCCGGAACGCTTTGACGCGCTCGCCCTGCGGCAGGTTGATGATCTTTGTCAGCTGCTCGGTGAGATGCCCGCGCGTGATCAGCACGGCCGGGGTGTGCGTGGGCCGGATCCCGGCTCTGCGGATGCTCTCCGGTCCGTCCTCGATAAGGGCGCGGGCCTGGATGCAGAACCCTGCCAGGTCGCGCAAGGCTTCGAACTGTTCGGTGCCGGCCAGACTCTCGAACCAGCCACCGCGCGCTCATTCATCCCGCCCCACCCCACAACACCCAGGCCGCCAGCCGTGCACGGCCATCGAACCAGATCGCGAAGTGTGACTGGAGTACTAGCCGCTCTCATTGACAGCCTGCTGCTCCACGGCACAGCCAAGTGCATGTCCAATGTGGGCGAACCACGATCAACCCTCATTACCCGAACAGATGACCGACGTATCGCTGTCCGCATTTGTGCGACAGGCTGCCTGTCTGATCTCCAACGTGCTTGGGAGTCAATGCTTCTAACATGTCCTCAGATCGGGGGAGCGAGTTCTGGGGAGGGACCGCACGGATGAAGGTTCTCAGGCCGACGCAGCCGACGAGCGAGCAGCTCACGGTGATCAACAATTACAAGCCGGGGGTGTTCGTCGTACGGGGCGCCGCCGGCAGCGGCAAGACCACCACGGCCCTGTACCGGTTGAAGTTCACCGTCGGTTTCTGGCAGCGCCGCCGCCGAGACGGCTTCATCAGTGGTCCTGTCCGCGTCCTGGTTCTCACCTACAACCGCACGCTGCGCGGCTACATCGAAGAACTTACCCAGGAGCAGATCAAGGGCAATGATGTCGAGCTGACGGTCTCCACCTTCGGGAAGTGGGCCACCGACCGTGTGGCCTACGAGCGGATCCTCCAGGACCGTGAGCGCAACCGGAAGCTGGAGGCACTGGCCGCGTCCCTGCCGCTGTCCGACGAGTTCGTACGCTCCGAAGTCGACTATGTCCTGGGCCGCTTCTTGCCGGGGCGCCTGGACGAGTACATCGAGTGCGAACGGCAGGGCCGCGGCCGCTCCCCGCGTATGCCGACCCCGTTGCGGCGCCGGTTGCTGGAGGAGGTCATCCTTCCCCTCCAGGAGTGGAAGAAGCAGCAGCAGGCATGGGACTGGTCCGACCTGGCGAACGCCATGGCCGCCAAGCGAGCCGACGACCCGTACCACGTGGTCGTTGTTGACGAGGCCCAAGACTTCTCCGCCAACCAGGTACGGGCCGTCCTCAACCACGTCACCGACGAGCACACGCTCACGTTCGTCCTCGATGCCGCTCAGCGCATCTACCCTCAGCGCTTCACCTGGGCCGAGGTCGGTCTGAGTGTGGGCTCGCACAACAGCAAGCTGCTGTCGAAGAACTTCCGTAACACCCGGCAGATCGCCGCCTTCGCCGCTCCGCTGCTCAAGGACGTGGAGACGACAGACGACGCCGCGATCCCTGACCTCTCCTCCTGCAAGGAGGAGGGCAACAAGCCCTTGCTGGTCCAAGGCACCTTCACCCAGCAGATGGACCATGTGGTGCAGTTCCTCAACGACCTCGGACCCGACAACGACGAGTCCGTCGCCATCCTTCACGCCAAGGGCTGGTTCGGCGAGGTCAGGAAGCGTCTGGATGCGGCCGGACTGGCATATGTGGAGCTGACCCGCAACGCCGAGTGGCCGACGGGGCCGGTGAACGTCGCGCTGTCGACGATGCACTCCTCCAAGGGACTGGAGTTCGATCACGTCATCATCGTCGGCCTCAACAGCGAGGTCATGCCGCACGCCGCCGAACCCGGCGACAGTGAGCGCGACGCACACTTGCGGTTGCTGGCCATGTCCGCCGGACGTGCCCGCAAGACGCTGACCATCACCTACAAGCCTGCAGAGGCAAGCGACCTCATCGCCTGCATGGACCCGGACACCTATGAGGTGAAGGCCGTATGACCACGACAGAGCCGATATCGGCCATACCGGGTGATGACGGGCACGCCGAGGGCCTCCACGCGCTCATTCGGAAACGCAAAATCACCGAAGTGATGCATTTCACTACAAACCGGGGTTTGCTCGGCATACTTCTACAGCGGAAGTGCAAGGCACGTGCACTCCTCTCCGAGGACGAGTACCTGGAGAGCATCTACCACCAAAACACCAAGGTCCGCAGAGAAGCTCCGCGGTTTTGGTCCTACGTGAACCTCAGCATCAGTGAACCCAACCACCGCTTCCTGCGCATCAGCAGCGAAGACTGGTGGGCGAACGAGGACCTCTTCTGGGCGGTCCTCAGCTTCGATCCAGTGATCATGACGCATCCCGGCGTCCTATTCGCCCCAGGCAACATGGGGTACGCCGGCATCACACCCGCGGAAGGACTGCCCGGAGCCGAAGCCCTCTTCGCCGACCGCGTCCCTATGGGCTTCAACAAGACGATGCCGCGCCGCGACCGAGCGCCTCACCTCCCCACGAACCCCCAGGCCGAAGTGCTCTACCCGCAGGCCGTCTCCACCCGGCACCTGCAGCACATCTATGTCCTCACTGACGAGGACGCAGCGAAGGCTGAGGCCATTGTCAGCGTCAGCGGACACGATGAGGTCGACATCTCCGTCGACCCGGTCACGTTCGGCAGGTAAGGACTACGGTGAGCGCCATGCAATGGGAGGCAGTACGCGCCTCGGCCCAGTGGGCTGCGTACGGAGACGCACTCGGCTTCATCACCGAACTGACCGACGCTGCTGGCGTACGGCGCCGCATCGGCAGTGACGAGGTCACCACCACCGTCCCGTGGAAAAGGCGCGTCGGAGGACGCTACGGCCGCGATATGCCCCTGCCGGCGGGTGCGTACTCCGACGACACCCAGCTCCGCCTGGCAACATCACGAGCCATCCGCGGGGACGGGGAGTTCGACGCCGATGCCTTCGCCAAGATCGAAGTCGTCGCTTGGCAGGCCTACGCGCTCGGCGCTGGCCGCGGGACAAAGGCAGCCGCCACCGGCCTGATGCGGGTCGATGCCAAGTGGTCGCAAAACATCTTCGCCACCAAGGCCGCCCGGTACGTCGACATCGGCGGCAACGGCGCCGCCATGCGCATCCAACCCCACGTCTGGTCCGCACGCGACCTCACCAACTGGGACCACATCACCCGCGACGTTGTACGCAACGCCGTCAGCACCCACGGCCACCCACGAGGCATCCTCGGCGCTGTCCTGCACGCTGTCCTGCTGGCCCACACCCTGGACGCGAACGAGATTCCTGACCCCAAGCAATGGCGCCCCGCTATCGACTGGCTGGAGCAGGTACCAGACGTCATAGCGAAGGACGACGAACTTGCGTACCTCTGGCTGCCCACATGGACCGACGCTGCCGGAACCGACTTCCGGACAGCCGCACACGCTGTCGCGGATGAATGCCGCACAGCGCTCGAAGCCTTGGAGTCCGCAGCGCCCCTCAACGCCGAAACGTACGCCGCCTTCGTGCAGCGGCTCGGTGGATTCGACGAAGCAACGCGTGGATCAGGCACGGTCACCACTGTGGTCGCCGGGGCGCTGGCACACGCCTACGCCGATTCGCCAGAAGCGGCGCTGCTCCTCGCCGCTAACACCCTCGGCTCCGACACTGACACCATTGCCACGATGACCGGCGCGCTCCTGGGCGCTGTCACAGCAAGCCCTCCGCCCGGCGCCGTGCAAGACGCCCAGGTAATCGATTCCGAAGCACGCCGCATGTGGGAAATCTCCCAAGGGCGTGACGCAGTTACCTTCACCTATCCGGACCTCCTGCGCTGGAGTCCTCCCAAAGCCACGCTCGATCTCGTAGGCCATACACCGGCGGGGCCCGCCCTGGCAGGCCTGGGAGCCTTTGTTCCTGCAGGAAGTCCGACGCCGGGTAACCAAGCGACATACGTGTGGGGCACTCTGCCGTTCGGTCAGAGCATCCTTGTCCGTGCAAGGCCTGATCTCAGGCCGCTAGATGAGCATTTGCTCCCGCAGGACCGACGAAAGCGCACCCGGCGGGCGGCGGATGCCGCTCTGAGGAAACAACAACCGCTTTTCGAAACTGCGATGTCGCCAGCCGTACCCGCTGATCAGGGAAGGGCGGGGCATGGAGCTGCGCTGGAGAGTGCGAGTGGGCGTACCCGCAGAACAGGCCCACCCACCGTTGAGGAGATCGTCCAAGAGCTGGCAAGGAACGGCTTCCCTCCTGAGCAGGTGGGCCGTGCTCTGCTTCAGCAGCTTCGGAACGGTCGATACAGCGTAGAGCGGGCTGCTGCCTTTGCTGGGCTGCTTGCCCGTGCCTACCACCAGAGCGGTCAATAGTCTGGTCCGCTCCGCCTCATCGGCTTTCAGCACCTCACCAGCCCGATGCCCACCTGGCTGACCCAGCCGCCGCTGCGCACGCAGTGGACTGCGTGGCCCTGGGCAGGAGGAGTACCGCTGCCCGTCCTGACCACAGGGGAGCATCCTTGGGAGCAGACACCTGCCCGACACTGCGGTCCGGAACAATCCCTGCGTCACATCGACCGTCACTCTGAACGGCCTTCCGCTCAACGACATTCGCGCTGGCGGCGCGCTCTAGGAAGAGCCCGGCGATAGCCCCGGCCCAGGACACCACCTCAGGGGGTGCTTACGCCGTAAGCACCCCCTGAGGAAAACTTAGAAGAGCTAACGCTGGCCCACGCCCACCGGCCCGGCGCTCCCGCCAACTCCCGGACACCCGGCAACGGTGGCCTCCCGGCCGCCGGCACCGGTCGGGTCACTCTCGCCCGCACCGGCGGCGGCGCCGGAGAAGACTGGGGCGCCTACGTCCTCGCTTACACCAGCGTCCTCCTGCCGGACGGTAGCCGCGCCGCCCTCATCGCCGCCACCACCCCCGACGACCCGGCCTGGGGCCTGCGCCTGGCCCCCACCCGGTGGTCTGCCGCGGGGAGTGCCCGCGGGCCGGTGTGGGAGTACGCCGCGGCCGCCACCCCACCCAAGGGCACCACCGAGCCGGTCGCCCGGTGGGAGCAGCGCCTGGCCGTCTACCTTCTGGCCGCCGCCCTCGCACCCCGCCTGATCCCCACCCGCGCGTCCGTCGACCTACCGGCCGCCACCTGGCAGGCCGCCGTCGACCGCACCGTCCACCTCGATGT
>NZ_JODL01000051.1 GCF_000718985.1 Streptomyces megasporus | reverse complement strand
TGGGCCGACAAATCCCAAACAGGACAGTCGAGAACGTCGGTCAGCCCAAGAGTCAGACCCACCGGCAACGTCACCACGTCACATCCTCACTGTCAGCCCTCTTCGCCGTCGGGGCCGTCCGACTCCACGTCCTTGGCCAGACCGAGCTGCTCCACCAGCCACCGGTCGAACTCGACCGACGCGCGCACCCAGCTCACCGTGCTGGAGACGAAGTGCTCCAGCGAGACGCCGACGCCGATCAGCATCTGGGCCTCGCCGATCAGGCGGACCGTGCCGTCGTCGTGCGTGTGGCTGTAGATCTTCGGCCAGAGCGTGCGACGGTTCCAGTCGTCGATCAGCTCCAGCAGGCGGGACTTGTCCTCGATGGAGTGCGGACGGTCGTAGAACGTCCGGACGGAGAAGATCTCCTGCTCCTTCTCCCCCCGGAACATGAAGTAGGTGCGGAACTCCTCCCACGGCGCCGCGAGGTCACCCTCGTCGTCGACGACGTACTTCAGCTCCATCTGTTCGAGGAGCTGCTTGACCAGGTCCTGGTCGGGGATGACAGGACCGGCAGGCCCCGTCGGCTGCTTCTCGGGCTCTTGGCCCCCGAAGTTCGGAATCGAGGACGGGTCGATGCTCACCGTGGATATCCCTTCATACGATTCCTGCCATCCTCCCCTACCCCGACCCCGTCGTGGCAAGCCCGAACTTCCGTCCTCCGCCATCGGCCCGCCATGATCATCCGATGCGGGGATCCGGACGCGCGCGGCCCCCGACGCCGCCCTCGAAGGGCGCCGCCGGGGGCCGTGGCGAGGTCCGGTCGGGGGCCGTGGCAGGGGTGCCGCCGGGGCCGCTACCGCGTCGCGGTGACGGACAGGCCCTCCCGCTCCACGTCCACGTCCACGCGGACGGTGTCGCCGTCGCGGATCTCGCCCGCCAGGATCTCCCGGGCGAGCTGGTCGCCGATCGCCGTCTGGACCAGGCGGCGCAGCGGGCGGGCGCCGTAGGCCGGGTCGTTGCCCTCCACCGCCAGCCAGTCCAGCGCCGCGTCGGCGACGTCGAGGACGAGCCGGCGGTCGGCCAGGCGCCGGGCGAGTGCGTCGATCTGGAGCCGGGCGATGCGGCGCAGCTCCTCGCCGCTGAGCGCGGAGAAGATCACCAGGTCGTCCAGCCGGTTGAGGAACTCGGGCCGGAAGGAGGAGCGGACCGTCGCCATGACCTTCTCCCGCTTCTCCTCCTCCTTGGCCAGGGGGTCCATCAGGAACTGGCTGCCGAGGTTGGAGGTGAGGATGAGGATGGTGTTGCGGAAGTCCACCGTCCGCCCCTGCCCGTCGGTGAGCCGCCCGTCGTCGAGCACCTGGAGCAGGATGTCGAAGACCTCGTGGTGGGCCTTCTCCACCTCGTCCAGCAGCACGACGCTGTACGGGCGCCGCCGCACCGCCTCGGTGAGCTGGCCACCCTCCTCGTAGCCGACGTAACCGGGGGGCGCGCCGACCAGGCGGGCGACCGAGTGCTTCTCGCCGTACTCGCTCATGTCGATGCGGACCATGGCCCGCTCGTCGTCGAAGAGGAAGTCGGCGAGCGCCTTGGCCAGCTCCGTCTTCCCGACGCCGGTGGGGCCGAGGAAGAGGAAGGATCCGGTGGGCCGGTCGGGGTCGGAGACGCCGGCGCGGGAGCGGCGGACGGCGTCGGAGACGGCGCGGACGGCCTCGGTCTGGCCGATCAGCCGCTTGCCCAGCTCCTCCTCCATGCGCAGCAGCTTCTGGCTCTCGCCCTCCAGCAGCCGCCCGGCGGGGATGCCCGTCCAGGAGGCGACGACGTCGGCGATGTCGTCCGAGCCGACCTCCTCCTTGACCATGGTGTCCTTGCCGCTGGCCTCCTGTTCGGCGGCGGACGCCTCCTCCAGCTCGCGTTCCAGGGTGGGGATCTCGCCGTACAGCAGCTTGGAGGCGGTCTCGAAGTCGCCGTCGCGCTGGGCGCGCTCGGCCTGGCCGTGCAGCTCGTCGAGCTTCTCCTTCAGCTCGCCGACGCGGTTGAGGCCCTGCTTCTCCTTCTCCCAGCGGGCGGTGAGGCCGCGCAGCTCCTCCTCGCGGTCGGCCAGCTCGCGGCGGAGCCGCTCCAGCCGCTCGCGGGAGGCGGGGTCGTTCTCGTTGGCCAGGGCCAGCTCCTCCATCTTCAGCCGGTCCACGGCGCGCTGGAGCTCGTCGATCTCCACGGGCGAGGAGTCGATCTCCATGCGCAGCCGGGAGGCGGCCTCGTCCACCAGGTCGATGGCCTTGTCCGGCAGGAAGCGGGAGGTGATGTAGCGGTCGGAGAGGGCCGCGGCGGCCACCAGCGCGCCGTCGGCGATCTGCACCTTGTGGTGGGCCTCGTAGCGTCCCTTGAGGCCGCGCAGGATCGCGATGGTGTCCTCGACGGTGGGCTCGGCGACCAGCACCTGCTGGAAGCGGCGCTCCAGGGCCGGGTCCTTCTCGATCCGCTCGCGGTACTCGTCGAGCGTGGTGGCGCCGACCATGCGCAGCTCGCCGCGGGCCAGCATCGGCTTGAGCATGTTGCCCGCGTCCATCGCGGAGTCGCCGCCGGCGCCCGCGCCGACGACCGTGTGCAGCTCATCGATGAAGGTGACGATCCGCCCCTCGCTCGACTTGATCTCCGCCAGGACGGCCTTGAGCCGCTCCTCGAACTCGCCGCGGTACTTGGCCCCGGCGACCATCGCGCCCAGGTCGAGGGCGACCAGACGCTTGTTCTTCAGCGACTCGGGGACGTCGCCCTTGACGATGCGCTGCGCCAGGCCCTCCACGACGGCCGTCTTGCCGACGCCGGGCTCGCCGATGAGCACGGGGTTGTTCTTGGTGCGCCGGGAGAGGACCTGCACCACGCGGCGGATCTCCTGGTCGCGGCCGACGACGGGGTCGAGCCGGCCCTCGCGCGCGGCGGCGGTGAGGTCGGTGCCGAACTTCTCCAGGGCCTTGTAGGTGCCCTCCGGGTCCGGCGTGGTGACGCGCTGACCGCCGCGGCTGCGCTCGAAGGCGTCGAGCAGCCTGGCGGCGGTGGCGCCCTGCTGCGCGAGGAGCGTGGCGACCTGCCCGCCCTTGGCCGCCAGGCCGATGAGCAGGTGCTCGGTGGAGACATAGGCGTCGCCCAGCTCCTTGGCGCGCCGGGTGGCGTCGGCGATGACGGACAGCAGTTCGCGGTCGGGCCGCGGACGGGCCACGGTGGAGCCCTGCACGCTGGGCAGGGCGGCCAGCAGGCGCTCGGCGCCGGACCGCAGGGCGGCCTGGTCGGCGTCGGCGGCGGCGAGCAGGTCCTGGATGTTCTCGTTGTCCTGGCCCTCCAGCAGGGCCAGCAGCAGATGCGCCGGGGTGATGTCCGGGTGGCCCCCGGTGAGGGCGCGGTTGTCGGCCGCGCTGATCGCGTCCCGGCTCCTGTTCGTCAGCTCGGCGTCCACGAGTGCGTGCTCCTCCTCCTGCCGTCTCCAACTCTGCAATGAACCACATGCAGTAAGTTGAGTCTACTGCGCTCAAGGCAGAAGCGGGAAGGGAAAACGGGATAGTTTCCGGATCATGGCCACGCAATCACGACGGGACCCCCGGAATCCCGAGGACGCCTACCTCGCCTTCTGGCGCGAACGCCACCTGTGCACCCTGACCACCCTGCGGCCCGACGGGACGCCCCACGTGGTGCCGGTCGGCGTCACCTACGACCCCGAGGCGGGCCTGGCCCGGGTCATCACCCGGCGCGGCAGCACCAAGGTGGCCAACGTCCTGGCCGCCGCCGAGCGCCCCGAGGGCGCCCGGGTCGCCGTCTGCCAGGTGGACGGGCGGCGCTGGGCCACCCTGGAGGGCCGCGCGACCGTCCGCACCGACCCCGAGGCGATCGCCGACGCGGTCGCCCGGTACGCCGAGCGCTACCTGCGCACCCCGCGCCCCAACCCCGAGCGGGTGCTGATCGAGATCGCCGTGGACCGGGCGTTGGGCACCGTCTGACCGGGGTCCGGCCGGGAACCCCCGCCGACACGGCGACGCGCCGCCGGCGTCGAACGCCGGCGGCGCGTCCACGAGCGGCCCGGTGGGCGGTTCAGCCACGGGAGGCGTCGCCCGCGGCCTGGAGCAGCTTCCGCGCCTGCTCCGGGAAGGGACGGCCGAGCACCCGGCCCTGGTCGTCACCGACCGACATCACGGCCACGACCGTGCCGGACTGGCTCTCCGCGTCGTACTCCTGGAGCCACGGCCCACCGCTGGACCCCTGGGTCAGGTCGCAGGACTCCAGCAGCAGCCCGCCCACGTTGGGCGCCTGGGTGTCCCGGCCGGTCAGCAGGGCGGGCGTGCCCGCGCAGTGGCCGAGCGTCTCGCCGTCGTACGGCGCCGCGGCCGGGTAGCCCAGGACGACGGTCTGCCGGCCGGGGTCCACGGGTGCGAAGTCGATCCGGTTGGCCCCCACCCGCTCCTGGAGCGTCCGACCGTCCTTCTTCTCGACGGTCAGGAACGCGTAGTCGTACGGCAGGGAATCGGGGAGACGGCCGCGCTTCCACTCGGACTCGACGTGCGCGGACTTCACCCGCCAACCGACCCGCGCGACGTTCGCGGTGCCGTGGCGGTCGTAGCCGGGGACGAACCAGGCCTCTTCCCAGCGCGGCTCGCCGGGGTTGTGGACACAGTGCGCGGCGGTGACGACGACGCTTCCGTTCGGCGCGTCCACCACGGCTCCGGAGCAGGTGAGCAGTTGCCCGTCCGCATAGGTCCCGACGAGCTTCCCGACGGTCCTGACGGTGCCGTGGGGCCAGGGCGCCCGGAGCGCGTCGGCCACGCGCTCCGCCGGGGCGGCGGGCACGGGCGGGTTCAGCGGCGCGGCACCCAGGAGCGCGGCGGAGGTGGCGACGGTGACGACTGCGGCTATGACGGCGCGTATCTTGTCCATGCCTTCACGCTGCGCCCCGCTTAGGCCATCCGGCCATCCGCACACCGCCGATCAGGTGAGCGCGGGGATCCGTGCGGGGGATTCGGACCGCCCCGCCGGACCCGATCGGTCCGACGGGTTCGGCCGGTCCGGTCAGTCCGCCGTCCGCTGGGGGCGCCAGACCACCAGCGCGCTGGACTGCTGCACCTCCTGGTAGGGGACCAGGTCGCGGCGGTAGGACGCGTGCACCTGCGCCTCGCGCTGGCGCATGGCCAGCGCCGCGCCCTCCAGCGCCTGCTGGAGCTCGGCCACCTTGGCCTGGAGGGCGGTGACCTGGTTCTCCAGCTCGATGATGCGCTTGATGCCCGCGAGGTTGATGCCCTCGTCCTGCGACAGCCGCTGCACCTGCCGCAGTAGCTGGATGTCGCGGGCCGAGTAGCGGCGACCGCGCCCGGCGGTGCGATCGGGGGAGACGAGACCGAGACGGTCGTACTGCCGCAGCGTCTGCGGGTGGAGCCCGGAGAGCTGGGCCGCGACCGAGATGACGTAGACCGGCGAGTCGTCCGTCAGCTCATAGGGGTTGTTGCGTGCCCGTCCCTGACCCTGTCGTCCGCGGCCGTGCCCGTCCATCTTCCGTCAATCTCCCTTCGCGGCCTTGAACAGCGCCGCCCGCGGATCCTCGCCCGCGGTCGCGTCACGGTAGGACTCCAGCAGATCCCGTGCCTTGTCGCTCAGATTCCTCGGAACCGTCACCTCTATGGTGACCAACAGGTCGCCCCGAGTGCCATCCTTGCGCACCGCTCCCTTGCCGCGGGCGCGCATCGTCCGGCCACTGGGCGTACCGGCCGGCAACCGGAGGGTGACCGGCGGACCGCCGAGGGTCGGCACCTTGATCTCGCCGCCGAGCGCCGCCTCCGTGAAGGTGACGGGCACGGTGACCGTCAGGTTGTCGCCCTTGCGGCCGAACACCGGGTGCGGCTCGACGTGCACCACGACGTAGAGGTCTCCGTTCGGTCCGCCGCGCTCGCCCGGCGCGCCCTTGCCCCGCAACCTGATCCGCTGGCCGTCCGAGACCCCGGCGGGGATGCGGACCTGCATCGTGCGCGAGCTGGTGGCCCGGCCGCTGCCCTTGCAGACCTCGCACGGGTTCTCGGCGATCAGTCCGCGGCCCTTGCAGTCCACGCACGGGTCGGTGAGCGAGAACCCGCCCCCGCCGCCGCGGCTGACCTGCCCGGTGCCGACGCAGGTCGGGCAGACCCTGGGGGTGCCGTTCTTGTCGCCGGTGCCCGAGCAGGCCTTGCACGCCGCGGAGCTGGACATCCGCAGCGGGACCGTGGCCCCGTCCACCGCCTCGGTGAAGCTGAGCGTCACCTCGGACTCGATGTCCTGACCGCGGCGCGGCTGCGTGCGGGTGGTGGTGCCGCCCCGGCCGAACAGACCGCCGAAGACGTCCCCGAGGCCGCCGCCGAAGCCGCCGGCCCCGGCTCCGCCCGGGGCGCCGCCTCCGAAGAGGTCGCCCAGGTCGAAGTTGAAGCCGCCGCCCGCCGCTCCCGGGCCGGTGCGGAACCCGCCGGCGCCGAAGAGCGCGCGCGCCTCGTCGTACTCCTTGCGACGCTTGGGATCGCCCAGGACGTCGTGCGCCTCGGAGACCTCCTTGAAGCGCTCCTCCGCCTGGCGGTCGCCCTTGTTGGCGTCCGGGTGGTACTCGCGGGCGAGCTTCCGGTACGCCTTCTTGATCTCCGCCTCGGTGGCGTCCTTCGGGACGCCGAGGACCTTGTAGTAGTCCTTCTCCACGAAGTCCTTGGTACTCATCCCCGGCGTCCCTCCTCTCGGTCTCTCCTCGCGTCAGCCCTGTTCGGGGCCACCGCTCTCCTCATCCGGTGCCGCTTCCGCCTGCTGTGCCTCGGCCGTCGTCGACGACGGGGACGACGGCTGCGCGCCCGGCTGTGGCTCGGCGACCCCGACCCGCGCGGGGCGGATCGTGCGCTCGCCGATGCGATACCCGGGCTGAAGGATCTGCACGCACGTCGTCTCGGTGACATCCGGAGAATACGAGTGCATCAGAGCCTCGTGCACGGTCGGGTCGAAGGGTTCGCCCTCCTTGCCGAACTGCTGCAGCCCCATCTTGGCCACCACGGTCTCCAGCGACTCGGCCACCGACTTGAAGCCGCCGACCAGCTCGCCGTGGTCCCGTGCGCGGCCGATGTCGTCGAGCACCGGCAGCAGCTCGGCCAGCACGTTGGCGACCGCGATCTCCTTGACGGCGGCCCGGTCCCGCTCGACCCGGCGGCGGTAGTTGGAGAACTCCGCCTGGAGCCGCTGGAGATCCTGGGTGCGCTCGTTCAGGGCGCTGCGGGCCTGGTCGAGCTGGGCCGTCAGCGCCGCCACCGCGCCGGCGTCGCCGGCCTGCTCCTCCGGACCCGCCTCCTCGGCGGGCCCGGAGGTCTGCGCCGAGGTGTCGGCGGGCTGCTCCGGCTGCCCGTTCAGGTCGTGCTGCCCCTGAGCCGGGGCCGCCGGTTCGGTGGGGACGTCGGGCTTCTGCTCAAAGCCCGGGGTCTCCTCCGTCACGCTGCATCACCCTTGTTGTTGGACTTGTCGTCGTCGACGATCTCGGCGTCCACCACGTCGTCGTCGCTGTTCTGGGCGCCGGCTCCGGCGGAACCGCCGGCGGCCTGCTGACCCTGGGCGTCGGCGTACAGCGCCTGCCCGAGCTTCTGGCTGGTGGAGGCCACCTTCTCCGACGCCTCCCGGATCGCCGCGGTGTCCTCCCCCTTCAGC
>NZ_JODL01000050.1 GCF_000718985.1 Streptomyces megasporus | reverse complement strand
CGTGAACGTCCTGTGGGCGATGATCCGTGACGGTGAGTGTTACCACGCTTCACCTCCCGTCACTGCTGTGGCTTGACAACCCGATTGGGAAGCTCCTTCCCCGCGAGCCGGTCGAACGGAGGCCGGGCCGGTCGCGACCGACGACCCCTCGCGCCTCGTGTGGCGCGGTGCCGGGTCGCGACACGTCGGGCGACGCCTCACGACCCGGCACCGCGTGGCCCCGCCGACGGCCGGAGGGACGGGGGAATCCGCCGGCCGTCGGCAGGGTGCGGCCGGACGCCTGTTCGTGACTCCACCTGGCGGCGACCCGGGCGCACTCCCTGTCTACCCCCACGAGGGGCAGGGCAAGCCCGCCGAACCGGTCCTGATCGACGAGCTTGCCCCGATCGCGCGTATCGCCCGAGCGAACCGGACGCGGCCCCCGGTGTCACGGCCGCGTCGCGCACGGCACGTCTCCGTCGCGCCTCCGCCGCGTCCCCCATCGAGGTCGACCGCGGCGGAGCGGCGGAGAGAGCCGCGACAACGGCCGCGCGGAGGAAAACACGGATGCGGTGACGGCACGCGGCTGCGAGGATGCCCTGCCGTGGAGACCGCCGCGCAGACCGCAGTACAGCCCGCCGTGGAGGCCGCAGTGCAGCACGACGACCTCGTCGTCCGCCGCGCCGGCGACCGTGACGCGCCCGCCGTGGCCGAGGTGTGGCTGCGCTCCCACGCCGCGGCCCTTCCCGGCGTGCGCCGGGCCCACACCGATCGACAGGTGCGGGAGTGGATCCGGGACGTGGTGGTGCCGGCCCACGAGACCTGGGTGGCGACGGTGGGGGACACGATCGTCGGGATGATGGTGCTCGACGGCCGGGAGGTGGAGCAGCTCCACCTCGCCCCGTCCTGGCGGGGCCGGGGCATCGGCGACCGCCTCGTCGCCCTGGCCAAGCGGCGGAGCCCGGACGGGCTGGGGCTGTGGACGTTCCAGGTCAACGGACCGGCCCGACGGTTCTACGAACGCCACGGCTTCCGCGCGGTCGAGTACACCGACGGCAGCCGCAACGAGGAACGCGAACCCGACGTCCGGTACGTGTGGACGCCCGGGGACGAGGACGGGGAGACCGACGTGGCCGAGGTGCGGACCCGGACCCTGACGGCGGACGACTGGCGGCTCTGGCGGAGGCTGCGGCTCGCCGCGCTCTCCGAGGCCCCGCACGCCTTCGGCTCCCGACTCGCGGACTGGCAGGGGCCCGGCGACCAGGAGGAGAGGTGGCGCACCCGGCTGAGCATCCCCGGTGCGTGCCACGTCGTCGCCGAACTCGACGGGGAACCGGTCGGGATGGCCGCCGGCGTCCCCGGCCAGGGCGACGGCGAGGCCGAGCTGATCTCGCTGTGGGTCGCCCCCGGCGGACGGGGCCGGGGTGTGGGGGATCGACTGGTGCGCGCGGTGGAGCGGTGGGCGGCACGGACCGGCGCCGAGGTGCTGAGGCTGACGGTCTTCTCCGGCAACGAGCACGCGATGGGCCTCTACCGCCGCCACGGGTTCGTGGACGAGGGGCCGGTCGGCGACGCGGCGCCCGACGGACCTCGGGAACACGTCATGGCGAAGGCGCTCACCGACGGATGACCCCGCCGGGGCGGACGTTCCTCAGCCCCTGCCGCGCGCGGCGGACCGCCAGTGCGCGGGGCGGGTGAACCCGGCGGACAGCCGGGTGGCCTCGTCGCCCCTGGCCGCGTTGAGCTGGGCCTGGGTGAGGAAGAGGCTCCCCGTCAGGTCGGCGCCGCGCAGATCGGTGTCCCGGAAGTCCGCACCGATCAGATCGGCGTTCCGCAGGTCGGCGCCGCGCAGGTCGGCCGCGATCAGACAGGCCCCGCGCAGATTGGCGCCGCGCAGGTCGGCGCCCCTGAGCCGCGCCCCGACGAGGTCGGCCCTGCGGTGGTTCCTCCCAGGGCCCGGTACCGCGGCCCGCACCAACTCGCCGGCGCGCGACAGCAGTTCGTCGACGCCGCGGCGGACCTCCGCCACGTCCAGCGCCACGAGTTCCTCGGCGCTGCCGAGGGAGAGCCGCTCGACGTCGTCCAGCGCGCGGCGCAGGTCGCGGTGGAGGGGACGGGTCCGCGGCCTGCCCAGCGCGTCGGCCAGGTACCACATCAGCTCGTGCAGTTGCCGCATGACGGGGAACGCCGCGAACATCCGCCGCGCGGTGCGCGGGTCACGGCGCCAGTCCCGTCCGCCGAAGGTGACCCGGGAGACCTTCTGCCCCGCGCCGAAGCAGTCGAAGACGGTGCAGCCGGAGAACCCCTCCCGCCGCAACCGGGCGTGGATGCCGCAGCGGAAGTCCTCCCGCAGGTTCGCGCACGGCCGTCCGGCGTCCTTGTCGACCGCGAAGTCGGCGGAGGCCGAGAAGGGCAGCGCCACGCAGCACAGCGCGAAGCAGTTCCCGCAGTCGGCCCGCAGCTCGGACCGCTCGGTGCCGACGGCGGAGGCTTCGCGTTCACGGGGCACGGTGGGTGATCTCCTGTCGCGGAGGACGGGCGCCGCCTCGTGCGGCACTCCGGTCGGGCTCCCATTCTCCCCGTCTTCCGTGGGCCGCCGCCGGCGGCCCACCCGACCCCTCCGCGGACCGGGGCCCACGCCGCCGTCACATGGCCCTGATCTTCAGGTACCGCCACAACGCCGGTACCTCGACCACCAGGGCCGCGGCGACGGCGGCGGCCAGGGCGCCGACGGCGACGCGCACCGCGATCGCGGGGATGAAGACGCCGTTCCTCATCGGAAGCTCACCTCCTTCCCGCCGAGCAGCTCCGCCACCAGGGATTCGACCAGGGCGACGGCCTCGTCGACCGCCCGCCGGACGGGTTCGCTGAGCCCCACGGCCACGTCCGGTTCGTCGCCGCGCATGCGCACCAGCGGTTCGCAGCCGACGACCAGGACGCGCGGCAGCGGGGCGTCGCCCAACCGCCGGGCCAGGGCGAGGACCTTGACCGGGTCCATGGCGTGCGCCTCGGGAACGGCCTGGGACTCGTCGAACGCCTCGATGTCCGGCTCGATGACCGAGAGCGTGCCGGGCGGCCGGCCGTGGGGCGCCGCGTCGACGAGCAGGGCGGTGTCGTACCCGTCCAGCAGTCGGTAGGCCAGGTCCATGCCGCGGATGCCGAAGTCCACGACGTGGACGCCGTCGGGCAGCGTCCGCCCGCTCAGCGCGGCGGCCACCTCGGGGCCGAAGCCGTCGTCGGCGAGGAAGACGTTGCCGATCCCGGCCACCAGGACGCGCGTGCGGGCCGTGTCGGGATCGGCGGGCGGGCCGGCCGGTTCCAGCTCCTCGGGGGAGAAGAAGAAGCGGTGGCCGATCTGCGCGCTCGCCCCGAAGTCGCGTCCGGGGTCGTCCTCCAGGACGACCGCGACGTGGACGCGGCCCTCGAAGTCCTCCTCGACGGCGACGATCTCGGCGGCTCGTCCGGCGAGCGCGAGGTCGAAGATGTCGGCGCCGTGGCGGGGCCTCAGCCGTACGCGGTCGCCCCGGCCCAACCGGACCCCGTCGACCGTCACCGTCCGGTTCACGCGCCCTCCCCCAGGGGTCGGAACTCGCGGATGGTGCCGTGCAGCGCGAGGAGTTCGTCGTGGCCGAGCGCCGCGCAGCGGTCCAGGATCTCCCTGGCCTTGGGGTCGCAGGCCCGCGCCTCCCGCTGCTCCTCCTCCGTCATGCTCAGCACGCTCAGGATCAGCAGCCGGTCGATCTCCGTGCCGTCGAAGAGGTCTCCGGGGCTCTCCGGCGCCACCTCGGGGAAGTCGTACAGGGTGACGGGGGAGGAGAGCACGGTGTGGGCGCTCGACCCGTCGCCGTCCCCGCCGTCGGTGGTCCCGGCGGCTTCCCCGACGGTGACGTCGGAGGCGTCGTCGTCCACGAGGACCGGCCAGGTGCCCTGGTTCTCACAGGACTCGACGGCCCCCCGCAGGCGCTCCGGCGGGTCGATGAGCGAGACGAAACGCCCGGTGACGCAGTGCAGCACCGTGTGGGTGGAGACGAAGGCGTACGCGCAGGCCTCCTCCCGGGCGCCCAGGGCGGTGGGGTCCGGCAGCGGGCACGGGGTGGTGTTCACGATGCCCACGCTCAGCCGGTACACGCCGTCCCCCACGGGCTCGGCCTCGATCTCCACGGTGCCGCGCAGCGCGTTCCACCGGCGCACCAGGGCGCCGACGGCACGGCCCGCACCGTCCACGATCGGCTCGCGGTCGGTGCCCGCCGGGACGTCGACGGCGGCCCGCGCGGGACGGGAGAGGACGGAGCCCAGCGTCACGGGCAGGCACAGCTCGCGCTCGGTCGCCTCCTGCCACGCCAGGTACCGCCGTCCGTCCACCGTCAGGTCGTCGACGGCCTCGGGCCCGCCCGGACCCTCGCGGACCACACCGCGGTCCACGACGTGCAGGAACCGCACGCGCACCGTGACCTCGACGGCCTCCGCGGGGCGGCCCTCGGTGTCCACCGGCACCTGGGTGCGCATCCGGTACGGCTCGCCGAGCGTGGCGGCGCACGAGCGGGGGAAGATCCCGCCGAAGGTCCAGCGCTTGGTGTTCTTCAACGCGGACCTGCGGTAGGGCCAGAGCAGATAGCCCTCGTAGAGGCAGGTGCGCACGATCTTCTCGACCTTCTCCGGGCACCGCGCCGCCTCCCGGCGTTCCGCCCGTCTCATCTCGTCCATGGTGCTCCGGTGGTCTTGGGAACTCTCGAGGGGCCGGAGAGCTCGGGAGTGGGGGCGTCCGCCCGGTCCAGCAGGTCGCCGATGACGTCGTCCCAGGTGCCGAACACCCGCCGGACCCGGTAGGCGTCGAGCCGGTCGTAGGTCTCCCGGGACAGCCGCAGCCAGGGGCTGCCGGCGAAGTAGCGGTCGATCAGCGCGTGCCACATGCCGGCGGGCAGCCGGTGGTGGGCGTCCTCGGCCCAGGAGATCTGGGCCGTGCGCAGCAGGCCGTCCGGGGCCTGGAAGAAGACGGTGCCGTTGAAGAGGAAGTCCAGGGGCACCTCCCCGTCGCGGACGGCGTGCAGGTACTTGGTGACGGCCAGTTCGGTGTCGACGGGGCACGGCACCGTCAGACCGACCGTGGTGGCGTCGGTGAACGGGGGCACGGTCACGGTGGTCTGGGTCCAGGCCAGGGGCCGCAGGGTGGTGCCCCACCGGTCCGGGGCGCCGAAGAGTTCGGCCAGGGCGTGCCGCGTCCGGTCGTCGTAGCGGCGGCGGGTCACGTCGATCCGGATCGAGACCGTCAGGGCGATCGAGCGGATGGGGCCGCCGCCGGTCCGGGTGATCCCCAGTTCGAACCGGAGGGTGGGCACCGCGGCGAAGCGTTCCGGCCGCGCGTCGGTGACGGCGAAGGCGAGGGCCGGGACGGTGTGCCGGGCCGGCACACCGTCCGACGTGCCGTGGGGCGCGGTCATGACGGGGAGAGGTTCGGCATGCCGGGCATGATCGGATCGCGGCGCCGGGCGTTGATGCCGGTCGAACGGCGAGCCGTGGAGCGGTCGTCGGGCAGATGTCCGACGGCCTTCCGGTAGGAGCCGAGTTGGTTGCCCTGCCTGATGCCCCTGACGTGCGCCGCCCTGTCGGGCTGCACCTGGGGCTTGCCTACCCTGATGCCGGCCATGAAGCCTCCTTCAGGTTCCGGGTCGGGAATCGGTGGGGGACGGTTCGGTCGTGGGACGGCCGTCGGCGGGGGCCCCGTCGGCGAGCCGGTGGAAGAAGTCCTCGACGCGCCGCCGGACCTCGGGCCCGCCGCCCAGGCCCTTCCAGTGCTCGCGCACCACGGCGGCCAGGCGGTAGCAGTCGTCCAGGGGGACGATCCAGTGCTCCCGCGCGCCCTGGGAGCGGTCGACGAGCAGCGCCTCGACGTCGTCGGCCAGCGTCGCGAGGGCGGGGACGGACGCCTCCGCCTCCCGCCAGCGGTCCGGGGCCACCGGGGAGCGCAGCAGACCCAGCGGGCTCGGGCAGCAGGCGGTGACCTCGCCGGACGTCCCGCCGCGGGTGAAGAACGCCAGTCCCACGGGAACGCCGAGGGACGCCCACAGCGTGTCGTCGATCCCGTCCCCGCCCAACCGGAGCCTGCGCCGCGGCAGCAGCCGGTAGTGGGCCCCGCCCGCCTCCTGCCGGTCGAACAGCAGGGCGCAGGCGCGGCAGGCGCAGGACACGGCGCCGGCGTGGAGGTCCAGCAGGTGGCGGTGGTCCGCGGGCAGGGGTTCGGAGCACAGGTCGCAGCGCTCCTGACGCGCCTCGTCCGCGCCGTCCCGTCCGTCGCGCCCACCGGGACGGAGGGGACGGGCGGGCCGGCGCGCCAGGCGCCGCAGCCGGGGCGCGGGGAAGGCGGCGCTCACCGCGCTCACCCGCCCGTCTCGGAGGCGAGGGCCGGACGCCGGAAGAGGGAGTCCACCGGGATGAGGGCTTCGGGCGCCCGGTCCGGGACGGTCTCGACGTCCACCCGCTCGACCTCGGGCGCGAAGCCGGTCACCGCCTCCCGTACGGCCTCCTCCAGGGCTCGGGGCGAGGCGGACGAGGAGGAGCAGCCGCGTCCGCCGCCGCGCAGCCGGACCCGCGCCGTCGTCCCCGACAGCTCCAGCAGCTCCACCCCGTCCGCCGCCAGGCCCGCTCCGCTCCGCACGTCCTCCAACGCCCGGCGCACACGGGTCTCCACCGGGTCGGGGTGGAGGTCGTGGACCAGCAGCAGCCGGCCGACGAGCTCGTCGTCCGCGAGACGCCGCAGGAGGGCGTCGCCCCTTCCGTCCTCGCCCAGGTGGGCGGTGATCCGGGCCAGGCAGTCGCCGTAGAGGTCCACCAGCGCCTCGACGGTCTCGGCCGCCCGGGCGGCCGCGGCGCCGTCGGGCAGCGACTCCAGGCCGGAGAGGAGTTCCTCGGTCCGCGCCACCCGCACGCGGGCGTGCTCGTCGTCCCAGGGCATCGGTGTCCGCCTTCCTACGAGACCGCGCCGAAGGTCGGCGAGTGGTGTTGCCGCAGGGTGCGCCCGCCGCCGAGGTACATGTGGACGCCGCAGGGCAGACACGGGTCGAAGCTGCGCACGGTGCGCATGATGTCGATGCCCTTGAAGTCGTCCGGACCGTTCTCCTCGAAGATGGGGCAGCCCTGGACGGCGTCCTCGTACGGACCGGGGGTGCCGTAGAAGTCGCGGGGGCTGGCGTTCCAGGGGGTCGGCGGGTACGGGTGGTAGTTGGCGATCTTCTTGTCGCGGATCACCAGGTGGTGGGAGAGCACACCGCGCACGGCCTCGTGGAAGCCGACGCCGATGCCCTCCTCGGGCACCTCGAACTCCTGGAAGACCTTGGTGCGTCCGGCCCGGACCTCCTCCAACGCCTTGTCCACGAAGTGCAGGGCCATGGCGGCGGCGTAGGCGACGAAGTACATCCGCGCCCGGTTGCGCTCGATGGTGTTGGGGAAGGGCGGGGGCGTCCACTCCAGCCGCATCTCCGGCATGCCCGGGGTCTTGGGCAGGTCGATCTCGACGCTGTGCCCGGTGGAGCGCACGTAGGGGGTGCGGACCTTGCCGGCCAGCGCGGTGACCCACAGCCGGGCGATGGGCCCGCCGCCGGTGTCCAGGGCGAGGAAGTCGTTCGTGCGCTTGTCGTACCAGCGGGGGCTCATCACCCAGCTGT
The DNA here is from genome assembly GCF_000718985.1 of Streptomyces megasporus. GTDB lineage: Bacteria > Actinomycetota > Actinomycetes > Streptomycetales > Streptomycetaceae > Streptomyces > Streptomyces megasporus. The sequence goes on along the minus strand of NZ_JODL01000050.1, from coordinate 5,554 downwards.
ACTTGCCGCCGTTCAGATCGCGCTTCTGGGGCTCGGGCAGGGTGGTCTGGTTCCACGGGTGCCGCTGGTCGACGGGGTTGCCCAGGGGGTCCTTGTCGACGTAGGTCTCCTCGCCGATCCAGTCCTCGTAGTACGAGCTGCCCAGCAGGATGCGCATGCCCAGGTTGATGTCGACCAGGTCGGTGGTGACCAGCTCGTCGTCCACGACGATGCCGGGGGTGACGAACATGGCGTTGCCCCACTCGTTCATCGTCCGGTAGTCGTAGTCGACCACGTCCGGGTTCTGGAAGGCGCCCCAGCAGCCCAGCATCGTGCGGCGCCGGCCGACCTCCTCGTAACCGGGCAGGGCCTCGTAGAAGAAGTCGAAGACGTCGTCGTTCATGGCGACGGCCCGCTTGACGAAGTCCAGACAGCGCATCAGCCGGACCAGGTAGTCGGTGAAGGCCTGTGGAGTGGCGACGGTGCCGACGCCGCCGGGGTAGAGCGTCGAGGGGTGGACGTGCCGACCCTCCATCAGACAGCACATCTCGCGCGTGGTGCGGCTCATCACGAGGGCTTCCTTGTAGGTGGCGCCCTCGAAGGGGTTGTAGGAGCGCATGATGTCGGCGATCGTGCGGTGGCCGTGCACGTCCCCGCGCGGGGCCGCGGTCCGCTCGGCGCGCCGCAGGACGGAGGGGTTGGTCTCCTTGACCATGCGTTCGCAGTAGTCGACGAAGACCATGTTGTCCTGGAAGATCGTGTGGTCGAACATGTACTCGGCCGCCTCGCCGAGGTTGATGATCCACTCGCCCAGGGGCGGCGTCTTCACCCCGTACGCCATGTTCTGCGCGTAGATCGAGCACACGGCGTGGTTGTCCCCGCAGATGCCGCAGATGCGGCTGGTGATGAAGTGCGCGTCGCGGGGGTCCTTGCCCTTCATGAAGACGCTGTAGCCGCGGAAGATCGAGGACGTGCTCCGGCACTCGACGACCTCCCGGTTGGGGAAGTCGATCTTGGTGTAGATGCCCAGGTTGCCGATGATCCTGGTGATGGGGTCGAACGCGACCTCGGTGAGCGTGCGCTGATCGACCGGGACGGTCTGGCTGGTCGTCACGGAGCGGTCCTCTCAAACGTCTCGAACGCCGTCGGCGTCGTCAGCGGCCGGACCACCGCGGCTGGTAGCCCGAGGTCAGTTCGGTGCGGTTGTGGCGCCACTTGGGCTCCTTGTTCACGGTGCGGTTGGTGATGGAGCGCAGTGACCTCACGAGCGGTCCGTAGGTGCGGCTCAACAGACCGGAGGAGACGCTGCCGCCCGGGGGCTCGTCCATGAAGGGCATGAACTTGTCGGGGAAGCCGGGCATGGTGCAGGCGATGCAGATGCCGCCGACGTTGGGACAGCCGCCGATGCCGTCCATCCAGCCCCGCTTGGGGACGTTGCAGTTCACCACCGGCCCCCAACAGCCGATCTTCACCTGGCACTTGGGGGAGTTGTAGTCCAGCGCGAAGTCGCCCTGCTCGTAGTACGCGGCCCGGTCGCAGCCCTCGTGGACGGTCTTGCCGAACAGCCAGGTCGGCCGGAGTTGATCGTCCAGCGGGATCGGCGGGGCCATTCCGGCGGCCTGGTGCAGGAGCCACAGCAGGGTCTCCATGAAGTTGTCCGGCTGGACGGGACAGCCGGGGACGTTGACGATCGGCAGCCCGCCCGCGGAACGGAAGTCCCACCCCAGGTAGTCCGCCAGGCCCATACAGCCGGTGGGGTTGCCCGCCATGGCGTGGATGCCGCCGTAGGTGGCGCAGGTGCCGATCGCCACCACCGCGAACGCCTTGTGCGCCAGCCGGTCGATCCACTGGTTGAGGGTGATCGGCTCGCCCGTCTCGGGGTCGTTGCCCATCGACGTCCAGTAGCCGTCGCCGTTGATGTTCTCGTTGGGGACGGACCCCTCGACGACGAGGACGAACGGCCCCAGCTCGTCGTTGGCGGCCCGGTGGAAGGCCCGGGTGAACCCCTCGCCGGTCTCGTAGGCCAGCACCTTGTTGTGCAGGTGGACCTTGGGGATGCCGGGGATCGATCCGAGGACGACGTCCTCCAGGCTCGGCAGCGTCGCGGCGGTGACCGAGACCGTGTCGCCGTCGCAGCTCATGCCCTCGGAGGTCCAGAGGATGTGGACCTCCTCGACGCCGCTGGGGGCCGACGTGTCGGTGCTCATACGGCTTCCTTCCTGGCAGCGGGGCCCGCGGGGAGGCACGGTCCCGGTTCGGCGCGGCGGCGGTCCGCGCCGGCCGCCATCCGTCCCTCGGAGCCTGACATTTCCAGCACATGCCTACAACTCAAACGTTTTCCGCCGGGGAAGTGACTCGGTCAGGTGCCCCGGCGTGAGCGACGAGCCCTCCTTGCGGACGAAGGCCGAGCGCAGGGCGTGGTACGGCTCGCCCGCCCGGAAGAAGCACCGGTGCATCCGGGCGAGCTCCGCGGCCCGGTGGTCCCACAGCGGCCGGACCGCCTCGTCGCGCTCGCGCACCGCCTTCTTCTCCCCGATCCGCGCCTGGAGCGCCGGGTCGGCGGCGAGGCCGGCCGCCATCCGGGCGACCTCGCGGAAGAAGGTCTCCGGCGCCACGGACAGCACGCGGTCCACCAGCCCGGCGCGCAGTGCGGCGGCGGCGCCCACCGGCAGCGCCTGCCGGACCAGCCGGTCCGCCTCCTCGGCGCCCACCCGCCGGGGCAGGCTGTAGGTCCAGTACTCCGAGCCGTACAGCCCCATCAGCCGGTAGTGCGGGTTGAGGACCGCGCCCGCCCGACACCACACCTCGTCCGCAGCCAGCGCCAGCATCACCCCACCGGCCGCCGCGTTGCCCCCCAGGGCGGCGACGGTCAGCCGGTCGGTCGTGGTGAGGACGGCCTCCACCAGGTCGTTCATGGCCCGGACGTTGGCCCAGGACTCCGCGGCGGGATCGTCCGCGGCCTCGATCAGGTTCAGGTCGATGCCGTTGGAGAAGAAGTCCCGGCAGGCGCCGAGCACCACCACCTGGGTCGGTCGGGAGCAGGCGAAGCGGTAGGCCTCCAACAGCCGACGGCACCGGTCGGTGCCCATCGCCCCGCCGGGGAAGGAGAAGCGCACGAAACCCACCGGACCGCTCTCCTCGTAGCGGATCTCGGTCCAGGTGCGACGCCCGGCGGGCAGCCACAGCGGAACGGGCACCTCGGGCACGTCCGGCAGCCGGTCGCCGAGCGCCAGGGCGGCGGGCAGCTTGAACGTCCGCCGGCCCCCCGGCCGCCTCCTCGGCCGCAGTTGGGGAATCCACACCGCCCCGTCCGACGTCGCCCGGCAGATCGCCCCGCACCGGGTGGCCAGCACCTCGCCGGGCCGGCCGCGCAACCGGTCCTCGTGGTGCCCGCCGTGCAGGTACCACTCGCCGCCCAGGAAGGAGTCCAACACGCCGGGCTGGGAGTCGGCGGCCCGCAGCCTGCGCAGCACCACCCGGGTGGAGTCCCGCTCCCAGTCGATGCGGCGTTCGTCCTGGCCCAGGTACGGGCGCAGGCCCGGCCCGTCCTGCGGTTGCGGCCGGGGGGTGTACGCGCCGGACGCGAAGCGCCGGACGGCCAGCAGCACCGCCTCCACCGCGGCGTCGGCCACCTCGCCCCGGTACAGGTCGCTCTTGCCGATCTGCTGCGGCATCGACAGCGGCGCCGACGCCCAGACGGGGCCCGCGTCCATCTCGGCCTCGGCCTGGAACACGGTCACGCCCCACTGCCCGGAGCAGTCCTGCATCGCCCGGTCCAGCGACGAGGGACCGCGGTCGCCGGGCGGCCCGGGGTGCACCACCAGACAGGTGCGGGCCGACCAGACCTCCTTCGGGATCGCGGTCGTCAGCATCGGGGCGAGCACCAGGTCGGGGGCGTGCCGCTCCACGGCCTCCCACCCGGAGCCGTCCCCCGGCACGAGTTCCACGGCGACCGCGTGGCCCCGCTCCTCCAGTTCCACCAGGACCCGTTGGGTCAGACTGTTGAACGCGCTCGCCACGAGCAGGATTCGCATGAGGCCTCCCGGACCGTTGGACCGTTGCCGTCGTCTGTGGGGCGTGATCCTGGCTCACCGGACCCGCGGACCGGGCCGTGACGCGCTCGGTTCCCCCGTGGGCTTGGGCTGTCCGGGGGAACTCGGCCCCGGTGCCGTGGCGGCGCGGTGGGGCGCATGGGGCGGCCGGCTAGCGTGACGCCCCATGCACGAGCTGTCGATCGCCCTCGCCGTCGCCGAGAGCGCCGAGGAGGCCGCGCGCGGCCACGGAGCCGACGCGGTGGAGTCGGTGCGCCTGCGGGTCGGCGAACTGTCGGGGGTGGTGGCCGACGCCCTGCGGTTCTCCTTCGAGGTGATCGCCCAGGGCCCCCCGCTCGCCGGTGCCGAACTCCGCATCGAGGAGGTGCCCGCCCGCGCCCGCTGCCGGGCCTGCGCCGAGGAGTTCGCCCCCGGCACACCGCCGCGGCTGTGGTGCCCGGAGTGCGGGGAGGCGGAGACGGAGCTGGTGGCCGGACGCGAGCTGGAGATCGTCGACGTGACGCTCACGGAGGGCCGACCGTGCCCCGGGAGCCGCTCGACACGACAGGAGGAGAGAGCGTGATGTGCCGGGTCGTCGACCTGAAACAGGCCGTACTGGCGAAGAACGACGGACTGGCGGCCGCGCTGCGCGAGGAGCTGGCCGGCCGCGGCGTCACCACCGTCAACCTGCTGTCCAGCCCCGGCAGCGGCAAGACGGCCCTGCTGGAACTCCTCCTGACGCGGGCCGCCGAGCGCGGCCTGCCGGTCGCCGCGCTCACCGCCGACCTGGCCACGGAGAACGACGCCCGGCGGCTCGCCCGCTCGGGGGCGCCGGTCCGGCAGGTGCTGACCGGCGGGCTCTGCCACCTGGAGGCGGACCAGCTCCGCGGCCACCTGGAGGGCTGGCTGCCGGACGGCACCCGACTGCTGTTCGTGGAGAACGTGGGCAACCTGGTGTGCCCGGCGACCTACGACCTGGGCGAGACGCTGCGGGTGGTGCTGATGTCGGTCACCGAGGGCGAGGACAAGCCGGCCAAGTACCCCACCGCCTTCGGCCTGGCGAACCTCGTGGTGCTCTCCAAGACGGACCTCGCCGAGGCCGTCGACTTCGACGAGGAGACCTTCGCCGAGCACGTGGAACGGGTCAACCCGGGCGTGGAGGTGCTGCGGACCTCCGCCCGCACCGGGCGGGGCGTCGAGGAACTCCTGGAGCGCGTCACGGCCGTCGGCGCGGGGGAGAGGCCCCACCGGCCGCCGCTGGCCGGACGGCACCTGAACGAACACCGGCACGACCACGGTCCCGCGCACGACCACGTACACGAGCACGCGCACGCCCACGACCACGATCACGGCCCCGCGCACGATCGGAGCCACGAACACCCGTACGAGCCCGCACTCGACACCGGCCTCCCGGTGCGGTGACGGCGGCCGGGAACACCGGGGAAGGAATCTCAATGATGAAGTCAAGCCGCTTGCGTGACCGGCGGGGCGGAGGTGAACAGCCTCTTGTCACGCAGCATGGCCCACAGCACGTCGACTCGCCG
>NZ_JODL01000049.1 GCF_000718985.1 Streptomyces megasporus | reverse complement strand
TGACCGCCGTGAAGGAGACCCCCGCCCGATGACCACCACACCCGCCGCGACGACGGTCCGGGACCCGGACCGGGCGCTGGACCAGGCCGTGACCGGCCTGGAGAACCAGCTCGCTCGCTGCGAGACCAAGGCCTCCCTGCTGCTGGCCCTCACCGGTGCCCTGCTGGCCGGCACCCTCTCTGCCGCCCCCGACCTCCACCCACCCACCGCCGCCCGCATCGCCGGCGCCCTGGCCCTGGCCGCGCTGGCCACCGCCACCGTGCTGCTGCTCTGCGCGGTCCGCCCCCACACAGGCGGCACCGACCGGGCCTCCTGGCCCCACTGGGCCCACCTCACCCCCGACCAGGTCCGCCACCAACTCGCCGACGACCGGCGTCCCGATCAGATCCGCGTCCTGTCCGCCCTCGCCGCCCGCAAGTACACCCGGATCCGGTGGGCGGTCGACTGCATCCTCACCGGCCTGGCCCACCTCGCCGCGGCCGCCACCCTCACCGCCCTTCCCCTGTAGCCCAAAGGCCCCTCGCACGGACGCTCCGGCGTCCGTGCGAGGGGCCTTTTGTGCGTTAGCGCCTGCTCCCAGAGGCTGAACGGGCGAGGGTCGTTTGCTGACCGTCGGTCCTAGGGTTCGAAGACGAGAACTCACGTGGTGGGCGGGTCAGCCGGTACGGGCGGCTCTCCTCCACCGGTGACCTGCCACCACTGGCCGTCCTGGTCACGAAAACGGACAAGGGCTCTCACGCTCCTGGGAAGCTGCGGCACGCGCTGCCCATCACGGTCAAGAAGCCACGTGGCTACCTCCATATCCTCGTGGCTCCGAAGGATGCTCCGCTTGGTTTGAACCATCGGTCCTGACATGTTGCGGTTCACGGTCCACCCTGCCCACGGGCCTTCGTCAAGCGCCTCCACCTTGAGAAGCTCTACTTCGGTGATGGGGGCCACGCCGTTGTTCGTGATTTCCACGACCACAGAGCCGCCGTTACTGGAAAACCTCAGGTGGACCTTCTCCGCCTCGAGCAAGGCAGCCGCCTCCGCGTCGGCGGCGGCCTGCTGCGCGCGGGCTTCTTCACGGTCCATCTGCTGCTGGGTCAACTCGTTCGCCCGAACCGCGGCCTCTGCCTGTTCCTTGGCAGCTTTTGCCGAGGCGCCGGCGGTCCTCGCCTGCCAGATGCTGATGCCGGCAGCGGTCAAAGACACAACGACTGACACAAGGGCGATCCAGTCACTTTCCTTCATGAGGGAACAGTAGTGAGGACTTGGGGATTGAGTCCCTGCCTCTGAAGGGGCACCCGGGAGAGCCGTGAGAATCTGAACCGGCCAAGAGCGACGACGAAGCCAGACCTGAAACCCAGGAACAGGATTGCAAGGCTGCGCTTTCCAACCATCCCGTACAGGCCCGTCCGGACTTTGCTGCCCGCGTTCCCGGGCGTGGGACGATGCGGGGCGACGTAGCAGACACGACAGGAGAGACGGCCATGCTCGATGACGATGACGTGCCCCCCATCGACTGGGAGGCCCTGGCCAACACCTACGTTGTCGCCAACGGCAAAGGCGGCGTCGGGAAGACCACTCTCGCATCCAACTTCGCCGGCCTGGTGGCCGCCGACGCCGCCGCCTCGGACGGCGACGCGGGCAGGGTCTTGCTGATCGACGTCAACGGCCAGGGCAACGTCGGCCGGGACCTGGGCTACCGAGGAACCAGCATCGACGACGAAGGCGCCGCCTTCTACGAAGCCCTGCGCACCGGCAAGCCCCTGGAGCCGGTCTCCGGTGTCCGCCCAGGCCTTGACGTCGTGATCGGCGGCGCCCACATCGGCGCGGCTCCCGACATGCTCCAGGCCACCTACCGCATGCGGCAACACCGCCAGGTCCTCGCCCTGGCCGTGTGCCTGGCCCCGATCGCCCGCCGCTATGACCTCGTCGTCATCGACAGCGCCCCGGAGAACCCCCCACTCCAGCAGATCGCGCTCTCCTCCGCCCGCTGGATGATCGCTCCCACCCGCTCCGACCGGGCCTCCATCAACGACGGTCTGGGCAGCATCTCCCGCCAGTTCCAACTGGTCCGCAAAGCGGTCAACCCCCACCTGCGGCTCCTGGGCGTCGTGCTCTTCGGCAGCGGCAGCGCCTCCAAGCAGATCCACCGCCGGGCCCGCGCCTGGGTCGCCGAAGAACTCGGTGACGACGCCTACCTGTTCGACACCATCGTCCGCTACTCCGAAGCAGTCGGGCAGGACGCGCGCCACCACGGCCGCCTGGTGCACGAACTGGAGGAAGCTGTGGCCAGCAACCCCAAGTTCTGGGACCTGCGCTCCGGCCGCGCCGGCACCGACACCACCGTGGTGTCCGCCACATCCGTGTCCGTGGCCGAAGACCTGGCTAACCTCGCCCGGGAGATCCTGACTCGCGCCGCTGAAGAGGACGCCGTATGACCGAGATCGAAACCACCGCCGACCGCTTCGGCCTGTCCGGACCCCCACGCCGATCCCGTGGCCTGGCGAACCTGGCACGCAAGAAACCCGCCGCGCAGGAACAGGAAGCCGCCCCGTTCACCCTCGAGACCATCCCCGGCAGCAGCGCCGAAACCGGCCCCGACCCGACCACACTCACCGAGGCTGAGCGCGCGGACCTCACCACCTGCCAGGCAGTCCTCCAACAACACCACGCCTCGTTCTGGCTCACCGGCAAGGCGCTGGAGACCATCAGCAAGCGCCGCCTCTACCGCGCGGACCATCCCACCTTCGAAGCGTTCCTCGAGGACTGGGACATCACCCCGGCCGACGCCTACCGCATGATGAACGGCTGGCCGCTGGCCAACCGCCTCCTGCGCGACGTCCCCAAGCTGACCCGCTCACACGTCGAAGCGCTCCTGCCCGTCGTGAACCGCTACGGCGTCGAAGCCGCCGCCACCCTCCACGCCCTCCTGCGCGACTCTCTGCCCAAGGTCACCGCCGCCGCCATCGCCCAGGTCGTCCGAGAGCTGCCCGGGCCCGACGGAGAAGACGACCCCGCGCAGCAGATCCACCGGCAGGCTCAGCGAGTCCTCACCGCATCGGCAGACGACCCGGCCGAGGAAGAGGAAGGCGGCAAGGGCACCGCAGCGCCCGTCGATGCGCACCTACGCCAAGCGGTGAAGCGGCGCGCGCTCCAGCTCGCCGAAGACCTCAAGCGGAGCCGCCTCTCCACCCGGGAGCTGAACCGGGCACTGGCGGAGGCGTTCGCCGACCCGGAAGACGACCGCGTCTACCGAGCCGTACGGCGCTGGATGAAGGACCGCGAGAAGGTAAAAGCCCAGGTGACAGAGCCGGAAGGCTAATCTTCCAAATTTGGAAGAAAGTGTTCGATGCAATCGAACACCGCTCCTGGTCTCCGCTCTCCGCTCTCTGCTCTCCGGAAGCCCCGGCTCCTTGGGCCGGGGCTTCCGGAGAGCGTTGACAGTGTCCGCCCGGCGCGACCGTTTCCCGCTGGGCGGGTCGTGGGGGTGGAAAGTCGGGGCGGTTGTTCCCGCTGGGTGGGATGCCGCCGCTGTTCGGACGCTCGTGTGGGCCGCTTTCGTGTGGCGTGGTGGGCGTGATGGATATCGCGTTGATCACCGCCGGGCAGGCTCTTCGCTACTTCACACGGCAGGTGGTGGTCGGGGACGGCCACCGCCGGGCCCGCACGCCGTTGAGGAAGGCGCAGGAGGAGGCCGGTGTGCCGCCGGGGCGGTGGATGGGCCGCGGCCTGGCGGCGATGGGGTTGGCGCCGGGGGAGGAGGTCACCGAGGACCAGCTGCGGAACCTGTTCGGCGAAGGGGGCCGGCATCCGCACGCCGACCGGTTGGTGGCCGCCCGCCGCGCGGCCGGCGACCCCGTCAAGGAGGCGTGGCGGGCCGGGGCGCTGGGGCGGCGGGTGAAGGTCACGGGCATGGACCTGGTGTTCCGCCCGCAGCCCACGATCCACCTGCTGTGGGCGCTGTGCGACGACACCGTCCGGCAGACGGTCGAGGCCGCGCACGAGCGGGCCATCGCCGCGACCCTGGCCTGGATCGAGGACCAGGTGGCCGTCATCCGCCACGGCAGCCAGGGCGAGAGGCGCGTGCGTCCCGCCCGTGGTGTGGTTGCCGCCCGGTTCCGGCACTACCAGGCCCGCTCGGGAAAGCCCCTGCTGCACGACCACGTGCTGCTGTCCTTGAAGGCCCAACGCCCGGACGGGCCGTGGGGGGCGGTGCACAGCCAGGCCCTGTTCGAGAACACCGTGGCGGCCTCCGCGCTCTACAACGAGCTGGTGATGGCCGAGGTGTGCCAGGCCCTCGGGCTGGCGTCCGAGCCCCGCACCGTGAGCGCCGGCCGCCGCCCGGTGATGGAGATCGCCGGCATCCCGCACGAGCTGATCGCCTGGGCCGCCACCCGCAGCGCGCGGATCGCCGCCTGCCGCACCGAACTGGAGATCGAGTACACCACCGCCACCGGCGACGACGGCACCTTGAGGTTCGCGCCGCGGGTCGACGAGCGGGCCCGGACGAAGCTGAACCAGATCGCCGCCTACACCACCCGCCCGGCCAAGCCCCCGGCCCGCCCGCTGGCCCGGCTGCGCGAGCAGTGGCGGGCCGGCGCCGTCCGGCACGTCGGCGCCGCCGTGGTCGACTTGCTCCTGCAACGGGCCCGTGCCGCAGGAGCCGCGATCCGGGCCCGCACCGCCGCCGTGGTCGACGTCGCCCTGGCGGCCGTCGCGGTCGCCGCGATCGTGTTCGTGATGAACCCCGGCGGCCACTTCCACCGCCGTCACCTGTTGGCCGAGGCCCGCCGCCACCTCGCCCTGACCCTCCGCGGCGCCCGCCGCGCACCCGGCCTGGACGAGGAAATCGTGGACACCGCGCTGGCCGCGCACTGCGTCGACATCACCCAGACCCGCACCGCCCGTGGCGCCCGCCCGGAGTACCGCCTCTACACCACCGGCTGGACCCTGGCCGACCTCACCCCCACCCGGCCGGCCGGCGCGGACCGGCGGCCGGTGGCCGACCCGGCCGCGCCCCGCCTGCCCCTGCAACCGGGGGAGTGGGCGATTCCCCGGGTTCCGCTGCGCCACGACCGGGCGACCATCGCCGCCGCCGTGGTGCAGACCCAGGCGCGCACCGTCCGCCGCGCCGCCCACCGGCCGCCCGCCCGGCCCGAGCAACTCGCCCTCTTCGACCCCGGCGGCCCGCCTGCGGGCTCGGCCCGCCGCCGGGGCGTCGACCTGGAGGCGCTGCGCACCGGTTTGGACGCCCTCCACTTCACCGCCGACGAACTGCGCCGGATGACCGAGGCGTTCACCGCGACCGGCGACGCCGCACGACGACGAACACACCAACACCCACGCCGGCCGGCCGGTGACACACCGCGCACCCATCGCCAGGAGCGGCAGCGTCCGCCGGAGCTCGGGCCCGACCCAGGCGGGGGTGTGCATCGGTGAGGACTGGGATGCCGCCGGGCATGGAGGCGCACGAGTTCCCGCGTCGCCGGGTCTACGGCTCCGGCCCGGACGGCCCCCACGCCGGCCCCCGGCCGCGTCCACTCCGAGCTGATGGGCGGGCCGCTGGAGGCCGGCTGCCGGGGCGCCCCCGACCGGAGCGCGGAAGAGCCGACTGGGAGTTCGGTGGGCACGGCCCGCCGGCCGCGTGCGGGCTCGTCCGGCCAAGGAAGAAGGACCAGGGGAGCGCCGCGGCGGACCCCACCCCTACGCGAAGGCCCGCCGCGCTCCCTCCGAACCATCCCTACAGCAACACTCGACACCGGAGTGCGCACGCCCTGCCCGCTGCTTCCACACGGCGGGCGAATCTTTCCGGAGGCGCGCCACGATCCTACGGCCCCGCCCCGGCCGCACCGGGGGCTTTCGGGAGCGGACACGCCCCACCACCACTCGGCCGGCGGGGTGCGGGAAAACCCGAGCGCACCGGCCCGAGAGGGCCCGGCCGCAGGTCGGCGACCGGCAGACCCTCGGGGGAAGAACCTGCCGGCCACCGACCCTTCTGCGTCCCGGGCCGCCGTGGGGGGAATAACGTCACCTGACGGCCCGGATCGGGGCACCGATGAAATACCCGGATCAGAGCGCGGGCCATGCGCCCCGGTGCGGGAATCACCCGCCCGCGCCCCGAGCCTTGCCGGCCCGGTCAGGGGGACGTGGCACACCCGGCCGCAGCGGCCCGGCCCCGGCCGAGGCGGAACGACGATGCCCGCCCCGGGACGCGCCCGGGGCAGGTGCCGTCACCATACCGCCAGGAGGCCTCACACTCCCGGTTCCCTCGAGTGCCTCGTCCGACCTCCCGGCTCGCCGTGGAGCCGGGAGGTCACGGCCACCACACGGCCAGGTCTCCGGTCGGGCCCCGGGTCAGGCGGAGTTCTCCGTCGCGGTGGCAGGTGTGCAGCAGTTCGAGAACGTCCTGTTCGGTGAGCCGGGCGGGCTTCCGCCGGCTTCCCTGCGCGGCCGCCGCACGCCTGTGGTTCCACACGGCGGTGTACTCGGCCAGGGTCCAGGCGTGGCCGTGTGGGTCGGCGCGGGTCATCAGGGTGAACCGGTGGTGCAGCAGCTTGTCCAGCTCGAGGGCGGCCCGGGTCGGCTGCCCGCGGTACACCTTGAGCAGCCACGCCGCGCGGTTTGCCCCCACCTCTCGCTCGGCCTCCTCCCGCGGACAGGCCATATCCAGCGGATAGCGGGCCTGGAAGCTGCGTTCCCGCACCCGCCTGCGGCTCCCGGCCGTGTTCTGCTTCCGTACCACCATGCCGCTCTCCTGTCCCTCGCCGTCCGGCCGGAGCGGCCCGTGGAGTCGGCGGCGCGGGCCGCTTTTCTCCTCCCAGGGTGCCGCCGCCCCCGGATCCGACCAAACCGGCCACCGGCCCGCAGGGGGCGGTGCTCCCGTGGTCCCCACGCGTCCCGCCGGCCGGGGCGGGGCCGTAGAGTTGCGGTTGCGTATCCGGAAGAACCGTCCGCCGTGGAAGCAGTGGGCGGGGCGTGCTCCGGTGTCGAGTGCCGCCGCGAGCGGCCCTCTTCGCCGTAACGGGGAGAGCACCGGCCTGAGGTGGTGCCGCGCCACCGTGCGGCCGGTGTGGTGGGGCCAAAACAACCCGTCGGAGACACCCCCACCCCACCGGCCGCACGGTGGCGCGGACCGGCGGCCGGTGGCCGACCCGGCCGCGCCCCATCTGCCCCTGCAACCGGGGGAGTGGGCGATTCCCCGGGTTCCGCTGCGCCACGATCGGGCGACCATCGCCGCCGCCGTGGTGCAGACCCGGCTGCGCATCGCCCGCCGCACCGTCCGCCGCGCCGCCCACCGGCCGCCCGCCCGGCCCGAGCAGCTCGCCCTGTTCGACCCCGGCGGCCCGTCTGCGGGCTCGGCCCGCCGCCGGGGCGTCGACTTGGAGGCGCTGCGCACCGGTTTGGACGCTCTCCACTTCACCGCCGACGAACTGCGCCGGATGACCGAGGCGTTCACCGCGACCGGCGACGCCGCACGACGACGAACACGCCAACACCCGCGTCCGCGCCCGGCCGCCGGTGACACCCCGCGCACCCATCGCCAGGAGCGGCGGCGCCCGCCGGAGGTCGGGCCCGACCCAGGCGGGGGTGTGCGTCGGTGAGGGCTGGGAGGCTGCCGGGCATGGAGGCGCACGAGTTCCCGCGTCGCCGGGGCCACGGCTCCGGCCCGGGCGGCCCCCACTGTCCTCTGACAGTGAAGTTGGACCGATTGTCAGTGAAGTTGGATCAAGGAGGTTTTGATGGAGCACCGTAGTTTGCGGGTGGAGCAGCCTGGTTTGCGACTTCGGCCCCGCACTGCCAGGGCTGGGGCCAACCGATCCGCACCGTCATGTTCTCCACGATCTGTATGTCTCATGAGACGATGGCTGCGTGGCGCACTCAGGTGTGATGCGGGCCTAGCCGGAGCAAGGTTGTCGCCGGATCAACGCAACGGTGAGACATCAGAGATCTTCAGGATGTGTTACGCAAGTCACGCACCGGCGGGTTCGGTGCTACCGCGGGTGGGCACGTACACAAGATTTGTTCTCGCAGGTCGGCGATGTCGATACCCATCCGCTCGGTCGGAGTGCGTCCTCGTGCAGTGCGCACTCCAGCGGGGTGGCATCCCGTAGGTGCGCTCGTGCCTATGCTGCGGCGTCGCTGATGAGTGCGTGGATCTGCTCTCGCTCGGCTGCAGGTGCGGGAGGAGGCGTCAGGGCCGAGAGGTCCGGCACGACTTCGTTGGTCAGTTCGGTCGCGCAAATGGGCAGCAGGGGTGGTTCGCTCGGCCTGCTGGTCGGCCACGACCAGCACATCACCTGCATCACCGGTCTGGCCGTCCACCGCGCCTCGGCCGGGTATCGAGGCCAGGCCAAGACCGACGCGAAGGACGCCTTTGTCATCGCCGACCAGGCCTGCATGCGCACCGACCTGGTCTGCGACCGAACTCGGCAGATCAGCCGTCTCCGAGTCCAACTCCTGGAGATTTTCCTGGCGTTGGAACGCTCCCTGGTCCTGACCAAGAAGGGCCCGGTCATATTGCTGACCGGCTACCAGACCCCGGCCGCGATCCGCCGCGCCGGTACCTCCCGCATCGCGACCTGGCTCAAGAACCGCAAGGTCCACGGCAGCGCGGCCTTGACCAAGACCGTCGTGGAGGGAGCTGGAGCGCAGTTCACCGCGCTGCCTGGCGAGAAGCTTGCGGCCACCATGGCTCGCCTGGCGAAGGGGGTAATGGCCCTCGATGAGGAGATCGCCGAGCTCGAACCCTCATCGAGGCCCGGTTTTGCGAGCACCCACACGCCGAAGTGATCCAGAGCCTGCCCGGCATGGGCACCATGCTCAGCGCCGGGATCTTCGCCGCTACCGGAGGCGACATGGATGCCTTCGCCACCGCAGACCGCTTGGCCAGCTACGCCAGCCTCGCTCCGTCCCACGCGATTCCGGACGCGTTAGCGGCAATCTCCACCGCCCGCGCCGCTACCACAGCGGCCTGCTCCGCGCCCTTCTACCCCTCCGCCTTCGCCAGCCCGCGGACCTGCCCCGCCTCGGGAACTCCCGCACGGGAGCGACTTCCTCGAAGGCCACCTCCGCCAGCGGCCTGCGCACCTCGACACCACCCTGGACCCAGACCACCTCGAAACCGGCCGCCCTGTCCCTGCCGCTCAGCAGCTCCCCCTCATCGTCCATACTTGGACGATTCCCCCTGGATTGAGACAAGCCACTTGTAGTGAGACAAGAGCCACCCCAAAGCGGGACACAGTCTCACTCAAACCTGTCCCGGCCCTCGCACCGCAAGTTCGGTGCGAGGGCCGGTGCGACAAGCCGCGGTTCGATGCGACGGGACACCCAACTGGGCCAGGGCGGTGAGGTCACTCGCGCGCGGGCGCGCTGGTTGGCGAGCCAGCGGCCGAGGGGAAAGCGACATGGCGCTGTAGCAACGAAAGCTACAGCCTTCGCCGGCGGTTACACCTCCACCAGGGTGCAGAACCAGTGCAGTCCGGAGGACATGCCAGCCAGCGCCACCACGTCTCCCGAGTGGAGTTCACCTCGATCGATCATGATGTCGAGGCTGACGAGCGGGTCCATGCCGCCGAAGTGACCGAGTGAGGCGGCCAGTTCCGCGTTGGTCCGGCCCAGAGGTACACCGAGGGCGGCGGCGGCGTTGCGCATCGCTACCTGATTGGCGTGAAGGAGGAGCACCCTGGAGAGGTCCGCGCGCCGGACGCCGGCGCGTTTGCAGGCCCCATCGACCGCTTCGGCGATGCGGGCGTCCGTCATCGTGGCATACGCGGAGAAACGTTCAGCATCGCCTTGGAAGAATGTGAAGATCGAGTATCCGTGATCGATGTCCAGGTTGCTCCGCCCCGGGGGTGCGACCGGCGCGGCGTTGCCGCCGTACTCGAGACGGAAAAAGTCGGCGTAAGTGGGATCGGTCAGTTGCTCGCTGGCTAGCCAGCGCAGCGACTGGTGATCGCGCCGCACTACGGCGGCCACGGCCCCGTCACTGTCGGCCGTCGTGCCGTTCCCCAAGCGGTTGACGTGTGCGTCGCTCACCCGCTCCGCCGACACGAGGAGTACCGTTCGCAGCTCGCCGCGGGTCAGAAACAGGCCAGCGATGGCCTCGAACGCGAGTACGGCGGACAGGCAAGCCTGGGTCAGTGACAGTGTCGGTACGCCGCGCAGTCCGAGGTCTCGAGCGATCGCCGTAGAGAAGTCCCAATGGAGGTACTCGGGCAGGTTCCCGCTGGCTGCCACGAGGAAGTCCACATCGGAGGTATCCAGGCCCGCCCTGGCAAGCGCGGCTTCGGCCGCCGCGACGCCCAAGTCGGTCGTCGTCACACCGACGGGTGCTTTGTGGAGGGTTCGGAAGCCCATGGTCTCCACCACATGGGGGTTGATGCCCAAGTGTTGGGACTCTCCGGCGACGTCGTACGGCTCGCCGACGCAGCTGGCCATGGCCGCGATCCCGAAGTCCACTACCGCCATAAACCCTCTCCTTTGCCCTCCGCATCGCGTCCGTCGCCACTCGCCGAGGTGTCCGGGGCGGATGCGGCGACCTGGGCGCCGACCCGGCCGACGGCCATGGCGGGTGGCGTTGCGGCCCAGTGGTCCCGGTACAAGGCCCGGCCGAGCATCAGCACAATCACGGCCGCAGAGGCGATGGAACCCAGGGCGATGGCCCAGAACGCGGACCCCATGACAAACACGGAGATCCATGCCAGCGGAATCATGAGCCCATAGGTTGCAACAGTCGTCACCGTCGAGAGCAGGGCTCCTCGCTGGTGCACAGTAAGAATGGCCGTATAGGTGGCCTCCACCACATACAGCGGCATCGTGACCATGAAGGCGAACAGCATGACAACGCCCTGGCGCACGTCGAGTTCACCCGAGCCGCCGAAGAGTTTCACAAGCCAGGGCGACAGGGCGAGGACCACAACAGTGCCGATCGCGGTCGGCACCGCCGTGTAGACCAGCAGCCGCTTTCCATGGGACCGCAGCTCGTCTGCGGTGGCCCCCTTGCCGATCTGATAGCTGTAGAAGACCGACGTTCCCGTCACACACGCCTGCGGCACCCGGCAGAAGATCGTGTATACCTTCACACCGACCGCGGACGCCGCGAGTACCTGCGGGCCTAGAGTGCCAATGAACATAAAAGGGATAATCGCCGCCATGTAGTCGTTCAGGTGGCGAACGCCGACGCCTTGCGAGGTCCACACCATGGACTGAAACTCGGTGAGCACCGCGTGCCGGTCGGCTCGGGAAAGGTGGCGTTCGCGCTGTCGGACGCGGCGCACGAAGACGAAGGCGCCGTAGACGGCCATGACTGAGTACACGAGCACGGTAGCAACCGCGACGGCCTGCGCGGGGGAGGAGAAGGCCCCTGCGGCGTCCGTGTGGAGGAACGCGTAGTCGAGCAGGGCGTTGCCGACGAATCCGTAGATCATAATCTTGAGTGAGATGCTCTTCATGTTGCAGACCCGCAGGGCCTCGGAGGCCGAGGCCCACACGAGCGCGACGATCATGCCGAAGAGCCTGACCTCGATGTAGTCGACGGCCAGGGGGATCAGCTCGGCGTCTTGGCCGGCCCGCTCTAGGAACCACTCGGCGCCGAGCGCGAGGCCCATTGCCAGCGCTTGCAAGAAGAGTGCACACACGGCGAACGCCCCGACGAGCACGGCGAGACGGTCGGCCAGCGAGCGCTCGCCCTCCGCGATCCCGAGCCGGCTGGAGAACACGTGCACCAGGCCGGTGCAGTAGGCCGTCAGTCCCATCACGATCAAGTCGGCAAGGCCAACTGCGGCGACGTACGTGACGCCGAGCGGCGCGATCATCACCAGGTCGATGGCGCCGAATCCCACTCCGACAGAGGAGGTCAACAGGATGACGACGGCGAAATTGGAGAAGTTCCTCTTCGTCAGCTCGGTGTGCTCTACACCCTCCTGACCTGCACTCATTCCGTCGGGCACCTCAGAATCGACACCATCTGTAACCCTCTCCGGCGAATCAGCCACCCCCGCACGAGAGCGGCGACAGGCATTTATGAACATTCTGTGAAGGCTGGAGGTTCACTGCGCTGCGACCAGGCACGGAGCATACCCACAGGAGAGGCAGTGGCGCTATGTCACTCCCGCGCGAAAGCGGAGTTCACCGACACAGCGCGGGTTATTTTCAGCCCCCCAGGCCAGAAGTGGGTGTCTGGTGGCTGACATTCGGCGGTGCGCCGTTATCAAGCCAGTTCCACGTTTGGCGATTGACCAGTTTCCGGACGTCATCTTAGTGTCGATCAAGTCGCCCCCTCTGGGCGATAAGCGCGACCAGGCTGACGAGCACCCGAAAGGAACCCTGTGGGGTGAATCTCAGGGAATGCCGTCACGTAGAGATTGGAGTCCAACATGGAATCGTACTCTCTCGACAAGAGGCCCGCGTTCTTCCCTTCGGTGGCGGCCGAGCTCTTCTTCGAGGCCGACGCCAACTCCACCGCAGTGGGCGCCCTGTTCGACACTGAGATCGACGCCGAACTGGACGCGATCCTGAACGCGACCGAGCAGTCGACGATCTAGGTTACTGACACGTAAGACGGCGCGTGCTGGCTAGTGCGGGCAACCCCGCCCAGGCCAGCACGCGCTCGAACGATCGTCGCACTCTCCGGAAGCTGCTGTCGGGCCACACCTCAGAGGGGCGCGTACGTGCAACTAGATGCCATCACGAGTCTGGACGAATCCAGTCTCGTGGCCACACAGAAGATCCTCAGCGGGGCGAAGACCCGCCTCGACGCCATTCTCGCCGAACGCCGGTTGACGGAGGAGTCCTTCGTCGAACTGGCCGCGATCTACGACAACGTCGCGTACGTGTTCCTCTACCTCGAGTCCAACGAACAGTACGTCGACTACCGGTGGCTGCTCCCCTATCGGGATGCCTTCTTCAAGGATCAGGATCTCGACAGGACTTTGCTGGCCCTGTGCGAGAGCCTCCAGTGCGGGAACCCGGACATCGAGGAGTGTCGGCAGGCCTACATCGGGCATCTGAACGACAAACTCGCGGCGGACCATACGAGCACAGCGGAACTCGCGCGTCTGCAGGACCAGGCCAAGGACATAGTCCAAGCGGGTCGGAACGACCAACTGGCCCTCTTTGCACGCCTCGGAGTCGACACCGAAGGAGGAACGGCGGACACCATCGGCTACACGCTGATCAGCGCCACGCCGGAAGCCGCTCGCCGTACAAAGCTCACCAGCGCGATGACGGCGCTGCGCGACAAGCGACTCGACCCCCTGATCGACACGGTCGACCGAATGATCGACATCCGGCGCGCGACGAGTCGGCGGCAGGGCGCGCGGAGTGTCCTCGAGCAGACCATGCGACGGTGCGCCATCCCTGAGGACACAGCCCGCCATATCGTCGACACCTACGTGTCAGGAGCTGTCGAGGACCGGGGGTTGCTCGATTCCGAGATCCGCGAGGCGATCGGCGATGTCGACACGCCCGTCGACCACTTCGGGCACTACATCCGCACCCTTCAGAGCGACCTGAAGGTTCCTCTGTTCGACCTCCGCGCCTGCCTGGAGTTCATTGAAGGGGTGACCGCGCGGGTCTTCGGCCTGTCGATGCGACGGCTCCCGGACTCCGGGCCAGGTGTGTGGACCGTCGTCGTGTTCCGAGGCGACGAAACTATCGGGTACATCAACTTCGACTTGTGGGACTCGGGCCGCAACCGCACGGCGAACACCACCAGCGGCATCCGTAACCGGGTGGACTGGGGAAGCATCGTCCAGCTTCCGATCGCCTACATCTCGTGCCGATTCCATCGCAATTCGGACGGTCGAGAACTCATCACTTTCCAGAACGTCCACAGCCTGTTCCACGAAGTCGGCCACGCCCTCAACCACATTCTGATTCGAAAACGGCTTCCAACGCTTTCCGGCCTCGACTACCTGCCGCTGGAACGCATCGAAGACCTCAGCATGTGGACCGAGAAATGGGTGTACCACCCGGATTTCGTCTCCCATCTCGACCTGTCCGAGGAGGAGCGCGAGGGCATGAGATTCTGCCAGCGCGTAAAGATACTCGAATACCGCCGGAATCACATCGACCGGGCGGTCACCGCAGCACTCGACTTCGAGGTGCACCGGGCGAGCAGCGGTGGACTACGCGAAGCATTCGAGCGACTGGACGACCGATTTGGCGTCGCCAGGCACTGCTCCCTGGGAGAGTTCCCGGTCTACTTCGCCTGGCCGATGATCAACGCCAATCCAGGCGCAACCTTCGCCTATACCAGGAGCGCCGCCGAAAGCGCGGAGGCGTTCTCCCCGCTGCTGAGCAGGCGACTGTCCGATCTCGAACCAAAGGACTTCGAGACTTCCTTCGATGCGTGCCTCGACTTCGATGAGCCGAGCAGCAGCCCTGACATCGGATCGATCTTCGCGTTCTACAACGATGCGCTGTGGAGGCCCGCCGGATGACCCGCAGCCCTGCCTACGTCCGCTCCCTGCTGGGGCCCCGGGACGAAATCCTGGACGGAATTCTCCGCGACGCGCTCCTTGAGAAGAAGCTGCCATCCATCCAGATCGACGACAACGGCGCACGGATACTCCATCTGCTCACGTTGCTGCACCGCCCCCGGTTGGTGGTCGAGATTGGAACCTTGTTCGGCTACTCCGCGATCCACATCGCCCGCGGGTTGCCGCCGGACGGACACCTCGTCACAATCGAGAGCGACGCCGACAATGCCCAGAACGCGCGCGCCTATCTCGACGAGGCCGGCGTGGGCGACCGGGTCGAGGTTGTGCACGCGGACGCGGTCACCCATCTGACGACGCTGCGGCCCGAGAGCGTCGACATGGTGTTCATCGACGCCGACAAGAAGGCGTATCCGCAGTATCTGAAGCTGTGCTTCCCCCTCCTCCGCAGTGGAGGTCTGCTGATCGCCGACGACGTAGCCCCGGGCGGTGACTTCAGCGGCGAGTCCGAGCCCGGTGTCGACCCAGACAGGGAAACGAAGGCCATCGCCACGTACGTGAGCGCGGTGGCGCGCAGCAACCGGCTGCACTCCGCCTTCGTCGGCAGCGCCCACGGCCTCCTGGTGAGCTACAAGGACGGACCGCGAGATGCGCAAAACGCTTGAAGTAGTAGACGACTTCCACCCGAATCCGGTGGCCTTGACGTCCCAGGCACTCGATGCGCCCGTCATCACCGATGGGGCATCCGCCGCACCCGGGCGCGGCCGGCTCGTCGGACCCTGCCACGTCGACCCGTGGGCCGCCGCGACGGTCAGCAGCCTGCTGGGCACGAGGGCGGACCGAACCGTCCCACCACCGGACGGGGGCCGGTTCGTGCTCCGGGACAAGGACGTGCCCGGCGACGACGCTCCCCACCGGGAGCCGACCGAATGGACGGCGATCGTCTTCCTGTCGGCCGCCCCGCCGCCGGGGGCGGGACTGACGTTCCTGCGGCAGCAGCCGGGCGGACCGGACGACTGGGTCGAGTGCGCCTTCATTCCGGTGCGGTTCAACCGCCTGGTGCTCTACCGCTCTTCCGTGCTAAGTCGGCGCGCATCGCCGGGATTCGGCACCGGACTGGCCGACGGCTGGCTGAGTCACGAGTGGGGCTTCGACATCGTCCCGCTGCCGGAAAGGACCGCCCATGCGCTCTAAAGTGATCATCGTCGACGACTTCTACCCGAACCCGGACGTCATCCGGGAACGGGCGCTCCGGTCGGAGTACGCGGACATCGCGTCCACGCGCTACCCCGGGTACCAAAGCCGGCACAGCATCCAAAGCGACGCCATCAAGCGCACTTTCGAAGCGCTGATCGGCGCCCGCGTTCAGGTCGACCGCTCCCGCTTCACCTGGGGCGGCTTCCGCTTCATCACGGGTGAGTCGGGCCGCCAGACTACGGTGCACGCCGATGTGAACATCGACTGGGCGGCCATGGTCTACCTGACGCCCGGCGCCGACATGAGCACGGGGACAGGCTTCTTCCGGCACAAGGAGACCGGCCTGGAGGGGCCTCCGACGGACCGGCAGGCCCGGGCCCACGGCTTCGCCGACGCCCAGGCCTTTCAGCAGAAGGTCGTCGCCCGCGATGAACGCGACCTATCGAAGTGGGAACTCAGCACTACGATCGCCCCGGTCTACAACCGGCTCATCCTCTTCCGCGGGTGCGAGTTCTATCACGCTCCGCTCGCCGGCCTGGGCGTCGGCCCAGCCAGTTCACGGCTCACGCACAGTTTCTTCTTCAACGAGGTCCCCCTGCTGGGGCAGGCCATACACGCATTCACGGGTCCCCGGGCCCACTCGACCGACGACCGGTAGGAGGGTGAACATGCGGCCGCTATTGGACCTCATGGCCACGGAGTGTACCGGTGAGACGGCGAGCGACAACTGTGGGCTCGTCGCGATCGATTCCATGGCGACGCTCACCACCGACCTCAGGTCGTACGCCGCTTCCCAAATCAACGCAGGCCGGGTGTACCACGACGCCGCGGAACTGGCCGCCGCCAGCCACAACCTGCGCACCGTGCTCTTCGTGCGTAGTCCGGGCCGCGATCATGACCTGGACGTCTGGGTGGTCGACGGCTGGACGCTGCTGCGCGGCCACGGGACCGGAACCGACTTGTCGCAGGCAGACCTGCGCGGGGCCCAGCTAGCCGGCGCGCAGCTCGCGGAAGCCGATCTCAGCGAGGCTGACCTGCGCGGCGCCGACCTGGCCAAAGCGGATCTCTCGGAGGCGGTCCTGGTCGGCGCCGACCTCGCCGGAGCCAACCTGTACCGGGCGAGTCTGCTCAACGCCGACCTCACAGAGGCGGATCTCCGGCGCACCTCCCTCATCCACGCCGACCTCCAGCGGGCGGTCTGCGCCCGCACTGCATTCCGTGGCGCGGACCTGACCGACTCCTACCTGTGGGACGTCGACCTCTCCTCGGCGTACCTCGACGGTGCGGAGATGCACCGCGCCAGCGACCTCGAAGGAAAGCGAGCGACCGCCGACGTGGGCGGCACACGCCCTTCAACGCAGACGACGAAGGGACATGCCTGATGCAGTGGGATCGCCGCCCGGCCATCACCCGGAGCTCGTTTCAGGAGGTGCTGATCGGCCTTGAGTATGGCGACCGGGAACACCCGGCCGACATCTTCTCGCGCGCGTGCGTCGAGTCGTTCGAGGAGTCCGACGAAACCCGCTTCGGCTACCGGTTCACACAAGTCTTCGAGGCGAACGTCCTCCACGAGGTGGCGGTGCTCGAACGGGTGCCATCCGAACAGGTCGCTCGACTCGACCATCGGCCGACCGCCACGATGCGCCGCCTCGGCGAGGTGCTGGACCACCGCGCCGACCTTACGCTCGTCCAACGCGTGAACCTCGCTTCGGCGCTGATCAGCGTCGCCCGCCCAGCCCTGGCAGAAACCGTGCTGGCCGAGGCGCGGGCGCTGGCGGCCGGACACCGTGAGCGCTTCGAGGTGGCCTGGCTCACGTTCGTCCTGGCCAACCGTCAGGACGACCCGCGACGGTCGGCCGAGGCGTTCGCCGTCATGCGTAACGCGATCATGGCGGGCGAGGTACCGCCCGGTCGGGCCCTCGACGCCTGCGCTCAGGGCGTGGTGTGGTACCTCAAGCGCCAAGAGGTCACCCACGACGACTTCGTGTGGAGCGTGCGCGTCGGCCACTCTCTCGCCCAGCGCGCGGAGACGGCGGGGGACCCGGCCACCGTTTCCTCGTGGTACCGGGGACTCGCCATGCTGCCGGCGGCCAGGGGAATGGCGGAACGGACCCGCTCGTACATGGAGTCGGCACGTGCCGCGGCGGAAGAGACGATCCAGCGGCGGCCCCGCGCGTATGAACTCAACTTGATGAAGACCTACCACGAGTCTTCTCTTAAGGAGCACATGTACGTTACGCGCGACGTCGACGCCGCGGTCGAGTCGGGCCACGCGCTCATCGCCCTGGATCCTGAATGGTCCATCAGCTACGGCGAACTGGCCGAGGCGTACGTGCGGTTCGGCCAGTGCCGCAAGGCCGCGGAGCTGTACGACGTCGCGGTCAGCAAGGGCGCGCCGTACGTGGGACACCATCTGCTCAAGGCGGCGGCGTCCTGGGAGAAGGCGGGAGAGCCAGCGTCGGCACTCGCCCGGTACGGGGATCTGGCCGCGCTCGTGCCGGGCAACGCGAAGGTGCTGAATAGCGCCCTGGCATGCGCGCGTAGCCTTAGGGAATCTCAATGATGAAGTCAAGCCGCTTGCGTGACCGGCGGGGCGGAGGTGAACAGCCTCTTGTCACGCAGCATGGCCCACAGCACGTCGACTCGCCG
>NZ_JODL01000048.1 GCF_000718985.1 Streptomyces megasporus | reverse complement strand
GAAACCTTTCTGCTCGGCGAGGTCGCGGACGGCGGCGTACGATCCGGCGAAGCCGATCGCCGCGATCACCATCGCCCCGGCCACGACCACGCCGATGAGTATTCGGTGAGTCCGGGTCAGTTGCACTGCTGTGTCCTCGCGAGGTCGTCGGCCGGATGCCCGGCCCTCCGCCGGGGCGGCGGGAGTCGTCGGGCGGGGGTCGAAGGGGAGACGGGGTACGGGCGGGACGGGACGCCGGCCCGATCCCCCACCCGATCTACTTGATCGCCTCGACGGCTTCCTTCGCCGCCTTCTCCGCGCCCTTCCGGATGTCCTCCGCCTTCGGGGTCTTGTCGCTCTCGAAACCGGCGCCCTCGTAGTCCACGGTCACCACGACGTTGCCGGTGACGGCCACGACCCGCTGCTTGCGGTAGTCCTCGGTCTTCTTCCCGCTCTTCTTCTCCGTCTCGAAGGATATGGACGTCGCCTGGTCCCCGACCCCGTCGAGCGGGGCGTCCTTCACCTTCTCGTTCGCCTCGTCCTTCGAGACCGCGGCCACCTGCTGCCCGGCGTACTCCGCGGCCCGCTCGTCGCCGCTGCCGAGCGTCACGTCGGAGTCGAAGCGCTTGAGGGAGACGGTGAGCGTCCGGTACTGGTAGCCGTCCAGACCGCTCCACAGGCAGGTGCCGTATCCGTCGGCGTCCTTGGAACCCAGGTTCTTGCCGGCTTCCTTCGCCTCGGGCACCACGTCCCCGATCGTCTTCTTCGACAGGGTCTTGCACGGGTCGGGCAGCGTGGTGAACTTCACGGGCGCCGGGCTGGGGGGCGCACTGGAGGTCGAGACGCTGGGCGAGGGCTTGGCGGAGTCGTCCTCACCGGAGCCGCCGGAGCAGCCCGCGACCAGCAGCATGGGCACGGCGGCGCAGGCAAGCGTACGGACGGCGGTGCGCTTGGCGTTGTGGTGCATGGTTCCTTCGCTTCCGGATGTACGGGGCGCCCGGGACACGCCCTGTCGGACGGCACGGTACGCCACTCGGGCGACGGGCACCGGAGGAAGCCTAGGACGGACACGGGCCCGACCGGACGGCATGGCGGGCTGTGTGTCCGTCGTCTCAGTCCCGGCCCCGTGCCGGACACCGGGCGGCGGACGGCAAGCGGCACCCAATCGACCGCCGGCTCGGCCACCGCCTCGCCCACCGCCTCAGTCGTCGAACTCCCCGACCAGTTTCCGGGCCAACTTCAGGGCCTTCTCCTGGAGTTCGGCGCTGTTGGGCAGCCTGCGCTTGTCCGTCATCCACTGCTCGTACTCGACGGTGACGATGACGTTCCCAGTGCGGAAGACCAGGGTGATGTCGCGGTGGACGCCCGAGTCCGCGGTGACCAGCTCGTCGTCGATGTACGCGGCGTCCCCGACGCCTTTCAACGGGCGCGGCGCCAGGTCGGCTTCGGGCGTGGCCCGTGGGGTGGCGACCTCCGGCTCCTCGGACTCCTCGCCCGCATCCGCGGGATCGTCGGACCGGGAGGCGTCGCCCCGGGACGCCTTCTCGGCGTCCTCGGCGTCCCCGGCCTGCTCGGCGTCCTCCGCCTCCTTCGACGCCTTCGGCTCCGCGCTCCCCTCCTCCGACGGCGGCTCGCTCGGGATGCCCGCGTCCAGCACCATGTCCTCGTAGAGGCGCGCCGCCCGCTCGTCGTCGCTGACGGCGGGGTCGTACGACACCACCCGCTCGAAGTCGACCAGCAGGTGCCGGCTGCCCAGATCGGTCGAACTCTTCCAACGGCAGCCGACCCGACGGTCGTTGTCGTAGGTGACGGCCCGCTCCCCCTCGTACGCCGCGGGTGTCCCGCCGCCCTTCCGCGCGGAGGCGCGCTCCTCCACGCCCGGCAGCATCTCCCTCAGCACGTCGGCGCCGACCGTCCCGCAGGGATCGGGCAGATCGCGGTGTGTGCCGGGTGGGGCCGTGGCGGCCTCGGCGCTGACGGAGCCGGGCTTGCTGTCGGCGGCGGAAGCCCCCGAACCGGAGGCTCCGGTGCAGCCCACGGCTCCGACGGCCAGCACTGCGGCGAGCACGGTGCCGGCGGCGTATCCCTTCCGCTGCACTGCCCAACTCCCTCGTCCATGGGAACGCTCGAAAACGCGTTGCCGTAGCCCGGTGGCTTCGTAACACAATGTCTACCGCACGATGTCTACCGCACGCCCTGCGGGGACCGCCGTCCGACGAGGCATATGCAGCAATACGTCCGCCTTCCGTGTGTGGACGTACGCGTACCCTCCACATTCCGTACGCGAACGGCGGATCGCGCCCACACTTTTTCCCAGGGGGATCAACGAGCATGTCGTACACCGAGGTTCCCGGCACGCGGGTGCCGATCCGGATGTGGACCGACCCGGCCACCGTCGAGGACGGCGCGATGCGGCAACTCCACAACGTCTCGACGCTCCCGTGGATCAAGGGCCTGGCTGTCATGCCCGACGTCCACTACGGCAAGGGCGCCACCGTCGGCTCGGTCATCGCCATGCGCGACGCGGTCTGCCCGGCGGCGGTCGGCGTGGACATCGGCTGCGGCATGTCGGCGGTGAAGACCTCCCTGACCGCGAACGACCTGCCCGGCGACCTCTCCCGGCTGCGCTCGCGGATCGAGCAGGCCATCCCGGTCGGCTTCGGCATGCACGACGAGCCGGTGGACCCCGACCACCTCCACGACTCCCACGCCTCCGGCTGGGACGACTTCTGGTCCCGCTTCGACGGCATCGCCGAGGAGGTCCGCTTCCGCCGGGAGCGGGCCGCGCGGCAGATGGGGACGCTGGGCGGCGGCAACCACTTCATCGAGATCTGCCTGGACGACACCGGCGCCGTCTGGCTGATGCTCCACTCCGGCTCGCGGAACATCGGCAAGGAACTGGCCGAACACCACATCGGCGTGGCCCGGAAACTGCCGCACAACCAGGGCCTGGTCGACCGCGACCTCGCCGTCTTCGTCGCCGACACCCCCGAGATGGCGGCGTACCGCAACGACCTGTTCTGGGCCCAGGAGTACGCCAAGCGCAACCGCGCGATCATGATGGGTCTGCTGAAGGACGTGGTCCGCAAGGAGTTCAAGAAGGCGCGGCCGACCTTCGCGCCCGTCATCTCCTGCCACCACAACTACGTGGCCGAGGAGCGCTACGACGGCATGGACCTGCTGGTCACCCGGAAGGGCGCGATCCGCGCGGGCAGCGGCGAGTACGGCATCATCCCCGGCTCGATGGGCACCGGCTCCTACATCGTCCGCGGCCTGGGCAACAAGGCGTCCTTCAACTCCGCCTCCCACGGCGCGGGCCGCCGGATGAGCCGCAACGCGGCGAAGAAGCGGTTCACCACCCGGGACCTGGAGGAGCAGACGCGCGGCGTGGAGTGCCGCAAGGACTCCGGCGTGGTGGACGAGATCCCGGCCGCCTACAAGCCCATCGAGCAGGTCATCGACCAGCAGCGCGACCTGGTCGAGGTGGTCGCGAAGCTCCGGCAGGTCGTCTGCGTCAAGGGCTGACGCGGCGGGTGTCCGCAGGGCCGCGCCCGGTCCCGCGGACGCCGGGTGTGACCGACGGGCCGGACGTATCGTTGTACCGCGCGGCCGCGCATCCCGGCGCGGCGGGGAGGAGCGTCACCGTGACCGTCGAGTTGACCGACAGGATCGAGATGGCCGAGTCCGACGAGATCACCTTGGACGAACTCTACGAGCGTCTGGAGCGGATGCCCGTCCCCGAGGGGTACAAGGTCGAGATCGTCGAGGGGTCCGTCCACATGACACCGCAGCGCTGGACACACTGGGAGATCATCCGGAAGGTTCTGCGGCAGTTGGAGGACCAGTTCGGCCTCGACGCGAAGATCGGCTCCGACGTCCGGATCGACTTCCCCGGCCACCTCAACGGCTTCGCCCCCGATCTGGTGAAGATCGCCGACGGTGCGGAGCCCGACTCCCACGGGCGCTTCTCGGCCGAGGACGTCGAGCTGATCGTGGAGGTCGTCTCCCGGGCCACCGCCGCCAACGACTACGGCCCCAAGCTGGAGGCGTACGCCGCGGCCGGCGTCCCCGCCTACCTCGTCGTCGACCCGTACACCGCCCGGTGCCGGCTCTACACCCACCCCAAGGGCGGCGGGTACGGCAGCGAACTGGCCGTCGACTTCGGCGAGCCGGTGAAGATCACCGAGACGTCCGTCGAGATTACCATCGCCACGGACGGCCTCCCCCGGGACTGACCCCGCCCGGCTCCCGGGCGGGCCGGCGGCTCAGGAGAGCCGCCGGGCCACCTCGGTCGCCCAGTAGGTCAGGATCATGTTCGCGCCCGCCCGCTTGATGCCCGTGAGCGTCTCCGTGATCGCCGCGTCCCGGTCGATCCAACCGCGCTCCGCGGCGGCCTCGACCATCGCGTACTCGCCGGAGATCTGGTAGGCGGCGACGGGAACGTCCACCGCGTCCGCGACCCGGCTCAGCACGTCCAGGTACGGCATCGCGGGCTTGACCATCACCATGTCCGCGCCCTCGGCGAGGTCGAGCTCCAGCTCCCGCATCGACTCCCGGGCGTTGGCCGGGTCCTGCTGGTAGGTCCTGCGGTCGCCTTGGAGGGAGGAGTTCACCGCCTCCCGGAAGGGGCCGTAGAACGCGGAGGCGTACTTGGCCGTGTAGGCCAGCAGCGACACGTCCTGGTGCCCGGCCTCGTCCAGCGCGCGGCGGACGAATCCGATCTGGCCGTCCATCATCCCGCTGGGGCCCAGCACGTGCGCTCCGGCCTCCGCCTGGACGCAGGCCATCTCGGCGTACCGCTCCAGCGTGGCGTCGTTGTCCACCCGGCCGTGCTCGTCCAGCACGCCGCAGTGGCCGTGGTCGGTGACCTCGTCCAGGCACAGGTCGGACATGACGACCAGGTCGTCGCCGACCTCGGCGCGCACGTCGCGCAGCGCCATCTGGAGGATGCCCTCCGGATCGGTGCCCGGGGAGCCGACGGCGTCCTTCTTGCCGTCCTCCGGCACACCGAAGAGCATGATGCCGCCGACGCCCGCCGCCACGGCGTCGGCCGCGGCCTTCCGCAGGGTGTCGCGAGTGTGCTGGTACACACCGGGCATGGAGGAGATCGCCACCGGCTCGGTGATGCCCTCCCGCACGAAGGCGGGCAGGATCAGCTCCGCCGGGTGCAGCCGGTGCTCGGCCACCATCCGGCGCATGGCCGGCGTGGTGCGCAGCCGCCGGGGGCGGACCACGGGGAAGTCCCCGTAGCCGCCCCGCGCACCGTCGTAGGTGCTCTTCCCGATCGTCACGACGTCCGTGCCCTCCTCCTCGTCGGCCGCTTCTCGCTCGGCCGCTGCACCGCCTCGCCGGCCTCGATCGCGGCGGCCCGGCGCCTGGCGCCGAACTCCGCGAGCGCCTCGGCCAGCTTGTGCACCGACGGCTCGGGCGCCATGACGTCCACGCGCAGCCCGTGCTCCTCCGCGGTCTTGGCCGTCGCCGGACCGATGCAGGCGATCACCGTCACGTTGTGCGGCTTGCCGGCGATGCCGACGAGGTTCCGCACGGTGCTGGAGGAGGTGAACATCACGGCGTCGAAGCCACCGCCCTTGATGGCCTCGCGCGTCTCCGCCGGCGGCGGCGAGGCGCGCACCGTCCGGTAGGCGGTGACGTCGTCGACCTCCCAGCCCAGTTCGATCAACCCCGCCACCAGCGTCTCGGTGGCGATGTCGGCGCGGGGCAGGAAGACGCGGTCGATCGGGTCGAAGACCGGGTCGTAGGGCGGCCAGTCCTCCAGCAGCCCGGCGGCGGACTGCTCCCCGCTGGGCACCAGGTCGGGCTTGACGCCGAAGTCGATCAGCGCCTTGGCCGTCTGCTCGCCGACGGCCGCGACCTTGATCCCGGCGCAGGCGCGGGCGTCCAGACCGTACTCCTCGAACTTCTCGCGCACCGCCTTGACCGCGTTGACCGAGGTGAAGGCGATCCACTCGTAGCGGCCCGTGACCAGTCCCTTGATCGCGCGCTCCATCTGCTGGGGCGTGCGCGGCGGCTCCACCGCGATGGTGGGCACCTCGCTGGGCACGGCCCCGTAGGAACGGAGCTGCTCGGAGAGCGAGGCCGCCTGCTCCTTGGTGCGGGGCACGAGCACCTGCCAGCCGAAGAGCGGCTTGGACTCGAACCAGGCGAGCCTCTCACGCTGCTCGGCGGCCGCGCTGCGCTCGCCCACCACGGCTATCGCCGGGCGGCTTCCGCCCGCCGCGGGCAGCGCCTTGGCGGCCTTGAGCGTCTGGGCGATGGAGCCGAGCGTCGCCGTCCAGGTGCGCTGCCGGGTGGTGGTGCCGTCGACCGTGACGGTCAGCGGGGTGTCGGGCTTGCGTCCCGCCGTGACCAGCTCGGCCGCGTGGGCGGCGACGGTCTCCAGGGTGGTGGAGACCACCACCGTGGAGTCGCTGGCCCCGACCTCGTTCCACGCCCGGGCGTCGGCGGTCAGCGCGTCGATGAAACGCACGTCCGCGCCGTGCCCGTTCCGCAGCGGCACACCCGCGTAGGCGGGGACGCCGACGGCGTTGGCGATACCGGGCACGACCTCGAAGGTGATGCCCTCGGCGGCACAGGCGAGCATCTCGTCGGCCGCGTTGGCGTCCAGCCCGGGGTCGCCCTGGACCGCACGGACGACCCGCTTGCCGCCGCGTGCGGCCCGCATGACAAGATTTACGGCATCGTCGGCACGCGTGGAGTCTGTTGACGTGTCGTCACCTGCTGCCTGAAGCGGGGTGTCGACACCTGCCCGCACGTGCGTCCGCACGACGTCGTACACCTGCGGGTCGGCGACCAGTACATCGGCCTGC
The DNA here is from genome assembly GCF_000718985.1 of Streptomyces megasporus. Lineage (GTDB taxonomy): Bacteria > Actinomycetota > Actinomycetes > Streptomycetales > Streptomycetaceae > Streptomyces > Streptomyces megasporus. Next base: position 13,371 of record NZ_JODL01000048.1, on the reverse strand, counting down.
GCCAGCGCCTCGACGGCGCGAAGCGTCAGCAGTCCCGGGTCTCCGGGCCCGGCACCGAGGAAGGTGACGTGCCCGTGCGTGCCGTACGAGTGGTTGGTGGTGGGGCTCAATGTGCTCGCTCCCCCATCAGACCGGCCGCGCCCTTGGCGAGCATCTCGTCGGCGAGTTCGCGCCCCATGGCCTCGGCCCGGGTGAGCGACTCGTCGACGGACGCCGGTACGCGACCGGTGGTGGACAGCTGCACCAGCGTGGTGCCGTCGACGTTGCCGACGGCGCCGCGCAGGTGCAATTCGGTGACATCCTGCCCCTCGTCCCGCACATCGGCCAGTGCGCCGACAGGCGCGCTGCAACCGGCTTCCAGGGCGGAGAGCAGGCTTCGCTCGGCGGTCACGGCGATCCGCGTGCGCGGATCGTCGAGTTCGGCGAGTCGAGCTGTGAGTTCCTCGTCCGACGCCACGCACTCGACCGCCAGGGCCCCCTGGCCGGGGGCGGGCAGGACCGCGCCGGGGTCGATGAACTCGGTGATCCCGGCGGCCATCTCGGCGCGCCGCAGGCCGGCGGTGGCGAGGACGACCGCGTCCAGCTCGCCGGAGCTCACGAAATTGAGGCGGCGCTCGATGTTCCCCCGGATCGGCACGGTCTCGATCCGCTTGCCGAGCGCGCGCGCCCAGGCGTTGAGCTGCGCCATGCGACGCGGCGAGCCGGTGCCGACCCGAGAGCCGTCCGGCAACTGCTCGAAGGTGAGGCCGTCGCGGGCGACCAGCGCGTCGCGCGGGTCCTCGCGCACCGGCACGGCGGCCAGTGCCAACTGCGGCGGTTGCGCGGTGGGGAGGTCCTTGAGGGAGTGAACGGCGAAGTCGACCTCTCCCGCGAGCAGCGCGTCGCGCAGCGCGGAGACGAAGACGCCCGTGCCGCCGATCTGGGAGAGATGCTCGCGGGAGACGTCACCGTAGGTGGTGATGCCCACCAGCTCGACGGGACGTCCGGTGAGGTGCCGGACCCGCTCTGCCACCTGCCCGGACTGGGCCATGGCCAGGGTGCTGCCACGGGTGCCCAGCTTCAGAGGCCGGGAGGCGTTGGTGCTCATTGCCGCTCCTGTTCGGGGTTGCTGACAGCCGCGACGGTCTGGGGGTCCAGATCGAACAGCTTGCGCAGCGCGTCGGCGTATCCGGCGCCGCCCGGCTCGCCGGCGAGCTGCTTGACGCGCACGGTGGGCGCGTGCAGCAGCTTGTCGACGACCCGCCGTACGGTCTGGGTGATCTCGGCTCGCTGCTTGTCGTCGAGTTCGGGCAGGCGCCCTTCGAGGCGCGCCATCTCGGCCGTGACGACGCCGGCCGCCATGGATCGCAGCGCGACCACGGTGGGAGTGATGGTCGCGGCACGCTGGGCGGCGCCGAAGGCGGCGACCTCGTCCGCGACGATGCCGCGCACCTTGTCGACGTCCGCGGCCATGGGTGCGTCGGCGGAGGCCTCGGCGAGCGACTCGATGTCCACCAACCGTACGCCCTCCATGCGGTGGGCGGCGGCGTCGATGTCGCGGGGCATGGCCAGGTCGAGCAGGGCGACCGGCTCGCCGGCGGAGGTCGCGCGCGCGGCGAACGCCGTCTCCAGGTCGTCGGCCGTCAGCACCAGACCGGTGGCCCCCGTGCAGGAGACCACGACGTCGGCGTGTGGAAGTCGATCCGCCAGCTCGCCGACGGGGACGGCACGGGCCGTGAGTCCGTCTCCGTCGAGGCCGTCGGCCAGGCGCCGGGCGCGCTCCAGCGTCCTGTTGACGATCACCAGTTCGGTGACACCGGCCCGTGCGAGCGTCGTGGCGGCGAGCGAGGACATCGATCCGGCGCCGATCACCAAGGCTCGTCTGCCGCGCACCCACTCCTCGACCGGGCGGCCGTTCGCCAGTTGCTCCAGACCGAAGGTGACCAGGGACTGCCCCGCCCTGTCGATGCCGGTCTCGCTGTGCGCCCGCTTGCCGACCCGGAGCGCCTGCTGGAACAGGTCGTTCAGCAGCCGTCCGGCGGTGTGCCGGTCCTGCGCCACGGCCAGCGCGTCCTTGATCTGCCCGAGGATCTGCCCCTCGCCGACGACCATCGAGTCCAGCCCGCAGGCCACCGAGAACAGGTGGTGGACGGCGCGGTCCTCGTAGTGGACGTACAGGTAGGGGGTCAGTTCCTCCAGGTCGACGCCGCTGTGCCGGGCGAGCAGCCCGGACAGTTCGGCCACGCCGGCGTGGAACTTGTCGACGTCGGCGTACAGCTCGATGCGGTTACAGGTGGAGAGCACCGCGGCCTCCGTGGTCGGCTCGACACCGACCGCGTCCTGGAGGAGTTTCCCGCGCGCCTCGGGCGCGAGGGAGGTCCGTTCCAGAACGCTCACCGGCGCACTGCGGTGGCTCAGTCCCACGACCAACAGGCTCATGCGCGTGCCTCGCTTCGCTCACTCGGTGCACCGTGCGGACGGCACTGGACGCACGGCGTGGTGACTCGCTCGCTCATGCGGGCATCACCGCGGGCACGTCCCCGTCCGGTCCCGAGTCGGTTCCGTCGGTGCGACGCACGGTGGCGGCGGGCGGAGCCGCGGGGGGAGCGGTGTCCACCGTGCCGTCACCGGTCGTCTCCTCGCCCGCCTTGCGCTGCTCGTGGAAGGCGAGGATCTGCAGCTCTATGGAGAGGTCCACCTTGCGCACGTCCACGCCGTCGGGCACGGACAGCACGGTCGGCGCGAAGTTGAGGATGGAGGTCACCCCGGCGGCGACGAGCCGGTCGCAGACCTGCTGCGCGGCCCCGGCGGGGGTGGCGATGACACCGATGGACACGCCGTTCTCCTCGATGATCGTCTCGAGGTCGTCGGTGTGCTGCACCGGTATGCCCGCGACCGGTTTGCCGGTCATCGACGGGTCCGCGTCGATCAGGGCGGCGACGCGGAAGCCGCGGGAGGCGAAACCGCCGTAGTTGGCGAGCGCGGCGCCGAGGTTTCCGATGCCGACGATCACGACGGGCCAGTCCTGGGTCAGGCCCAGTTCGCGCGAGATCTGGTAGACGAGGTACTCGACGTCGTAGCCCACGCCGCGAGTACCGTACGAACCGAGGTAGGAGAAGTCCTTGCGGAGCTTGGCGGAGTTGACGCCGGCGGCGGCGGCCAGCTCCTCCGAGGAGACCGTGGGCACCGAACGCTCGGAGAGCGCGGTGAGCGCTCGCAGATACAACGGAAGACGGGCGACGGTGGCCTCGGGAATCCCTCGGCTGCGGGTCGCCGGTCGGTGTGTTCGGCCAGTTGCCACGGTGCTCCTGCCGTCTACGCGAAACGGTGAGCGGCCCCGTTGGACACTCGCTGGACACATGTCCGGACCGCTCAGTCCTGCCCAGGCTATGCCTTTGTGAACGTGTGCACAAAGATGGTGTCCGCTTTGTCCTGTCAAAGTGACAGGCGCCACACATGCGGAGCGGCGTGGATCACTTCGCACGCCCTCCGCGCGGAGGACGCCGAGGGGAGCCCGGGGACCGGCGGCCCCGGTCAGGACGCCAGGGCGGCCCGCAACCGCTGCGGGTCCACTCTCCAGAAGTCGTGCTGCGCCCCGTCCACGAGCACCACCGGGATCTGCTCCCAGTACTCGCGGTGGAGTTCCTCGTCCTGGGTGATGTCCTTCTCCTCCCAGCGCGCGCCCATCTGCGCGCAGACCTCGCTGACCACCGCGCGCGCCTCGTCGCACAGGTGACAGCCCGGCTTGCCGATGAGAGTCACGGTCCTCATGACCGCCATTGTGCCGTCCCCGCTCTCCGGGACGGCGGGCGGCGGTCCCCTCCGCCGGGACCGCCGCCCGCCGAGGCCGCTCTCCCCTTGTTGGCGCACTCCCCGACCTCCCGACATCCGCTCGTCACCGGAACCGTCGCCCACAGTGGTTATGCTCGCGACATGGCCGCACTTGGATGGCTCCTTCCCCGCAGGCGTTCGGCGACGGCTCGCAGCGTGCTCGCAGGCGAGGCCGCCGCCGAGGCCGCGCGCAAGACCTCGCGGGAAGTCGACGAACTCGCCCCGGGCAGGGCCGGGAAGCCGGCCGAACCGGAGTTCCCGGTCCGCGGGGACGTCCGAGCCGCCGCCTTCTTCGACCTCGACAACACGATCATGCAGGGCGCCGCCCTGTTCCACTTCGGCCGCGGCCTGTACAAGCGGAAGTTCTTCGACACACGCGAACTGCTCCGCTTCGCCTGGCAGCAGACCTGGTTCCGGCTGGCGGGCTCGGAGAACGCCGATCACATGCAGGACGCCCGCGACAGCGCGCTGTCCATCGTCAAGGGTCACCGGGTCTCGGAGCTGATGGAGATCGGCGAGGAGATCTACGACGAGTACATGGCCGACCGGATCTGGCCGGGCACCCGCGCCCTGGCCCAGGCCCACCTGGACGCGGGCCAGAAGGTGTGGCTGGTCACCGCCGCGCCCGTGGAGACCGCCACGATCATCGCCCGCCGGCTGGGGCTGACCGGCGCGCTGGGCACCGTCGCCGAGTCCGTCGACGGCGTCTACACCGGACGCCTGGTCGGCGAGCCGCTGCACGGCCCGGCGAAGGCGGAGGCGGTACGGGCGCTGGCCGCCGCCGAGGACCTGGACCTCTCGCGCTGCGCCGCCTACAGCGACTCGGCCAACGACATCCCCATGCTCTCGCTCGTCGGACACCCCTACGCCATCAACCCCGACAGCAGGCTGCGCGCGCACGCCCGCGAGAGGGGCTGGCGGCTGCGCGACTACCGGACCGGCCGGAAGGCCGCGAAGGTGGGCATCCCCGCGGCGGCCGGGGTCGGCGCGGTGGCGGGCGGCGCCGCGGCGGCCGTGGCGCTCCAGCGTCGCCGCCGCTAGCTCGACGCCCTGACAGGTCGGCGACAGGTCGGCGCCCGGAACGGCGCCGACCGCCGGGAGAACTCCGCCGACCACATGCGAACGACGAAGCGATCGCAGGTCGAAACGAACCGATCGATTCCAGTACCTCGATCGCTGTTCGAATCGCCGAAAACGCAAAACAGAGCAAACCTAATCGGCGATTTCGGCAACTAGGTGTAGCACAGCCTGTACGAAGCGTTATTCTCCTCAGACGCAATCCGGTGTCCACACGCCCTTGTGACGGGCGGACGGTCCCGCACTGCACGTGATGGAAGCTCTGCCTCTGGGAGTCCCGTGTACCCACACGTCGGGGTTGACGCCTCGGGCCTGGCTGCGCTGCGCACAGCGGTCATCCACCAACTGCGCGCAATCGTCCCCTCCGCGTACGCCGCCCCCGCCCTCGCCACACCTGTCCCCGCAGGCCCCGTCTACGCCCTGGCCGAGAGGGCCGCCGCGAGCGCCGCGCCGATCGGTCGCCGCGCCCATGCCGCGACCGCCTCGGGAACCGCCCGCCGCCCCGCGATCGACGGCGACAGCCGCCGCATGATGGACCTCGTCGAGCGTGCCCAGGCAGGCGAGGCCGAAGCCTTCGGTCGCCTCTACGACCAGTACTGCGACACCGTCTACCGCTACATCTACTACCGCGTCGGCGGCCGGGCCACCGCCGAGGACCTCACCAGCGAGACGTTCCTGCGCGCCCTGCGCCGGATCGGCACCTTCACCTGGCAGGGCCGGGACTTCGGCGCCTGGCTGGTCACCATCGCGCGCAACCTGGTCGCGGACCACTTCAAGTCGAGCCGCTTCCGCCTCGAGGTCACCACCGGCGAGATGCTCGACGCCAACGAGGTGGAGCGCAGCCCGGAGGACTCCGTCCTGGAATCCCTCTCCAACGCCGCCCTGCTGGAGGCCGTGCGCAGGCTCAACCCGCAGCAGCAGGAGTGCGTGACGCTCCGCTTCCTCCAAGGGCTGTCGGTGGCGGAGACGGCGCGGATCATGGGGAAGAACGAGGGAGCGATCAAGACGCTCCAGTACCGCGCGGTGCGAACACTGGCGCGACTGCTCCCGGAGGACAGCCGATGACTCTCGGTGCCCGTCCGAACCCCCAGGGTCAACCGGGCAACCGCACCGCCCGCGGGGCGTAACCACCATGGCCAGTGGTCGTTGTCCGGGTTGCAGACTCCCCACGGTCTCCTCCGCCCGGGCGGAAGCACCCTCCCGGCCGCTTCCGGACAGGCCGTGCAACCTTTCCGTGAGGCCGGGAGTCGACCGTTCTGACGAGAGGAGGTGCCGCCCGTGATGGGAGCCGTGTCACCGAGCCGGCGGGCAAACGCCTTCGCCCGGGCTCTGGACGAGCGTGGGCCCGAGGGTGCGGCGGCCGATCCGGCCGAGGACGCTCCCCCGGCCACACCGGGCGCCCCGGCCGACCCCGCGGAACCGAGCGGGACGGCGGAGGGGAAGGACGAGCGGGCGGCGCTGCTGTCGCTGGCCGACCGACTGGTGTCCCTGCCGAGACCGACACTGGCCCCCGACGTCAGGGCCACCCAGCGGGCCCGGCTCGTCGCCGCCATGGAGAACGCCTTCGCCGAGGGCGGCGAGGATTCCCTGGTTCCGGAACAGCGCGCCCCCTCCCGCTCGGGACGCAAGGGAGCCCACCGCGCCTCTCCCCTCGGCCCGTTGGGCAGGCTGCGCCCCAAGTCCCGGCTCACCCAGGGACTCGCGGCGGGCGGCCTGGGCGTCAGCGTCGCCGCCGGCGCCTTCACCGGAGCCGCCGTGGCCAGCGGCGACGCCCTGCCCGGCGACACCCTCTACGGCCTCAAACTGGGCATGGAGGACCTCAAACTCGACCTGACCGACGACGACGCCGACCGCGGCAAGGTCCATTTGGACCACGCCTCCAAGCGGTTGAACGAGGCACGGCGCCTGCTGGAACGCGACCGCTCGGGCCGGCTGGACCACGAGTCCGTCGGCGAGATCCGCCGAGTCCTCTCCCGCATGCGGCAGGACGCCGCCGAAGGGCACCGGCTGCTCAGCGCGGCGTACGAGCGGGAAGGCTCGATCGGCCCGATCCGGACGCTGTCGTCCTTCTCGGAGTCCCACGGGGCCGTGTGGGAGCGGCTGCGCGGCCGTCTCCCCGCGCAGTTGACGGACGTGAGCGACGAGGTCAGCTCGGTCTTCGCCGCCATAGACGACGAGGTCACGCCACTGCGGTCCCTCCTGCGCTCCGAAACGGAAGGCGAGGAACCCGCCGACGACCTCGCCGGGGGCGAGGGCCGCCCGGACCACGGCCGCACGGTCCGGCCCGCCTCGCCCACGCCGAGCGACGCCTCCCCCGACGGCCACCGGGACGGCGACGGGCACCCCGGCCCCTCCGACCCCCACCCGGACGAGAAGAAGGTCCTCCCCGACCCCCGGGACCTGCTGAACCCCCCACCGCCCGGGGACGGCACACCGTCCACTCCCGACGGCGACTCCCCCGGCTTCCCCAAGCCGGACATCACCATCCCGCCGCTCATCCCGAACATCCTGCCCGGACTGGGCATCGAGAGCGGCGACGGGGACCACTGACGGCCCGCGGCCGGCGTCCGTGAGGCGCCGGCCGCCGAACCACCGGCCCGGCCCCACACCTCCCGGCAACCCCGGTCGGTTCCCGGCCGGTCCCGAACCTCAGAAGAACACCGACCTCCGCCGCACCAACAGCCTGTAGAGCGTGTGCTGAATCGTCTCGCGGACCTGGTCCGTCAGGTTGAACATCAGCATCGGGTCCTCGACCGCCTCCGGCGGATAGTCGTCCATCGGGATCGGCTCGCCGAACTGGATCGTCCACTTCGTCGGCAACGGCAGCATCCCCAGCGGACCCAACAGGGGGAAGGTGGGCGTCACGGGGAAGTACGGGAGACCGAGCAACCGCGCCGGCGTCTTCAGGTTGCCGACCATCGGATAGATCTCCTCCGCCCCCACGATCGAGCAGGGCACGATCGGCACCCCCGCCTGCAACGCCGTGGAGACGAACCCACCACGCCCGAAGCGCTGGAGCTTGTAGCGCTCCGAGAACGGCTTCCCCAACCCCTTGAAGCCCTCCGGCATCACCCCGACGATCTCGCCCCGCTCCAACAACCGCTGGGCGTCCTCCGCGCACGCCAGGGTGTGACCGGCCTTCCGGGCCAGCTCGCTGACGACCGGCAGCACGAAGACCAGATCGGCCGCCAACAGGCGCAGGGCCCGCCGCGCCGGATGGTGGTCGTGCACGGCGACCTGGAGCATCAGCGCGTCCAGCGGCAGCGTCCCGGAGTGGTTGGCGACCACCAGCGCGCCACCCTCGGACGGGATGTTCTCGATGCCGAGCACCTCGACCCGGAAGTACTTCTCGTACAGCGGACGCAGCAGCGACAGCAGCACCTGCTCGGTGAGTTCCGCGTCGTAGCCGAACTCGTCGACCTCGTACTCCCCGGTGATCCGCCGCCGCAGGAACGCCAGTCCGGCCGCGATCCGGCGGTCCCAGTCGTCCCCGCCGTCCGACCGCGGCGCCCCGCCCTCCGAGGGCGCCTCCACACCCCGAGCCCGCGCTCCGGAGTCCTCGTCCGCCCCCGGCGCGGGTTCGGGCTCTGGCACGGCGGCCAGCGGCGTCTGACCGCCTTCCAGAGCGCTCGGGGGGCTTGGACGGCCGTCCTCCCCCGTGCGACGGCGGCTGCCCGTCGAGCGCCCCCTGGCGGCTCGCGCGGCGCCGCGCGAGCGGTCGTCGTCGAACGGGATGACCTTTGCGTCAGCCATGGCGGACGACCTCCTCGAAGCGGTCCACGGCGTGTGCGAGTTTCTCGGGCGGCAGCAGCCCCGGACCGTGGCTGCGCGCGAAGTCGGCGAAGGTCTCGGCCGTGGTGTGCTTCGGCTCGAAACCGAAGACCTCCCGCATCTGCGTGGTCTCCACGACCCTGCCGTGCGTCAACAACCTGATCTGTTCTGCCGAGAAGTCCGTGACCCCCACCGAGCGCAGCGCGGTCCCGGTCCACCGGATGGCCGGAAGCAGCAGGGGCAGCGTCGGCTTCCCCAACCGCCGCGCGGCCTGGGAGAGCAGCAGTACCCCGTCCCCCGCGATGTTGAACGTCCCCGCGTTGAGCGTGCCGCGCCGCGGCTCCCCCGACGCCAGCCGCAGCACCTCGACGACGTCGTCCCCGTGCACGAACTGCAGACGCGGGTCGTAGCCGAGGACGGTCGGCAGCACGGGCAGCCTGAAGTACTCCGCGAGCGGCGTGTCCGCGCTCGGACCGAGGATGTTGGCGAAGCGCAGCACGGTCACGGCCACGTCGGGACGGCGCCGGGCGAACCCGCGCACATACCCCTCGACCTCCACGATGTCCTTGGCGAAACCGCCGCCGGGCAGCGCCTTGGGCACCATGGTCTCGGTGAAGACCGCCGGATCGCGGGGCGAGGACCCGTAGACGTTCGTGCTGGACTTCACCACCAACCGCCGCACGGACGGGGTCTTCTGGCACGCGCCCAGGAGCTGCATCGTCCCGATGACGTTGGTCTCCTTCACCGCTGCCCGCGAGCCGCGCGGCAGCAGCGGTATGCCGCTGACGTCCAGGTGGACGACGGTGTCCACGCCGTACTCGGCGAGCACTCCGGCGATGGCCGGTTGCCTGATGTCGATGCGGACGAAATCGGCGCCGCCGAGGTGGTGTGCGGGCGGCAGGGCGTCCACACCGACGACCCGGTCGACGTCGGGATCGCGCAGAATCCGTCGTACGAAGCGCCCACCGAGCTGTCGGGCGACTCCGGTGACGAGCACGACCTTGCCCAACGGATGCTCCCTCTCAGCGTTCTCGGCTTGCGGCGGCCCCCGGTGGCGGTCGCCCCGGCCCTCACCGCCACCGTATCGGGTGAGCACGGCCCCGCGGCGGAACGCCACCGCCCTCCCACCGACACGGCGGTGGGAGGGCGGTGGTCAGTGGGCGGCGCGCCCGCTCACTTCTTGTTGCGGCGCTGCACGCGTGTGCGCTTGAGCAGCTTGCGGTGCTTCTTCTTGGCCATTCGCTTGCGCCGCTTCTTGATAACAGAGCCCACGAACTTACCCTCGCTCACTTCGTCACTCGGTGCGGGGCGTCCGAGCCCACACGACCTACATCCGCTCAGCCTACCCGGCGTCGAGTGATGGTTGTGACACAAGGGATCCACAAGCCCCCCGCTTCGGGGAACTAAGCGCTCTTCTCCACCCCCACGTAGGAACCGCGGAGGTATTCGTGGACGGCCTGCTCCGGCACCCGGAAGGACCTGCCGACCCGGATCGCCGGCAGATGACCGCTGTGCACCAGGCGGTACACGGTCATCTTGGACACTCGCATCACCGCGGCCACTTCCGCCACGGTCAGGAACACGACCTCGTTCAAAGGCCTCTCGGCAGCACCCATGTCACACCTGAACCTTCCGCACATGTCGGGCACCGGCTTCCCCTCCGGTGACTCCTGCTCGCATGCGCGCTCCTCCCCAGATTAGGTGCGGGTGATGCAAGTGGGGAAGAGGAGTGGCCATCACTCCCTAAAGTGACAGACAGGAACGATTGAGCACATAACAAGCAAGCGGACGGTAGCGGTCCGGACGCGCCGAGTCATCCATCGGGACCGCCACGCGCACCTTTCCCTCCGCCTCCCCGACGAACACCGCGGGATCGTCCGTATCCGCCGGCCCGATCGCCTCGAAACCTAGCTGACCTGCGCCGCACACCCATCCGTGGTCCCCGATCACCAGGTGTGGGAGCGGACCGCCGGCGGCAGCGGCGGCGTCGAGGACCGTCCGCACGGGCAGAGGCGAATGGGAGTGTGCGCCCGGCGCATTGGACGCGGATCGCACCCCCACCTCGCGGATCAACGCAACTCCCCGTACGTACCGAAGACTGTGCGGACGTACGCCGAACCTGGTCGTTATGTCGATACGTTTACCCTGCGCCGGGGTGAGCACATGACATCCCGCCGCCGAGAGCGCCCTGGCCAAGGGAACGTAGAAACCCAGGAGACGGTGGGGGTGTCCGGTCCCCAGCAGCACCGGCGAACGACACCGGGCGGCCCTGCCCAACCGCTCCGCGAACGCGTCCAGAGCGGCGATCGTCCGCTCCGGCTCGACCGTGTCCGGCCCGGCCACACGCCCCGGATCGGGCGGCACCCCGCACCTGCGCGCCACCAGCTCGACCAGTCTCGGCACCGTCCACTCCCCCTCGGGCTCGAGGCCGAGCAGCACCCGAGGATCACCCGCGGCGAAAAGCCGGTACCGATCCAGGCTCTTCTCCCGGGTGGTCGCGATGGGCCCCGCCAGCCGGGCCTCCAACAGGTGCGCGCGCAGGGCGTCCACGCTCAACACGCCTCTCACCCGCAGCATCCTGGCGGACCGACGGCCCCCTACGGCGCCGAAACCCCCGAGAACCACCCTCCGGACGACTGTGCGGCGACCGGCCCGAGGGTCACGGCAGCAGACCGTGCGAGGGATACACCGCACGGCGCGTGGCGAGCACCGCCTGGTCCAGCGCGCTCGCCGGGTCGTATCCCGCCCCCCACTCCGACCACACCGGCTCGCGTCCGTCCGTCATCCGCCGGGGGCCGTCCATCCGCGTCCTCGCGTACACCTGCCGCCGCCAGTCCTCCGGGATCATGGTCTCCGGCGGGATCGGCTCGCCCGCCGCGATCGCCACCAGGTGCGTCCAGGACCGCGGCACGACCTCGACGACCGCGTAGCCGCCACCGCCGAGCGCCACCCAGCGCCCCTCGGCGTACTCGTGCGCCCAGGCGTGGCAGGCGACCGCGGCCACCCGCTGGGCGTCGACGGTCACCGCCAGGTGGGCGAGAGGGTCCTCGATGTGCGTGTCCGCGCCGTGCTGGGTGACCAGTACCTGCGGCCGGAAGGCGGCCAGCAGATCCGGCACCACGGCGTGCAACGCCCGCAACCAGCCGCCGTCCGAGGTGCCCGGCGGCAACGCGATGTTCACCGCGCTGCCCTCCGCCTTCTCCCCTCCGGTCTCCTCGGGCCAGCCGGTGCCGGGGAAGAGCATGCGGGGGTGTTCGTGCATCGAGATCGTCAGAACCCTCGGATCGTTCCAGAACGCCGCCTGCACACCGTCTCCGTGGTGCACGTCCACGTCCAGGTACGCGACCCGCTCGGCCCCCAGCTCCAACAGCCGGGCGATGGCCAGGGAAGCGTCGTTGTAGACGCAGAAACCGGCGGCCGCCCCCGGCATCGCGTGGTGCAGCCCGCCGGAGAAGTTGACGCCGTGCAGCGCGTCCCCGCGCCATACCGCCTCCGCGGCCCCGACGGACTGCCCGGCGATCAACGCCGAGGCCTCGTGCATCCCCGCGAAGGCCGGGTCGTCCTCGGTGCCGAGACCGTACGAACCGTCCGCCGACCGGGGATCGGCCGACACCCGACGCACGGTGTCGATGTAGTCGGAGCGGTGCACGAGCCGCAGCGTGGCGTCGTCCGCCGCCGCGGCGGCGACCACCTTCAGCCCCGAGGAGCGGGGTAGGTCGAACGCCTCGACAAGCTTCATGGTCAGGTCGAGCCGCACCGGATCCATCGGGTGCCCCGACCCGAAGTCGTAACCGGTGACCGCCTCGTCCCACATCAATTGTGCGCCGCCGCTCATACCCGTCACCGTATCGGTCGCACCGGGGAACCACGCGGCCACCCACACCACGACGGCGGGAACGGCCCGGGCATTCAGACGATCAGCGCGGGCAGCTCGTCCATCCTGGAGAACAGCGCCGTGGCTCCCGTCATCTTCTCCCCCGGCGTCATCGCGGTGTAGCCGTAGACGTCCATGCCCGCGGCAACGGCCGCCCGCACGCCCAGCGGGCTGTCCTCGACCACGGCGCAGCGCTCCGCCGGCACACCCATCACCTCGGCGGCATACAGGAAGAGATCCGGAGCCGGCTTCCCCCGCCCCACGTCCTGAGAACTGAAGATGCGCTTCTCGTCGAACCTGTCGTACAGCCCGGTCCTGCGCAACGCCACTCGAATTCGTTCATGGCTTCCGGACGAGGCCACGCAGTACGGCACCCCCTCGGCATCGAGCCCCCGCAGCACCTCGTCGACGCCCGGAACGGGCAGGAGATCACGCTGGAAGGCATCGAAGACACGGCCGTGGAAAACAGCGTCGAATTCCTCGGGGAGCCGCTTCCCCGAACGCTCCAGAATCAAGTCGTGAATTCGGTGCACGGCGGAACCCAGGTAATCCCTGATGGAATCCTCGTACGTGGTCGGGTGTCCCAACTCGGTCAGGTAGGCCGCGAGAATCCTGTTGGATATCGGCTCACTGTCCACGAGGACACCGTCGTTGTCGAAGATCACCAGGTCGTAGCGCATGCGCCACTCTAACGCGAAAACGCGAAGAGGCCCCGTCGGAACCTGCCCGACGGGGCCTCCACAACAAATCGTTCGGCGGCGTCCTACTCTCCCACACGGTCCCCCGTGCAGTACCATCGGCGCTGAAGAGCTTAGCTTCCGGGTTCGGAATGTAACCGG
>NZ_JODL01000047.1 GCF_000718985.1 Streptomyces megasporus | reverse complement strand
CCACCGCCGCCCGCGCCCCTCAGCTCCAGAGGATGTAGGTCATTTCTTCCCTCTCTTCGCTCTTCTGCGCCCCCCCCCCTGGGTGGGGGAGGAGGGCGGGGGCGCGGTCAGCGGAGACGCGTGCGGGCGCGGGACGTCGGTGGTGGGCGCGGCGGACGTCTCTATCCGCACGCCGCCGCTGTCGCAGCCGGCCAGTGTGAACGCCAGCAGGACGACGACGGCACCGGCCGACGCCACCGCCGTTCGGGCACCGGGCGTCAACGGCACCGTCTGTTCGCCATCCCCACGTCACCTTCCCCGCGCTCCCGGCGGGTGCGTTCGTCCAGTTCCTCGCGCAACCGTGCCAGCGCACGGTGCAGAGTGCTCTTGACCGTACCCGGTGACATGCCCAGCGTCGCCGCCGTCTCCTGGGTGTCCAACTGCTCCCAGTGACGCAGGACGACCACGCTGCGCTGTTTGGGCGCCAGCGTGCCCAGTATGTCGAGGAGCAGGGAGCGGTCGGCGTACTGTTCGAAGCCGTCGTCCACGCCGACCACGTCCGGCGGCGTCTCGGTGGGGATCTCGTTCAGCCGTCGGGAGCGCCACCACTGGGTGCGGGTGTTGAGCATCACACGGCGCAGGTAGGCGTCCGCCAGCGACTTGTCCGCGATGGCGTCCCAGTGGCCGTAGGTGCGGGCCAGGGCGGTCTGGAGCAGGTCCTGGGCGTCCAGCGGGTCGGCGACGAGGCGGCGCGCGGTGCGCAGCAGGGCGTCCTGCCGGGTGCGGACGTACTCCTCGAAGTCCAGTTCTCGTGGTTCCGGCGTCCGTGGTTCCGGCGTCCGCGGTGCCGTCGCCCGTGGTTCCGTCGCCGTGGTGGTCATGCCCGCCTCCCACTTCACCGCGCGGATCCCCCGCGGCTCCTCGTCAGTGCCCCGTCGTGGCCGGTCAGGGCAGGGACGCTACGGAGGAGGTGTTGCGACTCACCGCACGGGAAGGGCACGGACACCGCACGGCTGTCCGACGGTTGTGTAACGGCCGGGGGCGGGATGGACGCGCGGGACGGACACGGAGGACGGGCGGGGTGCGGCGTCGGGCGCCGCACCCCGTGTCACATGCCCCGGGGCCGGCTCTGGGGCAGCCGGTAGACGCCGCCCTCCAACGGCTCCACCAGCCCGTCCGCCACCAGCCCGTCCAGTGCGCGGGCCCGCTGCACCGGCTCGTCCCACACCTCGTCCAGGACGGACTGGGGCACCGGTTCCACCGCCTCCCGCAGGACGGCCAGCAGCCTGCCGCGCACCTGGCGGTCGGTGCCCGCGTAACTCTGGCCGCGGCGCGGCGGACCGTCGTGCGCGGGGGAGCCCGCTCGGCGCCAGGCGCACAGGTCCGCGATCGGACAGCGCGCGCAATCCGGCCGTCGGGCCGTGCACACCAGGGCGCCCAGCTCCATCGTCGCCGCGGCCCAGCGTGCCGCCGTCGCGTCGTCCTCCGGCAGGACGGCCCGGGCGAGCCTGCGCTCGGCGGCGGTGGTGGCGGTCGGCGGGAACTCCCGTCCGCCGAAGGCGCGGGCGAAGACGCGCCGGACGTTGGTGTCCAGCACCGCGTGCCGCTGCCCGTAGGCGAAGGAGGCCACGGCCGCGGCCGTGTACTCGCCCACGCCCGGCAGCGCGAGGAGCTGGGCGTGCTCGCGGGGCACGTCGCCGCCGTGCCGTTCCGTTATGGCGGCGGCGGCGCCGTGGAGGCGCAGGGCTCGGCGCGGGTAGCCCAGCCGCCCCCAGGCGCGCACGGCCTCGCCGGGCGGCTCGGCGGCCAGGTCGGCGGGACGGGGCCAGCGGGCGAGCCACTGCTCGTAGACGGGCAGCACCCGGTTGACGGGCGTCTGCTGGAGCATGAACTCACTGACCATGACCCCCCAGGCACCCGCCTCGGGGCGGCGCCAGGGCAGGTCACGGGCGTGTCGATCGAACCACTCGATGACGGGGGCGTGGAGGTCGGTGGGGGCGGGGGACTCGGGGGGACGGGGATCGGTCGTATGGAGACCGGTGGCGCTGTGCTCGGATGTGGTCGCAGTCATGGCGCTTCCGATCCTGACATGGCGGGGCGCGGCGACGCAGCGGTCCGCGCCGGTGGGGCCTCCGGGACCACCCTTCGTACCCCATGTCGTGCTCCGTCGTGCTCACGCTCCCGTCCCACCCCACCTGCGCACACCTGACTTTCGTCAGGGGCGTGGAACACGGATGGCCGGTAGCGTCGCGAGGGTGAGAGTACGTACCGCCGTACGCGGCACCCTGGCGTGGGCGGTGGTCTGCGTTCCCGTGGCGCTGGGCGACCGGTACGGCCGCACCGGCCCCGTGGAGTGGTGGTGGACGATGGGCGGGCCGGCGGTGCTGGCCGTGGCGGTGGCCCTGGCCCGTACCCGCCCGGTGGTGAGCTGGCTGTTGGCCGCGGGGCTCTCGCTGGCCGCCTCGCCGGGGCTGTTCACCCTCTCCTACGGGCCGGCGCTGGCGGGTTTCGCCGCCGTGCTGGGGTTCAGGGCGGAGCGGACGCGGAGCGCGCTGCGGGCCTTCGCCGCGGTCGCCGCGGTCGGGACGGCCCTGGTTCCGTTGAGGGCACCCGATCCGGTCATGGTGTGGCTCGTCCTCGTCGGGACCTTGCTCTTCGGCTCCGTCTTCCCGTGGCTCGCGGGCCGCTACCGCCGTCAGGACCGGGCCCTGGTGCGCGCCCTGCTGGATCGCGCGGCGCAGTTGGAGCGCGAGCGGACGATGGTGGCCGAGCGGGCCCGGCTGCGCGAGCGTGCCCGGATCGCCGAGGACATGCACGACGCGCTCGGCCACGAGTTGAGCCTGATCGCGCTGCGTGCCGGGGCGCTGCAGGTGACACCGGGATTGGCCGAGGAGCACCGTGCGGCGGCGGGGGAGGTGCGCGCCGCCGCGTCCGACGCGACCGAACGGCTGCGCGAGATCATCGGCGTCCTGCGCGACGATGGCCCCTTCGGAGGGCGTGACCGGAGCCGGCGGGACGGGGCCGGGCAGGCCCCGCTGGCCCCGGTCGGGGAGTCGATCGCCGCCTTGGTGGAGCGGGCGGCCGGCTCCGGACTGCGGGTGCGGTCGGCGGTCGAGGACACCGGAGGACTGCCGGAGCCGGTGGAGCGGGCAGCCCATCGGGTGGTGCAGGAGGCGCTGACCAACGTGGCCAAGCACGCCCCCGGAGCCGCCGTCACCGTGGCCGTCGAGCGCGGCCCGGACGCGGCCACGGTGACCGTCGTCAACGAGCCACCGCCACCGGAGGCACCGGACGGCGCCCGGGGTCCCCGGGGCGCCTTTGGCCACCGGTCCGCCCCGGGGTGCGGCAGCGGGTTGGCCGCCCTGCGGGAGCGGGTGCGGCTGGTCGGCGGGAGGTTCACCGCGGGCAAGCGGCCGGACGGCGGGTTCGAAGTCCGGGCCAGGCTGCCGTACACGGCCGGGAACCGGGCCGGGGCCGGTGCGCGGGGGCTCGACGTACGGGGAGTCACGCTGGGAGCGGGGGCGGAGGAGATCGACATCGCGGCCCTCCGGCTCGTCCAGCAGCAGCGGGTGGGACGGCGTTGGATGCTGAGGACGTCCATGGCGGCGGGCGGCGCCGCGATCACCGTGGTGTCGGCCGTCCTCGGTTGGTACGCCTACACCACCACCCACTCCGTACTGCCCCGCGCGACGTACGAGCGGTTGCGCGTCGGCGACGTGGAGACCGATGTTCGGCGCGGCCTGCCCGATCGGGCGATCTTCGACCCGCCGGTCGACCGTGCGCCCGCCCCTCCGCCCGGAGCCCGCTGCGAGTACTACCGGACCAGCGGCGAATTGTTCACCAGTGTGGCGACCTACCGGCTGTGCTTCGCCGACGACCGTCTGATCGAGAAGACCATCGTGCCGATGGGGGGAGAGCCCGGTGGCGAGGGCCGGAACGACGAGAGCCAGGGCCACGAGAACAGGGGGAACGGAGGTCGGGATGACGGCCTTCGAGGCGACGCCGAACGAGGCGCCGAACGAGAAAGCGTCGAACGGGAAAGCGGCGGAACCGGGGATGACGGAAGCACCGTGGAGGGAGAGCGAAGTGACGGGGGATGAGGCGGGGAAAACGGGGACGGCGGGAGCCGGGGCGATCCGCGTACTGCTTGCCGACGACGAGGCGATGATCCGCGCCGGGGTGCGGGCCATCCTCTCCGCGGATTCCGGGATCGAGGTGGTCGCGGAGGCCGACGACGGACGCGAGGCCGTCGAACTCGCCCGCGCCCACCGGCCGGACGTGGCCCTGCTCGACATCCGCATGCCACGCCTGGACGGGCTGGCCGCCGGTGAGCAGATCGTACGGGCCGTTCCGGACACCGCCGTCGTCATCCTGACCACCTTCTCCGAAGACGCCTACATCACTCGCGCGCTCGGTGGCGGCGCCAGTGGTTTCCTGTTGAAGTCCGGTGATCCGCACGAGCTGCTCTCCGGCGTGCGGGCCGCGGCCGACGGCGGCGCCTTCCTCTCCCCGAAGGTCGCCCGGCACGTCATCAGCGAGTTGGGCGCTCACCGTATGGCACGTGGCGCGGCTGCCCGAGCGCGCACCGAGGCACTCACCAGCCGCGAACGCCAAGTCCTCGCCCTCGTCGGAGAGGGATGTTCCAACGCGGAGATCGCGAGGCGTCTGCACCTCACCGAGGGCACCGTGAAGGGCTATGTGAGCGCCATCCTGGACCGGTTGGAGGTCGGCAACCGAGTCCAGGCGGCGATCGTCGCCTACGAGGCAGGGCTGGTGTGACCCAGCCGCGCGCGCACCCGGTCCGCCAACACGGCCGCCGGTCGCGTCGCCACCCACGTCACCGACAACACCACGACCGTGCCCAACACCGCGCCCGCCACCACGTCGTGCGGGTAGTGCACGCCGATGAACACCCGTGAGAACGCCGTCAGTATCGCCAGGGGCAGCACCACCCAGGCCATCGCCCGCCAGGCGAGCACGACGGCCACCGCCGAACCGAGGGCGATGGTGGCGTGATTGCTGGGGAAGGACCAGTCGCCCGACTCCGGGCAGGGCGCGATGGGAACCGCCGCGCCCACCACGGTCCTGCACGGCCGCTCCTCCCGCACGAGCAACTTGACGGTCTCGCTGACGCCGTACGCCACCGCCACCCCCACCGGGCCGAGCAGAGCCCGTGCGAACGTTCGCGCCCGGGCGCGCCGGACCCGCCAGCACGCCGCGGCGAGGAGCGCGAGGAGAATCAGGATTCCGCCCTCGGTGCCGTACTCGGCGAGGGCGTGCACCCAACCGGGAGTGTCGTGCGCGAAATCGGTGACGTCGCGATAAAGGTCGTCGTGGAGACCGCTGTGAAGATCACTGCTCATGCGTGAACGGTACGGAAGGCGACGAGGCGGTCACACCTGGCGATCGTCGGGTGTCGCCCCTGACGATCGTCAGACCCCGCGAGGCCGTTCATCATAAAAGTTGACCACCTGTGCGGCGGGTAAGACCGTCTGGGTACTTGATGTCTCGTAAGGTTTGCGCGTGGGATCTCTGCGCCATCCGGTTGGACCCCTTCCTTCCTCCATTTACTGGCGGCGAAGGGCGGTTGTGCTTGCGCTCCTGTTGGTCTTGGGGCTGCTCGTCTTCTGGGCGGTCAGGTCCGGGAGTTCCGGCGGTGACGGCGGAAACGACCAGAGCAGCGGGCGGGACGGCGGTCACGCCCCCAGCACCATCACACCCGGGCCCTCCTCCTCCGAGTCTCTGATCAGCGAACATCCCGGCGGGCGCGACGAGGTGAGCGGCGGCGCGGGCGGTGCGGACGGCGGCGTGGACGGCGGTGCGACGGGCGGTTCGGGTGGCTTGGGCGGCACAGGAGGTTCCGAGGGTGCCGACGGCGAGGGAGGCGGCGCCGTGAACGGCGGCGCGGGCGGCGCGGACGGGGGCGCGAACGGTGGTGCGGACACCGGCGTTTCGGGCGGCGCCGAGGCCGTGCCGGCCGATTCCGGCCTCCCGAACTGTCGTCCCGGCTCGGTCGAGGTGACGCTGCGCAGCGTCGAGAACCGGTACGCGCCCGGAGAGAAGCCCACCTTCCGGCTGACCGTGCGCAACGAGGGCGACGGCGCCTGCAAGGTCGACTTCGGCGGTGAGGGCACCGTCTTCACCATCACCGAGGCCGGGGGCGGGGGCGAGAAGGTCTGGAAGTCCGAGGACTGCTCCAAGGGCAGGAGCACCGCCTTCTACCGGGTCCCGGCGGGCGGCACGGCCGTCCACACCCTGGAGTGGGACCGCCGCCACAGCACCCCCGGGTGCGCCACCCCGCGCGACACCGCCAAGGCGGGCACCTATCTGGTCGAGGCCGAGATCGAGGGGCTGGAGGAGAAGGTGCGCACCTCGTTCGTCCTCACCAAGGACTGACCTCCCACCCGACCACGGGCCCGAGACGCAACGGGACCGGAACGAAGGGCTCGGCCCTCGAGCGGGGCCGAGCCCCGGGCCCCGTCCGCGAGACCGCGGCGCCGCTAGACGTACCGCTCCAGGATCGAGGACTCCGCCAGCCGCGACAGGCCCTCACGGACCGACCTGGCCCGCGCCTCGCCGACGCCGTCGACGGTCTGCAGGTCGTCCACGCTCGCGGCCAGCAGCTTCTGCAGCCCGCCGAAGTGCTCGACCAGCCGCTCGATCACGGCGTTCGGCAGCCGCGGCACCTTCGCCAGCAAGCGGTAACCACGCGGTGAGACCGCCGAGTCCAGAGACTCGGGCGAGCCGCTGTACCCCAACGCCCGGGCCACCGTGGGCAGGTCGAGCAGCTCGGTCTGGGAGAGCCGGTCCAACTCGGCCAGCGCCTCGCCGACCGTGCGGGACCGCTTCGCGGTCGGCTCGGGCACGTAGTCGCGGACGACCAGCTCGCGCTCCGGCTCCACGCCCGCGATCAACTCGTCGAGCTGGAGGGAGAGCAGCCGCCCGTCCGTGCCCAGCTCCACCACGTACTCGGCGATCTCCGTGGCGATCCGGCGCACCATCTCCAGCCGCTGTGAGACCGCGGAGACGTCGCGGACGGTCACCAGGTCCTCGATCTCCAGCGCGGAGAGCGTGCCCGCCACCTCGTCCAGACGCAGCTTGTACCGCTCCAGCGTCGCCAGCGCCTGGTTGGCCCGGGACAGGATCGCCGCCGAGTCCTCCAGCACCCGCCGCTGGCCGTCGACGTACAGGGCGATCAGCCGCATCGACTGGCTCACCGACACCACCGGGAAACCGGTCTGGATCGACACCCGCTGCGCGGTGCGGTGCCGGGTCCCCGTCTCCTCCGTGGGGATCGAGGCGTCCGGAACGAGCTGGACGCCCGCCCGTACGATCTTGGTGATGTCCTTGTCGAGGATCAGCGCGCCGTCCAGCTTGCACAGTTCGCGCAGGCGCGTCGCGCTGAACTCCACGTCCAGCACGAAACCGCCGGTGCACAGCGACTCGACGGTCTTGTCCATGCCCAGGACGATGAGCCCGCCGGTGTTCCCCCTCAGAACGCGTTCCAGGCCGTCGCGCAGGGCGGTACCCGGCGCGACGGCGCTCAGCGAGGCGCGCATCAGGCCGTCGGAGCCGGCTGCTGCCCGGTCATTGGCTGCCACGGCACTCCTTCGGGTCATGCGTACGTACGGGCGAGACCAGGGCAAAGTCTACCGGCGGCCGTCGGCGTCTTGTGGCGCGCTCCGACGGGGCCGGGCCGGCAGCATCCGCAGCGCGTCCCCTATGTCCGTGACCTCCGTCACCCGCATCCCCGCCGGCACCTTGCCCGGATCGACCGGCACCAGGGCGTGGGAGAAGCCCAGGCGTGCCGCCTCGGCCAGCCGGCGCTGCACCCCGGTGACCCGCCTGACCTCGCCCGCCAGCCCCACTTCCCCGATCGCCACCAGGTTCTTCGGCAGCGGAGTGTCGCCGGCGGCGCTGGCCAGCGCGAGCGCCATGGCCAAGTCCGCGGCGGGCTCCGACAGCCGCACCCCGCCGACGGTGGCGGTGTAGATGTCGCGCTTGCCCAGGGCGGTGATCCGCCCCCGCTGTTCGAGGACGGCCAGCATCATCGACACCCGCGAGGTCTCCAACCCCGAGGTGGTGCGCCGGGGAGACGGGATCTGGGAGTCCACCGTCAGGGCCTGGACCTCGGCGACGAGGGGACGGCGCCCCTCCAGGGTGACGGTCAGGCAGGTGCCCGGCACCGGTTCGTCCCGTCGGGTCAGGAACAGCCCCGACGGGTCGGCCAGCCCCGTGATCCCCTCGTCGTGCAGCTCGAAACAGCCGACCTCGTCGGTCGCCCCGTAGCGGTTCTTCACCCCGCGCACCAGCCGCAACCGGGCGTGCCGATCACCCTCGAACTGCAGCACCACGTCCACCAGGTGCTCCAGCAGGCGGGGCCCGGCGATGGCCCCGTCCTTGGTGACGTGCCCCACCAGCAGCGTGGACATCCCGCGTTCCTTGGAGGCGCGGATCAGCGCCCCGGCCACCTCCCGCACCTGCGCCATGCCGCCCGGCGCACCGTCGATCTCCGCGGAGGCCACCGTCTGGACGGAGTCCAGGACCAGCAGCGAGGGCTTCACCTCGTCCAGGTGTCCCAGCACCGCGGCGAGGTCCGTCTCGGCGGCCAGGTACAGGTGTTCGTCGAGCGCCCCGATCCGGTCGGCCCGCAGCCGCACCTGCCCGGCGGACTCCTCGCCGGTGACGTAGAGGGTGCGGTGGTCGGGACCGGCGGCCTTGGCCGCCACGTCCAGCAGCAGGGTGGACTTGCCCACGCCCGGCTCGCCGGCGAGCAGCACCACGGCACCCGGCACCAGGCCGCCGCCGAGCACCCGGTCCAGCTCGGGCACGCCCGTGCCGCGCGCGGTGGCCACCTGTCCGTCCACCTGGGCGATGGGCAGCGCGGGAGCCGAGACCCGGCCGGGCGCGGTGGTGCGGACCGCCGGCGCGCCGCCCACCTCCTCGACGGTGCCCCAGGCGTGGCACTCCGGGCAGCGGCCGAGCCACTTGACCGTGGTGTAGCCGCACTCGGAGCAGCGGTAGGAGGGACGGTCCTTGGCGGACGACTTGCGGGCAGCCATGGGCCTCACGGTAGTCGGAGCCTCTGACACCGCGGACCGGCGTCTCGGCCGACGCCTCGGTCGGCATCCCGGTGGGCGGCTCGGCAGACCCCGGTCGACACCCGGGGCCGCGGTACCGATCGGCGCTCCGAGCCGGGCCCGCCACGCTCGTCGGTCCCTTGCTTTCCCGCCTTCCCCCGCTTCACCTCCGACCTTCCCCCGGCCGTTCCTCCGTCTTCACTGTGCGTTTGTGCGTTTTCCCGCAAGTTGTCACCCGTAAGGGTTAAACCCGCGCAAGCATCGCCAGGGATCGTCGGCCTTCCGCCTACGGTCGGCTGGGTGATGAGCACTCGGCGCGAGCACCCCACGCATCCCACCGGCGCACACCGGGCGCACCGTGGCACGCACCGCGCTGCGGCGCAGCCGCCGGTGCGCTTCGGCCCCTACCTGGACCACCTGGACGGGCTGTTCACGTACTGCCTGTCCGTCATGTGCGAGCACGAGGCGGCCATCACCGCCCTGGGCGAGGCCCTGGCCGTCGCCGAACGGCAGCGCCGCAGAGGCCGCACCCCCGGCGACACGGCGCTGCACCGGGCCTGGCTGTACGCGCTGGCCCGCTGGTCCTGCCTGCGGCGCCTCGCCGAACAGCGGAACCGCCCCGAGCCTCCCGAGCTCCCCGGCCCCGTCGCCACCGCGCGCCGCCGCGAGCTGACCGCGCTCGCCTGGCCGGAGGCCGCCGGCACGAGCCCCGAGCAGCGCGAGGCCCTGGAACTGGCCGTGCGCCACCACCTGCCCGTCCACGAGGTCGCCGCCGTGCTCGGCCTGGACCACGACGGCACCGAGCTGCTGCTCTCCAGCGGCGCCTGCGAGGTGGAGCGCACCCGCACCGCGCTCGCCGTCCTGGATCGGGGCGGCTGCGCGGCCGTGGCCCGGCTCGCCGGGGATCGGGAGGTGCTGCTGGGCAGTGCGCTGCGCCGGGAGCTGGTGCGGCACGTGGACGAGTGCCCCGAGTGCCGCCGCACCGCCGAGCGGGTCCTGGCGGGCGGCCCGTGGCCCGGCACCGCGCCCGCGGACACCGGAGCGCTCACCGTGCTGAAGGCGCCGCGCCCGGAGGTGCACGCCGCCATGCTCGCCGCGCTGCGCGCACGGGCCCGGCACACCCCGCGCTTCGACCGGCGCGGCTTCCCCGTCGGGGTCAGGGACCGCGCCGAACGCTTCGACCGGCTGCGCAGCCGCGCGGTGACCACCACGGTCGTGGCGACGGTCGTCGCCGCGCCGGTGCTCGCGCTGTGGGCGGCGTACCGCGGGGCCCCGCCGGTGGACGCCGGTCCGGGCAGCGCCCCGGTCTCGGCGGCCGAGCGGAACGACCGGGGGGACCCGTACGGCATCCACGGGAACCAGGGCCGGGTCGGGAGCACCGACACCTCCCGCGACGGGAACGACCTCCGCGTCGACGTGGCCGACGGTCGGGACGGGGAGACGTCCGTCCCGGACCCGGACGGGTCCGAGGAGGCGGGCGAGGACGGCACGGGCAAGGACGATTCCACGGGCCCGGGACGGCTGACGGTCGAGGCGCAGCCCGCCGGGGACGCCACGCTCGTCACGCTCGCCGCCTCCGGGAGCCGTCCGGTTCGGTGGTCCGTCACCGTGGACGCGCCCTGGCTGCGGCTGAGCCGTACGCACGGGACACTGCGGCCGGGCGAGTCGGTCACGATCACGGTCACCGTGGACCGGGCGCGGGAACCCGCCGGCACGTGGACGGCGCGGATCTCGATCCACCCGGCCAAGGCCGTGATCACCCTCCAGGGACGCGGCACCGCGCCGGTGCCCGCCGACCCGCGGCCGTCCGACCCCCCGGCGCCGGAGCCCTCCGACCCGCCTCCCACCAGCGCGCCGGAGCCGTCCGACCAGCCGCCCCAGTCCTCACCGACCCCGACGACCCCGCCGGCGGAGGCGGACTAGGAGGCTCGGGCCGCCGGTGCGCCACGGTGGCCCTGACACGGGGCCGGAGGCGGTTCGGTCACGTCCCGCGACCCCTGACGAAGGACAGGGGTGTGTCCTGGCGGAAGGCGGAGGTGCGGGGAGGCGGCTCACCGGCAGGCTCGGGGCATGCGAGAACGAACGCCACACCGATCCGCCGTGCACGCGGCCGGAAGTCGCCGACTCCCGCACGGTCGCCGCGAGCCGCTGCCGGGCGGCCCCTCACCACGTCATCCGGGCATCCGGCTCATCGACCGGGAACGTCCGACCGATCCTGCCGGTCCGATGCCGAGGCGCTCGACGTGCCGACGTCGACGATCGGGAGGAGAGGCCTGTCCGCCGGGTGCGGGGCGGGCACCGACGGCCCGGCCGCCAACCGCTCCTCGCACAGCCGGGCCAGTCGCTCGTACCCTGCCGGCCCCATCAGCTCCGTCAGCTCCGGTCGGTACGAGACGTACACCGGTTCGGCGGCCTGGTGGGCGGACGGAGCGCTGGTGCACCACCAGTGGAGGTCGTGTCCGCCCGGGCCCCAGCCACGGCGGTCGTACTCGCCGATCGAGACGTACAGCTTCTGCTCGCCGTCCGGCAACTCCACCCACTCGAACGTCCGCCGGATCGGCAGTTGCCAGCAGACGTCCGGCTTGGTCTCCAGCGGTTCGCGGCCCTCCCGCAGCGCCATCGTGTGCAGCGCGCAGCCAGAGCCGGCCGGGAAACCGGGGCGGTTGAGGAAGATGCACGCGCCCTGGTGCCGTCGGGTCTGTCGCTCACCGTCCTCGGTCACCTCGACCCAGCCGCGCTCGGAGTTTCCCTCCGCGTGGAACTGCCAGAGTTCGGGCGTGAGGCGTGCCGCGTGCGCCGCCACGCGCTGCTCGTCCTCCTCGTCGGAGAAGTGTGCCCCGAGCGTGCAACAGCCGTCGCTCGCGCGCCCCGCGCGGACGCCCTGGCAGCCTCGACCGAAGACACAGCCCCAGCGGGAGGTCAACCACGTCAGGTCGCAGCGGAACACCTGCTCGTCGTCCGCCGGGTCGGGGAACTCCACCCACATCCGGGTGTGGTCGAGGCCGACCTCCTCGTCCCTGGCCCGCCGCGGTTCACCTCCGACGTTCCGACCTTTGCCCTGGTTCGCCGTTTTCGTCTTCGTCACGCCCCCAGGGTATGCACCTCCGTCCGGTCCATGAGGCTCGCCCGGCCGCAGTAGCGTGGCTCCTTATGAGACTCGGTGTCCTCGACGTGGGTTCGAACACGGTGCATCTGCTGGTGGTGGACGCGCACCCGGGCGCCCGCCCGCTGCCCGCCTACTCCCACAAGGCGGAGCTGCGCCTGGCCGAACTCCTCGACTCCGACGGAGCCATACGCCCCGACGGGGTGGAGAAGCTCGCCGCCACCGTCCGGGAGGCCCTGGAGATCGCCGAGGACAAGGGCGTGGAGGACCTGCTGCCGTTCGCCACCTCCGCCGTGCGGGACGCCGCCAACGCCGACCGGGTCCTGGCGCACGTGGCCGCCGAGACGGGCGTGGAGCTGCGGGTGCTCTCCGGCGAGGACGAGGCGCGGCTGACGTTCCTCGCCGCCCGCCGCTGGTTCGGGTGGTCGGCGGGGAGGCTGCTGGTCATCGACATCGGCGGCGGTTCGCTGGAGATCGCGTACGGCATCGACGAGAAGCCCGACACGGCCGTCTCCCTCCCTTTGGGCGCGGGGCGCCTCACCTCGGCCTGGCTGCCCGGCGATCCGCCCGACCCGGCCGACGTCCGCGCGTTGCGGCGCCATGTGCGGCACGAGATAGCCAAGGTCGTCGGGGACTTCAGCCGGCTGAGCGCGCCCGATCACGTGGTCGCCACCTCCAAGACCTTCAAGCAGCTCGTTCGTCTGGCGGGCGCGCCCCGCTCCGGCGAGGGGGCGTTCGTGCAGCGCGAGCTGAACCGCGCCGCCCTGGAGGAGTGGGTGCCCAAGCTGGCCGGCATGTCCGCCGCGGAACGCGCGGGTCTCCCCGGCGTCTCCGAGAGCCGGGCCCGACAGTTGTTGGCGGGGGCGATGGTCGCGGAGGGCGCCATGGACCTCTTCGGCGTGGAGCGGGTGGAGATCTGCCCCTGGGCGCTGCGCGAGGGCGTCATCCTGCGCCGCCTGGACGCCCTGTCGCCCGTCTCCGCCTCGTGAGCTTCCCCACACTCACGCCCCACACGTGCCGGAAAGACCGTCGGGCAGCCGGGTCTTTCCGCGCCGCGCCGTAGGCTGTTCTCCGTGGTCGATCCAGCGGTGCTCTCCTCGGAACCGGACAAGAAGCCGAAGGTCGCCCTCTCCACGGCCTCCGTCTACCCGGAGTCCACGGCGACGGCCTTCGAGATCGCCGCACGCCTCGGTTACGACGGGGTCGAGGTCATGGTGTGGACCGATCCGGTCAGCCAGGACATCGAGGCGCTGCGCAGACTCTCCGACTTCCACGGCGTCCCGGTGCTGGCCGTGCACGCCCCCTGCCTGCTGATCACCCAGCGGGTCTGGTCCAAGGACCCCTGGACCAAACTCCAGCGCTCCCGCGAGGCCGCCGAGAAGCTGGGCGCGGGCACGGTCGTGGTGCACCCGCCGTTCCGCTGGCAGCGCGGCTACGCCCGGGAGTTCGTCCAGGGCGTGTGGCGGATGGCGGACGAGACCGACGTGCGCTTCGCCGTCGAGAACATGTACCCCTGGCGCTACCGCGACCGCGAGATGCTCGCGTACGCCCCCGCCTGGGACCCGACCGAGGACGACTACCGCCACTTCACCCTCGACCTGTCCCACACGGCCACGGCCCGCAGCGACACCCTCGCCATGGTGGACCGCATGGGCGACCGCCTGGCGCACGTGCACATCGCCGACGGTCGGGGCTCCGGGAAGGACGAGCACCTCGTCCCCGGTCGCGGCAACCAGCCGTGCGCCGAGGTGCTGGAGCGTCTGGCCGTGTCCGGTTTCGACGGGAACGTGGTGGTGGAGGTCAACACCCGGCGGGCGATGTCCTCGGCCGAGCGCGAGGCCGACCTCGCCGAGGCGCTGGCCTTCACCCGCCTCCACCTCGGCTCCGCCGCCCCGGCGGCCGGGCAGTGAGCGGTCCCGAGTCGAGCGGCCCCAGGGCGAGCGGCGGGAACGGAACGGGCGCCGGGAACACCGCGCGTCCCGCGCGCCGCCGCGGCCGTCCGACGTCGGCCGCCCGCGCGGCGGGGGAGACCGCACGCGACCGCATCCTCGCCTCGGCCCGCGCCGAGTTCGCCGAACGCGGCTACGACAAGGCGTCGATCCGGGCCATCGCCCGCGGCGCGGAGGTCGATCCGGCCCTGGTCCACCACTACTTCGGCACCAAGGAACAGGTCTTCGAGGCGGCCGTCGAGTTCTCTCTGGCCCCCGTCCGGGACGTGCTGGAACACCTCGCCCCGGACTCCCCCGAGGACCTGGGCCACCGATTCGTCCGGTTCTTCCTCGGACTGTGGGAGGACCCGGCCACCCGCGCGCCCCTGCTGGCGATCGTCCGTTCGGCGGTCACCAACGAGACCGCGGCCCGGATCTTCCGGGGGATGGTGACGCGGGAGCTGATGAAGCGCGTGGCACGCGCCCTGGACGCCCCGGACCGGGAGCTGCGCGTGGAGCTGGCCGCGGCCCAACTGGTGGGCACCGTGATCATGCGCTACGCGATCGGCCTCGAACCACTGGCCTCCGAGAGCGCGGAGGAGCTGATCGAGCGGCTCGCACCGGTCGTCCAGTACCACCTGACCGGACCCGCTCCGGCCGCGGACCCCACCGCGCGCGCCGGCGGAGAACCCCCGCGCGGAGAGTGAACCGGCGTCTTGCCATCCGGACTTTCCGTCCGCACGTTGAGCGGGG
Source organism: Streptomyces megasporus (assembly GCF_000718985.1). Lineage (GTDB taxonomy): Bacteria > Actinomycetota > Actinomycetes > Streptomycetales > Streptomycetaceae > Streptomyces > Streptomyces megasporus. The sequence goes on along the minus strand of NZ_JODL01000047.1, from coordinate 6,061 downwards.
AGCGTACGCTCGAAGGCTACGGCCCCAGGGCCGGCACGTACCACGGACCGTCCGCAGGCCGACGTGTCCACGGCTCACGAAGGAGTGGAGCAGCCATGCCCGAGCTGAGGTCCCGTACCGTCACCCACGGTCGCAACATGGCGGGCGCCCGTGCCCTCCTGAGGGCCGCGGGCGTAGCGCGCGAGGACTTCGGCAAGCCGATCATCGCGGTGGCCAACAGCTTCACCGAGTTCGTGCCCGGGCACACCCACCTCCAGCCGGTCGGCCGGATCGTCAGCGAGGCGATCAAGGAGGCGGGCGGCATCCCCCGCGAGTTCAACACCATCGCCGTGGACGACGGCATCGCCATGGGCCACGGCGGCATGCTCTACTCCCTGCCGTCCCGCGACCTGATCGCGGACTCCGTGGAGTACATGACCGAGGCCCACTGCGCCGACGCCCTGATCTGCATCTCCAACTGCGACAAGATCACACCGGGCATGCTGATGGCCGCCCTGCGGCTGAACATCCCCACCGTCTTCGTCTCCGGCGGCCCGATGGAGTCCGGCCGCGCCACCCTCGTCGACGGCACGGTCCGCAAGCTCGACCTGATCAGCGCCATCGCCGAGTCGGCCAACGACGCCGTCTCCGACGAGGACATGGCCCTCATCGAGGAGAACGCCTGCCCGACCTGCGGCTCCTGCTCGGGCATGTTCACCGCCAACTCGATGAACTGCCTCACCGAGGCCATCGGCCTGTCGCTGCCCGGCAACGGCTCGGTCCTGGCCACCCACACCGCCCGCAAGGCGCTGTACGAGGACGCCGGCCGCACCGTCGTGGAGCTGGCCAGGCGCCACTACGAGCAGGACGACGCCTCCGTCCTGCCGCGCGCCATCGCCTCCCGCGCCGCCTTCGAGAACGCCATGGCCCTCGACATCGCCATGGGCGGCTCCACCAACACGATCCTGCACCTGCTGGCCGCCGCGCAGGAGGCCGAGCTGGACTTCGGGCTGGCCGACATCGACGCGGTCTCGCGCCGGGTGCCGTGCCTGTCCAAGGTCGCGCCCAACGGCTCGTACTACATGGAGGACGTCCACCGCGCCGGCGGCATCCCCGCCATCCTGGGCGAGCTGTACCGCGCGGGCCTGCTCAACGAGGACGTGCACACCGTCCACAGCGACTCCCTGGCCGAGTGGCTCAAGACCTGGGACATCCGCGGCGGTTCCCCGTCCCCCGAGGCCGTCGAACTCTTCCACGCCGCCCCCGGCTGCGTCCGCTCCTCCAGCGCCTTCTCCCAGTCCGAGCGCTGGGAGTCCCTGGACACCGACGCGGCGAAGGGCTGCATCCGCGACGTGGAGCACGCCTACTCCAAGGACGGCGGTCTGGCCGTCCTCCACGGCAACCTCGCCGAGGACGGCTGTGTGGTGAAGACGGCCGGCGTGGACGAGTCCATCCTGACCTTCACCGGTCCGGCCGTGGTCTGCGAGTCGCAGGAGGAGGCCGTCGAGAAGATCCTCGGCAAGCAGGTGAAGGAGGGCGACGTCGTCGTCATCCGCTACGAGGGCCCCAAGGGCGGCCCGGGGATGCAGGAGATGCTCTACCCGACCTCCTTCCTCAAGGGCCGTGGCCTGGGCGCCAAGTGCGCGCTGATCACCGACGGCCGCTTCTCCGGCGGCACCTCGGGCCTGTCCATCGGCCACGTCTCCCCGGAGGGGGCGGCGGGCGGCATTATCGCCCTGGTCGAGGACGGCGATCCGATCGCCATCGACATCCCGAACCGCACCATCGAGCTGAAGGTGGACGAGGCCACCCTCGCCGCCCGCCGCGAGGCACTGGGCGGCCGGTACGCGCCGAAGAACCGCGACCGCAAGGTCTCGAACGCCCTGCGCGCGTACGCCGCCATGGCCACCAGCGCCGACAAGGGAGCGGTGCGGGACGTCACCAAGCTCGGCTGACGCCCTCGGCGCCCGTCGCGGCCGGACCCGCATAATCGACACCATGAGCGAGCAGCGGGAGCGCCCCGAGCCCGAGCCGATCCGGTTCTACGGCACCACCTGGGTGGACCACTCCGGTGGTTACGCGGTGCGCCGGATCGGGCTCGCGCTCGGGGCGCTGCTGGCGGCGGCCGCGGGCGCGTACGCACTGCGGCTGGCGTACGAGGGAATGGCGATCGCCCAGACGGGCGACCTGGTCAGCACGCTGCTGGTGGTGGCCTTCGCGGTCTGCAGCTCGATGGCCTTCGCCCGCACCCTGGGCGACTACACCCGCGATCCGGACGACACCCGCGCCGGCGATCCGTCGATGCGCACGATCAAGACGATCGGGTTCATCGGCGTCCTGCTCGCCTACGCCCTGCGCAGTCTGGTCGAGGCCCCGGGCGAGAAGCGGCTGCGCGCCGAGTACGACCGGGCCGTCGAGCGGTACGAGCGCCGCGCCGCCGGCCGTGCCGCCCGGCGCGGCAACCCGGCGGCCCGCGGGGGTACGAAGCCCCGGTCCGGCCGGAGGCGCTGACGGTGCCGCGCCGCCGGACGGGAGGGACCGCGCCCGCGGGCACTGCCGCGGACGGGGGCAATGTCCTGACCACCCCGCGGCTGACGCTGCGCGAGGTGCGCCCGGAGGAGATCGGCCCCCTCCTCAAGGGACGTCCGGCGGCGGGCGCCCGTTGGGCCGAGGGCTATCCCTCCGAAGGGACGCTCGGCGGCCTCGCCCTCGTGGCCCGGATGTTCCTCGCCGACGCCTACCGCCCCGGCTTCGGCCTCTACCAGATCGTGGTGCGGGACGGCGGGGAGACCGTCGGCGACATCGGATTCCACTCGGCGCCGGACGAGAACGGCTCGGTGGAGATCGGCTACGGCCTGGTGGAGACGTACCGGGGCAGGGGCATCGCCACCGAGGCGACGCGCGCCCTGACCACCTGGGCCCTGGGCCTGCCGGGGGTCGCCGAGGTGCGCGCGGAGACGGACCCGGGGCACCTGCCCTCCCAGCGGGTGCTGCTCAAGGCGGGTTTCCGGGACGTCGGCCTCGACGGCGGGATGCACCGCTTCGTTCTGCGCCGCCCTCTCCCCGGGACGGCGCCCCGAGAAGCATCGCCCCGAGGAACATAGGGGGCCCCGAACCCCACGGCCCCGCGACGGCCTTCGCGAGGGAGCCGCTTCCACACACCTCCCCTGCCACGCCCTCGCCCGGAGCGCTCCGGGCGAGGGCGTGCGCGTGCGTGCCCGGTTCCGCTTGACGCTCGCGGTGACACGGGAGCATTATTCAACACATGATGAATTCCAATGCCGACGCGGCCATCCGGGCCGACGGCCTCACCGTCGTCCGCGGCGGCCGTACCGTTCTCGACGACCTCGCCTTCGAGGTGCCGCGCTCCACCGTCACCGGCCTTCTGGGCCCCAGCGGCTGCGGCAAGTCCACGCTGATGCGCGCCATCGTGGGGACCCAGGCCAAGGTCACCGGCACCCTCGACGTCCTCGGCCGACCGGCCGGGTCCGCAGCGCTGCGCTCCCGCGTCGGCTACGTCACCCAGGAGCCCTCCGTCTACGCGGACCTCACCGCGCGCCAGAACCTGGACTACTTCGCCTCCGTCCTCGGCCTCGCCCGCGCCGACCGCCGCGACCAGGTCGAACGCGCCCTCACCGACGTCGACCTCACCTCCCACGCCGACGTCCTCACCGGGAACCTCTCCGGTGGCCAGCGCTCACGGGTCTCCCTGGCGGTCGCCCTCCTGGGCGCCCCCGAACTGCTGGTCCTCGACGAGCCCACCGTCGGTCTGGACCCGGTGCTCCGCCGCGACCTGTGGAACCTCTTCCACCGCCTCGCCGCCGAACGCGACACCACCCTGCTCATCTCGTCCCACGTCATGGACGAGGCCGACCGCTGCGAACGCCTGCTGCTGATGCGCGCCGGCCGTGTCCTGGCCGACGACACCCCCGAAGCCCTGCGCGCCCGCACCAATACCCCGACCATCGAGGACGCCTTCCTCCACCTGGTCGACACCGCCCGCCGCGAGGAGGCGATCCGGTGAACACCCACCGCACCCTGGCCACCGCCCGTCGCGTCCTGCGGCAGCTCGGCCACGACCGCCGCACGATCGCGCTCCTGCTGCTCGTCCCGGTGCTTCTGCTGACCCTCCTGTACTACGTCTTCGACTCCGACCGCCGCGCCTTCGACGGCATCGGCGCATCGCTGCTCGGCATCTTCCCGCTGATCACGATGTTCCTGGTGACCTCCATCGCCACCCTGCGCGAACGCACCTCGGGGACGTTGGAGCGCCTGCTGTCCATGCCGCTGGGCAAGGCCGACCTGATCCTCGGCTACGCCCTGGCCTTCGGAACGTTGGCCATCGCCCAGGCGGCGCTGGCCACCGGCGTGGCGGTCTGGTTCCTGGACCTCGACTTCGCGGGTTCGCCCTGGCTGTTGCTGCTCGTCGCCCTGCTGGACGCCGTCCTCGGCACGGCACTGGGCCTGTTCGTCTCGGCCTTCGCCGCCACCGAGTTCCAGGTCGTCCAGTTCATGCCCGCGATCATCTTTCCGCAGCTCCTGCTCTGCGGCCTGTTCGCGCCGCGCGACAGCATGCAACCCGTCCTCGAGGCCGTCTCCAACGTGCTCCCCATGTCCTACGCGGTGGACGGCATGAACGAGGTCCTGCGCAGCTCCGACATCACCGGCGACTTCGTCCGCGACGTCGTGGTCGTCGCCGGCAGCGCCGCCCTCGTCCTCGCCCTGGGTGCGGTCACTCTCCGCCGCCGTACGCCCTGACCGCCGGCCACGCGGACGGGAGAAGAGGAAGCGGGACCGCTCGTGGAGAGGGGCCGGGGGGAAACCCGATCACGTCGACGGAGCGGACTTCCAAACCCGCCCGGCACATGCTCGTGACCGCCAGGTGGACGGTCCGACGGCGACGGCACCGCGGGTGCGAGGATGACGGTGCAGCACAGCACGCACCGGATCGGACAAGGTGAGCCGTCCCATGACCCAGAAGATCGCCGTCCTCGGCGCAGGCAAGATCGGCGAGGCCCTGTTGTCGGGCATGATCCGCGCCGGCTGGTCGCCGTCCGACCTCCTGGTCACCACCCGCCGCCCGGAACGTGCCGAGGAACTGCGCACACGGCACGGCGTCACCGTGGTCACGAACGCGGAGGCGGCCAAGACCGCCGACACCCTCATCCTGGCGGTCAAGCCGCAGGACATGGCGGCCCTCCTGGAGGAGCTGGCACCCCACGTCCCCGCCGACCGTCTGGTCATCAGCGCGGCGGCCGGTATCCCGACGACCTTCCTGGAGGAGCGTCTCCCCGAGAGCACCCCGGTCGTCCGCGTGATGCCCAACACCCCGGTTCTGGTGGACGAGGGCATGTCCGTGATCTCCGCCGGTGCGCACGCCGACGAGGCACACCTCGTTCGCGCCGAGGCGATCTTCAAGCCGGTGGGCAAGACGCTGCGCGTTCCGGAGTCACAGCAGGACGCCGCCACGGCCCTCTCCGGCTCGGGCCCGGCGTACTTCTACTACCTCGTGGAAGCCATGACCGACGCCGGCATCCTGCTCGGCCTTCCCCGGGACAAGGCGCACGACCTGATCGTCCAGGCCGCCATCGGCGCGTCGGTGATGCTCCGCGACAGCGGCGAGCACCCGGTCAAGCTCCGTGAGGCCGTCACCTCTCCCGCGGGCACCACGATCAGCGCCATCCGCGAGCTGGAGAAGCACGGTGTCCGCGCCGCCCTCATCGCGGCCCTGGAAGCGGCCCGCGACCGCAGCCGTGAACTGGCCTCGGGCGACAAGAGCTAGCGATTTGGCGCACGGCGACTCGTCGTGTAATGTTCTCCGGGCTGTCACGGAGCCGGTTGGTTCCGGTCAGCCCTTCTGCCGCGTCCTGCGGCGACCACTCACTCGTGTGACAACCCTTCCGGGGGTGGATTACGGCATGCCGTAATGCGTTTCCGGAGCGGCTCGATTAGGAGCCGGCGGGGAAATCCGCTACGGTGAGGTCCGCGCCGGAAACGGCGTGCAGGAAAAGGCAGGACCCCGCCGACCGGGGATTCGGAAACCGAAAAGGGTTCTGATAGAGTCGGGAACAGCGAAGGGAAG
>NZ_JODL01000046.1 GCF_000718985.1 Streptomyces megasporus | reverse complement strand
CGCGAGCCTCGCTCCGCTCGGCTCGGAGGTTCGGCGCTTCGCGCCGAACCGGGCGCCCTCGCTCCGCTCGGGCGGGCCGGGCTCCGCCCGGCCGGGGGCCGCTGCGCGGCCCCGAGGCCCCGTGCGGGCTTCGCCCTTCGGGGCCGGCCTCGCTCGCTGCGCTCGCTCCGGCCTGGAGGCGGCCCGCGCTGCGGGCCGAGAGGGGTTCCGCTGCGCTCCACCCCCGGAACCGGGCCCGACGATGGCGGGGGTGAGTTGCCGTCAGCGGGCCGGTGAGGGTTGGGGGTTGGGCCCGCTGCGCGGGCCGGGCCGGCTACGGCAGGAAGGGGGGCGGGGTGGTGGACACGGGTGACAGACGGTCACGGGGGCACTGAGTCGGGAGTGTTGGCGGGTTCTCCTCACGGGTGGATGCATCGCTGTGTAGAGTCTGGGAAAACACACCACCCTCGGGGAGCGAGGGATAGCCCGTGCAGGACGGCTGGGAGCAGGCGAAGATTCGCGCCCGCGCTGCGGTACGGCGCACGGCGACGGGCACGACGGCGGAGCAGATCGAGAAGGCCACGGACGAGGCGCGGATACACGAACGGGATCGCTCACGGGTGTGTGAAACCGAGGACGATATCCGCGCACTCGGCATTGCGGTAGCCGAGCACACCGAGTGGCGGCGCCTCGGATACGTGATGGAAGAGGAGGGCCTGGAGGTCTACGACCCCGAGCGCGATCCGACGGCGGTGCGGTGGGCGCGCGAGGAGGAAGCCGCTCGCCTGGAGCAGGCCGAGCGGCAGCGGCAGGCGCAGGCCCGGCGGACCGCGCGGCCAAGCTGGCGCTGACCGTTCTTCCCGTGGACGGGGAGACCTACCGGCGGCTGCGCACCTGTGCCGCCGCCCACGGCATCACTCCACGGCACCTGCTGAGCCTGCTGGCCGAGCGGGTCCGCACCACACCCGAGGGGCTTGTGGAAGTGGCCCCCTTTGCCGTCAAAAGCGCCGAGAAGTAGCCGAGCGGGAATTCTTCTCTGCGTAAGAAATCCGGAGGCGAATTCCCGTCCACGTGCGAAAGAACCCGGAAAACAAAAACAAGGAAGGGGAGAGGATTCATGGCGGGGATCAGGCTCCGGCCGCATCAGGTGGAGGCGGTGGACGCGATTGTCCGGGCGCTGGAATACCGTGCAGGGCGGAAGGTGCCGGAGGGCGGGTTGCGGGCCACCGTGGTGGCCGCCACCGGGGCCGGGAAGACATTGATCGCCGCCGAGGCCGCTCGGAGGCTGGAGCCGCGGGGCCGGGTGCTGGTGATGGTGCCCACCTTGGACCTGCTGACCCAGACGGTGGAGGCATGGCGGCAGGCCGGCCACACCGGCCCGGCGGTGGCGGTGTGCTCCCTGGCAGGAGACGAGGCCCTGGCCGCACTCGGGGTGCGGTGCACCACCAACCCGATCCGGCTCGCGCTGTGGGCCGGGTCCGGGCCGGTGACGGTGTTCGCCACCTACGCCTCGCTCGCGCCACGCCAAGACATCGGCCCGGACGGAGAACCGGTGGAGGTTCCCGGACCGCTGGAGGCCGCGTTCCGGGGCGCCTACGGGCAGCAGTTGGCGCCGTTCGGGCTCGCCATGGTCGACGAGGCCCACCGCACCAGCGGAGACGCGGCCAAACCCTGGGCCGCCATCCACGACCAGACCCGGATCCCGGCCGCACGGCGCCTGTACCTGACCGCCACACCCCGCATCTGGGAACCCACCGCCGGACGCCCGGGTGAGGAAGAAGGCGAGGCAGAGACCGCAGAGGGCGGAAGCGGGCCTCAGAGAGCCGCAGACGGCCGCTCGGAGGCCGTTGCGGCCGATGCCGGGCGGCCGGTGGCAAGCATGGACGACCACCGTCTCTACGGGCCGCACGTCTTCACCTTCTCCCTCACCGAGGCGGTGGACCGCGGCGTCCTGGCCCGGTTCGAGATCGACGTCCTCGAGATCCACCCGCCGGACCTGGGAACGGGTGGGAGCGAGGAAGAGGCCCGGGGCCGGCGGCTGGCTGCATTGCAGGCCGCGCTGGTCCAGCACGCGGCCACCACCGGAGTGCGGTCGCTGATCACCTTCCACCACCGCACCATCGAGGCCCTCGCCTTCGCCCGCGCCCTGCCACAGACCGCGGCCCGGCTACACCAGGAGGACCCGGCGACCTATCCGCGGCGGGTGTGGGCCGACTGGCTGTGCGGGGAGCACGAGCCGCCCCATCGGCGCCGGGTGTTGGACCGGTTCGCCGACGGGGTCGACGACCAGGGGTGGGAGACCGAACTGAGCGTGCTGGCGAATGTTCGCGTCCTGGGCGAAGGCGTCGACATCACCGGCCGACGCGGGGTCGACGGCGTGGTCTTCGCGGACGTGCGCGGCTCGGCGGTCGACATCGTCCAGGCCGTCGGGCGGGCCCTGCGGCAAAAACCCGGCCAGGGGAAGGTGGCCCGGCTGGTGGTGCCGGTGTTCTTGGCCCCGGGGGAGGCGCCGGACGACATGCTCGCCTCCGCCTCCTACAAGCCGCTGGTGGCCGTGTTGCAGGGGCTACGCAGCCACTCGGAACAACTCGTCGAGCAGCTGGCCGTCACCACCGCGCCCAGCCACACCCAACCTGTGTCGGTACTCGGCCTGGACCCCGCCCGCAACCGCGACGGCAGCAGCGGGGATGGGAGTGGGGACGAACGGGCGCCGCAGGAAGTGGTGCCGCTGCTGCGCTTCGCCACCCCCCGCGACCCTGCACTCATCGCGCAGTTCGTGCGCACCCGCGTCATCCGACCCGAATCCCAGGTCTGGCTCGCCGGACTCAACGCCCTGCGCACCTGGCACCACAGGCACCAGAACGAGAACCAGGACCAGGAGCACGGCGAGGGGAACGAGAGCCAGGAGCACGGCCACGGCAGCCAGGGCCAAGAGCACAGCGACGCGGTCGAGGGCCAAGAGCAGGAACAGGGCGGCGTGCGCAAGCACCAGGAGCGCGGCGACGACGGCCAGGCCAGGGAGAACGGCGGCGGCGCGGCCCACAAGCCGGTGGCGGTGCCCCTGGACGCCCGCGTCGGCCCCTTCCCCCTCGGACAATGGGTCAGCGAGCAACGCCGCGCCCACCGCACCGGAACCTTGGCGAAGTGGCGGATCGAGCTGCTGGAAGAAGCCGGCATGGTCTGGTCGGTGCCCGACGCGCAGTTCGAGGAGAACCTCGCCGCCGCGCGCGCCTACCACGCCGCCCACGGCACCCTGTGCGCGCCCCGAACCGCGGTCGCGCAGGGAAAGCCGGTCGGACAGTGGCTCACCAACTGCCGCCGCCCCGACGGACTCGGCAAAGACCCCCAGCGCGCGGCGGAGCGGGCCGCCCGACTCGCCGCCATCGACCCCGACTGGAACCCGGCGTGGCCCGTGGACTGGCAGCGGCAGTACGCCAAGCTGCGGGCCTGCCTCCACGGCGGCGCCACCCTCGACGAGCTCCACCCCGGGGTCACCGTGGGCGGGGAGGACATCGGGCTGTGGCTGGCCCGGCAACGCGCCCAGTGGCAGCAGCTGACCGACGGACAACGCCAACGCCTGACCAACCTCGGCATCACCCCCACCCCGACCGTGCCGGCGCCGGGCGGCCAGACCGAGCCTGGGAACGACGGGGCGGTGGTGGTGCCCGCAGGCGCCACCGCCTGGGACCGCGGCCTGGCCGCCCTCCGCCAATACCAGCAGCGGGAAGGACACGCACGGGTACCCCGCAAGTGGGTCGAGACCGTCCGTGACGAGGCCGGGCAGGAGCACCCGATCAAGCTCGGGGTATGGCTGTCCAACACCAAGAGCAGGCGCGCCAAGCTACCGGCCGAACGGGTGAAGGCACTGGAAGAACTGGGAGCGCTGTGACCTGGGACCCGGATCTCACGCCCCAGGCGCTTCCCCGGCGCGCCACACGCGCCGCAGACCCTGGCTTTGTTCACGAGTTGCGTAGGCGGTTGTACACGGGTTTGGGAGGCACTCGTTTCCACGGTCGAGTGATGTTCACGAGTTTTGACAGCACCGAGGTACTTGCCAGGACAGCATCGGGGTGTTTCCGGTGAAAGGGCCTGGTCATGCCGCAGATGTCGAAGGTCGAGCTGTACGCGGCGATCCGGCGGGACCACCGGGCCGGCATCACGATGCGGGAGCTGGAGCGCAAGTACAACGTCTCCTGGCGGACGGTGCGCAAGGCGTTGGACTCCGCCTGGCCGCAGCCGCGCAAGGCGCTGCCGCCGCGGCCGTCGGCGCTCGATCCGTACAAGGCGGTGATCGACGGGATCCTGCGGGCGGACCTGGATGCGCCGCGCAAGCAGCGCCACACGGTGACCCGGATCTTCCACCGGCTGGTCGAGGAACACGGCGCCGACGTGTCGTATCCGATGGTCAGGCGTTATGTCGCCGACCGGAAGCCGCAGATCGCGGTGGAGGCGGGCAAGGCGCCCATTGAGGCGTTCGTCCCGCAGACCCACCCGCCGGGCATGGAGGCGGAAGTCGACTTCGGCGACGTGGCCGTGCGGCTCGCCGGCGAGCTGGTGACCTGCTACCTGTTCTCCTTCCGCCTGTCGTATTCGGGCAAGGCCGTCCACCGGGTGTTCGCCTCTGCCGGCCAGGAAGCCTTCTTCGAAGGCCACGTGCACGCGCTGCGGGTGCTGGGTGGGGTCCCGCGGGGCCGGGTCCGCTACGGCAACCTCAAGGCTGCCGTCGCCCAGGTGCTGGGGCTGAGCCGGGCCAGGGTGGAAACCGACCGGTGGATCGCCTTCCGCTCGCACTTCGGCATCGAGAGCTTCTACTGCCGCCCCGGCATCGACGGCGCCCACGAGAAGGGCGGCGTCGAGGGGCAGATCGGCTACTTCCGACGCAACCACTTCACCCCGGTGCCGGAGGTGGACTCGCTGGCGGAGCTGAACGAGATGGTCGAGCAGTGGGACCTGCACGACGGCCGACGCCGGATCGGGCCCCGGCCGCGAACCATCGACGAGTACTTCGATGTCGAACAGCCGCTGCTGTTGCCGCTGCCGGAGGAGCCGTTCGAGACCGGGCGGGTGTTCACCCCCAGGGTCGACCGCTCCAGCCAGATCACTGTCCGCACCAACCGCTACTCGGTGCCCGTCCGGTTGATCGGCAAGAGGGTCCGCGTCGTGCTGCACGCCTCTCACCTGGTGGTTTACGACCAGAACCTGGAAGTCGCCCGGCACGAGCGGCTGATCGCCAAGGCCGGCTGCCGCCTGGAGCTGGACCACTATCTCGAAGCCCTGATCCGCAAGCCGGGCGCCTTCCCCGGCGCCACCGCTCTCGAACAGGCCCGCTCAGCGGGCAGGTTCACCCCCGTGCATGACGCCTGGTGGGCCTAGGCCCGCAAGGTCCACGGCGAGCGGGACGGCACCCGGGCACTGATCGAGGTGCTGCTGCTGGGCCGGCACATCCCGCACGAGCACCTGGTCGCCGGGTTGGCCACCGTCCTGCGGGCCGGGGCCCTGACCGCGGACGCGGTCGCGCTGGAGGCCCGCAAGGCCGCCCAGGCCGACGACGTGCCGCCCGCCTCCGGCCGGCCCGCGGGCAGTGGCTCCGGGACGTCGGGGACCGTGACGTTCCTGCACGAGTGGAAGCTGGCCCACCTTCCGCCGGACACCAGGCCGTTGCCCTCGGTGGCCCCCTATGACCAGTTGCTCCGACGCCGTCGCGCCAGCGGCGGCGCCCACCGAGAGGAAGAAGCCCAGTGACCCTGCCCCGCCAGCGTGGCTTGACCGAGCAGGCCGCCGACGCCGCCATCGACACCGCCTGCCGCATGCTGCGACTGCCGTCGATCCGCAACGAGTTTTCCGACATCGCCGACCGGGCGGTGAAGGACCAGATGACCTACCGCGGCTTCCTCGCCGAGCTGCTGATGACCGAATGCGACGACCGGGCCCGCCGCCGCTCCGAAAGGCGGATCAAGGCGGCCGGCTTCCCCAGGGAGAAGTCGCTGCGGACCTTCGACTTCGACGCCAACCCCAACATCGACCCGGCCACCATCCACACCCTCGCCTCCTGCGAGTGGATCAAGAAGGGGCAGCCACTCTGCCTGATCGGTGACTCCGGCACCGGCAAGTCCCACATGCTCATCGCCCTGGGCACCGAGGCCGCGATGAAGGGCTACCGCGTCCGCTACCCCTCGCCACGAAGCTGGTCAACGAGCTGGTCGAGGCCGCCGACGAGAAACAGCTGAACAAGACGATCGCCCGCTACGGCCGCGTCGATCTGCTCTGCATCGACGAGCTCGGCCACATGGAACTGGACCGGCACGGCGCCGAGCTGCTCTTCCAGGTCCTGACCGAGCGTGAGGAGAAGAACAGCGTCGCCATCGCCTCCAACGAGTCCTTCGGCGGCTGGACGAAGACGTTCACCGATCCTCGTCTCTGCGCGGCCATCGTCGACCGGCTCACCTTCAACGGCACGATCATCGAGACCGGCACCGACTCCTACCGCCTGGCCACCACTCGTGCACGAGCCGAACAGGTTCAAGCCGACTGACGAGACACGGCCGCCGAGGCCGTTCCCTGCTGCCGATTGAGCTTCTCCAAGACGCGGTCGCGGAGAAGCTCGTACTCCTCACGGAGCCTGCGCCACTCGGTCACGGGAGGGCGAGGAATCACAATGCCTCCGGTGACGATCTCCTCTGGCCCGAACTGCTCGCGAGTGAGGTCGATCTCGATGCCCATGCCCAGGCGGTTCCACCAGTGGTAGTCCACACGCTCTCCGTTGACGTGGACCTCCCCCCGGATCAACTCGCCTCCCATCAGGTCGTTGAGCACCATGGCGGTCACTCCGCACTGGTCCCGGGCCGGGTTGTCCTCGGTCCAGCGCGGTCGGAACTCAGGCGTGCACGTCTCGGCACTCCAACTACTGCGAACGGCTCGTTCGACGTCGGTGAGAAGCAACGGTGTCATGCCGGCGATCCTGCCAGCAGGCACCGACAACGGCCGGACGCTGGCAGACACGACAACCGGCTGCTGCCTTCAAAACTGACGAACATCTCCCGGCTCCGCGGTCCCCGACTGCCTCCCCAACTCATCGACAAACGCTGTCGGTGAACATGCACAAAGCCAGACGTCGGCTACACCGGTGCCGGCCAGGGCATTCACACCCCATTCCGTCCGCACCCGGACATCTCCTCGCCCCTAGCGCCGGACACCCGCGCCCACAACCGTCTCTTGCGCGGCGTCCGAGCCCTGGGCGAGCGTGCCGCGGCCGAGCTCAAGCAGCGCTGGCGAGCCCTGCAGCACGTGACGGTCAGTCCCAGTCGGATCGGCGCCATCGTCCAAGCCGCGCTCGTCCTCAATAACGCATGGGACGAAAGGCGCTGAGAAAACCTCACTCAGTCGAATTCTGGCCTATCCGTGTTTACTTTCCGTTGCGTCTCCGACCCCGGGGAGCGAACCACCGAATCATGATAAAGCGCCGCATAACGGTGGGGTGATTTTTTGCCGAAACAGCCAGACAGGGCGTGTCCTGCTTGTGACTGCTCCCTGATGCGCTGGTATCGCAAGTCGACAGTAATCTCCTCAGCCGAGCGTCCTCCGATAAGTCACCAGGCAGAAAGTGAGGCTGAAAAATACCTATGAGGCGTCCGGCTAGATGCTAGTCTCCGGAAAGTTGTTCGAGTGAAAGTTGAACTCGAACACATTGACCTTTCATCGCATCGACCACAGGGGAGCTTGTGTCCTTACGAAGAGCTTTCGCAGTCATCTCAGTCGCTGCGGCCATGCTGATGGCCACCGCGCCTGCAAGTAGTGCGGCGGAGGATCCGACCACGGGCGCGGACAATCCCGTTGACACTCAGCCCATCGTCGCCACGTACCACGGGGAAGAGATCGTCCTCACCGACGGGTGGCCGCAGAACGCGGTGAGCTGTACGGAGGTCGCCATTGGAGACGTCCGCTGCTACGACAGCGTTGAGGAGGAGCTCGAGGACCTGGCGGATGAGAGCCTTGGGCACGCTGCGGCAGCCAAGGACAAGGGGATGGAGATCCCCGGCGCGCTCGACACCAAGGACTTCAGCCCGAAGCCTCTCCGCGACGCCTCCGCGCCCTCGACGAAGTCAGCCAACAGCACGGACGGCTCCGCCGGGACCATGGCCATCTCGGACTGCTACTCCGGGTACGCCTGTCTGTTCGACTACACCACCTTCGGCGGGACGATGCTGAAGTGGAGCGCGGACGGGACAAAGACCCTGGACAACTGGAACTTCCGTGACCGAGCCGGCTCCGGGTGCAACAACCGCAACGGCACCGGTAACGGCACCCACATCAGTGACTGGCGCACCGGCTGGGACCCTGAGCTGTACATACCGATGGGCTACTGCGTCAACTTCAGCAATGAAAGCTACGTAACCGGCGGTAACTGGAACAACAAGGCCGATGCGATAACCTTCCACTGAGACATCTGGCCAAGGTGCCCCTCTCTGCCCTCGGGGCACAGAGGGGCACCGGCATATGGAGGTGAATATGCGCACCAAGTGGTTCATTGGCTGCCTTTTGGTTGCCGCGCTGACGACAGGCTGCAACCCCTTGTCGTCGGAGCCCGACAACGCCCAACCCATCACCCAGACCACCCTGCCCCCCGACCCCGACCAGAGTGCGTCGAAGCAGTCGGCACAAGCCTTCATCAAAGCCAGGGCTAACGAAGACGGAACCATCCACGAGCTGGGCCCTTCAATCGAGCGTATCTTCGGCGACTGGGAGAAAGGCGGCAACCGGGCATTTATCGCCACCAACCTCGATGGCTCCTTGGCTACACCAGAGAACGGTCGGCGGATCGCCAACACCTTCGCAGACTGGCAGAACTCCGAGAGCGGAGAAGGGCAGGTAAGCGTCTACGACAAAAGCGGCAAGCTTCTCTACATGGGGCCCTTCTGACTCGTCCTAACACCCGGTCCCACTTCGCGATCTGATTCGATGGTTCTGGAAGGCGGGTAGCCAGATAGCTCGTGGGAGTGGGGCGGAATATACGAGCGCGCGGTAGCACCGGTGCCCCTGGACGCCCGCGTCGGCGCCTTCCCCCTCGGGCAGTGAGGCTTTTCCAACCTCAGCTTGACGTCGCCAGGTGAAGGGCGAGCACGGCCTTGACCAGGTCGGTGATGCGGGTGGTGCTGCAGCGGAGCTTGCGCAGCAGACGCCAGGACTTCAGGGTGGTCATCGCCTGCTCGCCGACCGCGCGGATCCTGGCGTGGGAGACGTTGACGGCCTTCTGGCCCGCGGAGAGCTTGTCCCAGCGGCCGCGGTACGGGACCCGAACGGTGCCGTCGGCGCCTTGGTACCCCTTGTCCGCCCAGCAGCGCGCGCCGGCCTCGGCCAGCGCCTCGATGACGCCGTGGGTGCGGGCGGCTTTGATGCCGTGGACCGCGCCGGGCAGGGCGGGCGAGGCCCACAGCAGACGGCCGAACGGGTCGGCGATGACCTGTACGTTCATGCCGTGACGCTTGTGCTTCCCCGAGTAGTACGGGCGGTCGGCGGCGATCTCCCCCAGCCTGCGGCCGGGAGGTGCCCCCAGTCGATGGGCAGCAGGGTGCCGTCCAGGATTACGAACGCCTTGCGCGGCAGTGCGGGCGGCCGCGGCGAGGTTCGGGGCGACGGCGGCCAGGACCTGCACCGCCTCGGCGACGTAGCGGTAGACGGTGGCGATCCCGACGCCGAATCCGGCCGCGAGCTGGGCGTAGGTGTGGCCGCACCGCAGATGGGCCAGGACCAGCAGGGCCTGCCGGTCCGCGCTCAGCCGGCGCCACCGCGTGCCCCGCTCCCGGCGCCGGGCGGACAGCAGTCGGGAGAGGTGCCGCAGGGTCGAGCTGGACAGATCGATCCCCGATGGGTAGACAAGCACGTGAAGCTCCGGGTGGAGAAGGTTGCTCTTGGTCGACAACCCATCTACCAGGAGCTTCACCTCTTCCCGGACACCGCCTCCGCGCCAACCGACCAGCTCGTCAGCCAAGTTGGAAACGGCTCACGGGTGACGATGAGCATGGTTACCCACTCAACCAGGGCGTGAGGCGGGATAGGGAACCAGCGAGGCTCCTGTGCTGTCGAGTTGAGACGTCGAACACCTCTCTCAACGGCACGGGAGCCTCGTGCGTTGCGGGCAGCGGCCTCGTCACCCGTTCGGTGGCCACGCTGAGAAAACGTCATTCAACCAGAATCCCAGGTCTGGCTCATCGGATCAGACGCCGATATAGCGCGCTCCGCGCTATAGGAGAAACCTACTTCGGGTTCCGTCCAGATTTCAGTCACAGCGGCATCCGAAATCCTCAAGAGGGCGCCGCACCCGAAACGGGTACGGCGCCCTCACCGGCAGTCCGGGGTGACACTCGCCCAACGTTAGCGCTTTCCGACAAGGAAAGACCGTGCGGTCTGTGAATGCGGGGCCACTACGAGAAGCCAGGCTTTACCATAGGCACGGTGTCCTGGCGTCACCGACGACTTCATTCCTCGACTTCTGACCGTCGGCGGTCGCCACTCGACTTCCGTCAGCCCGCACTGGGTGGCTGCACATGGCTGTCGACCGGCGGGAGCTTCGGTGTATCAGCAGGCAAAGAGGACTCGGAGACCTCGTCAGGGCCAAGATGAACTTCTTGCACTTCGACATCTCTTGCGTGGGCACTGATCAACAGCCCCACACCCACCACGATGGCCATGCCAGTACAGACCACGACGGCACCCGCCCAGGTGCTTTCAGTCCTTCCACGGCGCAGCGCCATCACAAGCGACACTGATCCAAGCAGCACAGCGGCAATAAGGAATGGCGCAAATTGGCCAGCTTTCCAAAGGTTGGCCAGCGTGTCCGGCGTTACGATCAGCGCGACTAAGACAACACAGGTGAATGCCCCCGCCGCCATCAGACCGCATGCCCACTGCACTACTCGTCCCACGGCTTGAGTCTCCCCGATCAGCTTCAGTTGTGGTACGGCCGTACCATGTCAACCACCACCGTCTCGGTCACGTTGCCGTCTTCGTCGGTGGTGACGGTGCGGTCATCGTCAACTGTAGTGGCCGTGCTGGGGCCCCCGTCAGTAGAAGCAGTCGGAGCGTCGACCGCGAGGGGTTTTGTGAGGGGTTTGCCGTTGGCTCCCTTGATGGGCTTTCCATCCGGTCCAGCGAGCATGACCTCTCCCCGAACCGCGGTGTCTTCCGGGCTGATCCCATCGGGTGGGGGAGGGAGTTCCTCCGAAGTTCCTCCGGCCAGGGATGAAGTATCGGGAAGCAAGTGGCTTCCGGACCACAGGTAAGCGCCGCCTTGCCACTCGCCACTGTCTCGCATCCAGGCATAGTTAAACATGCCGTAATGCCCCGGCCCACAGATGGTCTCTGCCGGCGCACGTGCAAATATCCTCAGCGCATACACGGAATCGTTGTTGTAGTACATGTCCTCTGGAGGCTCGGTGCAAATCAGCCACGCCTCTCCCTCCTCGTACCACTTCATGACTCTCGCGTACTCAGCAAGATCGCCAGCCTGGCGCTCCCAGGGAAGTATGCAGTCAAACGGGTTGAGGTCAGGGTCGTACAAGGAGCGGGCTTCTCCCTTGAAGTACCCGCCACCGTAGGCCCCGTGAGATGTCTCCGAATAGCTCTGCAGACAACGAGAAGAATCAGCGTTTGCCCATACATATTCCTGGAAGTAGACAACATGTGCAGATGCCGGGTTTGACGAAGTTATCGCCATGCCGAAAGCCGCAGCCAACGGCGCCACAAACCGTGCAGCTATGCGCTTTACACGTCGCACGAAAACCTCTCCCTTTCATCCACCTTGGCTTTAGCGTCAGGCTACTGGGCATCCTGGAGCACCGTAAATATCGAAAATAGGACTTGACTTGAAAGCAACCGAAGGGGACTCATTCCTACCACCCCAGAAGGGTCTACATATAACCAATGACGTAAAGAATGGACAAGAAATTACCTTTTGGGAGAAAATTCCTTCCTTCAATAAGTCGGAACGGTTGATTTGCCTGCTCGTTGGCATGGAGGGGCCTTGACCCCGGATCCTGGAAACACGAGACACTGGATCCTGAGGATCTGAGAACGGACATCTCGTGGTCATGAAGAACTATCCGCCGCAGTTCAAGGCGGACGCGGTCGCGCTGTACCAGTCGCGGCCCGAGGCAACGATCAGGTCGGTCGCCGCCGACCTGGGGATCAACCCCGAGACGCTGCGGAACTGGGTCCGGGCGGCCGGCGCGAGCCGGCCCCGGGGACGCCGGACGCAGGAACCGACAGAGCCTCCGACCCCGCTGGAGGCGGAGAACGCCGCTCTGCGGAAGAAGGTCCGCGAGCTGGAGGAGGAACGCGAAATCCTGCGGAAGGCGGCGAAGTATTTCGCCGGCCAGACGCGCTGGTGAACCGCTTCCAGTTCGTCGCCGACCACCAGCGCCGCCACGGCGTGAAGCGGCTGTGCACCATTCTCGGGATCGCCCGCTCCAGCTTCTACTACTGGCGCCGCACCGCAGCCGACCGGGCGGCCCGCCAGGCGGCCGACGCCAGGCTCGCCACCCGGATACGGGCCGTGCATCACGAGTCGGACGGCACCTACGGCGTCCCGAGAATCGCCGCCGAGCTCCGTGAGGCAGGCGAGCGCGTGAACCACAAGCGGATCGCGCGCGTGATGCGGTGCATCAATCTCGCAGGCGTGCGACTGCGCCGCAGACACCGCACCACGATCCCGGACCCGGCCGCAGCGAAGGCCCCGGATCTGATCGGCCGTGACTTCACTGCCACTGAGCCGAACACGAAGCATGTCGGCGACATCACCTATCTTCCGCTCGACGGCGGGAAGTTCCTCTATATGGCCACCGTCATCGACCTCGCCTCACGCCGTCTGGCCGGCTGGGCGATCGCAGGTCATACGCGCACCGATCTCGTCACCGACGCGCTGGCCGCTGTCGAACGCACCCGGGGCAGCCTCGCCGGAGCTGTCATGCACACCGACCACGGCGCCCAGTACACCAGCCGGGCCTTCGCCGACGCCTGCCGCGAAGCTGGCGTCCGCCAGTCCATGAGCGCGGTCGGCTCCAGCGCGGACAACGCGCTCGCGGAGTCGTTCAACGCGACGTTCAAACGCGAGACACTTCAGGGCCGAAAGAGCTGGTCCAGCGAGCGCGAAGCCCGCCTCGACGCGTTCCGCTGGCTGAACCGCTACAACACCCGACGCCGTCACTCCCGCCTCGGACAGCGCAGCCCGATCGCCTACGAAGCAGCGTCCCGAACCACATCAACTACGCTGACACCAGCCGCATAGCCCGTGTCCAGGATTCGGGGTCAAGGCCCATGCCCTGCTCCCCCGCGCAGGTGGCCTCTGTGGCGAACCGTCCCGGCCGGTGCCTGGCGCCCTGTATGTGTCGTGGCTGTAATAAAAAACGTGATGCGTGCCGCGACTGTCGCCGCCCTCGCCTTTGCCCCGTTGGCCGCTCCGGTTGCTGTCTCCACCGAGACCGGCACGGGGCGGGCGGCGATCGACTGCCCGTCCGGCTACGTGTGCATCTACTCCGAGATCAACTTCGGCGGACAGTCCTGGGTACGGCGTGCCGCCGACGCGTAGCCGTGGCGGGCGGCGTCCAGCCCTACGCACTCCCGGCACAGACCCGGGTCGGACGCGTGAGCCTGACGTTCGTGCCCACAGCCGCACGAGGGAGCGTCGCTGATCCGAGGCAGCCCCTCCAGCTCCTCGTGCACGGCAGGCCCGGTCAGTGCTTCCAGGTACGCCGGCACGTTCTTCCGCTTCGATGTCCCTTCCGGCTCCCCTTCGTGCAGGGCGACGACTCTCTCGAATGCGGCCGTGAGCGCAGTCAGCGCCGACGCCACTTGGGAACTCCCTCCGCTGACCGTCAGCGCCGTGAACACGGCCCGCTGCCGCAGCCAGCGACCGCCATCGGTGGAGTCGAGCAGCGGGACGCCTATCCGGGTCAGGTCAATACTCGTGCGGTCAAGGCCGGCAAGGAACACGGCCAGCGTTCCCTGAGGTTCTGGGTGCGGTGATCGACCCGGCTGTTCTGGTCTGGTCACGGTTCGGCCAACGAGTCTTCACGACTCCCCATAACCCCGCATGATGCCCTGACACCAGCCGTACAGGGGGACCCCGTGACCGATCAAGCGCCGCAGCCGCCGATGCCCGACTTCCCGCCCCCGCCGGAATCCCAGCCCGAGCAGCCCCCGGCAGCGGCGTCGGCGGAGGCAAAGCGTCTCAGCAACAAGGTCGTCATCGGCGCCGCGGCCGCCGTCATCGCCACGATCATCGGCACCGGCATTGTCGTCGTGCAGGCCATCGACAACGACGACAGCGGGCCCACCGCCACGGCCAGCGCGTCGAGCTCCCCGACCGAAGACGTGGCGGCCACCGCCGCAAACGAGGAGCCGACCCCGGAACCGCCGGTCTACGCCGACCTCACCCCCGACAGCTTCACCATCACCCTGCGCACCACCGCACAGCAGTGTTTCGGCTCCGCCGGCTGCAACGTCACCGTCGAACCCGACCTGTCCTACGTCGGCCTCAGCGACGACATCGACCCGGACGCCACCTACGAGATCACCTACGAGATCAAGGGCGACGAGTCCGGACCGGTCATCGGTACGGCGAAACTGTCGGAGCGGACGACGCTGAACTACACGCCATCATCGATCAGCACCGCCTCGTCGGACACGAAGCTCTCCGTGAAGATCACCGATGTCCGAAAGACAGGCGTGTGAGGTACGTGGCACCACCGCGACGCAGCCGTCGGCCGCAACCGCGGGACCACCGCAGCCGGTACACGCGCCGCCCCGGCACCCCGCCCGTGGGCCGGCTGGTCTGCATTCCATTCGCCGTCGCTCTGGCCATCGCCATCAACCTGTAGCGCGTGCCTGACGGGCGTTCACGACCCTCACCGGGCAGCATGGATGCCGCGCCCCCAGCATTGGAAAGTGCCCGTAGAGCACCCTACGACCCAGGCCCCGCCTGGCGAGGGGAAATGCGGCGGGTGCGCACCGGGTGGAAGCGCGGCATCGTCCCCGGCGATGTCGCACACTCCCACACGATGTCGTCTACTCCTGGCCGGTGGACTCCACTCGGTGGAGTGGATGCCGGACATCGTCGGTGCGCGCCACGGCATCGGGTGCACTCAGTGGCCGACCTCCCGGCCGCGGTGCGGTCCGGGCTCCTGCGGACGGTGCGCCTGCTGATCGCCTTGGCGCACCGGGTGCACTTCATCGGCATCGTCCTGTTCGGCGTAGCGGTCCGCGCGAACGCGGGAGGCGTCGGCCGTCTTGGCGAACGCGTCCTGGAGGTGGCGCAGCCGCTCTGCCGTGAGATCGAGGGCTTCCACGTCCGTGCGGGATTCCCTCAAGGCCCGCAGCGCCGTCAGGTCGATCGCCTCCCGGCGTCCGGGCTCTGGTTCCTGGTCGTCGTGCTCGGGGTCAGCGGCCGGTGGTGCGAACAGCTGCTCGGGCATCGCCGCCTGCTGGTGCGCGACGACGTCGTACGCTCGGTCCCGCACGGCGGTGGCGGTGGTGGTGCGCAGTTCCTCCTGGACCACCGCGCCGGCGAGGACGGCCCGGTCGTGGTTCAGCGGGAGGCGGGGGATCTCCCACTCCCCCGCTTTCTGGTCCGGGTGCCGAGGTGCGGCCGGCGCATCGGGATCGGCCGGGGGGTGCCGGTCCGGGTCGGGCGCGGGGGTTGGTGGGCGGCGCCGGGCGGGGAGGTCGGACAGGGCCCACCGGGCGGTGTAGAGGCGGTAGCCGGGCTCCAGACCGCGTGAGGTCTTCGGCTCGCTGATGTCCAGGCAGTGCGTGGCGATGGCGGCCGCCACGATCTGGTCGTCCAGGCCGGGGTCGCGGCGGCGGCCGCGCAGGACGAGGGCGAGGTGGCGGCGGGCCTCGGCGAGCAGGTGCCGGCGGTGGAAGCGGCCGCCGTCGTTCATCACGAACACGGTCGCGGTGACGTCGACGGCCGCCAGGGCGATGTCGACCACGGAGGAGACCCGGGCCCGGATCGCCGCAGCCGCGGCGCGGGCGTGCTCCAGGAGGGAGTTGATGATGTCGACGGCCACCCCGGAGGTGAGGATCGCGCTGGTCTTCCACCAGGCGCGCAGCTGGGCGAGCGGCTGGGTCTTCTGCTTGGGCGGGCGGGTCTTGCGGGCGGCGATCTGGTTCAGCTTGGCGCGGGCCCTCTCGGAGACCACGGGCAGGAACTTCGGCTCGCCGTCGTCGTCGACGGCGGTGACGTACTCGTGCTCCAGGCCCTCAAGGCAGGCGGCGATCTGGTCGCTGCGCCGGGCGGTCCAGCGGGTCAGCTCGTGCGGCACCCCGGCGATCTCCATCACGGGTCGGCGCCTCGGGGTGACGGTGCGCGGCTCGGTCGCCAGCCCCAGCGCCTCGCAGACCTCAGCGGCGACGATCTCGTTGTAGAGCGCGGAGGCGGCGACGGTGTTCTCGTGCAGGGCCGTGGTGTGGATCGAGCCCCACTTTCCGTCCAGGCGCTGCCCTTTCACGGACAGAAGCAGATGGTCGTGGAGCAAGGGTCTGCCGGAGCGCGCCTCGTAGTGGCGGAAGCGGGCTGCGACGAGCCCGCCGGGTGGCCGGTCCCGGTGGATGCCGTCCTTGCCGTACCGGATCACCGCCACCTCGTCCTCGATCCAGGCCAGCACCCGCTCGATCGCGCGCTCGTGCGCGGCCTCGATCGCGTGCCTGGTCTCCTCGTCTCCCAGTGCCCACAACAGGTAGATCGTCGGCTGCGGCCGGAAGACGAAGTCGACGCCCGTGACCGTGACCCGGCGTCCGAGGGCGCCAGCTTTGAACGCCTTCTTCGGGGACTCGCCCCGGGCGAGTCGGTCGACCTCGATCCGGTCCGCGTACGGGTGGCGGCCCCGCTCGCCGAACAGGTTCCGCAGCTGCGCCTCGGTGACCTCCTCGCCCGGCGTCAGTCCGAGCACGGCAAGTCCTCGACCCATCCATCGCCCGGCTGGGACACCGGCTTGCTCCTGGGCTTCGCGCAGCGGCGTGCGCGCTGGGCGGCGGCCGTCGCCGACGACGGTCTGGCGCAGGTAGTAGCGGTACATCTGACCGGCTCGGATGATCCTGATATCCACTGTCACACAGACCACGCCACACGGCTCTGACCTGCAAGAAAAGGCTGATTGGCGGGACGTCCCGCCAGGCGGGAGCAGCGGCCCGACTTTCTTCTCAGGCGCCCGTCACACGGGAAGCGGCCCCGGCCCGGAAGTAAATGTCATCGCTCTCCGGCAGCCGTCACATCACGACCCGGACGACACCAACGAGCACCACCGCGCACCAAGGAACGCGCACCGCCAACGAGCACCGTCCACAGCAGCCCCCGGCACCCGCCGGGGGCTTCGTCGTGCTGCCCGAAGAAGACCACCGTGCCCACCTTCGAGGCCCTCCCTCGCTTCACTGCCGACCTTCAGCACCTCACCCCAGCCCAACGCCGGCGTTTCCGCCGCGTCGTCCTGGACGCCTTCGTGCCCGACCTGTCCCCCGGCCGCCAGTTCCGCCTCGGGTTACGGATCAAGCGTGTCCGCTGCGCGCCGGGCGTCTACGAGCTCACCTGGGTGCCGGACGGGCGCGCGACGTGGTCATACGGACGGGAGGTAGTCCGTGGCGCTACCCACATCGTGTGGCATCGGATCGGGACCCACAGCGTCCTGGACCGGCCCTTGGCCGAAGGCCATCTTGCGGGGCAAGGTCGCCGGTTGGTTGGCTGATCGGCCCGATGACCAAAAGGGGACACAGCGTGGCAGCGAGCGAGACCGTGACCGAGTCGGAGCGCCTGAAGTCGTTGATCATCAGCACCGCGCAGGAGCTGTGGGAGGACAAGGACGCGCTGGGTAAGTTCCTCAACGTCGTCCGGCGCAGCGAGGGGTTCGTCGCGCTTGCCGACTCGCTGGAGGAATCCCCGGTGCGCCCCGCGAAGCCGTCGTTCTACGGCGTGAAGAGCAGGGAGTTCCAGGACTGAGCGAGGATCGGGCATACCGATCACACGGTGGTCTCCACCCTTTCGTGTGAGGGCCGCCGTTGCTGTGAAGACGCCGAGGTGAAGCCCAGGAGTGCCCCGGCCGGGGCAGGACCACATACTCCCGCCCGCCAGGCGGGAAGCCGTACGCGGCCGACGCGCGAGTATCACCGCTCTCCGGTCCGGTTGCTCACACAGCCACGCACCACCCGACGGAACCTACTCCGTCCGGGTGAGCGAAGGTCCCGACTCGGGTAAAGCATGACCTTCGGCCTCGCGGCCGCTCTAGCGTGCAGGTATGGAACGCACCCCGATGCCCGAGCCTCTGCGCCGCGCGGTCCACCAGCTCGTTGTCGAAGCAGTCTCCAACTGCCAGGAAGTGCTCCGGTACACCGAGCCCGACATGGCGCATGACTGGAAGCGGATGACCCTGTATCGGGCCACGGATGCGGCGGACACCCTGGACATGGCGTCCCTGCTGATCGCCGCATACCTCCAGCACACGGGCATGGCCGAGGACACGCTCCGGTCGTACCTGCAAACCAGCCAACAGCAGAGCCGGGCGGCCGGACCCCGGGACACTGACCGAGCCACCTTGGCCGGCTTGTTGGGCGACCCCGCTCCCGAACCCGGCGGCCCGTCGCTGACACTGTCCTTCGCGAGAGGCCGACACCACGCCGAGGAGGCCCTGACGCCCGAGGACGACCCGCAGAAGCTGTTCACCCAAGCGTGCCTGCACGGGCTGTGCGCCAAGCTTTGTGGCGATGTCGACGCCCTGGACAGCTACCTCCCTCCCCAGGTAGCGGCGATGGCCCGCAAGGTGGCTGGCGCCCTCGAAACACCGCAGCCAGCCACAGCGTGACGTCACGGTCTCGGCGTCGTCGAACGCCGCGACCCCAGCAGCTCGGCCCCGGCGATGCCATGGCAAAACCCCGGGCCTGTGGCATGTCCAGCCGGGGTCGGGAAAGTCGGGTCTTTTGTGCAGGCGTAGTGCAGCGCGGCGAGGCTGGTCTTTGGCAGGTGGGGTTCGTGGGTCTGACGTAGCCCACGACCCGCGTAACCGGTTCTGAACAGGGACGCTCCCGGTCCTGGCAGCGGGCGCCGCGGCCGGGAACGGCATGTCGGCATACAACCCAGTGACCTTCGGGAGTGAAAAGCAGAGCAGGCACATCCTCACGGCCCCTCTGACCTAGTAATGTTCGGTCGCATGAGTATCCCTAGCCCGAGAGGGGAGCGAAAGAAGCTAATTACAGCCCTCACTCCCAAGTTGCGCAGGCGCCTGAAGATCCGCGCTTTCGAGCACGGAATGGACATTCAGGATGCCACTGAGCACGCCATCAAGGCCTGGTACGACGCCGACGGTCTCCCGGAGGTCGACACCACCGGGGCGAAGACCTGGGGCACCTTCCTCCCTGCCGGAGAGCCGGACAGGTTCAAGGCGGCGTGTGCGGAGCGCGGGGTCACCTACGTGCAAGGTCTCGCCCAGGCGCTGACGCTGTGGCTCGACAACCATCCCTCGCCGTCGGCTCCGCTGGTGTCGCAGCCTGTGGTGCGGGTGATAGTGGCCAACCAGAAGGGCGGTGTGGGCAAGACCTTCATCTCGTCCGGTATCGCCCAGGCCTTGGCGGAGGCCGGCCATCGCGTGCTGCTGGTCGATTACGACCCCCAGGGGCACCTCACCGCCGAACTCGGCTTCGAGGACCTCATGTACGAGGACGGCGTCGAGACGCTGATGATGCACATGGACGGCTCGGCGAAGGGTGACATCCACGACCTGCTGGTGGCGCTGGACGGCGAGCGATTCGGCGAGCGGCTGCACCTGCTGCCCGCGTCCGACGACGCGTTCCTGCGCGACGTTGTCTTGTCCAAGGTCAGCTTCAGCGAGGCCGCCTTGGAGCGTGCGCTGGAGCCGTTGGAGGCGGACTATGACGTCATCATCATCGACGGGCCGCCCAGCCTGGGGCTGAACATGGACGTCGCGCTGTACTACGTGCGGCGCCGTGAGGGTGAGCTCGCTGACCGGTCCGGTGTCATAACGCCGGTGTGGGCGAACAAGGCGTCGCACCGGGCTTTCCGGCTTCTGAAGTCCCAGATGGATGACCTGTGTCAGAAGGGTCGCATCCAGATCGACTACCTCGGGCTGATCGTCAATGCCTACGACAGCCGCCGGGGCAAGCTCGTCCAGGAGAACAAGGACCAGTGGGAGAAGAGCAGTTCCCCGGCGGTCCTGGCCGTGATCGGCGACTTGAAGGAAGGCCGAGAGGCGGCAGACGGCGAGATCCCGCTGCTGGAGTACGCCCCCGACAGTGAGCACGCGCAGGTGATGCGTGAATTGGCGAAGGAGCTTGCCGTATGACGCCCCCGGCCCGGAGGGTCCTTCGAGGCTTCAGCATCGACGAAGAGGGCAACAGCGAGACGCCCGCGCCGCGCCGTGTCCGCACACGCTCACAGATCATGAAGGGCGAGGGGAAGCGGCCTCCGGCGAAGGTGGAGCTCAAGCTGCTGGCCCATAACCCGTTCAACCCGCGAGACGAGCTCACCGAGATCAAGGAGACAGCGGAGTCGCTGCGCGCCAAGGGACAGATCCAGCCCGTGACAGTGGCTCGGCGCGAGGCCTTCCTCGCGGCTCATCCCGGGCAGGAAGAGAAGATCGGCGAGGCCGAGTACGTCGTCATCGACGGCAACCGACGTCTGGCCGCCGCGCATCTGGCCGGGCTGGCGGAGCTCCGGATCGATGTGAACGACGATCTGGTTGCGAGCGCAGCGGACCTTCTCGAGTCCGCTCTGGTCGCCAACATCCACCGCGTGGATGTGCCGCCCTTGGATCAGGCGAAGGCCATCCAAGAGCTGGTCCGGGTCCATGGGTCGCAGGGCCAAGTCGCCAAGCGGCTCGGCAAGACTCCGGCTTGGGTGTCCCAGCGCTTGGCGCTGCTCGAGCTCACCCCGGAGCTTCAGGAGAAGGTGGAGACGGGCGAGTTGAAGGTGGAGCCCGCTCGCCGGATCGGAAGGCTCCCCAAGGAACAGCAGGCCACCGCCGCAGAGGAAGCCATTAACGCCGTTAAGCCCCCGCGGCAGCGCTCGGGCCGCCAGGCTCCGAGGGCGGAGGCAGCCGACACCGTTAACGCCGTTAATACCTTGAGCAGCGGCGCCGAGGCCGAGACGGCTGGCCGCTCCATCGTTAACGGCGTTAATGCCCCGGCTTCGGAAGGAACCACGGCTGGCTCGGACAGCACGACCGTTAACGGCGTTAACGGTGGAACTGCTTCGGGGCGGGAACGGCGGGATTTGGTGATCTCGGCCGGTTCTCCCGCTGAAGTTGTGGAGGCTCTGGTGGCGCAGCTCCCGCCGGCTGACTTGGTCACCGTCACCGAGCTGCTGGTGGACCGGGTCGGCGGCGCCTCCCAGAAGACCGCAGCATCCGAAGCCTGAGCCGGGAACATAGCGACCGCGCTGCAGCGGCTCCGGGGTAGCGCGTCCCCCGCCGCTGAGCACACCGGTTGCCCTCTGGTCCAAAACACCAAAGGCCCCTCGCACGGACGCCGGAGCGTCCGTGCGAGGGACCTTGTGGCTCTACAGGGGAAGTGCGGTGAGGGTGGCGGCCGCGGCGAGGTGGGCGAGGCCGGTGAGGATGCAGTCGACCGCCCACCGGATCCGGGTGTATTTGCGGGCGGCGAGGGCGGACAGGACGCGGATCTGGTGCGGGCGCCGGTCGTCGGCGAGTTGGTGGCGGATCTGGTCGGGGGTGAGGTGGGCCCAGTGGGGCCAGGAGGCGCGGTCGGTGCCGCCGGTGTGGGGGCGGACCGCGCAGAGCAGGAGCACGGTGGCGGTGGCCAGCGCGGCCAGGGCCAGGGCGCCGGCGATGCGGGCGGCGGTGGGTGGGCGGAGGTCGGGGGCGGTGGAGAGGGTGCCGGCCAGCAGGGCGCCGGTGAGGGCCAGCAGCAGGGAGGCCTTGGTGTCGCAGCGGGCGGAAGCGCGCGGGTTCGCGAATTCCTGGACGTGTAAGGGCGGGAACTCGGGCGTGGATCTGGTGCTGGCCAGTCACTCTCGTACGAGTTCGGACGTCACCACCGATGAATTCGAATGACGTCGCGCGTGGTGCTGGCCTAGCGTTCGCCCATGACCTCCCCGGACGGCGGCATAGACGACAAGCCTGGCGTAACCATCCGCTGCCTGGACAACGGGGCCGTCGGGGTGCGGCTCAGCGGACGGGAGCCGTTCGACGAAGGCTGCGTGCAATACGTGGTCGAGGCCTGGGCTCCCGGCCTGACCGCGCGCGTCGACGAGGTTGTGGCCTGGATCTGTGAACCGCTCCGGGATCGGTGGAGGCTCTATGCGTTGACTCCAGCCGCCGGTTGGGGCTGGTGTTGAGCGTAGTGGTTGGTCTCATGCTCGTGGGGTGG
>NZ_JODL01000045.1 GCF_000718985.1 Streptomyces megasporus | reverse complement strand
AGACCAGCGGCTTCAGCGAGGCGCGGGCGGTGTAGAGCGCTGCGGTGTAGCCGGCCGGCCCGGAGCCGATGATGATCACGTTGCGGACGTCGCTCACGGCGCTCATGCGGTCTTCTCCGGAGCGATCTCGGCGATCAGGCCCTCGACCAGCTTCTTGATCTCGTCGCGGATCGGGCGGACCGCCTCCACGCCCCGGCCGGCCGGGTCCTCCAGCCGCCAGTCCAGGTAGCGCTTGCCGGGGAAGACCGGGCAGGCGTCCCCACAGCCCATGGTGATGCAGACGTCGGACTCCCGGACCGCGTCGACGGTCAGGACCTTCGGGGTCTCGGCGGAGATGTCGATGCCGACCTCGCGCATGGCCTCCACCGCGGCCGGGTTGACCCGGTCGGCGGGGGCGGAGCCGGCGGAACGGACCTCGATCCGGTCGCCGGCCAGG
The DNA here is from genome assembly GCF_000718985.1 of Streptomyces megasporus. GTDB lineage: Bacteria > Actinomycetota > Actinomycetes > Streptomycetales > Streptomycetaceae > Streptomyces > Streptomyces megasporus. Next base: position 22,140 of record NZ_JODL01000045.1, on the reverse strand, counting down.
TGGGTCAGCCAGGCGGCGGCCATCTGGGAGCGGCCGGCGTTGTGGACGCAGACGAACAGCACGGACGGCTTCTCGGACATCACAGGCTCTCTTCTCGGCTCGTGGCGGGGCCGGGATGGCATCACTCTCGGCTGATGTGACAGTATCAGCGCATGCTGACGTCAGTCGACACTGACCTGATCCGGGTGCTCGCCGATCCGCTCAGGCTCCAGATCGTGACCCTCCTCTCCCGCGAGACGCTGTGCACCACCCACCTGGTGGCCGAGACCGGGGCGAAGCAGACCAACCTCTCCAACCACCTGCGGGTGCTGCGCGAGGCCGGGGTCGTGGAGACCGAACCGTGCGGCCGGTACACCTACTACCGGCTGCGCCCGGACGTCATCGAGCACCTGGGCCGCTCCTTCGTGGAGCTGGCCCGCACCGCCCGCACCACCCGCGCCGCCGACAACCGAAGGGCCTGCCCGTGACCACCGCCGAAGAGACCACCCCGGAGAAGACGCCCAGAGCGGCGGACGCCGCCGCCGGGATCGTCGCCAAGCTCTCCACCCTCGACCGCTATCTCGCGGTGTGGATCCTGCTCGCCATGGCCGCCGGCCTCGCCCTGGGCCGCCTGATTCCGGGGCTGAACGGTGCCCTGAGCGGCGTCGAGGTCGGCGGGATCTCCCTGCCGATCGCGCTGGGCCTGCTGGTGATGATGTATCCGGTGCTGGCCAAGGTCCGCTACGACAAACTGGACGCGGTCACCGGCGACCGGAAACTCATGGTCTCCTCCCTGGTGGTCAACTGGCTGATCGGGCCGGCGGTGATGTTCGCGCTGGCCTGGATCTTCCTGCCCGACCTGCCCGAGTACCGCACCGGACTGATCATCGTCGGGCTGGCCCGCTGCATCGCCATGGTGATCATCTGGAACGACCTGGCCTGCGGCGACCGCGAGGCCGCCGCCGTCCTGGTGGCCCTCAACAGCCTCTTCCAGGTCCTCGCCTTCGGCCTGCTGGGCTGGTTCTACCTCGACCTGCTGCCCGGCTGGCTGGGCCTGGGCGACGGCGAGCGGCTGGACATCTCCATGTGGGAGATCGCCCTCAACGTCGTGATCTTCCTCGGCATCCCGCTGGCAGCCGGGTTCCTCACCCGCCGCCTCGGCGAGAAGAAGATGGGCCGCGAGGCGTACGAGGAGCGCTTCCTGCCGCGCATCGGCCCGTGGGCGCTGTACGGGCTGCTGTTCACCATCGTGCTCCTCTTCGCCCTCCAGGGGGAGACGATCACCTCCCGGCCGCTGGACGTCGCCCGCATCGCGGTGCCGCTGCTGCTCTACTTCACGGTGATGTTCTTCGGCACCTTCGCCCTCGGCAAGGCCATCGGCCTGGCCTACGACCGCACCACCACCCTGGCGTTCACCGCCGCGGGCAACAACTTCGAGCTGGCCATCGCGGTGGCCATCGCCACCTTCGGCGTCACCTCCGGCCAGGCGCTGGCCGGTGTGGTCGGCCCGCTCATCGAGGTGCCCATCCTGATCGCCCTGGTGTACGTCGCCCTGGCCTGGCGCAAGAGGTTCGGCCCCCGGCAACTTACTCCCGCGGCGCGGGACACGGAGCGCTGATGCCCCCCACGCCCTTCTCCCGCCGCGGAGCAGTGCGCCCACCGCGCCCGGACCGGCGACCGCCGTCCGGGCGCGGCCCGTCCCACGGCGACGGCGGTCTTCCGATGAGTCGGCAGACCGATGTGGTCGTCATCGGCGGCGGCCAGGCGGGCCTGGCCGCCGGCTACCACCTGCGCCGGCGGAACCTGGACTTCACCATCCTCGACGCCCAGGACGCGCCGGGCGGGGCCTGGCGCCACATGTGGGACTCCCTGCGCCTGTTCTCCCCGGCCGCGTTCTCCTCGCTGCCCGGCCGGCCCATGCCGCACCAGTTTGGCCGGGAGTATCCGGACGCCGCGCACGTGGTGGACTACCTCACCGCCTACGAGCACCGCTACGACCTGCCCGTGGTCCGCCCGGTCCGCGTCCATGGCGTGCACCGGGACGGGGCGCGGCTGCGGGTGGAGACCGACGCCGGCACCTGGTCGGCGCGGGCGGTGATCAGCGCGACCGGCACCTGGTGGCGCCCCTTCCTGCCGGCCGTCCCCGGCCGGGAGGTGTTCACCGGCCGCCAGGTGCACACCACCGGCTACCGCAGCCCCGAGCAGTTCGCCGGGCAGAGGGTGGTGGTGGTCGGCGGCGGGAACTCCGGCGCGCAGATCGCCTCCGACCTCGCCCTCCACGGCGGCATCGAGATGATGTGGGTGACCCGCCGCCCGCCGCGCCTCCTACCGGACCACGTCGACGGCCGGGCCCTGTTCGACGTGGCCACCGCCCGCCGCCGCGCCCTGGAGGCCGGGTTGCCCGACTCCGGCGGGGTCGCCTCGCTCGGCGACATCGTCGCCGTGGAGCCGGTCCGCGCGGCCCGGGACGCCGGTCTGCTCAAGGCCCAGCCGATGTTCGCCCGCCTCACCCGCGAGGGCGTGGTGTGGGCCGACGGCACCGCGGCCGGGGCGGACGCGGTGATCTGGTGCACCGGCTTCCGCCCCGCCCTGTCCCACCTCGCCCCGCTCGGCCTGCGCGGACGCCGCGGACACCTCGCCACCGACGGCACCCGCGCGGTGGGCGAGCCGCGGCTGCACCTGCTCGGCTACGGCGACTGGACCGGCCCGGCCTCGGCCACCCTGATCGGCGTCGGCCGCCCGGCCCGCGACGCCGCCCACCGGATCCGTGATCTGCCGGCCTGACCCCGCGCGGCCGCGCTACCGCGCCTAGCCTTGAGAAGGACGTCGGGCCGCCCGTTTGAGCATGCCGGGGAGGACACGTGGACAGGGCAGCGAACGCGGCTTTCGACCGCAGCGCGGTCCACGACGAGCTGGAGCGGGTGCGCATCGAGTTCCGTCGGCTGCTGGAGAGGGCCGGCCGGGCGGATCTGGCGCGGGCGAGCGAGGGCACGCGGTGGACCAACGAGCAGCTGCTGTTCCACATGCTGTTCGGCTATCTCCTCGTGCGGCCGCTGCTGCTCGTCTTCGCTCTCTTCGGGCGGCTGCCGCTGGGCGCGAGCGGTGTCTTCGCGCGGCTGCTGGATGCCGCGACCGGCCCCTTCGATCTCGTCAACTATCTGGGCCCGGTCGGCGGGGCGAGGTTGGTCGGGCGCCGGCGCATGGCGGGGCTGTTCGACCGCGTCATCGCCGGCCTGCACCGGCGGGTCGATGCGGAGTCGCCGGCCCACCTGGCGCTGCGGATGCACTATCCGTGCCGGTGGGACCCGTTCTTCCAAGACGTCATGACCGTCGCCGACCTCTATCGCTACCCGGCCCGGCACTTCGACTTCCACCGGCGCCAGCTCACTCTCCCCGGGGCCGCGCGGAGGTGAGGATGGTGCAGATGTCGTCCTGGCCGCAGGCGGCGGGGTCGGTGGTGGCGGCCCGGTCGGCGAGGGCCCACAGGGCCTTGCGGGTGGCGGCGAGTTCGGCCGTCCGGCGGTCGATGTCGTCCAGGTGCTCGTGGATCAGGCGGGTGACGTGGGTGCAGGGGGCGTGGCCGTCGTCGCGCAGGGCGAGGATGGAGCGGATCTCGGCGAGGGTGAGGCCGGCGCGCTGGGCGTCGCGGATGAACGCGAGCCGGGCGGCGGTGTGGTCGGGGTAGTCGCGGTAGCCGCCGGGGGTGCGGGGCGGTGGGGGCAGCAGGCCGCTGTCCTCGTAGAAGCGGATGGTCTTGGTCGTCAGCCCGGTGCGGGCGGCGAGGTCGCCGATGCGCATGTGTCCCAGGCTAGCCCTTGACCTTCCAGTGCGCTGGAAGGTCTAGCGTCGGGTGCCGGAGGGTGACGACGGTCTGGAAGGAGGAACTCGTGCGGATCACGGTGCTGACGGTGGTGGACTGCCCGAACGCCCGGCCCGCCCTGGAGCGGGTCACCGCCGCGCTGGACGGCCGGGACGCCGAGGTCGAGCTGGTCGAGGTCGCCGACGAGGCCGAGGCCGCCCGGCGGGGCATGTACGGGTCGCCGACGATCCTGATCGACGGCACCGACCCGTTCGCGCCGCCCGGGGCGGTGCCGAGCCTGTCCTGCCGCCTGTACCGGGACGCGAACGGCGCGGTCTCCGGGGCACCGAGCGGGGCCGCCTTGCGCCAGGCCCTGGCCGGGGCGACCCGCAGCGGACAGGACTGCGCGGGATCGGACTGCTGTGCTCCGCAGACGCTGGATGTGGTCGCCAGGGCCGGCCGGGGACGGCGCGCACCCGATGAGCGGGGACTGCGGGCGGTGCACCGGCAGGTGCTGCGCACCTTCGCCACCACCGGGACCGCGCCCGAGCCGGAGGCCCTGGAGCCGGTCGCCTCGGCGGCCGGCCGGAGCGCCGGCGAGGTGCTGGCCGAACTGGCTGACGAGGACTTCCTCACCCTGGACAGCACCGGGCGGATCCGTGCGGCGTACCCGTTCTCCGCCGTCCCCACCCGTCACCGGGTCCGCATTGCGGGCGGTGCCGCGGTGTGGTCGATGTGCGCGATCGACGCGCTCGGCATCCCCCCGATGCTCGAGGCGGACGCGGTGATCTCCTCCACCGACCCGGTGACCGAAGAGCCTGTCACCGTCACGGCGACGGCCGGAGTCCTGCATTGGGAGCCTGCGGGCACGGTGGTGTTCGTCGGCCGGCGGCCCGGGGGAGGCCCGGCGGCCACCGCCTGCTGCGACGCGCTGAACTTCTTCACCGGCGACGAGACCGCGCGCACCTGGATGCGGGCGCACCCGGAGGTGCCCGGCCGCGTGGTGAGCCAGACCCAGGCCGAGGAGATCGCCCGGCAGACGTTCGGCCCCCTGCTCGCCTCCTGACGGCGGCCTCGAGGACCGGGCCTTGCATCCGGTACCCAGGTACAGGTTTACCGTCAAAGATGTCCCCGGGCTGCTGGGGCGTGACGACGGGAGCGAGGGTCATGACCGGACTGGACTGGGTGCCGCAGTCGTGCACGCTGCCCACCGCCGAACGTCCGCTGCGGGTGGAGGAGTGGGACACGCTGTTCACTGAACGGCTGCGGCAGGTCACGCGCATGGATCCGCGGCTGGTACGGCTGGAGCTGGCCGACGGGCTCGGCGTGGAGGATCAGGTGCGGGACCTCGCCGAGCGGGAGAGCGGCTGCTGCTCGTTCTTCGCCTTCACCGTCACCGCCGAGCCCGGTGCCGTACTGCTGGACGTTGCGGTGGGCCCGGCCCACGAGCCGGTCCTTGAGGCCCTGGCGGCGCGGGCGGATGCGGCACGTGGTGGGGATGCGCGGTGAGCGCGGGGCTGCGCAGCGGGCAGGTCGCCGAGGCTGCCGGGGTGAACATCCAGACTCTGCGCTACTACGAGCGGCGCGGGCTCCTTGCGGAACCGGACCGCAGCGCGGGCGGGCACCGCCTGTACGGCGAGGAGGCCGTGACCGTGGTGCGGGTGATCAAGGCCGCCCAGCGGCTGGGATTCACCCTGGAGGAGGTCGCCGAACTGCTGGAGACGGGCCGGCACCACCACGGTCGCCCCGTGCCGGGGCTCCAGGAGCGCGCGGCCGCCAAGCTCGCCGAGATCGACGTGAAGATCACGGACCTCACCACCATCCGCGCAGCCCTGGTCGCCGCCGTGGAGGCCGGTCCGTTTCTGGAGGCGTTCGTCTTCCTGATCGTGATCCCGCTCGCGCTGGCCTGGCTCACCCAGGGCTGGGCCGCCCGCCACCCGGCCGGGCAGAAGACCTCCGACGCCGCGAGCGCGGCCATGGTGCCGCTGATGGCCGCCACCCTGTTCACCGTCGTCGCCTCCCAAGTGCCCAAGCTCGGCGGCAGCCTCGCCGACGTCGCCGCGGTCGTCCCCGTCTACGCCGCATTCCTCGCCGTGATGGCCTTCGCCGGGCTCGCCGTCGCCCGTCTCTTCCGCCTTACAGCCCCCGACAGCCGGGCGATCGTCTTCACCGGCGCCACCCGCAACTCCCTGGTCGTCCTGCCGCTCGCCCTCGCACTGCCGGACGACCTGGCCGTGGCCGCCGTCGTCGTGGTCACCCAGACGCTGGTCGAAGTCGTCGGGATGGTCATCTACGTCCGCGCGATCCCCCGCCTCGTCCCAGCCACCATCCGCTGACCGGCTCATCCACCAGCGGGCTGCGGCGCTCCGGCAGGACGACATCCCGCCAGACGCCGCGGTGCCGGCCGATGCGCTCACGGGTGCCGATGCTGCGGAACCCGGCGCGCTGGTGGAGGGCGAGGCCGGCGGTGTTCTCGGGGAAGATCCCGGACTGGATCGTTTAGATCCCCGCCGCCTCGGTCGAGTCGATGAGCGCCTTGAGCAGCGCTGCCCCGACGCCGCGGCCCCGGGGTGGACGTAGACGGAGTGCTCGACCACGCTGGCTGGGCCGCGGCGAGCGCCGTCTCGGGTGGCGTTCCCTTCGTCGATCCCGTCCTGGTAAATGGCCAGGACCTGCTCAGCGTGCTTTGCCGTCATGGGCGCCGCCACGGAGCCGCTGCTCACCATGCCCCGCTTCTCCGTCCCGACTTCAGGCCGCGGCCGGCAGTGTTCGGAAGAGGGCCGGCGCGGGTTGACCGCGCTGTTCTGGTCGAACATCAACCCCTACGGCGCCTTCCGGCTCGACATAGACAAACGCCTGGACCTGGGGCTGTCGATCACGGTGCCCGCCCCGCCCAGGCCGCCACGGTGACCCACCGCTGGGCCGTCAGTGCAGCCGAAAGGGGTGCTCCGGAAGCCGCCTTTGGTCAGCGGACGGCGCTGCCTTACTCGCCGTCTTGTGCGTGGGCCGGGGAGCCCATGCGGGTGGCAAAGCCCAGGGTGGCGGCGGCGAGCAGGAGGATGCCGCCGACCAGGTAGACCCAGCGGACACCGACGGCGTCGGCGACCAGCCCACCGAGGACAAGAGAGGCGAGGCGTCCGGTCTGCCAGAGCATGTCGAAGGCGGTGAGGACCCGGCCGCGGTGGGTTTCCGGGGCGGTGGCCTGCAGCAGGGAGGTGAAGGTGACCGCGCCGGTGGAGGTGCCCACCCCGTATGCGGTCAGGGCGGCGCCCGCGACGACGGGGCTGGTGGTGGCGGCCAGGGTCAGGTCGACGCCGCCGCGCAGGGCGAACGGGCCGAAGACCAGCAGCGGGCGGCGGGGATCCTCCACGCGCCGCAGCACCAGCAGCGGGCCCGCCGCGGCGCCGACGCCGATGGCGGCGAGCAGCCAGCCGTATCCGTCCGGGCCCAGCCCCAGATGGTCGGCGGCCAGGACCACCAGCAGGGCGCTGGTGGCCCCGGCCGAGAGCGCGGCCAGCAGCTGGCCGGCGGCGAGGACGCGCAGCAGCCGGTCCCTGGCGATGAGGGGGATGCCGCCGCCGGCCTGGTGGGCCCAGCGCCGCCACCGCCCGGCCGGGTGGATGGCCTGGTTCTGATCCGGTGTGGTGCTCGGGCGGGCGGTCAGCGGCAGACGGGTCAGCACGAGGGCGGAGAGCGTGAAGCTGGCCGCGTTGATGAGGAAGGCCGGGGCGAAGCCGAAGGCGACGACCAGCAGGCCGGCGGCCGGGGCGAGGGCGATCTGGGAGAGCACCGCGGCGGTCCAGATCCCGGAGTTGGCCGCCACCAGCTCCTTCTCGCCCACCAGGCGGGGGAGCACGGCCCCGGTGGCGGGGTTGAAGAACACCGAGGCGGACGACAGGCCGAAGGCGATCGCGTAGACGGCGCCGATATGCCCGGACACCAGGGGCAGCAGCGCGATGAAGCTCCCCCGTTGACCTGGACACGTGGACACTGGGACGGATGGGTCTCAGGGGAAGTAGTTCAGGTTGAGCAAGAACAACCGCAGCAGGCGGTACACGGAGGAGTTCAAGCGGGATGCCGTCGAGTTGGCGCTGGCCTCCGACAAGACGGTCACCGAGGTCGCCCGTGACCTCGGTGTGAGTGCTGAGGGCCTGCGGGGCTGGGTGAAGCAGGCGAAGGCCGACCGCGGCCAGGGCCGGCCCGGCGAGCTGACCTCGGCCGAGCGTGACGAGCTCAAGCGGCTGCGCAGGCAGAACGCCGAGCAGGCCAAGACCATCGAGGTGCTGCGAAAAGCGGCGGTCTTCTTCGCGAAGGAGAGCGATCGATGACCGATGTCTACCGGTTCATCGAGGCGGAGAAGACCACCTTCGGTGTTGCTCTCCTGTGCCGGCTGCTGAGGGTCGCCAGGTCCTCGTTCTACGCCTGGGCAGAGGGCGAGGCCGCCCGCCGACGCCGCCAGGAGGCCGACGACGCGCTGGCCCACGAGATCACCGTGCTGCACGTCGCCTCGAAGCACACCTACGGGGCTCCGCGCGTCCACGCCGAGCTGGTCCGCCTCGGGCGCCGGGTCAACCACAAGCGGGTGGAGCGGATCATGAGGGAGCGCGGCATCACCGGTGTCACGCGCCGCAGGCGCCGGTCTCTCACCAGGCCCGCGAAACGGGCGGTGCCGGCCCCGGACCTGATCGGCCGCGACTTCACCGCACCGGTGCCCGGAGTGAAGCTGGTCGGCGACATCACCTTCATCCCCACCGAGCAGGGCTGGCTCTATCTGGCGACCTGGCTGGACCTGGCCACTCGCGAGGTCGTCGGCTACGCGATGGCCGACCATCACCGGGCCTCGCTCGTGGTCGACGCGCTCACCATGGCCGCCGGCCGGGGCGGCCTCCAGTCGGGCTGCATCGCTCATTCGGACCGCGGCAGCGAGTACACCTCTGAGGAACTCCGCTGCCACATAAGGGAGTTGGGCATGCGGCAGAGCATGGGCCGGACCGGATCCTGCTACGACAACGCTGCAGCTGAGAGCTTCTTCGCTGTCCTGAAGGAAGAGATCGGTGTCCGTGTCTGGCCGGACCGGGCCACCGCCCGAGCGGCGATCTTCACCTACATCGAGACCTTTTACAACCGCCGACGGCTACGCAAGCACCCTCTGTGGGGCTACCTCACCCCGCTCGAGACCCGACAGCGGCACCAGCAAGGTCACTCCCTGGCAGCGTAAGAAACGAGTGTCCAAGGTCATGGGGGAACTTCAGTCATGTTCGCGCGCAATACGTGGGTCTACCACCAAGCCCTCGAAGCGGTGAACAGCCCCAAACAGTACGCGCTGCTGCGGTTCGAGAAGCGCGTCCTCGACCGCGAGCTCGTCTGGCCCGGGACGTCCGGAACGCTGACGCAGTTCGGGTACGGCGCGCTCGGTGAGATCAAGAAGCACGCCAAGAAGCGCATTGACTACCTGATGTACCTGCAGGAGAAGTTCTCCCAGGAGGAGTTCCTCGTCCTGGCCGCGTTCCATAGCCTCGGTGCCAGCGACCACTTCGGGATGCCTGCATGGGAGCCGCGCGTGCGTGCCGCCATGGGCCGCCTACGTGGGCAGGACCCCGAGTTCGTTGAACGCCTCAAGGCCGTCTACCAGATCGACTTCTGCGAGTTGCTGAGGCGGGCCCCGGCTGTCGTCCACGACGACCTGCCCGAGGTGGAACGAGCGCTCCTGAACGCCCCGTACGAACTGGGAGCCGAGGCCCTGGACTGGTTCGCCTGGAACCCCGTGCTCGACCGGGACCTCTGAGAAGGTCACCGATTGGGCCGTGGCGAGTGGGACTGCGAAGCGGCGGAATGTGTCTCCGATCTGATCACCACGCGGGCAAGTATCCCTCTGGAGGCGTCCGGTCGACCAGTCGACACAGGGCTTGAGGGGCGGGCCGGTGGGCGCGTGCCAGGAGCCGAAGGTGGTACCAGGGGCTGGCGGGACCGCTTCTTCCGGCACATGCCGTCGGTGTCGGTGAGGCCCATGTCCTATGTGCTCACCGGGGCTCTATGCTGCGCCGGGTAGGGCACATCCCGAACGCGATCAACCGCCAACCGAAGAGGTCATCGTGCAGTTCACCGTCCTGGAGTACCGGCAGGCGCCGACCCGGAACCAGGACGGCGCGTTCCTGATGAAGGACAGCTGGGACGACTACGGGTACGTGACCACGTTCGACCTGCGAGTACGGCAGGAGGACGGGCGCCTGCTCTATGTCGGCTACGTGCGCATCGCACACGTGGAGATGGGGATCGACGAGGACTTTTATGCCACCGCGGACCGGTTGCCGACCCGCTTTGAGTCGCTGCCGGAGGGCTACTTCAGCCTTGCCCACCAGGACACTTACTACGAGAAGCTCAATGAGCTGCCCGAAGACATGCGGCATGCCGTGCTGGCGGGCCTGCGTGACATTGCCTACGCCCCCGAGATCATCCCGGATGTCGAACACCTCGCCGTCTTCCGTGACTCCCTGATGCGCGGGACCAACCGCACAGAGCTTGATCGCCTGATGCTCATCGCCCGGGGCCGGGACCGTGTCGTGCCCTTCCGCTGGTCCTACACTCCACCGGCTATGGGTGCTGAGACGGCTCCCACCCTGGTTTTCGAAGCCCGTCCCGATTCCCTGCCACCGACCAATCTGCATGCGCTCATCGGCCGCAACGGCGTGGGCAAGTCCAGCCTGTTGCGCGATCTGGCGCAGCGCGTGGCGACCGGTGACATTCCGGTTAGCAGCGATGAAGAGGATGTCGGCGCCCTCACCAACTGCGTGGCCGTCTCCTTCAGCGCCTTCGATCAGCTCTACACTCAGCAGCCTGATGGTGACACTGCGTTGCCCTTCACCTATATCGGCCTCCAGACGGAGGATCCGCCGGGACAGGTGCGGCTGAAGACCGAGGAGGAACTCACTCAAGAGTTCATCAAAAGCTTCGGAGTCTGCCGGATCGGGGCGCGGGGCGAGCGCTGGCGCGCTGCCGTGGACACGCTCAGCTATGCCGCCTCCGGTTTCCTCGAGGGCCACCGGGACACCATCGAATCGCTCATGCGTGGCGATGAGAGGCGCATCGTAACCACCCTCGCCGGGATCTTCCGCGCTCTGAGCTCAGGACACAAGATCGCGCTGCTCATCGTGACCCGTCTGATCGAGGCCGTCACCGAACGCACCCTGGTCCTCATCGACGAGCCCGAGACGCATCTGCACCCGCCTCTGCTGTCCGCGCTCATGCGCAGCCTTTCCGACCTGCTCACCGACCGCAACGGCATGGCTGTCATGGCCACCCACTCGCCCGTGGTTCTGCAGGAGGTCCCGGCGTCCTGCGTGTACAAACTGCGTCGCTACGGTGATGTCCTGGTCGCTGAACGCCCGGTGATGGAGACCTACGGAGAAAACGTCGGAGAGCTCACCCACGAAGCTTTCGGCCTCGAGGTCACCTCCACCGGCTACCACGCCGCACTTGTCGAGCTTGTCGAACAGGACCTGTCCTACGAGGAGATCATCGATCGGTTTTCGGATCTCGGCTCGGAGGCGAAGGGTCTCCTGCGTGCGATGACGGTCCTGCGCAGTCGGGGGCGCCGCGACTGATGCGCTGGCCCGTACGACCCGATATCACCGTCGCGCAGACCTTGGCTGCGTGCACAGATGGCATGCAGGACGAGGAGGAGAAAGAGACGCTGCTCGGCCGGCTGGGAGCCTTGATAGCCGCCGAGGCGCACTACCGTGCGGCTGGGGATGCAGGCGATCTGCACACGTTGTCGACCTCGACCGCCGTGCGCAACCGCAACAAGGACGACCCGGACCGGGGCGCGCTCGTCCGTCTCTACGATCAGGGGATGGTGGGACGCAAGGCCGGGCGCGCCTTCTACGACAGGCTCAAGGCCGCAGCACTCGACGGGGAATGCCCCCTGTGCGGGATCGGTGAGGTCGACACCCTCGACCACCACCTGCCCAAGGCCGTCTTCCCGCTGCTGGCCATCGTCCCGCTGAACCTGATCCCCGCCTGCATGCCGTGCAACCACGGCAAAGGACTGCGGCTGCCCACCGGCTCTGAAGCCCAGCCGCTGCACCCCTACTTCGACCGGTTGGGGTGCGAAAGGTGGCTGGTTGCCGAGATCCTCCCCACCGCACCGGCCACGGCGAGCTTCCGGATCGAGGCATGCGCCGACTGGTCGGCCACCCTCACGGCGCGTGTCCGCCATCACTTTGATACTCACAACCTCGCCGAACGCTATGCCCAGCAAGCAGCGAGGTACCTGTCCGGCAAGCGCAGCGCCCACCGCAGGCTCCTGCGAGTTGGTCCCGACGTCCTCCGCGCAGAGATTCGGGCAGAGGCCGAGAGCTGGGCGCAAGTGGACGCCAACGCCTGGGAAACCGCTTTGCTCTTTGGCCTGGCGGACAGCGACTGGTACGTCAACGGCGGTCTGCAGGAGGTCTGATCATGGCGCTGCCTCATGCCGTAGCGCATACCTTGAGGCAAAGCGGCTCCTCGGGGACGCAACAAGACCGTCTATGGAGGACGTGGCGCAATCGTGGATTCGTTCGTTTGTTCTTGGTCTAGGGTGATTGCCCTCTGTCGCGGCGCGTGCGGGACGGATGTGCTGCGATGGGTGGCAACGGTGGGGCGTGGGCTTAGACGTTGTAGTGGGGAACGTGGCGCAAGCGGGTTCGCATTCGGCAGCAGGCCAGATGACGGGGTACCTCTACCAGTGTGAGCTGGCTCTTCTGGAGCTGGCGGAGCGCAGCTGGCAGGACCCGGCGGCGGAGTTGCGCATGGAGGTCTTGGACGACATCGAGTTCCTTCACGACGCGGGAGCAACACCGGCTGAGCTGCTGCAGTCCAAGCACCGCATCGAGGCCGGTTCCTTGAGCGAGACCAGCAAGGACGTGTGGCGGTCCATCGCGTCGTGGATCGATGCGCTCGAGAAGCTGGGGAAGCCCGTGACCGAGTCGATGCCACTGCTGCGGCTGGTCACCACGCAGGTGGCGGCAGAGGGCAGTTTCCCGTACCTGCTGCGGAACACGCCGCAGCGGGACACGGGCCTCGCGCTGGCACGGATGGAAGAGGTCGCAGCCGACGCCGATGGCCCCTCCGGCACCGCCGGCGACCGGACAAAGTTCCTCGGCCTCACGCCCGCCCGGCGTCTTCGGCTGGTCGAGGCCATGGTCGTCTGCGACGGGGCGCCGGTGATGTCAGACCTGGATCCTAAGCTCGCGCGTGCGCTGGGGATCAGGCCGACGAACGAGCACGCCGACGCGATCCTCGACCAGATCAAGGGGTGGTGGTACCGCGTGGCCGTGCAACTGCTGGAACGCAAGGACCCGAACCGGATGAGGACATCGGTGTCGGCGCAGGAGCTGGCCACCCGGATCGAAGAGATCAAGGACCACTACACCGGCTTGAACCTGCCCATCACGGAGGAGTTGCGCAGGCTCACGGAGGCCGAGATCGCCGCCTATGCCGACCGCCTGGTCGTCGCGCAGATGCGGTGGATCGGCCTGAAAGACCGGACCATCAGCACCCACCTGCGGGACTACCACCATGCGCGGACCCAGCGGTCCGAGTGGCTCCGCACCTTCAAGATCACCGAAGCCGAGCTGGACCAGTACGACAGGCGCCTGTGGAACGAGTGGGACCACGTCTTCGCCGACCTGACCGACGCGGTCGATGACGACACCAGCGACGTAGAGGCCCAGAGCATCGGCAAGGACGTGCTGAAGGAGACCATGCGCGTGGCGGCGGACATGCCCGCGCGCCGCGGCAGCGCGACCGAGAGCTGGATTGGCCGCGGCACCATGCACAGCCTGGCAGACCGCGCGGACACCGACGCAGACCCCGTGGGATGGCACCCCCGCTTCGACGAGCTGTGCCGATCGCACGCCTGTGACGATGAGCAGGAGCAGTGACCGTGCCCCGTACCCACTCCCGTGTACCCGAAGCACAGGCGCTGCTCAACCCGGCCTTCGGCGCCTACCTCCTGGCCTGCGGTGTCCACGCGGCCAACCGCGCCGAAGCACGCCGCCCCCTGCCCTGGCCCGCAGCCTTCCTCGTGCTCCCGCTCGTGCTGCCCGAGGACACCCGCCAGGCCCTGCCTGCCCGGACCAGCCGTTCCCTGGCGGCCTGGCTGGCCGACCACCCGCAGCAACGTGCCCTGTTTCCCGACCGGGCGGCAGCCTTGACCCCCTACACCCGCGCCAGCATGCGCACAGCCCTCCGCCACCAGGCCCTGGAGATCACCGGCCAAGGACTGCGATGCCCCCGCGCTCCTCGCAAGGCCGCACCGGGCAACGGAACCGAAGTGGCGGACTGCGCCAAGAAGGCGGCCATCATCGGCCGGTGGCTCGCCGCGGTCGACCTCGCCACCGCCTTCCGGCTTCTCGGCGTACGCCCCTGACCCAACTTTTCCACAAGGAGCCCTCACCCCGTCATGCAGCTGCTGGCCCTGGCCCTCTACCACCGAGACGGCCGACGTGACCCCCGGGTCATCCGCTTCCGTCCCGGGGCACTGAACATTCTCACCGGCGAGTCGGAGACCGGAAAGTCCGAAGTTCTCGACATCGTCGACTACTGCCTGGGCCGCAACCACCCCAACCTCCCCGACGAACCCATCGACCGGACCGTGGGCTGGTACGCGCTGCTCGTCACCTTCGGCTCCACCCGTATGGTCCTGGCCCGTCCCCGCCCGGTGGGAGCATCCACCAGCAAGGCAATGATGATCATCGGGGACGGCACACTCGACATCCCCCCGGCAGGGCAGCTCCGCGTCGACGCGGACACCGACGCGATCCGCACCGAACTCAGCGCCCGCCTGGGCATCGAGGATTTCCACTTCCAGCCACCGGCGGGCGCAGGCCGCAGGGCCTTCCACGTCTCCATCGCGCACGCGGCCCTGCTGTGCTTCCAGAAGCAGAACGAGATCGCCAACCAAGCGGCGCTCTTCCACCGCCAGACCGAGGACGGCATCGCCCAAGCGATCAAGGACACCCTGCCCTACTTCCTGGGCGCGGCCGGCCCCGAACAAGCGCTGCGCCGCCACCAACTCGCCGAATCCCTGCGAGCTCAGCGCGCAGCCCAACGCCAATTCGACGACGCCGTCCGAAGGCAAAGCGGCGCAGACGCACGAGTTGCGGCACTGGTTCGCCTCGCCGAGAGCGAAGGACTGCTGCAGAACGTGCCCCTGGTCCTCGACCGCCAGCAGATCCACTACCTCCTCGACCGTGCCCTGGAGACTCCCGCTTGGCCCGAGGAACCGTCCGAAGCGCTGGATCGCCGACAGCAACTCGAGGAAGAACGCCGCCACCTGCGGGAGCGATGGCAGCACCTCGGCGACGCCCTGACCTTGGTGGACCGCTGGCACGAACAAGGCCACGCCTTCACCGGTGAACTCCACCTGCAGCTCGACCGACTCAAAACGCTCGAGCTCCTCGGCCCCCAACAAGATGACCACAGGGCCGACATTTGCCCCCTGTGCGCTCGGCCGCTGGACGAACCGGACGCCGCGGTCGCCGACATCGTCCGACTGACCCGAGATCTGACCAAAGAACTGGCCACTGCCGAAACCCTCCAGCCGGTACGCGAACAGCACCGCAGCCGCCTGGAGACCGAACGCGAGGCGGTCAAGGAACGCCTGCGTGTCAACGCCGCGGCGCTGCAGGAACTCAACGCCAGCGATGAACGCATGAGAAGCCTGCAAGATCAGCGGGCACGCATCGCCTTCATCCAAGGTCGCATCGCCCAAGAACGCGCAGCTGCCTCCGATGACGGCCTTGACGACGTCAAGAGGCTGCAGCGTGCCCTGACCTTGGCCCATGAGCGCGTCGAGGAGCTCCAAGCGCTGGTCGATGAGGACGACGTCACCGCCGAGACGGAAAGGCGCCTCACCGACGTTGCGGCTCTGATGACGCGATGGGCACGTCGGCTCGATCTCGGACAGGCCGCAGCAGCCGATGAGGTCCGCATCAGTCTCACCCAGCTCAACGTCGTCCTCAGACGCCCTAACGGCAGGCTGTCCCTCAAACGCATCGGCAGCGCGAAGAACTGGATCGGCTACCACCTCGTGGCGCACCTCGCGCTGCACACCTACTTCCTGCAGCACCGACGCCCCGTACCCCGCTTCCTGATGCTCGACCAGCCCACCCAAGCGTTCTTCCCGGAAAAGGTCCGTGACGCAAGTACCGTGGAGGACGCCGACTGGGAAACGGTCACGAAGTACTTCGAACTGCTGAATGACGTCGCGCAGGGCAGCGAGGGCGGACTGCAGATCATCGTGTGCGACCACGCCAACCTTCCCGACCAGTGGTTCCAGGACGCCATCGTGGAGAACTGGAGACCCCACGGTGGCAGGAGGAATGCCCTGATCCCCATGGAGTGGTTGGAAGAGTAAAATCCCAGACATCAAGTAGGGCTCCGCATAAGCCGGGGCACATCACTTAAACCAATGAGCCCGCCCCTTACGCGACACATGAGGGGCGGGCGCCATCGCTGTACCGGCAGGAGGCCTTACACCCCCAGCTCCTCCAGCGCGGCGGCCCGCTCGTGGGGGAGTCTGTCCCGCCGCTGTTTTTGGTTGCTGAGCCAGATGCCGAGCCGGATGGGGTGCTGGTGTCCGGTGTCGTCGCGGACGGTCTCGATCCACTTCCTCGGCACCCGCGCATGTCCTTCCCGCTGCTGGTATTGGCGGAGTGCGGCGAGGCCACGGTCCCAGGCAGAAGCGCCGGCGGGCACCACCACCACCGCCCCCGCTGCCGCCTCGTGTCCGGTACCGGCCTCGCTGCCTGATGCCGGAGCCCGCACCCCGGCCGAAGCCGCAGCGGCACAGCCGTCCGGCCCGCGCCGGGCGGCTGTGCCGCTTCTTCGGGTAGCGCGCCCCACCTTTCGGTCCGCAGGAGACAAGCCCGCTGGACTCCACGGAACTCGGGACAGTTCAGTACCTCGCCGACCCGGTAATTCGATAGCGCCGACCGCAGCGGGCGCCGACCCTGGTCACCGTGACAGAACCCAAGCATCGGATCCGCGCCGTCCACACCGTCTCAACGGTGACCGTGTACCAGGCGTACGCACCGGAGATCGGCCTGCCGGCCGCCCGGGACGGTCGCTTTCCCGCAACGTGGAAGCGGGACCGGATGACGTGGATCAAGCCCTCGTTCCTCTGGATGATGTACCGCTCCGGGTGGGGCACCAAAGAAGGACAGGAAACCATCCTCGCCGTCGAGATCACCCGCGAGGGCTTCGAGTGGGCCCTGGAGCACGCCTGCCTGTCCCACTACGAACACGGGCTGCACCCCGACCGCGCCACCTGGAAACGCCAGCTGAAGCGAGCCCCGGCCCGGGTCCAGTGGGATCCCGAACGTGACCTGCACCTCCAGCCGCTTTCCCACCGCTCCCTGCAACTCGGCCTCGCAGGCGAGGCGGCACACAGATACGCGGAGGAATGGACGGTTTCCATCACCGACGTCACCGCGCTCGCGCACACGATCCATGCCCACGTGAGGGACGGAGCTGTGGAAGTCGCCCGAAGACTCCTGCCCGCAGAACGCCCCTACCCCACGACCGACAGCTTGATGGCCCATCTGCGTGCCTGACTCAAGAGCCACTTGAGACGGCTTGTAGGGCGGTCAAGGGGGTGTCCACCGGGGAAAGCACGGCGGCCGAGGAGGCAGCCGCCTGCGGCACGCGGCACGGGGTGGGGCCGTCCCCCTGTTGGGCGGGCTCGCCCGGTGTCTGCCCGAGTGCTTGGTGCCTTTCCCGCTTACACCCCCAGTTCTTCCAGTGCCTTGATCCGCTCGTCCGGCAGTTTGGCCCGACGGCTCTTCTGGTTGCTGAGCCATACCCCGAGCCGGATGGGGTGTTGGTGTCCGGTCTGGTCGTGGACGGGTTCGATCCATTTTCTGGGCACCCGGGTGTGTCCTTCCCGGCCCTGGTATTGGCGGAGGGCGGCCAGACCACGGTCCCAGGCTGTGGCGCCCGCGGGCACCACCACTGCCCATGCTGCTGTCTCGTTCCCGGGGCTGGTCTGGCCGCCCGGCGTCGGCACGGTCGGGGGGGTGGGTTGGATGCCGAGGGCGGCCAGGCGCTCGCGCTGCCCGTCGGCCAACTGCTGCCACCCGGCACGCTGCCGAGCCAGCCACAACCCGACGTCCTCGCCGCCCACGGTCACCCCGGGGCGGATCTCCTCGAGGGTGGCGCCGCCGTCGAGGCAGGCCCGCACCTTGGTGTAGTGGCGTTGCCAGTCGACCGTCCAGCCCTTCTCTGCCGGGTTCCAGTCGGGGTCGATCTCCGCGAGTCGGGCGGCCCGTTCGGCGGCCCGCTGCGGGTCCTTGCCGAGTCCGTCGGGACGCCGGCAGTTGGTGAGCCACTGCCCGACCGGCCGACCCTCGGCCACCGCCGTCCGGGGCGCGCACAGCGTCCCGTGCACGGAGTGGTAGGCCCGCGCCGCGGCGAGGTTCTCCTCGAAGACGGCGTCCGGCACCGACCAGACCATGCCGGCTTCTTCCAGCAGCTCGATCCGCCACGCCGGGAGGGTGCCGGTGCGGTAGGCGCGGCGTTGCTCGCTGACCCACTGTCCGAGGGGGAAGGGGCCGACGCGGGCGTCCAGCGGCACCGCCACCGGCCCCCGGGCCGCGCCGGCGGTGCCGCTTGTTCTGACTTCTCCGTCTTTCCTGTGGCGGTGTTCCCGGTTGCTGTTTTCGTGGTTGTGCCCCTGCGGCTCGGTCTGGTGGTCGTCGTGCTGGTGGCGCTCGCGCACGCCGCCCTGCCCCTGCTCCTGGCTCTTGTCGCCGTGCTCGTGCTTGTCGCCGTCGTGCCCCTGGCCTTGGTGCTCGTACTCGCCTTCGTGCTCCCGGCCCTTGTCTCCGTCCTGGTCCTGGTTCTCGTTCTGGTGTTGTTGGTGCCAGGTGCGGAGGGCGGTGAGTCCGGCGAGCCAGATGTGGGATTCGGGTTGGATGACGCGGGTGCGGACGAACTGCGCGATGAGCGCGGGGTCGCGGGGGGTGGAGAACCGCAGCAGCGGCACCGCCATCGACGGCGCCCTCTCGCCTCCACTCCCATCCCCGCTGCTGCCGTCGCGGTCGTGTGCGGGGTCCAGGCCGAGCACCGACGCGGGCCGGCTGCGGCTGGGCGCGGACGCGACGGCGAGCTGTTCGACCAGGCGCTCGTCGTGAGCCCGTAGCCCCTGAAGGACGGCCACCAGCGGCTTGTAGGAGGCGGAGGCGAGCATGTCGTCCGGCACCTCCCCCGGGGCCAGGAAAACCGGCACCACCAGCCGCGCCACCTTTCCCTGGCCGGGCTTCTGGCGCAGGGCCCGCCCGACGGCCTGGACGATGTCCACGGCCGAGCCGCGCACGTCCGCGAAGACCACGCCGTCGACACCGCGTCGGCCGCGGATGTCGACGCCTTCGCCCAGGACGCGCACGTTCGCCAGCACCGACAGTTCGGTCTCCCACCCGTCCTCATCGATGCCGTCGGCGAACCGGTCCAACACCCGGCGCCGGTGGGCGGGTTCGTGTTCGCCGCAGAGCCAGTCGGCCCATACCCGCCGCGGGTAGGTGGCCGGGTCCTCCTGGTGCAGCCGGGCCGCGGTGTCCGGCAGGGCGCGGGCGAAGGCGAGGGCCTCGATGGTGCGGTGGTGGAAGGTGATCAGTGACCGCACCCCGGTGGCGGCCGCGTGCTGGACGAGCGCGGCCTGGAGGGCGGCCAGGCGCCGGCCTCGCTGTTCCTCCTCGCTCCCACCCACGCCCAGGTCGGGCGGGCGGATCTCGAGGACGTCGATCTCGAACCGGGCCAGGACGCCCCGGTCCACCGCCTCGGTGAGGGAGAAGGTGAACACCTGTGGGCCGTAGAGGCGGGTGTCATTCATGCTGGCCACCGGCCGCCCGGCATCGGCTGGAACGGTCTCTGAGCGGCCTTCTGCGGCTCTCTGAGGTCCGTTCCCGCCCTCTGCGGTCTCTGCCTCGTCCGGGCGCCCGGCGGTGGGTTGCCAGATCCGTGGTGTGGCGGTGAGGTACAGGCGCCGTGCGGCCGGGATCCGCTGGTTGTCGTGGATGGCCGCCCAGGGCTTGGCCGCGTCTCCGCTGGTGCGGTGGGCCTCGTCCACCACGGCGAGCCCGAACGGGGCAAGTTGCTGCCCGTAGGCGCCTTGGAAGGCGGCCTCCAGCGGCCCCGGCGCCTCCACCAGGTCCCCGTCCGGGCCGATGTCCTGGCGGGGGGTGAGGGAGGCGTAGGTGGCGAAGACGGTCACCGGCCCGGACCCGGCCCACAGCGCCAGCCGGATCGGGTTGGTGGTGCACCGCACCCCCAGCGCGGCCAGCACCTCGTCTCCCTCCAGGGAGCACACCGCCACCGCCGGGCCGGTGTGCCCGGCCGCCCGCCACGCCGCCACCGTCTGCGTCAGTAGATCCAGGGTGGGGACCATCACCAGCACCCGCCCCCGCTGCTCCAGACGCCGGGCGGCCTCGGCCGCGATCAACGTCTTGCCCGCCCCGGTGGCGGCCACCGCCGTGGCCCGCAACCCGCCCTCCGGTACCTCGCGTCCTGCGCGGTATTCCAGCGCCCGGACGATCGCGTCCACCGCCTCCACCTGATGCGGCCGAAGCCTGATACCCGCCATGAAATGCCCCTTCCTTTCTCTGTGGTGCTTCCTGGCCTTTTCCGTATCCGAGCGGGAATGCAGAGTGGCTGTTTCTCGGCGCTTTCGATGGCGAAGGGAGCCATGGCTATGCTCACGGGTTTCGGCAGTGGTTGTTCACCGGTTCGGGAGGCAGCCGGACCGGTCCGGGGCGATGTTCGTGAGAACGGGAGGCACCTGGCGGCCCGCTTTGCCCCCGAGCGTCGCGGCGGTCCTTCCGAGCACGGACCTTCGGGCAGGCGTCAGGCTGTTCGCCAGCGCGGGGCCTCGTCGTCGGGGACGTCCGGGGAGGCAAAGTGGAACGGCACCCCGAGGGAGTCGGCCAGGGCCCGGCCCGCCTCTGCGGCAGCGGTGCCTGGTGGGGGGCCGCCGGGGCGGTGGTGGACGGTCGCCAGGTGCCCTTCTCCCGCCGGGTCGTCCAGGACCGCGACCAGCACCACGAACCAGCCATGGACGGTGTCGCCGTCCCACAGAGCCTCGACCGCGACCACTCGGCCCGGGAGTGCCGCGGCGCGGGCTGCGAGTGAGGGGAGGTCGAGCGGATCGGGCGGCGTGCGCTGCACACGGTCGCCGAGGGCCTCGTAGCGTGCGTGGACCACCTGCTCGGCCTCGCGCAGGCCCAGTCCCAGGGGGCGTAGGGCTTCCCACACGGTCTTGACCGCCGTCATCCGGCGATCACGCAGCACATTCGCGTCGACTTCCCGGCGGGTCTGTTCCTCCAGATGGGCCCACCAGCCGCTCATCGGGCCTCCGGGCGGGGTTCCGTGGCGTGCGTCATGGGCCGACCGTACGGCAGTACGCCGCGAACGACACGGGCGGCCAGGCGCTGCGGGGTGGTGCCCTGGGCGGCGGCGCAGGCGCGCAAGCGTCGGGAGGTCTCCGCGTCCAGCACAACGGCCAGCGCCGGCTGGTCCGCGCGGCCCGGCCGGGCCTCCCCTCGGGACTCTGCCTGCTCCCGGCGCGCCCGCTCGGCCTGCTCCCGGCGGGCGGTCTGTTCCTCCCGTGCCCAGCGCACCGCCGTGGGGTCGTGCTCGGGGTTGTAGACCTCCAGGCCCTCCTCCTCCATCACGTATCCGATGCGCCGCCACTCGGTGTGCTCGGCCACCGCGATCCCGAGCGCGCGGATATCGTCCTCGGTCTCACACACCCGTGAGCGAATCCTTTCGTGTATCCGCGCCTCGTCCGTGGCCTTCTCGATCTGTGCCGCCGTCATGCCCGTCGCCGTGCGCCGTACCGCAGCGCGGGCGTGAATCTTCGCCTGCTCCCAACCGTCCTGCACGGGCTATCCCTCGCTCCCCCGGGGGTGGTGTGTTTTCCCAGACTCTACACAGCGATGCATCCTCACGTGAGGAGAACCCATCAACTCCTCCGACTCGGCGATCCCGTGACCGGCCGTCAGCCTCGCCACCGCCCCGCCCCCTTTCCTGCCGTAGCCAGCCAGGCCCGCGCAGCGGGCCCAACCCCACCCCTCACCATCCGGCTGACGGCAGCTCAACCCCGCCCATGCCACGGCCGGTTCCGAGGGTGGAGCGCAGCGGAACCCCTCGGCCCGCAGCGCGGGCCGCCCTCGGGCCGCAGCGAGCGCAGCGAGCCCGGCCCGGCCCCGGAAGGGCGAAGCCCGCACGGGGCGTTGGGGCCGCGCAGCGGCCCCCGGCCGGGCGGAGCCCGGCCCGCCCGAGCGAAGCGAGGGCGCCCGGTTCGACGCGAAGCGTCGAACCTCCGAGCC
>NZ_JODL01000044.1 GCF_000718985.1 Streptomyces megasporus | reverse complement strand
AGCCATCAGGCGGCGACTGCCATGCAGCCATACCCGGGACCCCCGGGTCCCGCTGATCTTACGAATGACCAGTTCGAACCCACGACAAGAAAGTAGGGCTTCGCCGTGTCCGAAATCGACCGCAACACCGCCGATCTGGTGGCCGCCTGTGCGATGGATCTGTCGTCCGCGGCCCGGGAGTTCGCCGCAGGCGTCATCACCGGCGGCCCCTACACCGCCCAGGCCGCCACCTTGGTCGGACTGGCTCTCCAACTGCTGGCCCAGGCCCAATCCCACGACCACGCCGACGCCACACTGCCCGGGAAGCGGACCGTGGTGGCCCTGTGCGGCTCCACTCGGTTCTGGGCGGAGATGGCCGAGGCCAACGTGCGGGAGACCGCCGCCGGGCGGGTCGTGCTCGCCCCGGGTTGTAACCTGAAGCAGCCGCACGAGCTGTGGGCCACCAGCGGACAGGCCGAACGACTCAAGCCCGTCCTGGACGCCCTGCACCTGTTCAAGGTCGCCGTCGCGGACCAGGTCTTGGTCGTCAATCCCGGTGGATACATCGGATCGTCCACCCGGGCTGAGATCGCCTACGCCCACCAGTTGGGCAAGCCCGTTCGCTACACCCACCCGCAGCCGCCCACGGCGTGACCGCCTGACGAGGCTCGGCCGCGCCCCCTTCCGGTGGCCTCTTTCTCCTGCGGACCACCGGCCTACCCCCGGCCTCCCGCCTTGAGGGGAGGACCGTCACCGGTTCCCACCAGTTCCGTTTCCGAGAAAGGAGAATTCTCATGACCACCTCCATGCCCACACCGCGGCAGGTGACGCTGACCGGTGTCCTGCCCGACTCCGCCTCCATCGAGGTCCACGACGACGGCACCTGTACGTTCTTGCTGCGCCACACCCTTCTGGGGCAGACAGGCGACGCCGCCACGGTCACCGTGCCCTGCCACGTCGGCACCCCTGAAGCCACCGGCGATCTCCGGGCCACCGAGCCCGGCACCCGGATCACCGTCACCGGCTACCTGACCCCGCCCCGCCCTGCCGGACGGGCGACCTTGAGCGTCGAGACGCTGCTCATCGGCGACGTCCCCCCGCAGCAGCGGCTGGAGCCGCAGGAACCGCAGAGCGTACGCCGCTACGGCCCCTACCTGCTGATCGACACCCGCCACCCGGATGGCCGGACGGTCACCCACATCACCACTGGCACCGGCCTGTACGTCGGCTCCGGCCACAACTCCGACACCGTCACTGCCGCCATTACCGGCTGGGAGCGACGCACCCGCTGACCTCTTCCCCACTCCCCTTTGCACAGCGCCTGCCGGTCCCGGTCCTCACACCGGGACCGGCGGGCGCTGCCGTATCCGCACCTTCGCGATTCGTTCCGTTCGACCGGGAGCTCTGACGTTGAAAGCCGTCATTGATCACACCCAGCTCGCCGCCGCCTGCGCCTACGCCGCCCGCGCGCTGCCCGCCCGCCCACCGGTGCCGACCTTGGCCGCCTTCCACCTGCACGCCCAGGACGACGCCCTGGAGGTCTCAGGGTTCGACTACGAGGCCTCAGCCCGGGCCACCGCCGTTGCCCGCGTCACCGAACCGGGCACCCTGGCCGTCCCCGGGCGTCTGCTGGCAGACATTGCCGGCCGGCTGCGCGGCGAGATCCACCTCTCCAGCGACGCCCACCAGTTGACGGTCGAGGCAGGCGCCGCCCGCTTCACCCTGCACACCCTGCCGCTAGAGGAGTACCCGGCCCTGCCCCGGCCCCCGGCCACCGCCGGCACCCTGCCCGGCGACCTGCTGGCCACCGCGGTCGCCCAGGTCGCCACCGCCGCTGCCCGCGACGAGACCCTGCCCGTCCTCACGGGCATCCAACTGGCCGCCACCGCTGAGGGACTCACCCTGGCGGCCACCGACCGCTACCGCATCGCGGTCCGCACCATCCCCTGGGCGCCCACCGACCCCGGACGCGCCAGCCGAGCACTGATCCCCGCCAAGACGTTGGTCGACCTCGCCAAGGACCTCACCGGCGGCGATGTCGCCCTCGCCCTACCCGACGGCACCGGCGTGATCGGCCTCACCGCGCCGGGCCGCACCGGCACCGCCCGCGCTCTGGACGGCGAACTACCGGACCACCGGCCGTTCTTCGCCGCCGAGCACGCCACCGAGGTCACCGTCGACGCCGCCGCTCTGGCCACTGCGGTCGAGCGCGTCGCCCTGGTCGCCGAACGCAACACCCCGGTCCGGCTCACCGTGCAGGCCGGGCACATCGCCATTGAGGCCGGCGCCACCGACGACGCCCTGGCCCGTGACCGCGTCGACGCCGATGTGGACGGCACCCCAATGGCGATCGCCTTCAACCCCGGCTTCCTGTTGGACGGCCTGAAGGCCCTCGGCGCCGACACGCTCCGCCTCGGGCTGCGCACCCCCACCAAGCCCGCCGCACTGCGCACCGCCACCGGCGGCGCTCACGACCCCGCCTATCTGCTCATGCCGGTCCGTCTCAGCGCCTGACCCGGCGAACCGGCCTCCAGCGGCGCCCTCCCACCCCTGCTCGGGGCGGGAGGGCGCCAGTTGTTACCCGACCCTCCACCACTCATCTGGGAGGACCGATGTCCATCACCTCGTCTCCGGGCTGCGGCCCGGGGCTGCGCCCGGCCATGCTGCTGGACTGGGCGGCCGGACAGATCCGACACGCCGCCGCCGCCGCATGGCCCGGCGCCGACATCTGCCTGCACGACCATGTCCCCAGCGCCACCGGCTACGTGAAGCGCCTCACCGTCGACGGCCGCCCGCTGTACGCGAAGCTGTCCGTCCTGGGCGCGTCGCTGGTCTCGGTGCTGCGCGGCCTGCACGGCACCTGGGACCAGGTGCAGGACCGGCAGCGCGCCTACGCCGCCCGGCCCGACCACCTGCTGCACCGGGAGGCGGCCCACCTGCGACTGCTGGCCGAGTTGGGGCGGCCGCGGGTGCCGGCGGTGGCCGGGCTCCACCACGGTGTGCTGTTCACCGAACCCGCCACCGGCCCCAGCCTGGCCGCCCACCTGGCCCGGCATCCCGACCAGACGGCCGCATCGTTGGAGGAGGTCTGCGTCGACCTGCAGCGGCTGCACACCCTGGACCCGGCCGTGCTGGGCACGGCACAGGTGATCTCCGAACGGTCCATTCCCGCCACGTTCGCCCGGAAGTTCATCATCCCCGACAGCGATGCCTACCTGCGGCAGATCGGCGCCCCACGCCTGCCCGAGGCCCACCGCCGCGTGGTGGAGGTGGAGATGCGGGCGGCCGCACGGCACGTCACCCACCGCCCGCTCCCGGCCGGACCGGTGACACTGGTCTACGGAGACCTCAAGCCCGAACACGTCATCCACCCCCCGGACGGCAGCGGTCTGGTGCTACTGGACCCGGGACTGCGCCCGGCCAACGCCGCCGAGGACCTGACCCGGCTGATCAGCCGCACCCTGCTGATGGCCGTCACCGGGCTGATCCCAGGCGGTGCCCGGACGGTCGTCGAGCAGGTCGCCGCGTTCGTCGCCGACATCGCCCGCACGATGCCCGCCCCGGACCTCTGGCTGCGAGAGACGACCACGCTGTGGCTGATGGACACCCTCAACATCACCAGCACCTACCTGACCGCCCCGCCCGGCCTGCCCATGCCGCCCCTCGCACACGCCGTGACCGACCACGCGACGGCGGTGGCGGCGATGGTCCACCAGGCGTCCCTGGCCCTGACGAGCTCCGCAGACGGCGACCGGGCCTGGGAACGGGCGATCTCCTGCGCCCACACGGCGGTGACACCATGATCGCCCTGCCGACTGTCGGGGTGCTGGGCACCGGCGCCGTAGGGCAGGCCGTCGCCGGCGCCCTGGTCGCCTCCGGCCTGTGCGGCGAGCTGCTGATCGCCTCCCGCACCCACGCCCAAACCGAAGCGCTGGCCGCCGACCTGGACGACATGCGCACCGCACTGGGCTCACCCGCCCGCCCCCGCGCCTGCCGCCCGGCCGACCTGACCACCTGCCACGCTGTGGTCGTCGCCGCCCGCGCCCACTTCACCAACACCCACCACCGCGACGTGCGGATGGGCGGCGCCACCGCGAACGCCCCGATAATCCGTCGCATCGGCCACCAAGTGCTGCGCGGCTACCCCGGAGTGGTCCTGGTGGTCACCAACCCGGTCGACCTGATGACCCGACTCCTGGCCGAAGCCTGCGGCGGCACCCGCGTTTTCGGTATCGGATCCAGCCTGGACACCGCCCGCTACCGGCTCCTGCTAGCCCACCACTTGGCCGTGCCCGTCGAGCAGATCCACGGACACGTCATCGGCGAACACGGCGACGCCGCAGTGATCTGCGCCTCGTCCACCACCGTCGCCGGCCACCCGGCCGCAGTGCCGGTGGAGACCATCCGCGCCGCGCTGGCCGCCCGACCGGGACGGATCAGCGCCGGCATTGGTCGGACCCGCACCGGCCCGGCCGGAGCCGTCCTCGCCGCACTGCGGCACCTCTTGGGAGACGCCCCGGGAGTGATCGAGTTGTCCCGGCCCTGGCGCGGCGGGGTGTGGCTGGGCCTGCCGCTCGCCGTGAAGGCCGGCGTGCCCACCATCCGACTCCCGGAGTTGTCACCGCAGGAGACCGCCGAACTCGACGCGGCCGCAGCCAAACTCGCCACCGCCTACCACCACCTGACCAGTACGCCCACCCCCGCACAGGAGAGGACCTCATGACCCCCACCGCCATGCGCCTGCACGCCGGCCCCGCGACCGCGACTGTGACCGGCCCGCCCGCCGTCGTCGACTGGGTCAGCCGCTACGTCACCCCCTGGTGGCACACCACCAAAGTCACCCCGGGCGCCACCGGCAGCGATGGCGAGCCGCGCATCGAAGCCGCCGTCGACCCCGACCGCTACACCGAGGCCGCTGGCCGCCTCGCCGCCACCCGCAACGAGGAGGTTTCCTACGCCCGCTCCCCGATGCTCCTGACCCGACACACCGACGGCACGACCCTGGCCGTCTCCCCGGCCCAACAACTCTCCTACCGCTCTGACCCGGCCACCGGGCGCCTGGACATCGTCGGGGCCGGAGAGGAAACGGTGGCCACCGCCACGGCCCGCCTGGCGCGCGAGGCCGTCCGCGGGGTGTTGCTGCGCTCGGGCTGGGTGATCCTGCACGCCTCCGCCGCCGTCCACGGCAACCGCGCCGCTCTCGCCTTCGGTGGCAAGGGCGCGGGCAAGACCACCCTGGCGTTCACTCTCGCCCGCACCGGGAACTGGTCGCTGCTGGCCAACGACCGGGTCTTCGCCCGCGTCGAGAAGAACGGACGGGTGCGGGTGCTGCCCTGGCCCGCCGCCGCGGCCGTCGGCCTCGGCCTGCTGGATGCCCTCGGCTGGTACGAGACCGTCCGGGGCCGGTTGGCCGCCGGCGAGCGCCTGCACCCCACCGTCGACCCCCGCGTCACCGCCGCCCTGGCGGCTGGACGACGGGAGCCGCTGTGGGAAGGGCGACGGGAACTCAAGGCGCAGGTCTGGCCGCACCAGCTTGCCGACTGGTTCGGCCTGGACCTGATCGACGGCGCGGAGGCTACCGCGCTGCTATTCCCCACCTTCACTTCTGATGCCGCCCCGGCCCGCATCGCGGGCGGCCGCGAACTGGGGGAGAGCGACTTCATGGCCGGGGTGACCGAGGACCGCTACCCGGACGTTCTCGATCTGGTCCGCGTCCCCATCGGCGGCGCAGCCCGGGCCCGCACAGCCGTGACCGAGACTCTCCATCGGCTGCCCCGCCACGAGGTGACGCTGACCCACAACACCACCGCCACCGCCAAGATGCTGGCCGATCTGACGTTGTAGGACACCGGCCGCCTCCCGGCGGACCTATCGCGCCCCTCACTCCGCCGCCGGAAGTGAGGGGCGCTTCGCCGTGTTCGGGGGCGGTCCGAGGGAATGCTCGACCGGTCCCGTCGGGGAAAGACGAGATGCGCCGGCCACGATGTGGCCGGCATCGGTCCAGGCCACCCCCCACTCTCTCGATCGGTCCGGCCCTCAAGAAGATCGACAGGTCCGTCAGTGTACGGCCACCCACGCGCTGACCAATCCGCAGACGGCCGCGCGGCCAACATGAAGGCGGCTCCTTCCGCTGTGGGAAGGAGCCGTCTGGGGTTCGGTGGTCAGGCTCGGCTCAGCAGCCCGGCCAGGTGTGTGACGGTGCGGTCGGCCAGGTGGGGGCCGATGAGCTGGACGCTCAGCGGCAGCCCGTCGGAGGTCTTCTCCAGCGGGACGGTGGCCGCGGGCAGGCTCGCGACGCCGGCGAGGTTGAGCCAGGTGGTCTGGTCCCAGTAGCCGCGGCGTTGGCCGTCGACGGTGATGTACCGCTCGGGGACGGGCACGCCGGTCTGGTCGGGCACGGCGGCCGTCGGCGCGGCCGGGGTGATGAGGACATCGACGTCGCGGAAGTAGTCCGCCCACTGGCGGCGCAGCCGCACGCGCCGTTCGTGGGCCAGCATCCAGTCCCGGTGCCGCATGGTGCGGGACCGCAGATAGAAGGCGTTGGGGGACTGGTCGTCCTCGGGGAGTTTCTCGGCGGCCTCGACCTCGGCGGCGAACGCGGCCGCCGGAGCGGTGGCGGCCGCGCTCGCATACATCAGGGACTGGAACAGTTGGTCGGAGTCGGCCATGCTGACCGGCCGTGAGGTGGCGTCCACGCGGGCGCCGGCGTCGCGCAGCCGCCGGGAGACCCGGTCGAGCAGGGCGCGGGTGGCGGAGTCGACCCGGCAGTACGGGTCGTCGGCCCACAGGCCGACGCGGTACTCGCCCAGCCGCTTGTGCCGGGGGGCGGGCAGCCGCAGCCGCCACGCGGCGGCCTCCTCCGGCGGAGGCCCGGCCAGGACGTCGAGGGCGAGGTCGAGGTCGGCCGCGCTGCGCCCGAGCGGTCCCAGGGTGAGCATGTCGGAGGACGTCAGCCAGCCGGGCGGGCGCGGGATGTGGCCGCGGGTGGGCACGATGCCGTGGCTGGTGCGCAGGCTGTGGACCCCGCAGTAGTGGGCGGGCAGCCGCAGGGAGCCCGCCAGGTCGCTGCCGACGTCCAGCGGACTCAGGCGGGCGGCCACCGCGGCGGCCGGGCCACCAGAGGAACCGCCCGCGGTGCGGGAGGAGTCGTGCGGGTTGGGGGTGGTACCGAACAGCTCGTTGCCGGTCTGGATGTCCTGGCACATCGGCGGGGTGTTGGTCTTGCCCAGGACGATCGCGCCGGCCGCGCGGAGCCGGGCCACGGCGTCCGCGTCCTGGTCGGGGATGTGCCGGGCCAGGTCGGTCGCGCCGCACGTGGTGCGCAGCCCCGCCGTCTCCAGAGAGTCCTTGAGCGTGATCGGCAGCCCGAGCAGCGTTCCCCCTTGTCCGCGGGCTCGCTGCCGGTCGGCCTCCTTGGCGGCCGCCAGGGCGCCTTCTGCATCGACGATGACGACCGCGTTGTACTCCGGATGGCGCGTGATGCGGTCCAGGTGCGCGGCGGTCAGCTCGCGGCTGGAGACCTTGCCACGGTTCAGGGCGTCCAGCTGCTCGGCGGCGGACAGGCGCGTCAGGTCCATGAAGGGGCGGATTCCTTTCCGGCGTCGGCGGTGGTGAAGTGGGCGGCGATGCGCACCAGCGCGCGGACGTCGTCGTCCGGGGTGCGCAGGTCCTCGCGGGTGGCGGCGTCGGCGTACTCGGCCGGATCCTGGGGGGGCTCGCCGCGCCGGTAGGCGGCCAGCGCGGCACGGAGCTGGTCGGCGGTGACGGCGGCGGCCAGCTCCGTGCCAGTGAGCCCGGCGGCGCGGTGGCGCTCCTCGGCCGCGCGGCGGACCGGCTCGGCCAGATGGTGCCGCAGAGCCCATTGCCCGTCGCGGATCTCCACGGCCCGGCGGTACAGGTGCCACGGGGCGCGCAGGATCCGCAGCCGTGAGGTGAACGGAGTGCCGGGCTGGAGGGCGATGGTGGGCACCGCTTGGTGCAGCGCCTCCCACAGCGGCGTCAGGGCCTGGTAGTCGCGCCAGGCGCGGCCCCAGGCCCGCATCCACGGAATGGTGTGCACGGCCACGGTCGGGACGAACCAGCCGATCAGGACGAGCGTGCTGCCGCCGTCGGCGCAGATCCACGCGAAGTCCTCGAAGCCACGCGGCAAGGGAGGCAGACCGAGCAGGGCGGTGGCGATGGCGGCCAGACGGACGGCGCTGTAGCCGAACGTCAGCACGGCGCCGGCCGCGACGATCCGCAGCCCGCGGGCGATCCAGATCTCACCGGTGCGGCGTGCGACCCGCAGGCACCCTGCGGCGAGGTACGCCTCGCCGATGATGTAGGCGATGATGTAGAGCGTCAGATAGCCCTGGTAGACGCCATCGTGCAGGTAGTTGACGGTGAAGCCCTGCGGTACGGACCGGCCGGTCGGAGTGAGCTGGAAGAACAGCATCGCCAGTGCGGTGACGACCGCCGCCCCGGCCGCCAGCGACCAGCGAGACCGCCGCCGGGCCTGCTCCGGCGGCAGGTCCCAGTGGGCCAGGACGGCCGGCTGGAGCGCCAGCATGGCCACCACGGATCCGAAGGCGGCGAGGATGCCGGTGGAGGGGCGGCCGGTGAGGTCGTCCAGCGCCCGCCAGACCGGCTCCAGCGACACCAGGAACGAGACGGCGGAGAAGCCGTAGACCCCGGCGAGAGTGGCCAGGGCGCGGTCGCGGCGCAGACGCTCGGGCGGCCAGAGCAGGAGCAGGAAGCCGAGACCGGCCAGGGCCAGGCATATGGGGTGGAGAAGCTGCTGCACGGTCTACCTCCCGAGACGCAGCAGCGTCTGCGCCACGCGGTCGGTGATGCGATGGACAGGGCGGCGGTGGACGTGCTGCTGGAGATAGGAGCCGATCAACTCGGCCTCCTGCTCGTCCCGGTGTTCGTAGTCGCTGCGGCCCAGCATCATCCGCGCCACCGCCGGATCGAGCGTGGGCACCAGCCGGTCGGGGACGGGATTCACCGGCCCGGACGCCGGCCCTCCCCGGTGGTTGCGCAGAATGTGCCCCAGTTCGTGCGCGATGATGTGGTCTTGGTGGAAGCGGCTGGTCTCCGGGTGGACGAAGACGTAGTCGACACCGGATGCGCGGATCCACATGCCGCACAGGCCCCGGCCGGTGCCGGCGGGGGCGGGCATCAGGCGGATCGGGCGGCCGGTGCGCTCCTCGATGGCGGGCAGCAGGTCCCGGATGCTGTCCGCCGGTGGCAGACCGAGGCCGCGGACGAAGCGGCGACTGTCCCGGTGAGGGAAGGTTCCGAGCTTCATGGGTGGCCCTCTGTGGCGTCACCGCCGGATTCGGTCTCCAGGCCCTCGCGGTGGCGGATCTCCTCGATGGCGGCCAGGACCTGCTCCAGGCTCTGGGGCGACAGACCGGCGACCCGGGTGGCGACCCGCTGCACCCCGCTGTCGCGCAGATGTTGGACGACCTCCAGTTCCGCGTCGACCCGGGCGGCGGTGGCGTCGTCGAAGAAGTAGCCGACGGGCACCCCGAAGAAAGCGGCGAGGGTCTCCAGTTGCCGTCGGGAGGGATTGGTCGCCCGCCCCGTGCGCAGCTTCCACAGATAGACGTGGGAGATGGTCTCGCCGCCGCGCTCCCGCAGCAGCTCGGCGACTTCCTGGTTCGAGTACGCCCCCCGGTGTGGTGGGTGCACCGTCTCGAACAGGTGATTCAGGCGGGCGACGAATGTATCCGTCGGCCCCGTGGGCTCTGTGGGCATGACGCTCTCCTGGAAACCCTGATCACTGTGAGTTGACGCTGTTCTGGCTGGTGTGTCAGATTCACCAGGGAGATTAACTGTAGTTAATCTTCCGTTCCAGTCGGCCTGCTCGCCACTGGCGGCACCGGCCGGCAACGGGGGTTCGCGCCGATCATCCGGCGTACAAACCGCGGACCATAGCCAGATACGGGAGCCCAGCGCACATGACCACCGTGCAGCCTCATCCGCTTTCGCCAGCTTGGGATGCGATCGAGTCCGACCACCTGGGGAACCTACCGCACCCCCGGCAGAGCGAGGCGACGCCGTGATGACGCTGGAGGACCTCACCACAGGGGAGAACGCCCTGCTCCGCCCGGGAGACGCCTGCCAGGGGAGCCGGGCCGTGGACGAGGTGGAGACGGCCGATACGCGCTGGCGCCTGCCCCGCGGGACCAAGCGCCTGCGGGACGGGCTGGTCGTCGTACCGCCGCCCGACCGGAAGGTGGTGGACGATCCCCGGCCGGTACTGCGAACCCTGGTGAGTCAGGGCGCGGCCGCGTTGGTCGTCGTCGACTCCGAAGTCGGCCCCCGGCGGTCTCCGGCCTGGGCGACTCCCGGGCTGCTGGCGGTGGCGCGCAGCGTGGGACTGCCGCTGCTGACCCCCACCCGGGCGTCCACCGTGCCGGAGGTCCAGGCGCGTATCCTGCGCCGCCAGTACGAGACGCTGCGCATCGTGCACGAGCAGACCACCCGACTGCTGACGGAGGCCCGCCGACTGGACGCGGCGGGCGAGGGGCCGGGGCCGCTGCTGAGCTGGCTGAGCAAGGCCACCGACAGCAAGATCACCATCATCAGTCGGCAGAGCCAGGTATGGGCAGGGCTGGCCGAACACAACCAGGTGCTGGAGCGGCTCATCGCCGGACGCCTGCACAGCGCGACGGTGGAGGCGGACGGACGCCACGTGCGGCTGCACGCGATCGGCGCCACCGCTCCGCACCAGGTGCTGGCCGCCGTCCGAGACACCCCGTGGTCCCGCCACGCCGGCGAGCTGATCGACCAGGCGGCCGGCCAGGTGGCGCTGCTTCAGCAGCCCTTGGCGCTGCGCGCCCGAGAGCGGCGGTTGCGCCAGACGGAGATGGCCGTCAAGGTGAGCGTGCTTCAGTACCTGATGGCCGGTGACGTGGTGCAGGCGACCCGCACGGCCGCGCCCCTGCTGCCCTCCCTGGGCAGCACGGATGCCTGCGAGGTGGCCGTGCTGCGCTGCGCGCCGGGCGAGGAGCGATCCGCCGTGGTGGCCGCCTGTGACGAGGCGCTGGGCGGGCGGGCTCTGGTGGTGATGTGCCCGGCCGTGGACACCCACGTCATCATGGTCCACCCTCGGACCGACGACCACCCGGAGGCCGCGCGGCTGCTGAGGCCGGTCGTGGCCGCCGATCCGCAGCGGGCGGTGGGGGTGAGCCGGCCCGCCCCGTGGACTCGGGTCGAGCCTGCCTACACCGCGGCGACCGAGGCCCTGGTGCGGGCCGAGAGCCTGGACGAGCGGGTGTGGGTGGCCGACGGTTCCGCGCCGCTGGCGGAGTTGCTGCCACCGTCGGCACGGGCCTGGGCGGCGGCCTTGCTCAGCCCGCTGGACGAACTGCCGGACACGGAACGGCAGGAGCTGTGCGACACCGCCCACTTGGCGCTGATTTTCAGCCCGGCACGAGCGGCCAAGCTGCTGGGGAAGGGAGAAGAAGAGGCCGAGGCCGTCTGGATGGAGCTGACTCCTGCCACGGCCAAGGCCCTCGGACTCGACGACCTGCCCCATGGTCGGGTGCACCGCAGCCGCAACACCATCTCCCGGAAGCTCAGCGAGCTGATGGAGAGGGTGGGACTGGACCGCACCCAGGTGGCGCACCGCGCCGTGCTGGACCTGGCGCTGCAACTGGCCGCGCTCCCCGCACCGCCGCCTGACACGGCCATCCCCACGCTGACGGAGGTCCTCGAGGAGGAGGCGGCACGAGAGTGGGCGGGCCGCCTGCTGGCTCCGGTGGACGACCCCAAGAAGCTGGGCCTGCTGACCATGTGGGCGGAGTGCAACGCGGCGTTGAAGGAGGTGGCTGAGGTCCTGGGGCGGCACCGCAACACCGTCGCCCGCGGCTTGGCGGAGGTATCGGCGGCGATCTCCAGGCACCTGACCGATCCCGGCCGCGGCCAGCACGATGCCTGGCTCGCTCTGGCGATCGACCCTGGGGGAGAGGGACTGCTCGGTATGCTGCCGGCCTTTGCGGTGTCTCCCCCCGGCAGCGGGGAGCCGAAGGTTCACGGAGCTCACATGTGCGACGAACTTGCCGGCGCAACGATCTGCCGGGACGGCACCCCGGACACCCGCATATCAGGCGCCCCCGCCTCCACCTCTGGTATCTACGACGCCCTTCTGGGCGGCAAGGACAACTACACCGCCGACCAGTTGGCGGCCCGCGAGCTGCTCACGGTCTGGCCGACCGCGCCGCTGTGCGCCCAGGTCAACCGCGCCTTCGTCCTTCGCTCTGCCCGCTGGCTCGCCGAAGAGGTCGGCATCCGCCAGTTCCTCGATCTCGGGTGCGGTATGCCCGATACCCGGGGCAACCTGCACGAGGTCGTTCAAGGCGTCGACCCGAAGGCCCGGATCCTCTACGTCGACAACGATCCCAAAGTGTTGACGCGCGCCCAGGCCCTGATGCGCGGTACCGATTATCTGGATGCGGACGTCACCGACCCCGATCGCATCCTGTCCTCACCACATCTGTCGGCCACTTTGGACATGGATCAGCCGGTTGCCGTCTACCTGTGCGCCGTGCTGCACTTCCTGCCGGACGACCAGGACCCATGGGGCATCGTTCGCCGCTTCACCGACGCCTTGGCGCCGGGTAGCCATGTGGTGATCAGCCACGCGACCAGTGATTTTGCTCCCGAGGTTCTGGTCCAAGCCCGCGAAATCTACGAGCGCTACGGCCTGATCTCCACCACGACCCGGGCCCGCGACATGGCTGACATCGCGCGGCTGGCGGACGGACTGGAGCTGGTCGCGCCCGGTATCGTGCCGCCTCACCGCTGGCACCCGGAGGCCCCCACCGACCTGCCGGACGATGCCGATATCAACTTCTACGCCCTGATCGGCTGCAAGAAGTAGCCGCTGGAGACGTCGAGGGCCTGGCACCGGGCTTTCCGGTGCCAGGCCCTTATTTGTGGCCCCTGCGGCATGACACCAGTAAGCGGCCATCGTGCACGATGCACACCGCGTGGGCGGCAGATTGAGCACGATGCACCACGAAAAACGGCCGTTGAGCACGATGCACCACGCCCAGGCGGCGGATCGAGCACGATGCACAATGCGCGGATTGCGCGATCTCCTTAGCGTCCTGGATGACCTCACCGCTCGGCGCGGTGTCCGTCAATCCCCAGGAGGATCGCTGTGTCTGCGCCTGCCCTCGCTTCTCCGGTGACCGTGCTGGCCACGCCCCTCGTGCTGCCCCGGCTGACCACTTGGCTGGGCAGGGCGGGCTACCGGGTACGCGACGGCCAGACGCTCGTGGCTTCCTCGGCGCAGCCGAACCCACCCGTCGGTGAGACGGCCGATGACACCTGCGGCGGGCACCTGCTGGCCGAGACCCGCGCCTGTGGCGGCGTCGCCCGGCGCGGTCACCTGCTCAGCGAGACCCGTCCCTCCGCGCTGTGGGACGGCAGCGGTGGCACGCTGGTCACCTACCTGCCGGAAACCACCCGCGCCGTCGTCACCACCGACCTCCTGACCCGGCTTCCCGCGCCCGTTCTGTGGCTCCAGCTCGCCCCCATGCCGCTGGAGGACGCGCATTTCCTGGCCCGCCGCGCCCGCGCCGCTGGCGCCACGATGTTCCACGCCCCCTACCTCCAGGATCCCGCAGGCTGGGCGCTGCCCGCGGACCCGAGCGTCCAGGATCGGCCCGCCTGCCTGGTCTACGGTCCGGTCGCCGTCACCAGCCGTGGCCGGGCCGACGCCCTGGTCCGCGCCGTCTCCTGGTACGCCCGCTGGACCGGCCCGCTGGAGAGTGAGATCGACTCCCCGTGTCGGCAGGAACTGCTCGGCCTGGGCGACCACGTCCTCCAGCACCGCGGCCACCTCCTCCTGTGACCTCCATGCCGCCCCCGTGCGCTTGTCGCGCGGCCACGCCGCATCGCGCACGGATTGGAAGACGAAGTACGACGAAGGAGCACCAGCCCATGACCATCACCCAAACCGACACCACACGCGCCGGTTTCACCGTCGTCACGCCCGAGGACCTGGAGCGCGAGTATCCGGCCGTCCCGCTGTACGAGGGCATCACGGCCTACCCCGTGGCCTGGACCGACCCTGTCAACGGTGAGCGTCTGCCGCGCGAGGCGTTCGTCCGCTTCGAACCGGGCGCCGGCTACCCCGAGCAGGACGTCCACGCCGACAGCTCGGAGACGGTACTCGTCCTGCTCGGTCTGCTGGAGGACGAGAACGGCTCCTACACCCCCGGCACCCGCATCGAGGGGGCCCGCGGCAGCTTCCACACCCCGCGCTCCTCCACCGGCTGCCTGCTGTACGTCACGTTCCCGGACCGGTGACCACAGTGACGACCACCATCACCCCGACGACGCGGCTCGACGCTGCCTTCCGGCGCACACGGAAGGCCGGACGGGCGGCACTGATCGGCTACCTTCCGGCCGGATACCCCGACATCTCAAGCAGCATCGAGGCGCTGCGGACGCTGAGCTGGCACGTGGACGTGCTGGAGGTCGGCCTGCCCTACGGCAAACCGGCACTGGACGGCCCGGACATCACCCGAGCGACCCGGACCGCGCTCGCCTCCGGCACCACCCCGGCCGTCGTAATGGAAATTCTCAGAGAAACCACCGCGACCACCAGCGTCCCGGTGGTGCTGATGAGCTACTGGGAACCAATCCGGTCCATCGGCCCCGAAGCCATGGCCGCCGCCGTCGCCGCAACAGGAGCGGCCGGCGTGATCCTGCCGGACCTGCATCCCTCCGGCCGCGGCGCCGCCCGCTGGCTGACCGCCGCCGCCCGGCACGGGATCGCCACCACCTTCCTGGCCGGCGAAGGGCAGCTCTCGGACGCCGCGGCGAACTCGACCAACTGGATCTACCTGCCCGCATCACCGGGAACCACCGGAACCGGTGTGCTCGACTTGGCCAACCTCCGCCACCGAGCCAGGCAGGTAAGGCAACTGACCCATGCCCCGATCTGCACCGGCATGGGCATCTCCAGCCCGGAACTCGCCGCCGCCGTCGCCCCCGTGGTGGACGGCGTGGTCGTCGGCTCCGCCTTCGTCCGGGCCGTGCAGCGCACTGCCGGCGGTCGGGTCGACCTCGGCCTCCTCGACCACCGCGCCGCCCGCTATGCCGCGACACTACGCGAGGTCCCCGGCGGCCGACCGCCCGCACTGGCGGCCTCGTGACCCTCGAGTCCGACCGGTGCACGCAGCCCGGTCACGGCGCCCTGTCACCGCGGATCACCAGGGGCGGCCGTCCAGGTCGCCAAACGTGTTCGGCCGCCCCGGGCATCCATCCATCCCGTACGCAGACGAGACGGAGACCCATCCTGCCATGCACCGAGCCGCCACCCGCAAGACCGTGACACCGCGAGCACCGCCGCGCCACGCCCGACTCCCGCAGCCGACCGTTTCCTGACACCGGATCACGGGCCGCAGCAACACAGACCACCGGGGACGGGCCGTCCAGGTCGCCAACCACAGCCGGCCACCCCGGGCATCCATCCACACCAGACGGAGACAACCACATGCGTAACCTCACGCGCCGGATCGCCACCGGCGCCGCCACCCTGGCCCTGCTCACCGGCGGCGCCGTCGCCATGGCGCCGTCCGCCGCCGCCGTCGGCAGCTCGGCCTGCACGAAGAACGTGACCGACTACAACGGGTACACGACCGCGTCAGCCGTCCACCTCCGCAGCGGCCCGAGCACCGGGTACACCTCCAAGGGGCTGCTCTACCGGTCCACCGACGTCCGCGTGTACTGCACCGCCAAGTCCGGCTCCTGGAGCTACCTGAAGGTCACCAGCGGTGCCAACAGCGGAAAGTACGGATGGGTCAGCAGCAGCTACATCCGGAAGCATGTGCGCACCTGCATTCCCGAGGACTACAGCTGCCACAAATGATGGCGCAAGCCCACAAAGCCGCATGAAACGGCTTCCGTGAGGCCGGTGGCCGCACCCGGTGCACCGGGTGCGGCCACCGACACCTGGAAACTCCCGCTCCTCCAAGGCTCGGGCCGGCCGCCCTACGGCAACCGGCCCTCCCGGCAGCGCGCGGAGGCGGTCCGCAACAACCGGAACAAGGGAAAGGCACCACGTACACGGTGTCCGGCCGCAGCGAGCGCGACCCGACCGCGGGCGACTCCGCCGAGGAAGGTCGCGAACACAACCGCCATGTCAGACCGTTCTTTCACCGGGGCGAAAGACCGCAGCCCGTGGCGACAACGGAAACCCCCCGCTTCTCGCGGGGGCGGAGGACGAACCAATGCGAGCTCCTGGCCGGGAGCTCGCAGGGAGACCGATGGCCGTCGGCCTCCACTTCACCACCGGCCTTCCGGTGACCGCCGGAGGGCCAAAAATCACGTCTCGCCCAAAGCCATAGGAGACTTCGCCATCGGAGCAAGACGCCACGATCGCGGCACCCGTGCGCCGATCTGCGGCATATCAGTGCCGACCCGGCACGAGCGTCCCGCCGTCGTCTCGACCCACCTCGCCCGGGGACCGCCGTCCCGCCCGCACACCCACGGGTGCAGCAGGACGCGTCCCGCCGTGGCGGGCGGGGGTACGCGACATGCCCAGGGGAGACCGGACCCCGGAAACCGGCCCGAGGCCCCACGCCTGGCGAGCTGGGGAGTCCGGACCATGCCCGCGGTTGAGAACGGTCCGCGTTACCAAGACCGACCCCGGCCAAAGCCACCGGGCGGTAGAGAGGCAGAGGCGCTTCCCGAGCCGACGATCGGGCAGGACGACGCTGTGGACGCCAAAGGGCGAATCGAGCAGGCGGACCAGGCCGGCCTTGCCCCGGGAGCAATCCCGTGCGGCGGATCAAGGCGGACCCGAGCCGGCGGGCGTGCGGAACGCCCGGAGCCGCACCCCTCCCGGAGCCGTCTGCACATCCCGGTCCCGGGGCAGGCGAGTAATACCCGCAGCCCGGTCTGAGCGTTCCGTACGGTGATGGGCGTACCGGAGGTACCCCGAGAGCAGACCCCCTCCCAGTGAGCAGGCAGAACCCCTTTGAGGGAATCTCTGTCCTGCTCGCTGGGGGGGTCACCGCCTCCACCGGCTCCGGGCCCCCGGAGGGCAGGGGGCGCGGAGCACCCTGGGCTGTGCCCGGAGGCGGGGGAGGCGCAGGGCAAGGCCGCGCTTCGCGCGCCCTTCAGGGGCGGAGCCGAGAGCGAAACAGGTCCCGCACCTCGCGAATCACGGCCACCCACAGCACACCCCGGAACCGGACAGCGACCACGCCCCCGGACCCGCCCCACGGCGGGCCTCCCCGCGAACCGGCTCCAGACCCGCCGCGACCGAGGCGTGGCGGCCGGCCACCGTGGTGTGCTCCCGGGCGAGGTCAAGAAGAGGCGCTCACAGCCCCCGGTGCGGCCGACCCGGCGGAGGCCCCTCGACAGCTTGTCCGGGCCCGGCGCCACCCGCATCCGCCTGGCCCGCCCCCAGGACGGCGACCG
Organism: Streptomyces megasporus; assembly: GCF_000718985.1. Lineage (GTDB taxonomy): Bacteria > Actinomycetota > Actinomycetes > Streptomycetales > Streptomycetaceae > Streptomyces > Streptomyces megasporus. The sequence continues at coordinate 50,160 of NZ_JODL01000044.1, read as the reverse complement.
GTTCGGCGACCTCCTCGCGGCGGCCACAACCGACCTCGAGCAGGCCTACCCGGAGGCCGTGGCGACCGGCCGCTGCGGAACATGGCCGGCCGACGCGCTCTCCCAGGGCGAGGACCGGGCCCTGCTCGAGCCGCCGGCGCGCGCCGCCGCCGAGGGGAGGCCGCAGCAGGCCGCTCTGGCGCTGGCTCTTCCCCGGGTCGCCGAGAGGAAGGACGGCGAGACGGTGGGCGCGCAGCTCGCGCTCCCGCCCGGCACCGTGGTGCCGACCGTCAGGCACGCCGGCCACGACCAACACGCCCTGCCGGCGATGCTGGCCTACGCCAAGCTCAAAGCTGTCGCGGTCGCCGAGGAGGCCCGGGGCCAGGGACTCGGAGCGGCCCTGCGCGCGCTGCGTCCAGGTGTACGGGCACCTGGACTTCATGCTGCTGTACGGGCAGTTCGAGATCGACCGCGCGCTGGGGCCGTTCTACGCCCGGCCGGGCTTCACCGCGCTTCAGCCCGGCCGGACCACCGACGTCGGCTTCGTGCTCACCGGCCGCCCGATCGGCCTGGGAGCCGGCCCCGGAGAGCAGCTCTTCTTCCGCTGGAAGAGAAGCTGACCACCACAGGCGGTACCGCTCACCTCGCCGGCGACAGGCCTCCCAAAGCGGCGGGCGGGCGAGGCGGTCGGTGCGCCGGCAGGAGCCGCGGCCGGACCAGGTCGCTCCAGCCGACGGTGCGGTGGACAGGGGAGATCCAGACACGCCGGCCGCGCGTCCGCGGATCGAAGCACTCGTCGACGTCTGTGGTGAGGGCCTGCTCGGGGCGCGGCACGCCGGTGGCCGGGGCGGTGCGCCATGCCAGGACGTCCAGGACGACGTGGCCGCCGATCGCGGCCCAACCGGCGGCGGGCGAGGCCTGCTGCTGTGCGCGCTCTTGCGCCGCGTCCTCTACTCCGACCGCGACCGGGTCGCAGTCCTTCGCAGACGAGTTCGGCTCCGCTTGCGCGGGAAGGTGGCCGAGCGAGTCCGCGGAGAAGACGGTGGTCGGCTGGTGCCGCCCCGACGCGGACGCGCCTGATGGCCGTCCGTGATCCGGGTTTGCTAACTCGCGCTTCGGTGTCATCCCTGCCGCGCATTTCAATGTCCACGTTCTCCCAGGTGGAGAGGGTGAATGGTGGCATCGGCTGCGGGATGACGGTGACAGTCGACGAGATAGCGCAGCGCGCTGGGACGCGAGTTGCTATACGAAGATCTCCTGGCCTGCGTGTTCTTGGGTAAGGCAGGCGAGGAACCGATTGCTTGGTTCCTGCGCGTTGTCGCTTTGCAAGCCCTCGTGCCAATGGGCACCCCGCTCTTGGGCAGAAGCCGTCCGGGGGTGGAGTGGGACAGGCCGCGCAGGAGTCGCCCCACCTGTGTGCGAAGGAGATGGTGTCCAACCGCGCGGTGAAGCTCTTCCGGGAACCACCCTCACACGTGTGAGGAGGGTCCGGAGACGATCGTCGTCGACCGCGGGAAGCCGGGCGGACGGTCAGGGTCTGGTCACGGAGGCGGGGCGGCTGGTCGGAGGGCTGCCTCGTCCGGAGGATCCGTGGGGGGGCGGATGCCTGTGTGTGGGTGTCGGGCGGGGACCTGACGGAGGCCTCGTACGCGGACGCGCTCGGCCGCCACTTCGAGGCGCTGTCTCCGGCCGGGAGTGCTGCCGGCGCCGCGAAGTGACGGTTGTTGCCGGGCTGTACCCCGGCCTCTTCCTCGCCGCCGGTATCCGGGCTCTCGTCCCTGGGTGCCGGCTCCCAGGGCCGGTGGCGAGGAGCCGGTGCGCCCCGGCGCGGCCACCGAGACTTGCCTCGAATACGGGTGGGGGGTATACATGAACTCCGGGAGTACCCCCCTGGGGTATCTAGTGATCGGGGGGACCACCATGTCGTGCTGCAGCCCTGAGGGCACCTGTTCCACCGGCCGGACCACCGAGGCCGCGTCGGTCACCGGCGCCACCACCGTGTACGCGGTCTCCGGCATGACCTGCGGCCACTGCGAGCAGGCCGTCGGATCGGCCCTGTCCGCTCTGGAGGGGGTGACCGGCGTCCGGGTCGACGTCGCCACCGGACTGGTCACCGTGACATCCCGGGGCGAGCCGGACGACGCCCTCGTCCGCGCGGCGGTGGACGAGGCCGGATACGAGCTGACCGGCCGCGCCGACAGCGTGCCCGCGCGCCACTGACCCGACGCGCACGGGGCCACCCGGCGGGCGGCCCCGTGCGCGGCGTTCGCACCGCATCCCCAACCCAGGAGCAGCGATGACCACCGCGACCGGCAACGCGACCGAAGTCGAACTCACCATCGGCGGGATGACCTGCGCCTCGTGCGCGGCCCGCGTCGAGAAGAAGTTCAACCGCATGGACGGCGTCGAGGGCACGGTCAACTACGCCACCGAGAAGGCCAAGGTCACCGTCACCGGCGAGGTGTCGGTGGCGGACCTGATCGCGACGGTGGAGAAGACCGGGTACACCGCGGCCGTGTCCGCGCCTGCCGTCGTCGAGCCCCCGGCGGCCGACGAGGGGCCGCAGGCCGGGCCCGGGCCCGACGAGCTCGCACCGCTGCGGCAGCGCCTGATCACCGCCGTGGTGCTGGCCGTGCCGGTGATCGCCATGGCGATGATTCCGCCTCTGCAGTTCACCTACTGGCAGTGGTTGTCCCTCGCCCTGGCCGGTCCGGTCGTCACCTACGCCGCCTGGCCGTTCCACAAGGCCGCGTTCACCAACGCCCGGCACGGCGCGGCCACCATGGACACCCTGATCTCGCTGGGCACCTCGGCCGCTTTCCTGTGGTCGCTGTGGGCGCTGTTCTTCGGCCACGCCGGGACGCCGGGCATGACCCACCCGTTCGAGCTCACGGTCTCCCGGACCGACGGCACCGGCAACATCTATCTGGAGGTCGCCGCCGGCGTCACCGCGGCCATCCTGGCCGGCCGCTACTTCGAGGCCCGCTCCAAGCGCCGCGCCGGCGCCGCCCTGCGGGCCCTGCTGGAGCTGGGCGCCAAGGACGTCACGCTGCTGCGGGACGGACGCGAGGTCCGCGTCCCGGTCGGAGAGCTGCGGGTCGGTGACCGGTTCGTGGTCCGCCCCGGCGAGAAGATCGCCACCGACGGCACCGTCGTCGAGGGTTCCTCCGCGGTGGATGCCTCCATGGTCACCGGCGAGTCGGTTCCCGTGGAGGTCGCCGTCGGCGACACGGTCACCGGCGCCACCGTCAACGCCGGCGGGCGGCTGGTGGTGGAGGCCACCCGGGTCGGCGCGGACACCCAGTTGGGGGCCTGGCCACCCCCACCGCCCTGCTGGTCGGCACCGGCCGCGGCGCCCAGCTCGGCATCCTCATCAAGGGCCCCGAGGTGCTGGAGTCCACCCGCCGCGTGGACACCGTCGTGCTGGACAAGACCGGCACCGTCACCACCGGGAAGATGACCCTGCTGGCCGTCCACACCGCCGAGGGCGAGGACGAGGAGACGGTGCTGCGGCTGGCGGGCGCCCTGGAGCACGCCTCCGAACACCCCATCGCCCAAGCGGTGGCCGCCGGAGCCGCCGAGCGGATCGGCGCCCTGCCCGCCCCCGAGGACTTCGCGAACGTGCCCGGGCTGGGCGTCCAGGGCGTCGTCGACGGCCACGCCGTCCTGGCGGGTCGGACCAAGCTGCTCGCCGAGTGGGCCATCGACCTGCCCGGCGAACTGGATGCCGCCAAGCGCGAGGCGGAGACCAAGGGACGCACCGCGATCGCCGTGGCCTGGGACGGGCAGGCCCGGGCGGTCCTGGAGGTCGCCGACGCGATCAAGCCCACCAGCGCCGAGGCCGTCACCCGGCTGCGCGCCCTCGGGCTCACTCCGGTGCTGCTCACCGGCGACAACCGGGCCGTGGCCGAGGCCGTCGCCGCCGAGGTCGGCATCGACGAGGTGATCGCCGAGGTCATGCCCGAGGACAAGGTCGACGTCGTCCGGCGCCTGCAGGGCGAGGGCCGCACCGTGGCGATGGTCGGCGACGGCGTCAACGACGCCGCCGCCCTGGCCGCCGCCGACCTGGGCCTGGCGATGGGCACCGGCACCGACGCCGCCATCGAGGCCGGCGACCTCACCCTCGTCCGGGGCGACCTGCGCGTCGCGGCCGACGCGATCAGGCTCTCCCGCCGCACCCTGGGCACCATCAAGGGCAACCTGTTCTGGGCCTTCGGCTACAACGTGGCCGCCCTGCCGCTGGCCGCCGCCGGCCTGCTCAACCCGATGATCGCCGGTATCGCGATGGCGTTCTCCTCCGTCTTCGTGGTCGGCAACAGCCTGCGGCTGCGCCGCTTCCGCGCCACGGCCTCCTGAAACGGCCGTTCCGCACCACCGACCTGCCCGGCACCGCCCCCGGTGCCGGGCAGGTCCGCATACGCAGGACTTGGTCATGCGGCATCCTCGAGCGCGCAGGGCGGCCGACGGGCGTGTTCGCGGTGCCGCCGGCGGCACCGGCGGCCGGTCTGGCGCCATCCCACCACGCCATGGTTTCCCGTCCGCGGTGCTCCGCGGCAGAGCGGCCGGGGTCGTCGTCGCGGAATGCCCCCACGCAACCGGACCGAAAGGCACGGCACGCCGTCGGGGTGACGGAGGGCGAGACGGTCCGGGGCCGCGTGCCCGGTGATGCCGATGACCGGCACCAGAACGATGGCCAGGGCGGCGCCGCCGGCCCGTCCACGGCCGGGCGGCACGGCTTCACCCGGCCCCGGGTGCGCGGCGCCTGACCGCCTCCTCCTCGGGGGCCGGGGGCGGGCCGGTGGCCGGATCGGGGTGGACATCGGGCCGCGTGGCAGCGCTGTCGGGTCACCTTCGGCCGGTCGCGCCTGCCGATGGTCTCCAGGCGGCGGGCCGGGAGGCCCTGAAGCCGCCGCGGGTCTTCCTCCCGGTGGCCTTGGGCGTGGCGCGCGGCGTGCGCCGCGCGCAGCCTGAACCCGATGGCCTCGGGCGCACCGGGCCATTCGACATGCCGCACCTCGGGCGGCGGCGAGGGGCACCGCCGGAGGAGCGTGGCCGATGGTGCCGGCCCGGCCGGCGTGCCGGCGGAGCCGGACGAGGCGGCGGCTCGCACGGCCGGTCCAGTGGGGCGAACACGTCCCGGCGAGGACACGGGCGAGTGGACGGCCTGCGGACGGGGCCGGTCTGGAGGGCCGCCCCGGCCGGTCTCGGGGCGGTGCCGACAGAGCGGGGAGGAACGGCCCGGCTCCTGGACTCCACCGACCGGCGAGGACACGCGCAGCGGGAGCCTGCGGCGGGCACCTCGCCTCGAAGGCCCTGCGTCTGGTCCAGCCTGCTCGGGCGGCGTTCAGCCGATGCGCACGCCCCACATGAACGGCATGCCGCTGGTGCTGATCGCCTCGTACCGCACGACGGCACCCGGCTTGGGGGAGTGGAGAATCTGCCCGTTGCCGGCGTAGAAGCCGACGTGGCTGAGGTCGGTGCGCATGATGATGAGGTCGCCCGGTTTGAGATCGCTCAGGGAGTTGATCCGGGTGCCGATGTTGGCCTGGGCCTGGGAGGTCCGGGGGATGGAGACCCCCGCCTGGTTGAACGCCCAGGAGGTCAGTCCGGAGCAGTCGAAGGAGTTCGGGCCGGAGGCACCCCAGACGTAGGGCATGCCGACCCGGGACTTGGCCGCCTCGAAGGCCGCGGCCGCGCGCTGTGAGGCGCTGGCCTCGTTGCCCAGGGAGACCCGCTGGCTGGCGCGGTTGGCCCGCTCCTCCTCCGCGGCGATCTTCGCGCGCTCCTTCGCGCTCAGCGTGTTGAGGAGCTTCTGAGCCTTGGCCAGCTTGCCCTGGATCTCCTTCTTCTGGTCCCTCAGCTCCTTGCGGGTGTCCTCCAGGTGTCCATGCCCCCGGAGCGGTACTGGGCGGTGGCCATGGTGCCCAGCCCGTCGCGCAGCTTGTTCAGCTCGTCCTGGCCGCGCGCGACGCTGTCCTGGAGATTGCCGACCTGTTTCTCCAGCTTGTCCTGCTTCTCCTTGGCGCCGTTGTACTTCTCGGTCGCCTGGGTGGCCTCCTCGTAGAGCCGGTCGATCTCGGCCTGCACGCCCTTCTTGTTGGGGTCCGGCAGAGGGTCGGCCTGGGCGGACTGGCTGGTGAGGGCGACCGCCGCCGCGGCGGCGGTGGTCAGCGCGGTCGTGTAGGCGCGGCTGGATTGTTTGGGACGACGGTGGGACGCCACGGGGGCGAGCTCCTTCTTCCTCGGCCGCCTGCCGGGCGCGGGGCATCGGCCCGGCTCCACGAACTCGGCGGTACCTTCGCCGCCACCCCGGATGGATGGCCGACCGCGCGAAGGCTCGGGACGGATACTAGTCAGCTAAGCGTCTTAGCTTCAATCAGCGGCAGACGAGCGTGAACGACAACGACGGTGAAAGCCGAAGAAGGAGCAAATGCCCACATGGCCATGCTGTGTGGGCGATTTGCCGCGCCACGCTGAGGGCGGACCGCGCTAAGCCGATTGGCAAAGCTCTCTCGGGCTTCTCCGGAGCGCAGACAGCGATCACCCGCCTCACCACTACGATGACCCCGTGCCGGTCCGGCACCGTCGGCAGTTCGGAGGCGGAGGAACACGCGTGCGGCCACTGGGTGAACTGGAGGCGGAGATCATGAACCGCCTGTGGGCCTGGGGACGCCCGGCGACCGCCCGGGACCTCCTCGCCGACCTCACCAGGACCCGCCCCCTCGCCTACAGCACGGTCAAGACCGTCGCCGAGATCCTGTACCGCAAGGGCCTGCTCCGACGGGAGAAGGAGGGACGGGCCTGGCGGTACGAGCCCACCTGCACCCGCCAGCAGTACACCGCGGCGCTGATGCGCGACGCGCTGGGCGACAACCCCGACCCCGCCGGCACACTCCTGAGCTTCGTGGAGCGGATGTCACCGGACGAGGTCGAGGCGTTGCGCTCGGCCCTGCGGGCGGCGCAGCGGAGGAGCGAGGAGTGACCGCGGCCCTGGCGCTCGCCGGATACGCCCTGTTGATCGGCGCCGTCGCCCCGGCCGCGCTGGCCAGAGCCAAGTGGGCCCATCACGCGCCGCGGCCGGCGATCCTCGCCTGGCAGGGGCTGATGGTGACGTTCGTCGTGACCATCGCCCTGGCCCTGTACCACCTCGCGCTGCGGGAGCGGCACGTCCACGACGGGCTGGTCGGCCTGCTCACCGCCTGCGGCCTGCTCCCCGGCGCCGAGGCCCTCGGATCGGCGCCGTACACCGCGGCCGATCCCGCGGCCCTGCTGCCGCCGGCCCTGGTCGTGGCACTTCCGGTGGGCTGGTTCCTGCACACGACGTGGTCCGCGCGGCGCGCCCGGCGTCGTTATCTGGATCTGCTCGCCGTGGTGGGCCGTGCCTCGCCCGAGCACGATGCCGTGCTCGTGGACCACGACACCCCGGCCGTGTACTGCCTGCCCGGGCGGTCCCGCCGGGTGGTCGTGACCCGCGGGGCGATCGACGTCCTCTCCCGCGAGCAGTTGCGGGCGGTGCTCGAGCACGAGCGGGCCCACATCACCGGCCGGCACCACCTGTGCCGCGCGGCGGCGGAGGCGTTCGCACGGGCCTTCCCCAAGCTGCCGCTCGCCCGGCATGCCCGCGAGCAGACCGCTCTGCTGCTGGAGTTGGCCGCCGACGACCGGGCACTGCGCGCCTGCTCCCGGGAGACACTGGCCACCGCCCTGTGCGAGGTGGCGGCCGGGCAGGCGCCACGGACGGCCTTCGGTGCCGGCGGGGCGAGCGCGGCCATCCGGCTGCACCGTCTCCTCACGCCCACGACCGGACCGCGCCACACCACGCGCCTGGGGGTCGCCGGGGGTTCCGTCGCGGCCCCGCTGGTGCCGCTGCTGATCGCCTGCGGGCCCGTCATGGGCTGACCCGGCGTCGGGCGGATCCCGGAGGTCGCTCCCTGTCCGTGGCGGTTCCGCCGGCCGGGGCCCGGCCGGCCGGCGTTCACCGGCCGGGCCCCTCGACGTCATGCCTTCGGGGAGGCCCCCCGTTCGGTAAGCATGTCCGCCATCAACCTCATCTCGGACTCCTGGGCGTCGACCATGCCCTGGGCGAGCCGCCGTTCGTCCTCGACCTCGCACCGCCGGACGCAGCCGCGGGCCATGGTGACCCCGCCCCGGTGATGTTCGGTCATGAGCCGCAGATACAGGATCTCGGCCTCTTTGCCATCGGCCTTGCGCAGCTTCTCCAACTGGGCGGCGGTGGCCATCCCCGGCATGAGGGAACCCCCACCGCCGCCGTGCCCGGCGTGGCCGGCTGCCATCCACACCATCGGCCCGTCCCCGGAGACCTTGCTCAGATCCCACAGATCGAGCCATCCCAGGAGCATGCCGCGCTGGTTGGCCTGGGTGTTGGCGATGTCGTAGGCCAGGCGGCGTACGTCTTCGTCATCGGTGCGGTCGCGGACGATGAAGGACATCTCCACGGCCTGTTGGTGGTGGACGGCCATGTCGCGGGCGAATCCGGCGTCGGCGGAGTCATCGGCCGGGGTGCCGCTCCGGTTCCCGGCCGTGGTGACGCCCCAGCCCAGGACGACCAGCGCCAGGACCAGGACCCCGACACCAGCCCCCAGAACCCGGCGGACACCGCGGGCAGGAGAGCCGGTGGTGCCGTCGCTCACGCCGTGCCCATCCCGCCGGTGCAGGCCGCGCCGGGCTCCGGCGTCTGCTCACCCTGGACGTACGCGCTCAGGAACTCCTCGATCCGCGGATCCGACGCCGTGTCCACGGTGAGCTGGTGTCCCCAGGCGGTGAGGGTGATCTTCCCCTGCTGGTCGGGGACCGGGCTCATCAGGGTGTAGGAGGTCTTGGCGACCTTGTCTTTGAGCTTCTGTACATCCGCCTCGGCGGCCTTGGCGTTGTGGGTCACCCAGACCGCGCCGTGCTCGAGCGAGTGCACCGCGTTCTCGTTCGCCACCGGCTTGTCGTACACGTCGCCCTGGCAGTTCATCCACACTTGGTGGTGGTCGCCGCCGGCCGGCGGGGTCATCGGGTAGTCGACCTTCTCGGCCACGTGGTTGCGGCCGAGTGTGTCGATGTCCCAGGTCTTCTCGCCTCTGACGGGCCCGGCAGCGGTGGACGCCGTACTCGACTTCTCGTCGGGCATGGTGGTGACGAGGTAGGAGACGAACGCAATCAGGGAGACGAGCACGACCATGCCGGCGGTGATGGTCAGGATGCGGTTGCGGCGTTCGCGGGCCCGCTCGGCGCGGCGAATCTCCTCTATTCGGGCACGGCGTGCCGCGGTCTTGGACGTCGACTTGGCAGAACCCATGGCATGTCCTTGTCCCCGCCGCGCCCCCGGGGCACGGCGGTGGTGAGAGGGGGCGGGATGTCACGGCAGGCGCCGGCGCCCGTCCGGTCGACGGTGCGGCGCCGTGTTGGGCCGGGGCGCGGAAAGCGGAGGCTTCCGCGCGGATACTTCGCCTCTAAACCCTCTGGACCTGGAGGGCGTGCAGGTCGGGGGTGCGGCCGTCCACACCGTGGGCGACGGCAGGCAGCGGGGGCGACGGTGCCGCGATCCGCGGCAGGCGGGGTGCGGTGGCCGGTGCGGGCGCGACGGGCACGGACAGCACGGTGGCGGCACGGTGGGTACCGGGTCCGCAGCAGGTGCCGGCCCGTGGGCAGCCCTCCCGGCCAGTGGCGGCGCTCGTGACGTCCTCGGCCGTGGCCGCCGCTCCCGTGCCGTACCCGACCGGTACCACGGTGCCGCGGTCGGCCGCCGCGGCGCCCGGCAGGAGACTGCGGTCGTGGTGCGCCACGGTGCTCAGGCACGCGAACAACGCGGCCAGCAGCGTCACCAGGGCATAGCCCATGGCGGCGGAGCGCACGGTGTACGGTGCGCCGCCCCAGCCGCTTCGCCCGGTGTTCATCGCGGCAGATAGTAGCGCCCGGAGTTGTCGGGCGCAGGAACCGCGTGCCACAGTGCCGTGCCCTCCGGCACAAGGCGAACGGCCCACCGGATTCGGAGGACGGGCCGGTGCGGAGGGAGAAGTTCGGGCATGGGGCGACCTGCCGGTGAACTGCCTCTGCCGCCACCGCTGCGGCGGCAAGGCGCTGACCGGGGAAAACCGGGGACGGTACGGAAGCACAGCAGTCGGGAGGCCGAGCGCGGCTTCGCCCCGCCGCGTGCCGACGACAGCAGATGTGTGCACGGTCCGGCATCGGGCGCTGTACCAAGGGACACGAGCCGCGGCGCCGGCAGTCGGACTCCCGATACCTCGCGAGATCGGTTCGTCCGGTCCGAAGCCAGTGGGTGGTTCCGTGTCTCCGTTCCCCGCCCCTCGAACCCGGCGCGAGGAGCGGGGCGGCGTCGCCACGCGAGGCGGGAGGCCGTGTCGCGGCCGAGGAACATGTCCATGCCGCCGACCGGGCGATCGGTGAGGTCTTCGTCGCTCGGGGCGCCGCAGTGGCCGAAGACCCGGTGCGAGGGTGGATCGGTGGCGCGTACAGCCGGATGATCGCGGCTTGGGGGTCGAGGACGACCAGGCGACCCCGGTCGACGAGGATGCGCAGGGCCTCGGCGCCGGCAGGGAGGTGCTCCTCGAGGCCGCGGTAATGCCGGGCACGGCCGAATTCCGAGAACCGATGCGGTTCTGTGGGGACCAGGCCGCGCAGGGCTGCCATCGGCCTCGAACGTGGCCTGGTCGGCGGCTTCACCGACGCGTTCACGGTGTGTTCGGCGACAGCGGTCGCCGGTGCGGTGGTGCCCTTGGGACTCGTGCCACGGGGCAAGCCGCAGCCCACCGGAGGCCGCACGTGTACCGACAGACCCTGCACCCCCGGGCCTCCGGCTCGCCGAAGACCACCGAGAGGTGCCACGGCGCGGTCCGCTGGGCGGCTTCCGGAGGCCTGGCCGGCCCCTCCCGCCGGTGAGCGCCGCCCTCTCGGGGGCGGCGGACAGCGAATCCGGCCCACCCCCTCCGACCCGGTCGGGACCACACCAACGAACCGCGCCCGGGCGGAGGGGATGTCGGATGCCGACGTCCCCTCCGCCCGGGCATGCCGCCGCCCGCCTGCGCCCAGCCCGCAGAACCACGCGGGCCATGCGTCCGCCCGCACCTCGCTGCCCACGTGGTCGACCGGCTTGGTCGGGCAATGTGTTCTCGCGCGCCGCATTCCCGTGTTATGCCGCCGCGGGGGCGGGTACGGGTGCCGAAACGCCCCCGGTATGCCGGCACCGTCTGGCGAAGGAGGGAACGGCCGTGTCCCACTCGGCGGAGGCCCACGGTCACCCCACGCGCGGTCCGGCCGCCGCAGACAAGGAGCGCGGCACCGCGGTGCTGGACGTGCGCGGCATGGTGCGGGCCTCGCAGCAGAACACCGTCGCCGCCGTACTGGGGCGGCGCCCCGGTGTGTTGGAGGTCGAAGTCAATCCGGTCGCGCAGTCGGCGACGGTGGTCTTCGACCCGCGGCGCACCTCGCTGGCCGAGCTGCGCCGCTGGGTGATCGAGTGTGGCTACCACTGCGCGGGCCAGTCGGTGCCCTCCCACCTGTGCGACCCGATGGAGGAGCCCGATCCGGCCGACGAGCACGCCGGGCACGGCAGTCACGGGACCGGGACGGCCGTGGCACCCGAGCATGCGGAACACGCCGAGCACGCCGCCGGAACGACCAGGCCAACCGAGCACGTCGAACACGAGGGGCACGGAGGACGTGCGGAACACGAAGGAGAACTCTCGCCGCACGAGGTGATGGGCCACGGCGGCCACGGCGGGATGTCGATGGCGGCGATGGTGGCCGACATGCGCAACCGCTTCCTGGTGGCGCTGGTCTTCTCCATCCCCATCGTGCTCTGGTCGCCGATCGGCGAGGACGTGCTCGGCCTCGCTGTGCCGGTGCCCTTCGGCCTGCGGCAGGATGTGTGGGCGCTGCTGCTGAGCCTGCCGGTGATCTTCTACTCCTGCACGGTTTTCTTCGACGGCGCGGTGCGGGCCCTGCGCGCCCGCACCCTGGACATGATGGTGCTGGTCGCGGTCGCCATCGGCGCCGGCTGGCTGTACTCCCTGGTCGTCACCCTCACCGGCGGCGGCGAGGTCTTCTACGAGGCGGCCACCGTGCTGGCCGCCTTCGTGCTGCTGGGCCACTGGGTGGAGATGCGCGCCCGGGGCGGCGCCAACGACGCCGTCCGCACCCTGCTGGACCTGGCCCCGCCCCGGGCCCTGGTCATCCGGAACGGCGAATCGGTGGAGGTGCCCACCGCCGAGGTGGTGGCCGGTGATCTGCTGCTGGTCCGCCCCGGGGCGAAGATCGCCGTCGACGGCGTGGTCGAGGAGGGCGAGAGCGAGGTCGACGAGTCGATGGTCACCGGCGAGAGCCTGCCGGTGCACAAGGCCCCCGGCTCGGAGGTGGTGGGCGCGACCATCAACACAGGCGGCACGCTGCGGGTGCGCGCCACCAAGGTCGGCTCCGACACCGCGCTGGCGCAGATCGTCAAACTCGTCCAGCAGGCCCAGAACTCCAAGGCGCCGGGCCAGCGGCTGGCGGACCGGGCCGCCTTCTGGCTGGTCTTCGTCGCCCTGGTCGGCGGCGCGGCGACGCTGGCCGTCTGGCTGCTGGCCACCGACCGCTCCTTCGGCACCGCGATGCTGTTCGCCATCACCGTGGTGGTCATCACCTGCCCGGACGCGCTGGGGCTGGCCACCCCGACAGCGATCATGGTGGGCACGAGCCTGGGCGCCAAACGGGGAGTGCTGTTCAAGAACGCCGTCGCCCTGGAGACCGCCGCGAGCATCCACACCGTGGTGATGGACAAGACCGGCACCCTCACCCGGGGCGAGCCGGAGGTCACCGATGTGATCACCGCCGGGGGATGGCAGGAGGACGAGCTGCTGCGGCTGGTCGCGGCGGTGGAGCACGAGTCCGAGCACCCGCTGGCCGCGGCCGTCGTCCGCCACGCCCAGGCGGTCGGCGTGACCGCCGTACGGGCCCGGGACTTCGAGAACGTGCCCGGCCACGGCGCGACCGCCGTCGTCGAGGGCCGACGCGTGGCGGTCGGCAACCGCCGCTTGATGGAGCGGGAGGGCGTGGATCTCGGTGCGCTGGCCGCAAGGCGGGAGGAGTTGGCCGCCGGCGGCCGCACCGCCGTCATCGCCGCCGTCGACGGAGCCCCGGCAGGCCTGATCGGCCTCGCCGACGCACCTCGGGAGACCTCGGCGAAGGCGGTGGCCGAACTGCACGCCCTGGGCGTGGAAGTCGTCATGCTCACCGGCGACAATCGGGCCACCGCCGAGCACATCGCCGCCCGGCTGGGCATCGACACCGTCATCGCCGAGGTCCTGCCCGGCGACAAGGCGGCCAGGATCGCCGAACTGCAGGCCGGCGGCCGGAAGGTCGCCATGGTCGGCGACGGCGTCAACGACGCTCCGGCACTGGCCCGGGCCGACCTGGGCATCGCCATCGGCGCCGGCACCGACGTCGCCGTCGAGACCGCCGATGTGGTCCTGATGCGCTCCGATCCCCTCGACGTCCCCACCGCGCTGCGCATCGGCCGCGGCACCCTGCGCAAGATGCGGCAGAACCTCGGCTGGGCCATCGGCTACAACGCGCTCGCCCTGCCGATCGCCGCGGGCGTCTTCGAGCCCGCCTTCGGCCTGGTGCTCCGCCCCGAGATCGCCGCCCTGTCGATGTCCGGCTCCAGCGTCATCGTCGCCGTCAACGCCCTCGCCCTCAAGCGCCTCCGCCTGCCCGAGGCACCCCCGCCCGCCGAACCGCGGCGGGAGGCCCCGGCGGCCCCCGGCCCGGCCAGGAGCACCACCGGCCGTGGCGCCGCCTGACCCCCGCCCGGTCCGGGGTTCCACCGCCCCGACCGATCGGGTGAACCGTGTGGGCCGACCGGGCGGATGGGTGGTCCGGAGAGGTTCGCGGACCGGGCCGTCGCGGCAGGGGATCGCGCGGCTGCTTTCCAGCTGTGTCGTTCTCTCGCCGGCACACCAAGGACCTTCATGAAGTCATCGATCACCCGCCGGGCCGCCATCGCCGCCCTGGCCTTCACCGTCCCTCCGGCGGCCGTCGCCTGGAGGGCTCCGGCCGAGGCACCAGCCGTCGGCCGGGGCCGGGCCGCCCACTCCCGGCCGCTGCCGATCTCCCCGGTGAGCCTACGAGTTCGGTGAGACCCTGGCCAAGCTGAACGGAAGGAAGCTGGAGGTCACCTTCCTCGCGGCGATCACCCCCCACCACCGCTCGGCGATCGAGATGGCCCAGCTCGAACTCGAGCGCGGCGTCGACCCGCGCGTCCGCACCCACGCGGAGAACATCATCGCCAACCAGCGGCACCAGATCGAACAGTTCACCCGCTGGCTGAAGGAGTGGTACGGCCTCGCCCCCGAGCAGGCCCTGCAGCGGGCTCCGGAAGAGGCGCGCAAGGAGATCGCGGCCATGGAGCGCGAGGAGCGGCGCATGATGGCCGAGCTGCGCGAGGTGCCCAAGGGGGGAGAGGTTCGACATCGAGTTCGTGCGGCGCATCATCCCGCACCACAACTCCGGGATCATCGAGTTCCTCGAGGTGCAGTCCCGGGCCGACCACCCCCAGCTGAAGGTCGCGGCGACCGCGGGCATTGTCAGCCAGGAGGCGCAGATCGCGGACTTCCGCACCTGGCTGTCCGAGCAGGACCGCTGACACTCCGGCACCCGTCCGCGGTGGCCGCTCCCACAGGAGCGGCCACCGCACGCCCTACGGGCCGGGGAGTTTCTCCTGCGGCTCTAACGGGCGTCTTCGGACATCGCCAGGCGTTCGGTGAAGGTCTTGCCGCCGTCCTCGGACTCGTAGATGCCGTCGGCGGTGGCGGCCAGGACGTGGTCGGCGTCGACCGCGGTCAGGGCCTGGGGCCGGCCGCCGGGCACGGTACCGGTCTCGGTCCAGCTCTCGCCGCCGTCGGTGCTGCGGTGCAGCGTGCAGTCGAGGTCGATCCCGTACAGCTCGCCCTGTTCGGCCCAGGACAGGTAGGCCAGAACGCGACCGTCTCCGTCGGTGAAGGTCTCGCCGCCGTCGGTGCTCTTCGCGACGCCGTTCTCGGTGGTGGCCAGGACGGTGTCGGGGTCCTCGGGACTGACGGCGATGTCCAGGGCGGCCAGTTCGGCGCGGTCCTTCCAGGTCTCGCCGTCCTCGCTGACGCGCAGCAGCCCATTGGTGCTGTCGTAGCCGTAGATGGTGCCGTGCGCGTGTTCCAGGGCGTGGAAGTCGGCCTCGCCGGCGAGCGAGAGGGTCTGCCAGGTCTTCCCGGCGTCGGTGCTCTTGATCAGGCCGCGGTTGGCGGGGGCGTCGCTGTTCTCGGCGGGGTGGCCGCTGCCGAGGAAGGTGTCGGCGCCGGCGACGGTGAAGCCCATGTAGTCGGCGGTGTCGCCCATGCGTCGGGCCGAGCCGTCGTCGTCCACGGCGACGATGCCGTGGTGGGTGGCGACGTAGAGCTTTCCGTCGCCGGGGTTGACGCCGAGCCCGTGGACGTGGCTGATGTCGGCGCCGGACACGGAGGAATCCTCTTCCGAGGACGGACTGCCGGAGTCGCCGGAGCAGCCGGCCAGGACGGCCGCCAGCGCGATCGCTGCGGCGGAGATCGTGGAACGGAAGCGGACGGACATCGAAGATCCTCGCGTTGGTGTGGTGGGAGACCGGCCGCGGTACGCCGGTACGGCCGGGGCGGTTCGCGGCCAGATCCAACCTAAACGGCACATTGTCCGGGCCGGTGCGGAGGGTGCCGCAGGCGGCTTGAGGGACCCGGCACCGGTCTCGTCCCGCCGCGGTGTCACCACGGGGCATCGAGGATGCGGGAAACCGATGTCCTTCTTGTGCGCCGAGCCGAGCAGTCGGTTTCCGGAGCGAAGCGCCGCCCAACCCCCAGGGGGCGGGGCCGGCGGTCGATCTCGCTCTCCGACATCAGGGGAGTGCCCCCGGTGGGTGGGCGAGCCCGACCGGCACCGACAATGGTCTTGCCCAGGCCGCGCCGGGACCGGAGCGGAGACGGCGATCGACACTCGGGGAGGGAGATGGTGTGACGAGGGGCTGTGGACGGCAGTGGCTGCCGTGCCGTCCGGTCTGGGAGAGCCGGGACCGCCATCGCTGGATGGGCCCCTTGGCGGCCGTTGGCATCACCGCGGGAGCGGTGATGGCCGTCGTCGGACTGCCTCCGGTGGATCTGCACGGGCCGCTGCACTACCTGGGGGTGATGGGCCCGCTGTGCGGTGGGACCCGTGGGGTGCACGCGATGATGTCGGGACAGTGGGACGAGGCCTGGCGCTACAACCCGCTCAGCCTGGTGCTCGTCCCGGGAGCCGTTCTTGCGCTGGTGCGTGAAACCGTCGGCCGGGTGAGTGGTCGGTGGCTGAATCTGCGGGTGACGCACCGTCGGGCCGCCCTCGTGTTGGGTCTGCTGCCCGCAGCGGCCCTGACGATCAACCAGCAGGCGCACGCCGATCTGTTGCGCACCGGTCCGGAGAGCGGAACACCGACCGGGCTGCTGCTGTACGCGGCTGCCGTGCCGCCGATCGTGACTGTTGTGGCCGTTCGGTTGTGCTTGCGACGGCGATCCTCCTCCTGATCACGGGCCTGCGGCACGGGCGCCACAAACCGGCCGAGCATGGTGATCACTGCGGCGCCCGGAGGTCAACGGCACTTTCTGGGCCGGCGCCCTGCCCGCCCCCTGGTGGCGGTCGGCATGTCGCCGGCGTTCCCTCGCCGGTACCGCCGTCTCCAGCGCCCGCCCCGAGGAGGGCGGTCCGGCCTCCGGCCTGGTCAACATCAGCCACCAGGCGGGTGCCGCTCCCGATTCGGTGGCCATGACCGCGGTGGTGGCCACCCCCGGCGCCCGGGAGCCGGGCAACGCCGGTGCCCTCACCAACAACGGCTTCTTCGTCGCCTTCCGCGAAGCCGCCGTCACCGCCCCCGCCGGGACCCTGATCGTGTGGCTCACCCTGCGCCTCGCGCCCGCCATGGAGGCCGCCGAGCCCGATACCGAACAGGGGCAGTCCCGGACGGCCGAAACCCACCGACACCCCGCCCCGCGTTCAAGCCGTCCACCGGTGCCGCCGAACACGGGCCCGCCGTCCGAGTCCGGCGGCACCCCTACCCTTCGGGAGCCTCAGTGCGAGAGATCAAGGCCTACGGTACGGCTCGGTGCCCGCAACCGACGCCGCCGAGAAGGCCACGAAGGCGGTGTACCGCCGGGAACGCGGCGCCCGCCGCGTTCCCGCCCTCGTCCCGGCCGACGGCACCGTCCTCGTCGAGCCCACCGACGACCGGCTTCGCGACCACCTCACCGCCGCGGGCCGGAGTCGGACAGAAGGGAGAGACACCGTGAGGGCCCCTTCGACCGTCGCCGACCTGCGCCGCACGGCGAACCCCCCGGCCACCCGCTGCCTGCTGGCCGGCCTGTTCACCGCCATGGCACGCCGAGCGCAGCAACCACCCCGAACTCCTCGGACAAAGCCCTGCTCGTCCTGACGGTTTCCCGCACGGCGACGGCTGCGGGCCGCCGCAACGAGAGCGTTGCGGCGGCCCACGCCCATTGCCGCACCGCAGATCAGCGAGGACTCAGCCCAAGGCGGCCAGCAACTCGTTGCAGGCCTGCTCGCAGCGGCGGCACGCCTCGGCGCAGATCCGGCAGTGCTCGTGCATGTCGGCGTGGCGCTCGCACTCCTCCGCGCAGGACTTGCAGACCATGGCACAGGCCTGGAGCTGGGTGCGGGTGATGTTGGCGTCGTAGCCGGTGTGCCGCGAGAGGACCTTGCCGGTGGCCTCGCAGATGTCCGCGCAGTCCATGTTGGTGCGGATGCACTTGCGCAGTTCGGCGACCATCTCCTCCGACAGACAGGCGTCCGCGCACGCCGTACAGGCCTGGGCACAGTTGAAGCATTCGTTGATGCAGCGCTCCAGTGCCTCGCGGTTCACGCCGCCCAGGTCGGCCGGGTAGGTCCGCAGCATGTCCCTGACCATCGTGGTCATGGTGGTCACCCTCTCTGTGTGCGTTTTCTCTGTCGGCGCGAACCCGAGGCCGCGCCGTGGCCGTGGAGGGTAACCCTGACAGGGGCACTGCAAACCGACGGCCGCACCCATCGCCGATGGGAGCGGCCGTCATCGGGTCCGGGAACCGGGACGGGCCGGCGGTGATGGGCGTGAACGGCCGCGCGTCCACAGCCGTGGGCGATCAGACAGCGGTTGACCGGCACAGCGAGCACAAGGGACCACGGTCACCGTCAGAGCGGGGGCCAGGTCGCCCCAGCACAGTCGGCCGGCCAGACCTGCCTGCATCACTTCGGGGAGTGGCGAGCATGATGGCGTTGTCGACGATCCCCATCGTCAGGATCGAGACGGTGTCGGCGGCCCAGGCCACCTTGAGTGCTCCTTACAGGGCGGTCCGGCCTGCAGCGCGCCGCACACGGTCAGGCGCGCAGCCGAAGACGGCCGCCGGCGCCACGATGGCGCCGTTGTGCAACCCCAGAACGGTGCCGATGACCACCGCCAGACCCTCCCGACGGCGCGGCCGGTCAGACAGTGCAGCACCGCCTGCACCGCTGTGCAGCGCGAGAAGCCGTCCTGACGGGATCCGTCGTGCCCGGCGTGGCCATGCTCGTGGTGTTCTGCGCGGCGTGACCATGGCCGGGGCGCACGCCAGGGTGTCTGTGACATGGCCACGGCTGGACGAAGGGTGAGCCAGGCGCGCGGCGGATGCCGGGGCCCGCGCGGTGCGGGCCCCGGCCCCGTCGGATCACTCCTTGCCGAGGAGCTTGTTCATCGTGTCGATCTCGGCGTTCTGGGTGGTGATGATGTCCTCGGCCATGGATTTGGCCGGGCCGTAGGAGCCGTTCTCCTTCTCGGTCTCGGCCATGGCCACCGCGCCCCGGTGGTGCTCGATCATCATCTCCAGGAAGGCGGTGTCGAAGGCCTTCCCCGAGGACTTCTCCAACTCCTCCATCTGCTCGGGGGTCATCATCCCCGCCATGCCGTGGGCGCCGTGGCCTCCGTGGTCCATCTCGCCTTCGGCGGGGACGTCCTCGCCCCAGGAGGTCAGCCAGCCGGTGAGGGTCTCGATCTCCGGACCCTGGGCCTTCTTGATCTCGGCGGCCAGGTCCTTGACCTCCTGAGAGGCGGCGCGGTCGGCGGCGAGGTCGGCCATCTCCACCGCCTGCCGGTGGTGGGGGATCATCCCCTGGGCGAAGGCGACGTCGGCGGCGTTGTGCTCGGCGGCCGAGGCGGGGGCGGAGGCGGCGGGGGAGGACTCGCCGGGGCCGGCGTTGCCGGTGGAGGCGTCGTCGCTGCCGCAGGCGGCCAAGACGACGGCGGCGGTCACGGCGGCCGCCGCGGCGGCGGCCCGGCGCAGGGTGGAACGGTGTGCGGTCATGGTGGTGCGAACTCCTGTCGCGAAAAAGGGGTGGGAAGGGCGCGGCGGGGCGCGGTGGCCGCTCCCGGACGGGAGACGGCGGGCGCCGGTTGTGCCTATATGCGCAGGAGTTGCAGTTCGCTCAGCGACGGCGGAGCACGGCTGTCGAGCGAGTCCGCGGGTCGCTGTGCGGCGGCGGACGCATCGGTCGCCGCGGCCACCGTGGCGGGAGCCGGTGTGGGAAGGACCGGCGCGCCGGAGGTGCCGGCGGCCGCGCAGGTGGGGTCCGCGTGATCCACGTGGCCGTCCGCCCCGTGCCGACAGTCCGCGCACGCCTTGCTGTCGGAGCAGTGAGACTCATCGGCAGACGCCGCGAACGTGGACATCGAGTGCCCGGCGGGCTGGACAGGGGGCTTGTCCGGCAGGCCGGCCGTGGCCGGACCGTGCATCGCCGCCAGACCCGTCAGCACCGCCAGAACCAGCAGCACCAACCGCGCCTGCAGGGGGCGGAGCCGTGGATGCAACCGCTGATTCACGCGGACCATCCTACGTGTGGAGAGCGGCCGTCGAGCGGCTGATCCCCGTTGCGAGGCGCGCCTATGGGATGTTGTGGTGAGTGTCACGGATGCCGACCGGGGGCCGGTGGGAACCTCCGTAAGGCCGCCTTGCATCACGGTTTACCCCGAAGAGCCATGCTTGGCCTTCCGCGACTCGGGGGGAGCGGGGCGGTTCCCCTATGACGCGCGTGACCGTGCGCGCAGCCCGTATCCGGTCATGCCGCGCGGTTTGTACACGGCCAGGGCCGTGGCCGCGAGGAGGACCAGCAGGCCGCCGCCGGAGTGGAGCGCGTGGGTGGGATCCCGCAGCGCGTCGGGCACGGCACCGGACGGGGACGTCCGCGTGGTCACGTCCGCGACGTGGCCGATCGACCGCGCGTACATCAGCAGGACCGGGGTCGCCAGGACGGTCAGCAGGAGTTTGGCCAGGACCCAGTAGTGCCGCAGCAGACCCCACGCGGTGCCCAGCGAGCAGATCACCCCGGTCAGCAGCGAGACCAGGCTCGCGGGGACGATGACGAACCCCACCGTCAGCTCCATGGCCGGATACACGGCGCGGACCGTCTGGGCATCGTGTCCGGTCAGGGCGGTGACGGCGAGCACCAGGTAGACGACGACCGCTCCGAGCCAGCCCACCGAGGAGACGATGTGCGCGGTGAGCGCGAACCTGCGGGCGCGCGGGGTCAGAGCCATCACCGGCCGTCCGCGGGCAACGTCCGGCCGTCGAGGCCATGCGGCGATCCGGGGCTGTGCGCGGCGCCGGAGGGCAGGTGACGGCCGGGGCCGTGCTCGCCGCCGCTGAGGAGCATCACCAAGACGGCCAGCGCGACCAGGGCGGCCGCGGTGATTCCGGAGATCTTCACCCAGCGCGGTATGCCGGGGTCGGGCGCGTGGCCGGCTCCCGTTCCGGGGGAGTCGTCGGCGCCGGGGCGGGGGGAGGGATCGGTCATGGGGCGTCATCCTCTGTTGGGCTCGTCGAGTGGGCCGATATTTTTCAATACACTCTGTCGCTATCAACGCACACTGTACAGACTTTGTCGTCACGCATACTGGGGTGGTGCCGAAGCTGTGGAACGACACGATCGCGGCGCACCGCCGTGCGGTACGCGACGCGACCCTGGACACCACCGCGGCGCTGGTGGCCGAGCACGGCCCGGCGTCGGTGACCATGTCCCGGATCGCCGAGCGGACCGGCATCGGACGCGCGACGCTGTACAAGTACTTCCCCGACGTCGAGACGATCCTGACCGCCTGGCACGAGCGCCAAATCGCCCGCCACCTGGACCACCTCGTCGAGATCCGCGACCGGACCGACGGCCCGGGAAAGCGGCTCGAAGCCGTCCTGACGGCCTACGCGCTCCTCTGCCACGAGCACCGCGAACACCACCGCACCGAGATCGCGGCACTCCTGCACCAGGGCGAGCACGCCCTGCGGGCGCAGCAGCACCTGAGGGACTTCGTGCGGGACCTGCTCGCCGAGGGCGCGGAAACGGGCGCCATCCGCGGCGACATCGCACCCGGCGAACTCGCAAGCTACTGCCTCCACGCCCTCACCGCGGCCGGGAGCCTGCCCTCCAAGGCGGCGGTCCACCGACTCGTCGCGGTCACCCTGGCCGGACTGCGCCCCCCACGCTGACCAGTCCCCCCACCTTGGGGCCCTCGCTTCCCGGACCGGGCGACTGCACGGCCTGAGCATCGGCCCGGCCGGCGACACCGGCCATGCCACAGGGCACCTCGGCGTGCTCCGACCGGCCGGTGGAAAGCGGCCCGAATGGTCGACCGCCCCCAGAACACCATGCACCTCGCCGCGGCCGGCCCGTCCGCCTCCCCGACCGGCCACCCCTTCCGGTACCGGCCACGACACCTACCCATCCGATCCGGATCTGGGCCGCACCGCTGACGCCGGCCACACCCGACAGACACTCTCCAACGAAGGCGCAGGCGGTCTCCATGCCCTGCGGCACGGCTACCCGATCGACCTTCTTCCTGTCGCCCCCACCCGCGTACCGCGGACGGCGCCGACGCGGCGGCCCTTCCCGCGCAGACGGTCGTGCACCTCGGTGCTCAAGCCCTTGTCCCGCCGGCGGCGGAGGAAGGCGTGGACACCATTCCCCGGGGGGAGTCCGTGGGCATCGCCCGCCACGTGATGCCGCCCGCGGCCAGGGGACAGGTCCCGGCTTCTCCCGGCACACCGATGGCCGGGTCCGGTGGGCTTACCCCACCGGGGTACCCTCTGATCGGAAGACCGCGACAAGGGAGGCGTGTGGTGAGGACGGGGAGGCAGGGGCTCGTCGCCTGGGCCGTCCGTCTGGCCCTGCTGTCCGCCGTCCTGTTCGGCGTCGTCACGATGCACTCCTTCGGTCACCCCACCGAGCACAGTCCGCCGTCCGACTTCGCCTCCTCCGCCGGCCAGGCACTCGACGCCCATGCCGACCACGCCGCCCACCTGTCACCGGGCACTTCCGACGATCTGCCCGCAGCGGGCGGCCCGGCAGCCGGCTGGACGCTGGACCCGTTGTCGGTGTGCCTGGCCGTGCTCGTGGCGTGGGCCGCCGCCCTGCTGACGGCCGAGTGCCGCGCGCGTCGGGCCACCGACCGCCTGGGCGCCGTCCGCACGCGCCTTCTGCGCGCCCTGTGGCCGGTGCCTCCGCCCGGAGGCCGGATACTCCTCGCCCGGTTGTCGGTGCTGCGCCTGTAGGAGCGCGTCCCGCCGCTCCCCTTCGGGAACGGTCTCCGCGCCCTCCTCACGCATCGACACCGACACGAGGTGCACTCCCCCATGCGCACAACCACCCGCCGCGCCGTGCTCGGCGCGGGGATCGCCGCTGCCGGCAGCGGCCTGCTCGCCGCCTGCACCGGCTCCTCCCCCCACTCCGGCCACGACAACAAACCCTCGTCCGCGCCCCAGGGCGACTACGTCTCGCCCGACGGCCGGGAGGTCGCCGACGCCGAGGCCGGGCGCAACCCCGGCCCCGAGCAAAAAGTGAAGCTCACCGCGGTCCAGACCCGGCTCGACCTGGGCGGCCCCACGGTCAGGACCTGGGCCTACGGCGACCGGCTGCCGGGCCGGGAGATCCGCGTCACCGCCGGGGACACCCTCGCCCTCACCCTCGCCAACCACCTGCCCGAGTCGACCTCCGTGCACTGGCACGGGCTGGCGCTGCGCAACGACATGGACGGCGTGCCCGACCTGACGCAGCGGCCGATCAAGGCCGGGGCCTCCTTCGAGTACCGCTTCGCCGTCCCGCACCCGGGCACCTACTGGTTCCACCCCCACTCCGGCGTGCAGCAGGACCGCGGGCTGTACGCGCCGTTGATCGTGGAGGACCCCAGGGAGCCGCTGCGGTACGACAAGGAGTGGGTCGTCGTCCTCGACGACTGGGTCGACGGGGTCGACGGCAGCACCCCGGACGCCGTGCTCGCCGAACTCAGCCAGGGCATGGACCACGGCGACATGAGCCACGGCGACACGGACCACGGCGGCCACGACATGAGCGGCATGTCGGCATCCGGCGCGAAGTCGCCGTCCCCCGGCGCCTCCGGGCCGTCCCGGATGCTGATGGGCTCGCGCAGCGACCTGCTGGGAGAGGACGCGGGCGATGTGGCGTATCCGTACTACCTGGTCAACGGCCGCACCGCCAAGGCCCCGGAGAGCTTCCGAGCCAAGCCCGGCGACCGCATCCGGATCCGGATCGTCAACGCGGGCGGCGACACGGCGTTCCGGGTCGCGCTCGGCGGCCACAAGATGACCGTGACCCACACCGACGGCTTCCCCGTTGAGCACGCGATGACGGACGCGCTGCTGCTCGGCATGGGCGAGCGCTACGACGTCCTGGTCACCGCCCAGGACGGCGTCTTCCCGCTGGTCGCCCTCGCCGAGGGCAAGCAGGAGACGGCGCTGGCACTGCTGCGCACCGGGAGCGGCTCCGCGCCGGGCCCGTCCGTCCGGCCGGCCGAGCTGTCCGGAAAGGTGCTCACGGCCGACCGGCTCACGGCCGACAAGAGCGTGCGCCTGTCCGACCGCAAGCCGGACCGGACGGTGAAGCTGCGCCTGACCGGCGGCATGGCCAAGTACGACTGGGGCTTCAACAACAAGAAGTACGACCCGTCGCAGCGCCACCCGATCCGCGCCGGCGAACGGGTCCGCCTGGTCTTCACCAACACCACGACCATGTGGCACCCCGTCCATCTGCATGGCCACACGTTCGCCTTCGCGGACGGCGGTCCCCGCAAGGACACCGCGATCGTTCTGCCGAAGAAGACCCTCACCGTCGACTTCGACGCCGACAACCCCGGGCTGTGGATGGTCCACTGCCACAACGTCTACCACGCCGAGGCAGGCATGATGACCGTCCTCGGCTACCGCCGGTAGAGGCCGCCCCGGACGGAACGCCGCACGCCCTCACCCGCGGGCACCTGCCCGCCCCGGCCCGGCCGCGTCGCCTCGTGGCAACCCACCACCACGAGGCGGCGATCGCCGCGCCGGTCCTTCAACGGTTCCGGCTGCACCGGACCACTCCGCCGTGACGACCGTCCGAATTCCGTTTCCCCGCTTTCCCACCGATCTGCATGGGTGCCTGTCATGTCACGTTTCCCGTTCGCTTCCGACCACCCCGGCATACCGCGGCGCGCCGTGCTGGCCGGCGCCGTGGCCCTTACCGCCCTGGCCGTCTCCGGCTGCGGCCGGGGCGGCGATGACGCCGAGGCGGCCGCCGCCCAGGGTGATCAGCGCCTGACGCGCCTGGCTCCCGCCGAGCGCGAACCGGCGCCGGACATCCGGGGCGAGACGCTGACCGGTGAGCCGGTCGCGCTGGCCGACTACCGCGGCAAGATCGTGGTGATCAACGTGTGGGGCTCGTGGTGCGCACCCTGCCGGGCCGAGGCACCGCACCTGCGGAAGGTCTCCGAGGACCTACGCGATCGGGGCGTGGCCTTCCTCGGAATCAACACCCGCGACGCCACCAAGGAGGTCGCCCGCCGGTTCGAGAACACCTACGGCATCGCCTACCCCAGCCTGTGGGACCGGCAGGGGCGGCAGCTGCTGAAGTTCAAGGGCACCCTGCCGCCCTCGGCCATCCCCACCACGCTGGTGATCGACCGCCAGGGCCGGGTCGCCGCCCGGGGCCTGCAGGGCCTGTCGGAGGCGGAGCTGCGCTCGTTGATCGACCCGGTCCTGAAGGAAGGCTGAGACGTGTTGCTGGCCCTCGACCTCGACGGCACCGTGCTGACCGGCTCGATGCTGCTGGCCATCCCGATCGCCGCGCTGGCCGGATTGGTGTCCTTCTTCTCCCCCTGTGTGCTGCCGCTGGTGCCCGGCTACCTGTCCTACGTCACCGGGGTGACCGGGGCGGATCTCGCCGAGGCCCGGCGCGGCCGCATCCTGGTCGGCACGCTGCTGTTCCTGGCCGGGTTCACCGGCGTGTTCGTCTCCTTCGGCGCCGCCTTCGGCTACGCCGGGAACACCCTGCTGGAACACCAGGACCTCCTCATCCGGGTGCTGGGCGCGCTGACCATCGTGATGGGCCTGGCCTTCATGGGCGTCATACCGTGGCTGACCCGGCGCGAGTTCCGCATCCACACCAGGCCGGCCGCCGGGCTGGTGGGCGCGCCGATGCTGGGAGTGCTGTTCGGGCTGGGCTGGACCCCGTGCATCGGCCCGACCCTGGCCGCCGTGCAGGCGCTGGCGTTCAGCGAGGCCAGCGCCGAGCGCGGGGCGCTGTTGACGGTGGCGTACTGCCTGGGGCTGGGCGTGCCGTTCCTGGCCGCCGGGCTGGCCTTCCGCAAGGCGATGGGCGTCTTCGCCTGGGTCAAGGCCCACTACCAGTGGGTCATGCGCGCCGGCGGCGGCATGATGATCGCCATGGGCGTGCTGATGATCACCGGCGTCTGGGGCTACTTCATCAGCTATATGCAGTCCTGGACGGCCGGTTACACCATCGGCATCTGAACCCACCGGTCGCGCCGGTACCACCGCGACCGTTCCCCGCCCGATCGATGCGAAGGATCGTGAAGACGACCGGGACACACCCGGACGCCTGCGACCTGCCGTGCCTGGATCTGACGGTGGCCGAGGATCTGCGCACCCGCATGCCGCCCCGGCCCGGGACCGAGCCCGCCGCCGCGGCCGCCGAGGCGCCGGCCGACCCGACCCGGCTGTCGGTGGCCGCGGCCCTGGCCGAGGGCGGCGAGCTGTGCGTGTGCGACCTGGCCCGGACGAGCGGCCCGGGCCGGAACCTCGTCTCTCACCACCTGCGCCGGCCGCGCGGCGGGGCCGGCCGTCTCCCGCCGGGAGGGCCGGCCGGTGTTAGCCGCGCTCACCGACCGCGGCCATGCTCTGGTCAGGGCCGCCCTCAGCCCGGCCCTGGCCGCACCCCGTGATCCTGATTGGGTCCGAAACCACGCTGCACCACACCCGAGCTCTCCGCTCGTCCGCCGCCGTCGGCGCGGTCCTCCTGACCCGGCTGCACCGGCACACCCCACACCACGGCATGCAGGACCCCGCAGCGGTCACCTCGACCAAGGACTGCCCGTACCGGGACACCGAGCTGGAGCACCCCTTCCCCCAGCCCGACCCGGTGTCGACCGACACCTCCGGCAAGCCGCTCGACCCACGCGAGCAGACCGCGGGGAAGACGATGCCGGTCTTCTTCGGCTACACCAACTGCCCCGATGTGTGCCCCAGCACCATGGGCGACATCTCCATGGCGCCGGGCAAGCAGCCGACGGAGGTCCGCGACGCTGTGGAGGCCGTCTTCCTCCAGAACCTGCTGATGTCCGGCGCCATCCTCGTCACCCTGGTGCCGCTGGCCGCCACCGGCCTGCTGGGCTTGGCGGCCGTGGTCGCCACCCACGAACTGGCCGAGGTCCTCGTCATCGGCAACGGCATCCGCGCCGGACGCAAGAGCCGCCTGCCCCACCACGCCCCGCTGCGCGCGGCCGCCCAGGCCCACACCCTCGCCCCGTCCCCGCAGCGGGCCGGTGCGGCCCTGGCCGGAAGGGTTCTGCTGCCGATCGCCTCCGGCGCCGCCGCCCCCGGCCCGGCCCGCGCCACGCGGGCCCACCACGGCCGTGGCGGGCGGCGCGCTCCTCGCCTGCGCGGTGCCCGCCTATCGGGCTGGCCGATCTGGGCGGCCTGCTGGTGGGTGGCCGCCGAGGCCGTACGCTCGCGGGTGCCGCTGGGCGGCTTCCCCTGGGGACGGCTCGCCTTCAGCCAGGCCGACTCCCCGGCCCTGGGCTGGGCGTCCCTGGGCAGCGCCCCCCGCAGTGAGCGCCCTCGTAGCCCTCGCCGCGGCCTGCCTCGCCGCACTGCTCACCGCCCCGCCCGCCCACCGGCGAAGAGCAGGCGCGGGCCTGGTGGCGGCCGCCATGGCGGAGGTGAGGATGGTGCAGATGCCGTCCTAGCCGCAGGCGGTGGGATCGGTGGTGGCGGCCCGGTCGGCGAGGGCCCGCAGGACCGCGCGGGTGGCGGGCGAGTTCGACCATCCGACGGTCGATGTCGTCCAGGTACTCGTGGATCAGGCGGGTGACGTGGGTGCAGGGGGCATGGCCGTCGTCGCGCAGGGCCAGGCCGTAGTCGTCGAAGGCTCCAGAAGTTCTGCTTCAAGGACGGCGGCCGCCGCGCCCCGGGCCTGCTGGTGGAGTTCACCGACATCGGCTACGCCGAACTGGACTGCCAGCCGCGTCGAGGCGGGGCTGAACTCGGCGAGGTCGCGCTCGATGGCGGCCTTGGGCTTGGCACCGACGATGGTCTTCACGACCTCGCCGCCCTGGTAGACGTTCATCGTCGGGATGGCCATGATCCCGTACCGGGCGGCGGTGGCCGGGTTCTCGTCGATGTTGAGCTTGACCACGGTGAGCCTGTCGGCCTGCTCCCCGGCGGGAGAAGGTCGTACAGAGCCGTGACCGCCCGCCCGAAGACGTTGCCCGCAGACCGCCTTGCCACCTGGCAGGCGCCGGCCCCGTCCGGGCACCTGGTACAAGACGAGGACGCACCGCTCTCCAGCCCGATTCACCTCCTGCCCCACACCCCAGAGGGGAAGCCGCCCCCGCCACCGAGGACGTTTTCCGCCGACTGGAGACCGGGGAGTCCCCTGGCAGCGTGCTCTTGGACGACGGAGAAGCCGGGGCGGCGTGACCCACCGCATCCGGTTCACCCCCCGATGCCGAGGCCGCGCGCCGGGCGAGGCCCGCAGCCCAGCGCAGCGCCTTCGACCGCGAGATCCGCGCGGACGCTGGGCACCGACCCCTACGGCCACGGGGCGACCGCCCGCAGAGAGAAGGACCGGCGCGAACTCGTCATCGCCGGGGCCATCGTCATCTACTACCTCTTCCAGGCCGTGGCCACGGTGACGGCGGTGACCATTGTCAGCGCCTGACACGTCGGCCCCTGACCCCCAATCGGCCGGCGGCCGTACCGCTCGACGGCAGGTGCGGCCGTCGTACCCGAGCCACCACCGCCAGGGCCACCGTGTCGGCCCGGTGCGTCGGCATCGGGGACCACCCACGCGGCGGTGGGAGGAACCGCCAGCCGACGGGCTCCTCGCCGACAGGCCGTGGGGAGCGGAGGGCGGGCTGGCCGCGGTGGACACGGTCAGCTGTGGCCGACGGGGCACTGGCCGCGGCCGAGGGCTTTGGCCTGGGGGTCGAGGTAGAAGTTGGGGCGCTGGTCGGCTTGGTCGTAGTAGCGCTGGTGTCTGCGGACGGTCAGGTGCAGCAGGCGCAGCCGGGGCGGCAGCCGCAGGCGTCCGTCTCGGGGTGTGCGGGCGGTGTGGGCTCGGTGCCCCGGCCGCCGACGGCCAAGGGCAGGAGCACCTTCCCGGACGGGTTCGGCGCGGTCGTTGCCAGGCTTGGGACGGGGATGTGGGCGTGGTCCGCGGTGCGCAGTGGCCGGTGGTGGGGCAGCCGGGTGCGGCGTCCGGCGCGGATACCGTTGCCGATGACCAGGACCTCGGCCAGTTCGTGGGTGGCGACCACCACGGCCAGGCCCAGGACACCGGTGGCCGCGAGTGGGACCAGGGCAACGAGGATGGCACCGGACGCGACCAGGTTCTGGGTGAAGATGCGGCGGGCGGCGCGGGTGTGGGCGATCGCGTCGGGCAGGCGACGTATATCCTCGCCCATCAACGCCACATCGGCGGCTTCGATGGCGACGTCGCTGCCCATGGCGCCCATCGCCACGCCGGCGTCGGCCGTGGCCAGGGCGGGGGCGTCGTTGATGCCGTCGCCGACCATGGCCACGGGTCCGAGGGCCCTCAACTCGGCGACGATACGGGCCTTGTCCTCGGGCAGCAGTTCGGCACGGACGTCGGTGATACCGGCGTCGGCGGCGATCGCCGCGGCCGTGCGGGCGTTGTCGCCGGTGAGCATGACCACGCTCACGCCCTGCCGCTTGAGCATGCCGATCGCCTCGGCCGCCTCGGGCCATACCTCGTCGCGTACGGCGACGGCGCCCAGCAGGGTGCCGTCGTGCTCGACGAGGACCACGGTGGCTCCGGCGTCCTGCAACCGGCTCGTCTCATCGGCGAGCGGGCCGGTGGCGATGAAGCCGGGTTTGCCCAAGCGGGCCTTGCGCCCGTTGCCGGGTACCGCCTCCACATCCGTTGCCGGGGTCACAGCGGTGGGGTCGACCGCGGCCAGGACCGCGGCGGCGAGCGGGTGTTCGCTGCGAGCCTCCAGCGCGGCGGCCGTGGCCAGCACCTCGTCGCGGGTCGCGCCCGGCGCGGTCACCACGTCGATCACGGCGGGTTCGTTGCGGGTGAGGGTACCGGTCTTGTCGATGGCCACGACCTTGACCTTGCCCAAGGCTTCGACTGCTGCTCCGCCCTCGATGAACACGCCGGCCCTGGACGCGGCTCCGATGGCCGCGACCACCGCGACCGGCACCGACAGGGCGAAGGCGCACGGCGCGGCGGCCACCAGGACGACCAGCGCCCGCTCGACCCACACGCCCGGGTCCCCCAGCAGGCTGCCCAACACGGCGGTCAGGGCGGCCAGTACCAGGGCGGCGGGGACCAGAGGTCGTGCGAACCTCTCCGCCATCCGCTGGCCGGCGCCCTTGCGCTCCTGTGCCTCGTGCACGGTGTGCACCAGCTTCGCCAGGGAGTTGCCCTCGGCGGTGGCGGTGGCGGTGATCTCCAGCACGCCGGGCCCGTTGACGGTGCCGGCGAACACCTCCGCGCCGGGGCCGACCTCGACGGGCACCGACTCGCCGGTCACCACCGAGGTGTCCAGCGCACTACGCCCGGAGGTCACCACGCCGTCGGTGGCGATCCGCTCCCCGGGCCGTACCAGTAGAACGTCCCCGACCCGCAGGTCGGCGGGGGCCATCTGGGCCTCGGTGCCCTCGCGCAGCACGGTCGCGGTGGGAGGCACCAGGCTCAGCAGGGCCCGCAGGCCGTGCTGGGTGCGGGCCACCGCATAGCCCTCCAGGCCCTCGGCCACGGAGAACAAGAACGCCAGCGTGGCGGCCTCGCCGACCTCGCCGAGCGCGACCGCACCGATGGCGGCGATGGTCATCAGCAGCCCGACCCCGAGCCGGCCGCGCAGCAGGGCCCGCAGCGAGCCGGGCACGAAGGTGGCCGCGCCGATCAGCAGCGCCGCCCACTGAAGGCCCGTCTGTGCCGACTGGCTCGGCAGCACCAGGGCCACCAGCAGCAGCACGCCGGAGACCGCGGTCGCCTGCAGT
Source organism: Streptomyces megasporus (assembly GCF_000718985.1). Taxonomy (GTDB): domain Bacteria; phylum Actinomycetota; class Actinomycetes; order Streptomycetales; family Streptomycetaceae; genus Streptomyces; species Streptomyces megasporus. Next base: position 19,600 of record NZ_JODL01000044.1, on the reverse strand, counting down.
TCCCGGACCTGCCAGACCGCCGCGGGAGGCACGGCGCCCGCTCCACCCGGCTCGGTGCCGGAGACGACGGTGGGGCTGTCGGTTCCGCAGCACGCATCAGCCACGACGCACCTCCGCAGCGTCCAAGGGGGATTCCGTCACCGCGCCGGCCTGCTCGTCGGCCTCGCAGCGGTAGTCGTCGGGAGCGCACGGCTGCCCGGCAGGCGGCCGGCTCGGGGCATCGGCGACCGATCGGTTGGGCGGTGGACGTCCCCGACTCCGGCTCGCGGTGGGCCCTGATGGCGGTGGCGCCCAGGGCGTCGGCCTTATTTCAGGACCGGCGGGCCGCCCGGGTGCCGCGCCGCCGAGCGCGCCCACCTCCTGTCCCAGTCCTGGCCGTGGCCGCACACCCGCACCCATACGGTGATGCTCCGCCTCGCGGTACGCGACCACGACCTGCGGAGATCCTCGGTCAGCTCGTGCGCCTGGCGGTGGCCGCGCCGGGTTCGGCGGCCGGGGAGCACCCCACCGGCCGCACCCGGGCCGGACCCGCCACGCCCCTGCCCATCCCCGACGATCTCGCCGCGCTGCTGACGTCGGCCGGAGTACCGCTGGAGGCATAGAGGGGGAACGGGCCCCCGTGCGGCGCCCCGGGTGCTCAGCCTGCCGGAGCCTGTCGCCCGCCGCGGCGGCTGCGCGCCGCGGCGACGGCGGTGCCCGCCGCGGCGATGGCGGCCAGGGCGGCTTCGGGGAGCGCGCCGAGGCGGGTGGCGGGGGTGAGCCAGGAGCGGCGGGGCACCCGGGCGACGAGCGCGTCGGCGGTGAAGAGGTCGGTGCGCTGGGCGACGGTGCCGTCGGGCAGGATGACGGCGCTGACCCCGCTGGTGACCGGAACGAGAACGGCGCGGCTGTGTTCGACGGCGCGCAGACGGGACATGGCCAGCTGCTGATAGGTCATCTCGGTGCGGCCGAAGGTGGCGTTGTTGCTGGGCACGGAGAGAATGTGGGCGCCGGCGGTCACGGTGTCGCGCACCGTGTCGTCGAAGGCGGTCTCGTAGCAGGTCACCAGGCCCACCCGGGTGCCGGCCATGTCGAAGACCCCCACCTCGCGGCCACGGCCGAAATCCCGCCGCACACGGTCGACGTCGGAGCTGAAGACCCTGGCCAGGGGCCGCAGGGGGATGTACTCGCCGAAGGGCTGGATCCGGCGCTTGTCGTACTCCTGGACCGACCCGCGGCGGGGATCCCACAGGATCTGGGTGTTGCGCAGGGGCCCGGTCTCGGGGGTGAGGACGGCGCCGATCGAGGTGGGGGCGCCGATGGCGGCGACGGCCTGCTCGATGACGGCGCGGGCGTCGGCGTTGCGGTAGGGGTCGAGGTCGGAGGAGTTCTCCGGCCAGAGCACGAAGTCCGGGCGCGGAGCGCGGCCCGCACGGACGTCGTCGGCGAGTTCGACCGTGCGGCGGGCGTGGTTGTCGAGCACCGCGCGCCGCTGGTCGTTGAAGTCCAGACCGGCGCGGGGCACGTTGCCCTGGATGACGGCGGCGGTCGCGGTGCCGTCCTGGGCTCGGGTGCTGACCAGCGGCAGCGCGGCGAACGCCGCGGCCACCGGGGCGGTGACGCACCCGAGGGCCGCCAGCGCTGCGGCTCGGCGACCGGATCGCCGCAGGTGGCCGGTGAGGTCGGCCAGCGCGAAGCCGGCCAGCGCGACCGCGAAGCCGACCAGTGGGGTGCCGCCGACCGCGGCCAGCGGCAGGAACCACCCCTCGGCCTGGCCGAACGCCACCTTGCCCCAGGGGAACCCACCGAACGGCACACGGGCGCGGGCCCCCTCGACCGTGACCCAGACTGCGGCCGCCCATATCGGCCACCCCCGCAGCCGGCCCACCAGCGCCACACCGGCCCCGGCGGCGGCGATGAAGGCCGCCTCCACCGCGGCGAGGGCCAGCCACGGCAGGGGACCGACTTCTTCGCCGGTCCACACCAGCAGTGGCAGGAAGAAGCCGAGCCCGGCCAGGTAACCGCCCACGAGCCCGTCCCGCAGCCGCCGGCCGCGGATGCCGCGGGCGAGCAGCGCGAAGGCCACCGGCGCCAGCCACCACAGCGGTCGCGGCGGGAAGCTGGCATAGAGCAGGAGCCCGGACAGCACCGCCTGGGCCGGGCGGTGCAGTCCCCGTATCCGGCGGGCGCCGCGGGTCCCTGCGGATCCGCCCGGCTCCGCGGGGGGCCGTCTGTCGGACGTGGCAGGGGTGACGGCGGTCATGCGCTGCCGTCCCGATGCCTCGGAAGGGGCTTGTGAGGGGTCACTGCTGCCTCGCGTCTGTGTGCACGCCCCGGGTCAGCAGCGGCAGGTCGTGGGCGAAGTCGTCGACCGTGGTGCCGCTGGTGTACACGACCCGGCCTTGGTTGTCGTCGGGGGTGAAGGCGATGACCTGGGTGCCGTGGTCGGAGGTGACGGTGCCGTCGTGGTGCTTTGTGGGGTCGTCCACCGAGATGCCGACGCCGAGCGCGGCCTTCTTGACCTTGGCCAGGTCGCCGGAGAGGCCGGTGAAGTTCTCGCCGAAGGCGGCCAGCCACGTGTCCAGGCTTTCGGGGGTGTCGCGTTCGGGGTCGGTGGTGACGAAGACGACCTCGACGTTGTCGCGCACGCTCTGGGGCTGGCGGGCCAGGGCGGTGGAGAGGTCGCCCATGGTGGTGGGGCACACGTCGGGGCAGTTGGTGTAGCCGAAGAAGAGCAGCACCGTGCGGCCCGCGGTGTCCTTGCGCAGGTCGAACGGCTTGCCCTGGTCGTCGGTGAGCTGCAGGTCCGGCTTGGCGAAGGGGGTGGTGAGTTCCGTCCCCTTGTACGGGGAGGCGTCGTCGGCGCGGGAGACGCCGGGCTTGGCCTCGCCCGGCGGGGCGGGGGCGTCCTGGCCGCAGGCGGCCAGGGTGAGAGCGGCGGTCAGCGCGAACGCGGCCGCGGCGGCTCGCCGGGCGCGGGGGGTGCGCGGATTCATCTGGTGGTGTCCGTTCGTGTGGCGCGGGTGGGCCGGGTCAGGCCGGCGTGGCGGTGGTGGGGGCGAGCAGCGTGGACAGCAGGGCGTGGCCGCGGTCGGTGAGGGTGTACATCACCAGCCGGCCGTCGCGGCGGGAGGCGGCCAGGCCGGCGGTGCGCAGGTGCCGCAGGTGGTGGGAGACCAGGTTCTGGGCCTGGCCGACGACCCAGGCCAGGTCGCACACGCACAGCTCCCCGCCCGCGGCCAGGGCGGCGGCCACCGTCAGGCGGGTGGGGTCCGCCAGCGCCTTGGCGGCCGCGGCGGCCTGTTCCAGGGCGGGCAGCGGCGGCATGCGGGTGCGGATGTCCTCGGCGACCGGCAGGTCCAGGCACAGCAGATCACAAGAATCCGCGTCCGGCCGTTCCACGTTCACTGCAGGTGTCCTCATTCGGTGTCTTGTCGGTGTCCGCCCGGGCTCGGGCCGTGGCGCGGCCGGGCGGTTGTCAGATGCCGACGGTGAAGCCGGCGGACCAGGACTGCATCTGGCCGATCAGGTAGCTCCACACCCCGGTGACCATCAGCAGGCCGGTGGCGATCATCATGCCGCCGCCGGCGCGCATCACCCACTAGTAGTGGGCCTTGACCCAGGCGAAGACCCCGAGCGCCTTGCGGAACGCCAGGCCCGCCGCCAGGAAGGGCAGCCCCAGCCCGGCGCAGTAGGCGACGGTGAGCACCGCGCCGCGACCGGCGCTGGCCTCGGTGAAGGCCAGGGCCTGGACGGCGGCCAGGGTGGGGCCGATGCACGGGGTCCAGCCCAGACCGAACAGCACTCCCAGCATCGGGGCCCCGGCCCATCCGGCCGCCGGGCGGCGGTGCAGCCGCCACTCCCGGTTCATCCCCGGCAGCACCCCCATGAACGACAGGCCCATGGCGATGGTCGCCGCCCCCAGTACCCGGATCAGGATCTCCTGGTGTTCCAGCAGGGTGTTGCTGGCGTAGCCGAACGCGGCGCCGAAGGAGACGAACACGGCCGTGAACCCGGCCAGGAACAGCAGCGTCCCGCCCAGGATGCGGCCGCGCCGGGCCTCGGCGAGGTCCGCGCCGCTGATCCCGGTGACGTAGGACAGGTAGCCGGGCACCAGCGGCAGCACACAGGGAGAGAAGAACGACACCGCGCCGGCCAGGGCGGCGATCGGCAGTGCCAGCAGCAGCGACCCGGTCAGCACGGTGGTCTCCACACCGGCGGCGATCTGCACGGCTCAGCCCTCCTTCAGCACGGGGTCGATCAGCCAGCGCAGCTCGGTCTCGTCCAGGGCCTTCAGCGCGCGGGCGGCGATCCGCCCCTTACGGTCGATGGCGACCGTGCTGGGGATCGCCGAGGGCGCGAGGGTGCCCTTGAACTTCAGCAGCTGCCGCCCGGCCGGATCCCACAGGCTGGGGTAGGTGATGCCGTAGCTCTCCTCGAAGTTCAGCGCGTTGTCCCTGGTGGCGTCCCGGGTGTTGATCCCGAGGAAGACCACGCCCTGGTCCTTGGTGGCCTGGGAGACCTTCTGCAGGTGCGGTGCCTCGGCCCGGCACGGCGCGCACCACGAGCCCCACACGTTGAGCACCACGATCTTGCCGCGAAAGTCGGCCAGCGCGAGCTCCTCGCCGGTCAACGTCTCGCCCCGCACATCCGGTGCCGCCTGCCGGTCGGCGGCCGGGATGTGCAGCAGTTGCCGCCGGTCGGCGGCCTCGCCGCCGGAGGGGGCGTCCTCGGACTGCGGGGCGCAGCCGACGGCCGCGAGCACGGCCAGCGGCAGAGCGGCAAGGGCGGTGCGGCGCGGTATCCGCGCACCTCCGCGGGAAGAAACGGTCATCACAGGCACCTTCGACGGGGACACACAAAGTGGGCGGGGTCAGAGGAGGGTGGTCCAGTACAGCCAGAACCGCTGAAGGATCAGCACGGCGATGGCCAGGTACCAGCAGGTGAGCACCACCCCGTGGTAGCCGGCCACCACGCTCGCCGCCCGCCGCACCCCCCGCGGCACGGGCAGCCGCCCGCGGGTGACGGCGTGCACGGTGGTGTACCAGAAGACGGGGATCATCACCGCCCAGACGGCCATGCAGTACGGGCACAGCGCGTCGATCCGGTACAGGCTCTGGAAGATCAGCCAGTGCACGAACCCCACACCGAAGACGACCCCGGCCTCAAGCCCCCACCACATCCAGCGCGGCAGCACCGCGCCGGTCCACAGCACCACCCCGAGCGTGGTCACCACCGCGAAACCGGCGATGCCCAGCAGCGGGTTGGGGAACCCGAACACCTCCGCCTGCGGCGTGGCCATCACCGACCCGCAGCTGAGCACCGGGTTGATGCTGCACGACGGGCGGTAGGAGGGATCCTTCAGCAAGGCGATCTTCTCCACCGCCAACGCGAAGGCGGCCAGGAACCCGACCGCGCCTCCGACGGTCAGCACGACCGCCAGCATCCGCCGCCCCACCGGAGCGGCGCCCTCGACATCGGGCGCCCGGCCCGGGGCGGGCGGCGCGGCGACGGTCACTTGGCCAGCTCCGCCTCGATGGCCGCCTTGAAGTCCTCATACGAGGTGATCTCGGGCCGCTGGCCGTTGACGAAGAACGTTGGCGTGCCCTGCACCCCCAGCATCAGGCCGTCCCGGCGGTCCTTCTCCACCCGCTTCGCGGTGGCCGGGTCCTTCCAGTCCGCCTCGAACCGCTTCATGTCCAGCCCCAGCTCGCGGGCGAAGCCGCGGAAGGTCTCCTCGTGCGAGACCTGCTGATCCCCCCAGCTCTCCTGCGTTTCGTACATCTTGGTGTACATCGCCTCCAGCTCCCCCTGGGCGGCGGCGGCCTCCACCGCGCGGGCGGCCAACTCGGCGTTCTTGTGGCCGGGGAGCGGGAAGTACCGGATCACGAACGTCACCCGGCCCTCGTACTCCTCACGAAGCTGCTCCACGACGGGGAATGCGGCCCGGCACGACTCGCACTCCAGGTCCAGGAACTCCACCACCGTCACCTTGCCGTCCTCCGCCGTCGACAGCCGGTGACTGTCCGGGCGGACCAGCACCGACGCCGGAGCGACCGCCGTCCCGTCCGACGCCTCCGCGGACGCCTCCGGGGTGCGGTTGGCCGCCAGCAGCGCACCGACGACCGCCAGGACGACGGCGACCAGCGCGAGGGAGATCTTCAGGTTCTTCGTCATGAGCCTTCAGCCGATGAGAGGACACGAACACGGGCACACGCGCCTCCCCCACCGGCACGGCACAGCGGCCACCGGCGACGCATCGACACACTAACGGACGTTGATATGTCACTTCGTCGCGCCCCTGCGCGAAGCCGGACGAGGGGTCCGCTACCCGACCCCCGGCCCTTACCCGGAACGGCGATGACCGGGGGCGGCCGGACGTGGTGCCCGGCCGCCCCCGGTTGCTTTCCCGCGCGTTCCGGGTGGGGTGGCTAGTCGTCCAGGCCGATCTTCCGGTGCAGGCGGGCCAGAGGGCGGGGAGCCCACCAGTTGGCGCGGCCGGCCAGGCGCATGAACGCCGGTACCAGGATGCCGCGGACCAAGGTGGCGTCGACGATCACCGCCAGCGCGAGGCCGATGCCGAGGAGTTTGAGGGGGGTCAGGGAGGAGGTGGCGAAGGCGAGCAGGACGGTGGCGACCAGGGCGGCGGCCGCGGTGACCAGCCGTCCGGTGCGTTCCAGGCCCCAGGCCACGGCGGAGATGTTGTCGCCGGTGCGGTGGTATTCCTCCTTGATCCGCGACAGGAGGAAGACCTCGTAGTCCATGGACAGGCCGAAGGCGACGCAGAACATCAAGACCGGGGTGTCGATGTCGAGCGTGCCGGTGACGGTGAAGTCGCCGACCAGCCAGCGCAGGTTCCCGTCCTGGAAGATGTAGACCATCGCGCCGAAGGTGGCCGTGAGGCTGAGCAGGTTGAGGACGATGGCCTTGAGGGGGATCAGCAGGCTGCCGGTGAACAAGAACAGCAGCACCAGCGTGGAGAGCGCGATGATGCCCAGCGCCCAGGGCAGCTTGTCCTCGATGGTGGCTTTGGAGTCCACCAGCAGGGCGGCCTGCCCGCCCACCAGGGCCGTGTCCGGTGCGGGCAGGTCGCGGATGGTTCTGACCAGGTCCATGCCGCGCTCGGAGTACGGCTCGGTGTCGGAGACCACCGACAGCCAGGTGCCCGTCTTGGCGGTGAACCGCTCGGTGGCCGGGCCGGGTGGGGCGATCCGCCTGCCGTCGCGGTAGGAGCCGGTCAGCGCATCGACGCGGGTGACGCCGGGCACCTCGGACAGGCGCCGGGCGTAGTCGGCCACCTCGTCAGAGGCCGTATCGGGGGCGATGTCGGGCAGGACCACGTTCAGCGGCGACCCTTCGCGGTTGTCGAATTCCTCGCGCAGTACCTGGGCGCCCTGGTGTGCGGGGGAGCCGGCCGGCAGGACGCGGTCGTCGCTGTCGCTGAACTCCGCCCGCAGGAACGGCAGCCCGAGCGCCACCAGGATCGCCGCGATCGTCAGCGCGAAGGGCAGGGGGCGGCGCATCACCGCCATGGCCAGCTGGTGCCAGAACCCTTCCCGGTCGGTGCGCGCGGCAGCGGCCGTGGCATCCCGGCGCCACAGGCGGCGGACGTTGAGGGCGTCGATACGGTGGCCGAGGACGGCCAGCAGCGCGGGCAGGACCACCACCGAACCGAGCGCGGCCAGCGCCACCACCGCGATGCCGGAGTAGGCGAAGGACCGCAGGTGGTACATGGGGAAGACGAGCATCGCCGACAGCGACAACGCCACCGTCAGGGCGGAGAACAGCACAGTGCGGCCGGCGGTGCGCACCGACTGGGCGACGGCCTCGTGCACGGTGCGGCCGTGAGCGAGTTCTTCGCGGTAGCGGGTGACGATGAACAGGCTGTAGTCGATGGCCAGGCCCAGGCCGAGGGCGGTGGTGATGTTGACGGAGAACACCGAGACCTGCACGACCATGTCCAGCAGCCGCAGGATGACGAAGGAGCCGATGACGGCGAGGACGCCGACGGCCAGCGGGGTGCCGGCGGCCACGACACTGCCGAACACCAGCAGCAGGATGATCAGCACCAGCGGGCCGGACAGCAGCTCGGCCTTGACCAGGTCCTCCTCGCTGCGCTGTTCGATCTCCATGCGGACCGCGGTCACGCCGGTCGCGGTGACCTCCAGCGGGCCCTGCCGGCCGGTCACCTCGGGCACGATCCTCGCTGCGGTGTCGCGGACCTGGTCCTCGTCCCCGGCCAGCCGCACCATGACCAGCCCCTTGCGGCCGTCCTCGGAGCGAAGCATGGGGGTCTCGTCCAAAGTCCAGTAGGAGGCGGCCTGCACCACCCCGGGCTCTTGGGCCAGTTGTTCGGTCAGCGCGGTTCCCGCCCTGGCGGCCTTAGGAGTGTCGATGTCGGTGTCGGCGGCGGCGATGAACACCAGGTGTGGGGAGCCGCCCTCGAACCGGGTGTTGAGCAGATCATCGGCGCGGGCCGATTCCGAGGACGGGACCGTGATGCCGCCCTCCGACAGGAGGCTTTGCACATCGGAGCCGAGAGGCACCGCAACGGCCAGGGCCACGAACGTGACCAGCAGCACGAGAATCCGGCGGCGGGCCAGCCAGCGGCCCAGCCTGGCCAGTCCCTTGGCCGGGACAGGTGGCGCAGAGCCGGACGTGGTCGTGGTGCGGGCGGTGGACTGGGATCCCACGCCTCCTCCTTGGAGGTGAGAGGGCGGCCGGGGTGAAGCGAAGGCCGCGCACGAACAGGGACGTCAAGCGCTGGAGACGGCCGGCCGGCGCATGGCAGAGAGGGCCGGGCGTCAGCGTAGGAAAGCGGGTGTCAGCTCCCGGGCAGGGCAGATGCAGCGGATGTGCAAGGAACAGCCCAAGATCACCCCTGGTTGTTGGGGAGGGCAGCGGTGCGGTGAGGCCGGCGTTGCGCGTATGGCCAGGTAGGAAGGCGGACCTCGGCGTGCAGGCCCCCGCCCGGTGCCTCCTGGAGCAGGATGTGGCCGTCGTTGGCGCGGGCGAGGCTGGCGGCGATGGCCAGGCCCAGACCGGACCCCTCACCGGTGGCGGCGTTGGGGCCACGCCAGAACCGGTCGCAGGCGCGAGCACGCTCCGCCGAGCTCATCCCGGGACCGGCGTCGATGCACTGCACCACCACCCGCCCCGCCTCCTCGGCCAGCCGCAGCCGCACCGCGGTGCCGGCCGGGGCGACCCGGAGGGCGTTGTCGAGGAAGACATCGAGGATCTGGTCCACCGTGCCGGTGACCGCCTGCGCCACCGGCTCGCCGACACTGTCGATGGTCAGGGCGATGTTCTTCGGCTCCGCGACCAGCCGTCAGGAGGCCACCCGTTCCTCGGCCACCGCCCGCACATCCACCGGCTCGGCGCTCTGGGCGCCGGACTCCGCCCGGGCCAGCAGCAGCAGCGCGTTGAGGATGCCGGTCATCCGGTCCACTTCTCCCAGCACCTGCTCCAGGCTGCGCACCCCTCCCGGCGCCAGGTGCGGCTCCATGTTCTCCAGCCGCAGCCGCAGCGCCACCAGCGGAGAACGCAGCTGGTGGGAGGCGTCGGAGACGAACGCCTTTTGCACCGTGACCTGCTGCTGGACCTGCTCGGCCAGGTGGTTGAAGGTCTCCGCCAGCACCCGCAGGTCCGGCGGGCCCAGATGGACCGGTACACGGGCGTCGTGGTCCCCGGCCGCGAACCGGCGGGCGGCCACCTCCAGGTAGCGCACCGGGCGCAGGACCCAGCGGGCGATGGGCTCGGCCAGGAAACCGTTGAGCGCCAGCGCCAAAGCGGCGATCACCGCGACCACCGCCCAGATCGTCAGCTGCTCAAGCCGCAGGTCGTCCAGGGACGAGCACACCACCACGACACCGATCAGCACCCCGCCGTGGATGACGGGCATGGCCACCACCAGCTCTTGGGCGTTCTCGGAGACCCTCTGGTCGGCCGAGTCGGTGAACTGGCCGCGCAGCGCCGCCCGCACCACCGCCAGCCGGGCCAGTTCCTCCGGAGTCAGCAGGCACAGGGCTCCTTCCACCGACCGGCCGCGGACATCGAAGACATGGGCGCGGCCGCCGGTGCGGTCCTGGTACGCGGCGATACGCTCGCGCAGCCGGTCCCGCTCACCTGCGGTCAGGGCCTTGGCCGCTGCCGGCGACAACTGCCGCGCCTGCCGGGCCCGGGTGTGCGCCAGCTCCCGCAGTGCCTCATCCCCCCGGTCCAGGGCCAACGGCAGACCGAACGTGGTGACGGCCACGGCCGGTAAGGCCACCAACGCCGCTATCAGTTGACGCCGCACGGGTATCTCCCCCTTCACGCCCCGGCCGTGACAGGCCGCGGCGAACGCCTCTGTGTGGTCACCGGCCCGGCGATGCGGTCACACCCGCTGGGGCAGGACCAGACGGAAACCCACCCCCCGCACCGCCTCGATCCACTCCCGGCCCCCGAGCTTGGCGCGCAGGGACCCGATGTGAACATCGAGCGTGCGGGTCGAGCCGTGCCAGTTCGGATCCCATACCTCGTTGATCAGGTCCTCCCGCTGGCGCACCGCCCCGGCATCGGACAGCAGCGCGGCCAGGAGATCGAACTCACGGCGCGTGAGATGGACCGGCTTTCCGTCCACCTCCGCCTGCCGGGTCCGCAGGTCCACCGTCAGCGGCCCGAACACACACCGCTCCTGCGCCTCAGACCCCGCGCCGGCGGCCGGCGTGCCCGACGAGGGCAAGGGAGCCGGGCGGCCGGCGAGGACCGGCCGCCGGTGCGCGGCGGGTCGTAGGGAGGGGGCCCGGCCTCAGCGCAGGCGCCCGAGGCCGGGCAGGAAACGTCCGGTGCGGGCGGCGTACCGCTGCCAGGCGGCGCCGTGGATGCGCTTCAGGCAGGGCTCTTCGATGCGGCGCACCTGGAGTTCGACGCCGGTCAGCATGGCGGCCAGGCCGACCACGGCCAGGGCGTTGGGCACGGCCAGGGCGAATCCGGCGGTCATGAGGGTCAGCGCGGTATAGACGGGGTGGCGCACCAGGCGGAACGGGCCGGTGGTGACCAGCGCGGGCCGTTCGGCGGGATCGACGGTGGTGCGCCAGGAGGCGCCCATGGCCAGCTGGGCGGCGAAGGTCGCGGCGACGCCGAGCGCGGCCAGGGCCAGACCGGCCGCCCGCCAGGCGGGCCGGTCCGCGCCGGGCAGCAGGGGCATGCCCAGCAGGTCGGCGGCCGGGGCCGCCGCACCGGCCAGGACGCCGCCGGCGGCGCTGGCCAGCCGCGCGCACCAGTGCGGCGCGCCGACGGGGAGACGGACCCCGCTGTCCCCGGTACGGCGCCGCTGCACACTGATGCGCACCACGCCGTCGAGCAGCAGGAACACCGCGAACAGGGCCGGCGCCGTCCAAGCCACGGCCCTCACCTCGCCGTCGGCTGCCGGGCGGCCACGCCCAGTAGGTAGTCGCCGCGGATCCGGGTGAACGCGCCCGTCACCTTCAGGCCGTGGCGCGGGAGTTCGGCGAGGAAGTCACCGGCGGTGAAGCGGTCGTGTTCGGGGTGGTCGAACAGGATCCGGTAGGAGGGGCGGGCCAGGGCGTGCGCGGTGACCTCCTCGAAGACGAACACCCCGCCCGGTTTGAGAATCCGGGCGGTCTCGGCCACGGCCGCGCGCCAGTCGGGGATGTGGTGGATGATCGCGAAGTCGAACGCCGCGTCGTACATACCGTCCTCGGCCCCGAAGACGGTCCGCAGGTCCGTGGCGTCGCCCACCTCAAGGCGGACCCGGCCCGGCCGGTCGGCCAGGCGCCGCCGGGCCCTGGCCACCATGCCCGGGTCCAGGTCGACCGCGTCGACCCGGGCCGCGCCGAACCGGTCGAGGATCATCCGGGTGCCGTAGCCGGAGCCGCAGCCGATCTCCACGGCCCGGCTCCCTGACGGCAGCGGGCCGCCGGCCAGCCGGAGCAGGGCCGGGACCTCGTAGAAGCGTTGCAGCGCCCGGCGGGCGGGGCTGTCGACCACCGCCTTCTCGATCCGGTTCATCAGCATGGCATGACCTCCGTAGATGTCATCGGCGGAGCGGGCTATCATCGTCCCATGACGATGAATAGTACGGCGGCCGCACCGGCGGCCACCACCTGTGAGGCGCCGCCCGCTGCGGTGGCGCTGTTCCGGTCGCTGGGCGATCCGGCCCGGCTGGCGATCCTGCGCCGCCTGGCCGAGGGCGAGGCGCGGGTGACGGACCTGGTGAGCTGTGTGGGGCTGGCCCAGTCCACGGTCTCGGCGCACCTGGCCTGCCTGCGCGACTGCGGCCTGGTCGACTCCCGCCCCCAGGGGCGGGCCTCGCTGTACTCGCTGGCCCGCCCCGAACTGCTGGATCTGCTGGCCGCCGCCGAGCAGCTGCTGGCGGCCACCGGCGAGGCGGTCCAGCTCTGCCCCAACTACGGAACAGCGGCGGCCGTACCCGCCCTGACGAGTAAAGAGAGTGCCCGATGAGCGACGCATGCGGCTGCGGCGACGAGAAGAAGACCACCGAAGGCGAGGAGGAACACGAGCCGGAGAAGCTGTGGGAAGTCAGTGAGCTGCGGGCCGCCGCGGCGGCCGGTGTGCTGCTGCTGGCCGGGCTGACCGCCGGCTGGTCCGGCGCCTCCGACACCGTCGTGACGGTGATCAACGCCCTCGCCCTGGCGATAGGTGCCTGGACCTTCGTACCGTCCACGCTTCGGCGCCTGGCCAAGGGCAAGATCGGGGTCGGCACGCTGATGACGATCGCCGCCATCGGCGCGGTGATCCTCGGCGAGGTCGGCGAGGCCGCCATGCTGGCCTTCCTGTTCTCCATCAGCGAGGGCCTGGAGGAGTACTCCCTGGCCCGCACCCGGCGCGGCCTGCGCGCCCTGCTGAACCTGGTGCCGGATGAGGCCACCGTGCTGCGCGACGGCGTCGAGCAGACCGTCGCGCCCGCCGAGCTGCGCATCGGCGAGATCATGGTGGTCAAGCCGGGCGAGCGGATCGCCACCGACGGCATCATCCGCTCCGGCCGCACCGCCCTGGACCTCTCCGCGATCACCGGCGAATCCGTGCCCGTCGAGGTCGAGGCCGGCTCGGAGGTGTTCGCCGGTTCCATCAACGGCACCGGCGCGCTGGAGGTCGAGGTCACCACGACCGCCGAGGACAACTCCCTGGCGCGGATCGTGAGGATCGTGGAGGCCGAGCAGTCCCGCAAGGGCGCCGGCCAGCGCCTCGCCGACAAGATCGCCAAGCCGATGGTGCCCGGCATCATGGTCGCCGCCGCGCTGATCGCGGTCATCGGCAGCATCTTCGGCGACGCTTCCACCTGGATCGAGCGGGCCCTGGTGGTCCTCGTCGCCGCCTCCCCGTGCGCGCTGGCGATCTCCGTGCCGGTCACCGTGGTCGCCGCGGTCGGCGCGGCCAGCAAGCTCGGCGTGCTGGTCAAGGGCGGCGCCGCGCTGGAGGCCCTGGGCGGTATACGTACCGTCGCGCTGGACAAGACCGGCACCCTGACCCGCAACCGGCCGGCCGTGGTGGACATCGCCGCCACCGGTGGCGCCACCGAGGCGGAGGTTCTGCGGCTTGCCGCCGCGCTGGAGGCCCGCAGCGAGCACCCGCTGGCGCGGGCGATCCTCGCCGCCGCCGACGGTGATGTGACGCCGGCCACCGACGTGGACGCGGTCACCGGCGCGGGCCTGGTCGGCCGGATCGACGGCCGCCCGGTCCGGCTAGGCCGGCCCGGCTGGATCGAGGCGGGCGAGCTGGCCGGACGGGTGGAGCAGATGCAGGCCGCCGGTGCCACCGCCGTTCTCATCGAGGACGACGGCCGCGTGATCGGCGCCATCGCGGTCCGCGACGAGCTGCGGCCGGAGGCCGCCGAGGTCGTCTCCCGCCTCCACGCGAGCGGCCTGACGGTGGCCATGCTGACCGGCGACAACGAGCGCACGGCCAAGGCGCTGGCCGCCCAGGCGGGGATCGACACCGTCCACGCCGACCTGCGCCCGGAGGACAAGTCCCGCATCGTCGCCGAGTTGCGCACCCGGCAGTCCACCGCGATGGTCGGCGACGGCGTCAACGACGCCCCCGCCCTGGCCACCGCGGACCTGGGCATCGCGATGGGCGCGATGGGCACCGACGTGGCGATCGAGACCGCGGACGTGGCCCTGATGGGTGAGGACCTGCGGCACCTGCCACAGGCCCTGGACCACGCCCGCCGCGCCCGGCGGATCATGCTGCAGAACGTCGGCCTGTCCCTGGCCATCGTCATCGGCCTGATGCCGCTGGCCCTGTTCGGCATCCTGGGCCTGGCCGCCGTGGTCGCCGTGCACGAGGTCGCCGAGATCGTGGTCATCGGCAACGGTGTACGGGCCGGGCGGGCCAAGCCGCTGCCCCCGGCACCCGCCGCCGTGGCGCAGGCCGCCCCGGTCCCCGTGGGAGCACGGGCATGACCCCCGGCCGCACCGCCGCCCGTCCCGCAGCCCCCGCTGCGGGGCGGGCGGCGGCCCGCCGCCTCTGGCTGCTGCTGACGGCCGGTGTCCTGGCCGGTATCGACCTGGGCCTCAAGGCATGGGCCGAGCGGGCGCTGGCCGACGCGCCGATCGAGGCGTGGCCGCTCGATCTGCGTCTGGCTTTCAACCCGGGCATGGCGTTCTCCTTCGCCGCCGACGCCCCCGCCGGAGCCGTCATCGCGGTCACCGGCGCCATCACCACGGCTGTCGCGGCCGTTTTGTGGCGCACCGCACCGGCCGCCCGCCGCCTGTGGGGCGCCTCCCTCGCCGCGGTCCTGGGCGGCGCAATGGCGAACCTCATCGACCGTGCCGCCGACGGCGTCGTCACCGACTACCTCCATACCGGCTGGTGGCCCACCTTCAACCTCGCCGACGTCTTCATCGTCTGTGGCGGCCTGCTGCTGGTGGCCCTCTCCTGGCAAGCCGACCGCACGAGCGTCGACGCCGACGACCAGGGGTACTCCCCGCCCACCGGCTCCGCGACGGTGCCGTCTGTCGACGCGGGGGAGGGTCGGTGACCGGCTGGGCCTGGGCGGCGCTCGCCCTCTACCTCGGCTGGGCGGCGACCGCCTTCGGTGTCCGGGCCGTCCTGCAGCGCCGCCGCACCGGCGACGCGGGCTTCCGCGGCATCTCCGGCCGTCCCGGCACGGCCCCCTGGTGGGCCGGGGTGCTGTTCGGCGCCGCCCTGCCCGGCGGCGCCGCCGCGCCGGCGGCCGCGCTCGCCGGACTGTCCGCCCTGCCCGGCACCGGCGAGGCGGCCCTGCGCTGGGCCGGGCTGGTGCTCACCGCGGCCGGGATGGCGTTCACCCTGGCCGCCCAGACCACCATGGGCGCCTCCTGGCGGGTGGGTGTGGACGCCGGCGAGCGCACCACGCTGGTCACCACTGGGCTCTTCGCCCAGGTCCGCAACCCGGTCTTCACCGGGATGGCCGTCGCCGCGGTCGGGCTCGCGCTGATGGTGCCCAACCCCGTTGCGCTGCCGGCCCTGGCCGCTTTGGTGGCGCGGTGCGGCTGCAGGTCCGCGTCGTGGAGGAGCCCTACCTGGCGGCCGTCCACGGCTCCGCCTACGCCGCCTATACGGCCCGGGCCGGGCGCTTCCCACCCGGCGTCGGCAGACGAACCGCCTGACACCGGGCCTCTCTCCCACCGCACCGACCAATGCCGCCACTCCAAGCCCGTCCAGGCGCGTTGCGACACCTTCAGGCAGCCACCACCGGCCAAGCTGACCCGGTAACCCCGGCACCCCAGCGGAGCAGCCCATGAACCACCCCCGCACCCCACCCCCGCCGCAGACGGCGAAGCACTACGGCGGTGCACGGTGAACGAACTGGGCACCGTGCTCCTCCTCGCCCTGGTACCGGCCGCGGCGAACCTCGCCGGAGGCGTACTGTCCGAAGTGCTCCCCTCCTCCGGACGGCTACTGAGCGCCGCCCTGCACCTGGCCACCGGCATCGTCATCGCCGTGATCGGCCTGGAACTGATGCCCCGCGCCCTGGAGGCCGACCCGGCCTGGGCACCGCTACTGGCCTTCATCGCCGGCGCCGGACTCTTCCTCGGCGTCGACCGATTCGCCGGCCACCTCCAAGCCCGCAGCGCCAGCGGCGGCAGCGCCGCGCCCTACGCCATCTACAGCGGCACCGCCCTGGACCTGTTCAGCGACGGCATCCTGATCGGCACCGGCACCGTCATCGACCCCACCCTCGGACTCCTCCTCGCCCTCGGCCAAGCCCCCGCCGACCTCCCCGAAGGCTTCGCCACCACAGCCGCCCTGCGCCGCGCCCGCGTCTCCCGCCGCGGACGGCTGATCTCCGCGGCCGCCTTCGCCCTGCCCGTCCTCACCGGCGCCGCCCTGGGCTACCTCGCCCTGCGCGACGCACCCGACCTGCTCACCCTGTCCGTCCTCGCCTTCACCGGCGGTGCCCTCCTCAGCGTTGTGATCGAGGAAATGATCCCCGAAGCACACGAAGCCGCCGAAAGCCGCTGGGACAGCTTCTACCTCGTCACCGGCTTCGCCCTCTTCGCCGCCGTAACCACCTACCTCGGCTAGGGCTTGTCCGGGCGATCTCTGTGAGGTTCTCAGCGCCTGACGCTGGTACACGTCTCGCTGTCGGAGGTCTGATTCCCTGGGGTGGAACGGCGGCATGGACGCCGCAGTGCTCGAACAGATGCTGGACGAGATCTTCGATCAGGCCGTCGTGCACCACGGTTACACCAGCTACATGCGCGACTACGAGGTCATCGTCCACGCGACCGCGGATCCCCGTACCGGTGTCGAAGATCGTAGGCGGCGAACAGGCGCCGGACGCCGTGCGGGCGGGTGCAAGTCGCCCGCCGCCTCGGGCGTGGCCCGCCGCCTTGGTCCTTGCCCTTGCCGCCGACCTCGGCCCACTGCCGCCCCGGGTGGGGCTGGGGATTCAAAGGCCCGAACTCACCGAGGCAGAAGACGATGTCGGGCTCGCCCGCCTCGGGTATGACCTCGCCGTCGGCGATCGCGTAGAGGTGCTCGACGCGGGCCTTCTTGGCCGCGTAGTCCGGGTCGCGGGAGGTCTTCCATGTCTTCACGCGTGGAAACGACACGCCCTCCGCGCGGAGCAGCACCCGCAGGCCCTCGTGGCCGACGTCGTCGACCACCCCCTTAAGCGACCAGGAAGTCGGCGAGCTTGGCCAGGCTCCAGGTCGAAAACGGCAGGCCGTGCTCGGCCGGGGTGGACTTGGCGATCTTCTTGATCTCGCGCCGCTCGGGCAGGGTGAAGGTCCGGGGGCGGCCGCCCTGGTAGTTCGGGCAGAGCGAGGCGAAGCCGTCTGCGTTGACGTTGTGGAGCACGTCCCGCACCCGGTTCGGGCTGCTGAAGGTCACCTCGGCGATCTTCGTCGCGGGCATGCCCTGCGCGGACAGCAGCACCATCTGGGTCCGCCGCCAGGTCACCACCGCCCCGGTGCCTCCACGGATAATCCGCGGCAGGCGCTGCCCCTCATCGTCATCGATCTCGCGGACGCGTGCTCGTTCTGCCACCCGCACGGCCTGGCGACACCGCGCCGTTTGGACCAGCACCCGAACCGCGCGTCACGGCGCCACGGGCGCAGGCCCTCCGCGAGGGCCTGCGCCGCCTGCGACATCCTCACCCCACCGGGGGCGGCCCCGCGTCGTCCGCGCTCAGCCGCAGTCGGTTGCCGCGCCGCAGGAGGTGTCCGCAGCGGGCCGGGGGGCGGGCCGCTCCAGCAGGAACCTGCGAAGGTAGGCGGACGGACCGCCGCGCTCCAGGTACTCACCGATCTGCGTGCTGCGCGCTGCCAGGGCCCGCAGGAGCAGGTCGAGCGCGGCCTCTTCGGGCAGCGAGGCGGTCTGCCGTCCCCGCCACTGCCACACCCTGCTCTCGGAGGTGTCCGGGTGGGAGGGGCACAGCTCGAAGCCGGCGGCGCGGATGGTCGGCGAGGCGACGATGCCGTGGTCGAGCGCCTCTGCCCAGGTGGCGACCGTGCGCGGCAGCACCTCGAGGTGGATTCCGAGCCGTATGGCCAGCGGGCGCGCGGCTTCCATTGCGCCGTCGACCACGGCGCGGGTCGCGTCGCAGGAGCCGCAGGAGGACTGCCCGTCCATGGCCACGGTCCAGTATTCGACGGCGAGCCGGGTCGACTCGGCGGCGGAGGGCGGGGTGTCCGCCGCCGCGGGGGCGTGGGTCGTGGTGCTCATGGTGCCGTTCCCTTCTCGGAATCGGTGTCGGTGGACGGTGTGCAGGGTGCGGACGAGACGAAGTCGTCCCTGGCGCGCTCCAGCGCGTCGGCGATGCCCCGCAGCGATTCGGCGAGGGCGTCGAACTGGATCTCGTACAAGACCATGCGTCCCTGCTTCGCCGCGCGCAGCACGCCGGCGGCGCGCAGGAGGGCGAGGTGCCGGGAGACCACGGACAGGTCGACGTCCAGGCAGTCCGCCAACTCGGAGACCGAGCAGGCTCGGCAGCGCTCGGCGAGCAGGTCGACCAGGCGGATACGGGTGGGGTCGCCCAGGGCACGGAACAGCTGGTGCGACAGCACTGCACCCAGGTCTCCCACCGGGGAACTTTCGTTGCTCACTTGTGCAAGTATGCATTCTTTGAGGGTGTGCGGCAACCAGTGGCCTGACCTTGCGCAGCGGCGCTCGCGGACCCCGGCGCCCAGGGCGAGACGGCGGTGAGCGCGGACAGGCCGGCGACGTTCGTGCGCGACAATTTCTCCCCACACCCGACGGCGAGGAAGGACACGCGAGTCGGCAACCGGGCCGAGGCGAACAACGTCGAGCTCGCCTACACGCCGACCAACAATCCCTGGCTGAACCGCATCGAGGCCCGGTTCACCGCCCTGCGCCACTTCGCGCTGGATGGCACCGAGCACTCCAGCCACGAGGAGCAGGGCAGCATGATCCGCCGCTGCATCATCTGGCGGAACCGCCATGCCGCCGACGAACGGCTACGCGAGGTCGTCGACAGGGCGAACGATGCCTGATGCGGCACTGGTTGTGGATCTCACCGTACGGTGCCGCTGCCTGCGGTGCCACATGGCGCCTTACGGCAGCCTGTCTTCGAGTTCGTCACCGGCGGGGTCGTGGTGGGGCTCTGCTGCTGTCCACCGGTGATCAGGGGGTGGGAAGCCCGGTGGCGCCGCCAGGCCGCCACCGGCACCGGGATCGTGGTGGAGGCCCGCGCCCGGTTCGGGTTCACCGCCGCCCCCGGCACCAGTGACGACGGCCGGATGCGGCGCATCACCCGGCGCCTGCCGCCCGTCTACGCACGGCGGCTGTTCAAGGCCCGGGCCGCCGGCGCCCCCGACGCCCGGCTGCGGGCCGTGGTCGCCGAAGGCCTGCAGGAGGTCTACTTCAAAGGTGGCGGCCGCCGCACCCTGCGGCTGGTGGTGGGGTTCACCGACATCGGCCACGCCGAGTCGGGCTGCCGGCCGCGTCAAGGCGAGGCCGCGTGCTCGGGGGCGGCACAGGGGGAGGCTTGAACCACGGTGGCCGGTGGGCCGGTTCGGGATCTGTGAGGACGGGGAGCGGTTGGGGCGTACCGGTTGCCGGTTGTCAGCCGATGAACTCGGCGAGGTCGCGCTCGATGGCGGCCTTGGGCTTGGCACCGACGATGGTCTTCACGACCTCGCCGCCCTGG
>NZ_JODL01000043.1 GCF_000718985.1 Streptomyces megasporus | reverse complement strand
CGTGAACGTCCTGTGGGCGATGATCCGTGACGGTGAGTGTTACCACGCTTCACCTCCCGTCACTGCTGTGGCTTGACAACCCGATTGGGAAGCTCCTTCACACGGTTCACGAGGGTGTGACGGAGCCCCAGCGTCCCGGAAGCGTGATACGTCTCGTCGACTCGCGTGAGAACGCGGTGTTACGTCCGCCCGGAGCACGGACACGCGGGGGCGGCCCGGCAACGCCGGGCCGCCCGTCCGTGGAGATCCGCCCGCCGAAAGGCGCCCTCGCGATCCGTCAGCGGTAGAACAGGTACGCGCGCCGCGTCCGTTCGAAGGTCCGCACCTCGTCGTCCCAGGCCGCCGTGATCTCATCCACGTCCTTGCCCGCGTCGATCATCTCGCGCAGCCGGGGCGACCCGGAGAGCTTGTCGATCCAGAACGGGCGCTTGGCGTCCCAGGAATCCTGACGCCAGGCGAAGTCGGTGTAGCGACGCGCCTCCACCAGCATCGCGACCGCCGTGGTGATCGGCCGGTGGCGATGCTGGTCGGTGACGTGGATCTGGACGCCCGCGCAGGTGACACCGGAGTGCTTGCCGAACGTCGGCACGAAGTAGCTCTCGCGGAACCGCACGCCCGGCAGCTTGCGAGCGTTGAGCCGGTCGCCGTAGTGGTGGTCCAGGTAAGGCGCGCCGATGAACTCGAACGGGCGCGTGGTGCCGCGTCCCTCCGAGAGGTTGGTGCCCTCGAAGTAGCCCGTTCCGGCGTAGACGACGGCCGTGTCCGGGGTCGGCATGTTGGGGGAGGGCGGCACCCAGGGCAGGCCGTGCTCGTGGGCGGTGGAGTACGGGTCCCACCCCTCCACCGGAACCACCTCCAGCTCCACCGCGCCGCCGGAGCCCTCCTTCGGCAGCAACTCGCCGTTGAAGTAGCGGGCCAGCTCGCCCACCGTCATCCCGTGCTGCTGGATGATCACCTCGGCGCCCACCCCGGAGGTGAACTCCTCGGTCATCAGGGGGCCGTCGGCCCGGCGTCCGATCGGGTTGGGGCGGTCCAGCACCACGAACCGGGCGCCGATCGACCGGGCGGCGACCATCGCGCTGTACATGGTCCAGATGTAGGTGTAGTAGCGGACGCCGACGTCCTGGATGTCGAAGACGATCGTGTCCGCGCCGGCCTTGGTGAACAGCTCGGCCAGCTTCGTCGCGTTCGCGCCGTAGGCGTCGTACACCGTCAGCCCGGTGCGCGGATCGGTGAACTCCGGTTCGGACTCGCCCGCCTGCGCGCTGCCCCGGAAGCCGTGTTCGGGGCCGAACACCCCCACGATCTCCAGATCGCGGTGCGCGGCCATGGAGTCCACGATGTGACCGGTGTCGCGCAGGACCCCGGTGGGGTTGCTGATCACACCGACCCTGCGGCCGCGCAGTACGGACCAGTTCCGGGCGGCCGCGACGTCGGCGCCGGGGACGACACCCTGTCCACGGCCCTGTCCACGGGACCGCCCCGAGTGGCCGGGGGCGGCGTGGGCGGTGGCGGGGGAGACGAGCGGAGCGGCCAGCGCGGCGGCCGTGCCGGCCGCGAGAAGAGATCGGCGGGAAGGCATGCCGGGAAGCTATCCGCGTGTGCCGTGAGCGACAAGGGGCCACGCACGGTGACAGAGGTGTAGAGCAATGGCGGGGCCCCGACAGAGCAACGCCGGGGCCCCGCGACCGCGGCAGCCGGTCACTCTGTCAGCAGGACGACCTCCAGGGTGCGCGGACCGTGCACGCCCTCGACCCGGTCCAGCTCGATGTCGCTGGTGGCCGACGGGCCGGAGATCCAGGTCAGCGGGCGGGTGGGGTCCAGGCGTTCCAGGGCCCGCGGCACGGACGCCACCACCTGGTCGGGCACCCGTACCACGCAGACGTGGTGGTCGGGGATCAGGGTGATGCGGCGGCGCCCCTGGTCGGGACCGCCGTCCAGCACGATCGTGCCGGTCTCCGCGATCGCCACCGCGCACCCGGTCACCACGCTGTCCACCGCGTCCAGCTCGGCCGGGGTGGACGCGGCCCGGTCGTGGACCCGGGTGGCGTCGGCGGACTCCAGCCACCACGTCGGCAGGCCGGGCGGCACCAGCACCGTTTCGCTGCCGTGTTCGAGCAGCAGACGGCGCAGCAGCGTGGGCAGGCCGTCGGCGTCCGTACGGTGCACCAGGGCCCGGTAGTCGGCGAGGTTCTCCGCCAGCAGGTCGACGAGGGCGTCGGACGTCTCGCCGTCGGGTACGTGGGCGCGTTCGTACGACCGGGGGACGGGCACGTCGTCCGGGGCCTCCGAACGGGGCACGTCGGTCAGGGCCCGGCGGATTCGGGCCAGCACCACGTCGCGTCCGCTCATCGTCCGCCTCCCTCTCCCCGCGCTTCTCCCCGGACGTTCCGGGTGCGCCGCCACCAGTCGCGGAAGGACTCGGCCGGGACGGTGGGCAGGTCCCGGGTGGCCGTCCAGGCGCGGCCCGGCCCCGGCAGCCGCCGCGGGTGCAGGCGGCGGGTGCGGGAGGCCAGCCGCTGCCCGGCCAGCAGCGCCCGCGGATGGTCGAAGGCCCAGCGGGCCGCGCGCATCGCGGCGCGCTCGGCCGCGTGGCCCCGCGCGGGCCTGATCGTCGTGCGCTGCCCGCGCACCGTCACCTCGCCGCCCTCGACGACCCGCTCGCGCAGGTGCACCAGGACCTGGGGGATGTCGATGGCGACCGGGCAGACCTCGTAGCAGGCGCCGCACAGCGAGGAGGCGTACGGCAGCGAGGCGTCCAACTCCGATGCCGTACCGCGTAGTTGGGGGGTGAGGATCGCGCCGATCGGTCCCGGATAGGCGGACCCGTAGGCGTGCCCGCCGGCCCGCTCGTAGACCGGGCAGACGTTCAGGCAGGCCGAGCAGCGGATGCAGCGCAGCGCCTGACGGCCGACGGTGTCGGCGAGGGCGTCGGTGCGGCCGTTGTCCAGCAGCACCAGGTGGAAGACGCGCGGGCCGTCGGCCGTCTCGGAGTCGGTCGTCCCCGTCCACATCGAGGTGTAGGGGTTCATCCGCTCGGCGGTGGAGGAGCGGGGCAGGAGCTGGAGGAAGATCTCCAGGTCCTGCCAGGTCGGCACCACCTTCTCGATGCCGACCACCGAGATCAGGGTCTCGGGCAGGGTCAGGCACATCCGCCCGTTGCCCTCGGACTCGACCACCACCAGGGTGCCGGTCTCGGCGACCATGAAGTTGGCCCCGGAGACGCCCACCTTCGCCCGCAGGAACTTCTCGCGCAGGTGCAGCCGGGCGGCCTCGGCCAACTCGGCCGGGTCGTCGGTCAGGCCCTTTGGCGCCGGGCGCCCCCAACGGCCCATCTCCTCGCGGAAGATGTCGCGGATCTCGCCGCGGTTGCGGTGGATGGCCGGCACCAGGATGTGGGAGGGGAGGTCGTCGCCGAGCTGGACGATCAGCTCGGCCAGGTCGGTCTCGTAGGCGCGGATGCCGGCCCGTTCCAGCGCCGCGTTGAGGTCGATCTCCTGGGTGGCCATCGACTTGACCTTGACCACCTCCGTCTCGCCGGTGGCGCGCACCAGGTCGGTGACGATCCGGTTGGCCTCGGCGGCGTCGGCCGCCCAGTGGACGGTGCCGCCCGCGGCGGTGACGGCCTCCTCCAACCGCTCCAGGTAGTGGTCGAGGTGGCGCAGCGTCCGGTCCTTGACCGCGGCGCCGGCGGCCCGCAGCGCGTCCCAGTCGGACAGCTCGGCGACGGCCTGCGCGCGCTTGGCGCGGATGGTGCCGGTGGCATGGCTCAGATTGCCGCGCAGCCGCGCGTTCCGTGTGGCCGACGCGGCGGCCTCGGGGAACGCGGGCATGCCCAGGTGGACACGGCCGCTCATCGCGTGCTCCTCCTCGTGCCGTCCTCGGCGGCTCGTTCCGTGCCGTCTTCGGTGGCGGCCAGGATCTCGGCGAGGTGGACGGCTCGGACCGTGGAACCCCGCCGGGACAGGGTCCCGCCGATGTGCATCAGACAGGAGTTGTCGACCGCGCACACCGCCTCGGCACCGGTGTTCTCGATGTTGCGCGCCTTGTCCGCGCCCATCGCCGCCGACACCGCCGCGTTCTTCACCGCGAAGGTCCCGCCGAAACCGCAGCACTGGTCGGCGGCCGGCAACTCGACCAACTCCAACCCGCGCACGTTCTCCAACAGCCGGCGGGGGCGATCGCCCAGCCCCAGCGTCCGCATGCCGTGGCAGGTCGGGTGGTAGGTGACGGTGTGCGGGTAGTACGCGCCCACGTCCGTCACGCCCAGCACGTCCACCAGGAACTCGCTCAACTCGTACGTCCTCGACGCGACCTCGGTCGCGACCCGCTCCAGGGCGGCGTCACCGCCGCGGGCGGCGACGCGCGGGTGGTTCTCCCGCACCATCGCCGCGCACGAGCCGGACGGGGTGACGACGTGGTCGTAGTCGCGGAACGCCTCGACGTGGCGGCGCACCAGCGGCTCGGTCTCGCGCCGGTAGCCGGTGTTGAACTGCGGCTGCCCGCAGCAGCTTTGGGCGAGGGGGAAGTCCACCGCCACCCCCAGCCGCTCCAACAGGTCGACCGTGGCCCGCCCGGTGCCCGGGTAGAGCGTGTCGGTCACACACGTGACGAACAGTGCTACGCGCATACCACGGCCTCCGCCCGTCGCCAGGCGTCACGATCACCCATGGGCTCATGGTGCCGCAGCGGCTGGGTGGCGCGCAGCAGCGACCTCAGCTCGGCCAGGTCGCCGTGGACGGCGCCGGCGGCGCGCGCCTGGACCAGGACGTTCCCGAACGCCGCCGCCTCGGCCGGACCGGCGACCACCGGCAGCCCGCAGGCATCGGCCGTGAGCTGACACAACAGCTCGTTGTGCACCCCGCCGCCGACGATGTGCACCACCTCCACCTCCCGTCCCGACAGCCGCCGGGCGTCGGCGACGGCCCTGCGGTGGGCCAGGGCCAGGGAGTCCAGCACGCAGCGGACCGTCTCGGCCGGATCGCGCGGGACCGGCTGACCGGTGCGGCGACAGGCCTCGGCCACCCGCTCGGGCATCCGGCCCGGGGCCAGGAAGCCCGGATCGCCCGCGTCCACCACCGAGCGCAGCGCGGGGGCCTTCGCCGCCTTGCGCAGCAGCGTCCCCAACTCCGGCCGCAGTCCGTCGGCCTCCCAGGCGCGCAGACACTCCTGGAGGAGCCACAGACCCATGATGTTCCGCAGGTAGCGGACCGTGCCGTCCACCCCCAGCTCGTTGGTGAAGTTGGCGCGGCGGGACTCCTCGGTGAGCACGGGCGCCTCCAACTCCACGCCGGCCAGCGACCAGGTGCCGGTGGCGATGTAGGCGAACGCCCGGCCGCCGTCCGCCGGGACCCCGGCCACGGCGGAGGCGGTGTCGTGCGAGCCGACGGCCGTGACCGGCACCGGTCCGGTCAGCCCGGTCTCCTCCAGGACGTCCCCGAGCAGCTCGCCGATCCGGTCGCCCGGCCGGCGCAGCGGCGGGAACAGCGACAGGTCGACGTCGAACGCCTCCGCCACGTCACGCGCCCAGTCCCCGGTGCGCGGGTCGATCAACTGGGTGGTGGAGGCGTTGGTCAGCTCGGTGCCCAGCTCGCCGGTCAGCCAGTACGCGATCAGATCGGGGATCAGCAGCAGGTGTCGGGCGACGGTCGGCGCGACCGTCCCCCGCGCCGCCGTGAGCTGGTGGAGGGTGTTGAACGGCTGGTGCTGCAGGCCGGTGGCCGCGTACAGCTCCTTTGGCGGCATCACGGCCGCGGCCCGCTCGGCCGCGCCGTCGGTGCGGCCGTCGCGGTAGTGCACCGGATTGCCCAGCAACGTGCCCGAGGCGTCCAGCAACCCGTGGTCCACCGCCCAGGAGTCGATGCCGACGGAGGCCGGGCGCGCCTCCGGCACGGCCCTGCCCACCGCCCGCAGCCCGTCCAGCACACCCCGGTACAGGCCGAGGATGTCCCAGTACAGGGTGCCCGCCGCACGGACGGGACGGTTGGGGAAGCGGTGCGCCTCGCGCAGCTCCAGGGTGCCGGGCCCGACCGTGCCCACCATGACGCGCCCGCTGGAGGCGCCCAGGTCGACGGCGGCGAAGGACAGGGGACCGGGTGGGGATGGGGACACGGGGACCTCGCGGGTGAATGGGTTGGAACCTGCCCGACGACCGCGGTGGCACGACAGGGCACGCGATCGCCGGGCAGGGGTCACGGGGGACGGACGTCAGCGGAGGAAGGCCGCCGCGACGCCCGCGTCCACCGGGACGTGCAGCCCGGTGGTGTGGCTGAGGTCGCCGCCGGTGAGGGCGAAGACCGCGTTCGCGACGTGCTCGGGCAGCACCTCGCGCTTGAGGAGGGTGCGCTGGGCGTAGAACTCGCCGAGCTTCTCCTCCGGGACGCCGTAGACGGCGGCACGCTGCGCGCCCCAACCACTGGCGAAGATGCCGGAGCCGCGCACCACCCCGTCGGGGTTGACGCCGTTGACGCGGATGCCGTGCTCGCCCAACTCGGCGGCCAGCAGGCGCACCTGGTGGGCCTGGTCGGCCTTGGTGGCGCCGTAGGCGATGTTGTTGGGACCGGCGAAGACGGCGTTCTTGGAGGCGATGTAGACGATGTCGCCGCCCAGCCCCTGGGCGATCATCACACGGGCGGCCTCGCGGGAGACCAGGAAGGAACCGCGGGCCATGATGGCGTGCTGCAGGTCCCAGTCCTTCGCCGACGTCTCCAGCAGCGGCTTGGAGATGGAGATGCCCGCGTTGTTCACCACCAGGTCCACCCCGCCGAAGGCGAGGACGGCCGCCTTGAACGCCTCGGCGATCCGCTCCTCGTCGGTGACGTCCACCGCCACCGCCACCGCCTTGTCCGGTCCGCCGATCTCCTCGGCGACCTTCTCGGCGTTCCCCGCGTCGAGGTCGGCGACCACCACGCAGGCGCCCTCGGCGGCCAGGCGGTGCGCGATGGCCCGTCCGATGCCGGAGCCCGCGCCGGTGACCAGGGCGACCCGGCAGGCCAGCGGCTTGGGCGCCGGCATCCGGCGCAGCTTGGCCTCCTCCAGCTCCCAGTACTCGATGCGGAACTTCTCCGACTCCTCGATCGGCGCGTAGGAGGAGACCGCCTCCGCGCCGCGCATCACGTTGATCGCGTTGACGTAGAACTCGCCCGCCACCCGCGCGGTCTGCTTGTCCTTGCCGAAGGAGAACATCCCCACGCCGGGGACGAGGACGATCGCCGGGTCGGCGCCGCGCATCGCCGGGGAGTCCGCGTCGGCGTGCCGCTCGTAGTAGGCGGCGTACTCCGCGCGGTACTCGGCGTGCAGTTCCCTCAGCCGGGCGACGGCGTCCTCGACCGGCGCGGTCGCGGGCAGGTCCAGCACCAGGGGGCGGACCTTGGTGCGCAGGAAGTGGTCCGGGCAGGAGGTGCCCAGGGCCGCCAGCCGCGGGTGCTCGGCACGGGCCAGGAAGTCCAGCACCACCTCGGAGTCGGTGAAGTGGCCGACCTGCGGCCGGTCGGCGGAGGCGATCGCCCGGATGTGCGGCGCCAGCGCGGCGGCCCGCTCCCGACGCTCGGCCTTTGGCAGCGGCTCGTACCCGTCGAGCACCGCCCCGAACGGCTCGGCCCTGCCGCGTTCGGCGAGGAACGCCTCGGCGGTGCGGATGATCTCCAGCGAGTTGCGCTCGCACTCCTCGGAGGTGTCGCCCCAGGCGGTGATGCCGTGCCCGCCCAGGATGCAGCCGATCGCCTGCGGGTTGGCCTCCTTGATGGCGGCGATGTCCAGCCCGAGCTGGAAACCGGGGCGGCGCCAGGGGACCCACACCACACGGTCGCCGAAGCACTCGGCGGTCAGCTTCTCCCCGTCGGCCGCGCAGGCCAGCGCGATGCCGGAGTCGGGGTGGAGGTGGTCCACGTGGGCGGCTTCCACCAGGCCGTGCATGGCGGTGTCGATGGACGGGGCCGCGCCGCCCTTGCCGTGCAGGCAGTAGTCGAACGCGGCGACCATCTCGTCCTCGCGCTCCACGCCCGGGTAGACGTCCTTCAGGGCGCGCAGCCGGTCCAGGCGCAGCACCGCCAGGCCCCGCTCGGTCAGGGTGCCCAGGTCCCCGCCCGACCCCTTGACCCACAGCAGTTCGACGTCGCCGCCGGTGACGGGGTCGGTGACGGTGCCCTTGGCGGAGGTGTTGCCGCCCGCGTAGTTGGTGTTCCGCGGGTCCGCGCCGAGCCGGTGGGAGCGCGCCAGGAGCGCCTCGACGG
This sequence comes from Streptomyces megasporus, assembly GCF_000718985.1. GTDB lineage: Bacteria > Actinomycetota > Actinomycetes > Streptomycetales > Streptomycetaceae > Streptomyces > Streptomyces megasporus. The sequence continues at coordinate 17,910 of NZ_JODL01000043.1, read as the reverse complement.
TCTCGTTCGGCTCCGCGGGGTGCTCGGTCGTGGTCTGCTCCGCCATGGTCACGCCCCCCAGCCGGCCTGCCGGCCGCCCTTGCGGTCCTCGGTGATCCGCTCGGCCCATCCCGAGCGGTGGTAGGCCGCGATCGGATCCGGGTCCAGTCCCATCTCCTCGCGGACCTCGGCCAACAGCGGCCGGACGTCGGTGTCGTAGGCGTCCATCAGCACGGCGTTGGAGGCCAGCACGTCGCCGGCGGCCTGGGCCGCCGCCAGTGCCTCACGGTCGACCAGCAGCGCCTTGGCGGTGGCCTCCTGGACGTTCATCACCGAGCGGATGAGCGCGGGGATCTTGGGCTCGATGTTGTGGCACTGGTCGAGCATGAAGGCGGTCTGCGGTCCGTACCCGCCGCCGCGCACCACCTCGTACATGATCCGGAAGAGCTGGAAGGGGTCGGCGGCGCCGACCATCAGGTCGTCGTCGGCGTAGAAGCGGGAGTTGAAGTCGAAGCCGCCCAGCTTCCCCTCGCGCAGCAGCACGGCCACGATGAACTCGATGTTGGTGCCCGGCGCGTGGTGACCGGTGTCCACCACCACCTGCGCCTTCTCGCCCAGCTTGAGGCAGTGGGCGTAGGCGGTGCCCCAGTCCGGGACGTCGGTGGTGTAGAAGGCGGGCTCGAAGAGTTTGTACTCCAGCAGCAGCCGCTGCTCCTCGCCCAGCCGCTCGTACACCGCGGCCAGGGCCTCGGCCAGCCGGTCCTGACGGGTTCGGACGTCGTCCTGGCCGGGGTAGTTGGTGCCGTCGGCGAACCACAGCTTCAGGTCGCGGGAACCGGTGGCGTCCATGATGTCGACGCACTCCAGCAGGTGGTCCAGCGCCTTGCGCCGCACGGCCGCGTCGGGGTGGCAGACGCTGCCGAGCCGGTAGTCGTCGTCCTGGAAGACGTTGGCGTTGATCGCCCCGATCCGCACCCCGCGCTCGTCGGCGTACTTCGCCAGCGCGGCGTAGTCGTCGACGCGGTCCCAGGGGATGTGCAGGGCGACGGCCGGCGCGACGCCGGTGAACTCGTGCACCTTCGCGGCGTCGTCCAGCTTCTCCCGCGGGGTGCGCGGCACGCCGGGTTGCGCGAAGACCTTGAAGCGCGTCCCGGAGTTGCCGTAGGCCCACGAGGGTGTCTCGATGGCCTGGTTCTTGAGGGCCGCCTTCACGGCGGACACGGCGGTCATGCGTAGCGCTCCCGGAGTCCAGGCGTGGTCATGAATCGTTTCATTGCGGGAAAGCTAGGGGGCGCCGGAAGGAGTGTCAAGGGGACGGCCCGGAGGCCCGCCCCACCACCCGCCTCGACAGAGAAATTCCGTGATCGCTTTCGTGTGCGGCCGTTGACGTGCGACGGGGGCGCCTCTACGGTGCGTGCGTTCGGAGTGAAACCTTTCATGCACAAGTGCGACACAAGGAACGAGGAGTTTCGTGCAGCGCGTCTGTTTCCTGCTGAAGGTCCGTGCCGACCGCATGGAGGAGTACCGCGAGCGCCACGCCGCCGTCTGGCCGGAGATGCTCGACGCCCTCGGAGAGGCGGGCTGGCGCAACTACTCGCTCTTCCTGCGCGAGGACGGCCTGCTCGTCGGCTACCTGGAGACCGAGGACTTCGAGGCGGCCCGGGCCGCGATGGAGGAGACCGAGGTCAACGCCCGCTGGCAGGCCGAGATGGCCGAGTTCTTCGAGTCCCCGGACGGCGAGCTCCCCGACCGGGCCATGCGACCGCTCACCGAGGTCTTCCACCTCGACTGAACGGGACGGTCGGAGGGCGGAAGGATCGCGCGACGGGCCCGGAGTGGGTGCACCGGCGGGCACGGTGCGTAGCATGGGCGCGCGGCCCGTGGGCAGGTGCCGCGGACAACAGACAGGTCAGGGGACGGTCGGACTCGTGGCGCGCATGGTGGGAATCAAGGACGTGGCACGTCAGGCGGGAGTGTCCGTCGGCACCGTCTCCAACGTCATCAACCGCCCGGAGATGGTCGCGGAGGAGACCCGGGCCCGGGTGCAGGCCGTGATCGCCCAACTGGGGTACGTGCGCAGCGAGTCCGCACGGCACCTGCGGGCGGGCCGGAGCCGGATCATCGCGCTGTTGGTGCTGGACATGGCCAACCCCTTCTTCGCCGACGTCGCCGCCGGCGCCGAACGGGCCGCCCGCCAGGAGGGGCTCGGGGTGATGCTGTGCAACAGCGCCCAGAGCCCGGCGGAGGAGGCCGACTACCTCTCCCTCTTCGCCGAACAGCGGGTGCGCGGGGTCCTGATCATCCCGGCCGACACCAGCGGCCGGAACCTGGCCGACTTCCGGCGGCACGGCATTCCCTACGTCGTGGTGGACCGGGTGGTCTCCAGCGCCGAGGGCTGCTCGGTGTCGGTCGACGACATCACGGGCGGAGCGCTGGCCGCCCGGCACCTGCTGGCGCAGGGGCACCGGGAACTGGTCTACGTGAGCGGGCCGATGCACCTGTCGCAGTGCCGCGACCGGTGCACCGGGGCCTTGGAGGCGCTGCGCGAGGCGGGGCTGCCGGAGGGAGCGCTGCGCCGGATCGAGGGCGAGCGACTGGACGTGGCGGCCGGCCGGGACGCCGGAGCGCGACTGCTGGGCATGACGCCGCGCCCGACGGCGGTGTTCTGCGCGAACGACCTGCTGGCCCTGGGCGTGCTCCAGGCGCTGTTCGCGGCCGGGGTCTCGGTGCCGGGCGACATGGCGCTGGTCGGCTACGACGACATCGAGTTCGCCGCCGCAGCGGCCGTGCCCCTGACCTCGGTGCGGCAGCCCGCCGCCCGGATGGGGCAGACGGCCGCCGACCTGCTCATCGAGGAGACCGGCGAGGAGGCCGGGAGCCACCGGCACCAGCGGATCGTGCTCCGCCCCGAGCTGGTCGTCCGCGACTCCAGCATCTCCTCCCCCCACCACTGATCCGAAGCGGCCCGGACACACGGCGACGCCGCCTCCCCGTGGGACGGGAGAGGCGGCGCCGCTGGTCACGTCGCCTGTCGGCCGGACGTCAGACGAGCCACCCCACGAAGTGGAGGAGGCCGGCGAGCAGGCTGGTGATGAGGTCCATGAGGTGTCTTCTCCTTGAACACGATGTGAGACGAATCCCCCGCTCCCGGTGGGACGCCGAGCCGGGGGGAGCGCGATGACGGTCTGCAGCCCGTCACTCGCACACCGTGAGGATCGTGCGTCTCGCGGCTACCGCGCAGCCGTTTCCCGAACCGCCACACTTCCGTGTGATGGACTGATGATCCGTTCGACCCTTTGTTCGTCCCGCCGCGCGCCCTCACGGGTGCGGGCGAGGAGGGCACGGATGTCCCGCACCGCGGCGCGCCCCGCGCGGTTGGCGCCGATGGTGCTGGCCGAGGGGCCGTAGCCGACCAGGTGGACCCGCGGGTCGCGCGTCACGCGGGTGCCCTCCATCCGGATGCCGCCGCCGGGCTCGCGCAACCGAAGCGGCGCCAGGTGGTCGATCGCGGCGCGGAAACCCGTGGCCCACACAAGGGCGTCGGCGGCCACCGACCGTCCGTCGTCCCACACCACTCCCTCGGGGACGATCCGGTCGAACATCGGCAGCCGGCGCAGAACCCCGCTCTCCCGGGCGCGCCGCATCTCCTCCGTCATCGGCAGCCCCGTCACGGACACCACGCTCTGCGGCGGCAGACCGTCCCGCACCCGCTCCTCCACCAGGGCGACCGCGGCGCGCCCGCGCTCGGAGTCGAAAGGGCCCTCGACGAAGACCGGCTCGCGGCGGGTGACCCAGGTCGTGGCGGACGCGAAACGGGAGATCTCCAACAGGTGCTGGACGGCGGAGGTGCCACCGCCCACGACGACCACGCGCTCGCCCGCGAAGGCTTCCGGGCCCGGATACCGGGAAGTGTGCACCTGGCGTCCGACGAAGGTCTCCTGACCCTTCACCCGGGGCACGAACGGCCGGTCCCAGGTGCCGGTCGCGTTGATCAGGGCGCGGGTGATCCAGACGCCGGCGTCGGTCTCCACCCTCAGCCGTCCGTCCCCCGCCTCGCGTACCGCCCGCACACGGACCGGACGCCGCACTCGCAGGTCGAAGGCGCGCTCGTAGGCGGTGAAGTACTCGCCGATCACCTCGGAGGAGGGCCGGTCGGGGTCGGCGCCGGTCAACTCCATGCCGGGCAGGGCGTTCATGGCGTGCACCCGGCCGTAGGTGAGGGTGGGCCAGCGGAACTGCCAGGCCCCACCGGGGCGCGGGGGGCGGTCCAGGACCACGAAGTCCCGGTCGGGCACGTACCCGACGCGCCGCAGGTGGTACGCGCTCGACAGGCCCGCCTGTCCGGCGCCGACGACCACGACCTCGGTCTCGACCTCGCCGGCTCCGGTCCCGCTCCCGACAGCCACGTGATCCATGTACGGGGAAACCACGAAGGAGCGTCGAAACTTCCCGGCGCGCGGCCGTACGGATGTGGACGGAGACCCGTGGACCCCGGGGAAGAGGTCAGGATGGGACCATGAGCGATCGCTTCACGACCCGCATCCTCCACGTCACCACCGGCTCGGGCGAGACCGTCGCCGACCTCACCCGCGACTGCGAGCGCTTCCTCGCGGAGGTGGCCGACGGCCGCGACGGACTGCTCAACGTCTTCGTCCCACACGCGACCGCCGGCGTCGCGATCATCGAGACCGGCGCCGGGAGCGACGACGACCTGCTCGCCGCGCTGCGCGACCTGCTGCCCGCCGACGACCGCTGGCGCCACCGCCACGGCAGCCCCGGACACGGCCGCGACCACGTCCTGCCGGCCATCGTCCCGCCGCACGCCACGCTGCCGGTGGTGGAGGGCCGGCTGGAGCTGGGCACCTGGCAGTCGGTCTGCCTGGTGGACACCAACAAGGACAACCCGGACCGCAGGGTGCGGCTGAGTTTCCTCGGATGACCCCCGCCGTCTCGGGCCCCGCCGCTTGTTCGGGGCAGGGGCCCGAGGCGGTGCCCCGACCGGCCCAGGGGCGGCGGGACACGCGCCGGGACGGCACCGTTCGACGGGCCGGGCCGTGCTACCACGGGGCGATGAACGAAGGTCCGCGACAACCGGCCGCCCGCCCCGGGGAACACCTCGTGCCGGCACACCGCGTGTTCGCCCTCACCGACGGCGTGATGGCCATCGCCATGACACTGCTCGTCCTGGACATCGAAGTGCCCGACGGGCTCCGGGGAGCCGAACTGCGCGAGGCGCTGGGTCAGTCCCTGTCCCAGGTGGGGACCTTCCTGCTGAGCGTGGTGGTGATCGCGCTGTTCTGGCGGGCCCACCACGCGGTGCTGCGGGGCGTCGAGTGGATCGACACCCGGCTGTTCTGGCTCAACGTCGCGTTCCTCGCGCTGGTGTCCCTGATCCCGTTCCCCACCTCCGTCCTCGCGGACTACGGCGACGAGTTCGTCGGCCCCGGCCTGTACGGAACGGTCATCGGCACGGCCTCGACGGTCCTCTACGCGATGGAGGTGGACATCCGCCGCCACACGGCGGGCGCCTGGTGGCGCGGGGCGCCACCGCCCGCCCAGGCCCTGGTGTTCCTGCTCTCCGTGGGCATCGCGACGGTCTCGCCGACCGCCGCGATCTACAGTTGGGCCGCCGCGATCCCCCTCGCGGCGCTGGAGAACCGGATCGCGGCCCGCCTCCGACGGGGTTGAACGCGGACGCCACCGCTCGGCGTCACGGCCCGAGGACGGCCGGCGGCGATGCTCGGGACCGGCGATCCGGGGCCGGCCGTTCGGGATCAGCGGCCCGAACCCACCAGCCAGTCGTACGCCACCCGGGCGTCGAACTCCTCCTGCCCCCCGGGGAAGCACAGTCCCGCCGCCGCGAAGGCCGGATCGCCGGCCGTCTCCGGCAGGTAGGGGACGGCGACGCACCGCATCCCGGCGCGGTGGGCGGCCTCCGCCCCGGGCGGCGCGTCCTCCACCACCGCGCACCGGCCGGGCTCGACGCCGAGCCGCTCGGCCGCCTCCAGGAACACGTCCGGTTCGGGCTTGCCCCGAGCCACCTCCTCGGCCGAGACACGCACGGGCAGCAGGGCGTCCAGACCGGCGCCGGCCAGCACCGCGTCGATGGCGGCCCGCGACGAGCCGGAGGCGACGGCCATCGGGACCCCGGCCGCGCGCAGTCGCTCCACCAAGACCAACATCCCGGGGAACGCGCGGACCGAGGTGCGCGCCAACTCCAGGTAGAGGCGGTTCTTCCCGGCCAGGAGCTCCTCCACCGGGGCGTCGATCCCGTGCTCCTCGCGGAGTGTCGTCAGGGTCTCCCGGGTGCCGATCCCGATGAACCGCGTGTGGTCCTCCCAGGTGAAATCGGTGATGCCGTACCGGGCCAGCAGTCGCCGACTCGCCTCGTGGTAGGCGGGTTCGCTGTCCACGAGCGTGCCGTCGAGATCGAAGATCACCGCGAGGGCGAGGGAGTGACTCATGGGGCCAGCATGCCAAGGCGGTCGGACGGCGTGGACCGGGGGGTTCCGAGGGGTCCGTCGCCCGCTTTTGGCCCGGCCCGACTGCTACGGTCGCCCGAGACCCGGATCACGACACCGGATCACGAAGAGGGCGGGAAGGGCGGCGCGGTGGACGGCAGGGACGGCGGACGGCGGGCGTACATCGGGTCCTACACCTCGGCGGGGGGACGCGGCATCACCACGGCCGCCGTCGACCCGGACACCGGCGCACTGACCGCGCTGGACCACACGGACGCGGTGCCCGACCCCTCCTACCTCGTCCTGGGCCCCGGCGGGACGATGCTCTACGCGGTCAGCGAGACCGAGGACGGCAAGGCCGCCGCGCTCTCCCTGACCGACCCCGACCGGCCCCGTCCCGCGGGCGAGGCGGTACCCGTCGACGGCTCCGGGCCCACCCACCTGACCTGCGCGGCCGGCCGACTGATCACCGCCAACTACACCTCCGGGAGCGTCAGTTCCCTGCCCCTGCGTCCGGACGGCACCCTCGGCTCGCCGCCCGTCGTCCTGCGGCACCACGGCTTCGGACCGGTGAGCTCCCGACAGGAAGGGCCGCACGCCCACGCGGTGGTGCCCGACCCCTCCGGCCGCTGGCTGCTCTCGGTGGACCTCGGCACCGACTCGGTGTGGACCTACCGGCTCGACGGGGACGGGGGCGCGCCGCGCCCGCACGGGCGGACGCCGCTGCGGCCCGGCAACGGTCCCCGCCACCTGGTCTTCCACCCGGACGGGGAGCGGGCGTACGTCGTCAACGAACTGCGGTCCACCGTGACCGGCTGCCGCTGGGACGGGGAGACCGGCATCCTGGAGCCGACCGGAGAGGCCCGCACGCTGCCCGAGGACGTCGGAGAGGCGGAGAACCACCCGTCCGGGCTGGTGCTCTCCCCCGACGGCCGCCGCCTCTGGGTCGCCAACCGGGGGCACGACAGCATCGCCGTCCTGGCCCTCGACCCGGCGGGCGAGCGGATGGAGCCGGTCACCACCGTCCCCTGCGGCGGTCACTGGCCGCGCGACCTGGTCCTCGACCCGACCGGACGCAGGCTCTACGCCGCCAACGAGCGCTCGGGCGACGTGACCTGGTTCGAGCTGGACCCGGACGGCGTGCCGCACCGGTCGGGTGCGCTCGAGGTGCCGGCCGCCACCCGCGTCCTCTTCGGCTGATCCGAATTCGGTTGGATTCCGCCCCGGTTGATTCCGCCTCGGCTGGTTCGGCCCCGCTGATCCGACCGACCGGCCCGTGGGCCGCGCGGGGCCCGGGCCGGGGGCCGGTCCGGATCAGCGGACCGGCGCCCCCTGCGGCGAGCGCTGGGCGATGCCGAGCTTCACGGCGTAGGCGGAGGCGACCAGCTTGCCCACCGCGGTGTAGGACCCCAGCGGCTCGGCCGTCGGGCAGTCCGCCTCCTTCGCCGCGGAGTCCAGCAGGCCGTCGGGGATCTCGGGACCGACCAGACAGGGAGCCAGCGCCAGTTGCCGGGAGCCGGCCTCCCGCAACTGCTCGGCCACGCGGGAGACGGAGCCGTCCTCGTCCAGACCGGCGGCCAGCACCGGCACCGCGAGACGTGCGGCCAGCAGCATGCCGGTGATCCCGGCCGCCTGCACGGCCTCCTCGCCGCCCATGGTGGCCAGGATGATGCCGTCCGCGGCGGTCGCCACCGTGAACAGCCGGGCGCGGTCGGCGCGGGCCAGACCGGCCTCCGAGAGCCGCACGTGGACGCCCTCGGCGAGCAGCGGGTGCGGGCCGAGCACGTCGGTCAGCTCGGCACCGGAACCGCCGGCGAGCACGGCCTGACGTATCCGGCGCATCTGCGCGCTGTCGGGGCCGGCCAGCAGCGGGACCACCACCGCGGCCGGGGCGTCCTGGAGCCGGGGCCGGGAGCTCTCGGCGCCGTCCTCGTTCTCGCCCTCGGCGTCCGCCGCGGCCTGCGCGTCCAGCGCGGCGGCACGGGCGGTGTGCTCGGCCGCGGCCTGGGCCAGCGTGCTCTGCAGGGCGGGGAACTCCTCGTCGTCACCGTCCACGAAACCGATCCGGGCGTCGAGGCCGGGCAGTTCGGAACGGGCGATGCTCAGGACCTCCTCGGCGAGGTTCCTGGAGGTGCCGGAGGGCACCCCGGGGACGGCCAGCACCAGAGCGGGCGCACCCTCGGGAGCGACGACGGGCTCCGGCCGGCGGTGCCGTCCGGGCTGGCGGGGACGCGGCATTCGTACGGGCAGGCCATTTGCGGGCCCAGTGGGGGTGCTCATGGCGCCGCATGCTAATGCCTTGACCGGCTTGGCCGTTCGGGCGGGGCGGAGCAGTCCTGGTCTGTCCCCTTTCCTCCCGCGCGTCGCGGTGACGGATTCGGTTGCGCCGTCACCCGGGATGTTTGCGATCCGATACGGAATCGTCATCCGAGGTGGAGAAGTGACGCATCGGCCGGCAGCCGCAGCACGTCACGGGCCAGCCGGTCGGCGATGAGCAACGCCCCGGCCAGGGGATCGCCGGCGGCCTCCACGGTCCGCGCGCGCGGCAGCCGGGAGGCCAGCTCCCGGCGGAGCGGCGCGAGCAGCGGCTCGCCGATCATCGGCAGTCCGCCGGTCAGGGCGATCCGAGCGTCCTCGCCCTCCGGACAGGCCGCGGCGGCGGTCGTGGCGATCTGGACGGCCGCCTCCGTCATGATCCGTTCGGCGACCGGATCGCCCTCCCGCGCGCACCGGGCCACCTCCGGGGCGAAGGAGGCCAACACCGCCGGGCGGTCGGTGCGCGGATACAGCCTCCCCGGCAGGGAGTCCGGTGGACCGAAGACGGCCTCGACGCGGGAGAGGAGTGCCCGCGAGCCGCCCTCCCGGCCGTCGTGGGCGCGGAGGGCGGCCTCCAGACCGGCGCGACCGATCCAGGCGCCGCCACCGCAGTCGCCCAGCAGGTGGCCCCAGCCGTCGACCCGCCGCCAGGTGCGCAGGTCCGTGCCCAGGGCGATCATCCCGGTGCCCGCGGCGACCACCGCGCCGGGGCGCTCGCCCAGCGCCCCGGCGTACGCGGTCACGGCGTCGGCGGCCAGCGCCACGCGCCCGGCCCCCAACTCCCGCGCGAACGCACCGGGCAGGACGGCGCGCAGCTCGTCGCCGAGCGTCGCCATGCCCGCCGCGCCCACGCACACGGCGTCGATCCGGGGCGCGCCCCCGCCGTCCGTGCCGTCGGGCCGGTCGTCCCGCGCCACGTCCGCCGACAGACGACGGACCCGGGGCAGCACCGTCTCCAGCAGGTGGCCCGCGTCGATGCCCGCGGGGCCGGTGCGCACCGGCTCGTCCACGGCGGCGTCGGCCACCGGCACCGGCGTCCCACAACCGTCGCCGGTCCGTGCCAGCGCGAGGCGGAGCCCGGAGCCGCCCGAGTCGACGCCCAGGACCCAGCCGGTCACGGAAGCCGCCAGTCGACCGGCTCCGCGCCCTGCCGCACCAACAGCTCGTTGGCCCGGCTGAACGGACGGGAACCGAAGAACCCGCGGTCGGCCGACATGGGGGAGGGGTGCGCGGACTCCACGGCCGGATACGGATCCAGCAGCGGGCGCAGGTTCCGCGCGTCGCGCCCCCACAGGATGGCCACCAGCGGCTTGTCGCGTCCCACCAGGGCCCGGATGGCCTGCTCGGTGACCTCCTCCCAGCCCTTGCCGCGGTGCGCGGCGGGCCGGCGCGGGGCGGTGGTCAGCGCCCTGTTGAGGAGCAGCACGCCCCGCTCCGTCCACGGGGTGAGGTCGCCGTTGGACGGCCGGGGCAGCCCGAGGTCGGCCTGCAGCTCCCGGAAGATGTTCTCCAGGCTGCCGGGCAGTGGACGCACCTCGGGCGCCACCGAGAAGCTCAGCCCCACGGCGTGGCCCGGTGTGGGGTACGGGTCCTGACCCACGATGAGCACCCGGACCTCGTCGAAGGGCTGTTGGAAGGCGCGCAACACGTTCGGTCCGGCCGGGAGGTAGGTGCGCCCCGCGGCGATCTCCGCGCGCAGGAAGTCGCCCATCGCGGCGATGCGCCCGGCGACGGGCTCCAGTGCCTTGGCCCAGCCGGGCTCGACGATCTCGTTCAAGGGTCGTGCTGCCACGGGCGGTCACTCTACTGGGCGGCACCGACTGTTTTCAGCCGGACGCCGATCCCGGTCGCCGACCGTCGTCCCTCGCCGCCGGCCGCGTTCCGACGGGAACGCTCCCGGGAGCGTTCCCGCGGCTCTTGCGCGGCTTTTGCGTGGTGGTGTCGCGGTCGTGCCGGAGGGGACGGCGGGTCAGACGGCCCAGCCGTACTGCTCGGGCACGCGCGCGGGCTCCTCGCCCAGCTCCCGCGCGGCGCGGTGTGCCCAGTGCGGGTCGCGCAGCAGCTCCCGACCCAACAGCACGGCGTCCGCCTCGCCGTTGGCGACGATCTTCTCGGCGTGGTCCGGCTCGGTGATCAGACCGACCGCCGCCACCGGAAGCCCGGTCTCGGCCCGGACGCGGGCGGCGAAGGGAACCTGGTAGCCGGGTTCGACCGGGATGCGCACCCGGGGCGCGTTGCCGCCGCTGGAGACGTCCAGCAGGTCCACGCCGTGCTCCCGCAGCTCGCCGGCGAACCGTACGGTGTCGTCGGTGGTCCAGCCGTTCTCCGGGAGCCAGTCGGTGGCCGAGATCCGGAAGAACAGCGGCAGTTCCTCCGGCCACACCTCCCGCACCGCGTCCACGACCCGCAGGGCGAAGCGCGTGCGGTTCTCGAAGCTCCCGCCGTGGGCGTCCGTGCGCCGGTTGCTGTGCGGGGAGAGGAACTCGCCGATCAGGTAGCCGTGCGCGCCGTGGATCTCGGCGACCTCGAAACCCGCCGCCAGGGCCCGGCGGGCGCCGTCCGCGAACTGCCGCACCACCTCCTCGATCCGCTCCTCCGTCAGCTCGTGCGGCACCGGGTGTCCCTCGTCGAAGGGCACCGCGCTCGGTGCGAGGGGGACCCAGCCGCCGTGCTCGGCGTCCAGCGGCGCCCCGCCGCGCCAGGGCGCGTCGGTCGAGGCCTTGCGACCGGCGTGGGCGAGCTGGATGCCCGGGACGGCGCCCCGCTCCTTGAGGAAGGCGGTGATCCGCCGCAGGCCCTCCACCTGCCGGTCGTTCCAGATGCCCAGGTCGTTGGGGCTGATCCGGCCCTCGGGCGAGACGGCCGTGGCCTCCACCAGGATCAGCCCGGTGCCGCCGACCGCCCGCGCCCCGTAGTGGGCGAGGTGCCAGTCGCCGGCGACGCCCGCCTCCGGCCCGGTGGGCTCGGCGGAGTACTGGCACATGGGCGACATCCAGACGCGGTTGGGGACGGTCAGGGATCGCAGGGTGTACGGCTCGAACAGTGCGCTCACGGCGGTCTCCTCCGAAGGGGCCGGGGTGGACGTTCCGACCTCCGGCGCTCATACGGTAGGCGTCGTATTACGGTGGATGTCAAACTACGATGACTCTCGTACTATGAGGGTGTGACGCCCCGAACGCAGACCCCGCCCACCGGCCGAGAACTGGAGCACCCGGCTCCGGAGGAGATCCGGCTGGAAGAGGTGCTGCACGCGCTCTCCGACCCCGTGCGGCTGCGGATCGTCCGCGTTCTGGCGGTCGCGCGGGAGGATCTGGCCTGCTCGGGCTTCGACCTGCCGGTCAGCAAGTCCACGACCACCCACCACTTCCGGGTGCTGCGCGAGAGCGGCCTGATCCACCAGTGCTACCGGGGCACGGCGAAGATGAGCACCCTGCGCCGCGACGATCTGGAGCGGCTCTTCCCCGGTTTGCTGGGCAGCGTGCTCACCGCGGCCGACCGGCAGGCGGAGCGACTCGGCGGTTGATCGGCCGATCGGCGTGGGGCCCGGGACGGCGGGTGGGGGAGGTCAACCGGCGCGGCGCGCCGCCGCGAGCAGCCCCTCCCAGTCGGGGATCTTCACCCGCTCGCGGCGCAGGCTCCGTCCCAGCTCCGTCTCCGCCCGCTCGATGTCGAGCCAGCCGTGCCACCCGACCGGCTCGTGGCCCGACGCCCGCAGCGCCCGGAGTGGATCGGCACCGGAGATCCGGCGGCCGAGCAGGGCGCCGGCGTCCTCCAGCAGCGAGCGGACCGTTTCCTTCGCGCACGATCGGTTGGTGCCGATCACCCCGGTCGGGCCGCGCTTGATCCACCCGGCGACGTACTCGCCCGGCGAGGGCGCCCCGGCGCGCAGCACCCGTCCCGCCTCGTGCGGCACCGTCCCCGCCGTCCGGTCGAAGGGCAGCCCCGGCAGCGGAACGCCGCGGTAGCCCACCGACCGCAGCACCAGTTCCGCCGGGATCTCCTCGTACCGTCCCGTGCCCGTCACGCCGCCGCGCCCGTCCGGCGCCGTCCGCTCGAAGCGCACCGCGCGCACGGCGCCCTCCCGACCGGCGAGCACCTCCACGGGCCGCAGGAAGAACCGCAGCCGCACGCGGCGCGCCCGTCCGCGCGGCTCCCGCCGCGCCCAGCCGTCCAGTACGCCGAGGTTCCGGCGGGCGACGGCGGGCAGGGCCTCCGGGGCCCCGTACGCCGGGTCGAGTTCCAGCTCCTCCCGGCGCACCACGGCCTCGGCGTCGGGCAGGGCGTCCAGCTCGCGCAGCTCCTTGGTGGTGAACTTCGCCTGGGACGGGCCGCGCCGCCCCACCACGTGGACGTCGGCGGGGGAGCCCGCGGCCAGTGTGTCCAGCGCGGCCTGCGGCACGTCGGTGCCGCGCAGCTCGTCCGCGTCGTGCGCCAGGAAGCGCGCCACGTCGACGGCGACGTTGCCGACCCCGATCACCACGGCCGACCGCACCCCCAGGGCGAAGCGGTACGCGGCCGCGTCCGGGTGGGCGCTGTACCAGGAGACGAAGTCGGTCGCGGAGAAGCTGCCCGGAAGGTCCTCGCCCGGGATGCCGAGCCGGCGGTCGGCCGCCGCGCCGACGCAGTACACCACCGCGTGGTAGAGGGAGAGCAGCTCCTCGGTGCCCACACCGCCCGGGACGTTCCGTCCGACGGGGACGTTGCCCAGGAAGCGCACCCGCGGGTGCTCCAGCACCCGGCGCAGGGTGTCCTGCAACGACTTGATCTTCTCGTGGTCCGGGGCGACGCCGTAGCGCACCAGACCATACGGACACGGCAGGCGGTCCAGCACGTCGACCGCCACGTCCGGCGTTCCCTGCCGTTCCACCAGGGCCTGCGCCGTGTAGACCCCGCTGGGCCCCGACCCGACCACCGCGACACGAAGCGGATCGCCCACGACACGGCTCCTTCCGCCCGGGATGCGCCCGGACTCCGCTCGGAGACCTCCAGCATCCCACCGCGGGGCGGCGGACGGGAACGGGGACGCGCGATGCGCCAGGGGGCGCCCGTCCCCGTCCGCCGGTCCGCCCGGGGGCGGCCCCGGCGGACCGCTAGAGCATCGCGCGCATCCGGTTGATCTCGGCGGTCTGTTGGACGGCCACGTCACCGGCCATCTCCTGGACCTGGGTGTCCCGTCCGTCCCGCACCGCGTTTTCGGCCATTGTCACGGCCCCCTCGTGGTGGGCGATCATCAGGGTCAGGAACAGCTTGTCGAAGTCGGCGCCGCGGGCCGCCCGCAACTCGTCGAGCTGCTTCTCGGTCGCCATGCCCGGCATCGACGCGCCGTCGTGCCCGCCGTGCCCGTCGTGACCACCGTGGCCGCCGCCGTCCTCCGCGCCGTTGCGCCGGAGCCAACCGCGCATCGCCCGGATCTCCGGCCCCTGGGCCGCGGAGATCCGGTCCGCGAGCCGGCGCACCTTCTCCGACTCCGCGTGCTTCTCGGCCAGGTCGGTCATCACCAGGGCCTGCCCGTGGTGCTCGATCATCATCGAGACGTACGCGAAGTCCGCATCGTTGGGCTCGGCCTCGCTTCTCTCACCCGCCTTCGCGGCCTCCTCGGCGGAGAGCGTCTCGGCCGCCTCCCCCGGTGCGCCGGGCGCGATCACGGAGGGCCCGCCCCCGGTGGGGGCCGCCTTCCCGGAGTCGTCGTCGCAGCCGGTCAGTCCCGTCGACACGGCCAGCACGGCCAGCACGGTCAGTGCGGTCGACACGAGCGGAAGCGCGGGAAAGGGCGGCCGGAATCCGTGACGGTCCGTCACTGTTCCTCCTGTAGCGCGGGATTACGCCGGTTCCCCGATCCTGGCACGGACATGTCCGGATCGGACACCGTCGGTGAACACCGCGTCGTTCTCCCCTGTCGGGGCGGGAGCACGGAGGGCCATACTGCCGAGGTCCGCCATCCGCTCAACCCGGAACGGACACGCGGACCGACAGGGAGGAAAGCAGTGACGTCGTTGCCCAGACCCCGCGCACGACGCAGGCGCCTCGGCGCGGCAGCGGCCATGTTCGGCCTGCTGGCCACGCTCCTCGCCGCCGGACCGGCGACGGCCATCCCCGACCCGGGCGATCCCTCGGGCACGCCGGCGAAGGCGTCGAAGCGGCATCGAGCGGAAGCCCGGACCGCCATCGACAGAGGCGAGATCCCCGCGGTGGACGAGGTCGTCCACAGCAGGAACGTCTCCCACCTGACCAACCTGCCCAAGGGGGCGTTGAAGGGGCTCAACACGGACCTGGCCTTCCAGGGCCGCTACGCCTTCGCCGGCAACTACGACGGCTTCACCGTCTACGACATCGGCCGCCCGAAGTCCCCGAAGATCGTGAGCCAGGTCCTCTGCCCGGGCGGACAGAACGACATCTCCGTCTCCGGCGACCTGCTCTTCCTGTCCACCGACTCCTCGCGCAGCGACGACTCCTGCCACAGCACCGCCAAGCCGCCGACGGAGAAGAGCGCCTGGGAGGGCATCAAGGTCTTCGACATCAGCGACAAGCGCAACCCGAGGTACGTCGCCTCCGTCGAGACCGCCTGCGGCTCGCACACCCACACGCTGGTGCCCGACCGCAAGGACGTCTACCTCTACGTCTCCTCCTACTTCCCGGACGAGACCTTCCCCGACTGCCAACCGCCGCACGACGGCATCTCGATCGTCAAGGTGCCCCGCACGGCGCCCGAGAAGGCGTCGCTCGTCGACTTCCCCGTCCTCTTCCCGGACGGCGGCAACCCCGGCGCGCCGAAGAACCCGAACGTCACGCCGACCACGGGCTGCCACGACATCACG
Organism: Streptomyces megasporus; assembly: GCF_000718985.1. Lineage (GTDB taxonomy): Bacteria > Actinomycetota > Actinomycetes > Streptomycetales > Streptomycetaceae > Streptomyces > Streptomyces megasporus. The sequence goes on along the minus strand of NZ_JODL01000043.1, from coordinate 2,339 downwards.
GCCTTCCCCGAGCTGGAGATCGCCGCGGGCGCGTGCATGGGCGACGGCATCCTGATGGACATCTCCGACCCCGCCGAGCCCCGCGTCGTCGACCGGGTCCAGGACAACGAGAACTTCGCGTTCTGGCACTCAGCGACCTTCAGCGAGAACGGCCGCAAGGTCGTCTTCACCGACGAGCTGGGCGGCGGCGTCGGCGCCACCTGCAACGCCGAGGTCGGCGACAAGCGCGGCGCCAACGGCATCTACCACATCACCGGCAAGGGCGACGACCGCGAGCTGGTGTTCAAGAGCTACTTCAAGATCCCCCGCCACCAGGCCGACACCGAGAACTGCGTCGCCCACAACGGCTCGCTGATCCCGGTCAAGGGCCGGGACGTCATGGTCCAGGCGTGGTACCAGGGCGGTGTCTCCGTCTGGGAGTTCACCGACTCCACCAAGCCGAGGGAGATCGGGTACTTCGAGCGCGGTCCGTACTCCGACCCCGACGCCGTCGGCGGCTCCTGGTCGGCGTACTACTACAACGGCCACGTCTACTCGAACGACATCCGGATGGGCTTCGACGTGCTGGAGATCCGGGACCGGCGCGTCGCCGGCGCCGAGCGCGTCAAGCTCCGGGAGTTCAACGCCCAGACCCAGCCCGACTACCGCTGACCCGTCAGCGGCAGCAGTGAGATCCCGCCGGACGCCTCCTCGGGGGCCTCCGGCGGGAACCCCAACTCCCAGTCCAGCCCGTACCGCCCGAACAGCTCGGCGCGCAGTCGCGCCATGGGCATGGGCGCCCCGGGCAGCAGGACGGCGAAGACGGCCCCCATCAGCAGCGCCCGCAGCATCGGATAGTCGGTGTCCGGGGCGCGCGACCCGTAGCGGGCGACGGTCTCGCGCAGCAGCGCGGCCAGGCGCTGCTGTTCGTCGCACTGGACGAAGCCCTCCTGCTGGAGGATCCCGGCCATGTGGGTGCGCATGAGCGTCGGCCGGTCACGGGCCAGCCCGAGGATGGCGTCGATCGCACGGGCCAACGACTCCCGCCCCGCGTCCGGCCCCGTGGGCAGCGGTTCGCGCTCCAGCGCCTCGGCCAGGGTGAGGTGCATCAGCCGGTGGACGGCCGACTGCAGCAGTTGCCGCTTGCCCGGGAAGTAGTACGACACCAGCCCCCGCGCCGAACCCGCCCGATCCGCGATGTCTCCCAGTGTGGTCGCCTCGTAGCCGCGCTCGTCGACCAGCTCCACCGTCGCCTGCAGCAGCCGCTCACGGGACCGTCGGCGCAATTCCTCATTGACCGATGCGCTGCGAGGGGACATCCTGTAACTCCTGCGTTGACTGGCTGCGGGCCAATATACTCATTGGTCCTCGGGGCCGGGCGGCCGATGCCCGGATCCCGAGCTGTGCCGATCTCGGGCGACGCGGGGGATCGCCCGAGATCGGCCCCTTTCGCCCGGCTGCTCCGTCTCGTCAGGGCGCCACCGGCGCGCCACGCTCCCGGCCTCCTCCGGTCGGCGTTCTCTCGGCCGGGGGCGGGGGGAGTCGCGCCGCTGCCACAGCGCGGCCGCGGCCGCGGCCACGGCGATGCCCAGCAGCCAGCCGGTGACCACGTCGGTGGGCCAGTGCACACCCAGGTAGACCCGGGTGAAGCCCACCCCGGCCACGGTGATCGCGCCGGCCCACAGCATGGCCAGACGCGCGATCCGGTGGACCGCGCGCAGGTGGGCCAGCCACAGCAGCAGCCCACAGGTGAGCGCCGCCGTCATGGCGTGCCCGGAGGGCAGCGCCGCGAAGTCCGCGGAGTCGACGGGCCGTTCCCAGCGCGGCCGGTCACGGTCCAGGAGCGCCTTCAACACCTGCTGGAGGAGGGTGCCGACGAGCGCGGTGGCCGCCACCCAGAGCGCCGGCCGTGCCGCGCCGCGCAGCAACAGCCACAGGAACACCACGGCCAGCAGGGCCCGCATGGTCCAGGGGTCCCACACCCAGTCGGTCAGCACCCGGTTGAACCGGGTCCAGCCGGGCTCGGCGAGCGCCGTGCGGTGCAGTTCGGAGGCGACGTGGGCGTCGAAGGACAGCAGTGGGTCCCAGCCCGCCACGACGAGCGTCGAGAGCAGGGCCGCCAGGGTCGCGCACACCGCCGCGGTGAGGCGAGGGGATGGGGAGGGCATGGTTCCGATCGTCGCCCGGAGGAGGGGGTCCAAACCTCACGACGGGCCGCGCGGGCGGCGTGTCGTCCGAAAGACGAGCGGACGGCGGAGCGGCGGGATGCTCCTATGGTTGTCAAGCCGCAGGGGTGAGGCTGTTTTGCGTGACTTGTCCGGTGGCTGGGGTGGTCAGTGCGCGGTAGACCTCGCGGGCGA
>NZ_JODL01000042.1 GCF_000718985.1 Streptomyces megasporus | reverse complement strand
GGTCGCCGTCGAGGCCGCGCGGCACGCGGTCGGCCGGATCGCCGACATCACCGCCGACAAGCACATGGAGGGCGTGCGGCTCTCCCGCTGGCTGCTGGCCTTCCCCTCCACCTTCCGGCTGTGGCGGCGGATGAAGCTGTGGGAGCTGCGCTCCTACGACCAGGTCATCCGGATGGAGCAGGACCGGTTGATCTACGAGGCGCGGCTGCGGGCCCGGTACGGGCGCGGCTGGAAGCGCCGGGCGCCGGTGGAGGCGCTGATGCCGCTGCGGCTGGCGCGGTACGGGGTGCCGCTGGCGGAGACCGCCCCGGCCGGACTGGCCGCGGCCGGCATCGAACCCGGCAGCGGACCGCGGGCGGTCCTGCCGGCCGGCGCTCCGGACGGGACGGGCGCCGGCCTGGCCCTGGAGAAGGCCCCGGGCGAGACCACGGACCAGGCCGCGGACCAGAGCACGGACCAGAGCACGGGCGCCGAGCGGAGCGTGGAGGGCGTGGGCGCGGAGGGGGCCGCCGTGGAGGCGCCCGCCGCGCCGGCCGGACGGGAGACGCCCGTCCTCGCGCCGGCGGCTCCCGCGCGGGAGCCGGTGGCCCGCAGGAGCGAGGTCGTCCCGCCCGAGTGGGAGGCGCGTCCCGAACCGGAGCCCGAGGTCGAGCCGGAGCCGGCCCTCCGTCCCGAGCCGGCGAACGGCGCCGCGGACGGATACGGTCCGGCTCCCGAGCCCGCGTACGCCGCCGCGTCGGCCTCCCCGCCCACCGTGCCGGTGAGCGACGGACGCCACCGCCCGATGGGGAACCCCGACGCCCGGCCCGCGCACGTGCCGTCGCCGCGCGAGGCCGCGCCGCCGGAGCCGGACGACACCGTGCCCGTCGGCATACCGGACGGCATGGTGTACACGGAGGTGTACTACCGGGCGTACCAGCAGTACATAGCCGTCCACGGCGACCGGCCCAACGCCCGGCAGTTGGCCAAGGTGCTCTACGACGAGCACGGCGTGACCAACGCCGAGGGCGGTCTGCTGAGCGAGGGTCACCTGCGCATGTACCTGCGGGACTTCAAGCACCGCTACAACGCGGAGATGGGCCTGGCGGGGTGACCCGCCAAGCCCATCCCGGTGCGGTGGTGACGCGGCGTCAGGCGCCCAGCAGCTTGCGGACGCGGTCCGCGCCGACCGCCAGCAGCAGCGTGGGCAGCCGCGGACCGGTGTCACGGCCGACCAGGAGCTGGTAGAGCAGCGCGAAGAAGGAGCGCTGGGCCACCTTCAGCTCCGGCGTCGGCTTGGCGTCCGGCGTCAGACCCGCCTGGACCTTGGGCACGCCGTAGACGAGCGTGGTCAGGCCGTCCAGCGACCAGTGCTCGTCCAGCCCGTCCAACAGCAGCCGCAGGGACTCGCGCCGGGTGTCGTCGAGCGAGGCCAGCAGCTCGGTGTCCGGCTCCTCGCGGACGCGGGTGCGCTGTTCGGCCGGGACCTGGGTGGTGATCCACCGCTGCGCGCGGTCCAGCCGCGGGCGCGTCTCGTCCAGGGAGCGGACCGGGTTCTCCGGGTCCAGCTCGCCCAGGATGCGCAGGGTCTGCTCCTCGTCCCCGGTGGTGATGTCCACCACGGAGGCGAGGGTGCGGTACGGCAGCGGGTGCGGCGTCCTGGGCAGGTCGCCGGCGACGGTGGACGTGGCGCGGCGGTACGCGGCGGCGTCCGCGGGCTGTGCGGCGCCCTCGGCGACCTTGCGCTCCAGCGCGTCCCACTCGTCGTAGAGCCGCTGGATCTCCTGGTCGAAGGCGACCTTGAAGGACTGGTTCGGCTTGCGGCGGGCGTACAGCCAGCGCAGCAGCGGCGCCTCCATGATCTCCAGCGCGTCGGCCGGGGTGGGCACGCCGCCCTTGGAGCTGGACATCTTCGCCATGCCGCTGATGCCGACGAAGGCGTACATCGGGCCGATCGGCTGCTCGCCGCCGAAGATCTCCTTCACCAGTTGTCCGCCGACGACGAAGGAGGAGCCCGGCGACTGGTGGTCCACGCCGGAGGGCTCGAAGATCACGCCCTCGTACGCCCAGCGCATCGGCCAGTCGACCTTCCAGACGAGCTTGCCGTGGTCGAACTCCGACAGCGACACCGTCTCCTCGTGGCCGCACCGGCACGCGTAGGTCATCTCGGTGGTGTCGTCGTCGTACGCGGTGATCGTCGTCAGGTCGCGCTCGCAGACGGTGCAGTACGGCTTGTACGGGAAGTACCCGGCGCTGCCGGAGCTGCCGTCGTCCTCGCCCGCGGCGCCGGAGCCCTCGGCGGCCTCGATCTCGGCGGCGTCCATCGGCTTCTGCCGCTTCTTGGCCGCGCTCTCGGGGGTGACCTTGGTGCGGTAGCGGTCCAGGACGGCGTCGATGCGCTCGCGCTCGCGCATGGCGAAGAGGATCTGCTCGCGGTAGGCGCCGGAGGTGTACATCCGCGTCTGGCTGATGCCGCGCACCTCGATGCCCAGCTCGTCGAGGGCCCAGGTCATGGCCGCCTTGAAGTGCTCGGCCCAGTTGGGGTGCTCGCTGCCCTCGGGGGCGGGCACGGACGTGAGCGGCTTGCCGATGTGCTCGGCCCAGGAGGGGTCGATGCCGGCCGGGACCTTGCGGAAGCGGTCGTAGTCGTCCCAGGACAGGATGTGCTCGCAGGGGATGCCGCGCCGCTTGATCTCGTCGGCGACGAGGTGCGGCACCATCACCTCGCGGAGGTTGCCCAGGTGGATGGGGCCGGAGGGGCTCAGGCCAGAGGCGCAGACGATCGGTTTGCCGGGGGCGCGGCGCTCCGCCTCGGCAACGACCTCGTCCGCGATGCGGGAGACCCAGTCGGTCTCGGTGCTCTGAGCCACGGTTGGCGTCCCTTTCCAAACCTCGGGTGTCGGGAATGACGGTTCCATTGTTTCAGACCCGCGGGGAGCCCGGTGCGTGATATGCGCGCGCCCCGTCCGGCGCCCCCGTGGGATACTGGAGCGATCCGGTAATCCCTCTCAAAGGAATGGCACACCTTTCATGGCCTCGGTTCCTTCCCTCGCCGCCACCGTCCGCCAGCGCGTCGTGGAGGCACTCTCGGCTGCCCTGCCGGAGGCCGCTTCCGCCGATCCGCTGCTGCGACGCAGCGACCGGGCGGACTTCCAGGCCAACGGGATGCTGGCGCTGGCCAAGAAGCTGAAGGGGAACCCGCGGGAGCTGGCGGCCAAGGTCGTGGAGCGGCTGCCCGAGGAGAAGGAGAACCCGGTGATCGCCGGGATCGAGGTCTCCGGTCCGGGCTTCCTCAACATCACCGTCGCCGACGGGGCGATCACCAGGACGCTGGCGGCGCGGGCGGCCGACGAGCGGCTGGGCGTGCCGCACGCGGAGCGGCCGGGCACGACGGTGATCGACTACTCCCAGCCCAACGTGGCCAAGGAGATGCACGTCGGGCACCTGCGGTCCACGGTGATCGGCGACGCGATCGTGCGGATCCTGGAGCACCGCGGCGAGAAGGTGATCCGGCGCCACCACATCGGGGACTGGGGCACGCAGTTCGGCATGCTCATCCAGTACCTGATCGAGCACCCGCACGAGCTGGACCACGCCGAGGACGCCCCGAGCGCCGCCGGCGGCGAGAGCGGCGAGGCCGCGATGTCCCGGCTCAACCGGCTCTACAAGCAGTCGCGGGCGCTGTTCGACTCCGACGAGGAGTTCAAGCGGCGCGCCCGTGACCGGGTGGTGCTCCTGCAGAGCGGGGACGAGCGGACGCGCGAGATGTGGCGGAGGATCGTCGACGAGTCGATGATCTACTTCCACGCGGTGTACGACCAGCTCGACGTGGAGGTCCGCGACGAGGACGTGGTCGGCGAGAGCGCGTACAACGACGACCTCCAGCAGGTCGTGAAGGACTTGGAGTCCAGTGGCGTCGCGGTCCGTTCCGAGGGCGCGCTGTGCGTGTTCTTCGACGACGTCAAGGGCCCGGACGGCAAGCCCGTCCCGCTGATCGTGCAGAAGTCCAACGGCGGCTTCGGCTACGCCGCCACCGACCTGGCCGCCATCCGCGACCGGGTGGGGAAGCTGGGTGCCGACACCCTGCTGTACGTGGTGGACGCCCGGCAGGCGCTGCACTTCAAGATGGTCTTCGAGACGGCGCGCCGGGCCGGTTGGCTGTCCGAGGGCGCCGCGCGGCAGCTCGCGTTCGGCACGGTGCTGGGCAAGGACGGCAAGCCGTTCAAGACGCGTGAGGGCGAGACGGTCCGGCTGGTGGACCTGCTGGGCGAGGCGGTCGAGCGGGCCACGGCCGTGGTGCGGGAGAAGGCCGAGCAGGGCGGGCTGGAGCTGACCGAGGAGGAGATCGCCGAGCGTGGCGCCCAGGTGGGCATCGGCGCGGTGAAGTACGCGGACCTGTCCACCTCGATGTCCCGCGACTACGTCTTCGACCTGGACCGGATGGTCTCGCTCAACGGCGACACCAGCGTCTACCTCCAGTACGCCTACGCCCGGATCCAGTCGATCCTGCGCAAGGCGGGCGACGCCCGGCCCGTCGCGCACCCGGAGCTGACCCTGGCCCCGGCGGAGCGGGCGCTGGGCCTGCACCTGGACGAGTTCGCCGAGACGCTGGCGGGCGTGGCCGAGACGTACGAGCCGCACAAGCTGGCCGCGTACCTCTACCAGCTCGCCTCGCACTACACGACGTTCTACGACCAGTGCCCGGTGCTGAAGGCGGGCGACGAGGCGACGGTGGAGAACCGGCTGTTCCTGTGCGACCTGACGGCCCGCACCCTCCACCAGGGCATGGCGCTGCTGGGCATCCGCACCCCCGAGCGGCTGTGAGCCCGCGCCGGCCGTGACCGTTGGAGCGCCCGTCCCCGAGGAGGGGGCGGGCGCTCGGTCGTCCCGGTGTCGTCTCCGGCTCAGAGCTCGCGGTGCACCTTGGTGTTGGACGCCTGGGCGCGGGGGCGGACGATCAGCAGGTCGACGTTGACGTGCGGGGGGCGGGTCACGGCCCAGGCGACGGTGTCGGCCACGTCCTCGGCCGTCAGCGGTTCGGCGACGCCCTCGTAGACCTTCGCCGCCTTCTCGGCGTCACCGCGGAAGCGGGTGAGGGAGAACTCCTCGGTGCGCACCATGCCGGGCGCGATCTCGATGACGCGGACGGGCTGCCCGCACACCTCCAGGCGGAGGGTCTCGGCGAGCACGTGGGCGCCGTGTTTGGCGGCGACGTAGCCCGCCCCGCCTTCGTAGGTGGCGTGGCCGGCGGTGGAGGACAGCACGAGCACCGTGCCGTCGCCGGAGGCGGTCAGCGCCGGCAGCAGCGCCTGGGTCATGTTGAGCACGCCCAGCACGTTGACCTCGTACATCGCCCGCCAGTCGGCCGGGTCGCCGGTGGCCACGGGGTCGGTGCCCAGGGCGCCGCCCGCATTGTTGACCAGCACGCTGCCGGGGGCGAGGGGGCCGAGCCAGGAGGCGAAGGCGTCCACGGCCGCGCGGTCGGTGACGTCCAGGGAGTACGGCAGGGCCTGCCGGCCGGCGTCGGTCAGTTCGGCGGCGAGGGCCTCGACGCGCTCGGCGCGGCGGGCGGTGAGCACGGTCCGGTAGCCCTCGGCGGCCAGCCGTCGCGCGGTCGCGGCACCGATGCCGCCACTGGCGCCGGTGACGACGGCGGTGGGCGCGGCGGGCTTGTCGGCGGGCCGGTCGGCGGACGAGGTCATGGGTGGTCCCTCCCGTGGTGGACGTGTCGGTGCCGCTCGCAGGATAGGTTCCGGGGGCGGTAGGTTCCGGGGGCCCCGGGCCCCCGGCCGGATCACCCTCCTCGCGGCGCGTACATGATCAGCGCGACGCCCGCCAGGCAGACCAGCGCGCCGATCACGTCCCAGCGGTCCGGTCGGAAGCCGTCCACGACCATGCCCCAGGCCAGCGAACCGGCGACGAAGATCCCGCCGTAGGCCGCCAGGATGCGGCCGAAGTTCGCGTCGGGCTGGAGGGTGGCGACGAAGCCGTAGGCGCCCAGGGCGAGCACCCCGGCGCCCATCCAGGCCCAGCCCCGGTGCTCGCGCACCCCCTGCCAGACCAGCCAGGCGCCGCCGATCTCCAGGAGGGCGGCGAGGACGAAGAGGAGGGCGGATCGGGCGACGGACATACCGGGAAGGGTAGGCCCGAGGAGGGGCGGGGCCCCGGTCAGGGCCAGACGAGGCAGTACGGCTGGTGGCCCGCCTCGTGGAGGCGGTGGGAGAAGTCCTGCCATTCGTGCAGGAGTCGGTAGACGTCGAAGGCGTCGCGCGGGCCGCCCCGGTCGGGCACGGTGGACCAGATGAAGGCGGCGGCGCCCACCGACTCCACACCGACGCCCCGCAGGGGATCGACGACGGCCATGGGCAGTTTGACCACGGCGTAGTCGGAGCGGAGCACCACCAGTTCCAGCGGGGGCACCCGGTGCAGGGGTATTCCCTCGATGCCCGTGAGGACCATCGCCGCCATCGTCTCCGGCTTGATCCTGGTGAACATGCCGTGGCCCAACTCGTCCCCACCCAGTTCCTCCGGGCGCATCGAGATGGGGACGCGCGCGGCGGTGGCGCCGTCCGGCGCGCCGAAGTACTTGTAGGTCACCCCCACCCGGCCACCCTTGCTGCTCCTCGTCTCCACCGGTTCGGAAGCGTCACGCCGGTGACGGCCCCGTGCGCGCCTGGGACCGGTGTCCCCCGTGCCCTCGCCCAGTCCGCCACCGCGCTGCATGTCACCACCCGATTACTCGCGGCATGTGCCGCGCAACCCGATCATCGTCTCAGAGACTCCCAGAGACCTCCCCTTCTGGCGAGCCGCGAAACGCCCGGCGGCACATGCGCGCGAGGCTCTGAGACCATGGCTTGCGTGAGCTATCCGTACGAAGCACCAGTATCGCAGTCGCTGTACGACCGCGCCGCCGTCGTGACGCCCGGAGGCGTGAACTCTCCGGTGCGCGCTTTCCGTGCCGTGGGCGGTACGCCCCGTTTCATGGTGTCCGGTACCGGTCCGTACCTCACGGACGCCGACGGCCGCGAGTACGTCGACCTCGTGTGTTCGTGGGGACCGATGATCCTCGGACACGCCCACCCCGCCGTCACCGAGGCCGTCCAGGCGGCGGTCGCGCGCGGCACGTCCTTCGGCACGCCCGGCCAGGGCGAGGTCGAACTGGCCGAGGAGATCGTGGCCCGCGTCGCCCCCGTCGACCAGGTGCGGCTGGTCTCCTCCGGCACCGAGGCCACGATGTCCGCGATCCGGCTGGCGCGCGGGTTCACCGGCCGGACCAAGGTGGTCAAGTTCGCGGGCTGCTACCACGGACACGTCGACGCCCTGCTGGCCGCCGCCGGCTCCGGTGTGGCGACCTTCGCCCTGCCCGACACGCCCGGTGTGACGGGCGCGCAGGCCGGCGACACCCTGGTGCTGCCGTACAACGACCTGGAGGCCGTCGCCGCCGCCTTCGCCGAGCACCCCGACGAGATCGCCTGCGTGATCACCGAGGCGTCGCCGGGCAACATGGGCGTCGTGCCGCCGCGCGAGGGCTTCAACGCCGGGCTGAAGGAGCTGTGCGAGCGGCACGGCGCGCTGTACATCTCCGACGAGGTGATGACCGGATTCCGCGTCTCCAAGGCGGGCTGGTACGGGCTCGACGGAGTGGTGCCGGACCTGATGACCTTCGGCAAGGTGATGGGCGGCGGCTTCCCGGCCGCGGCCTTCGGCGGCCGGGCCGACGTGATGGCCCACCTCGCCCCCGCCGGCCCCGTCTACCAGGCGGGCACCCTCTCCGGGAACCCGATCGCGACGGCGGCGGGCCTGGCCCAACTGCGGCTGCTGGACGACGCGGCGTACGAGCGGCTGGACGCGGTCTCCGCCGAGGTGCGCTCCCTGGTGACCGAGGCGCTGACCAAGGAGGGCGTGGCGCACCGGTTGCAGCGGGCGGGCAACATGTTCTCGGTCTTCTTCACCGACGAGGACGTGGTGGACTACGCCGCCGCCAAGCGGCAGGAGGCGTTCCGGTTCACCGCCTTCTTCCACGAGATGCTCTCCCGTGGCGTCTACCTGCCGCCGTCGGCCTTCGAGGCGTGGTTCGTCTCGACCGCGCTGGACGAGCGGGCGGTCGAGCGGATCGCCGAGGCCCTGCCCCACGCCGCGCGTGCCGCCGCCGACGCCGTCGACCCCGCGGAGAGTTCGGCATGACCGAGGTGACGGGCGCCGTGGACCCGGCGGGCATGACGGACCCGGCGGACGTGACGGTCTCCTCGGAGACCGCGGGCGAACGGGAGCGGCACGGCGGCGGGCAGCGGACCGTCGTCCACCTGATGCGGCACGGGGAGGTGGAGAACCCCGACGGGGTCCTCTACGGACGTCTCCCCGGCTACCACCTCTCCGAGCTGGGCCGTCGGATGGCCGAGCGGGTCGCCGAGCACCTCGCCCACCGCGACATCACGCACGTGGTCGCCTCCCCGCTGGAGCGGGCGCAGGAGACCGCCGCCCCGATCGCCAAGGTCCACGGGCTGGAGGTGGGCTCCGACGAGCGGTTGATCGAGGCGGAGAACATCTTCCAGGGCAAGACCTTCGGCGTCGGCGACGGCGCGCTCCGCCGGCCCGCGAACTGGCCGCACCTGCGCAACCCCTTCCGGCCCTCGTGGGGCGAGCCGTACATCGACCAGGTGGTGCGGATGATGGCCGCGCTGGAGGCCGCGCGGGACGCCGCCCGCGGGCACGAGGCGGTGTGCGTCAGCCACCAGCTCCCAATCTGGACGGTGCGCAGCTTCGTCGAACGGCGCCGTCTGTGGCACGACCCGCGCAGACGGCAGTGCACCCTGGCGTCGCTGACCACCTTCACCTTCGTCGGCGACCGGATCGTCTCGGTCGGCTACACCGAGCCGGCCCTCGACCTGGTGCCGCCCCACCTGCGGGCGGGCGCGAAGCCGGTGAAGGGGGCGGGGAAGGTCAGGGGTTTCGGCGCCTGAGAAGCTCGGGGCGGACGCGGAGCCGGCGCGGTGGCGCACGCCACACGGCCCGGGGGGAACAGCGGCTCCCGAGGTCGACGGTCCGCGCAGGCCGGGGGCGGGGGAAAGGCCGCGCAGAGGGCATGGGAAACTTTTCACATGATTCTTCGCGCTACCGGACCCCGCCGCCGCTCCCGGCTGTCCGCGGCCGTCGCCGCGGCGGTGGCGTGCGTGCTGGTCCTGTCGGGCTGCGGCGGCGACAGCGAGGCGCAGAGCGGCGGTTCCGGAACGAACTACGTGGAAGGCACGGGAGCGGTCACCAAGGTGAAGCCGGAGGACCGCCAACCCGCCCCTGAACTCTCCGGCGAGACGGTGGACGGGAAGCGGCTGAGCACCGCCGACCACCGGGGCAAGGTCCTGGTCGTCAACGTGTGGGGCTCGTGGTGCCCGCCCTGCCGCGCCGAGATGCCGCATCTGGTGAAGGTGGCGAACGACACCGCGGACGAGGGCGTGCAGTTCATCGGGATCAACACCCGTGACACGGACCGGGTCCCGGCCCAGCGGTTCGAGAAGGAGTTCGAGGTCCCCTACCCGAGCCTGTACGACCCCTCGGGGAAGCTCCTGCTGCGTTTCCCCAAGGGCAGCCTCAACCCCCAGACGATCCCCTCGACCATCGTGGTGGACCGTGAGGGGCGGATCGCCGTGCGGGCCCTGAAGGAGCTCGGCGAAGAGGAACTGCGCTCCATCATCGATCCCCTGATCAAGGAGAAGTGAGGCGGATGCTCCACTTCGCCTCCGCCACGGGCGTCAACGAGACCGTGCTCTCCGGCGGGCTGCTCATCGCGGTTCCCGTCGCGCTGCTGGGCGGGCTCGTGTCGTTCTTCTCCCCCTGCGTGCTGCCCCTGGTCCCCGGCTACCTGTCGTACGTCACCGGGATCAGCGGCGCCGACCTGGCGGACGCCCGGCGGTGGCGGATGGTGCTCGGCTCCTCCCTGTTCGTCGTGGGCTTCACCGCGGTGTTCGTGTCGGGAGGCGCCCTCTTCGGGTACTTCGGGCAGACGCTCCTGGGCCACCAGGACGTCATCACCCGGATTCTGGGCGTGCTGCTGATCGCGATGGGCCTGCTCTTCATGGGCCTGCTCAAGGGCGTGGGGCAGCGCGAGTTCCGGTTCCACCGGAGGCCGGCCGTGGGGCTGGCCGGCGCCCCCCTGCTCGGCGTGCTCTTCGGCGTCGGCTGGACCCCCTGCCTGGGGCCCACGCTGACCGCCGTCAACGCGCTGGCCTTCAACGAGGCGAGTGCCGGCAGGGGAGCCCTGCTGACGACCGCCTACTGCCTCGGGCTCGGCCTGCCGCTGGTGGTGACGGCCGTGGCCTTCCGGCGGGCGCTCGGCGCGTTCGGCTGGGTCAAGCGGCACTACCAGTGGGTCATGAGGATCGGCGGGGGCATGCTGGTCGCCCTGGGGATCCTGATGCTCACCGGAGTCTGGGACCTGATGCTCGCCGAACTGCTCGCCTGGACCAACAGCTTCACCGTAGGGATCTGACATGCCCACAGCCGACGTCGAGAACACCGACCGGAACGCCCCCGAGAACGCCGAGAACAGCGAGTACCGGACGGCGGGCGCCCGGCTCTCCACGGCCCCCCGCGAGGAGTCCACGCTCGACGTCCCGTCCCTGGGGCCGATCGGCTGGGCCCGGTGGGCCTGGCGCCAGCTCACCTCGATGCGGGTGGCGCTGATCCTGCTGTTCCTGCTCTCGCTCGCCGCGGTGCCGGGGTCGATCGTCCCGCAGAACTCCGTGGACCCCTCCGTCGTCGAGGACTTCAAGCAGCGGCACGAGACGCTGGGACCGATCTACGACAAGCTCCAGCTCTTCGACGTCTACAGCTCGGTGTGGTTCTCCGCGATCTACATCCTGCTGTTCATCTCCCTCATCGGCTGCATCGTGCCGCGGAGCTGGCAGTTCGTCGGCCAGCTCCGCGGCCGTCCGCCGCGCGCCCCGCGCCGGCTGACCCGGATGCCCGCGCACACCACCTGGCGCACCGACGCCGAGCCGGAGGAGGTCCTGACGGCGGCGCGGTCGCTGCTGCGCGGCCGGCGCTTCCGGACGGCCGGGCCGGACGTCTCGCCCACCGGGGGCTCGGTCTCCGCGGAGAAGGGCTACCTGCGCGAGGTCGGCAACCTGGTCTTCCACGTCTCGCTGATCGTGATGCTGCTGGCCTTCGCGGCCGGATCGCAGTGGAGGTCCGAGGGCGGCAAGCTCATCGTGGAGGGCGACGGCTTCGCCAACACCCTCACCCAGTACGACGACTTCACCTCCGGCGCCCTGTACGACGTCGACTCCATGGACTCCTTCGGCTTCACGTTGGAGGACTTCGAGGCGTCCTTCGAGCGCAGCGGGCCGCAGCGCGGCACGGCGCGCGAGTTCCGCGCCGACGTGACGTACTGGGAGGGCGCCGACGGCGAGGAGAAGAAGACCGCCATCGAGGTGAACCACCCCTTGCAGGTCGGGGACACCCAGGTCTACCTCATCGGCCACGGCTACGCGCCGGTCGTCAGCGTCACCGACGGGCAAGGGGAACTGGCCTACCGGGGCCCGGTTCCGTTCCTCCCGCAGGACGGCAACATCACCTCCACGGGTGTGGTCAAGGTCACCGACTACCGGAACAAGGACGGCGAGCGGGAACAGCTCGGCTTCCAGGGCATCTTCACGCCCACCTACGGCATCGACGCCGAGCGCGGCCCGCACTCGACCTTCCCCGAGCTGGACTACCCGGTGCTCTCCCTCAACGCCTTCCACGGCGACCTGGGGGTCGACGCGGGCCTCCCGCAGAACGTCTACCAGCTCGACACCGACAACATGGAGCAGTTCAAGAGCGAGGACGGCGACCTGTTCCGCGCCGACCTGCGCCCGGGCGAATCCGTGGAGCTGCCGAACGGCGCGGGCACGCTGACGTTCGAGGACGTCAAGGAGTGGGCCAGCTTCCAGGTCTCCCAGGAGCCGGGCGAGGGTTGGGCGCTGGCGGGGGCGATCGTCGCCGTGCTCGGCCTGGCCGGCTCGCTGTTCGTCCAGCGCCGCCGGGTGTGGGTCCGCGCCGAGCGGGGCGAGGACGGCACCACCGTCGTGGAGATGGCCGGGCTCGGACGCAGCGAGTCCGCGAGGGTTCCGGAGGAGTTGGGCGACCTCGCCCTCGCGCTCCACGCCGACGCGCCCGTCGCGGCCGGGCGGGACGTCGAGGACGACACGGGGGCCGGTGGCGCGGGGGACACCACCGTCGAGGACACCGAGAAACAGACCGCCGCGGGCAAGGCCGCGGCAGCGCCGGACGCCGCCGATGGCGCCCGACCCTCGTCACGAGGAGAGACCGAGTGAACGCCGCAGTCAACATCGCCGTCGCAGCGAACGAGAGCCTGGCAGAGTTCAGCAACGTGCTGATCAGGTCGGCGATGGCCGTCTACGCCCTGGCCTTCGTCGCCCACATCGTGGAGTGGGTGTTCGGCAGCCGCAGCAAGGTGGCCCGCACGGCCGCCGCGCTCACCGCCGAGGGCACCAAGGCCACGGCCGCCGCCGATGCGGAGGTCTCCGTCACCGTGCGGACCTCCGGCGGCACGAAGGTGCTGGAGAAGCCGAAGGTCGTCACCCGCTCGGCGCCCGGGCGCCGAGCCGACGTGCCGGACGGGCCCGGAGCGGCGGGCGGGGACGAGAAGGGCGACCTGTACGGCCGGATCGCCGTCTCGCTCACCGCCCTGGCGTTCCTGCTGCACTTCGGCGCGGTCCTCACCCGCGCCCTGTCGGTGCAGCGCGCCCCCTGGGGCAACATGTACGAGTTCTCGACGGCCTTCTCGATGGTCGCCGTCGGCGCCTACCTGGGCTTCCTGGTCGCCAAGAAGAACATCCGCTGGCTCGGGCTGCCGCTGGTCACCACGGTGCTGCTCGACCTGGGTCTGGCCATCGTCGTCTTCTACACCGAGAGCGACCAGCTCGTCCCGGCGCTCGACTCGTACTGGATGTGGATCCACGTCTCGCTGGCCATCGTCTGCGGCGCGCTGTTCTACATCGGCGCCGTCTCCACGCTGCTGTACCTGTTCCGGGACCGCTACGAGACCAAGCTGGAGACGGGCGGGAAGCCGGGCGCCTTCGCCCGCTCGGTGCTGGAGCGGCTGCCCAGCTCCGCGTCCCTGGACAGCTTCGCCTACCGCATCAACGCGGCGGTCTTCCCGTTCTGGACCTTCACCATCATCGCGGGCGCGATCTGGGCCGAGAAGGCGTGGGGCCGCTACTGGGGCTGGGACCCCAAGGAGGTCTGGTCGTTCATCACCTGGGTCGGCTACGCCGCCTACCTCCACGCCCGCGCCACGGCGGGTTGGAAGGGGCGCAAGGCGGCCTACCTGGCGCTGATCGCCTTCCTCTGCTTCCTGTTCAACTACTACGGCGTCAACATCTTCTTCGACGGCCTCCACTCCTACGGCGGAGTGTGAGCAACGGCACCCCGACGCACTCCTGTGAAGGGTGCCGAGCGGACGTCGAACGACGGAGCCGGGCGGTCCGCCCGCCCGGCTCAGGCGGCGGGCGGGACGTTGTCCTCGGGCCCGCCGCTCTCGCTGTCGCGGCTGTTGCGGCTCTCGTCGCGGACCGTCTCGTCCTTCCCCCGCCGGCGCTCGGCCTCGGAGGAGGGGGCGGACTCGTCGGACGGCTTCTCCTCGGCCTTCTCCGGCTCGGGCTTCCGCGTCCGTTCGCCGATCGACTTCAGGAACTCCGGGTTGTCGTCCGGGGCGACCCAACGGCGCTCGGTGGGCCGGACGGCGCCGTAGGGCGCGTTCCGGCGCGGCCGACCGGCCACGAACCAGGCGATGGGCCCCAGCAGCACCGTGCCGAAGAACAGGATGATCAGGACCCAGGCCACCTTGGGCAGCTTGCGGACCTCTTTCTCCGGGGTGTTGAGGCAGTCGACGAAGGCGTAGATCCACACCGCCAGGACGAGAACGGTCGGAAGAAGCCTGAGCATGGGCAACGCCCCCTGTGAAGCGATGGATACGGCACGTGTGGGCTCTTGTGGGGCCCGTCGGGCCGGGATTGCGGGCGGAACCGGGAAAAGGACCCGTGACACGCCCAGGGTAATGGGTATCGGATACTTGCCCCATGGCTTACGACGATCTCCGCTCGCTGCTGCGGGCCCTGGAGCGTGACGGTGACCTCATTCGCGTCAAGGCCGAGGTCGATCCCCATCTGGAGGTCGGGGAGATCGTCGACCGGGTCCAGAAGTCCGGCGGGCCGGCCCTCCTCTTCGAGAACGTCAAGGGCACCACGGTCCCGTTGGCGATGAACGTCTACGGCACCGACCGACGCCTCCTCAAGGCGCTGGGCCTGAAGTCCTACGACGAGATCGGCGAGAAGATCGGCGGGCTGCTCAAGCCGGAGCTGCCGCAGGGATTCGTCGGCATGCGCGAGGCCTTCGGCAAGCTCGGCTCGATGACGCACGTCCCGCCGAAGAAGGTCAAGGAGGCGCCCGTCCAGGACGTGGTGCTCACCGGCGACGACGTCGACCTGGAGAAGCTGCCCGCGCTGTTCACCTGGCCCGAGGACGGCGGCTCCTTCTTCAACCTGGGCCTCACCCACACCAAGGACCCCGAGACCGGCATCCGCAACCTCGGCCTGTACCGGCTCCAGCGCCACGACAAGCGCACCATCGGGATGCACTGGCAGATCCACAAGGACAGCCGCAACCACTACCAGGTCGCCGCGCGGCGCGGCGAGAGACTGCCGGTCGCCATCGCCTTCGGCTGCCCGCCGGCTGTGACGTACGCCTCCACCGCGCCGTTGCCCGCGGACATCGACGAGTACCTCCTCGCGGGCTTCCTCCAGGGCAAGCGGGTGGAGATGGTGGACTGCAAGACGGTGCCGCTCCAGGTACCGGCCAACGCCGAGGTGGTGCTGGAGGGTTGGCTGGAGCCGGGGAAGATGCTGCCGGAGGGGCCGTTCGGCGACCACACCGGCTTCTACACCCCCCAGGAGGACTTCCCGGCGCTGACCATCGACTGCGTGACCATGCGCAGGCGGCCGGTCTTCCAGTCGATCGTCGTCGGCCGTCCGCCGACGGAGGACGGACCGCTGGGACGGGCCACGGAGCGGTTCTTCCTGCCCCTGCTGAAGATCATCATTCCGGACATCGTGGACTACCACCTCCCCGAGGCGGGCGGCTTCCACAACTGCGCGATCGTCTCGATCGACAAGAAGTACCCCAAGCACGCGCAGAAGGTGATGTCCGCCATCTGGGGCGCGCACATGATGTCGCTGACCAAGCTGATCATCGTGGTGGACGCCGACTGTGACGTCCACGACCTCCACGAGGTGGCCTGGCGGGCCCTGGGCAACACCGACTACTCCCGTGACCTGCTCCTCACCGAAGGCCCGGTCGACCATCTGGACCACGCCTCGTACCAGCAGTTCTGGGGAGGCAAGGCCGGCATCGACGCCACCGCCAAGTGGCCCGAGGAGGGGTACACGCGCGACGGCGGCTGGCCGAACATGGTCGTCTCCGACCCGGAGACCGCGGCCAAGGTCACCCGACGCTGGCGGGAGTACGGCCTGTGAGTTCCGTCTCCGAAGGCGTCACCGGGCCCCGGCCGGTGCCCTCCGCGGGGAAGGTCAGGGCGTTCCTGCGGCTGGTGATGATCGAGCACTCGGTCTTCGCGCTGCCCTTCGCCTACATGGCCTCGCTCACCGCGATGTTCCTCGACGACGGGACCGTCCACTGGTGGGAGCTGTTCCTCGTCACCGTCGCGATGGTGGGCCTGCGCACCTTCGCGATGGCCGCCAACCGGATCATCGACCGGGAGATCGACGCCCGCAATCCGCGCACCGCGGGGCGCGAGATGGTCACCGGGGTGGTGTCGGTGCGCACCGCGTGGACGGGCGCGCTGGTCGCGCTGGCCGTCTTCCTCGGCGCCGCCGCGCTGCTCAACCCGCTGTGCCTGGTGCTCGCGCCGCTCGCCGTGGTGCCGATGGTGGTCTACCCGTACGGGAAGCGGTTCACCGACTTCCCGCACGCCATCCTCGGACTGGCCCAGGCCATCGGGCCCGTGGGGGCGTGGCTGGCGGTCACCGGCGCCTGGTCGTGGGAGGCGGTGGTCCTCGGGCTCGCGGTCGGCGTCTGGATCGGCGGCTTCGACCTGATCTACGCCTGCCAGGACGTGGCCACCGACCGGGAGACCGGGGTGCGGTCCGTCCCGGCGCGGTTCGGCGTCGCCGGCGCGCTGTACGGCGCCCGCGCCGGCCATGTCGTCACCGTGGCGCTGCTGGCCTGGTACGGGGTGCTGACGGAGGCCGGCGCGGCGTACTGGGTCGGCCTGGTGATCGTGGTGGCGGCGTTCGTCTACGAGCACTCCATCGTGCGCCCCGGGGACCTGTCCCGGCTGAACCGGGCGTTCTTCACCGTCAACGGCTTCATCGGGATAGCCCTGTTCGTCTGTGCCCTGGCCGACCTGGTGCTGCGCGGCCTGACGGTCTGACGGCCGGACGGCCGGGCCGTCCGACGCCGGACACGCCCCGGCGGCCCGACCCGGTGGAGGGTCGGGCCGCCGGGGCGTGTCGCGTCAGGGGATGAGCCGGGCCCGCCGGGACCGGCCGACCGGGGTGGAGCGGCGGAACCAGAACGCCGCCAGCACACCGCCGATCAGACCGAAGAGGTGGCCCTGCCAGGAGACGCCCGAGGACGTGGGCAGCACGCCCCACAGGATCGATCCGTAGAGCAGGACGACCGTGATGCCCACCGTTATGTCCAGGGCGTCGCGGTCCACGAAGCCGCGGACCAGGAGGTAGCCGAAGAGGCCGAACACCAGGCCCGAGGCGCCCGCGGTGATCGAGTGCTCCGGAGCGGTCAGCCAGACGCCGACGCCGCTGACGACGATGATCGTCAGGCTGACGACGAGGAAGCGCGCTATGCCGCGGACGGCCGCGAGGAAGCCGAGGACCAGCAGGGGCACGCTGTTGGCGGCCACGTGGTCCCAGCCGAAGTGGAGGAACGACGCCGGTATGACGTCGGCCAGCTCGTCCGTCTCGCGCGGCGAGATGCCGTAGGTGTCCAGGGAGTGGCCGGTGGCGACGTCGATCGCCTCCAACAGCCACAGCAGGGCCACCCAGGCCAGCATCAACACCCCCGCCGACACCGCCTTGGAGGCACGCGACGGGCGAGCCGCGCCGGTCGTCGATCCGTACGGTCCGTACACCATCAGAGCCTCTCCGTTCCGATGTCCACCGTGCCGGTGGCGTCGCCGTCGTCGCGCCGGGGGCCGTCCCGCCGCCGTCGCCGAGGGTCTGCCCGCTTTCGCCGCCGTGTACGACAACGTCACGGACCGTGGCGGAAGTTCCGGAACCGGCCGCACGGGTCAGGAGCCGGACGAGCCCAGCTCCCCGTACAGCGCGGCGGCCATCACGTCCTGCGGGGCCAGCCACTTCGCGTTCTTCGGCTCCTTGAGCGGGACCGCGCGCCCGGGGGCGATGGAGAGCGCGAGCGGCAGCTCCCCGAGGTCCCCGGCTTCCCGAGCCCTTTCCGTTTCGAGGAACTGCCCCAGGTCCACCGTCATTCCCGACAGGGTGCCGCCGCGCAGCGCCAGCTCCACGGTGACCTCGCGGTCCGGCGCCTGTTCCAGCCAGGCGAACCCGATGCCGTCGAAGCGCTCCTCCAGCGGGCCCAGCGCGACCGCGAGGTCGCGGGCGACCTCGCGGGCCGGGAGGGAGACCGTGACGAGTTCGGCGCCGTCGCGGCGGCCGGCGTCCCGGAAGGAGGCGTGCTCGTCCAGGGCCCGGCGCACCGAGTCGATCACGTGGTGCTGGGCCCCGGCGCTCTGCAGGAGGTCCACGCTGTTCGCCAGCCGTTGGGCGCGCTCGCCGTACTTGCCGCCCAGCGCCCGCGCGAAGTGGTCGAACTCCTCGGGGTCCATCTGCACCCACCTGCCCTCGAACAGGTCGCGGGCGGCGGCCAGGGAGGGCGGCAGGTCGTCGGCGGAGCGGGCCAGCTCGGCGATCCGCGACACCGTCGCGTGGCTCCCGTCGAACTCCGCGTCCAGCCTCCGCCAGTCGGCGCGGACGTAGAAGTCCGTGCCGATCGACCGGTAGCCGGTCAGGTCCAGGCTCCCGAAGTTCACCATCGAGCCGGAGTCGAGGCGGTCCCCCTTCTCGACCTCCTTCAGCGGCTTCTCCGCCGTGCCGGCCGTGAACGCGACCTCCATCCGGGACAGCGACGCCGCGTCGTCGCGGGTGGGGGCCGTCCCGCCGTTCCGCGCGACGCGCCGGAGGAAGGCGTACACCTCGTCGGCCGAGGCGTCGACGCGCGCCGTGACCGACACGGCCTCCCACTCGCCGAGCCTCTCGACGGCTCCGCGGGTCCTGCTCTCCGCGTCGCCCGGTTCGGAGGGTTCGCAGGCGGTGGAGGCGGCGAGCAGGAAGGCGCAGCAGGCGAGGGTCAGGCTCTTGCGGGTGATGCGCATGTGACGATCCAACTATGTCGGGGCGGATGAGGCCAGGTTCGGGACGATCGGGCCGGAAAAAGGGGGGCGGCGCGACGACGTTAGGCTCGGTGCCGTGATGGACAGTGTGCGACGGCCGTGGATCGTCGGTGTGTCCGGGGCGTCCGGGACGCCGTACGCCGCGTCGGTGCTGCGCGGCCTGCTGGCGGCGGGCGAGGACGTGGACCTGGTGGTCAGCAGGGCCGCGCGGCTGACGCTGCTGGACGAGACGGGCCACCCCTTCCGCGACGCCCACTGGCGCGAGGACCTGCGGCGCTGGCTGGCCCGGGGCGCGGACGGCACGCCGGACGCGCACGAGGCGCCGGTCATCGACCCCGAGGACGCCGGGGACGCCGGGGACCCCGAGAGCCCCGAAGGCGCCGCGGTGGGCGGCACCGTGCGGTACTGGCCGGCCGGCGACCTGGCCGCGGGGCCGTCCTCGGGCTCGTACCCGGCCAAGGGCATGCTCGTCGTCCCGGCCTCCACCGCGAGCGTCGCGGGGATCGCGCTGGGCCTGTCCAAGGACCTGCTCCAGCGCACGGCGAGCGTGACCCTCAAGGAGCGGCGTCCGCTGGTCGTGGCGGTGCGCGAGACGCCGTTGAACGGCCCGACCCTCCGCCACCTGGTGGCCCTCGACGAGGCCGGAGCCGTGGTGCTGCCGGCCTCGCCCGCGTTCTACGCGGGCGGGACCCACGTCCAGGAACTGGTGGACTTCGTCGCCGGTCGGGTGCTGGACGCGGTGGGCGTCCCTCACCGGCTCTACCGCCGATGGCAAGGCAAGCTGGGGTCTGCGCAAGGCCAGTCTTAGGGAAACTCACCATTATGCCTTAGATTCGGTCACAGACAACCGACAGCGCGTGACGAGGGAAGGCACCAGACGCATGGACGCGGTGGACAGGCAGCTCATCCAGGCGCTGCGCGAGAACGGCAGAGCCTCGTACGCCGAACTGGGCCGGCTCGTCGGTCTCTCCGGGCCCAGCGTCACCGACCGCATCAACCGGCTGGAGGCCGCCGGGGTCATCACCGGCTACCGCGCGACCGTGGACGCCTCCTCCCTGGGGCTCGGGGTCACCGCGCTGATCGGCATCCAGCTCACCGACGCCGCGGACCACGACGAGGTCGCCGCCCGGCTGCGGGAGCTGTCCGAGATCGAGGACTGCTGGTTCATCGCCGGTGACGACTCCTTCATGATCAAGGTGCGGGCCACCGACGTGGACGGCCTGGAGCGGACGATCCGCAGGCTGTCGGGGACCAAAGGAGTCTCCCGGACCCGGACGACGATCGTGCTCTCCACCAAGTGGGAGAACCGGGTCGGCGAGATCCCCGGCGACGAGGGCTGACCGGCGCCCCGGGGGCGGGCGTCCCCGACCGGGGGCCCTGTCCGGTCGGGAGCGGGGAGAGGCGTAGGCTCGATTGGTCCCCACGACGGACGGCCACCCGCACGAGGTCGCCCTCGACCCCGCACAGAAGACCCCCGCACAGGACCCGCACACAGGACCCGCACACAGGACAAGGAGGCGGCGACGCATGGACGCTGGGCTCAAGCGCGAGCTGGAGGAGAAGGTCCGCGCCGGCGAACGGCTGAGCCGTGAGGACGGCATCGCCCTGTACGAGTCCGACGACCTGGCCTGGCTGGGCGGTCTCGCCCACGAGGTGCGCACGAGACTGAACGGTGACGCGGTCTACTTCAACGTCAACCGTCACCTGAACATGACCAACGTGTGCACGGCCTCCTGCGCGTACTGCTCCTTCCAGCGCAAGCCGGGGGAGAAGGACGCGTACACCATGCGCATCGAGGAGGCCGTGCGGCTGGCCAAGGCGATGGAGGGCGAGAACCTCACCGAGCTGCACATCGTCAACGGCCTCCACCCCACCCTGCCCTGGCGCTACTACCCGCGCTCGCTGCGGGAGCTGAAGAAGGCCCTGCCGAACGTCTCCCTGAAGGCGTTCACCGCCACCGAGATCCACCACTTCGAGACCATCTCCGGCCTGTCCGCCTCCGAGATCCTCGACGAGTTGATCGACGCCGGCCTGGAGTCCCTGACCGGCGGCGGCGCGGAGATCTTCGACTGGGAGGTGCGGCAGCACATCGTCGACCACCGCACCCACTGGGAGGACTGGTCGCGCATCCACCGGCTGGCGCACTCCAAGGGCCTCAAGACGCCCTCCACGATGCTGTACGGCCACATCGAGGAGCCCCGCCACCGCGTCGACCACGTGCTGCGGCTGCGTGAACTCCAGGACGAGACCGGCGGTTTCCAGGTCTTCATCCCGCTGCGCTACCAGCACGACTTCGTGGACATGAAGGACGGCAAGATCCGCAACCGCATCCAGTCCCGCACCACGATGGCCACGGGAGCGGAGGCGCTGAAGACGTTCGCGGTCTCCCGGCTGCTGTTCGACAACGTGCCCCACGTGAAGGTCTTCTGGGTGATGCACGGCCTGCAGACCGCCCAGCTCGCCCTCCAGCACGGCGCGGACGACATGGACGGCTCGGTGGTCGAGTACAAGATCACCCACGACGCGGACAACTACGGCACCCCGAACAAGCTCACCCGCGAGGACCTGCTGGAGCTGATCCGCGACGCCGGATTCCGTCCGGTCGAGCGCAACACCCGCTACGAGGTCGTCCGCGAGTACGACGGCCCCGACCCGCTGCGGCGCGAGTCCCCGCAGCCCATGCGGGTCTGACCCCCGAGACGGAACCGGTGGGAGCGGCACGATGACACTGCGGTACGAGATCGACCCGCCCGTCGACCGACGGCTCGCCGACGGGATCTGCGCGCTGTGGGCGGCGGTGACCAACGCGGGCGGCGCGGTCGGCTTCGTACCGCCGGTGACCGCCGAGGAGGTGAGGCCCGAACTCGTCAGGCACCTCACGGCGATGGCCGAGGGGCGGGCGCGGCTGCTGGTGGCCCGCGACGAGGACGGGGAGCCGACGGGCACGGCCTTCCTCACGTTCAACACACACCGGCTGATGCGACACTGGGTGTGGCTGTACACCGTGATGCTGCACCCGGACCGTCAGGGCCGGGGCGAGGGCCGGGCCCTGATGGCCGCCGTCGAGGAGGCCGTCCGGGACATGGACGGAGTCCGGGGCATACGGCTCACCTGCCGCGGCGGGATGGGGCTGGAGCGGTTCTACGAGGCGTGCGGCTACAAGGAGGTCGGCCGCGTTCCGGACGCCATCAAGGTGACGGACGACGACTTCCGGGACGACATCACCATGTGGCTCCAGCTCCGCTGACACCGGCCACACGAAAGGACCACCACCGTGACCAGCACCCCGGAGAACAAGCAGGAGACCACGCGGAACGGAACGCCGGGCCGCACGTCGCACGCGACGCTCCGTTACACGGCCATGCGGTTCGGCATCTTCGTCGCCTGCTTCGTGGTCGTCTCGGTGCTCGCCTACGTCGGCGTCCTCCCCGAGGCCATCGGCAAGGCCAACCCGCTGTGGCTCCTGCTGCTCGCCATGGTCGTCTCCGCGCCGCTCAGCCTGGTGCTGCTGCGCAGGCAGCGCGACGAGATGTCCGCCCAGATCGCCGAGCGCGTGGAGCGCACCAAGCGGAGGATCGCCGCCAACCAGAGCCAGGAGGACGAGGTCGCGTAATCCTTGTCACACCATTCCGTGTGAATCCGCACGCCCCGTCGGGAATACACCACCCCGGCGGGGCGTTGTGTGTCCACGGACGCCGCCCCCGCCGGGCGGCTCTCTCGGGAGAGCCCGGGACCGCGAAAGACCGCCGAGACACAGTGTTGACGTGAGGACCGTGACGACAGCAGCCCGCACCACTCCCATGGCCCGGAGCACGATGCTCGTGGCCCGGCTGCACGTCGACCTCTGCCGCTGTCTGTCCGCGGCCTGTCGCCCCCGCTGAGCCGTCACGACCTTCGGCGGCCGGACGTCTCTCCGGCGCGCCCTTCCCCCCGTTCGAGTTTTCCGGGACCGTCGAGTTCTCCGACCGTTCGGAGACGATGTGCCCCCACACCTCACCGGAGTGTGTCCGTGTCCTCCAACACGTCCCCCGGCGTGCCCGTCGGCACGTCCCAGGAGCCATCCCCGCGCATACGCCGGAACCCCCTGCCGAGAGTGCCCTTCAGAGTGCCCTTCTGGGCGCAGATCCTCCTCGGCCTGGTCCTCGGCGTTCTGTTGGGCTGGGTCGCCCGCACCACCGGGGCCGCCTGGCTCGGCACCACCCTCGACCGGGTGGGCGGCATCTTCGTCCAACTGCTGAAGCTGGCCGTCGGCCCGCTGGTCTTCCTGGCGATCACCGTCTCGATCACCAACCTGCGGAACGTCTCCAACGCCGCCCGGTTGGCGACCCGCACCCTGCTGTGGTTCATGGCCACCTCGTTGATCGCCGTCGCGATCGGCCTGGGCATCGGCCTGCTCACCGACCCCGGCGCGGGCACCGGACTGTCCCCGAAGGACGGCGCGCGGCCCGAGAACACCGGCTCCTGGCTGGACTTCCTCACCGGGATCATCCCGACGGACGTCGTCACGCCGTTCACCGAGCTGAAGGTCCTTCAGATCGTCTTCCTGGCCGCCGTCGCCGGTGTCGCGGCCCTGAAGCTGGGCGAGAAGGCCGCCCCGCTGCTGTCGTTCGCCGAGGCCGCCCTCGCCCTGCTGCAGAAGGCGCTGTGGTGGGTCATCCGCCTGGCCCCGCTGGGCACCCTCGGCCTGATCGGAAACGCGATCAACGTCTACGGCTGGAACCTGATCGGCCAGTACGCCACCTTCACCGTCGACGTCTACGTCGGCTGCCTGCTGGTCCTCTTCGGCGTCTACCCGCTGCTGCTGGCGACGGTCGGCCGCGTGAGCCCGGTGCGGTTCTTCCGCGGCGCGTGGCCCGCCATCCAGCTCGCGTTCGTCTCCCGCTCCTCGGTGGGCACCATGCCGGTGACCCAGAAGGTCACCGAGCGTCTGGGCGTGCCGCGGGAGTACGCCTCCTTCGCCGTCCCGTTCGGGGCCACGACGAAGATGGACGGCTGCGCCGCGGTCTACCCGGCCCTCGCCGCGATCTTCGTCGCGGAGATCTTCGGGGTGTCCCTGGGCATCGGCGACTACCTGCTGATCGCCTTCGTCTCCGTCGTCGGCTCGGCCGCCACCGCCGGTCTCACCGGCGCCACCGTGATGACCACGCTGACCCTCTCCACGCTGGGCCTGCCGCTGGAGGGCGTGGGTCTGCTGCTGGCGATCGACCCGATCCTGGACATGATCCGGACCGCCACCAACGTCGCCGGTCAGGTCGTCGTCCCGGTCCTGGTCGCCGCCCGCGAGAGGATTCTGGACCTCGGCACGTTCAACTCCGCCCGGAGCTTCGACATCGGCGAGGCGGACGAGGCCGGCGCCGGAACCGGGAGCGCCGGTCGTCCCCGAGGCGGCTCCGGCCACGACCCGGCCGCCGTACCGGCCTGATCCAGGGACCGGTCTGATCCGGAGACCGGCCCGATCCAGGGCCGACCGAGCCCACGGGCCCCTTTCCGCCCCCCACCTCTCCCGGGGCGGAAAGGGGCCCGTGCCCGTTCCACCGGAAACGGTCGGGGCGGGCCACCGAATTCACGCCCGGAATCCCAGGAACGCCCGGAACCCAGAGAACGCCGGGAACCTCCGGAACGCAGAGAACGCATGGAGCGCGCGGGAAGCCGCGGGCGGCGGGGAAAAGGCAGGAGCCCCCGCCGGGGCGGGGGCTCCTTGGGTACTGCTTATCCGGTCGTCTGCCGGCGCCGGGCTCCTGTACCGAGGAGGCTCCGGACCGACACGGCCAGGGCTCTGGCCGAGCCGGGGCAACTCAGGCCGCGGTGACGTTCTCCGCCTGCGGACCCTTCGGGCCCTGCGTCACGTCGAAGGTGACCGCCTGGTTCTCTTCCAGGGAACGGAAACCGGAGGCGTTGATCGCGGAGTAGTGAACGAACACATCGGGACCGCCGCCGTCCTGGGCGATGAAACCAAAGCCCTTTTCGGCGTTGAACCACTTGACGGTTCCGGTAGCCATAAGCCCTCCTTGGGCCTATAAGGGTTGCCCTGCTCCAGAACCCACAGGAACTCTGAAAACGACGAGAGCCCGCGGTCACATGCTCCGCAGGCTCTGTACTGCAAGGGAAACCAAACTGCAACTTGCCGCGAGCCTAGCACGGCATCACCCCGGGGGGAAGGTTGATCACCCCCGGCACGCCGCCGTCCGGGTGACGACCCCCCGGCGGGCCGCCGAACCGCCGGGGATAGCCTCACGAGGTGGAAAGTTCTGCCGCTGACCAGCCCGTCGCCGACCACCCCCGGAGGCGGCCCCGCGTCGGGCACATCCAGTTCCTCAACTGTCTCCCCCTCTACTGGGGCCTGGCCCGGACCGGCACCCTGCTGGACCTGGAGTTGACCAAGGACACCCCGGAGAAACTGAGCGAACGGCTCGTGGCCGGGAAACTCGACATCGGCCCGATCACCCTCGTGGAGTTCCTCCGCAACGCCGACGACCTGGTCGCCCTGCCGGACATCGCGGTGGGCTGCGACGGACCGGTGATGTCCTGCGTGATCGTCTCCAAGGGACCGCTGGAGAGCCTCGACGGCGAACGCGTCGCCCTGGGGTCCACCTCCCGCACCTCCGTACGGCTGGCGCAACTGTTGCTCGCCGAGCGGTACGGACTGGCGCCCGACTACTACACCTGCCCGCCCGACCTGGGCCTGATGATGCAGGAGGCACAGGCCGCCGTGCTGATCGGCGACGCCGCCCTGCGCGCCTCCCTCCACGACGCGCCCCGGCTGGGCCTGGAGGTCCACGACCTGGGCCTGATGTGGAAGGAGTGGACCGGCCTCCCCTTCGTCTTCGCCGTCTGGGCGGCGCGCCGCGACTACCTGGAGCGCGAGCCCGAGACGGTGCGGGAGGTCCACCGGGCCTTCCTCGCCTCCCGCGACCTGTCCCTGGAGGAGGTCGGCAAGGTGGCCGAGCAGGCGGCCCGCTGGGAGGCCTTCGACGCCGCCCTGCTGGAGCGCTACTTCACCACCCTGGACTTCCGGCTGGGGCCGGAGCAGCTCGCCGGCATCGCTGAGTTCGCCCGCCGCGTCGGGCCCACCACCGGCTTCCCGGCCGACGTGGACGTCGAACTCCTGAGCTGAGAGCCGTACGTCGAGCGGGAGGCGAGGGGGAGCATGCGACCGCTGGAGTCGGACGACCCGCGGATCGTCGGCGAGTACCGGCTGCTCGGGCGGCTCGGGGCCGGCGGGATGGGCCGCGTCTACCTGGGACGCAGCCGAGGAGGCCGGACGGTCGCGGTGAAGGTCGTGCACCCGCACCTCGCCTCGGACGGTGAGTTCCGCCGACGCTTCCGCCGCGAGATCGACGCCGCGCGGCGGGTCGGCGGCACATGGACGGCGCCGGTGCTCGACGCCGACCCCGAGGCGTCCACGCCCTGGGTGGCCACGGGGTACGTGGCGGGTCCCCCGCTCCACCAGGCGGTCGCCGAGCACGGGCCGCTGCCCGAGCACACCGTGCGGGCGCTGGGAGCCGGACTCGCCGAGGCCCTGGCCGCCGTCCACGCCCACGGCCTGGTGCACCGGGACGTCAAGCCGTCCAACGTCCTGTTGACACCGGCCGGCCCGCGTCTGATCGACTTCGGGATCGCCCGCGCCATGGACGGCGCCACCTCGCTCACCTCCACCGGGGTCACCGTCGGCTCGCCCGGTTACATGTCGCCCGAGCAGGTCCTCGGCCGCGAGGTGGGCCCGGCCTCGGACGTCTTCTCGCTCGGCGCGGTGCTGGCCCACGCGGCGACCGGCGCACCGCCCTTCCCCGGCGACAACTCGGCGGCGCTGCTGTACAAGGTCGTCCACGAGGAACCGGAACTGGACGGTCTGACCGGCGAGTTGCGGGAGGCCGTCGCCGCCTGTCTGGCCAAGGACGTCGCCGCCCGCCCGGCCCCCGCCGAGATCGTCGGTCGGCTGGCGGGCGCGGCCGGCGCGGCCGGGACCGTCCGCACCGGTTGGTTGCCGGGGCCGGTGCTGGAGGATGTGAGCCGCCGCGCGGTGGAGCTGCTGGAGTTGGAGACCGAGCACGAGCCGCCACGCGCCGAACCCGTGCACGCCCCGCCGACCGAACCGTCCTCGGCCCTTTCCCCGTCCCCGTCCTCGTCCCCGTCCTCGTCCCCGTCTCCGGTGGGGGCCTTCGGCCCGCCCCCCTCGTACGGCGGCGCCTCCACCGACGACGGGACGGCACCGCCACGCGGACGCGGACGGCGCCGCCCCGCCCTGCTCGCCGCCGCCGGGACGCTGCTGGCCGCCGCCGTCGCCGGTGGGCTCCTCCTGTTCCCCGACGGCGGGGGAGACGGCGGCCGGAAGCGGGACGACAAGGCCCCCGACACGGTGCCCGAGGCGTTCGTCGGCACCTGGGAGGGACGGACCCGCACCAGCGGCGGAGTGCCCAGCGGCACCCTCACCCTGACCGTCTCCGAGGGACGCGAGGGCGAGGAGGCCGTCCGCATGGTCTACGAGATCACCGGCCTGGAGTGCCGGGCCAGGGGCACGGTCGAGGAGTTCTCCGACACCCGCCTGACGGTCACCGAGCGGAGCGTGGGCGACTCCCCGAAGATGTTCGGGGTCGAGGTGTGCAGCGAGGAGACCGCCACCGTCACCCTCACCCTGGCCGGGGAGGGACGGCTGCGCTACGAGTCCGGCGACGTGGCAGCGGGCCGGCCCGAGGGCGAACTGGTCAGGAAGGACTGACCACGAGCGCGCCGACCGGCCGGAGGGCCCTCGGAGCACTGGCGTAGGCTGGATCGGTCCCGTGCCAGGAGGACGCGTCGAACCGACCAGAGAGGACCGCCCGGTGACCGAGAACGCCGACCTTCAGTCCGTACTCGACCGCGCCGCCGAGGGCGGACGGATCAGTGCCGAGGAGGCGTTGGAGCTCTACCGGCGCGCCCCGCTGCACGCGCTGGGGCAGGCCGCCGACGCGGCGCGACGCCGTCGCTACGCGGGCACCGAGCACATCGCGACCTACATCATCGAGCGGAACATCAACTACACCAACGTGTGTGTGACCGCCTGCAAGTTCTGCGCGTTCTACGCGGCTCCCAAGGACACCGAGAAGGGCTGGACGCGGGACCTGGACGACATCCTGCGCCGCTGCGAGGAGACCGTCGCGCTGGGCGGCACCCAGATCATGTTCCAGGGCGGCCACCACCCCGAGTTCGGCGTCGAGTACTACGAGAAGCACTTCTCCGCGATCAAGGAGCGCTTCCCCGAGCTGGTGATCCACTCCCTGGGCGCCTCCGAGGTCGAGCACATGGCGAAGGTCTCCGGCGTGACGATCGAGGAGGCCATCACCCGCATCCGCGACGCCGGTCTGGACTCCTTCGCCGGCGCCGGCGCCGAACTGCTGCCGGAGCGCCCCCGCAAGGCGATCGCCCCGCTGAAGGAGTCCGGCGAGCGCTGGCTGGAGATCATGGAGACCGCGCACCGACTGGGCGTGGAGTCCACCAGCACGATGCTGATGGGCACCGGCGAGACCAACGCCGAGCGCATCGAGCACCTGCGGATGATCCGCGACGTCCAGGACCGCACCGGCGGCTTCCGCGCCTTCATCCCGTACACCTACCAGCCGGAGAACAACCACCTGAAGGGCCGCACCCAGGCCACGATCTTCGAGTACCTGCGCATCCTGGCCGTCGCCCGGCTCTTCCTCGACAACGTCGCGCACATCCAGGGCTCGTGGCTGACGACGGGCAAGGAGGTCGGCCAGCTCTCCCTCCACTACGGCGCGGACGACCTGGGCTCGGTGATGCTGGAGGAGAACGTCGTCTCCTCCGCCGGGGCGAAGCACCGCTCCAACCGGTTGGAGCTGATCGACCTCATCCGCAAGGCCGGTCGCGTCCCGGCACAGCGCTCGACGACGTACGAGCACCTGGCCGTCCACGACGACCCGGCGAACGACCCGGTGGACGACCGGGTCGTCTCCCACCTGTCCTCCACGGCCATCGAGGGCGGCACGGCCCACCCGGAGCTCAAGCTCCTCGACGCCAACTGACCCCGCGGTGCTGACGCTTCACGTCCCGCTCGCCGTCCGCCTCACCGGGGATGGCGAGCCGCTCGCGGGGTACGCGGTGGCGGTCGAGGGCGACCGGATCGCGGCGGTCGGGCCGTTGGCGGAGCTGGACGCGGAGTATCCGAAGGCCCGCGTCCGCCGCTGGTCC
>NZ_JODL01000041.1 GCF_000718985.1 Streptomyces megasporus | reverse complement strand
TGCTGCCAGAAGGGCGTCCAGGTTTGTCTTCACACACTGACCAACGGGCGCCCTTCGCCATGGTCGCGACCAGGACAGACATCGGACTCATTCATCTAGTCCCTGGGGGCGGTCTCCTCCCGGATGACGCGCTGGGCCACGGCGAAGGCGGCGTTGGCGGCGGGCATCCCGCAGTAGACGGCCGTGTGCAGCAGCACTTCCTTGATCTCGTCCGGGGTGAGCCCGTTGCGCAGCGCCCCACGGGTGTGGGAGGCCAGGTCGTCGAGGTGGCCGAGGGCGGTGAGGGCGGTGAGGGTGACCACCGAGCGGGTGCGGCGGTCGATGCCGGTGCGGGCCCACACCTCGCCCCAGGCGTAGCGGGTGAGGAAGTCCTGGAAGTCGCCGGTGAAGGCGTCGCTCTTCGCCATGACGCGGTCCACGTGGGCGTCGCCGAGCACGTCGCGGCGGATGCCCATACCGGTGTCGTACGTGGGGCCGGGGTCGGTCGGGCGGGGTTCGCCGGCCGTGAGGGCCGCGACGGCGGAGCCCTGCGGCGACTCCTCCCGATCGGCGGTGGGAGCGGTGTTCGATGCGGCGTTCGATGCGGTGTTCGGGGTGGCGTCGGGTGCGGCGTCGGGTGGGATGTCCGCACGGCTCACGGTCACGGTGGTCGCGGGCGGCGGCGGGGCGTAGGGGGCGGGGGCGACGGCCGGGGTGTCCTGCCGTCCGTGGGGCAGCGTGGTGGAGAGGTGGGCCACGAGCAGCTCGGTGACCTCCGCGGGGCGTTCCACCGGGGCCATGTGGCAGGCGTCGGGGACGAGGGCGAGTCGGGCGTCGGGAATCCCGGCCACCAGGGCGCGGGCGTCGGCGGGCGGGGTGGCCCGGTCCTCGGCGCCGGCGACGACCAGGGTGGGCACGCCGATCCGGCCCAGTTCTCCGCGGATGTCGAAGGAGACGAACGCCTCACAGGCGGCTATGTAGCAGCCGGGGTCGGTGGTGCGGACCATCTGGACGGCCCAGTCGACGATGGCGGGCTGTGCGGCGGCGAAGGCGGGGGTGAACCAGCGTTCGGGGACGGAGCGGGCGATGGGGTCCAGTCCGTTGGTCCGGACGACGACGCCGCGCTGCCGCCAGGAGTCGGGGGTGCCGTACCGGGGCGCGGAGGAGATCAGCGCGAGGGAGGCCACCTTCCGGGGAGCGCCGAGCGCGATCTGGGCTCCGACGGCTCCGCCCAGGGAGCAGCCCACGTAGGCGAAGCGGTCCACGCCCAGGGCGTCGATCGTGGCCAGCAGCCGGACGGCGAGTTCCGCCACGGTGGGGGCCGGGTGGGCGGGGGAGCCGCCGTGGCCGGGCAGGTCGTAGCGGAGCACGCGCCAGTGGCGGCTCAGCTCGGGGATCTGGCGGTCCCACATGTGCCAGGTGGTGCCGAGCGCCGGGCCCAGGACGACCAGGGGCGCGTCGGGCGGTCCGTCGATCCGGTACTGGAGGGTCTTGGTCTCGCTCACGCCGCCACGCTACCGACCAGGTGGTACGGGGCGGGTGGGCGGGGCGTGCCGCGCGGAGCGCGGGGCTCAGAACTCCGTCGTGGAGACGACGTAGACCCGGGGGCGCTTCTCGTGGGTGACGTCCACGGTGATCTCCAGGTCGGGCCGCTCGCCGGGACGCTCGATCGTGGTGCCCGCGTACCGGCGGCCCGGAACGTCGAGTTCCCAGCCGACCACGTCCGCCTGTCGGTCGCTGACGCCCTCCTGGCCCTCGCGGAGTTCGGAGGGGTCGCTGCCGATCTCCTTCAGGAAGGTCTCCAGTTTCGTCTTGGAGGTGCGGAACTGGACGTAGAACGAGCTGCGCTCCCAGGAGTTGGTCTCGTAGTGCGCCACATAGCTCGACCCCTTGGGTATGGGGACCTCGTAGATGCGTCGCTCGACCTTGCTCGGCCACTGCCACACCAGGCCGGTGGCCGCGGCGTCCCGCTGCTTGTCCTTGCCGCTCTCGCGGCTCTGGTAGGCGGAGAGCACCAGGTAGCCGGCCGGAATGGCGATCAGCAGCACCACCACGAGGGCGGCCAGCCAGCGGCGCTCGGGGCGGTGCGGTGGGCGGTCGGGCGGGGGGAGGGTGGTCATCGGCCGCTCACCCACCCCCGGGTCGGGAGCAGGCCGACCCCGATGCGTTCGTACCGCTCCACGCGGCGACGGTTGGCGCGGCGGAACCGGCGGGCGACCAGCCGGGCGAGGTCGGCGGCGCCGACCATGCCGGCCTCCGGGCCGAGCTGGGCCCGGACGATGCGGGCCTCGGGGCGGTAGCCACGGCCGGTGAGGTGGCGGCGGAAGGCTTCCCGGGCGGGTCCGATGAGGAGTTCGTCGGCGGCGCTGACCCCGCCCCCGATGACGAAGCAGGAGGGGTCCAGGGCGGCGGCCAGGTTGGCGATGCCGATTCCGAGCCACTCGCCGATCTCCTGGAGGAGTTCGACGCACATCGCGTCGCCCTCGCGGGCCAGCTCGGTGATCAGCGGACCGGTGATGTCGGGGATGTGCCCGCCGACCCGCGCGATGATCCCGTGCGCGACCGGTGACTCGGCGGCGGCCAGCTCGCGGGCCTCGCGGACCAGGGCGTTGCCGGAGCTGTACTGCTCCCAGCAGCCTCGGTTGCCGCAGGGGCAACGGTGACCGCCGGGCACGACCTGCATATGGCCGAACTCGCCCGCAACGCCGTATTTACCCCGTTTGACCTGGCCGTCCTCGAGTATGGCACCGCCGATGCCGGTACCGAGGGTGATCATGACGAGGTGCTCCTCGCCCCGGCCCGCGCCGAAGCGCCACTCGCCCCAGGCGGCGGTGTTGGCGTCGTTGTCGACCATGACGGGTACGGCCAGCCGGGCGGTCAGCGCGTCGCGCAGCGGCTCGTCGCGCCAGGCGAGGTGGGGGGCGAACAGCACCCTGGAGCAGTCGGAGTCCACCCAGCCCGCCGCGCCGATGCCGACGGCGTGGACGTCGTGGCGGTCGGAGAGGTCCAGGACCAGCTCGGTGATGGTGTCCTCGACGACTTTGGGGCTCTTGGACTTGTCGGGGGTCTCGGTGCGGATCTTCTCCAGGATGTTGCCCTCGGCGTCGACGACGCCCGCCATCACTTTCGTACCGCCGATGTCGATGCCCACCGTCGGCACGCGCGGTGCGGACAGGTGCGAGCGCCGCTCGCGGGTCGCCACGGTGCGTAGCACCGTCGCTCGGGTCGAGTTGCGGTGCGTCCGGTCGCGGTACGTGCTCATCAGATCGATTGTGCACCACGCGCGGTCACCGTTTCGGCGAGAGACCGGGATACGGGTCGATCCGTGACCGAGCTGTTCCGGTCCGCCGCCCGCGCCCCGGCACGCACACCTGTACGAACCGGGTCAGGAGCGGACGAGGAGCTGGAACTCGAAGGCGTACCGGGAGGCGCGGTAGAGGTGGGAGCCGTACTCCACGGCCCGGCCGGTGTCGTCGAAGGCCGTGCGCTCCATGGTCAGCAGCGGCGCGCCTTCCGACTCGCCCAGCAGCTCGGCCTCCTCGGCGGTGGCGGAGCGGGCGCCGACGGTCTGCCGGGCGCTGTGGAGGGTGACGCCGGCGGAGCGCAGCAGCCGGTACAGCCCGGTGTCCTCCAGCTTGTCGCCGTCCAGGCCGATCAGGTCGGTCGGGAGGTGGTTGCGCAGGTAGGCCATGGGTTCGCCGTGGGCGGAGCGGAGCCGTTCCACCAGGCGCACCTCGCTGCCCTCGGGGAGGCCGAGGGCGGCGGCGACCTCGGCGGTGGCCTCCACGGTGTCCAGTCGCAGGACCCGGGTGCCGGGGCGCTGCCCGGCGGCCTCCAGGTCGTCGTAGAGGCTGCTCAGCTCCAGGGGGCGCTTGATCTGGCTGTGCACGACCTGGGTGCCGATGCCGCGGCGGCGCACCAGCAGGCCCTTGTCCACCAGGGCCTGGATGGCCTGTCGGACGGTGGGCCGGGACAGACCGAGCCGTCCGGCCAGCTCGATCTCGTTGCCCAGCAGGCTCCCGGGGGAGAGCCGGCCCTGCTCGATGGCCGCTTCGAGCTGTTGCGAGAGCTGGAAGTACAGCGGGACGGGACTGCTGCGGTCCACGCTGAACTGGAGGTCCACCGGATCCTTCTTCGCCACGGTGCGGAGCCTAGCCCCGACATCGATTGACGGAAAGACGTGAGGTCAGATTGACAGGACAAACCACACAGAGTGAGCGGTTTCCCACGCTCCGGCAGTGACCCCTCCCCCGGGCCGGCCGGCTCGGGGACGTCCGCCTCCCGGTGTCGCGCGATCGTCCGCCCCTCTTCCCGACTCCCTTCCCGACGCCCCGGCCCCCTGGGGCGTTCCGCGGGTTTCCACCGGCCGGAGGGGCTTCCCGAACCGGCCGGAGGGGCTTCTCGACAGCGCGTCCCGCGCCGCCGCGGCCTCTCGCCGGGCCGGTCCGCGACCGGGGCGGCACGGACTCCGGACGGCCGGGACGGACCGGTAGGCTGCGCCTGACCCGACTCGAAAGGATCGTGACGTGTCGCCGTCCGCCGAGCGCAAGCCCTCCGCCGCCAACGGCGGCGTCCAGTCCCTGGAGCGCGCCTTCGGCCTGTTGGAGCGGATGGCCGACGCCGGGGGCGAGGTCGGACTGAGCGAGCTGGCCGCCGACAGCGGGCTGCCCCTGCCCACCATCCACCGGCTGATGCGCACCCTGGTGGCCCGCGGCTACGTGCGTCAGCAGCCCAACCGCCGCTACGCGCTCGGTCCCCGCCTCATCCGACTCGGCGAGAGCGCGTCCCGACTGCTGGGCTCCTGGGCGCGACCGCACCTGGAGCGGCTGGCCGAGGAGACCGGCGAGACCGCGAACATGGCACTGCTGGACGGCGACGAGGCGGTGTACGTCGCGCAGGCGCCCTCCCGACACTCGGTGCGGATGTTCACCGAGGTCGGCCGTCGGGTGCTGCCGCACTCCACGGGGGTGGGCAAGGCGCTGCTGGCGCACCTTCCGGACGAGGAGGTGCGGGCGCTGCTGTCCCGCACCGGGATGCCGGCCTCCACCGAGCGGACCATCACCTCGCCGGACGTCTTCCTGGAGGCCCTGGAGCGGGTGCGCGAGGACGGGTACGCCGTGGACGACAACGAGCAGGAGATGGGGGTGCGCTGCATCGCCGTGCCGGTGCCCGGCGCGCCGACGGCGACCGCCGTCTCGATCTCGGGTCCGGCGGGCCGGGTGACGGACGCGGCCCGGGACACGTTCGTCCCGCTGCTGAAGGAGGTCGCCCACGACCTTTCGGCCACGCTGGCCGGCGCCCGACCCACCGGCGACTAGTGGGCCGACGGCCTCGGCGCCGGCGGGCGAACGCCCTCCCCCGACGGTCGACGTGCCGGTCGTCCGAACAGCTCGACGGCGTTGCGCACCTCTCCCAGGGCCTCGGCCAGCGCGCTCACCGAGCCGATCGCACTCGCAATCAGCAGCAGCGAGTGACGCAGCCGGGGGATGTCGGGTTCACCCGCCCGCACCATGGCCTCCACGGCCGCCAGTTCACCCTCGGCTATCCCCCGGTCCGCCAAATGGGCCCGATAACCGGCGAGTTCACGTTGTAAGCGGGTCACGGCCCGGCGCAGTTCCATGACCCGGGGGTCCCTCTGCCCGTGCACGACCTCGCGTCGTTCCACCGCTTCGTTTCGCAACGCAGCTCCCCCCACACGGATGCTGTGTTCCGTTGTCGTTCCGTTGCCGTTCCGCCGTCGTTCCGCCGTCGTTCAGTCGTTCCGCCACTGCCGGCGCACGCGCCCACGGGGCGTCCTCCACTCCCGTCGGCCCTCCTGCCACGCCGGGCGGGCGGAAGGGGTCCGCACAGTAAACGCCACTCTCCGCACACCGCGCTATACGGAGGGCGAAACTCGGGGCACAAATCCGGCCATTCGAATCGACGTTCCCCTCGTTTCTGCCCGAGGCACATGCTCCCGGTAGAAGCCGAGGACAAAAGGAGCGATCGCGACATGACCCCACACGGGGCTGGCGCGGGAACGGCGAAGGCGTGTCACCGGCCGATGGACGTTGCCCTTCCACGATGAGGAAATTAACCTCCATTGCCGAGCAGTGCCGGTGAGCGCTGTGTGCCGCCCCGACGAAGGAGTGACAGCCCATGTCCGCAGCAGCACCGCCCCCGCCGGTCGCCGTCCACGTCGATCCCGGCCGAGCGCCGGAGCGCCAGGACGAGATCCTCACCGAGGCCGCCCTCGCCTTCCTCGCCGAACTGCACCACCGGTTCACCCCGCGCCGCGACGAGCTGTTGGCCCGCCGGGCCGAGCGCCGCGCCGAACTCGCCCGGACCGGCACCCTGGACTTCCTCCCCGAGACCGCCCACGTCCGCGAGGGCGACTGGCAGGTCGCCCCCGCCCCCGAGGCCCTGACCGACCGCCGGGTGGAGATCACCGGTCCGACCGACCGGAAGATGACGATCAACGCCCTCAACTCGGGCGCCCGTGTCTGGCTCGCCGACTTCGAGGACGCCTCCTCCCCCACCTGGGAGAACGTGATCGGCGGTCAGATCAACCTGCGCGACGCCCACGAGCGCCGGATCGACTTCACCTCCCCCGAGGGCAAGCGGTACGCCCTCCGCCCCGACGAGGAGTTGGCCACCGTCGTGGCCCGGCCACGCGGCTGGCACCTGGACGAACGTCACCTGCGGGCCGGCGGCCGTCCCGTCCCCGGCGCGCTGGTCGACTTCGGCCTGTACTTCTTCCACAACGCCCGCCGGCTGCTGGACGCGGGCAAGGGCCCGTACTTCTACCTGCCCAAGCTGGAGTCGCACCTCGAGGCGCGGCTGTGGAACGACGTCTTCGTCTTCGCCCAGGAGTACTGCGGCGTCCCGCAGGGCTCCGTCCGCGCCACCGTGTTGATCGAGACCATCACCGCCGCGTACGAGATGGAGGAGATCCTCTACGAGCTGCGCGACCACGCCTCCGGGCTCAACGCGGGCCGCTGGGACTACCTGTTCTCCATCGTCAAGACCTTCCGCGACGGCGGCGAGCGGTTCGTGCTGCCCGACCGCAACGCGGTGACCATGACCGCGCCCTTCATGCGCGCCTACACCGAACTGCTGGTGCGCACCTGCCACAAGCGCGGCGCCCACGCCATCGGCGGCATGGCCGCGTTCATCCCCGACCGCCGCGACCCCGAGGCCAACGAGCGGGCCTTCGCCAAGGTCCGGGCCGACAAGGACCGCGAGGCGAGGGACGGCTTCGACGGCTCCTGGGTCGCCCACCCCGACCTGGTGCCGGTCGCCCGGGAATCCTTCGACGCGGTGCTGGGCGACCGCCCCCACCAGAAGGACCGGCTGCGCGAGGACGTCCGCGTCACCGCCGCCGACCTGCTCGCCGTCGACTCCCTGGAGGCGAGGCCGACCCGCGCGGGGTTGGTCAACGCCGTCCAGGTCGGCATCCGCTACATCGAGGCGTGGCTGCGCGGCACGGGAGCCGTGGCGATCTTCGGGCTGATGGAGGACGCCGCCACCGCCGAGATCTCCCGCTCGCAGATCTGGCAGTGGGTGGACGCCGGCGTGGTGCTGGACACCGGGGAGAAGGTGACCCCCGAACTGGTGCGCTCCCTGGCCGAGGAGGACCTGGCGGGCATCCGCGCGGAACTCGGCGAGGAGGCGTACGCGGCGGGCCGGTGGCGCCAGGCGCACGGCCTGCTGCTGCGGGTGGCGCTGGACGAGGACTACGCCGACTTCCTGACCCTGCCCGCGTACGAACTGCTCGACTGACGCACCCGCCCGTCCGGCGGACGCCGGACGGGCGCCGGGGCCGGACGGGCGGAACCGAGAATGACCGGAACCAGTCCCTCCGGCCTCTTCTCGTCCCGCCCGGCCCCGGGCGGGACGAGAACGGTTCGGACGGCGGTTCAGCGGTCCCGTTCCCGGTGCCCGTCCCGGTACTCGGTGCCCGTGCCGTCCTCCCGGACGCGCGCCGCGTGCTCGCGCAGCTCGACGCGGCGGATCTTGCCGGAGATCGTCTTGGGCAGCTCGGCGAACTCCAGGACCCGGACCCGCTTGTAGGGGGCGAGGACGGCGCGCGAGTGCGCGAAGATCGCCTCGGCGGTCTCCGGCCCCGGCTCCCATCCGTCGGCGAGCACGATGTACGCCTTGGGCACGGCCAGCCGCACCGGGTCCGGCGAGGGGACGACGGCGGCCTCGGCGACCGCCTCGTGCTCCAGCAGGGCGCTCTCCAGCTCGAACGGGGAGATCTTGTAGTCGGAGGCCTTGAAGACGTCGTCGGCGCGTCCGACGTAGGTGATCCGACCGTCCGCGTCGCGCGAGCCGATGTCCCCGGTGTGGTAGTGGCCGCCCGCCATCGCCTCGGCGGTGCGCTCGGCGTCCCCGTGGTAACCGGCCATCAGGCCGAGGGGCCGGTGCGCGAGGTCGAGGCAGATCTCGCCCTCGTCCACGCCCGGCTTGCCGGTCACCGGGTCCACCAGTTCCACGGTGTATCCGGGAGCGGGGAACCCCATGGAACCGGCCTTGATCGGCTGCCCGGGGAAGTTGCCGATCTGGACGGTGGTCTCGGTCTGCCCGAAACCGTCGCGGATGGTCACGCCCCAGGCGTCGCGGACCCGCTCGATGACCTCGGGGTTGAGGGGTTCGCCGGCCGCCACCACCTCGCGCGGCGGGGTGCGGAGCTGCGTCAGGTCCGCCTGGATGAGCATGCGCCACACGGTCGGCGGCGCGCAGAAGGTGTCCACTCCCACCCGGTCCATCTCGGCCATCAGCCGGGCGGCGTCGAACCGGGTGTAGTTGTGCACGAAGATCGTCGCCTCGGCGGACCAGGGCGCGAAGAAGCTGCTCCAGGCGTGCTTGGCCCAGCCCGGCGAGGAGATGTTGAGGTGGACGTCGCCGGGCTTGAGGCCGATCCAGTACATCGTCGACAGGTGCCCGACCGGGTACGAGACGTGGGTGTGCTCGACCAGTTTGGGCCGGGCGGTGGTGCCGGAGGTGAAGTACAGCAGCAGGGTGTCGTCGGCGCGGGTCGGCCCGTCCGGTTCGAACTCCGCCGGGGCGCGGTACGCCTCCGCGTGGTCCAGCCAGCCCGGCGCCGCGCCGCTCCCGACGGCGACGCGGGTGTAGTCGCCGGGCACGTCGTCGAACTTGCCGGTGTCCGCGGCCCGGACGACCACGTGCGCGGCCCGTCCCCGTTCGATGCGGTCGGTCAGGTCGGCGGGGCCCAGTTGCGGGGTGGCGGGGATGACGACGGCGCGCAGTTTCATCGCGGCCAGCAGGGTCTCCCACAGCTCGACCTGGTTGCCGAGCATGACCAGGACCCGGTCTCCCGCCCGTACTCCCAGCTCCCGCAGTCGGTTGGCGACCCGGTCGGAGCGGACGCGCATCTCCTCGAAGGAGACGGTCGTCTCGCTCCCGTCCTCCTCGGCGATGTGCAGGGCGGTGCGGTCGTTGCCCTCGGCCACCGGATCGAACCAGTCCAGGGCCCAGTTGAAGTGCGTGAGGCTCGGCCACCGGAACTCCTCGCGGGCCGCCGCGTGGTCCTCGCGGTGCCGCAGCAGAACGTCTCGTGCGGCGCGGAAGGCCTCGGTCGGGGTGGCGGATGCCGTCATGCGTCCTCCTCGCTGCCCGGGATCCGCACGCCGTCGTGCGGCCCCGTGGGGCGTCGTGTGGCGGGTGCACCGATCTCACCACCCCGGGGCCGGGCGGGGGAAGGGCCACGGCGTCCCGATCGTCGCCGTGCCCCTCCCGGCGGAGTCAGCCGTCGACGAAGAGGCAGAACGGGTGGCCGACCGGGTCGGTGTAGACCCGTACGTCGTCCTGGGGTTGGAAGTCGGCGAGGGTCGCGCCGACGGCGACGGCGTGTCGGTGGGCCGACTCCAGGTCGTCGACCTCGAAGTCCAGGTGGAGCATCATCTGTTGGCGGTCGCGGCGGCCGGGCCAGGTCGGCGGCCGGTACTCCGGCTCGGTCTGGAAGGAGATCTTCGTGGCCTCCGGGCCCTTCAGACTCACCCAGTCCGGTCCGTCCTCGACTGTTTCCCAGTTCAGCAGGCGGCGGTAGAAGTCGGCGAGTTCGCGGGCGTCGGGCGCGTCGAGGACGACGCCCGCGAATGCCCTGGGGACGCCGTCGTGGTCGGGGGTGTCGCTCACGGTGGGGGGCCTCCGCGCGGGTCGTGGGGACAGGTCGTCATCGAACCGGGTACCCGCGCCGGTCCCCGTCCCACACCGGCGCGTGGTCCGCGTCCGGCGCGCGGCGGTGGTGCGGAGGGTGCGGGGACGGGTCCGGTCCGCGCGGGACGGGTGGGGCGGACGGACGACCCTCTAATCAAGTTTGACTAGTCACTGGTCGGGCAGTACGGTCGCACCGTCCGATCACCATGTGACGAATGGAGTGCCCGTGCGGCGCAGCGAGATCGCCGAGGCCCTGACCGGCTACACCCCGACCGAGGAGGACCTGCGCGGCCTGGCGGAGTGGTTCGAGACCTATGACGCGCACAGCTCCGCGCCCACGCCGGAGAACGTCGAGCGCATGGCCGACATGGCGGTCTTCCCGCTCAACCTGGTGACCGACGGCTCGGACGGCAACGCCCGGACCGGCCAGTGGGACCGGGAGCGGTACGTGGCGACGATGAACGCGGTGATGGGCGGCGGAGGCGAGCAGGACGTCCGCTTCGAGTCGGTCCGCACCCCCTTCTTCCTCTCCCCCTCCGTCGCCGTGGTGTTCACCTCCTCGGTGATGACGACGGGCGACGGCGAGGAGCACCGCATGAACTACGCCGACGTCCTGGTCCGGCGGGACGGCGTCTGGTCCTTCCAGACGATGATCCAGAGCGGCTGGGCGGACATGCTGGAGGACCGCCCCTCCTGACGGCGCGCCCGCCCTCCGGGCACGGCGCGGGTCGTGGGCGCGGGCCGCGGACGGCGCCCGCCACACGCTCGCCGGACGCACCGCCGAGCGCGGCGGTCACCGATGGCACGAAGCGCCTGTCCGGCCGGTGAGCCGATCTTGTAGATTCGAACAAGGCCCGGGAAACGCCCCAGGTCCCCGCCGACACCGGGGCACCGGCACCCGGATCCCGCGGACGAGTGACACGAGAAGATCGGCGGACGACGAGAATGCGGCTGCGCGCACTGCTGGAGACCGAGTTCCTGGGTCTGCGCCTCCTGAGCGGCGAGGAGGAACTCGACCGGTCCGTGCGCGGTGTGATGACCACCGACCTGCGCGACCCCAGCCGCTACCTGTCCGGCGGCGAACTGGTCCTGACCGGTCTGGCCTGGCGGCGCTCCCCCGAGGACTCCGAGTCGTTCGTCCACGCCCTCGCCGAGGCGGGGGTGGCCGGTCTGGCGGCGGGCGAGGCGGAACTGGACGCGGTGCCCGACGACCTGGTCCGGGCGTGCGTCCGGCACCGGATGCCGCTGTTCCTGGTGGACGAGGACGTCGCCTTCGCGACGATCACCGAGCACGTGGTGCGGCAGGTCTCCGGCGAACGGGCCGGGGACCTGGCCGCCGTGGTGGAGCGGCACCGGCGGCTGATGTCCTCGGGCCCGGCGGGCGGCGGCCCGGACGCGGTGCTGGACCTGCTGGGCTCGGACCTGGACCTGCGGGCATGGGTGCTGTCCTCCACCGGCCGCCCGGTCGCCGGGGCCGGCGCGGACCGACTGCCCGCCGAGGTCCGGGCCCACCTGGCGGGCGAGCACCTGGCGGCGGCGCGGTCGGGGCGGCGCGGCCCGCACCGCACGACGGTGGAGGGGGTCGTCCACTCGCTGTTCCCGGTGTTGGACGAGGAACGGGACCCGCGTGAGGGGGTGCTGTCGACGCTGCCGTCCTGGGTGCTGGTCGTCGAGGCGGACGCGGGCGACTGGCCGGCCGAGCGGCTGGACCTGCTGCACGGCGTGACCCGGTTGATCGCGGTCGAGCGCGAGCGCCGGGACGCCTCCCGCACGGTGGGACGCCGGCTGGCCCGGGAGGTGCTGGAGCTGATCCGCACCGGGGCGCCGTCGGCCGAGGTCGCCGCCCGACTGCGCGTCGTGGCCCCCGTGCTGCTGCCCGGCCTGGACACCGCCCCGCACTGGCAGGTGGTCGTCGCCAAGGTGGACCGGGAGGACGGCGCCGCCCTTCCGGAGGACCGGCCGGCGCGGATCGCCGGGGCGCTGCTGGAGGAGGCGCTGGTCGATCCCCGTTCCTCGGGAGGCGAGGCGGGGGACCGGGTCGCGGTGGCCCTGGCCGGTGAGGAGGCGGTGGCGTTCGTCCCGCTCCCGGTGGGCCCGGGGGACCCAGGGGACTCCGAGGACTCCGAGGGCTCCGAGGCGGCCCCCGAGAGCACCGGGAACACCGGGAACGCCGGGGCCGCCGAGAGCACGGTCCTTGACGGCGGTGCCGGAAGCGGGCCGGACGGCGCCTCGACGCTCGCCCCCGCCGCCCTGCTGGACGCCCTCCGGGTGCCGCTGGAGCGCGGTCTGGAGGGCGGCGGCCGGCTGACCCTGGGGATCAGCGCGGCCGTCCACTCCCCCGACGGACTGCGCGGCGCCCTGGAGGAGGCCCGGCACGCCCGGCGCGTGGCCGCCGCCCGTCCGGGACGGGTGTGCGTGGCGGGCCACGAGGAGCTGGCCTCGCACGTGCTGCTGCTGCCGTTCGTCCCCGACGACGTGCGCCGCGCCTTCACCGCCCGGCTGCTGGACCCGCTGCGCGAGTACGACCGCCGCCACCGCGCCGAGCTGATCCCCACCCTGGAGGCCTTCCTCGACTGCGACGGCTCCTGGACGCGCTGCGCCGCCCGCCTGCACCTGCACGTCAACACGTTGCGCTACCGGGTGGGCCGCATCGAGCAGCTCACCGGCCGGGACCTGTCCCGACTGGAGGACAAGGTGGACTTCTTCCTCGCCCTGCGCATGAGCTGACGGGCCCGCCGGGAAGCGACGCCCGGCCCTCCCGCCCGACCTACCCTGGGGGTGTGTACGCACGCCGGCGCCGTCGTTACCTGACGCTGATGACCGTCTGCCTGGCCCTGTTCATCGGCGCCTGGGGATTCGTGCGGCTGTGGTCCGTTCCCCTGGCGATCGCGATGTGCGTGGTGGCCATGGTCATCCCGCCGGTCGCGGCGATCGTCGCCAACCGTCGCGAGCCGGACGACCACTGGTGGGACGAGGACGACCGCTGGTGGAGCGGGGACGATCGGCCGTAGGCCCCTCTCCCGCACCTCCCCCGACCTCCCCGGTACGTCGGGCCTGCGAACACTCGTCCGAGTGGACGATCAAATGATCTTCTCTATCACACCAATGGCATACCAAGATTGTGAAACCGTTCACACTTTCCTCTTGGCTGGGCACCACGGTTCGTGCTGAGATTCGCTCACATCCGGCTCGACGGCACGCCTGGGGAGGGCACTGTGACGGAGACCGCCATGTCACGTTCGGTACGGCTGGAAGGCTCGGACGGCGGGGCGGATGGCGATCCCCTCGGCCATGCGGTGTGGCGGCTGAGGTCGCGCGGCTGCTGGGAGGACGCGGCGGCCCTGCTGGAACCGTACGTCGAGCGGGAGGACGTCTCGGCCGCGCTGCGGCGGGCGGCGCTGCTGGGCGAGCGCTGCATGTTCACCGGCGACGGCTGGGAGCGCGCCGAGGAGGCGCTGCGCACGGCGGAGGCCCTGGCCGACTCGGACGAGGAGCGGGGGGCGGCCGCTTGCGAGCGCGGCCATCTGGCCTACGCCTCCACGGTGTTGGGCATCCGCGATCGGGCCGACGAGGCCCGTGCCGCGCTGGGCCG
This sequence comes from Streptomyces megasporus, assembly GCF_000718985.1. Lineage (GTDB taxonomy): Bacteria > Actinomycetota > Actinomycetes > Streptomycetales > Streptomycetaceae > Streptomyces > Streptomyces megasporus. The sequence goes on along the minus strand of NZ_JODL01000041.1, from coordinate 16,548 downwards.
GGCCGCGGCGCTGCTGCCGCCCGCCTCCGCCCGACGGGCGCTGCTGGACTTCCGGCGCGGCCTGATGACCGAGCACTTCGGCGAGAGCCCCCAGTCGGCGCGGGCGGCGTACCGCCGGGCGCACGCGGCGGCCACCGCTCAGGGCGACCTCCTGCTGTGCTCCTTCACCTGGCGGCACCTGGCCGGGATCGCCCTGCGCGCCGGCGACGCGGCCGAGGCCCGGCACGGGTTCGCGGAGTCCCTGCGGCTGCGCGAGGAGCTGGGCTACCTGGTGGGCATGGCCCCGGCCCTGGCCTCCCTGGCCGAGGTCCAGCCGGAGCCGGAGGCGGAGCGGCTGATCGCCGAGGCACGGCGCCTGTTCCGTCTGCTGGGCGGGGTGCCGGCCTGGCTGGCGGACCGGCTCGGCCCGCCCGGAGAGTCGTCCGAACCCGCTTCCTGACGGCGTCCCGGCGGCGTCGGGAGTCGGGCTCGGACGACTCCCGACGCGGTTCGGATCAGGGGACGGCGGACCGGCAGGAGCGCTTTACGGATCATTGGGGTAAGGTAAGCCTTACCTGTTAACGACCTCGATCCGGTGGTACTCGCATGGCCATGTGCACCCTTGCCCCGGCGCCCAAGGCGTCCGCCGCATCGCCTTTCGCCGCGTCCTACTCCCGGCTGGCCGAGGTCCTGCCGAGCCTGCGGGTCACCGAGGCGTCCGTCGGCACGGAGCTGCCGCGCGGGGGCGGCTGGGTGGGGGCCGCCGAACTGGCCGAGGGCGGGCCCGTGTTGGACGCCTTCCTGGCCTGGGACGACGAGCAGGTGCGGCGCGACTACGGGCAGCAGGCCCGTCCGGACGTGGTCGCCAGCTTCGGACTGCACCGCTACGCCTGGTCCGCCTGCCTGCTGGTCACCGTCCCCTGGTTCCTCCACCGCCGGGTGCCGCGCGTCCCGGTGGACGCGGTGGCCTACGACCGCGCGTCGGGCCGGATGACCGTGCGGATCGAGGGCTTCTCCTGCCTGCCCAAAGACCCGGCCGGCCGGCTGCCCGGCGCCCGTGTCGTCGCGGACGAGGAGGCGCTGCGCGCTGCCGTGCGGGAGTCCGTCGCCGAGCACCTCGCCCCGATCCTGGACGCCTTCCGGCCGCGCATGCGCCGCGGGCCGCGTGCGCTGTGGGGCATGGTGACGGACGAGATCGCCGAGGGCCTGTGGTACGTCGGTCACCTGCTGGGCGAGGAGCGGCGGGCGATCGCCGAGGCGGAGTCGCTGCTGCCGGGTTCCCTCGCCCCGTATCCGCAGGGTGCGGGCTTCCGGACGCTGTCCGGGCCGAACGGCGAGACGTTCCCCACCCGGGACCGGGCGAGCTGCTGCCTGTTCTACACCCTGCGCCCCCAGGACACCTGCGTCACCTGCCCCCGGACGTGCGACGCCGACCGTGTCCGGCGGTTGAGCGGGTCGGCCGCGGCCTGACCGCTCGCGAACGGTTCGGTAACCCGTCGGTTTCGATCCCCCGGCCGGATATCGACAGGAAGTTCGGCTCGCTACACTCCTGTTCGCGCGTTCTGGCCACCAATGGCGGTTTCTTGGGCTCAAACGGCCTGCCACTCAATCTGTTTTCCGCCAGGATGCTGCGCGTCAACGAAGCCAATGCGAGCACGGCGGGGCCGGTCCAACGGCATGCCGCCAGGCAAGGGACACCCCCGGATGAGACTGACGGACATATCGATGAACTGGGTGCTGCCGGGCGCCGTACTGCTCCTCGGCGCCCTGGTAGCGGTCGTGTTGATGGGCCGTGGGAACGGCCGCCACAGGAACGAGGAGGAGAACCAGGACTCCTGGGAGCGCATGGAGGAGCGGCGCCGCCGCAAGGAGGGGATCTACGCCGTCGCCTCCTACGTCCTCCTCTTCTGCTGCGCGGGAGTCGCCGCCGCCCTCTCCTTCCACGGCCTGGTCGGCTTCGGTCGGGAGAACCTGGGACTCTCCGGCGGCTGGGAGTACCTGGTTCCCTTCGGACTGGACGGCGCGGCGATGTTCTCCGCCGTCATCGCCGTCCGCGAGGCCAGCCACGGTGACGCCTCCCTCGGCTCCCGGCTGCTGGTGTGGCTGTTCGCGGGCGCCGCGGCGTGGTTCAACTGGGTGCACGCCCCGCGCGGCGACGAGCACGCCGGCGCCCCGCAGTTCTTCGCCGGCATGTCGATCGCGGCGGCGATCCTCTTCGACCGGGCTCTGAAGCAGACCCGCCGCGCCGCCCTGCGCGAGCAGGGTCTGGTGCCGCGTCCGCTGCCGCAGATCCGAGTCGTGCGGTGGCTGCGCGCGCCCCGCGAGACCTACGCCGCCTGGTCGCTGATGCTGCTGGAGGGCGTGCGGACGCTGGACGAGGCGGTCGACGAGGTCCGTGAGGAGCGGCGCCGCAAGGAGCAGGAGCGCGCCCGCGCCCGTGAGCAGAAGAAGTTGGAGCGGGCCCGACTGCGGGCGATCAGCCGTGGCCGGCTGCCGCACCGGGACGACGACGCGCCCCAGGTGGAGTTGGAGCGCGGCGCGAGCGCTCCGCAGCCTCCCCGACCGCGTGCCGCGCTCCAGGCCGCCTCGGACGAGGGCGGCGGGGTCGGCGCGGACGGGCTGCGCAAGGTCGATCCTCCGCGCCCGGCGTCGAGCTTCGACTCGGACGACAGCCTCACCAGCCCGCGGCTGGATTCCCTGGAGGCCAAACTCGCCGCGATTGAGAAGCAGTTCGGCTGACGGAGAGCGACAGGCCCTCCGATTTCCCGGCTCGCCCCGGTCCGTGTCCGCGGACCGGGGCGAGGGCGTTCGGGAGCGTGGATCGGGCGCCGACCGCCGCCGGTCAGTGCTCCCAGACCGCCACGGCCGTACGGTCGTCGGTGTGCCCCTCGATCCTCGACTGCGCGTCGGCGAGGAAGCCGACCGGTCCCGGCGGCTCGCGGTCGGACCAGCGTTCGGCCAGCCGGTCGGCGAGGGCGTGTCCGTCCCGCATCGGCGCGGCCAGCCCCGCGCTGCACAGCAGCAGGGTGTCGCCCGGACGGGCGAGGGAGGCCCGGAAGCGGAACGGTCCGGACATCGCGGGGGCGGGACCGGGGTCGGGGACGAGGCTCCCGCCCCCGAACTCCTCGGCCCGGGGCGCGTTTCCGGCACCGGCGCGGGCGCCCGGTCCGCGACCGCCGGGATCGATGTCCTGCCACCGGCCGTCCCGCAGCCGGAACAGCCCGCCGCTCCCCACCCCGAAGAACACCCGGACCCGGCACTCGGGATCGGCGGGCAGCAGCAGACAGCGCAGGTCGGCGGTGTACTCCTCGGCCGCCAGGCCCAGTTCGGCCGCGCGGGCGCGCAGCCGGCCGTAGCCGCGGCCGGTCAGCCGGTGCAGACCGGACTTCAGATCGTCCCGGCGGGCGGCGCGGATGTCCTCGACGAGTCGGGTGTGGCTGTGCCCGACGGCCGATCCCACCCACCGGGATATCTCCCGCGCGGCCCGGTGCGCCCCGGCGACGGCGCGGGGGCCGGTGGCCACGGCGACGAGCACCAGCGCGTCACGGCCGGCGCCGAAGCGGGCGGTGAGCAGGGCGTCGCGGCGCGGCTCGCCCCGCTCGCGGGCCGCCGCGCCGCGCAGAGAGGCCGCGCGCAGGGTGAAGGACCCGTGCCGTGCCTCCTCCAACACGGTGTCGGGCGGCAGGTCGGCCGGTTCGTCGGGGTCGGCGGCGGGGAGGGCGGCCGGCTCGGGCTCGTGGACGGCCGGGAGGACGGCCGGGGAGACGGCCGGGCGGGCGTCGGCGGTGTCCGCGGCACCCGGGGCGTCGGCGTTCGCGGCGGCGGAATCCGCGGCACCGGGGGCGTTGGTGAGGGCCGTGGGAGCCTCGGCGTCCACGTCGGGCCCACCGCGTCCGTCGGAGTGCCCGTCTGGGTGTCCGTCGGGATGTTCGTCGGGGTGCCCGCCCGGGTGTTGGTCGGGTTCGGTGGTCTCGGTGTCCGTGGGCGGCGCGGGGACCGGAGTGCGGGCCACACCGACCGTGCCGGCGGCGGAGTCGAAGCGTTCGTCGACGCTGTCGTCCGCCGCCGCGCGACCGGTGTCCGGCGCGTCCCCGTCATAGAGCCGGCCCCACCAGTCGGGCCTGCCCGCGTTCTCCCCCTGTCGGCTCATGCCCTCGATTGTCCATGCCCGCGACGGGCGGGTCACCTCAGCCAACTCCCGCGTGTCGGAGGCGCGTTGGGGTGAAGGGTCAGAGCACCCCTTCGAGGGCGAGCAACCACCGTTTGCGGTCCAGCCCGCCCGCGTACCCGGTCAGCGAGCCGTTCGCGCCGACGACGCGGTGACAGGGGCGCACCACCATCAGCGGGTTGGAGCCGACCGCGCCCCCGACGGCCCGCACCGACCGCGGCTCCAGCCCCGCCATGACGGTCAACTCGCCGTAGGTGACGGTGCTCCCGTAGGGGAGGCGGTCCAGGGCCGCCCAGATCCGCTCGCGGAACTCCGAGCCCCGGGTGGCCAGGGTGAGGTCGAACTCCTTCAACTCCCCGGCGAAGTAGGCGTCCAGTTGCCGGGTCGCCTCGACGAACGCGGCGTCGTCGCGCCGCCAGTCGGGCAGCACCCGGGCGCCGCCCTTCTGACCGGGCACGGTGATCGAGGCCAGCGCGCCGGGCTCGGGGCCGGCGATCAGCAACTCGCCCAGCGGGCTGGGGTGGACGGTGTACAGGGTGCTCATCGTGTCTCCGGGGTCGTGGTGTTCCGGTGATTCTCATGGCTGGGGGCCGTGGCGTTCCACAGGTGGTGCACGGCGTAGGAGCGCCAGGGCCGCCACCCCTCGGCGTGCTCCGCCGCCGCCCCGATCCGCGCCGCCCCGTGTCGGACGCCCGCGTCGCCCGGCAGGAAGACGTCCGGGTCGCCCAGCGCGCGCATCCGGATGTAGCCCGCCGTCCACGGACCGATCCCGCGCAGCGCGAGCAGCGCCCGCTCGGCCTCGTCCCGGTCGGCGCCGGGGTCGAGGTCGACGGTGCCGTCGGCGAGGGCCGTGGCGACCGTGCGGATCGTCCGGCGCCTGCTCTCGGGCATGCCCAGTTCCGTCAGAGGCGCCTCGGCGAGGCCGTCGGGGTCGGGGAAGAGGTGGGTGAGGGAGCCGTCGGAAGCGGGCAGCGGCTTGCCGTACGCCGCCACGAGGGTGCCCGCCAGGGTGCGGGCCGCGCCCACGGTGACCTGCTGGCCGAGCACCGCGCGCACCGCCGACTCCCCCGGGTCGACCGCGCCCGGCGAGCGCAGCCCCGGCCGCCGCCGCGCCAGGGGGCCCAGCAGCGGGTCGGCGCCCAGCCGCTCGGTGACGGCGTAGGGGTCGGCGTCCAGGTCGAACAGTCGGCGCACCCGTTGGACGGCGGTGGTCAGGTCCCGCAGGTCGGTCAGGCGCAGCCGGCACGGCAGCCAGCCCCCGCCCGCGCCGTCCGCCCCGCCGCCCGCCTCGCCGACGTCCGCGATCCCGTGCCCGTAGGGCAGGGCGAGGGTGCGCCGGTAGACGCGGTCGCCCGGTTCGCCGACGACCTCCTCGATACCGGGTACGGCCCGGCGCCCGAGGAAGTCGAACACCTCTCCGGCGGCGTACGGCCCCCGGTGGGCGAGCCGCAGCGTCACTCCCCCGCCCTCGGCGGCCGGCCGGCCGCGGCCCGCGGCCCGCAGTTCGCTCGGGGTGCGGGCGTGGATCTCGCGGATGGTGTCGTTGAACTGCCGCACGCTGGCGAAGCCGGCGGCGAAGGCGATCTCGGTGACCGACAGCGCCGTCGTCTGGAGCAGCACCCGGGCGGTGTGCGCCCGCTGGGCGCGGGCCAGGGCCACCGGTCCGGCGCCGAGTTCCTCGGTGAGCCGGCGGCGGACCTGTCGGACGCTGTAGCCCAGGCGGCCGGCGAGTCCCTCGACGCCCTCGCGGTCCACGACCCCGTCGGCGATCATCCGCATCGCGCGGCCGACGAGGTCGCCCCGCACGTTCCACTCCGCCGAGCCGGGCACGGCGTCCGGCCGGCAGCGGCGACAGGCTCGCAGGCCCGCCCGCTGGGCGGCGGCCGACGAGGGGAAGAAGCGGACGTTCTCCCGCTTGGGGGTGACGGCCGGGCAACTGGGGCGGCAGTAGATGCCGGTGGTGAGCACGCCGGTGAAGAACACGCCGTCGAACCGCTCGTCCCGGCTGCGGACCGCCTCGTACCTGCTGTCGTCGTCCATCACGCAGTCCAGTGTGCGCCGCCGACCGCCCCGCCACTGGCGGAAATCGGACACGGTGCCGGCCCTCCCCGCTCAAGATGCAGAGAACCCTTTGCAACCAATCCCTTGCAAAGCTTTCTTTGCACCCGTACGGTCATTCCATGCCGGAGTCCCGTCACACCGTCCGCACCCTCGATCCCCGTTCGCTGCGCGCCCTCGCCCACCCCCTGCGCATCCGCATCCTCCGCGCGCTGGGCGAGTACGGCCCCGCCACCGCGTCCCGGTTGGCCGACCGGCTCGACGAGTCCAGCGGGGCGACGAGCTACCACCTGCGGCAGCTCGCCGCGTACGGCTTCGTCGAGGAGGAGACGGGGCGCGGCACCGCGCGGGAGCGCTGGTGGAAGGCGGCACACCAGGGCACACGGGTGGACGACGTCGAGACGTTCGTCCGGCACCCCGACCCGGAGGTGCGCGGCGCGCTCGACCTGCTGCTGCACGAGACGGCCACCGTGCACGCCCACGAGCTGGGCACCTGGCTGGGCACCCACCACGACTGGCCCGACGAGTGGCGACGGGCCTCGGAACTCGGCGACTTCACCCTGCGGCTGACGCCCGAGCTGGCCAGGGAGTTGAACGACCGGATCCACGAGCTGATCGAGAGCTACCGGGAGCGCGCCGAGGACGGACGGGGCGACGACGAGCGGGCCGAGCGGTACCGCATCCACCTCCACGGCTTCCCCCGCTCCGACGGCTGACCGACCCGACCCAACCCGACCGACTCCGGAGGCCCCGTGCACGACTCCCACCCCGACGTCCACCTCGCCGTCCTGCGGACGCGGTCCGCCGCGTTACGGCGGGAAGCGGACCTGTGGCGCCTGGCGCGCGCCGCCTCGTCGCCGCGTTCGGCGCCGAGGGCCCGCCGGACGGCCGCCGTACGCCGCCGGATCGGTTGGGCGCTGGTCGAGGCCGGTCTGTGTCTGGTCCACTCCGGCCGCGGCGCGCCGGTCCCGTGACCGCCGACCGCCCGCCGTGCCGGGGTTTGGCGTCGGGGTCGGGGTCGGCGGTCAGCGCTCCGGGAGCCGCTGGAGCAGTCCCCAGGTGAACTCCGCGATCACCCGGTGGAGTTCGCCCCGCCGGTCGGGGGCGGTGAAGGCCAGCCGCCAACGGGTGGGAGCCGAGCCCTCCATCGGCCGGGCGGGCGCGAAAGCGCGGGCGACCTCGTCCACCGTGCAGCTCCACGGGGCCAGGTCCTCGACGGTGCGCGGGTCGGGACCGGCCGCGCCGGGCGCGCGCACCAGCCACTCGTTCCACACCGCCCCGCCCGGTGCGGTCAGCACCTCCAGGCGCAGGTCGGGCCAGAGCGGCACCGGCCAGCGCAGCGCCCGACAGTCCAGGTCGCCGACCCGGCGCGGCTCCACGGTCTCGGGCTCGCCGAGCACCGAGCGGTAGCGGGCCACCGCGCCCCGACCGCGCGGGGAGCGGAGCATGGCCTGCCAGCGGCGGTTGGCCTCGCGCATCTCGGCCCGGTCGGCGTCCAGGTCGCGCAGGGCGTCCAGCACCTTCTCGGGTTGGAAGTCGGCCATCCGACGGAGCAGGACGAGCTGGAACTGTCGGGGTCCGAACGGTTCGGCGGAGGTCTCGGGCGTCACGGGGCCCCACGGTAGCCGCCCCGTCCGGTTCGGGCGGGGCGGGCGGGGGCGGGGGCAGTGCCCCGTCTCCGGCTGTCTCGGGGGAGCGGAGGGCGGTGCTCCCTCCCCGCCGCTCCTTTCACGGGGTTCCCACAAGTTCCCCGATGTTTTTCCCGTGGCGGTTCTCCGGGGAGACACGAGAGGCCATATGGGTGAAAATTGGTTTGAAGGGAGTAAACCTCTAAGGAGGTGGCTTCAGATGGCCACACCCACGTCACGCATCGAGGAACACCCCGATCTGGTGCAGATGCGTGCACGCTACGCGCAGGCGGCGTCGACCCCCACCGCCCGCGGGCTGGAAGCCCTGACCATGCTGACCGGTCTGTACCTGGCGATCTCACCGTGGATCGTGGGTTTCGACGGGTTCACCAGGCTGGCCGTCAACAACCTCGTCTGCGGTCTGACGCTCGCGCTGCTCGGTCTGGCCTTCGCCACGGCCTACGAGCGCACGTACGGCATGAGCTGGGTTCCGGCCGCGATCGGCGTGTGGTTGATCGTTTCCCCCTGGGTCGTGTCGGGTGAGGTGGACACCACCCGCACCGTCGTCAACAACGTGATCATCGGCGCCCTCGCCATCCTCCTCAGCCTGGCCCTCCTGGCCATCGGCAGGGGCGGCAGGAGCAAGAGCACCGAGGGCGGCGGTGGTCGCAGGAGGAGGTGACCCGACCGGGTGGCCGGTCGCGAACGACGGCCCGGGGCGCGAGGCGTCCCGGGCCGGGCGCGTTCGCCCGTGTGGACCCCTCGGCGGTGCGGGGGCCGTCAGTGGCGGTGGCGGGAACGCAGCCGGGAGCGCACGTCGGCCGGTGGCAGGAACTTCGTCCAGCGTTCGGGGAACTCCGCCGGCGGCTCCCCCGTCTCGTCGTCCTCGTCGCCCTCCTCGCCCTCCTCGTCGTCCTCGTCGTCCCCGCCGTCACCGCCCTCGGCCTCCCGCATCGCGCGCCGCGCGGCCGCGGCGGCCACCACCTCGGCCGCGGCCTGCTCGCGGGCGCGCTCGGTGGCGCGGCGGGCGACGGCGGTGGCGACCGAGGGCCACACGTGGTCGATGGCGGCGTTGACGGCCGCCCCCACCAGGACGGCGAAGGCCGAGATGCCGATCCACAACAGGACGGCCACGGGCGCGGCCAACGACCCGTACAGCGTCGGCCCCTCCACGGTGCGAGTGAGGTAGAGACGGAGCAGGAAGCTGCCCAGAATCCACATCAGCAGGGCGACCAGCGAGCCGGGGACGTCCTCCACCCACGGCGAGCGGACGGGCACCGAGACGTGGTACAGGGTGGTGAGGAAGGCGATGGACACCAGCACCACCACGGGCCAGTACAGGATCGGCACCAGCGGCTCCAGTGGGGGGACCCACTCGACCAGCGCGTCCGGGCCGACGATCAACAGCGGCAGGGCGACCGCGCCCAGAGGCAGCGCGACCAGGTAGAGGCCGAAGGCGAGCAGCCGGGTGGCGACGATGCCGCGGTGTCCGTCGAGCCCGTACATGACGGTGATGGTGTCGATGAAGACGTTCACCGCGCGCGACCCGGACCACAGCGCGAGCGCGAAACCGACGGAGATCACGTCGGGCCGGCCGCCCGCGATCACCTCGTCGAGCAGCGGTTCCGCGATATCGCTGACACCCCGCTCGGACAGGACCGCGGCGGACGCCTCCAGGATGTTGGCGCGGACGCTGTCGATGGTGTCGGTGCCGATCCAGGCGTCGAAGTAGCCGAGCAGCCCGATCAGGCCCAGCAGTAGCGGCGGCAGCGACAGCAGGGTGAAGAAGGCCGCCTCCGCGGCCAGCCCCAGGACTCGGTACTCCATGCAGGAGTTGACGGTGTCCTTCAGCAGCAGCCAGGCGAGCTTCCGTTTGGGGACGTCGCGGTACAGGGCACGAGCCCTGTGCAGCGTGCCGGGGGACCGCTTCGGGGACGAGGGGGCTGGTTCCACGTCCCCTAACGTATCCGGCATGTCCTCCACGACTCACACCCCGGCCACCGGGCCGGCGCCCCTGACCGGCCTCGACGTCTTCTCCTCCGATCGCGCCCTGGTCGAGGGCGTCGAACGGTACGCGGACGCCGGGCGGCTCGGGGAGATCCGCGCCGAGTTGACCGCGCTGGGCCGGGCGGCCGGGTCGGCCCGGGTGCTGGAGTGGGGGGCGTGGGCCGCCGCGTGTCCGCCCGCGCCGCGAGACGGCGGGTTGGACGTGCACCCGGCCTGGCGCCGGCTGCTGCGCCGGGGCGCGACGGCCGTGCCGTCCGACGCCCGTCCGCGCCCGGACGGCGCGCTGCGGCGGACGGCGGCCCTCCTGGTGTGGGCGCAGGTCGAGGCCGGGCACTGTCTGTCGCTGTCGTCGACGCACGCGGTCGCCGCGGCACTGCGCGCGGAGTCGGGGCCCGTGGACGCCGTGGACTCCACGGACACCGTGGACCTCGTGGGCACCGCCGGGTCGTCGGCCGCGATCGCCGTGGGGACGGACGGCGTCCGCGCCGAGCCCGCGCCCGGCGGGACGGAGCACTTCCTCACCGGACGCGTCCGGCTCCGTCCGGCGGTGCTGGCGGACGTCCTCCTGGTCCGGGCCTGGACGCCCGCCGGGCCGGTTCCCCTCCTGGCGCCGTGCGCGCCGCCGGAGGGCCGGGGCGGTCCGCGCGTCCACCCGCCCGCGGACGCGGCCCCGAGCCGTCCCGGCCCTCCGGCGGCGGAGGTGGAGTTCGACGGCACCGTCCGGGGCCGTCGGATCGGCGCGGAGGGGCGGGGGCCCGCCGTGGCCGCGGCGGTGACCGAGGCGCTGCGGTCGGACCGCGTGACCGTCTCGGCGGCCGTGCTGCGGCAGGCGGTGGTCCGGGCCGTCCACCACGTCGCGCACCACGGAGGACACGACGGTCGGGCGCTCCCGCCGGGCGAGGAGGCGTCGGTGCGCAACGTGCTGGCCGACCTGGCGGTGGAGGCGGAGGCGGCCGGTGCGCTCGCGCTGCGGTTGGCCGCCGCACGCGACGGCGGCACCGACCGGGACCGGGCCCTGCTGCGGGTCGCGGTGCCGGCCGCCGCGCACCTGCTCGTCGGGCGCTGCGCGCCGGCGGCGGCCGAGGCGCTGGACCTCCTGGGCGGCGACGGCTGCGCCGGCGGGCCGGGCGTTCCCGCCCTGCCGCACGGGGCGCCGCCGGACCCGACCGGGGAGGACACGGGCCACCGCCTCGCCTTGGAGGTGCTGCGGGTGGTGCGCGAGGACCCGGAGGCGCTGACCGCCTTCCTCACCGAGATCGGGCGGGCCCGGGGCGCCGACCACCGGCTGGACCGCGCGATCCGTGAACTGCTGGGCGAACTGGCCGAGTTGGAGGGGATCGAGGCGCGGGCCCGGCGGGTGGCCGAGCGGACGGCGCTGGTCCTCCAGGGGGCGCTGCTGGTGCGGCACGCGCCGCCGGAGGTCGCCGACGCCTTCTGCGCGTCCCGGCTGGGCGGCGAGCGGGGCACGGTCTGGGGCACCCTGCCGCCCGCCCTGGACCTGGCCGCGATCGTGGAACGGGCCCGGCCGGCGGTCGGGTGAGGCACGCGCCCCGCACCGCGCGGGAGTCGGACGAGACGGAAGCCGGCGCGGCGGGGTCACCCGCGCGGCGACCCGCCCGTCCGGCGCGCCCACGGCGGGTTGGCGCCCCGCACCGCGCAGGTCGCCGCCGCCACGGCCGCCCCGGTGGCGAGGGCGTCCTCCAACAGGTCGACGGTCAGGCCCTCCAGACGTCCGCCGAGGACGCCGCCGGTGTGCAGGGCGTGCAGCAGCCCGGCCGTGAACGCGTCACCCGCGCCGACGGTGTCGACCACGGTGACGGGGTGCGCCGGCACCCGCAGCCGGACGCCGTCGAGGGAGGCGAGGGCGCCGTCGCCGCCGAGGGTGATCACCACCAGGCGGACGCCGTGCCCGTGGAAGGTGTCGGCGGCCTCCTCCGGTCCGCTGCCCGGCAGGAGGTGGTCGAGGTCGTCGCCGGACAGGCGCAGGACGTCGGCGAGCGCGCACCAGCGCGCCAGTCGCGCCCGGTAGACGGCCGGGTCCACCAGCAGGGGCCGGACGTTGGGGTCGACGGAGACGGTGGCCCTCTCCCGCACCTCGGCCAGCAGTCGCTCCACCGCCTCGCCGCCCGGCGGCCTCACCAGGGCGAGGGAGCCGGTGTGGAGGCACGAGACGGCTCCCGCCGCGGCCCTCTCCAGTTCGTCGTCCGTCCACTGCCAGTCGGCGGTGCCCTCGGCGTGGAAGGAGTAGTCGGCGCGGCCGGTCGCGTCGAGGTCGGCGATCGCCAGGGTGGCGGGTTCGGCCGCCTCGACCGCCGCCGTGAGGTCCACGCCGGAGCCGGCCAGGTGCTCGCGGAACAGCCGGCCGAAGACGTCCCCGGACAGCCTGCCGAGGAAACGGGTGGGGGTGCCGAGCCGGGCGAGGGCCACGGCGGTGTTGGCGGGACCGCCTCCCGGCAGCACCTCCAGGCTCAGCGTGGGGACGGACGGGCCCGCCCCGCCGCCGGGAGACGGGACGGTGAAGGCGTCGGCGACGCACTCGCCGAGGACGGCGACGGGGGCCTCGGGCGCGGGGCGACCGGTCCGGGAACTGTTGGTCGGGGGCATGCGGACCATTGTCGTGGCATGCGTCACGCACCGGGTGGGACGGGAGACCGACCCGTCGCACGGGTGTGTTTCACTGCCCCGCATGAGCGACACCGTCACCGTCACCACGTGGTTCCTGGAGCAGACCTCGCCCGAGGACCTCTCCCCGGCCCGCGTCCCGGACGCCGATTCCGGCGTCCGAATAGTCCGGGCGGAGATCCCCAGCCCCGAGTTCAGCCGCTTCCTCTACACCGCCGTCGGCGGGGACGTCACCTGGACGGACCGGCTGGGCTGGACGTACGCGCGGTGGCGGGAGTTCCTGGAGCGGCCCGGCGTGGAGACGTGGGTGGCGTACGACCGCGGCACCCCGGCCGGGTACGTCGAGTTGGAGGCTCAGCCGGAAGGGGCCGTGGAAATCGTCTACTTCGGCCTGATCCCGGCCTTCCGCGGCCGGGGCATCGGCGGGCACCTGCTGTCGTACGGGACGGCCCGCGCCTGGGACATGGCGGAGCGCCGGCCGGGGCGGGAGGCCACCCGGCGGGTGTGGTTGCACACCTGCAGCAAGGACGGCCCCCACGCCCTGGACAACTATGTGAAGCGGGGCTTCCGGGTGTACGACACCACGGTCGAGGAGGAGCCCCTCGTCCCCACTCCGGGACCGTGGCCGGGTGCCCGAAACCTGATGTGACCAGAGCCACAAGTATCACCAGTCGAGACACCTTTGTCCGTGATCCGGACAAAGGTGGACGGCCGCGAGAAACGCGTGCCACGCTTCTGCCATGTCTCGAGCTGGAATTGCCTTGGTGAGTCGGCGGCACGTCGACCTCGGCCGCATGTCCAGCGCCATCTGTTCGGCGGGCTGACAGTCCCAGCACCGCCGTACCCCCGCCGCCCCGTCACCGTGGGCAGGCGACCCCCCGCTTCACGTCCGTACCCCCGTGTTCGCGCATGTCCGCGCGCTTCCCGCGGGTCCGGGCCACTCCCGTGCAGCCGAGCCCAGCCGAAGGACAAGAACACCGCCATGGCCGACACCGCCAAGCCAGCCAGCGCTGCCCCGTCCCGCCGCAAGGCCGGTCGCCACCGCGGCGAGGGCCAGTGGGCCGCCGGGCACTTCACCCCGCTCAACGGCAACGAGCAGTTCAAGAAGGACGACGACGGTCTCAATGTGCGGACGCGCATTGAGACGATCTACTCCCGTACCGGCTTCGCCTCCATCGACCCCAACGACCTGCGGGGCCGGATGCGTTGGTGGGGCCTGTACACCCAGCGCCGCCCCGGCATCGACGGCGGCAGGACGGCCGTCCTGGAGCCGGAGGAGCTGGAGGACGAGTACTTCATGATGCGCGTCCGCATCGACGGCGGACGGCTGACCACCGAACAGTTGCGCGTCGTCGGCGAGATCTCCCAGGAGTTCGCCCGCGGCACCGCCGACATCACCGACCGGCAGAACATCCAGTACCACTGGATCCGGATCGAGGACGTCCCGGAGATCTGGCGCCGGCTGGAGGCCGTGGGCCTGTCCACGACCGAGGCGTGCGGCGACACCCCGCGCGCCTTCCTCGGCTCGCCGGTGGCCGGGATCGCCGCCGACGAGATCATCGACGGCACCGCCGCCCTGGAGGAGACCAAGCGCCGCGTCGTCGGCAACCCGGCCTACTCGAACCTGCCGCGCAAGTTCAAGACGGCGATCTCCGGCTCCCCGCTGCTGGACGTGGCCCACGAGATCAACGACGTGTCCTTCGTCGGCGTCCGCCACCCCGAGTTGGGCCCCGGCTTCGACGTGTGGGTGGGCGGCGGCCTGTCCACCAACCCCAAGTTCGGCGTCAGACTGGGCGCCTGGGTGCCCGAGGAGGACGTGCCCGACGTCCACGAGGGCATCGTGTCGATCTTCCGTGACCACGGCTACCGCCGACTGCGCAACCGCGCCCGGCTGAAGTTCCTCGTCGCCGACTGGGGCCCGGAGAAGTTCCGTCGGGTGCTGGAGGACGAGTACCTCAAGCGCAAGCTGGCCGACGGCCCCGCGCCCGAGTTCCCCTCTCAGCGCTGGCGCGACCACGTGGGCGTCCACGCCCAGAAGGACGGCCGCTTCTACGTCGGCTTCGCCCCGCGGGTCGGTCGCGTCGACGGCGCCACCCTCACCAAGATCGCGGACCTGGCGGAGGCCCACGGCTCGGGCCGGGTGCGAACCACCCCCGAGCAGAAGATGATCATCCTCGACGTGACCGAGGAGCAGGTGGACTCCCTGGTGGAGGGTCTGGAGTCGTTGGACCTGACCACCAGGCCGTCCGTCTTCCGGCGCGGCACCATGGCCTGCACCGGCATCGAGTTCTGCAAGCTGGCCATCGTCGAGACCAAGGGCCGCGCGTCCTCCCTCATCGACGAACTGGAGCGCCGCCTGCCGAAGTTCGACGAGCCGGTCACCATCAACGTCAACGGCTGCCCCAACTCCTGCGCCCGCATCCAGACCGCGGACATCGGCCTCAAGGGCCAGCTCGTCACCGATGCCGACGGCAAGCAGGTCGAGGGCTACCAGGTGCACCTGGGCGGCTCCCTGGGGCTGGACCCGGCCTTCGGCCGCAAGGTCCGCGGTCTGAAGGTCACCGCCGCCGAGCTGCCCGACTACATCGAGCGCGTCCTCACCCGCTACCACGCCGAGCGGCAGGACGGCGAGCGCTTCGCCCAGTGGGCGGCGCGTGCCGACGAGGGGGCCCTGAAGTGAGCGAGCGCGCCACGCCGTTCCACTGCCCGTACTGCGGCGACGAGGACCTGCGGCCGTCCGAGATCGGTCACGGCGCGTGGGAGTGCGCGTCCTGCAACCGGGCCTTCAAGCTCTCGTTCCTCGGGCTGCTGGCCAAAGGGTTGCGGCGGTCCGACGCCGGCGAAGGAGAGGGCCGACGATGACCGCCACGGACGAGCGGAGCGTCCCGCGCCCGACCGCCGAGGAACTACGGCGGCTCGCCGAGGAGGCGGGCCGTGAGCTGGAGGACGCCCCGGCGACGGAGATCCTCCGCTGGGCCGGCGAGACCTTCGGGGCACGCTTCTGCGTGACCTCCTCCATGGAGGACGCGGTCGTCGCGCACCTGGCCTCGCGTGTGATCCCCGGCGTCGACGTGGTCTTCCTGGACACCGGTTACCACTTCCCGGAGACGCTCGGCACCCGGGACGCGGTGGCGGCGGTGATGGACGTCAACGTCATCACCCTCACCCCCCGGCAGACCGTCGCCGAGCAGGACGCCGAGTACGGGCCCCGGCTCCACGAGCGCGACCCGGACCTGTGCTGCGCACTGCGGAAGGTCAAGCCGCTGGAGGAGGGCTTGAGGGCGTACGACGCCTGGGCCACGGGCCTGCGCCGCGACGAGTCCCCGACCCGGGCGAACACTCCGGTCGTGGGCTGGGACGCCAGGCGGGGCAAGGTGAAGGTCTCGCCCATCGCCCGCTGGACGCAGCGGGACGTGGACGCCTATGTCGCCGAGCACGGCGTGCTGACCAACCCGCTGCTGATGGACGGTTATGCCTCCGTCGGCTGCGCCCCCTGCACCCGCCGGGTGCGGGAGGGCGAGGACGCCCGGGCCGGTCGCTGGGCCGGGCGGGGCAAGACCGAGTGCGGACTGCACGGCTGATGGCGGGCACCGCGACCGTACACCCGAGCACTCCGAGCACCCCGAATACCCGACTGATGAGGAGCGGCAGATGAGCGGGGCGACCGTCCCCGGCGCGGACACGGGAGCCACGGTGTGGCTCACCGGTCTGCCGAGCGCGGGCAAGACCACGATCGCCCAGGCGCTGGCCGACCGACTGCGCGCCGAGGGACACCGCGTGGAGGTGTTGGACGGCGACGAGATCAGGGAGTTCCTCTCCGCCGGTCTGGGTTTCTCCCGGGAGGACCGTCACACCAACGTGCAGCGGATCGGCTTCGTCGCCGAACTGCTCGCCTCCAACGGCGTGAAGGTCCTGGTGCCGGTCATCGCGCCGTACGCCGACAGCCGCGAGGCGGTGCGCAAGCGCCACCAGGCGGAGGGCACCGCCTTCCTGGAGGTGCACGTGGCCACGCCGGTCGAGGTCTGCTCCGAACGGGACGTCAAGGGCCTGTACGCCAAGCAGGCCGCGGGGGAGATCTCCGGCCTG
>NZ_JODL01000040.1 GCF_000718985.1 Streptomyces megasporus | reverse complement strand
TGCTGCCAGAAGGGCGTCCAGGTTTGTCTTCACACACTGACCAACGGGCGCCCTTCGCCATGGTCGCGACCAGGACAGACATCGGACTCATTCATCTAGGTGCGGAAGAAGGGCCGAACAATCGGCTTTCAAGCCGGCCCGTTGCCGAAAACGTCTTGAGTCACGGAGAACCCACCGGTGGATCCCTGTCTCCCTTGAGCGACGGACGGAGCCGCGCTGCGACCGTCTCCGGTCAGCGGATCTCCTTCGGCGGGGTGCGCCGCTCGTCCACCTTCTCGGTGCGCACCAACTCACCCCACACGATGTAGCGGTAGTCGGAGGTGAGCACGGGCGTACAGGTCGTCAGGGTGACGTACTTCCCCTTCTCCTCCTTGCCCGAGACCTCCGGCACGTCGGCGAGCACCTCGACGTGGTACTTCGAGGTCTTCGGCAGGATCTCGTAGACCTTGTAGACGTACCAGGTGTCCTCGGTCTCGAGGACGATCGGGTCGCCCTTTTCGATCTTGTGAATGTCGTGGAACTTGGCGCCGTGCCCGTCGCGGTGCGCGGCCAGCGAGAAGTTGCCGTCGCCCTCCCAGGGCGGTGTGGCCTCCACCGGCTTGGTGTAGTAGCCCGCGACGCCCTTGTCGAGTTCCTCGGTGGAGGTGCCCTTCTTGATCAGCACCTCGCCGCCCATCGAGGGGACGTGGAGGAAGCCGACGCCCTCCCCGGCGTCGAACTCCTTCTCCGTGCCCCCCGGTCCGTTCCTGGCCCAGTTCTCGCGCACCTCGGCGCCGTCGCGTTCGGCCTCGCGGTTGGCGACCACGTTCGTCCACCACAGCGAGTAGACGACGAAGAGTCCCATGATCACGCCCGCGGTGATCAGCAACTCGCCCAGCACGCTGACGACGGTGGCGAGCACCCCGCGTCCGCGTCGAGGTACGGGGGGCCCGTCCTGACTCGTCCCCGACTCGTCCTCCTGGTCGATCACTGCCACTGGACGCACCACCCGCCTGTCTCCACTGTTCCTCCCCCGCGCGCGCAGGCTATCGGACGAGCGCGTCCGGCATCCCCTCGCTTCTGGGACGTTCCTCGACCATCTTCCCCCAGACGATCAGACGGTACTTCGAGGTGAACTCCGGAGTACAGGTGGTGAGGGTGACGTACCGGCCGGGCTCGGTGAAACCGGAATCCTTGGGCACGGGATCGATGACGCCAACGTTCGACGGCAGGGTGGAGTCGAGACGGCTGGTCATCTCGTAGACGTAGTAGGTGTCCTTGGTCTCGACCACGATGGGGTCGCCCGGGTCCAGCTTGTTGATGTACCGGAACGGCTCGCCGTGGGTGTTGCGGTGTCCGGCCACCGCGAAGTTGCCCTTCTCGTCCCAGGGCATCGCGGTCTTCAGGGGCTCCTCGGCGTAGTGCCCGACCATGCCGCGGTCGAGGACGCCGTTCTCGTCGACCCCCTCGGCTATGGGCACCTTCACGTCCAACTTGGGGATGTGCATGATGGCGAAGCCCTGGCCGGGGGAGAAGACGCCGGGGTCGCGGTCCCCGCCCTTCTCCTCCCACTGCTGTTCGAGCTTCTTCGCCTCGTTGCCCGCCTGCTGGTTGGCTATCACGTTCGTCCACCACAACTGGTACGAGACGAACAGCAGCATCACCACGCCGAAGGTGATGAACAGCTCGCCGAGGACCCGGCTGGCGATCACCGCCGGGCTCTCCCGCCGCGCCCGCTGGGCCCGCCGGCGCGCGGCCCGGCCACCGTCCGGGGGGCGGGCCGGCTCCGTGCGCTTCGGGCTCGGCTCCTCGGCCTGACGCAGCAGCATCGTCTCGTCGTCGAGGACGGGCGCCGGTTCGGAAGCCGGTTCCGCGACCACGGGCGGCTCCGGCACTGTGGACGGCTCCGAAACCACGGGCGGCGCCGGGGCGGCACCGGCCGGGGGCGCCGCGGTCCCGTACCAGCCGTCCCCGTGGACGTCCGCCCCCGGGACGGGGGCGGCCGGCGGGTGGTGGGCCTGCGAGTGGTGGGCCTGCGAGTGGGGCCCGCCGAGGGCGTGAAGGTCGGCCGGGTACGCGTCGTGCCGGTACGGCTCCTCGTACGACGGATACGGTTGCGGATACGGCCCCGGCAGAGCCGTGTCCGGCCCCGGCAGCGGATCGTTCAGCGGGTCGGCCAGCCGTCCCACCGCGGCCTCGAACGCGCCCGGGTCCGCGTAGGGATCGTACGGTTGTTCGCCGTGCGGATCGCTCCCGTACGTGCCCTCCGGACGCAGGGCCGTCACGTCCCGACCACGGGGGCCAACCCCCGGGAACGTTCGACCGCGTCGACGTCCCCGCACCGCACGAGCCAGTTGGCGAGCATCCGGTGCCCCCACTCGGTGAGCACCGACTCGGGGTGGAACTGCACGCCCTCCACCGGCAGTTCGCGGTGGCGCAGGCCCATGACGACACCCGTCTCCGTCCGGGCGGTGACCTCCAACTCCGCGGGCACCGTGCCGGGTTCGACCGCCAGCGAGTGGTAGCGGGTCGCGGTGAAGGGGGAGGGGAGGCCGGCGAAGACGCCCACGCCGTCGTGGAAGACCGGCGACGTCTTGCCGTGCAGCAACTCCGGTGCCCGGCCCACCACACCGCCGTACGCGACGGCCATGGACTGCATCCCCAGGCAGACCCCGAAGACGGGGATCCCGGCGGCGGCGCAGTGCCGGACCATCTCGACGCAGACCCCGGCCTCCTCGGGCGTTCCGGGGCCGGGGGAGAGCAGCACCCCGTCGAAGCCTCTCCCCGGCTCCCCGGGAGAGGCCCCCGACACGTGCTCGGGGCGGACCTCGTCGTTGCGGAGCACCTCGCACTCGGCGCCGAGCTGGTACAGGTACTGGACGAGGTTGAAGACGAAGCTGTCGTAGTTGTCGACGACCAGGACGCGCGCACCCGTCCGCATCAGCCCGCCTGCCTCTCGTCGAGCGTGCCGTCGCTGAACGGCAGCAGGGGCTCCGCCCAGGGGAAGACGTACTGGAAGAGCACGTAGACGACCGTCAGAGCCAGTACGAGCGAGATCAGCGCGCGTACCAGCGTGTTGCCCGGCAGATGCCGCCAGATCCAGCCGTACATGCCGTATTGCCGTCCCTTCTCTCTCTCGCGCACCCAGAGTACGGGTCCGCGGGCCAGCCGGGGCCCCAAGCGGCGCAATGCGTGACGCCCCACACGAGCGGCCGGCCCGTCGCCGGCCGGGGCTCAGCCCACCGGCTGGGCGTGGCGCAGGTCCACCGCGCCGGTGTAGCCGGGGAGCGTCACCTCGTCGTGCTCGTCCACCGACCAACCCAGACCATAGGCGTCGACGTACTCGCGATAGTTCCGCACGGCCGGCGCCCGGTCCAGGGCGGCGCGCAGCTCCTCGGTGTCGCCCACGGCGGTGATGGTGTACGGCGGCGAGTACAGGCGGCCCTGGAGGATCAGGGTGTTGCCGACGCAACGCACCGCGCTGGTGGAGATCAGCCGCTGGTCCATGACCTTTATCCCGCGGGCGCCGCCCTCCCACAGGGCGTTCACCACGGCCTGGAGATCCTGCTGGTGGACGACGAGGTCGTTGGGCTGGGGGTCGGGGATGCCGGGCATCCGGGGTCCCGCGTCGGGCGGCGCGTCGTCGAGGGTGACGGTGAGGCCGGGGCCGGAGAGCTTCCGGGAGCCCGCGGCCCTCTCCAGTTCCTCGAAGACGCGCTCCTCGGCCTCGGTGCCGCCGCTGTCGCGGCGGGCGAGGGAGTCGACCTCCCGGCGGAGCTCGGAGACGGAGGAGTCCAGCTCCTGGTTGTTCTGGCTGCGCTCTCGGATGAGGTCCGACAGGCGCAGCATCGAGTCGTCGGTGCGCAGATCGGTGCCCTGAGCGGTGTTGAAGCTCACCCAGAAGAGGAAACCGGCCAGGGCGAAGACCCCGGCCGTCGCGAGCCTGACGGGCCGGAAGCGGGAACTTGTCACCTTACCCATGTCTCCTTCCAGCGCGCGGAGGTACTACGCTAACGGAATGAGGCAACGTCCCCTCCCCGGCCTCCCTCCGGCCCCCGGCCGGAGCGATCGGGGGGAGGACACCGCGGAGCAGGCCAGCGCAGTCACGCAGCGCATCGACAGGAGAGTCCCTCGTGCCGAAGTCACGGATCCGCAAGAAGGACGATTTCACGCCGCCGCCGGCGAAGCAGGCCGCGAACATCAACCTCAGTGCGGGGCGGAGCTGGGTGGCTCCGTTGATGCTGCTCCTGTTCCTGATCGGTCTCGCCTGGATCGTCGTCTTCTATGTGACGACGGGCGACCTGCCGATCAAGTCGCTCGGCAACTGGAACATCGTGGTGGGCTTCGGCTTCATCGCGGCGGGGTTCGTCGTCTCCACACAGTGGAAGTAGCCGGCGCGCTCCGGGTTGTCCACAGGTCTTCCACAGCCCTGGGAAAACTCCCGAAGATCTGTGGATAACTTTTTCCGCTTGGCTGTCGTTATGACTGGTGGCCCTCGGTAGGCGAGCCGGTTCACCCCTGTCTTCCTGGGGAAACGCGTCCGAGTACGGTCGCCGCTGCCGCCTGCCCACGTCATGCACAAGATCGGTCACAGGCTGTGGATAACCATGGCCATGACTCTGTCTCTCCCCAGCCTGTCCCCAGCTCGTCCCGGTCGTCCTCAGCCGAGCAGCCCCACCGTACGGACCACGCAGACGACGGCCATGACCAGGAACATCGCCGCGCACGTGCCGTACTGCACCAGCGCCCGCCGGTTCCGCGGGGCGTGCACCATCGCGTAGGCGACGACCGCTCCCGTGACCAGGCCCCCGATGTGGGCCTCCCAGGCGATGCCGGAGAAGGTGAAGGTGATCACCAGGTTGATCGCCAGCAGCACCAGGATGGGGCGCATGTCGTACCTCATCCGCCGCATCAGCACGGCCGTCGCCCCGAACAGGCCGAAGATCGCGCCCGAGGCGCCCAGCGACAACTGGTTCTGCGCGGCGACCAGGTACGTCAGCGTGCTGCCGCCCAACGCGGACAGCAGGTACAGCGCCAGGTACCGCCAACGGCCCAGCGCCGCCTCCAGTTGTGGGCCGAGCCACCACAGCGCCAGCATGTTGAAGCCGATGTGCCAGACCTCCTGGTGGAGGAAGGCGGAGGTCAGCATCCGGTACCACTCGCCGTCCGCGACCCCGATCCAGTCGAACACGGCCGGATCCGGGTCGTAGGCGTAGCCCACCATGGCCAGCGCCTCGACCAGCCGGTCGCCGACCGCGAGCACCGCGACGAACACCGCCACGTTGATGCCCAGCAGCACCTTGGTGACCAGCCGCGGATCGGCGGTGACGGCGCCGCCCGCCAGGGTGCGCGGGCGGGACGCGCCGGGGGCGTGGCCCGTCCCCGATCCGCCGCGGACGCACTCGGGGCACTGGAAGCCGACGGATGCCTGGATCATGCACTCCGGACAGATCGGCCGGTCACAACGGGTACAGGAGATCCCCGTCTCCCGGTCCGGATGCCGGTAACAGCGCGCCGACGCCGGCCGTGACTGCCCCTGCTGCTCCTC
The DNA here is from genome assembly GCF_000718985.1 of Streptomyces megasporus. Taxonomy (GTDB): domain Bacteria; phylum Actinomycetota; class Actinomycetes; order Streptomycetales; family Streptomycetaceae; genus Streptomyces; species Streptomyces megasporus. Next base: position 25,551 of record NZ_JODL01000040.1, on the reverse strand, counting down.
CATGGCCACACCCCTCGCCCCCTCGCGTACGGACATCACGCACGCACTCGGCGTACGGACGACGGCGCACGGACGACGAACGCCGCCCCACCTGTCCTACGGTCAGGCGGGGCGGTCGGTTCCCCGATCCGGGTGCCGGTTGGTTCGACGTTCGCCGGCCGCCCGGTCAGCGGCGCTCGACGACCACCGTCTCGATCACGACGTCCCGCACGGGACGGTCGGTGCGCGGGTTGGTCTGCGTGGTCGCGATGGCGTCCACGACCTTCTGGCTCTCCTTGTCGACGACCTCGCCGAAGATGGTGTGCTTGCCGGTCAGCCAGGCGGTCGGGGCGACGGTGATGAAGAACTGCGAGCCGTTGGTGCCCGGACCGGCGTTGGCCATCGCCAGCAGGTACGGCCGGGTGAAGGCCAGGTCCGGGTGGAACTCGTCGGCGAACTCGTATCCGGGACCGCCGGTGCCGTTGCCCAGCGGGTCCCCGCCCTGGATCATGAAGCCTTCGATCACCCGGTGGAAGACCGTGCCGTCGTACAGCCTGTCGGTGGACTTCTTGCCGGTGGCCGGGTGGGTCCACTCGCGCTGTCCCTCGGCGAGTTCGACGAAGTTCTTGACCGTCTTCGGCGCGTGGTCCGGGAAGAGCCGGACGGTGATGTCGCCCTGGTTGGTCTTCAGGGTGGCGTAGAGCTGCTCGGCCACGATCTACCTTCCATCTGCCGGTTCGTAACCCCCCGATCCTCGCACAGCCCGGGTACCCGTCCGGCACCGCCGAACCGTCCCCCTTCCGGGACGATCATCCGGTATAGCCCGGATGCCCGTTGGGGCATGCCTCGCCACCGTTGTGCAGGCATGATCTTCACCACTGGTGGAAGGCGGAGAGAATCACGCCACCGACGAGGAGGAGAACCTGTGACCCGCATGGACAGCGTGCGCAGCGCGACCGACAACGCGAGGGAGAGCATGCGGCACGCCGCGGAGGTGGTGGCGCCGAAGGTGAACCTCGCGACCGCACAGGCCAGGACCGCCGTGCGCGGGCAGTACGCCTCCCACGTCGCTCCTCGGCTGACGCACGTACGCGAGACCCTGCCTCCGGCGGTCGACATGGCCGCCGCCCACGCGGCCCGGCGCACCCGCGAGGCCGCGAAGGCGGCGAGCGAGTTCGCCGCGCCCCGCGTCGAGGCCGCCCGCGCCATGGCCGGTCCGGCACGGGAGGCGGCGATGGCCCGGTCGGCCGCGGCCGTCGCCGCGCTGCGCGGCGAGCTGACCGCCGACGACATCCGCAGGCTCGCCCGGCGCCGGGCCCGGCGGAATCGCGCCGGCCAGGCGTTCAAGCGCCTGACGGTGGTCGGTCTCGTCGTCGGCGGCGCGGTGGCCGCCTGGAAGTGGTGGGACAGCCAGTCCAACCCCGACTGGCTGGTCGAGCCCCCGGCCGCCACCGAGGTCGGAAGCGGTGCCACCCGCGCCGACGCGGACGGTTCCCCCGAGGGCCGGCAGGCCGAGGTCACGCCGTCCGAGGAGCAGGGCTGACGGTGCCCCCGCCCCGCGCGTCCGCGCGCTTCCCTCGCATGACGAAGGCCCGGTGCCGAGGACTCGTGAGTCCACCGGCGCCGGGCCCGTCGCGGTGTGGAGCTTAGGGGAGTCGAACCCCTGACATCTGCCATGCAAAGACAGCGCTCTACCAACTGAGCTAAAGCCCCATCGTGACCAGAGTACCCAATCACCGACGTTCGTTCCGACCGGGTATCGCTCCGCGTCCACACGCTCCGTAGGATGCTCCGGGAGTTCGCTCCAGCGAAGCGGACACATGGGGACAGGGGAGCTGCGATGGACGCAACGCAACAGGAGGCCACCGCCAAGGCGAGGGAACTGCAGACCCAGTGGTACGGCGAACCCCTGGGCACCCTCTTCCGCCGGCTCATCGACGACCTCGGGCTCAATCAGGCCCGGCTGGCGACGGTCCTCGGTCTGTCCGCTCCCATGCTCTCCCAGTTGATGAGCGGTCAGCGCGCGAAGATCGGCAATCCGGCCGTCGTCCAGCGGGTGCAGGCGCTCCAGGAGTTGGCCGCCGATGTCAGCAAGGGCATAGTCACCGCCGCCGAGGCGACCCAGCGCATGGAGGAGATCCGCCGCACCGCCGGCGGCAACGTGCTGAGCACCACCAACCACACCGCTCCCTCCGGGGGGCAGGCGACGACCGTCAAGCGCGTGGTCCGCGAGATCCAGGCGCTGCTGCGCTCGGTCGCCGACGCGGCCGACATCATCGAGGCCGCGGGCGCCCTCGCCCCCACCCATCCGGAACTGGCGGAGTTCCTCCGGGTGTACGGCGCCGGGAAGACCGCGGACGCGGTCCGGCACTACGAGGCCCACCAGGCCTGAGCGGGCCCGACGGGCGCGGGCCGGAGCGGGGTGGACGTGACGGGCACGGTGACACGGCGACGGGAACGGGCGCGGCGCGATGGGTGAGGTCTTCGCCGGCCGGTACGAGCTGGTCGATCCGATCGGGCGCGGCGGCGTCGGCGCGGTCTGGCGCACCTGGGACCACCGACGCCGGCGGTACGTGGCCGCCAAGGTCCTCCAACAGAGCGACGCGCACACCCTCCTGCGGTTCGTCCGCGAGCAGGCGCTGCGCATCGACCACCCCCACGTCCTGGCCCCCATGAGCTGGGCCGCCGACGACGACAAGGTCCTGTTCACCATGGACCTGGTCCGCGGCGGCTCGCTCGCGCACCTCGTCGGCGACTACGGCCCGCTGCCCCCCGCCTATGTGTGCGTCCTGCTCGACCAGTTGCTGTCCGGACTGGCCGCGGTGCACGCCGAGGACGTGGTGCACCGCGACATCAAACCCGCCAACGTCCTGCTGGAGGCCACCGGCACCGGCCGTCCCCACCTCCGGCTGTCCGACTTCGGCATCGCCATGCGCAAGGGCGAGCCCCGGCTGACGGAGGCCGACTACGTCGTCGGCACGCCGGGGTACTTCGCTCCCGAGCAACTGCTGGGCGCCGAACCGGACTTCCCCGCCGACCTGTACGCGGTCGGACTGGTCGCGCTGTACCTCCTCACCGGGGGGAAACCGGACTCCCAGGCGCTGGTGGAGGCCTACACCAACGGGGTCCCCCCGGCCCCGCGGGACGTCCCGGAGCCGCTGTGGGAGGTGCTCGGCACCCTGCTGCACCCCGATCCGGAGGCCCGGTTCCGCACGGCGACGGGCGTGCGGAAGGCGCTGGCCTCGGTCGTGGAGCTGCTGCCGACGGACTCCACGCCGGAGCAGGAGGCCGTGGAGGTCTTCGACCAGGTCGGGCCGCTGCCGCCGGGTTTCGGGCCGGACGGCCCGGAGGGCGGCCGGACGGTATCGGGGGCCCACCGCGCGGACGAGGCGCCCCACGGCCCCACCGAGGGCGCCCACCCCACCGGTTCCACCGCCCCGCCCGTGCCCGTTCCCCCGTCCTCGGACACCGACGACTTCCGTCTCGCGCCGCCGGCGTGGGGGGCGCCGCCGCCGCACCCGGAGCGGCCCGTCACACCGCCGCCCACGGCGGCACCGGACCACGCACAGCAGTCCCGCCCGTGGCACCGGCCGCAGTCCCCGCCGCCGTATCCGCCGCCCCATCCGGCTCCGCCCCACACCGGGACGCCTCACACCGGACCCCACACCAGAACGCCGCCCACCGGGCCCTACACCGACGGGTACCGGCCCGATCCCGGCCCCGCGTACGCCGCTCCCCCGGTCGTCGCCCCGCCGGCCGTCCCGTCTCCGCCCCCTTCGCCGTCACCCGGACCCGCACGGCGGCCGGGACCGCCCCCGAAGGCGGCGATTCCGATCCTGGTGTTCGCCCTGCTGTGCATCGCCGTGGGCGTCTGGGCACTGACACGGGCCTGAGCCCCGCGGCCCGTCGGACACCGGCTCCGATGTCACCTCGGACGGGTGCCGGAGCGGGCGAGGAGCGTCCACAGGCCGAGCCCGAGGAGCAGCGCCGTCCCGGTGCCGATGCCGGCCCAACCCACCACGCGCAGTGTGCCGTCGTCCTCGGCGTCCGTCGCGCTCGGTCCCTCGGCGGCGGCCTCGCGGTCCCCCTCCTCGACGCCGAAGCCCGCCGCGACGGCGTCCCCGTCGTACTCGGGCCCGCCCCGGGGAGTCCCCTCGACGGTGGTGCGCAGCACCAACGGCACCGAGCCGTCGACGGACTCGGCCAGGTCCCGGTGGGCGTGCACCGCGATGTAGTACCACCCGGCGAAGCGCATGCCGCCGAGTTCCGTGGTGCCCGCGTGGCGGTTGGCGAAGTCGACGCGCCGGCTCTCCAGGGAGAGCGCGGCGGGCCGGTCGGCCTGGTAGCCCAGGCTCCGGCTCTCGACCTGCCCTCGGGCCGGGTTGTAGAAGTCCACTCGGAAGGCGCCGCCGACGAAGGGTGCCTCGCCGCTCCCGGTGGTGCCGAACTCCACGGTGGTGAAGAGCTGTTGGCCCCAGTCGACCGGTACCCGGTAGAAGCGGGTCTCGCCGGGCCGCAGCCGGTCCTTCCAGTTGCCCTCGCCCATGCTCGCGGCGTCGTTGAAGCCGGTGCCGCCCTCGATGCGCCGGGCCTCCCCGGACGGCGGCCCCGGCGGGGCGGAGGTCCGCGCGTCGGACGGGGCCGTGGGTTGGGCGGTGGGCTGTGCCCCCTTCACCCCCGGCTCCTCCATGAAGCGGATCTCCACCGGCCAGGGAGCGGGGTCGGAGGCGCCCTCGCCCTCCCGTTCCACGGAGAAGTGGTAGACCCCGGCCTCCTGGCAGTAGCCGTCCTTCCTGATCATGCGCCAGGCGTAGTCGGCGATCGGCCGGGCGGAGTCCTCGCCCCCGAAGTCGATGTCGGAATCGCCGCAGGTGGCCCCCTCCGGGGACTTCAGGGCGACCTTGATGCCGTCGGCGCCGCCGACCTCGGTCCCCGGTTCGGGCAGGGCGGTGGCGGATATCCAGACGTTGGAGGCGTCGTCCAGCGTGACGCTGTAGTACGCGCGCTCTCCCGGGGAGATCTCGTCCGTGTAGGTGCCCGGTTCGATCGGCGGCCCGTCGGCGCTGCTCTCGCGGCCCGTGACGGGCCGTGCGTCCGCGGCCGTCCGGTAGGTGGGCAGGCCCTCCGGGCCGTCCGCCGCCACGGCCGTTCCCGGCAGCGCCGCGACCGCGCACAGCGCCGCCGTGGCGGCCAGCGCGCTCCTCACCGTGCGTCCCCTCACCACGAGCCACCTCTCGTCTCGGTCGTGCCGTCCGTCGGCACCGGGCGACCGGCCGGACCATCCTGCACCGGACGCGCCACCGCTGTCGCCGGCGGATCGGTGCCCCCGTCGCCCGGCGGTGACGGCCCGGCGGCACCAGCGGGGCGGCAACAGCGAAGCCCCGGCCGACCGGCCGGGGCTTCGCTGGAAGTACTGGGGATGTCGCTCTCAGGCGCCGGAGCTCGCGGGCACGGAGTCGGTCGCCTCCGTCCACAGATCCTGCTCGGCGCGGTCCGCCTGGATCTGGCGGTACACGAGGAGCCCGCCCACGGCGGCCAGTGCGATCAGGAGAAGCTTCTTCACCGCGCTACCTCGTCCTTCATAGACGTTGGGACCTACTGGCGCCGATGATACCCGTGCGGCCTCCGGCACCGGGGGATCGACCCGGGTGGGACGGTACCGGTACGTCTTTGGGCACGGCCCGAAAAACGGCCCGGAGCCCGAGAGCCCGGAGAGTTCCGGCGTACCCCGGAAACGTCGAACGCCCGGCTTCTCGACAGAGATTCCGGGCGTCGAATCCGCGGTTCGCGGTGGTGGGGCTAACAGGACTTGAACCTGTGGCCTCTTCCTTATCAGGGAAGCGCTCTAACCGTCTGAGCTATAGCCCCGCGCTGCACCGAAAGATTAGCGCACTTCAGCCGTCTCCCAAAATCGGCTCCGGCCCGGTGGGGCCGGAGCACGCAGCCGAAGCCGTCACTCGTCCTCCGCGAGCGTCACCTCGACGCCGCCCACGAATCCGGCGGAGAGGTTGTAGATGAACGCGCCCAGGGTGGCCAGCGCCGTCGCCAGCACCACGTCGATCACCGCTATGACCGAGGTGAAGGCCAGCACCCGGGGCAGGGACAGGAAGCCCTCCAGGTCGAAGCCTCCGCCTCCGTCGGTGGACGTGGCCTCGCTGACCGTCCCGCCGACGGCGGCGAACACCCCCATGGCGTCCATCACCATCCACAGCACGGCCACCGCGACGATCGTGCAGATCCCCAGCGCGATCGCCAGCAGGAAGCTGACCTTCATCACCGACCACGGGTCGGCCTTGGCCACCCTCAGCCGCGCCTTGCGGGTCCGGGGAACCGTGCGGGCCCCCGTGCGCGGTCGGCGCACGACGTCCTGCGGGGACTCGTCCTGAGCGGACCGGGGCGGCGGGGTGCTGCCCGGCGGGGCCGGATAAGCCTGCGGCGGATGGTGCGGCTGGGCCTGGGATTGCGGGTGCGGGTGGGCACTGGTCACGGTTGTTCCCCCACGGTGGGATTCGCCCTGGTTGCGAGCGTCGTCAGCGGCCGGTCCACGGGCGCCGCCATCGATGTTGCCGCCCCTGGCGACGCCCGTGGTTCCACTCACGATCTGCCTACTCCTCGTTGTCCGGAGCCGTCTCGGCTGCCGTCTGTGAGGAAGACGCGTCCGCGGCCTCCGCGGTGCCCTCCTCGGCGTCGACCTCCTCGGCCTCGCGGCTGGCCTCGGCGTTGCGCGCGATGCCGACCACGGCGTCACGCTTGCCGAGGTTGATCAGTTGGACGCCCATCGTGTCACGGCCCGTCTCCCTGACCTCGTCGACCCGCGTGCGGATCACGCCACCGCCGAGGGTGATGGCGAGGATCTCGTCCGTCTCCTCGACCACCAGGGCCCCCACCAGCGAGCCGCGATCCTCGACGATCTTGGCCGCCTTGATGCCCAGACCGCCACGGCCCTGCACACGGTACTCGTCCACGGCCGTGCGCTTCGCGTACCCGCCGTCGGTGGCGGTGAACACGAACGTACCGGGCCGCACGACGTTCATCGAGAGCAGCTCGTCCCCCTCGCGGAAACTCATGCCCTTCACACCCGAGGTGGCACGTCCCATCGGGCGCAGCGACTCGTCCGTGGCCGTGAACCGGATCGACTGCGCCTTCTTGCTGATCAGCAGCAGGTCGTCCGTCGGCGAGACCAGCTCGGCGCCGATCAACTCGTCCTCGCCGCCGCCCTCCAACTCCCGGAGGTTGATGGCGATGACGCCGCCGGAGCGCGGGGAGTCGTAGTCCTTCAGCGGGGTCTTCTTCACCAGACCCGACTTGGTGGCCAACACCAGGTACGGGGCGGCCTCGTAGTCGCGGATGGCCTGGACCTGAGCGATCGTCTCGTCCGGCTGGAACGCCAGCAGGTTCGCGACGTGCTGACCGCGCGCGTCCCGTCCGGCGTCCGGCAGTTCGTACGCCTTGGCCCGGTACACCCGGCCCTTGTTGGTGAAGAACAGCAGCCAGTGGTGCGTGGTGGTGACGAAGAAGTGGTCGACGATGTCGTCTTCCTTCAGCTTCGTGCCCCGCACGCCCTTGCCGCCGCGCTTCTGCGAGCGGTAGTCGTCGGTCTTGGTCCGCTTGACGTAGCCGCCCCGCGTGATGGTGACGACGATGTCCTCCTCGGCGATCAGGTCCTCGATGGACATGTCGCCCTCGAAGGGCACCAGCTTGCTGCGCCGGTCGTCACCGAACTTCTCGACGATCGCGGCGAGTTCCTCACCGATGATCTGCCGCTGCCGCTCGGGCGAGGCCAGGATCGCGTTGTACTCGTCGATCTTCGCCTGGAGTTCGTCGTGCTCGGCGGTGATCTTCTGCCGCTCCAGGGCCGCCAGGCGGCGAAGCTGCATCTCCAGGATCGCGTTCGCCTGGATCTCGTCGATGGCCAGCAGGCCCATCAGGCCCTCGCGCGCCACCTCCACGGTGTGGCTGCGTCGGATCAGGGCGATGACCTCGTCGATCGCGTCCAGCGCCTTGAGCAGACCGCGCAGGATGTGAGCGCGCTCCTCGGCCTTGCGCAGCCGGTAGCGGGTGCGGCGGACGATGACGTCGACCTGGTGGGCGACCCAGTTGCGGATGAAGGCGTCCAGCGACAGGGTGCGCGGCACCCCGTCGACCAGGGCCAGCATGTTGGCGCCGAAGTTGGTCTGCAGGTCGGTGTGCTTGTACAGGTTGTTCAGCACGACCTTGGCGACCGCGTCCCGCTTGAGGACGATCACCAGCCGCTGTCCGGTGCGGGAGGACGTCTCGTCGCGGACGTCCGCGATGCCGGCGATCCTCCCGTCCTTGACCAACTCGGCGATCTTCAGCGCCAGGTTGTCCGGGTTCACCTGGTAGGGCAGCTCGGTGACGACCAGGCACTGGCGGCCCTGGATCTCCTCCACCTCGACGACCGCGCGCATCGTGATCGAGCCGCGGCCGGTGCGGTACGCCTCCTCGATGCCCTTGCGGCCCACCACCAGCGCGCCGGTGGGGAAGTCGGGGCCCTTGATGCGCTCCAGCAGCGCGTCCAGCAGCTCCTCGCTGGTGGCCTCCGGGTGCTCCAGGTACCACTGGGCGCCGGCGGCGACCTCGCGCAGGTTGTGCGGGGGGATGTTGGTGGCCATGCCGACCGCGATGCCCGCCGAGCCGTTGATCAGCAGGTTGGGGATGCGCGACGGCAGGACGGTCGGCTCCTGGTTGCGGCCGTCGTAGTTGTCCTGGAAGTCGACGGTCTCCTCGTCGATGTCCCGGAGCATCTCCATGGCCAGCGGCGCCATCTTGCACTCGGTGTACCGCATGGCCGCGGCCGGGTCGTTGCCCGGCGAGCCGAAGTTGCCGTTGGAGTCCACCAGCGGCATCCGCATCGACCACGGCTGGGCCAGGCGGACCAGGGCGTCGTAGATGGAGGTGTCGCCGTGCGGGTGGTAACTGCCCATCACGTCGCCGACGACGCGGGCGCACTTGTAGAAGCCCTTCTCGGGGCGGTAGCCACCGTCGTACATCGCGTACAGCACGCGCCGGTGCACCGGCTTGAGGCCGTCGCGGACGTCGGGCAGCGCACGCGAGACGATGACGCTCATCGCGTAGTCGAGGTACGAGCGCTGCATCTCGGTCTCGAGGCTGACGGGCTCCACGCGGTGCCCGGCGGTCTCGTCGACCGGGGTGTCGGCGGGTGTGGGTGTGGGAAGGGGAGCGTCCCCTTCGAAGGAGGTCGGAGAGGTCTCGTCGGCCATGGGTGGTCGATCCCTTTCGTTCTGCGGCGTAACGGCCGACTCGGATCAGATGTCGAGGAAGCGGACGTCCTTGGCGTTGCGCTGGATGAACGAGCGCCGCGCCTCCACGTCCTCGCCCATCAGGATCGAGAACAGGTCGTCGGCGGCGGCCGCGTCGTCCAGCGTCACCTGCCGCAGCACCCGGTGCGCCGGGTCCATCGTGGTGATGCGCAGTTCCTCGGCGTTCATCTCGCCCAGACCCTTGAAGCGCTGCACCGAGTCGTCCTTGATGCGCTTGCCCTGTTCGCGGCCGAGCCGGATCAGACTGTCGCGCTCGCGGTCGGAGTAGGCGTACTCGAACTCGTCGCGCGACCACTTGATCTTGTACAGCGGAGGCTGGGACAGGAAGACGTGGCCGGCCTCGACCAGCGGGCGCATGAAGCGGAACAGGAGCGTCAGCAGCAGGGTGTTGATGTGCTGGCCGTCGACGTCGGCGTCCGCCATCAAGATGATCTTGTGGTAGCGGAGCTTGGCGATGTCGAAGTCCTCGTGGATCCCGGTGCCGAAGGCCGAGATCAGCGCCTGGACCTCCTGGTTCTGCAGGACCTTGTCGATCCGCGCCTTCTCCACGTTCAGGATCTTGCCCCGGATCGGGAGGATGGCCTGGTACTGCGGGTTGCGGCCGGACTTGGCGCTGCCGCCCGCGGAGTCGCCCTCGACGATGAAGATCTCGCACTTGGAGGGGTCGTTGGACTGGCAGTCGCTCAGCTTGCCCGGCAGCGACGCCGTCTCCAGCAGGCCCTTGCGCCGGGTCAGGTCCCGTGCCTTGCGGGCCGCCACGCGCGCGGTGGCCGCCTGGATGGCCTTGCGGATGATGTCGGCCGCCTCGTTGGGGTTGCGGTCCAGCCAGTCGCTCAGGTGCTCGTGGACGATCTTCTGGACGAAGGTCTTGGCCTCGGTGTTGCCCAGCTTCGTCTTGGTCTGGCCCTCGAACTGCGGCTCGCCCAGCTTCACCGAGATGATGGCCGTCAGGCCCTCGCGGATGTCCTCGCCGGTGAGGTTGTCGTCCTTCTCCCGCAGCAGCTTCTTGTCGCGGGCGTAACGGTTGACCAGACCGGTCAACGCCGCGCGGAAGCCCTCCTCGTGGGTGCCGCCCTCGTGGGTGTGGATGGTGTTCGCGAAGCTGTAGACACCCTCGGTGTACTGGGTGTTCCACTGCATCGCGATCTCCACCGAGATCCGGCGCTCCTTGTCCTCCGCCTCGATGTCGATCACGGAGGGGTGGACCGGCTCGCCCTTGCGGGAGTTGAGGTGGCGGACGAAGTCCGAGATGCCGCCCTCGTAGTGGTACCGGACGTGGCGCGGCTTGTCGTCCTCCGCCTCGTCCGTGGTGTCCGCGCCCGCCGTCAGCTTGGCGGCCTCCCGCTCGTCGGTCAGGGTGATCGTCAGACCGCGGTTGAGGAACGCCATCTCCTGGAAACGGCGCGAGAGCGTCTCGAAGGAGTACTCGGTCGTCTCGAAGATGTCGCCGTCGGCCCAGAAGGTGACGGAGGTACCCGTCTCGTCGGTGGGCTCCCACCGCTGGAGCGGTGCGGTCGGCACGCCCATCTTGTAGTCCTGCGTCCACCGGTAGCCGTCGGTCCGGATCTCCACCGACAGCCTGGTCGACAGCGCGTTGACCACCGAGACGCCCACACCGTGCAGACCGCCGGAGACGGCGTAGCCGCCCCCGCCGAACTTGCCGCCCGCGTGCAGCACCGTCAACACGACCTCGACGGCCGGCTTGCCCTCCGAGGGGACGATGCCCACCGGGATACCGCGCCCGTTGTCCACGACCCGGACGCCGCCGTCGGCCAGCAGCGTCACGTCGATGGTGTCCGCGTAGCCGGCCAGCGCCTCGTCGACGGAGTTGTCGACCACCTCGGAGACGAGGTGATGAAGACCACGCTCACCGGTGGAGCCGATGTACATGCCCGGCCGCTTGCGGACCGCGTCCAGACCCTCCAGGACCGTGATCGCACTGGCGTCGTACGACGAATCGCCACCACCGGCCTCGGGGGCGGGCGGGGTCGCGGACGGGACAGGGGAATCCCCGCCGGTAGCAGGGAAGGTTTCGTTGGAGTTGCCGGAATCGGCCACGAAGCGCCCTTTCTGGCACAGCACAAGCCTCCCCCTGCGTTCGGCGGGAAGGAACCCCGTCCGGGCGAGCAGGAGCGGCTGCGTCGTTCGACTTGTTCCGCAGTAAGGCGGGTGTGCTTCCAGTCTACCGGTACGACTGACAACGATGGGGGTTTGCGGGTACCTGGCTCCTCATGTGCCGCCCTGAACCGGCATGAGCCGACTCCCTATATGCGGGCCGGGCCCCCGAGACGCCCAAGACGCCCCTCAGCGCTTCCGGATGTCAAGGCTCCGTCACTGTGAGCGCGCTCACGAAATAATCCTTTTCGTCCGTTTTCTCCGGCGCTCCGGTACCGCTCCCACGCTCGCACACGGCTCGTCCGCGGTTCACCCGCGTTCCGTCCACAGCGGTGCGCCGGACGCGTCAGCCGTAGGTGTCCCCGGGGCCCCTGCTCCCCGGCGCGCGCAGCGGGCCGTGCCGGGTGTTCGGGGCCTCCGGCCCCCGAACCTTGATCAACTTCACCGTCCCCGGCCCGAGGTCGGCGTTCAGCCGCGCCACGAGCTGCGGCGCCAACAGCCGCACCTGCGTCGCCCACGCCGTCGAGTCACAGCGCACCGACAGCACCCGCTCCCGCTCGTCGTACGACTGCGGGACGCAGTGCCGTGCGAGGTCTGGCCCCACCAAGTCCGGCCAGCGGCCCATCACACCACCGACCGCCATCGGCATCTCCCAGCCGCGCTCGGTCTTCAGCCGCTCGATCGCCGCACCCAGCGGCAGGGGATCACGGCCGTCCCGCCGCGCTCCCGACCGCAGCCCGCCCGCGCGGGCCTCCCGCTTCCGCCGCGCCACCGTGCCCCGGGCCCGCGCCTGCTCGCGGGCCGCCCGCAGCGCCACCCGCGCCAGGTCCACGCCCGACGGCTCCGGGGCCGGCCCCGGAATCCTCACCTCCGCGGACCGGTCGACCGCCTCGCCGGGACCTTCCCCCCGGTCCTCCTCCGGACGCCGGTGTTCCGTCACAGACGGGTCACCTCCCCACCGCCGACCACGTACCGCGCCCCCGCCAACGCCTTCGGCACGTCGTCCTCGACCGCCGCCGTCACCAGCACCTGCTCACCGGACGCCACCAGCTCGGCCAGTCGGTCCCGCCGGCGGACGTCCAACTCGGCGAAGACGTCGTCGAGGACCAGCACCGGCTCGTTGCCCTCGCTCCGCAGCAGGTCGTAGGAGGCCAGCCGCAGTGCCAGGGCGTACGACCACGACTCGCCGTGGCTCGCGTACCCCTTGGCGGGCAACTCCCCCAGCTTCAGCACCAGGTCGTCACGGTGCGGGCCCACCAACGTCACCCCGCGCTCGATCTCCTGACGGCGGGCATCGGCCAGCGCGGCCAGCAACTGCTCGTACAACTCCTCGCGCGTACCGCCCTCCACCGGGGTGCGGTACTCCAACGCCACCGGGCCCCCGCCCGGCGCCAGCCGCTCGTACGCCTCGTCCGCCAGCGGACCCAACGCCGCCACCAGAGCCATCCGCTGGGAGAGCAACTCCGCCCCGGCACGGGCCAGGTGCTGGTCCCACACGTCCAGGGTGGACAGCGCTCCGCTCCCGGACCCGCCACCGTGCCGACGGGCCATCGCGGCCGTCTTCAACAGGGTGTTCCGCTGTTTGAGCACCCGCTCGTAGTCCGCCCGCACCCCCGCCATCCGCGGCGACCGGGCCGTCACCAACTCGTCCAGGAAACGGCGTCGCTCCCCGGGGTCCCCCTTCACCAGCGCCAGGTCCTCCGGGGCGAACAGCACCGTGCGCACGATGCCCAGCACATCCCTCGGCCTGACCTGCGACGATCGGTTGATCCGGGCCCGGTTGGCCTTCCCCGGATTCAACTCCAGCTCCACCAACTGCTGCCGGTCCCCCTGGCGCACCACCGCGCGTATGACGGCGCGGGCGGCGCCGGCCCGCACCAACGGGGCGTCTGAGGCCACCCGGTGACTGCCCAGAGTCGCGAGATACCCCACGGCCTCGACGAGGTTCGTCTTGCCTTGGCCGTTCGGGCCGACGAAAGCCGTGACGCCCGGATCGAGCGGGACCTCGACCCGGGCGTACGACCGGAAGTCGGCGAGCGACAGATGCGTGACGTGCATCGGTTCCTTGTGTGACGCTCAGCCGCCGACGGGCGGGACGACATCCGCGCCCGGCGAGTCGGCGCCCTTCTCGCCGCCGGCGGCGGCGGTCACCGCGTGGCCACCGAACTGGTTGCGCAGCGCGGCGATCATCTTCATCTGCGGGGAGTCCTCCTGGCGCGACGAGAACCGCGCGAACAGCGACGCGGTGATCGCGGGCAGCGGAACGGCGTGGTCGATCGCCGCCTCCACCGTCCACCGTCCCTCGCCGGAGTCGGCCGCGTAACCGCGCAGCGCCCCCAGGTGCTCGTCGTCGTCCAGCGCGCGGACGGCCAGGTCGAGCAGCCAGGAGCGGATGACCGTGCCCTCCCGCCAGGAGCGGAAGACCTCGCGGACGTCGGTCACCGCGTCCGCCGCCTCCAGCAGCTCCCAGCCCTCGGCGAAGGCCTGCATCATCGCGTACTCGATGCCGTTGTGGACCATCTTCGCGAAGTGGCCCGCGCCCACCTTCCCGGCGTGCACGGAGCCGAACTCGCCCTCCGGCTTGAGCGCGTCGAAGATCGGCTGCACCTTCGCCACGTGCTCGGCGTCGCCGCCGTACATCAGCGCGTAACCGTTCTCCAGGCCCCACACACCACCGGAGACCCCACAGTCCACGAAGCCGATGCCCTTGGCCGCCAACTGTTCGGCGTGCTTCTCGTCGTCGGTCCAGCGGGAGTTCCCGCCGTCCACGACCACGTCGCCCGGGGAGAGCAGCTCCCCCAGCGCGTCGATGGTCGCCTGGGTGGCGGCTCCGGCCGGAACCATGACCCACACCACCCGCGGGGCCTTCAGCGACCCCACCAGTTCCTCGAGACTGTCGACATCGGCGAGGTCCGGGTTGCGGTCGTATCCGACGACGGTGTGGCCGGCACGGCGGATGCGCTCGCGCATGTTGCCGCCCATTTTGCCGAGACCGACGAGACCGAGCTCCATCAAGGGGCCTTTCTTCGGTGTTCTGGCTTTGCGTACCCGGGTACGAGCCTACGCCCGAGGGGGTGCCGCACACCTGCGGCCGTACCCCGCTCGAATGCGCGGCCGGCCGCCTGTGAAACCGCCGGTCGCGGCCTCGCGGAGGCTGCCCCCGCGCACCCGGCCCGCGGCCGGGTACCCGGTCGGGCGGCACTTTGCGGTGGACGCGGACGGCGGTCGCAGGGCGGCCTCAGCCCGACAGTCGCACCGGCATGATCAGGTACTTGTACGACTCGTCCGCCTCCGCGTCCACCGCGGGCTTGCCGCTCAGCAGGGCGGGCTTGGTCGAGGTCGTGAAGGACAGTTGAGCGACCGGCGCGTCGATGGCGCTCAGCCCCTCCAGCAGGAAGCCGGGGTTGAAGGCGATCGAGATGTCCTCGCCCTCCAGTTGCGCGTCCACCCGCTCCACGGCCTGCGCGTCGTCGCTGGAGCCGGCCTCCAGCGTCAGCGCGCCCTGCTCGAAGGAGAGCCGCACCGGGGTGTTCCGCTCGGCCACCAGCGAGACGCGCTTGACCGCCTCCACGAACGGAGCCGTCTCGATCACGGCGATCGAGTTGAACTCCGTCGGGAACAGGGTCCGGTACTTCGGCAGGTCGCCCTCGAGCAGGCGCGTCGTGGTCCGCCGGCCGTTGCCCTCGAAGCCGATCAGGCCCTCACCGGCGCCCCCGCCCGACAGCGCCAGCGTCACGTCGTCCCCACCGCTCAGCGACTTCGCCGTGTCCAGCAGCGTCTTGGCGGGCACCAGCGCCACCGCGGAGGCGTCCGGCGTCTCCGGCTTCCACAGGAACTCGCGGACCGCGAAGCGGTAGCGGTCGGTGGACGCCAGGGTGACCGTGTCCCCCTCGATCTCGATCCGGACGCCGGTGAGCACCGGCAGCGTGTCGTCGCGCCCTGCCGCGATGGCCACCTGGGCGGCGGCGGCCGCGAAGACCTCGCCGGGGACCGTGCCGGTCGCGCTCGGCATCTGGGGAAGGGCCGGGTACTCCTCCACAGGCAGTGTGTGGAGTGTGAACCGCGAGGAGCCACAGACGACGCTCACTCGTACACCGTCTGTGGAAATCTCCACGGGACGGTTGGGGAGGGCGCGGGAGATGTCCGCGAGGAGGCGGCCGGAGACGAGGACCGTCCCCTCCTCCTCCACATCCGCCTCCACCGAGACCCGCGCCGAGACCTCGTAGTCGAAGCCGGACAGGCTCAGCGAGCCCTCCTCGGCCTTCAGCAGCAATCCCGCGAGAACCGGCACCGGAGGCCGGGCCGGGAGGCTGCGGGCCGCCCATGCCACCGCCTCCGCGAGGACGTCACGCTCCACCCGGATCTTCACCTAAGCCGCCTCCTGCTGTTGCTGGCTGCTCGCCTTGCTGGCCTTCGTCGTCGGCTTGTCGCCGGAGACCAGTCTGACGCACACCACTGACAGCCGGAGCAGGTCGGGGTCAAGTCGTGGTGAGAGCTCCGGGGCGCGGTCGGGCCGAGTTGTGCACAGGGCCCGTTTCCGAGCGAAGTTCCCGCTTTATATCCGTGGTCGTAGTAGTAGGGCCTGTGGATATCGGGGATAACTCGATCCGCGCAGGTCAGAGCGGTGATTTTGTCCACCGTGCCTGTGGACGGGGCGGTGGACGGAGAGGGGCCGGCTGTGGACGTCCGGAAGTTCTGCACAGCCGATGCACAGCGAGCCGTGACTTCTCCCCAGGGTCGCCCACAGTTTTACCCACCTTCTCAACAGCCCAACCCTGCCTCTTGGTGTGACGCCTTTCACACGTACGGGTGATGCGTCGCGTTGTGTTGTCGAACAGTGGACAGCCCTGTGGAGAAGTCGGGAAAAGCTGTGCACAACACGGCCGGGCCTGTGGGTCGGCGGTGGACAACTCGATCCGCCGCTGTGTGCACATGCTCCGTCCACAACCTGTGGAAAACTTTCGACCACAGATCCACACCCGGCTGACCTGCCCTGTTCGGCTGTGGACGGTCGCTCCTGTGGACGCTATCGGGACAACCTCCCGTTCCCCAGCATGTGGACGGGAAAAAGTCGGCGAATCTGTGGACCGCTCCCTTCCACGCCCATGGATTCGAACAGCGGGCGGGCACAGCCGGAGGCGGACACCGGGGCGGAACCGAAGACGGACACGTGGAACCGAAGACGGACGCGGGGCGGCCGGGAGGGGGCTGTGGCGGGGCAGGGAACCCACGGCAGGAAACCCGAGGCAGGGAGAAGCCCCCGGGAGTCCGCTGTCTCCCGGGGGCTTCGCGGGCCGGGCCGCGACGGCCTGCCGGCCGTCAGGCGTTCTTGATGCGGTTGGTGAGCTCGGTGACCTGGTTGTAGATGGAGCGCCGCTCGGCCATCAGCGCGCGAATCTTGCGGTCGGCGTGCATCACGGTGGTGTGGTCCCGGCCGCCGAACTGGGCGCCGATCTTCGGCAGCGACAGATCGGTCAGCTCACGGCAGAGGTACATGGCGATCTGCCGCGCGGTGACCAGGACCCGGCTGCGCGAGGAACCGCACAGGTCGTCCACCGTCAGCCCGAAGTAGTCGGCGGTCGCGGCCATGATGTTGGTCGCGGTGATCTCCGGTGCCGCGTCCTCGCCGCCGGGGATGAGGTCCTTCAGGACGATCTCCGTCAGGCCCAGATCCACGGGCTGGCGGTTGAGACTGGCGAAGGCCGTGACCCGGATCAGCGCGCCCTCCAGCTCGCGGATGTTGCGGGAGATCCGGGAGGCGATGAACTCCAGCACCTCCGGTGGCGCGTTCAACTGCTCCTGGACGGCCTTCTTCCGCAGGATCGCGATGCGGGTCTCCAGCTCGGGCGGCTGGACGTCGGTGATCAGCCCCCACTCGAACCGGTTGCGCAGCCGGTCCTCCAGGGTGACCAGTTGCTTGGGCGGCCGGTCGGAGGAGAGCACGATCTGCTTGTTGGCGTTGTGGAGGGTGTTGAAGGTGTGGAAGAACTCCTCCTGCGTCGACTCCTTGCTCGCCAGGAACTGGATGTCGTCGACCAGCAGGATGTCCATGTCGCGGTAGCGCTTGCGGAACGCGTCCGCCTTGCCGTCGCGGATGGAGTTGATGAACTCGTTGGTGAACTCCTCCGAGCTGACGTACCGCACCCGCGTGCCCGGGTAGAGGCTGCGGGCGTAGTGCCCGATGGCGTGCAGCAGGTGCGTCTTGCCCAACCCGGACTCGCCGTAGATGAACAGCGGGTTGTACGCCTTCGCCGGCGCCTCGGCCACGGCCACCGCCGCGGCGTGCGCGAAGCGGTTGGAGGCGCCGATGACGAAGGTGTCGAAGAGGTACTTCGGGTTCAGGCGGGCGGTCGGCTCGCCCGGCCCGGACGCGGGCGCCGGCTGCGCGGCGAGCGGACCGGGGGCGCCGCTGGGCGCGGGGAGCTGCGGGGAGTCGGCCCGGCCCGTGGCCCGGGGGCCGGTGTAGCGGGGCACGGGCGGCTGGTCGTAGGGCGACGCGTGGTGCCGGCCGTCGTAGGAGGGGGGTTCGTACGACGGGGGCTGCGGCGGGTACGGGTCGCGCGGCGGCTGCCAGGCGTCGGGCTCCTGCCGGCGCGGCCAGGCTCCCGGCTGGTGCTGGGGCGCGTGCGGGTAGTCCGGGTACGCGGGCCGCGCGTTCGGCAGCTCGGGCCGGTCCTCGTGCTGGGGACCGTGGGGGTGCTCGTAGTGCTGCTCGTCGTAGTGCAGCGGCTGCCGGTGCGGCGCGGGCTGGTGGTGCTGAGGCGGCTCGGGGGAGGCCGGTGCCGCGGGGGGCGCCGGAGCGGGAGGCTCCGGGACCGGTCCGGTGACGGTGATCGCGAGGCGGATGGGCTGCTGGCACTCGCGACTGAGCGCTTCGGTGATCAGGGGGGAGAGCCGCCCCTCCAGAACGCCCTTGGCGTACTCGTTGGGCACGCCGAGCAGCGCGGTGCCGGACACCAGCACCAGGGGCTGGCAGTCCTTGAGCCACCGCTGGTCCTTGGCCTCGACACCCTGGCCGTCGGCGAGGAGCTGCTCCAGCACGCGTGGCCACACTGCGGCAAGATCGGCAGGTAGGTCAGCCACAGGGCACGCTCTCTCACTCGCTGGGTGGGTTGTTCGGGGGTGATCGGGGGTGTTCCGGTCCGGTCGGGCTCCGATGGCCCCACCCATGTGTGGTTCTCGGGACGGTCGGGAAGAAAAGGGAGTTCAGCCACGGTAGTCAGCGCGGCGCGTGCGGTTCAAGTCGTTGTCCACAGCCTGTGTACAGAACCCCCCGGCCGGCCCTGGTTTGACCTTATGGCACGGTGCCGCGTACCGTGACGAGGTCGAGTTGTCGATGGCTGCTGCCGCCTGCCTCCGATGGGCAAGATCCTGGTGGTCTGTAGAAGCGGTGCACTCGGGCGTTGCGAGCTACTCGTGGGCGCACGGTGACAGCCATTCGGCGCCCCACACGTCTCGTGAGAGACACAAGCATTCCTGGAGCCCCCGAGTGAGCAAGCGCACCTTCCAGCCGAACAACCGCCGCCGCGCGAAGACCCACGGTTTCCGGCTGCGCATGCGGACCCGCGCCGGTCGTGCGATCATCGCGTCCCGCCGCAGCAAGGGTCGCGCTCGTCTGTCGGCCTGACCTTTCGGACCGCGGGGCCGTGACGTGCTGCCTACCGAGAACCGGCTGAGGCGGCGCGAGGATTTCGCGGCCGCGGTGCGTCGGGGACGCCGGGCCGGGCGCCCGCTCCTCGTCGTCCACCTGCGCAGGGGATCCCCTCGACCCGATTCCGAGGGACGTACGGACCCGCACGCCGCGGAGGGAGTCGCTCCCCCGGCGCGTGCGGGTTTCGTCGTGAGCAAGGCCGTGGGCAATGCGGTCGTCCGCAACCGCGTCAAGCGTCGCCTGCGTCACTTGGTGAGGGATCGGCTCGACGCGCTGCCGCCCGGTAGCCTGATGGTCATACGGGCGCTGCCCGATGCGGGCGGGGCGGACCACGAGGAACTGGCCCGTGATCTGGACACCGCACTGCAGCGGCTGTTGGGAGGCCCCTCGTGAAGTACCCGCTGCTGTGGTTGATCAAGCTGTACCAGTGGACCATCAGTCCGATGCTCGGGCCGGTGTGCAAGTACTACCCGTCGTGCTCCCACTACGGCTATGAGGCCATCAACCGGCACGGCGCGGTGAAGGGGACGGCGCTGACCGCCTGGCGCATTCTGCGCTGCAACCCATGGTCGTCCGGCGGGGTCGATCACGTTCCCGCCCGGAAGCACCCGGTCTGGCATCAGCGGCTGCGTGGCCGCTGGCAGCACCGGACTCAGTCCAATGCCCAAGGAGCCTGACTCGTGGACACGATCGACACGATCCTCGGTCCTCTCTATACCGCTGTTTCCTGGATCATCGTCCAGTTCCACAAGCTGTACAGCGTCCCCTTCGGGGAAGACAGCGGATGGGCCTGGGGTCTGTCCATCGTCTCGCTGGTGATCCTGATCCGTATCGCCCTGATCCCGCTCTTCGTGAAGCAGATCAAGGCGACGCGGAACATGCAGGCGCTCCAGCCGAAGATGAAGGCGATCCAGGAGCGCTACAAGAACGACCGGCAGCGCCAGTCGGAAGAGATGATGAAGCTGTACAAGGAGACGGGGACCAACCCGTTCTCCAGTTGCCTTCCGATTCTCGCGCAGTCGCCGTTCTTCCTGGCGCTCTACCAGGTGCTGAACAAGATCGCCAACAACCAGGAAGTCGGTGTCCTCACCCGGGACCTGGTGAAGAGCGCCCGTGAGGCCCACATCTTCGGGGCTCCGATCGCGGCCCGCTTCATGGACAGCGCGGACAAGGTCGCCACGCTGGACGCCTCGCTGACCAACGTCCGTGTGGTCACCGTCATCATGATCCTGCTGATGTCGGCGTCGCAGTTCTACACGCAGCGGCAGCTGATGACGAAGAACGTCGACCTGACGGTCAAGACGCCGTTCATGCAGCAGCAGAAGATGTTGATGTACATCTTCCCGATCATCTTCGCGGTCTTCGGCATCAACTTCCCCGTCGGTGTCCTCATCTACTGGCTGACCACCAACGTGTGGACCCTCGGGCAGCAGATGTACATCATCAAGCGCAACCCGACCCCGGGTTCGCTGGCCTGGAAGCAGCGCCAGGAGAAGCTCCGTGCCAAGGGCAAGCTGAAGGAGGACCCGCAGGAGGTCCAGGCGAGGAAGGCCGTCGAGGCCGCCCGCGCCAACCGGCAGCAGCCCAAGCGCATGACCAAGGCCCAGCGCCAGGCCGCAGCGGTCGCCGCGGAGGAGAAGAGGGCCGCTGAGAAGGCCGGTGAGGAGCAGTCCTCCACGGCGGAGAAGACCTCCGGGAGCGACCGGCCGGCGCGGACCAGGCAGCAGCCCAAGAAGAAGTCCGGGCAGCGCAAGGGTCCGCAGCGTCCCAAGCACCCGTCCAAGAAGTAAGTAAGGAGTCCACTCGTGACGGACACGACCGCAGAGGGCACCGACACCCTGACCCGCCTTGAGCAGGAGGGGGAGATCGCGGCCGACTATCTCGAGGGGCTCCTCGACATCGCGGACCTCGACGGTGACATCGACATGGACGTCGAGGCCGACCGCGCCGCCGTGTCGATCATCAGTGACGGCGAGAGCCGGGACTTGCAGAAGCTCGTCGGCCGGGACGGTGAGGTGCTGGAGGCGCTGCAGGAGCTGACGCGGCTCGCGGTGCACCGGGAGACCGGTGACCGCAGCCGGCTGATGCTGGACATCGCCGGTTACCGGGCGCGCAAGCGTCAGGAACTGACGGCGCTGGGCACTCAGACGGCCAAGGATGTGAAGCGCACCGGTGAGCCCGTGAAGCTCAGGCCGATGACGCCCTTCGAGCGCAAGGTCGTGCACGACGCCGTGGCCGCGGCCGGACTGCGCAGTGAGTCCGAGGGCGAGGAACCGCAGCGCTGCGTGGTTGTGCTGCCGTGACGGAGCCCGCGTCGTCGACCCTTCCTCCCGCGCCCGAGGTGGCGCGGGAGGTTTTCGGTGATCGCTTCGCCGACGCGGTCCGCTATGCGGAACTGTTGGCGGAGGTGGGAGTCAAGCGTGGGCTGATCGGGCCGCGTGAGGTGCCGCGCCTGTGGGAGCGCCACCTGCTGAACTGCGCGGTGCTCTCGGAGGTCGTGCCCGAGGGTGTGACGGTCTGCGATGTCGGTTCGGGAGCCGGTCTGCCGGGTGTGCCGCTCGCGCTGGTCCGACCGGATCTGGAGATCACGCTGCTGGAACCGCTGCTGCGGCGGACGAACTTCCTCCAGGAGGTCGTCGAACTGCTGGGGCTGGATCATGTGTCCGTGGTGCGGGGGCGGGCCGAGGAGGTCCTCGGGTCGCTGACGCCGGTGCATGTGGTGACGGCCCGGGCGGTGGCCCCGCTGGACCGGCTCGCCGGGTGGGGGGTGCCGTTGCTGCGCCCGTACGGAGAAATGCTGGCGCTCAAGGGAGACACGGCGGAGGAGGAACTCAGGGCGGCGCGTTCCGCGCTTCAGAGGCTCGGAGCGGTGGACGCGTCGGTGCTCCGTGTCGGCGAGGGGCTGGTGGACCCGCCGGCGACCGTGGTGCGGGTCGAAGTCGGAGAGAGTCCGGGCGGGGTGCGCTTCGCCGCCAAGCGGGCGAAGGCCGCGCGGACAGGCCGCTCCCGAGGGGTCCGACGCCGACGGTGATCCTGGAGTGGGGTTTCATTACTCCGTAAAGTCACCAAAGACGCCTTTTGCGGAGTGTCGCCACGTCCGGGATCGAGCGTGGATGCATCGTGCTTCCCGTGAAACGTCGCTTCTTGCTGCACGGACTCATCCATCGTGGGCGTTCGACCGGTGGGTCACGCTCACCCAAGCCCCGCTCGAAAGTGGAATCGTCCACAGGTGAGCGGGGCTCGCTGGTTCCCGACCCGGAGGACGTGGCAGGCTCTGTTCATTGCGAGCCTGATGTCGAGGAGAGTGAACCGTTGCGGTCCGACGGCCATATCGCGGGACCGATGACCGATCCGGTCCCGGGCCCCCGTTCTGAAACGGCGGATGTTTCACGTGAAACGTTGAGTGAGAATCCGCCCCCGATGGACGCCACCCCCGGATACAACGGGGATGTCTCCGCACCGGTCGGCCGGGCCGCTCAGCAGGCGGTCGCGGCGATGAACCGGGCCGGCGAAGCCCTTCCCCGCCCCGAGGAGACTCGGATCATGGTGGTGGCCAACCAGAAAGGCGGAGTCGGCAAGACCACGACCACGGTGAATCTTGCCGCCTCCCTCGCTCTGCACGGGGCGCGGGTTCTGGTGATCGACCTCGATCCCCAGGGCAACGCGTCCACCGCTCTGGGGATCGACCACCATGCCGAGGTGCCCTCGATCTACGACGTGCTGGTGGACAGCAAGCCGCTCTCCGACGTCGTTCAGCCGGTGCGGGAGGTGGAGGGTCTCTTCTGCGCCCCGGCCACGATCGACCTCGCCGGCGCCGAGATCGAGTTGGTGTCACTGGTGGCACGGGAGAGCCGGCTGCAGAAGGCGATCGCCGCGTACGAGCAGCCGCTGGACTACATCTTCATCGACTGCCCGCCCTCGCTGGGGCTGCTGACCGTCAACGCCCTGGTCGCCGGAGCGGAAGTGGTCATCCCGATCCAGTGCGAGTACTACGCACTGGAGGGATTGGGGCAGCTACTGCGGAACGTCGAACTGGTCAAGGGGCACCTCAACCCCAAGCTCCACGTCTCGACGATTCTGCTCACCATGTACGACGGACGGACGCGGCTTGCCTCCCAGGTGGCGGAGGAGGTGCGCGGGCACTTCGGCAAGGAGGTCCTGCGGACCAATATCCCGAGGTCGGTCCGCATCTCCGAGGCGCCCAGCTACGGGCAGACGGTTCTCACCTACGACCCGGGTTCCAGTGGTGCGCTCTCCTACCTGGAGGCGGCCCGGGAGATCGCACTGCGAGGCATCGCCAAGCAGCAGGAACAGCACATGGTGGAGGGGACTCAGTGAGTGAACGACGTAGAGGGCTGGGTCGAGGGCTCGGTGCGCTGATCCCCGCGGCACCGACGGGACCGGACGACAGTGCCAGCCCCCTGGTGGGAGAGAACGGTGCGCTTTCGCCGACCGCGGTCCCGGTTCTGACTCCGGGACGCGGGGTGGCAGCGGCCAAGGTGGCTTCCTTGCCGGGAGGCGAGGGACACCAGGGCAACGGTGTTTCACGTGAAACCACATCCGCTTCCGCGGACGGCACGGCAAGTGGGGAGGTGGCGGGTGCCCACTTCGCGGAGGTGCCGATCGACGCCATCACTCCCAATCCTCGGCAGCCGCGTGAGGTCTTCGACGAGGACGCCTTGGCGGAACTCGTCACCTCCATCCAGGAGGTCGGCCTCCTCCAGCCGGTCGTCGTCCGCCGGACGGGGCCGGAGCGCTATGAACTCATCATGGGGGAGCGGCGCTGGCGGGCCTGCCGGGAAGCCGGGCTGGAGAAGATTCCAGCGATCATCCGAGCCACGGAGGACGAGAAGCTCCTTCTGGACGCCCTGCTGGAGAACCTGCACCGGGCCCAGTTGAACCCGCTGGAAGAGGCGGCGGCATACGACCAGCTACTGAAGGACTTCAACTGCACACACGACCAGCTAGCCGACCGCATTGGACGCTCGCGTCCCCAGGTCTCCAACACACTGCGACTGCTGAAGCTGTCGCCGCCGGTGCAGCGGAGAGTGGCGGCCGGGGTGCTGTCGGCAGGGCACGCTCGTGCGCTGCTGTCGGTGGAGGACTCCGAGGAGCAGGACCGGCTCGCCCACCGCATCGTGGCCGAAGGGCTGTCGGTGCGGGCGGTCGAGGAGATCGTGACCCTGATGGGATCGAAGCCGAAGAGCAGGTCCAGGGCTCGGGGGCCGCGAGCCGGTAAGAGGGTCTCCCCCGCGCTGGATCACCTGGCGACCCGTCTCTCGGATCGCTTCGACACCCGGGTGAAGGTGGATCTGGGGCAGAAGAAGGGAAAGATCGTCGTCGAGTTCGCCTCGATGGAGGATCTGGAGCGGATCCTGAGCCAGTTCGCGCCGGGTGAGGACCAGCTTTTGGAGCAGCAGCTCTCCAGAGGAGACGACGACACCGGCGAGTGAGCGGAAGAACCAGGACAAGTGGCGCCCCATGGATACGATGTCTCCATGGGGCGTCAACTCGTTCCTCTCACTCTGGACAATCTGCCGGACCTTCCCAAGCGCTGCCGCAAGTGTGTCTTCTGGGAGCTCGATCCCGTCAGTGGTGAGGCCGCGGTGAAGGCGGGCCGGCCGGATCTGGAGAAAGAGGCCTGGATATCGGCCGTACTGCTGGAGTGGGGTTCCTGCGGGCGCGTCGTCTACGTCGACGAGGTGCCGGTGGGCTTTGTGCTCTATGCGCCGCCTGCTTATGTGCCGCGTTCGACGGCGTTCCCCACCAGTCCCGTGTCATCGGACGCGGTGCAGTTGATCACCGCGTGGTTGATGCCCGGCTATCAGGGCCAGGGGTTGGGTCGGGTGATGGTGCAGACCGTGGCGAAGGATGTGCTGAGGCGAGGCTTCAAGGCGATCGAGGCCTTCGGAGATGCCCGCTGGAAGGAGCCGGCCTGTGTGCTCCCCGCCGAGCACCTCCTGGCGGTCGGCTTCAAGACGGTGCGTCCGCACCATGCCTATCCACGGTTGAGGCTGGAACTGCGGACGACGCTCTCCTGGAAGCAGGATGTGGAGTTGGCGATCGACCGACTGCTGGGAGCTGTACAGAAGGAGCCCGCTCTCAGGCCTCTGTAAGTCTCTGTGAGCGGAGCGATCCATGCGCTCGGGACCGTGGGGACATATGGAGTCGGCGAGGCCCGTGGTGCCTTGTCGCCGTGGCGGGGTGGGAGCCGAGCAGGAGCTCCGGAACGCCACCCTGGTAGACGTTCATCGTCGGGATGGACATGATCCCGTACTTGGCGGCGGTGGCCGGGTTCTCGTCGATGTTGAGCTTGACCACGGTGATCTTGTCGGCCTGCTCCTCGGCGATCGCCTCCAGCGACGGGGCGATCTGACGGCACGGACCGCACCAGGCCGCCCAGAAGTCGACCAGGACGGGCTTGTCGCTCTTGAGGACGACGTCCTCGAAGTCGGCATCGGTGGCGGTCAGGGTGGCCATGGTGTTCTCCTTGAGTTCTCGGGG
>NZ_JODL01000039.1 GCF_000718985.1 Streptomyces megasporus | reverse complement strand
CCCGCACCGCGCAGCGAAGCAGGAACCCACCCGAAGCCCTCACCCATCCGGTGGGAGCAGGCGGGAATCCCCGGCCTTTAGGTCGGGGAGGATGTCAATGGTCGGCCCTGTCCCACCTCGCCCCCGGCCTGGTGCGGGACTTCCAGGCCGAGCACCTCACACTGATCGCCCCCGAGGAGGAGTCCTGGGCCGTGGCGCGTTCCGACGGTCCCGGCCCCCCTCGGGTCGAGTCGGGCGGCGAACGGGACGTCTGGGGCGAGGTCGAGGCGGTTCACCGGCGGTGGGTACGCGTCGGGCGGCCGAACGCGTACCGGCTGGAGTTCTCCGACGACGGCCGGCAGTGCGTCGGTGCCGGGAGCGGCACGGCCGCGATCTCCTGGGAGCTGCCGGCCGAACCGCCCCCGGCGGACCGCGCGTGAACGGTGTCGTGTGAGGCCGGTGGTTCTTGTGGTTCCGGTGGGGCTCGTGGTGTCGGTGCGGGTCGGCAGAATGGGCGTGTGAGGCGCTTGGAGACGACCGCGGAGACCCGGAGCCGGATGAGTCGGCAGCGGAGCCGCGACACCGAGGTGGAGTTGGCGCTGCGGCGGGTGCTGCACGCCTCCGGACTGCGGTACCGCGTCCACCGCCGACCGGTGAAGGGCGTGCGGCGGGAGGCCGACATCGTCTTCGGTCCGGCCCGTGTCGCGGTGTTCGTCGACGGCTGTTTCTGGCACGGCTGTCCGGAGCACGCGACCTGGCCGAGGAACAACGCCGAGTTCTGGCGCCGGAAGATCGAGGGGAACCGTGCCCGCGACCTCGACACCGACACCCGGCTGGCGGAGGCCGGCTGGGCGTCGGTGCGGGTGTGGGAGCACGAGGACCCGGCGGAGGCCGCGGCGAGGATCGCCGCGCTGGTGGCGAGCCGGCGCCGCGGCGGGCCCGGCTTCTGAGCCGTGCGGCCCGCGGCCCGCGCCCGTGGCCCGGCCGGTGGTTCCGCCGCTGGTACCGCCGTTGGTCCTGCCGGGCTATCGGCGGGACAGGAAGTCGTGGACGGCCTCGGCGAGTCGCGCGGCGAGGCCCACCGGCACGGCGTTGCCGATCTGGCGGGCGATCTGGATCTTCGACCCGTACCACTTGAAGTCCTCGGGGAAGCCCTGGATCAGCGCGGCCTCGTAGTGGGTGATGGGTCGGTCCTCCGTCGGGTGGAGGTACCGGCCCTTCTCCGGCTTGTAGAACTCGGTGCGGATGGTCACCGACGGCTCGTTCCTCCGCAGCCGGCCCATGACGTCGCCGGATCCCTTGTCGTGCCTGTCCCAGCTCGCGGTGGACAGGTACGTCTCCGGGCCCTTGATCCGCCGGTATCCCTCCTCGGTGGACAGGCGGATGCGGCCCGACCGGTCGATCTTGAAGTACTTCCCGCGCAGGTCGTTGCGGTTGCCGTTCTCGGGAATCGCCCGGTACCGGGCGCGGGAGAGGATCTCGGGGTTGCGCCCGAAGTGCAGGTCCGTGGTGAGGTAGTGGCCGGGCACGCCCGCGACGTGGGCGTCGCCTCCCCGCGACTCGGGCATCCGGTCCGCCACCGGCAGACGGGCCGAGACGTCGAAGACGCGCGACACCGGAATCCACCGCGGCAGGACGCCCGGCGGCGCGGGGGCGGGCGCCTCCCCTCCGTCCCCCTCCGGCGGCGCGTACCCGCGTCTGTCGTGCGTCGGGGCGGGGTGTTCGAGGGGTGTGTCGAAGTCCTTGTGGGTGCAGATGACGATGGCGCGGCGGCGGGCCTGCGGCACGCCGTAGTCGGCCGCGTTGAGGATCGCGGTGGCCACGTCGTAGTCGTACAGCGGGTGGCCGCGACGCCGTGAGGCGTCCTTCAACTCCCGGTACTGGCCCGATCTCAGGAAGCGGTCGACGTTCTCGATCACGAAGATCTTGGGGTGGACCTTGGCGACGACGTTCACGTACTCGCGCCACAGCTCGTTGCGCGGGTCGTTCGGGTCCTCGTTGCCGAGGCCGGAGAACCCCTGACAGGGCGGCCCTCCCAGGATCACGTCGACCTCTCCCTTGAAGGGAGTCGGGTCGAAGTCCGCGATGTCCCCGGCGTGGACGTGCGCGCCGCCGAAGTTCGCGGCGTAGGTGGAGGCCGCCGCCGGGTCGAACTCGACCGCCGCCACGGAGACGAACGGGTTCTCGCCACGGGCCGGCCGGTAACCGGCGAACCCGGCGGAGAACCCGCCCGCTCCGGCGAACAGATCCATGACACGGATCCGTCCGGAGTGGAGCGGACGGGGTTCTGCGTTGGCCATGGGCGTGAAGTCTAGCCGGCCCGACCGCCGGTCGAGCACCGCCCGCGCGGCCGTCGCCCCCTCACCGCGGCGTACGCGGCGCGCGGGCCGGGAACGCGAGGAGCCCCCCCGCGAACACCGTCCGTCGCCCCGGCGCGACCGAGGTCCACGCGCGCCGCGGCCCGTGTCACCGGCCGGCGCCGCCGTCCTCGCTCGCCGCCGGGCCCGACGGGGCCGACGGGGCCGGCGGCGCGGGAGCGGGAGCGGCGAGACGCGCGGGGCGCAGCCGGTACGCGACGGCGCAGAGGGTGGCGAGCAGCACCGCCAGCCCCATCCACACCTGCGCCTGGGTGACGTTCAGGCCGGCGCCGGCGACGCCGGGGGTGCGGCCCCCGTCCCGCCCGGTGACGGCGACCGCGAGCAGCACGACGACACCGGCCGCGACGGCGATCCGGCCGGCCAGGCGCGCCGCCGTCCACAGCGGACCGGACCCCGTGCCCGCACCGCGCGGACGCAGGCGCTCGGCGCGTCGCGCGGGCGCCAGCAGACGGACCAGGAACAGGGCGGCGACGGGCAGTTGGAGCAGCCACACCAGGGTGCGGAACGTCCCGTCGTACCAGACGTTCGTGCCGTACAGCAGCGTGTGCCACACGCTCAGCGCGTAGACCACGATCACGAACCGGTGCAGGGCCCGCCACATCCGGGCTCCGGTGGCCCGGCGCAGGTAGTACGCCAGCCCGAGCGGAACCGCGAGGTAGAGGGCGAGCAGACCGATCAGGATGGCGATCCGGCCCGTTCCCGAGGAGTAGAAGCCGGGGACGAAGACCTCGGCGAAGGAGGTGAACAGCCGTCCCGGCCACCCCGCCCCGTCCTCGTCGGCCCGCACCAGCTCGGCGAAGAACATCAGGGCGTGGGCGAACATCAGACCCATCGTGGTCAGGCTGGTGGTGCGGTGCAGCCGTTCGATCCGGGCCACCGACACCCCGAGCCACGCGGGACGGGTGCTCGATCTGACCAGGCCGAGCATGATGGTGATCCACGCCCACAGCAGCCCGGACCAGCCGAACGCCTGGCACAGCCAGTACATCCAGTACCGATCCGCGTCGGCCAGCTCGGGCATCACCTGGAGCGTCATGGAGGCGCCGGAGGCCACGCGCGCGTACAGCCACGCGAAGATCCCGGCGGTGATCACCAGCGCCGCGGTGGCGTCGGGCAGCGCGGCGCGCAGGTCCTCTCTCAGCGCGAGTCGGTCGAATCGTCTCCCGCGAGCCGCGGGGACGGTGGGGCTCGGGATTCCTGCCATGGCGGGACACCGCTTTCCTGTGGGGGGTGGCAACGGTGGTTCTCCCGACCGGACGTCCGCACACACGACGGCGCCGGCACGGACGCCCGAGAGTATCCACAAGCACCTCGCCCGGAAAGCTCCACCGGGCGGAAGGACACGTTCAGCGATCGCCGTCCCCGGTTGCCGTGCCCCATGGCCGCCGAAGCGCTTCCGAAAGACCTCGCTTCCTTACCGGAAAGTGGCCGGAAGCTTCCGTCAGGCGCGGCGCGAACGGCTGTCACATGGTCGATTTCCACCGTTCCACCCGGTCGCGGCGGACGCCGCACTCGTCGACGGGAGCACGAAAACGGCCAACCTGAGCCGGTCCGCACCGCCCTGTTGTCATGCCCCGAACCCCCTCCTAGCCTGGGAGCGCTCCCAGGTCCGGTTTCGGTGCCCCGCGACCCGCGCAGCCTCCTCGCCGGGGATCCGCGCACGCCCTCTCGGCCACCGCGCGCGGCGGCATCCCTGCCCGGCCGGACCGGCGCACTTCCCACCGTCCGGCGTGCCCCGGCAGGCACCGGCTCCCCGCCGTCCGGCCAAGGGCCGTTCCCGCCGACCACGCGCCTTCCTCCGGAGGTCCCCCCATGCGCTTCCACCGACATCGACCGCGGGTGTGGGCAGCCGCGGTCTTCGTGGCCGTCACGAGTCTGGCGACCGCCGCCCTCGTCCCACAGGCGGGCGCCACCGACCGCCTCGTGGCCGCCGCGCAGGCGCTCCCCGTCGAGGACGACGGCGCCGACTGCCCGGTGCCCGACCCCGGTTCTCCCGCCGCCGACTCCATGCTTCCCGACCCCTTCCGGAAGCTGAACGGCACGCGCGTCTCCACCAAGTCCGACTGGCGGTGCAGGCGGGCGGAGATCAGGGAGCTGGCGGAGAGGTCCGTCTACGGCGAGAAGCCCGGGAAGCCGGAGAGCGTCACCGGGACGGTCACGAGGACCGGCATCACCGTGAACGTGCGGCACCAGGGCAAGAGCGCCGGCTTCTCGGCGAGCGTCGACCTGCCCAGCGGCTCCGGCCCCTTCCCCGCCGTCGTCGTCTACGGGGGATTCGGAGCGGACACGGCCACCATCAAGACCTCCGGTGCCGCCGTCATCAGCTACGACCCCTTCTCCGTCGGGCGGGAGGGCACGGCACGGAACAACAAGCAGGGCGCGTTCTACAGCGTCTACGGCGCCCAGAGCGGCACGGGGCTGCTGGCGGCCTGGGCCTGGGGAGTCAGCCGGATCATCGACGTCATCGAGCAGTCGGGCGGCACCATCCTCACGGCGGACGCCACCGGCGTCACGGGATGCTCGCGGTACGGCAAGGGCGCCTTCGTGGCCGGCGCGTTCGACCAGCGCATCGCCCTGACCATGCCGATCGAATCCGGCAGCGGCGGCGTCGGCGCCTTCCGCTCGATCGCCAGGGAGAGCGGAGCCCAACCCCTGAGCAGCGCCTACTCGGAACAGCCGTGGCTGGGCGACGCGTTCGGCTCCTACACGGGCAACCCCAGCTCGCTGCCGGTGGACACCCACCAGATCGTGGGCATGGTCGCGCCACGAGGGCTGCTCATCATGGACAACCCCCACATCGACTGGCTGGGGGCCAGGTCCGGGGCCGTGGCGGCCCTGGGCGGAGCGGAGATCTACAAGGCGCTCGGCGCGGGCGGCAACATCACCTACTGGTCCGACGTCCAGAGCGGCGACCACTGCGCCGTCAGGTCCGAGTGGCGGACGCCCATCCAGCAGCACATCCAGAAGTTCCTGCTGAAGACGGGCAGCAGCTCGGGCACGTTCAGGATCTCGAGCAAGAAGTCCGCCAACCTCTCCGAGTGGAGGACCTGGCAGACCCCGACCCTCGCCGACGGCGGCACCTCCGGAGGCACTTCCGAAGGCACCTCCGGAAGCACCACAGGGAGCACCACCGGAGGCGGCACGGGTGGTGACACCGGAGGCACCAGCGCCGGCACCACCGGGGGGACCAGCGGCGGAAGCAGCGGCGGAAGCAGCGGCGGCACGAACGACGGCACCTGCACCGCCACCTACCGCACGGTCAACAGTTGGTCCGGCGGCTTCCAGGGCGAGGTGTCGGTCCGCAACAACGGCACCAGCGCGCTCAACGGCTGGACCGTCGGCATGACCCTGGCCCCCGGCCAGTCCATCGGCAACCTCTGGGGTGGTCGGAACACCGGGACCAGCGGATCCATCACGGTGCGCAACGACCCGTGGAACGGCAACCTCGCGGCCAACGGCACCGTCACCTTCGGCTTCGTCGCCGGCGGTTCCTCGACGGCGCCGAGCGGCATCACCTGCACCAGTCCCTGACCCCTCCCGCACACACCCCACGGTCCCGCCCCGGCACCGCGTCCACCTCGCCGGGGCGGGACCTCGCGGTCTCGCCCCGCCATGCGCACCGCTCCCGCACCGCTCGCACCGCCCGGCCCTTCTCGCGCCGGCCGCCCTCACCGTGGGGCGACGGCCCCGGCCACGGAGCCGCGGGTTCTTCGAGCAGTGTCACCCCGGGTGACGCCGGTGGGCGTTGAGCCGGGCGGCCCGGCGCGTCAGGTGGTCGCGCTCGGCGAGGTTGGGGGCCTTCCGAGCCGCCTCGGCGTACAGCCGTGCCGCCGTCGCCACGTCGCCGTCGCGCTCGTGGAGGTACGCCGCCACCGCGGTGTGGCGGGGCAACGTTCCGTCCAGTTCCGCGAGCGCCGCCAGTCCGGCGCGCGGTCCGTCGGCCTCGCCGACGGCCACCGCGCGGTTGAGCCGGACGACCGGGCTGTCGGTCAGACGCACGAGCTCGTCGTACCACTCGACGATCTGCACCCAGTCGGTCTCCTCGGCGGTCGGCGCGTCGGCGTGGAGGGCGGCGATGGCGGCCTGGGCCTGGAACTCGCCCAGCCGGTCGTGGGCGAGGGCCGCCTGCAGGATCTCGACGCCCTCGGCGATCAAGTTCGTGTCCCACCGGCCGCGGTCCTGCTCGGCGAGCGGTACCAGGCCGCCGTCGGGCGCGGTCCGGGCGGCGCGCCGGGCGTGGTGGAGCAGCATCAGGGCGAGCAGCCCCGCCACCTCGGGGTGGTCGACGGCGGCCGCGAGCCGCCGGGTGAGCCGGATGGCCTCGGCGGCGAGGTCGACGTCGCCGGAGTAGCCCTCGTTGAAGACCAGGTAGAGGACGCGCAGCACGGTGGCGACGTCGCCGGGTCGGTCGAACCGCACGCCGGAGACGGTGCGCTTGGCCCGGCTGATGCGCTGGGCCATGGTCGCCTCGGGCACCAGGTAGGCCCGGGCGATCTGGCGGGTGGTGAGCCCGCCGACGGCGCGCAGGGTGAGCGCGACCGCGGACGACGGCGTCAGCGACGGGTGGGCGCACAGGAAGTAGAGCCAGAGCGTGTCGTCCACCGCGGGTACGGGCCCGGGTGCCGGCTCCTCGTCGAAGAGGCCCTCACGCCGGCGGCGGGCGGCGTCCGCCCGGGCCGCGTCGAGGAACTTGCGCCAGGCCACGGTGACCAGCCAGCCCTTGGGGTCCCGCGGGGAGTCGGTCGGCCAGACGCGGACCGCCTCGACCAGCGCGTCCTGCACGGCGTCCTCGGCCGCCGCGAAGTCGGCTCCGCGGCGGACGAGGATGGCGAGCACGCTCGGTGTGAGGCTCCGGAGCAGGGCCTCGTCCATCTCGGGGTCACTCCGTGATGGTGGGCGGCGCGGTCAGGAACGGACGCACCTCGAGCCACTCGTGGATCGGCTTCCCGCCCGCTCCGGGGGCTGCCGACAGCTCCCCGGCCAGCTCGATGGCGCGCTCGTGGCTGTCGACGTCGATCACCATCCAGCCGGCGATGAGGTCCTTGGTCTCGGCGAACGGGCCGTCGGTGACCGGCGGGCGGCCCTCGCCGTCGTACCGGATCCACGCCCCCTCGGGGGCGAGTGCCTGGCTGTCGACGAACTCGCCGGTCTCCTCCAGCCGGGCCGCGAAGTCGTTCATGTACCGCACGTGGGCCGAGATCTCCTCCTGCGTCCACTGGTCCATGGGGACGTCGTTGACCGGAGCCGGGGCACCGCGGTAGTGCTTGAGCAGCAGGTACTTGGCCATCGTCTCTCCTCGGTGCTGATGCGACCCATTGTGGTCGCGTTCACTGCCGGGACGGAGCCGGTCAAGGGTTCTCGACATCACCGGCCGAGATTTTTCGACCTCGTGGCGGAGGGCCGGAGAGCCGCCTCGCGGTGTCCGGGCCCGCGGCGTGGCGCGAGAGCGGTGCGGAACGAGACCTTCCAAGCTCGGCAGCGACCGGGCGGCCGATGCGGGAGAAGGCCCCGCATGTGTCACCGCACCCGACCGCACCGTCCGCCTCGGCTACCTGCCCGAGGGCCGGGACGGCGCCCTGTGGGAGATCGCCGCCCACGGCATTCCCTTCGGCCCGCCGCACTGAGCGACCACTTTCAGCGACACCACGCCCACCGAGATCGTCACCGGCTTCACCACCGCCCCGGACGAGCAAGCCGACCTGGTCTGGAGCGCCGTGCCCGGACCTGTTCCGGAAGTCCGGGGGCCGCGCGATCCGGCGGCCGGACGTGCGGGAGCACACCCACAGGATCTGCGGCACACCCGGCCCGCCGTGCCCTTGAGCAACAGTGGTCCCCTCCGCGCGGTGTCCCGGTGGCTGGGGCACTGCTCGATCAGGGTCACGGCGGGCCGCCTTCGCCCGGTGGTGGGCTCAGCGGATGCCGAGCCGGCGCAGGGCGCGGCGCTGCGCCGGAGAGGGCCGGGCCGGGAAGAGGAGGTAGCAGATGCCTCCCGTACCGCTCCTGACCCGGCCGTTCGCGTCGTAGCGCTTGGTACGCAGCCAGATGTTCTCGAACTGACGGCGCTTGTAGACGCGGCGGACCGCATCGTTGCTGTCGCTCGCCGGGTCGTTGGCGATGACGTCGCCGTCCTCGGTGAAGCCGATGACGGTCATCAGGTGGCCGGCGGTGCCGTAGCCCGCGCCGTCGAGTTCGGACTCCATGAAGGACTGGGACGTGATCAGGGGGATGCCCGCGCGGATCAGGTGCTCGGCGTCGGTGAGCGAGTCCAGGCGGGTGACGATGCCCTGCATGTCGCGGTACGTGGCGGCGTAGGCGGTGTTGAACGGCCAGTTGCCGCAACCGGAGTACTGGTAGTCGTAGGTGAAGCGGGCGGCGTGGCAGACCTGGGGGTCGGCGTACTCGGGGTTGACCCAGGCCAGGTCCTCGGCGGTGGGCTTGCGTCCCCAGTACTCGATGATCATCTGCGAGGAGGTGGGGCTGCACCACGCCTCGCCGCCGTTGTCGTACTCCGGGTACTGGCCGATGTGGATGTTCTGCGAGTAGCGCGGGACGTTCAGTTCGACGCCCGCGCCCACGCCCGGTCCGGTGGCCGGGACCTCGAAGCGGGCGGGGACGTCGGAGCCCATGGCGCCCAGCCGCCAGACCGTCGGGGTGGCGTCGCTGCCGGGGGTGCGGTGGAGGGTGACGCGCAGCCGGTAGGAGGCCAGGCGCGGGCCGGTGTCGGTGTCGTCGACGGCGAAGGTGTCGGTCCAGACGCTGGACTTGCCGTCGCCCTGGTCGTCCACGGAGGTGCGGCGGATGTCCTGGTCGCCGGAGGCCCAGATGCCCAGGGTGTACCAGGGGGTGTCGGTGCCGTCGGTGTAGGTGCCGCGCATCTCGATCCGGATCCAGGTGCCGGCGGGGGTGTGCGCGTTCCAGGAGGCGACGAGTTCGCTCGCGGGCACCGGCAGGCGGTGTTCCGGGGAGGTCCAGACGGCGTACTCCCAGGAGGCGGTGCGGCCGGTGTGCGGGTCGGTGTAGGCGGTGGTGCCCGCGGGGCGGGCGAGCGTGACGCCGGGGCGCCGTCCGGCGGCCACCCGGGTGCCCTCGGCGGTGCCGGAGCGCCAGTCGGGGACGGAGGTCCAGGCGTGGTAGTCCACGGTGGAGCGCCCCGGACGGCGGCCCGCGCGGACGGCGGTCGGGGCCACGGTGAGCGGGGAGGCGACGGCCGAGGAGGCCACGGCGGTGGTCGCCGCGGTGGCGATGGCGGCGGCGATGACTGTACGGCGGGTGGCCGGTCTGCTGTCGGTCATGCCCGGTCCTTCCGTGAGTCGGTGCGTGCGGGACGCCGCGTCCGGGAACCGCGCGGGTGTGGCGGGTGCGGTGCGGCGGGGCACCGTGACGAGGTGTCCTCATCTTGCCCCCGGTGGATGACCGGGGCCAGTACTCACGCCCGTCGGTCACCCGGAATCATTGGTCTCGGCCTCTGGCACGCGGGGGCCGTACGGGAGGCGGTCGGGTGGTCGCCGCGGGGCGCCGGGCGCCGGTGGACGGTCGTACGCTGGAGCGGTGGCTTTCCGTTCCTCCGACGTCCCCGCGGGCGTTTCCTCCGACACCTCCCCGGACGGGCCCGCCGGCACCGTCGGTCTCGGCGGGCTCGTCCGGTGGTCGCGCGCCCTGCCGCCGTCGTGCGGTCCGGTGCGGCTGGTGGCGGTGGACGGGCACGCGGGGTCCGGCAAGAGCACGCTGGCCGACCGGTTGGCGCGGGCGCTGGGCGGGGCGCCGGTGCTCCATGTGGACGACGTCGCCAGTCACGACGCCCTCTTCGAGTGGACCGATCGTGTCCTGGGGCAGGTGATCGCCCCGTTCTCGCGCGGGGAGCCGGCCCGGCACGGGGTCTACGACTGGGTGCGTCGGGTCTTCGGGGAGGAGCGCGTGCTGCCGCCCGCGCCCGTGGTGCTGGTGGAGGGGGTGGGCGCCGGCCGCCGCGCCCTGCGCCCCCACCTGGCGGGTCTGCTCTGGATGGACCTGCCGCCCGAGGAGTCCTGGGCGCGCGGTCGACGGCGGGACGGTCCCGGACTCGCGGACTTCTGGGACGGTTGGGAGCGCGCGGAACGGCGGCACTTCGCCGTCGACCCCTCCCGTCCGTACGCGGACTGGTTGGTGCGGCAGTGTCCCGACGGATACCTGGTGTTTCCCGGTCCTCGCGAGGGGATGTGAACGTCCCTTTCGAACACGCTCCGTGATGTTCGGTCAGCTTTGCGCGCCTCCGTCGAATCGAGTGGCGGGTTCCGGTCCCTCCGGCTTGACCGGCCCCCTGTGCAGGTTCTACGTTCTCCCTGAGCGTCCCGGAAGGGCCGCTCGCCACACGAAGCCCCCGGTTGTTCCCCCGTGATCGGGGGCTTCGTTCTGCCCGCGCACCCCCGGTCTCCTTTCACGGAGCGTGATCGTCCGTTCCCCCCGGCTCCGCGGTCGTCACCCCCTTCTCCCTCCTGGCCTGCCCATATGCCGTCTACGACCGGGCTCTTGGCGCGGGTACCATGCCAAATGCCGCGGACCGCAGGGCAATTGCCTCGGCGTATGCGGCAACTCCCGTACGAAGCAGGGCCGTTGAACACCGCCGCTGTCGGGCGAACACCCGACGCACACCACTCGGGGGATGTCTCGTGGGGGACGTGATGGACTACGGCACGCAGGACACCCCTGGCACGCACGCCCCCGCCGACCTCGCCTGGCTGCGCGGTGTGGACGCGTACACCGTGGGCGGTTACGTCCACGCCGAGGAGGAGTTCCGCGCCGCCGTACGGCTCGATCCGGGCATGGCGGACGCCTGGCTGGGGCTCCACGCCCTGCGCGTCGACACCACCACCGCCCTGCTGCGGATGTACGAGCACCGCGACCGCTTCGGCGAGCAGCGGTCCCGGCACGGGCGGCCCTTGAACTCCTGGTACTGGTTGGGCTGGTGGGTGCAGCCCGTCCTGGAGACCGAGCGCGACCTGCTGTTGGCGCACGCCTCGCACTGGTTGGACGGTCGCCACGTCGCCGAGCTGGACCGGGCCCTGGCCGAGTGTCCGCCGGTGGAGACCGATCCGCAGGTGCGGTTCCTCCACGCCTGCCGCGCCTACCTGGCCAAGGACTGGGAGCTGTTGGTCCGGTACACCGACCCGCTGGTGGACGATCCGCTGCTGGGTGTGGAGGCGAGTCTGTTCGCGGGCATGGCGCGGGTGCGACTGGAGATGTACGGCCAGGCCGAGCCGTTGTTGGCCGCCGCGCTGATGCGGTGCCGCAGCGAGCAGCCGCAGCGCAAGGAGTTGCGCTACTGGCTGGCCCGCGCCCGGGAGGGCACCGGGCGCAGCGCGGCGGCGCTGCCACTGTACCGGGCGGTGCACCGGGTGGACCCGGCGTTCATGGACACCTCCGCCCGGCTCACCGCCATAGCCGAGGGCGACGGGCTGGACGACGTGCCGGGGCCGGCCGCTGCCGTGACGGTGACGGGCACCGAGGACCGCCCGGCCTCGGCGTCCGGCGTCGGGGGGCTCGGCCTCGACGGCGTCGACGGTGCCGATCCGGCCACCGAGGGCCTGTTCTCCGGCGTCGGGGGAGGCTCGCCGGCCGGGCCCGTCCCGGTGGAGACCGACGGTCCGCGGCACCGGTCGGGTTCCTTGGGGCGCCAGGGGGCCGGTCGGTTCCCCGCCGGGCCGGCCGATCCGGAGCTGCTGGCCCGGGCGATGGACGAGCTGGAGCGGATGGTCGGCCTGGAGCCGGTCAAGCGGCAGGTGCGGGCGCTGTCGGCGCAGTTGAACATGGCCCGGCTGAGGGCCGAGCAGGGGCTGCCCGTCCAGCCGCCCAAGCGGCACTTCATCTTCTCCGGCCCCTCGGGGACGGGCAAGACGACGGTGGCGCGCATCCTGGGGCGGGTGTTCTACGCGCTCGGCCTGCTGGGCGGCGACCACTTGGTGGAGGCCCAACGGGCCGATCTGGTGGGCGAGTTCCTGGGCCAGACGGCGGTGAAGGCCAACGAGCTGATCGACTCCGCGCTGGGCGGGGTGCTGTTCGTGGACGAGGCGTACAGCCTGTCCAACAACGGCTACGCCAAGGGCGACGCGTACGGGGACGAGGCGTTGCAGGTGCTGCTCAAGCGCGCCGAGGACAACCGGGACCGGCTGGTGGTGATCCTCGCCGGCTATCCGGAGGGCATGGACCGGCTGCTGGCCGCCAACCCCGGTCTGGGTTCCCGCTTCACCACCCGGGTGGACTTCCCCAGCTACCGGCCTCTGGAGCTGACCGCGATCGGCGAGGTGCTGGCGGCCGAGAACGGTGACGTGTGGGACGAGGAGGCCCTGGAGGAACTGCGCAGCATCAGCGGCCACGTGGTGGACCAGGGCTGGATCGACGAGCTGGGCAACGGGCGGTTCCTGCGCACGCTGTACGAGAAGTCCTGCGCCTACCGCGATCTGCGGCTGTCCGGTTATCCGGGCACGCCCTCGCGGGAGGAGTTGGCGACGCTGCGGCTGCCGGACCTGATGCAGGCCTACGGGGAGGTGCTCTCCGGTCGCGGTCCGGAGGGGCCGCGGCCGGAGCCGCCGGCCCCGGCCTGACCTCCCCCTCCGTCGCGGGGCGCGGCGGGGCCGGCC
Source organism: Streptomyces megasporus (assembly GCF_000718985.1). Classification (GTDB taxonomy): domain Bacteria; phylum Actinomycetota; class Actinomycetes; order Streptomycetales; family Streptomycetaceae; genus Streptomyces; species Streptomyces megasporus. The sequence continues at coordinate 19,173 of NZ_JODL01000039.1, read as the reverse complement.
GTCCTCAGTCGGCCGTCGCCCCCGTGCCGTACCGGTCGACCAGGGCGCGCAGCGCCCGCGCGTCCTCGACGGCCTGTTCCTTGGCGATGCCGGGCTGGATGCCCATGGCGGCCAGGCTGGTGCCGTCGGAGAGGTCGAGGAGGACCCACGGGTCGCCGGGGCGGAGGTTCACCGTGATGATCTCCGCCCATTCCAGGTGACGCTTGGTGGTGAGGTTGACGACCGTGACCCCGCCGGTGTCCGCGACCACCTTCGGGCGGCTGAGGAGGGCGAGGACGCCGAGGAACAGCACGCCGGTGAGGACGAACGCCAGCCGCTCCCCCACTCCGACGTTCTCCAGCAGCATCCCGATCACGGTGAGGGTGAGGAGGATCGCGACGCCGACCGTCAACAGGACGATCCTGGTCCGGGTGGGGCGGAAGGTCACCGGCAGGTCGAGGCCGGGTTCGGAGGCGGACACGGGTGTGGTTCCTTCGCTGGGGAGGTCGGGGGTGCCGTCGCCGGATCGCGGCTCACAGCCGGCAGGCGTGGATCCCGGTGGTGAGGATGGCGCGGGCGCCCAGGTCGTACAGGTCGTCCATGATCCGCTGGGCGTCCCGGGCGGGGACCATGGAGCGCACCGCGACCCAGCCCTCGTGGTGCAGCGGCGAGATGGTGGGCGACTGCAGGCCGGGGGTGAGCGCCACGGCCTGCTCGACCTTCTCGGCGCGGATGTCGTAGTCCATCATCACGTAGCGCCGGGCCACCAGGACGCCCTGCATGCGGCGGAGGAACTGCCGCACCTTGGGGTCGTCGTCGGGGGCGCCGGTGCGTCGGATGACGACGGCCTCGGACTCCAGGATGGGGTCGCCGACGACCTCCAGTCCGGCGTTGCGCAGGGTGGTGCCGGTCTCGACGACGTCGGCGATGATCTCGGCGACGCCGAGCTGGATGGCGGTCTCGACGGCGCCGTCGAGGCGGACGACGGAGGCGTCGATCCCGTTGTCGGCCAGGTGCTTGGCGACCAGGCCGGGGAAGGAGGTGGCGATGGTCATGCCGCCGAACTCGTTCACGTCGCGTGCCGTGCCGGGCCGGGTGGCGTAGCGGAAGGTGGAGGCGGCGAAGCCGAGCCGCAGGATCTCCTCGGCGGCGGCGCCGGAGTCCAGCAGCAGGTCGCGACCGGTGATGCCGATGTCCAGCTTGCCCGAGCCCACGTAGACGGCGATGTCACGGGGGCGCAGGAAGAAGAACTCGACCTCGTTGTCGTTGTCGACCAGGACCAGTTCGCGGCGGTCCTTGCGCTGTCGGTAGCCCGCCTCATGGAGCATCGCCACCGCAGGCTCGGACAGTGAACCCTTGTTGGGGACGGCGATGCGCAGCATGGGGTGGTCTTCCTTCGTCGGTCGTCGCGTGGTGTTCGGGGTCGGTGCGGGCGGTGGCGGCGGTGCGCCGGGGCGTTCAGAGATGAGCGTATACGTCCTCGAGGCTGATTCCCCGCGCCACCATCATCACCTGAAGGTGGTACAGCAACTGGGAGATCTCCTCGGCCGTCCGGTCCGGTCCCTCGTACTCCGCGGCCATCCACACCTCGGCGGCCTCCTCCACGACCTTCTTGCCGATGGTGTGGACGCCGGAGGCCACCAGCTCGGCGGTGCGGGAGGTGGCGGGGTCGCCGGTGGCGGCCTTCTGCCGGAGCTCGGTGAACAGCTCCTCGAATGTCTTGTTCGCCATGGTGTTCCTACCCTACGGGGTGCGCCGCCCCTCTCAGCGCCAGGGCTCGGAGACCGTGCGCAGGGTGGCGGCCGTGGCCACGGCGGCGGTCGCGGCCTCGTGGCCCTTGTCCTCGGTGGAGCCCTCCAGGCCGGCCCGGTCCAGTGCCTGTTCCTCGGTGTCGCAGGTCAGCACGCCGAAGCCAACGGGCACGCCGGTGTCGACGCCGACCTGGACGAGGCCCTGGGTGACGCCCTGGCAGACGTAGTCGAAGTGCGGGGTGCCGCCGCGGACGACGACGCCGAGCGCGACGATCGCGTCGTAGCCGCGGCCGGCGAGGACCTTGGCGACGACGGGCAGTTCGAAGCTGCCGGGGACGCGCAGCACGGTGGGCTCGTCGATGCCCAGCTCGCCCAGGGCGCGCAGGGCGCCGTCGAGCAGGCCGTCCATCACCTGCCGGTGCCACTGCGCGGCGATCACGGCCACTCGGAGGTCGCCGCAGTTCTTGACGGTCAGTTCGGGTGCGCCCTTGCCGCTCACGTTGCTCCTCGTGCGGTGTGTGCCGGTCGGTGGTCGCCGGTCGGGGTGTCTTCGGTGGTGGGTCGACGGGGTGGGTCGGTGGGGGTCACTGGCTGCCGCAGACGGAGACGGGCTCGCCGTCCAGCCAGGGCAGGTCGTGGCCCATCCGGTCCCGCTTGGTGCGCAGGTAGCGCAGGTTGTGCTCGCCCGCCTCGACGGGCATCGGCACTCGGCCGGTGACGTGTATCCCGTATCGGGCCAGGGCGGCGGTCTTGTCGGGGTTGTTGGTCATCAGCCGCAGGGAGCGCACACCGAGGTCGGTGAGCATCCGGGCGGCGGCGGCGTAGTCGCGGGCGTCGGCGGGCAGGCCCAGCTCCAGGTTGGCGTCGAGGGTGTCGCGGCCCCTCTCCTGGAGTTGGTAGGCGCGCAGCTTGGACATCAGGCCGATGCCGCGTCCCTCGTGGCCGCGGAGGTAGATCACCACGCCGCGGCCCTCCTCGGCCACGCGGCGCAGGGAGTCCCGCAGTTGGGGGCCGCAGTCGCAGCGCAGGGAGCCGAAGACGTCACCGGTCAGGCACTCGGAGTGCACCCGGACCAGGACGTCCTCGGCGCCGTCGACGTCTCCGGCGACGAGGGCGACGTGCTCCACGCCGTCGATGGTGGAGCGGTAGCCGTGGGCGCGGAAGTCCCCGTGGGCGGTGGGCAGGGAGGTGACGGCCTCGCGGCGGACGGTGGGCTCCGGGCGGGTGGCCGGGGAGGCGGAGCGGCGGTAGGCGATCAGGTCCTCGATGGAGACGATCGACAGGCCGTGCTTGCGTGCGAAGGGCACCAGTTCCGGCAGGCGCAGCATGGTGCCGTCCTCGCCCGCGATCTCGACGATGGCGGCGGCGGGGCGCAGACCCGCGAGCCGGGCCAGGTCCACCCCGGCCTCGGTGTGTCCGGCGCGCTCCAGCACGCCTCCGGGGCGGGCGCGCAGCGGGAAGACGTGGCCGGGCCGTACGAAGTCGTCGGGGACGGAGGCGGGGTCGGCGAGCAGTCGGATGGTGGTGGCCCGGTCGGCCGCGGAGATGCCGGTGGTGACGCCGTGCTCGGCCGCGGCGTCCACGGAGACGGTGAAGGCGGTGCCCATCGACTCGGTGTTGCGCCGGACCATCTGCGGCAGGTCCAGCCGGTCGAGTTCGACCGCCTCCATGGGCACGCAGATCAGGCCCCGGCACTCGCTCATCATGAAGGCGACGATCTCGGGGGTGATCAGCTCGGCCGCGACGATCAGGTCGCCCTCGTTCTCGCGGTCCTCGTCGTCGACGACGACCACGGGGCGGCCCGCGGCGATGTCGGCGACGGCCCGCTCGACGGGGTCCAGGGCCAGGCCCTCCTCGTCACCCTCACCGGGGACGAGGGTGTGGTGCGGCTGCCAGGTGTACGGCACGGTCATGCCGAGGCTCCTTCCAGGACGGGCTCGGTCGCCTTCCCGTCGCGGGAGCGCAGCCACCAGTCGCGCAGGCCCCACAGGACGAGGACGAAGTAGATGACGTAGACCAGGCCGGAGAAGGCGAGGCCGCTGCCGAAGGCCAGCGGGACGCCCACGAGGTCCACCAGCAGCCAGGCGAACCAGAACTCCACCAGTCCGCGGGCCTGGGCGACCATCGCGGCCAGGGTGCCGACGAAGATGTAGGCGTCGGGCCAGGGGTTCCAGGACAGTTGGGGGAAGAGGGTGAACAGGCCGCCGACGGCGAGCGTTCCGACGGTCGTGCCGCCGATCAGCAGGCCGCGTTCGCGCCAGGTGGCGAACCGCACGGGGATCTTGCCGTCGGCGTTCCCGGTGCCGTCGTTCCCGGCGCCGTGGCTCCTGGTGCCGTCGGTGTTCGCCGGGGACGCGCCGCTGTGCCGACGCCACTGGTGCCAGCCCCACACGGCGACGCCGATGACCAGCAGTTGCTTGCCGACGCCGCCGCCGAGCTGGGCGGAGGCGTAGGCGGCCACCAGGATGAGGCCGGAGAGGAGTTGGGCGGGCCAGGTCCACAGGGACCGCACCCAGCCGAGGGCGAGGGCGACCAGGCCCATGGTGTTGCCGACCATGTCGGACCACTTCACGGGCTGCCCGAACGCCTCGAAGGCGATGCCGTTGAGGGTGCCGTCGATCCAGTCCAGGACGCTCATCGGACGGCCTCGGCGATCTCGGCGGGCGTGGTGGCGGCGGGGGCGGCGCGGTGTCCGAGCAGCCGCTCGACGTACTTGGCCAGGACGTCGACCTCCAGGTTGACCGGGTCGCCGACCTTCTTCACGCCCAGGGTGGTGAGGTCCAGGGTGGTGGGGATGAGGCTGACGGTGAGGTGTTCGTCGCCCGCCTCCACCACCGTCAGGCTGACACCGTCCACGGTGATGGAGCCCTTCTCGACGACGTACCGCGTCAGGTGGGGCGGGACGGCGATCCTGACGATCTCCCAGTTCTCGCCGGGGACGCGTTCGGTGATGGTGCCGGTGCCGTCCACGTGGCCCTGGACGAGGTGGCCGCCGAGCCGGCCGCCGAGCGCCATGGGGCGCTCCAGGTTGACGCGGTCGCCGGGGGCGAGGACGCCGAGGCCGGAGCGGTTCAGGGTCTCGGCCATGACGTCGGCGGTGAACTCGCCGTCCGCGGTGTCCACGACGGTCAGGCAGACGCCGTTGACGGCGATCGAGTCACCGTGCCCGGCGTCCTCGGTCACCTTCGGTCCGCGCAGTCGGAGGCGGGAGGAGGTCCCGTCCGCCGACTTCTCCACGGCGACGACCTCGCCCAGTTCTTCGACGATTCCGGTGAACACTCAGAACTCCTCGGTTTCGGGGACGGCGGGAGCGGCGGATGCGACGGGTGCGGGCGCGGGGACGGCGTCGATGCGCAAATCGGGTCCGATCCGCTCGATTCCGGTCACGTCGAGACGCAACGCGTCGGTGATGGTGGTGATTCCGGCGTCGGCCAGGGCCGCGGGTCCGGCCCCCAGCAGCGCGGGGGCGAGGTAGGCGGTGACGCGGTCCACGGCGCGGGCGGCGACGAACGCCCCGGCCAGGGTCGAGCCGCCCTCCAACAACACGGATCGCACGCCGCGTTCGTGCAGGGCGACGAGCAGGGCGGCGATGTCCAGGCCGCGTCCCGAGGCGGCGCGCGGCACCCGCAGCACCTCGGCGTGTCCGTCCAGGTGGGCGGTGGCTCCGTCGGGCAGGTCGGCGGCGACGGCGATCAGGGTGGGGGCGGCGTCGTCCAGGATCCGGGCGCCGGGTTTGACGGCCGTGGCCTCGGTGTCGGCGACGACGCGCAGCGGCTGGACGGCGTCGGGTATGTCGCGGACGGCGAGGTGGGGGTCGTCGGCGCGGGCGGTTCCGGAGCCGACGAGGACGGCGTCGGCCTCCGCGCGCAACCGGTGGACGTCCGCGCGGGCCTCGGCGGAGGTGATCCAGCGGCTGGTGCCGTCGGCGGCGGCCGTCCGGCCGTCGAGGGTGGCGGCGTACTTCCAACGCACGTGCGGGCGGCCGAGCCGCACCGAGGTCAGCCAGGCCTCGTTGACCTCGGCGGCCTCGGCGGCGAGCAGCCCGCCCTCGACGTCGATCCCGGCGGCGGCGAGGGTGGCCGCGCCGCCGTGGGCGGCGGGGTCGGGGTCGGCGACGGCGTAGACGACGCGGGCGACGCCGGCGTCGATCAGGGCCCGGCTGCACGGACCGGTGCGGCCGGTGTGGTCGCAGGGTTCCAGGGTGACGAGCGCGGTGCCGCCGCGGGCGGCGTCGCCGGCCGCGGCGAGGGCGTCGACCTCGGCGTGGGGGCCGCCGGCGCGCCGGTGCCAACCCTCGCCCGCCACACGGCCCAGGGCGTCGAGGACGACGCAGCCGACGACGGGGTTGGGGCTGGTGGAGCCGAGACCGCGGGCGGCGAGGGCGATGGCGCGACGCATGGCGTCGCGCTCACGTGCGGTGTGCTCTGCGGCTGCGGCCACCGGGTCCTCCTGCCTCCTCGGGCACGGACTCCGGGGTGGTCGCGGAAGAACGACCGGGGCGATCCCGCACACCGGGCGGCGACGCCGAACGTCGGGGACTCCACGGGTTCGCGAGGAACGCGTGGGCGCGCGCCGACGGCGGCGTACCGGCCGGTTCACGGCTCGCCGCGCACTGCCTCCCATCCGGACTTTGACCGTCGGTCCAGGAATTTCACCTGGTCAACCGGCCGCAGGATGCGGTCGGGTCGCGGACTGTAACCGCCGGTTCGGAGTTTCACCGACCCCGGAGTGCGCTTGACGTTGGTACAGCACCAGTGTGCCATGCCGGGCCGGAGTACCGCTCTCGGTTCGCTGTGGACTGACTCACAGCGGCCCTTTCCCCGCTCGGGAGCCGTGTCCCGGAGCCACTTTCCAAAGGTCACCGCCGGAGCCCGGCGAGGGCGGCACCGGGGAAAACGGCGGGGAGGACGACGGGGAAACGGCGGGGATTTCCGTCGCGTTCCGTCGACTGACAACCTCCGAAGATCGCCCTTAGCATGTGGACCGGTCAATTCCGCTCGCACACCTGAGCGCATCACCACACGAAACGGAGCACCCTCATGGGCCTCGGCCTGCGCTGGACCTTGCACGGCGACGGGCGGACGCCCGCGCCCGGAGCCGTCGTACGGCCCGATGAACGACTGTCGTGGCCGCGGACGGCGGGGTTGGGCGCACAGCACGTGGTGGCGATGTTCGGAGCCACCTTCGTGGCACCGGTGTTGATGGGGTTGGACCCCAACCTCGCCATCATGATGTCCGGTGTCGCCACCATGCTCTTCCTCCTGCTGACCCGTGGCAGGGTGCCGAGCTACCTGGGCTCCAGCCTCTCCTTCGTGGGGGTCGCCGCGGCGATCCGGGCGTCCGGGGGCGACAGCGCGACGATCACCGGGGCGCTGCTGGTCGTCGGCGCGGTGCTGCTGGCGGCCGGGTTGGTGGTGCAGAGGTTCGGCGCCCGGGTCATCCACGCCGTGATGCCGCCGGTGGTCACCGGCGCGGTCGTGATGCTGATCGGCTTCAACCTGGCCCCGGTGACGGCCTCGACGTACTGGCCGCAGGACCAGTGGACCGCGCTGCTGACCATGCTCTTCACCGGACTCGCCGTGGTGGCCCTGCGCGGCTTCTGGTCCCGGATCTCGATCTTCCTGGGGCTGGTCTTCGGCTACGCCGTCTCCTGGCTCTTCGACCGCCTCTTCGGGATGATCCACTCTCCGGCGGGCGGTGCGGAGGCCGTCGACCACTGGCGGTTGGACCTCTCCGCGGTGGCCGAGGCGGACTGGATCGGACTGCCCTCGCTGCATGCCCCGGAGTTCCGGTGGTCGGCGATCCTGGTGGCCCTGCCGGTGGTGATAGCCCTGATCGCCGAGAACGCGGGCCATGTGAAGGCCGTCGGCGAGATGACCGGCGACCCGCTGGACGACAAGCTGGGCACCGCGATCGGCGCCGACGGCGCGGCCACGGTGCTGTCCACCGCGGTCGGCGGCCCGGCCACCACCACGTACTCCGAGAACATCGGCGTGATGGCCGCGACCCGCGTCTACTCCACCGCCGCCTACTGGGCCGCCGCCTGTTTCGCGGTGCTGTTCGGGCTGTGCCCGAAGTTCGGCGCGGTGATCGCCGCGATCCCCGGTGGCGTGCTGGGCGGGATCACCGTGATCCTCTACGGCATGATCGGCCTCCTGGGCGCCCAGATCTGGCTCGCGGGCAACGTCGACCTGCGCAATCCGCTGAACCTGGTGCCGGTGGCGGCGGGCGTCATCATCGGCGTCGGCGGGGTCACCCTGGAGATCACCGACACCTTCGAGTTGAACGGCATCGCGCTGGGCACCATCGTCGTCCTCAGCGGCTACCACGTGCTGCGGGCGCTGGCCCCGGCGCACATGCGCGAGCAGGAGCCGCTGCTGGACGAGGGCACCTCCTCCTACGACGTCGGGAACGACACCGGAAACGACGCCGGGAACGACACGGACGGCGACGCCGGCAAGCGGTGACGGGAGGCCGTCCCGCATCGACGCCCCCGGCGCCCGGCGCCGGGGGTCGTGTCAGGGGCCGTGTCGGGTCGGCGAGGTCGTCAACCGCCGGGTGCGCGCCGGTGCTTCGCCGCCGCCTCCGGCCGCGCCCCCCTTTCGGACGTCGCCCGATCCGGGGGACTTTCCCCACGGCCCACCACTCTCCGTGCTCCCCTGTCACGCTGAGTCCATGACGACGACGCAGGACGGGCCCGCCGTCGGACCGGCCGCCGTGGACGAGGTGGTCGCGCGGATGCGGGCCCTGCAGGAGGCGCTGCCGCTCCACGACGGGGTGGCCGTCTTCAACGGGGTGTACCTGACCGTGACCTTGACGCTCCGCCGGAACCTGGCCGACGGGCTCCTCCCCCGTCCGCGGACCGCGGCGGGCCTGGCGGCGGTCTTCGCCCACCGCTATCTGGCCGCCGTCGACCTCGACGCCGCCGGGGCGCGCGTCCCCGCCTGTTGGCGCCCGTTGTTCCTGGCGCGGCACCATCCGGGGGTGTGTCCGGTGCAGTTCGCGCTGGCGGGGATCAACGCGCACATCGGGCACGACCTGGCGTTGGCGGTGGTGGACACCGCCCGGCTCCACGGTTGCGAACCGGCCGACCTCCAGGACGCGTTCGACCGGATCGGGGACGTCCTGGTCGGGTTGGAGGAGGGGGTGCGCGAGGAGCTGATGCCCGGTCCCGACCCGTTGGACGTCGCCGATCCGCTCACCCACCTGGTCGCCAGTTGGAGCATGGAGCGGGCCCGGGAGGCGGCCTGGTCGGCGGCGCTCCTGCTGTGGAGCGTGCGACGACTGCCGGAGCTGGCCGAGGAGTTCGTCCGTCGGCTGGACGAGGGGGTGGGGCTGGTCGGCCGCTGTCTCCTCACGCCGCTGGGGCGTCGTTCCGGCTCCCGCACGGTGTGAGGTTCCCGGTCCCCTCCCCCGGCTCTCCCTCCGGCCCTCAGCCCTTCAGACCCGAGCGGGACACCCCCTCGATCACCCAGCGTTGCGCCACGAGGTAGAGCAGCAGCACGGGGACGCCGGCGATGACGGCTCCGGCCATCAGCAAGTCGTAGCGGATGTTGTTGGCGCCCTGGAAGTTGGCCAGGCCCGCGGGCAGGGTCAGCGACTCGGGGCTGAGCAGCACGTACAGCGGCCACAGGAAGTCGTTCCAGTTGGCCAGGAAGGCCAGCAGGCCGAGTGTGGCCAGGGCCGGGCGGGAGAGCGGGAGGACCACCCGGACGAAGATCTGCCACCGGTTGCAGCCGTCGATCTCGGCGGCCTCCTCCAGTTCGGCGGGCAGTGTGACGAAGAACTGCCGCAGGAAGAAGACGCCGAAGGCACTGGCCGCCGCCGGGACGACGACCGCGGGCAGGGAGTCCACCCAGCTCAGCTCGTTGACGATCAGGAAGTTGGGGACCAGCAGGATCACCGGGGGCACGAAGAGGGTGGCCACGACCGCCGTGAAGACCACGCCCCGGCCGCGGAAGTCCATCCGGGCCAGCGCGTACGCCGCCGGGGCCGCGGTGGCCAGCACCAGCAGCGCGTGGGCGCTCGCCGCCAGCAGGCTGTTGAGGAACCACTGCATGACGGGGCTGTCGGTGGAGCCCAGTACGTGCCGGTACGCGTCGAGGGTGACCGGGTCGGGGATCCACCGCGGTTCGGTGGCCCCGGCCTCGCCGCGGGTCTTGAGGGAGGTGACCAGCATGTACAGCAGCGGGCTGAGGTAGAGCGCCGCGACGACGGCCAGCACCAGGTGGAGCAGGGAACGGCGCAGTCTCCGCCGGGCGATCGCCCCGGCGGCGGGAGGATTCGCGGTGGACGCCCCGGAGCGAAGGACGGGGGTGGTGCCGGTGGAGTCGGTGGTATCGGTGGTCATCGGTCCTCCTGCCGGTCGCGGAAAACGCGGAAGACCACCGCGCTGGTGGCCATCAGGGCCAGGGCGAGCACGAAGCTCATCGCCGAGGCGGTGCCCATCTCGAAGCGGCGCAGACCGGTCTCGGCGATCAGGAAGATCGCGGTCTTGGTCTCGTCCGCCGGGGCGCCGGCCGTGATCAGATAGGACTGGCCGAACATGTTGGCCGAGGCCAGCAGCGTGGCGTTGACCACGAAGAGGAACACCGGCCGCAGGCCGGGCAGGGTGACGTGTGCGAACCGGTGCCAGGCGCCGGCGCCGTCGACCCGGGCGGCCTCGTACAGCTCCGCCGGGATGTCCTGGAGCCCGGCGAGGTAGATGACGGCGTTGAAGCCGAGCGTCCACCAGACGGTGACGCCCACCAGGCCCCACCAGGCGGCGGGGGTGTCGGTCGTCCACTGGATGTCGTCGGGCAGGCCGAGCACGCCCAGGTAGTGGTTGACCATGCCGATGTTGCCGTCGAGCAGGAAGCGCCACAGCAGTCCGACGACGGCCACCCCGAGCACGTACGGGGCGAAGTACACCGCTCGGTACAGGTTGCGCCCGCGGAAGCGGCCGTTCATCAGCAGCGCGACGAACAGCGACACGACGAGCAGGAACGGCAGGGACAGCGCGGTGAAGATCCCGGTCGCCCGCATCGCCGCCCAGAAGCGCGGCCCGTCCACGCTTCCGGTGTCCAGCAGCTCGCGGTAGTTGTCGAGTCCGACGAAGGGCTTGGCCGGGAGGTTGATGTCCCACTCGTGGAGGCTGATCCACAGGCCGTAGCCGATCGGGGCCAGGACGAACGTGACGAACAGCGCCAGGTAGGGCGCCATGAAGACGTACGGCGTCCACCACCGGTAGGAGCGGGTGGCGACCCGGGCGGAGGTCCCGCCCGCTCCCTCGGCGGTCGGCCGTGCGGTCAGCCGCATTGCCACGTCGGACGCCTCACTTCGCGTACTTCTGCTTGTTCTCCGCCAACAGCTTGTCGGCCGTCCGCACGCCCTCGGCCAGGGCCTCGGCGGGCGAGGACCGGCCCAGCACCGCCTTCTGGACGGCCAGTTCCAGCGCCTTGGACTGGACGTCGCCGACGCCGGGCAGGGCGGGCAGGAAGCGGAAGACCTCCACGTCCTTCGCCAGGGCGGTCTGCGGCAGCTCGGCGACCTCGGCCTGTTCGCGCACGGAGTTGCGGGCGGGGATCATGCCGGCCTTGGCCCACTCGGTGGACTGCTTGCTCATGTGGTCGATGAAGAACTTGGCGGCCCGCATCTTGTTCTCGTCCTTGGCCGCCTGCGCGGTCAGCACGAAGTTGTGCGAGGCGCTCCACACGGCGGCGCCGTCGCCGATGACGGGGATCGGCGACATCCGCCAGCGCAGGTTCTCGGCGTTGCCCTTGAGGTCGTTGATCTGCCAGATGCCGTCCCAGGTGAAGCTGACCTCGTTGTTCTTGAAGGCGTTGTACTGGGCGTCCTGGGCGACCCGGGCGGGGCTGTACCCCTGGGTGATCTGCCGTCGCATCCAGTTCAGCGCCTCGACGCCCGCGTCCGAGCCCCACAGCGCCCTGGTGCCGTCCTCGCTGTACAGTTCGCCGCCGAACTGCCACAGCAGGGACATGAACATCAGGTGTGCGGGCCACTTGTTGGGCATCCAGAAGGGGTGCTCGATGCCGGCGTCCCGCAGTTCGGCGAGCGCGTCCTCGTAGCCGGAGCGGTCCTGTGGGGCGGTCTCCAGGCCGGCGCGGGCCAGGTGCCGGGTGTTGGCGTAGTCGGCCAGGCAGTGCACGTCGAGCGGCACGCTGTAGCGCCTGCCCTGGTAGGTCCCGGCCCGCCACACGGCGGGGATGAAGTCCGCCTCCGTCAGCTTCAGGGCGGAGACCACGTCGTCCAGGGGGACGAGGGTGCGGCGCGCGGCGAAGGTGCCGACCCAGTCGTTGTGGATGACGGCCACGTCGGGTCCCTTGCCCGCGGTGATGGCGGTGGGCAGCGCCGGGTAGAGGTCCTGCCACTGCCGGGTGGTGTTCCTGACCTCGATCCTCCCGGCGTACTCCTTGTTGAACGCCTTGACCATGGCGCGCATGTGCGGGCCGTCGCCGCCGGTGAAGCCGTTCCAGTACTGGAGGGTGACCTTGGGGCCGTCGTACTCGCCGCCGGAGAAGTCGGGCCCGTCGCCGGGTTCGTCGCCGTCGGCGCCCAGTTTGGTGCCCGAGCCGCAGGCGGTGAGCAGGCCGGTGCCGGCCAGGGCTCCGGTGAGGCCGAGGAAGAACCGGCGTCGCAGCGTCGTGCCGTACGGGGGTGTACCGCTCATGTTCTGCTCCTGGAGGGGGAGTTGGTCCGTCGGGGGCGGCGGGGTTCAGCGGTTCGCGGGGTTCAGCGGGTCGTGCGGTCCGTGGCGAGCCGGATCATGGTCCAGGAGACCGGCGGCAGTTCCACGGTGAGGGTGTCGCCGTCGGTGCCGGTGCCGGCCACCGGGCGGGGGTGTACGCGGTCGGGGTGCTCGGCGGTGTTGACCGCCGTCGGGTCGTCGTCGGCCAGGACCAGGTGTTCGATCACCCGGGCGCCGGGGAAGGGCCGCAGGTCGGCGGTGAGGGTGAGGGGTGAGGTGCGGTCGCGGTTGACGGCGAAGAGGGCGATCTCGCCGCTGTCCTCGTCGTGGGTGGCCGTCGCCCACAGGGCCGGGACCTCGCCGTACCGGGCGGTCTCCACCACCGGCGACTCCGGTTCCACGCGCAGCACCGTGCCGCGGGCGTGGCGGGCCGTCCGCGCGAAGGGGTGGAAGATCGTCTGCCGCCATGCGGGGCCGCCGGGTTCGGTCATGATGGGGGCGATGACGTTGACGAGTTGGGCCTGGCAGGCGGCGCCGACCCGGTCGGCGTGGCGCAGCAGGGTGATCAGCAGACTGCCGACGACGACCGCGTCGGTCACGTCGTAGACGTCCTCGATGAGCCGGGGGGCGGACTGCCACGTCAGGGAGTCCTCGCCGCCGAAGCGGCTCTGGTACCACACGTTCCACTCGTCGAAGGAGAGCTTGAGCTTCTTGCGGCTGCGCAGCTTGGCGCCGACGTGGTCGGCGGTGGCCGTGACCGCGTCGATCATCCGGTCCATCTCGGCGGCGCTGGCCAGGAAGGAGTCGGCGTCCTTGTCGGCGGGGTCGTAGTACGCGTGCAGCGAGATGTGGTCGACGAAGTCGTAGGTGTGCTCCAGGACGGTCGCCTCCCAGGCGGCGAAGGTCTCCATGTGGGCGTTGGAGCTGCCGCAGGCGACCAGTTCCAGGGAGGGGTCGAAGCGTTTCATCGCGCGGGCCGTCTCGGCGGCCAGCCGCCCGTACTCGGCGGCGGTCTTGTGGCCCATCTGCCAGGGGCCGTCCAGCTCGTTGCCCAGGCACCACAGGCGGATGTCGTGCGGGTCGGCGACGCCGTGGGAGCGGCGCAGCTCGGAGTGGGCGGTGCCGCCGGGGTGGTTGGCGTACTCCAGCAGGGCCAGTGCCTCGGGGACGCCGCGGGTGCCGAGGTTGATCGCCATCATCGGCTCGACTCCGGCTCGGGTCGCCCAGGCCATGAACTCGTTGAGGCCGAAGGCGTTGCTCTCCACGCTGCGCCAGGCCAGGTCCAGCCGGGTGGGCCGCTGGTCGCGCGGGCCGACTCCGTCCTCCCAGCGGTGGTTGGAGACGAAGTTGCCTCCCGGGTAGCGGACCAGGGTGACGCCGAGTTCGCGGACGAGGGAGAGCACGTCGGTGCGGAAGCCGTCGGCGTCGGCGGCGGGGTGGCCGGGTTCAAAGACTCCGGTGTAGACCGACCGGCCCATGTGTTCGACGAAGGAGCCGAACAGTCGGCGGTCGACGGCGCCGATCCGGAAGCCGGGGTCGAGGGTGAGTCGGGCCGTGGGCATGGAGCAGCTCCCTGGGCTGGAGGGGACGGGCGTGTCCGGCGGGCGGGACGCGCGGGGTGCGGGCCCGGTCCGCGGAGCACGTTCACCGCGCACGATTCCGCTGCCACGGCGTCGGTCACGCGCTCTCTCCGGAGGGTCTCCCCTCTCGGCACACCGGGCAGCCGCCGTGCGCTGATACGATTACATCGTTGAAACAGCGTTGTAAATAGCCTCGACCGCGGGTGTTCCGGCGGGCCCCGGGGACGTGCCGCCCATGGCACCCGGTGTCGGGGGCCGCGCCGTCCGCCGTCGATGTGCCAGTGTGGTCCGGCCGCTTCGTGGAGGGGCACCAACGGGTGCCGGTGGAGGTGAACTGACGTGGGCGCCAGCCTCAAGGACGTGGCCGCGCGGGCGGGGGTGTCGGTCAAAACCGTCTCCAACGTGGTCAACGGCTACACCTATGTGACCCCCCACACCCGGGAGAAGGTCGAACGAGCGCTGGCCGAACTGGACTACCGCCCGAACCTGTCCGCCCGCAACCTGCGCCGCGGCCGTACCGGAGTGATCGCCCTGGCCCTGCCCGAGCTGGACGCCCCGTACTTCGCCGAGCTGTCCCGGTTCGTCATCGACGCCGCCGCCGAGCGCGGCTGGACCGTGTTGATCGACCAGACCGACGGGCTGGCCCACCGCGAGCGCGAGGTGCTGCAGGGCATCCGGGAGCAGCTCATCGACGGGCTCATCTTCAGCCCCCTGACCATCGGCCGCGAGGAGCTGGCCGCCCGCACCGACAACACCCCGCTGGTGCTGCTCGGCGAGCGCATCCTGGACGGGCCCACCCACCACGTGGCCATCGACAACCAGCGGGCCGCGCGTGAGGTGACCGAGCACCTGATCTCCCTGGGCCACACCCGCATCGGCGCCATCGGCGCCCAGGAGAATCCGAGCGCCAACACCGCCCACCTGCGGCTGGCCGGGTACCGGGAGGCGCTCCGGGCCGCCGGGCTGCCCTACGACGAGCGGCTGGTGCCGCCGACCGGCTCGTACCACCGCGCGGACGGCGCCGCGCTGATGCGCCGTCTGCTGGAGCTGGACGAACCGCCGCAGGCGGTCTTCTGCTTCAACGACCTGCTGGCACTGGGTGCACTGCGCACCGCCCTCTCCTCCGGTCTGCGGGTGCCGGAGGACCTGGCGCTGGCGGGCTTCGACGACATCGAGGACGGCCGGTACAGCACCCCCACACTGACCACCGTCTCCCCCGACAAGGGGCAGATCGCCCGGACGGCCGTGGAGCTGCTGAGCGCGCAGCTCGGCAGCGTCAAACGGGCCGGCCGTCGAGCGGCCGGCGGGTCGGAGCCGGAGCACCGGGAGGCGCGGGAGGTGGAGGCGGACTACCGGCTGATCGTCCGGGAGAGCACGGTCCGCCCGTGAGTCCGGGTGGTCCGGGGGGCCGGGTACGGGATCCGGGTACGGGATCCGGGTACGGGGCCCGGCCGTGGGCGCCGGACGCCCGAGCGGGCGCCCGGCGCCGGGATCAGTCCTCGGGGAGTTCGACCGGGGCGATCTCGTCGTAGACGTCGCCCGGTCCGGGGTTGGAGGGGTCGGTGGCGCCGCCGAGGTGACGCATCACGCCCCACACGGCGTTGAGCGCCGTCTGCACCGCGCCCTCGGCCCAGCCGGCCGTCCAGGAGATGTCGTCGCCGGCCAGGAACAGACCCCGCTTGTCCTCGGGCAGCCGGTCCTGCACGAAGTGGGTGAACAGCCGCCGCTGGTAGCGGTAGTGGCCCGGCAGGTTCGCCTTGAAGGCACCCATGAAGTAGGGCTCGTTCTCCCAGGAGACGGTGACCGGGTTGCCGATGACGTGCTTGCGGATGTCGACGTTCGGATAGATCTCCCGCAGCGACTTGAGCATGACCTCCATCCGCTCGCGCGGACTCAGCGGCAGCCACTTCAGGGAGTCGTCGCACCAGGTGTAGGAGAGGCAGATCACCGCGGGCCGGTCCGGGCCGTTGTCCAGCAGGTAGGTGCCGCGGGTCATCCGGTCGGTGAGCGTCATGCTCATCACGTCCCGGCCCGTGCGCTCGTCCTTGTCCAGCCAGAACGGCCGGTCCACCGGCACGAACAGCTTGGAGGACTCCATGTAGTGGGTGCGCTCGATCGCCGTCCAGTGGTCGATGGGGAACAGGTCGTCGTCGCAGTCGACCTTCGACAGCAGCATCCAGGACTGGGCGGTGAAGATCACCGCCCGGTAGGTGCGGACGTCCCCGTCCGCGTCGGTGACGGTGACGCGGTTGCCCGCGGTGCGGTGCAGCCGGGTCACGGCCGGGCGCGGCTCGCCCCCGTGCAGGGACTTCAGCGAGGTCCCGACGGGCCAGTGCACCAGCTTGGCGGGCTCGCGCTCCCACAGCCGCAGCGGGAGCTGCCGGCTGCCGCCGACGATGCCGCGGTGGTCGTCGTCGGCGCCGGTGTAGACCACCCGCAGGATCTCCAGGATGGAGTTGGGGAAGTCGGTGTCCCAGCCTCCGGTGCCGAAGCCGACCTGGCCGAATATCTCGCGGTGGCGGAAGGAGGAGAACGCCGGGGAGTCGCAGAGGAAGCCGTAGAAGGTCTGGTTGTCCAGCTTCTCCACCAGGCGCGACCAGATCTCGCGGATGCACCGCACGTCGCGGGTGCGGATGGCCCGCTGCATGTCGGAGAAGTCCGCGCCCTCCTCCAGGCAGGCGTTCCAGGCCTCCATCACCTCGCGGTAGACGTCCGGCAGGTCCTGAAGGGTGCGGGCGTAGTGGGTCTCGCCCTTGAGGTCGACGACGGTGGAGGGGGTGTCGGGGGCCAGCGGGTTGGGGAACGGCTTCGTCTCCAGGCCCACCAGGTTCGCGTAGTGCCAGAAGGCGGTGGAGGAGAGCGGGAAGCGCATCGCGCCCATCTCGGCGGTCAGTTCGGGGTCGCAGCCGGGGAAGCGGACCGTACGCAGCCGCCCGCCGATCCGGTCGGCCTCGTAGACCACCGGCTTCAGCCCCATCTTCATCAGCTCGTAGGCGGCGACGATGCCCGACAGCCCGCCGCCGATGATCGCGACCTCGGTGCCGTGCTCGGTCGCCGGCACCTGGCCGAGTCCGGCCGGGTGGGCGAGGTAGTCGTCGTAGGCGAACGGGAAGTCCGGGCCGAACATGGTGATGGGCGGCTCGGTCCGGGCCTCGGAGCGCTGCTCGTCGCGGACGGCGGTGGGCACGGTGGAGGTCATGGGGTGGTTCTCTCCTGGAGGGTGCGTGCGGCCCCGGGCGGTGGCCCGGGGCGGTGCTCGTGCTCGGGGTGGCTCGGACGCGCTCAGACGAGGGACGCGTAGAGCTCGGGGCGGCGGTCGCGCAGGTACGAGTTGTCCGCGCGCGACGCCTTCGGCAGCGTCGGGTCGACGTCCGCGGTGATCAGGTCCTCCCCCGCTCCCGCGCGGGCGCGGACGGTTCCGTCGGGGGCGGCCAGGCAGCTCAGCCCCGTGAAGGTGATCGCGTTCTCGCCCTCGCCCTCGGTGCCGCACCGGTTGGCGTAGGCGATGTAGAGCCGGCTCTCCAGGGCACGGGCGGGCAGGATCGTTTCCGCGACGACCTCGTAGGGGCGCATCAACGCGGTCGGCACCAGCAGCAGCTCGGTCCCCGCCAGCGCGTGGGCGCGGACGTTCTCGGGGAACTCCACGTCGTAGCAGACGAGCATCCCGACGCGGACACCGTCGAGGTCGGCTTGGACGACCAGGGTCTCGCCCGGGGTGAAGTGGGCCT
The DNA here is from genome assembly GCF_000718985.1 of Streptomyces megasporus. Taxonomy (GTDB): domain Bacteria; phylum Actinomycetota; class Actinomycetes; order Streptomycetales; family Streptomycetaceae; genus Streptomyces; species Streptomyces megasporus. The sequence goes on along the minus strand of NZ_JODL01000039.1, from coordinate 1,448 downwards.
TCTCGTAGGGGCCGTACAGGTGGGTCTTGCGGTAGTTGGCGAGCCGCGTGCCGTCGGGGCCGACGAGCTGGACGGAGTTGTACACCCGCTCCCCCGCGCGCTCGGGGTAGCCGTAGGCGACGGCGATCCCGCGTTCGGCGGCGATGCGGGCCACCTCCGTCGCGCCGGGCCCGCCGACGGGCTCGGCCGACTCCGCCATCCGGTCGCCGAGGGCGTATCCGGTCAGGTACAGCTCGGAGGTGACCAGCAGCCGGGCCCCCGTGGCGGCGGCCCGGTCGGCGGCGCGGTCGAGAGCGGCCAGAGAGTCCGCGGTGGAGCCGGGAACACCGCCGGGACCCTGGAGGAGCGCGGTGCGCAGCGGCGACATGGAACCTCTTCACCTCGTTCGCCCGCGCGGGGACACACGGGCGGATCTACCGGGGACGATATCGACGGTACGAGTCGTCCCCGAGGCCCCACAAGACACACTCGTTGCGCACCGGGCATCGGTTCGTTGCGTCTTTCCGGCCCGGTGCGTCGATTCGTTGCGCGGGCCCGTCCACCCGGTCGTTCTCAGGCCGGCGAGCCGGCTCCGTGGCGGCGCACCAGCGGCGAGAGGACCAGCACCGACCTGGTGCGCTCCACGAACGGCTCGCCCGCGATCCGCTCCAGCACCCGCTCGAAGTGGCGCATGTCGGAGGCGAAGACCTGGACGATGGCGTCCGCGTCGCCGGTCACCGTCGAGGCGGACACCACCTCCGGGTAGCGCTCCAGGCCGCGGCGGATGTCCTCGGGCGAGGTGTTGCTGCGGCAGTACATCTCGATGAACCCCTCGGTCTCCCAGCCGAGCGCCGCCGGGTCCACCCGCACGGTGAAGCCGGTGACGACGCCCTGTTCCCGCAGCCGGTCCACCCGCCGTTTGACGGCCGGGGCGGAGAGCCCCACCTCGGCCCCGATGTCGGCGTAGGAGCGGCGGGCGTCCTCGGCGAGGGCGCGCACGATGCGTTCGTCGAGCTGGTTCAGTCGCACTGCGGGTGAGCCACTTCTCTGCGCGGGTGGTGCCATCGGTGCCGCGTTCCGGGCGGAAGCGGCACATCCGTCGCCCGAAGTACAACACACCCCGTTCGCGTCCCCGTCGCTCCCCGTGGCTCTCCCGTGTCCGTGGGCGGAGTCGGACGTTCCGGGGGCACGGCGGTCGCCGGCGTCTCGCACACCGGACCTTCACGCGGTGGTCACAACTTCGGACGCCCGTGCCGCGGAGGGCGCCATGACTCCCTTTTTCGGGCATCTCCACCGGAGCGTATCGCCGTGAATCGGGCACCCCGCGCCCGTCCACACCCCGTGGGCCACCGGCACGCCGCTCGTCGTGGGAACTCCGACTGGCGTCCCTCGCCGCCGCCTCTATAGCTTGTGTCGCCAGATGGCGAACAGTTCGAGCCACGGGGGTGGATGCGTGTCGTTCGACGACG
>NZ_JODL01000038.1 GCF_000718985.1 Streptomyces megasporus | reverse complement strand
CGACGGTCTGGTGAAGGCCGCCCACGGCCTGGACACCGACACCGCCGACCACTTGGCGGCGTTGGCCTCGGGCCTGTACTCCCTCGCCCGGTTCGTCTCGACCGCCGGGTCCGGCGCCTGCCTGGCCGTCCTCGCCGACGCCGAGGCGGACGCGGCCGTGCTCGGCTACGAGATGGCGATGCTCGTCAAACAGGTCCGCACCCACCTGGCCACCCCCGCCAGGCGCTCAGAAACCCCCTGAACCCCCACCCCATGGCGACCGTAGGGCCAGGGTCGCACCCAAGTCTCCGGGACTCCCGGAACACCGAGAAAGGAAGATCATGACCACAGACCTTCGGGATGCGTTCCCGCTGGTGTCCGAACGCATCCCCATCAGCAGCAGCACGCCGTCCGGACCGGAGACCCGCCCCTGGATCCTCCAGTTCGCCCGCACCCCCGACGCACACCAGGCACAGCCGATCCCCGAAGCGGTCTACGACGACGAACAGCAGGTGTCCGTCGGCCTCTACGGCGGCGAGCTGCCGTGCATGGGCACGCACTTCCCGACCATCCCCGACGGATCGGCGGACGCCCCGCCGCCACTGGACGAAGGCCCGAAGGACTGACCACCGTGACCGCCCCGATCCTGATCATCGCCGACCGCGCCGACTGGCCCACCGACCGCGTCGTCACGACGCTGACCGACCGTGGAGCCGAAGTGTTCCGCATGGACACCGCCGACTTCCCTCAGGAGGTGTCCCTGACCGCCGGTATCGACCCCGGCCGCCCTTGGTCCGGTGAGCTGCGCACCGCCCTACGCGCGGTCGCCCTCGACCAGATCGGGGCGGTCTACTACCGGGCCCCCAACGCCTTCCGGTTCCCCCATGGCATGAGCGAGGCCGAACGCAAGTTCGCGTTCGCCCAGGCCCGCGCCGGATTCGGCGGAGTCCTCGCCGCGCTGACGTGCCGGTGGGTCAACCACCCCGCGGCCATCGCCCGAGCCGAATACAAGCCCCAGCAGCTCGCGGTCGCCCGCGCGGTCGGCCTGCGCATCCCACCCACCCTCATCACCAACCAGCCCGAGAACGTGCGGGCGTTCGCCGCCCAAACCCAGGGCCCGCTGGTGTGCAAGCCCATCGCCTCCCCCGTCCTCATCGAGGGCGACCAGTTCCGGACGGTCTACACCCGCCGCCTGGAACCGGGCGACCTGGCCGACCTCCGCGGCATCCAGACCACCGCCCACCTGTTCCAAGCCTGGATCGACAAAGCCCACGAGATCCGACTGACCGTGGTCGGCGACCGCATGTTCGCCGCCGAGATCCACGCCGGCAGCCAGGCCGCACACGTGGACTGGCGCAGCGACTACGCCAGCCTGGAATACCGGCCCACCCAGCTTCCCGACGAAGTCACCGAGACAGTCCGCGTGTTCATGGACCGCATGAACCTCCGCTTCGCCGCCCTCGACTTCATCGTGGATCCCCAGGGCCGGCACTGGTTCCTGGAAGCCAATTCCTGCGGACAGTGGGACTGGATCCAACACGCCACCGGCCTGCCCATCGCCGAAGCCATCGCCGACGACCTCCAAGGAGCCACCACACCGTGACCGTGATCCTCGCCCCCGACGAACGAACAGCGCTCGCCGCCCTGGTCGACACGCTCACCACGGCCGGGGCGATCCGCGACCCCCGCTGGAAGGCCGCGTTCGCCGCTGTGCCCCGCCACCTGTTCGTGCCTTCCCCCTACGAACAGACCACCGGGCCGAATGGCATCACCCACTGGACACCCACGACCAACCACGGTCGCGACACCTGGCTGAACGCGATCTACAGTGACCGCACCCTGGTCACCGCCCTCGACCCCACCACCGGCACCCCCACCTCCTCCAGCACCCTGCCCAGCCTCATGGCCCGGATGCTGGAGGACTTGGACGTCGCCGACGGACACCGCGTCCTCGAGGTCGGCACCGGTACCGGCTACAACGCCGCCCTGCTCTCCCACCGGCTCGGCTCCGACCAGGTGACCAGCATCGACGTCGACTCCGATCTGGTGGACGTCGCCGCCGCCCACCTGGACGACGCCGGATACTCCCCCCACCTGGCCGTGGGCGACGGCCGCGCCGGCTACCCGCTCGGCGCTCCCTACGACCGGATCATCGCCACCTGCTCCGTCACCTCGATCCCCGCAGCATGGCTGGAGCAGACCCGTCCCGGCGGCCTGGTCCTCGCCGACCTGGCCACCGGCGTCGAAGGCGGCCTGGTCCGGCTCACCGTCGAAGGACCCGGCCGCGCCACCGGCCGCTTCACCCCCACCCGAGGCCGGTTCATGGCCGCCCGCGACGATGCCAAGACCTACCCCCGGACGGTCGTGTCGCCGCCCGCACGACAGGAGCAGACCGAGCCGACCGAGGTCACCGGAACCCTCTTCCTCGCCCCCGCCCACTACCCCTTCCGGCTGCTGTGCGGCCTGACGATGCCCCATGTCTCCTTCGTCTACCACTCCCACGACGGGGTCACCTCGGTGCAGCTCCAGCACGCCGACGGTTCCTGGGCCCGCTCACCGCTCTCCGGCGAGTCCGCCACCGTCACCTGGGGCGGCCCCCGACATCTGTGGCGCCAGGTCGAGAAGATGTGGCACCTGTGGACCAGCCAAGGCCGCCCCGACCAAACACACATCGGGGTGAGCATCGACGGCGATCGGCAGCGTGCCTGGCTCGGAACTCCTGACGGCCTGGGCTGGCCGATCCTCCCCTGACCCACCCCCCTGATCGGGCCCCGGCCGGGCGGCGGCCGGGTGTGCCGTGCGCCGAGGCCGAAGCCGCCGTGCCTCGCTGACGCGCCCCGCCGATCGCGGCGCGGACCGTGTGGTCACGTGGTTTTCCCGTCCCTCTCTGGACTCCATACCGACTGGTCGGCATCATGGCGGGGGACGTCACGATCACCCCCCTTCCCGCCGAGGAGTCATCCGATGAACGAGCACCATCCACCGGGCCTCGACCCCGCGCGGCTGCGCGCGCATCTGGACCGCGAGCGTCCCGGACTCGTGCGGGGGGCGCTGAGCGCGGAGCTGATCGAGGGCGGGCGGTCGAACCTGACCTACCGGGTGACCGACGGGGTCTCCCGCTGGGTCGTCCGGCGTCCGCCGCTGGGGCACGTCCTGGCCACCGCCCACGACATGGCCCGCGAGCACCGGGTGATCAGCGCGCTGGGTCCCACCGAGGTCCCCGTCCCCCACGCGGTGCTGCTGTGCGAGGACGACTCCGTCCTCGGGGCGCCCTTCTACGTGATGGACCACGTGGACTTCCTGGAGCGGCAGTTGCGGCGCTGGGGCAAGCAGCTCGACGCCTCCCGCAGCCGCGACCTGCCGGGCAGGATCGCCGCCGTCCTCGACTGGGAGATGTCCACGCTCGGCGATCCGCTCACCGATCTCGGGCTGCTGGTGATGTACAGCGGCCGGCGGCACCTCGCCGGCGTGCCCATCGCGACCACGAGCGAGGCGCCCGGCCACCCGGAGCCGGAGGAGCTGGTCGAGCGGTACGCGACCGGCTCGGGCCGTGACGTGTCGGAGATCGCCTGGTACACCGCCTTCGCCTACTTCAAGCTCGCCGTGATCCTCGAGGGCATCCACTACCGCCACACCCTCGGGCAGACCGTCGGCGCCGGCTTCGACCGCATCGGAGACCTCGTCCCGGTCTTCGTCGACAACGGCCTCACCACCCTTCAGGAGGGCTAGCCATGGACTTCGCATTCGACGCCCGCACCGAGGAACTGCGGAAGAGACTGCTGGCCTTCATGGACGAACACGTCCACCCGGCCGAGGCGGTGGCCGAGGAGCAGCGGGCGGCGCTGGACTCGCCGTGGAGGACGCCGCCGGTGGTGGAGGAATTGAAGGCCGCCGCGCGTGAGCGGGGGCTGTGGAACCTCTTCCTGCCCGACTCCGAGCACGGCGCCGGACTGACCAACCTCCAGTACGCGCCGCTGGCGGAGATCACCGGCCGCAGCCCGCAACTCGCCCCGACCGCGACCAACTGCGCCGCGCCGGACACCGGCAACATGGAGGTGCTGGCGCAGTTCGGCAGTCCCGAGCAGCGCGAGCGGTGGTTGAAGCCGCTGTTGGCCGGCGAGATCCGCTCGGCCTTCGCGATGACCGAGCCGGAGGTGGCCTCCTCGGACGCCACCAACATCGAGACGCGGATCAGGCGGGAGGGCGACGAGTACGTCGTCACCGGCCGCAAGTGGTACATCTCCGGGGCGATGAACCCCGACTGCGCGGTCTTCATCGTGATGGGCAAGACCGACCCGGACGCCGAGGACGTCCGCCGCCGGCAGTCGATGGTGCTGGTGCCGCGCGACACCCCCGGTGTGGAGATCCGGCGGGCCATGAAGGTCTACGGCTACGAGGACCACTGGCACGGCGGCCACGCCGAGGTCCTCTTCCACGACGTCCGCGTTCCCGTCTCGAACCTGATCGGCGAGGAGGGCGGCGGCTTCGCCATCGCCCAGGCCCGGCTGGGACCGGGCCGCATCCACCACTGCATGCGGCTGATCGGCATGGCGGAGCGGGCGATCGAGCTGATGTGCCGCCGCGCCGGCTCCCGTGTCGCCTTCGGCAGGCCGCTGGCCGAGCAGGGCGTGGTGCGGGAGTGGATCGCCGACGCGCGGGTGGCGGTGGAGCAGTTGCGGCTGCTGGTGCTCAAGACGGCGTGGCTGATGGACACCGTCGGCAACCGCGGCGCGCACACCGAGATCCAGGCCATCAAGATCGCGGTGCCGCGGACGGTCGTGGACATCCTGGACCGGGCGGTGCAGTTGCACGGCGCGGGCGGGGTGAGCCAGGACTTCCCGTTGGCGGAGCTGTGGGCCTCGGCCCGCACCCTCCGACTCGCCGACGGGCCCGACGAGGTCCACCAGCGTTCCCTGGCGCGGCGCGAGCTGAAGCGCTTCGCGCGGCCCTGACGATCGCGCCTCGGAGAGCAGAGAGGCGCACCGACGGCCGGGGGCCCCGCGGCGGCCCCCGGCCCGTGCCCCGAAGGAGACGTGCGGCGCCGGCTCCGACTCGGAAGGCGGGGCACACCGGCGGCTCCGGTTCCGCCGGGACCGTTCGAGGCGGGCGCGCGGATGCCATGCGCGCGGATGCTACGCGGAGGCCTTGGCGATGATGCTCTCGATCTCGTCGCGCCCGAAGGCCCGCAGGGTCGTGCTGCGGACGTTGCCCATCCCTCCGAGCTGGAGGAGCGCCGCGGTGGCGGTTTCCTCGTCGGGCGCCTCGACGATGGCCACCAGGTCGTGCGGACCCACGGTCCAGTAGACCTCCACCAGCCTCGCCCCCAGCTTCCGCAGCGCTTCGGCGAAGGCGTCGCGGCGTTGCGGGGTCTCCTTGTAGGCGCGGATCCCCTGGTCGGTCCAGTTCAGCAGCGTGACGTAGGTCGGCACGGTCTCTCACCTCCGCGCATAGGGGAGGAATCACCACAAACCAGCCTAGTCGCCGACGAGATGGTCCGCATGCGAACGTGCCGGAGCCGCCCCTTACGGCCGCAGGGCCCGCAGCAGCAGGTCCGCCAGGTGGTCGGCGACCTCCTGCGGGGTGAGACGGCCGTCGGGGCGGTACCAGGTGCTGAGGTGGTGGACGGAGCCGAAGTGGTAGTCCACCACCAGATCGGCCGGGGTGGACGAGGTGAACACCCCCGCCTGCTGCCCCTCCTCGATCAGGGCGCGGAACCGCTCGTGGTAGCGGCGGCGTTCGGCCCGCACCTGCTTCTGCTTCTCCTCGCTGAGCTGGTGCATGGAGCGGAAGAAGATCGACGCGTCGTCGAGGTTCTCGATGGTGGTGACGACGACGTCGGCGGCGGCGTCGCGCAGCCGGCGCTCCACGGGGGCGTCGGCCTCCGCGAAGGCGTCCAGCCGCTCCTGCTGCAGGCGCAGCACGCGGCCGTAGATCTCGTGGAGCAGGTCGTCCTTGGAACCGAAGTAGTGGTAGAGCGCGCCCTTGGTCACCCCCGCCGCCTCGACGATCTCCTGGACAGAGGTGCGGTCGTAGCCGCGGTCGGCGAACAGGCGGGTGGCGGCTGCCAGCAGTCGCTGCGGGACCGGCCGATCGGTGCCGTCCCGCCGTTGGGTCGCCGGGCTCGTCATGGCGCTTCCTCCTGTGCTCGTTCTCGGTGCTCGCCGTCCGCTCGGCGTCACCGCCGGATTGTCTCCAGCTTCTGCTGCACATGATTCATCGCGCCCAGCCACCTGTCGGTGTCGGAGGCCCGGGCCACGGCGTAGCGGCCGACTTCCGGGTGCGGCAGGACCAGGAAGCGCCCCTCGGCGATCGCCTCCAGCACGGCCTCGGCGACGTCCTCCGGTTCGATGGCCGTGTCCTTCAGGACCAGTTCGCCGGCGGTGGAGGCCGAGGCGAGCATGTCGGTCCGCACGCCCTGCGGGCACACCGCGTGGATGTCGACGCCGCGGTGGCGGTAGGTGACCGACAGCCACTCGGCGAAGGCGAGGGCGGCGTGCTTGGAGACGCTGTACGGTGCGGAGCCGACCATGGTGAGCATCCCGGCGGCCGAGACGGTGGCGACGAACCGGCCGCGTCCGCGCTTCAGCCAGTCGGGCAGCAGCTCGCGCGCGGCCCTGACATGGGCCATCACGTTGACGTCCCAGGCGGCGTCCCAGACGGCGTCCTCGGCCTCGGGACCGCCGGAGGGAGCGACGCCGGCGTTGGCGCAGAAGGTGTCGATCGTGCCGCCGAGCGCCTCGCGGGCGGCGGGGACGATCCGCGAGGCGTCCCCGGGCACGGCCACGCCGTCGATCTCCTCGGCCACGGCCCGCGCCCGGTCCGCGTCGAGGTCGTTGACGGCGACCCGGGCCCCGTGCCCGGCGAAGGCCCTGGCGAGGGCGGCGCCGATCCCGCCGCCCGCCCCGGTCACCACGACGGTCGTGCCCCGCAAGCTCTCCATGGCCCACTCCTCGACGCTCCATCGGTTCCGGCACCCCGCCGGCCCTCCACAGACTAACCAGTCGGTATGTGGCTTCGGAAGATTCTCGGGCAGACGGATCCCATGGGCGGCCCGGTACGTCCCAACGATGACGTCTTACGGTCCATCCGTCGGAGGTGGTACGCGTTGGCCGGTTTCAACGCTCTGGCCGAGCAGGTCCGTGATCCTGGCAGAGACCCGTCCCAGCGCCGCCAGGCACTGCGCAAGTGTCTGGAGCGCTTCGCCCCCTACGGGCACCGCGCCACCTGGCACCACCTGTGCGCCCGCGCGGGCATCTCCCCCGACGACCGGTACCCCGACCCCCGGCGGCTGGTCGCGGCGCTGGAGGAGTTGGAGGAGGCCCGGGCGGTGTGGTTGGCGTACGAGCGCGCCTTCGCGCGGCGGCGCCGCATGGAGAAGCACGACGGCATACGGCAGCCCCCCGGTCCGGACGACTGGCACCGGCGCTGCTGGGGCGGGCGGCAGCTCCTGCCCGTCGAGAACCCGGACGCCGCTCCGGGCGATCGGCTGGCGGACGTGCTGCGTCGCCTGATCGACGACGTGCAGGCCCGTGGGAGGCACACCGGATACGAGACGCACGGCCCCGCGGGGGCCACGGCGTCCCGTCCGGTCGAGAAGGTGACCGTCAACTGGTGAGGCGACACGGCCTCCGTACCGTCCGTGTGCGGGGACGGCACGGAGGCCGTTTCGCGCTCCGAAGCGCCCCCAGGCGCCCCCAGGCGCCCCCAAGCGTTCTGACACGCCCTCGGCACGCCCCTTCCGACGGACCCGCGGCACGGGGGCCGCCCGTTGACAGCCTTCGACCTCCCCACCATGCTGAGCAAGCACTGAGCAAGCGCTTAGAAACACCGAGACACCAGAGACGCCGTGGTGCGTCGAGGCACCACGGTCACCACGGTTGGGGAGGAGAGCTTCGATGGCGGAGCCGCGGGTTTTCACGTCGGTCGACGAGCTTCGGGCGTCGATCGGCGAGGAGTTGGGCGCCGGCGACTGGTTGGAGATCGACCAGAAGCGGGTCGACCTCTTCGCCGACGCGACGGGCGACCACCAGTGGATCCACGTGGATCCCGAGAAGGCGGCGGCCGGACCGTTCGGCACGACCATCGCGCACGGCTATCTGACCCTCTCACTGCTGCCGGTGCTGGTGCCGCGGCTGATGCGGGTCGAGGGGGTGCGGATGGGCATCAACTACGGCGTGAACAAGGTCCGTTTCCCCTCTCCCCTGCCGGTCGGCTCGCGGGTGCGCGCCACCGGGGTGATCACGGAGGTCACCGAGGTGGGAGAGGGCTGCGTCCAGTTGACGATGCGGGTGACGATCGACCGCGAGGGCGGCGAGAAGCCGGTGTGCGTCGCGGAGAGCGTCGTCCGCTACTACCTCTGATCGGCCGGCCCCCGTCGCTCCGGCCGGTCGTCCTCCCCGCGGGCGCCGGTCGGAGCGCCGACCATCCTCAGCACGAGGTCGGCGTAGAGCGTCCCGATCTCCTCGGGGGTGCGCGACCCCCCGGAGCGGAACCAGCGGGCGACGTCGATGCAGAGCGAGAGCACCGCCAGGGCGGTGCCCCGGATGTCGGCGACCGTGAACTCGCCGACGGCCACGCCGTCCTCCAGGATGCCGCGCAGGATTTCCTCACTGCGCCGGCGCAGGGCGACGATCTCGGTGTAGTGCTCCTCGGCGAGCGCGCTCAGCTCGTACTGCACCACCCGGGCCGTGGTGTGGCGCTCGGCGTGCCAGCGGACGAAGGCGTGCACGGCGGCGGCGAGCCGGTCGGCGGGGTTCGTCGCGCTGTCGTTCGCCTCGGTGAGGATGCGCACCGAGCGCTCGTGGCCGACCCGGCTGATCTGGTAGAGCAACTCCTCCTTGGTCCGGTAGTGGATGTAGAGCGCGGCCGGGCTCATCCCGGCGCGCGAGGCGATGTCCCGCGTGGTGGTGGCGTGGAAGCCCCGCTCGGCGAACGCCTCGACCGCCGCCAGCAGCAGCCGCCGGGCCGCGTCGGGGGTCACCTCGCCCCAGGCGTCCTCGGGCTCTCCCGCGCCGGCGCCGCGTCCGCCGTCCACTCCGCGCTCCGGGGACCCGTCCACGGCCCCCGGTCCCGTCTCCGCCGTCATCCGCACCTCGCCCTGATCAGTCTCGGTCGACCGGGCGAACACGATACATCGGTCGCTGAGCAAACGCTTAGGGAGCGGGACGCCAGGCTCGGTCGCACCGGGCCCGGCGCGCGGGGGTCAGAAGGCGGAGACCCCGGTGAGCGAGCGTCCGATGAGCAGCTTGTGGATCTGGCTGGTGCCCTCGTACAGCGTCATCACGCGGGCGTCGCGCAGCAGCTTGCCGACCGGGTACTCGTCGATGTAGCCGTAGCCGCCGAAGACCTGGAGGGCGTTGTTGGCGGCCCGCACCGCGGCCTCGGAGGCGTACAGCTTGGCGACGGAGGACTCGGTGGCGAAGGGCAGGCCCCGGTCGATGTGGTCGGCCACCCGCCAGGTCAGCAGCCGGGCGGCGTCGACGTCCACGGCGATGTCGCTGATCAACTCCTGCACGAGCTGGTGGTGGGCGATGGACTTCCCGAACTGCTCGCGCTCGCGCGCGTACCCCACGGCGGCGTCCAGCGCCGCCTGGGCGATGCCGACGCATCCGGCCGCCACCGACATGCGCCCCTTGGCGAGGGCGGACATGGCGACGGAGAATCCCTTGCCCTCGGGGCCGATCCGGCAGTCGTCCGGCACGCGGACGCCCTCGAAGATCAGCTCGGCGGTGGCCTGTCCCCGCAGGCCGAGCTTGCCGTGGATCTCCCGGCGGGTCAGGCCCGGGGTGTCGGTGGGGACGAGGAAGGCGGTGACGCCCTTGTGGCCGGGTTCGGGACCGCTCCGGGCGAAGAGGAGCACCACCTCGGCCCACGTGCCGTTGGTGATGAACGTCTTGGCGCCGTCGATCACCCAGTCGTCGCCGGCGCGTCGGGCGCGGGTGGTGAGGTTGGCCGCGTCGGAGCCGGTGCCCGGCTCGGTCAGGCCGAAGCAGCCGACGGCGTCGCCGGAGCAGAGCCGGGGCAGCCACCGCCGCTTCTGCTCCTCGCTCCCCCAGGCCGCGATCGACTTGGCGACCAGGCCGAGCGAGACGGACAGCACCCCGCGCACGGCGGAGTCGCCGCGCCCCAGCTCCTCGGTGACCAGGCAGTACGCGAGATGGTCGCCGCCGGAGCCGCCGTACTCCTCCGGGATCGTCAGGCCCAGGAAGCCCAGGTCTCCCAGGGACTTCACCACGGACCGGTCGATACTCTCGGCGCGGTCCCACTCCGCGGCGTGCGGGACGATCTCGCGGTCGACGAACTCCTTGGCGAGTCGACGTACGGCGGCCTGCTCCTCGGACAGCTCCAGATCCATGCCCGTTAAACTAGCAGCGCTAGTTACAGCTTCACAGAGACCGCACGCGACTCGAGGATGTGATCCGTGGCACGCCCCCGTACCCCCCTGCTCAGCCGGGAGCGGATCGTGACGGCAGCGCTCGCGCTGGTGGACGCCGAGGGGCTGCCGGCCGTCTCCACCCGCCGGCTCGCCGCCGAGCTGGGCGTCAGCGGCCCGTCCCTGTACAACCACTTCCGCACCAAGGACGAGATCCTGGACGCGGTCGCCGACGCGGTCTGCGCCGACGTCGACCTGTCGATGTTCACCGACGGCACCGACTGGCGCGACGCCCTGGTGGCCTGGGCCCGCTCCTACCGGGCGGCGCTCGCCGTCCATCCCAACATCGTCCCGTACCTGGCCCAGGGGCCCGGCCGGCGCCCCAGCCAGTTGCGGATGGCCGACGCGGTCTACGGGGCGATGCGCGACGCCGGGTGGTCCCGCGCCCAGGCGACCCACATCGGCGCGACGATGCGGTACTTCGTGGCCGGGTCGGCGCTCGGCTCCTTCGCCCGCGGCTTCGTCGACGACGCCGCGCTGTACGAACGGGACTACCCGCACCTGGACCAGGCCCACCTGCTGGCCGAACACCAACAGCGGGTCGACGAGGGCGCGTTCGAGACGGGCCTGCGCGCCCTCGTCGACGGGCTGGCGCTCCGGTTCCCCGGCCGCGGGGACGGGGCGCCCAAGGACGGGGAGGATCCGGAGGCGGGTTAGAACACCACCAGCGTCCGGCCGCCGCGCCCGGCGAGCATGGCCTCGAAGGCCGCCGGCACGCCGTCCAGGTCGATCCGGTCGGTGACCAGCGCGCCCAGGTCCAGCCGGCCGGCGCGGACGTGCTCGGCGAGCACCGGCAGGTCGCGGACGGGATCGCAGTTGCCGTAGACGCAGCCGGAGAGGGTGCGCGCGAAGTGGAAGATCTCCAGCGGCGAGAAGGAGACCTTCTGCTCCTTGCCGCCGATGCCGACGACGGTGGCGCGCCCGCCGCGCCGGGTGGAGGACCAGGCGGCCCGGATGGTCTCCGCGCGTCCCACGCACTCGACGGCCACGTCCGCGCCCAGGCCGCCGGTGAGCTTCCGGATCTCCTTGGCGGTGGTGTCGGAGGCGATCAGGAAGTCGCTCGCCCCGGCGCCCCGGGCCAACTCTTCCTTCTCGGGCGAGACGTCGACGGCCACGATCGTCTCCGCGCCGGCGATCCGCGCCGCCTGGAGCACCGCCAGCCCCACCCCGCCGACGCCGAAGACGGCCACCGACTCGCCCGGCCGCACCCGGGCGCTGTGGTGCACCGCCCCGTAGCCGGTGAGGACCGCGCAGCCCAGCAGGGCGGCGTCGATCGGCGGGACGCCCGCGGGGAGCGGGAGGACGGCGCGCTCGGCGACGACCGTCTCCTCCGCGAACGCGGCGGTGCCCAGGCCGGGATACAGGTCCCGACCGTCGCCGGCGCGGGCGTAGGGCACCCCGGAGGCCGCGTTCGCCTCGGTGCACAGCCAGGGTTCGCCCAGTCGGGCGCAGAAGTGGCACGTCCCGCACGAGGGCGCCCAGTTGAGGACGACCCCGTCTCCGGGGGAGACGGTCGTGACGCCCTCGCCCACGGCGGTCACGGTCCCCGCGCCCTCGTGGCCGAGGACGGCGGGGACGGGCTGGCGCAGGGTGCCGTTGGACAGCGACAGGTCGGAGTGGCAGACCCCGGCGGCGGCGAGGCGGACCCTCACCCGGCCGGGGCCCGGCTCCGGCAGCTCTATCTCCCCCACCTCGAGCGGGGCGTTGACGGCGGGCAGGACGACGGCGCGGACCACGTGGCGTTTCCTCTCGTGTCCTTCTCGAAACGTGCGGGCTGGTGGGATCAGAACTGCAGGGACTTGGTCTGGAGGTACTCGGTCAGGCCGTGCGGCCCCAACTCCCTTCCCACCCCGGACCGCTTGTAGCCGCCGAAGGGCGCCAGGGGGTTGAACCGTCCGCCGTTGACGTCCACCTGACCGGTCTGCAGCCGGCGGGCGAAGGCGACGGCCTCCGCCTCGTCCGCGGCCCAGACGGCGCCGGCGAGACCGTAGGAGGAGTCGTTGGCGATGCGGACCGCGTCCTCGACGTCCTCGTACCGCATGACGCTCAGGACGGGACCGAAGATCTCCTCCCGGGCGATGGTCATCTCCGGTGTGACGCCGGCGAAGACGGTGGGCCGCACGTAGTACCCGCGCTCCACCCCCTCGGGCGCGTCGGGGCCGCCCGCGACGAGGTCGGCGCCCTCGGAGATCCCGGTGCGGATGTAGCCGGTGACGCGCTCGCGTTGGGCGGCGTTGACCAGCGGGCCCAGACGGGTGGCGGGGTCGGTCGGGTCGCCGGGGACGTACTTGGCCGCCGCCGCGGCGGCGATCTCCACGGCCTCGTCGTACCGGTCGGCGTGGACCAGCATGCGGGTCCAGGCGCTGCACGTCTGGCCGGCGTTGGCCATCACGTTGCCCACGCCGATCTTCACGGCCTTCACCAGGTCGGCGCTCGGCAGGACGACGTTGGCGGACTTGCCGCCCAGCTCCAGGGCGACCCGCTTGATCGCGCCGCCCGCGATCGCGCCGATCCGGCGGCCGACGGCGGTGGACCCGGTGAAGGAGACCATGTCCACGCCCTCGTGCTCGGCCAGCGCCTGCCCGGCGACCGGTCCGACTCCGGTGACGAGGTTGAACACCCCGGCGGGCAGCCCCGCCTCCGCCACGGCCTCGGCGAAGAGCCGCGCGACCAGCGGGGTGTCCTCGGCGGGCTTGAGGACCATCGTGCAGCCGGCCGCGAGGGCGGGGGCGGCCTTGGCGACGATCTGGTGCAGCGGGTAGTTCCAGGGCGTGATGGCGCCGACGACGCCCACCGGTTCGTGCAGCACCCGGGAGGTGCCCAGCTTCTCCTCGAAGGAGTGCTCGGCGGCGAGCGTGGCGTACGTCCCGGCGACCGTGATGGGCAGGCCGGCGTGGACGGCCTCGGAGAAGGAGAGGGGGGCGCCCAGCTCCGCGGTGACGGTGGCGGCGATCGTCTCGCGCCGGGCGGCCAGGGCGTCGCGCAGCGCGCCGATCCGTGCCGCGCGCTCGGCGGGCTCGGTGGCGGCCCAGCCGGGCAGGGCGGCCCGGGCGGCGGCCACGGCCGCGTCGACGTCCTCGGCGGTCCCCGCCGGGACGGTGCCGATGATCTCCTCGGTGGCCGGATTGACGACCTCGATCGTCCCGTCGCCCGCCGCCGGCCGCCAGTCGCCGTCGATGTACATGCCGTTGTGTGCCTGCATAACTCCAAACTAGCGGTGCTAGTTTGAGGTGTCACCAGGGCGGCGCATGCCGTGGGTCACACAGGGTTCGAAACCGGGTCCGAAGCCGGGTTCGACGCCTGATCCGATACCGGGTCCGACGCCGGGACCGAGGGTGCGTCGGGGGAGGTCGGCACCGGGGCGACCTCCACCGGGAACCCGTTGAGCACGGCCGTCCCCGACAGCGGATCGAGCAGCCGGCCGTCCAGGAGCTGGTTGACGTTGACCCCGGGATCGGCGGAGGCCACCGGCGTCCGGGTGCCGGGCCGGTCGTGTCCCCAGCCGTGCGGGAGGCTGACGACGCCGGGACGCACCGACGCGGTCACCTCCACCGGCGCCCGGACCGCTCCCCCGTCGCCGCGGATCTCCGCGAGGCCGCCGTCGACCAGGCCGAGCCGGGCGGCGTCGGCGGGGTGGACGTGGAGGGTGCAGCGGTTGCTCCCGCCCCTCAGTCCGGGGACGTTGTGCATCCAACTGTTGTTGGACCGCAGGTGGCGGCGGCCGACCAGGACCAGGGCGGCGGGGCGCTCCCGGCGCTCCGCCGACCGGCGTCGCAGTCGGGCGACGTCGGCCGCGATCGGCTCCGGGCACAGCTCGACCCTGCCGGATGGGGTGCGCAGCACCTCGGGCAGCCGCGGGCGCAGCGGCCCCAGGTCGATGCCGTGCGGATGCTCCCACAGCCTCGCCAGGGTGAGGCCGTCCGGGTCCGCGCCGAAGCCGTCGCCGTACGGGCCGAGCCGCAGCATCAGGTCCAGGCGGCGTTCGGCGCCCGTCTCGCCGGTCAGCCGGCGGGCCAACTCGCCCGCGTCCCGGCCGTGGACCGGGGAGAGGGGGTCGGCGACGGCGGCGGCCAGGGTCTGCTCGACGACCAGGGCGTCGACCGACTCCGGGTCGGCGTCGGGCGTGCCGAAGGCGCACAGCACCAGTCGGGCCAGGATCTCGCTCTCGCTCCGCTCCCCCTCGCCGAGGGGGATCACGGGGCGGGTGTGGCGCACCTGGTTGCGGACGGCCAGGGCGTTGAAGGAGAAGTCGAAGTGCGGGCTGCGGCTCGGCCGGGGCGGCGGGAGCACGACATGGGCGTGCCGGGAGGTCTCGTTGAGGTACGGGTCGACGGCGACCATGAAGTCCAGGCCCGCCAGGGCCCTCTCCAGCCGGGCGCCGTTCGGGGCGGACAGCACGGGGTTGCCCGCGACGCAGATCAGCGCCCGCACCCGCCCCTCGCCCGGCGTGTCGATCTCCTCGGCCAGCGCCGCCGCCGGGAACTCCCCCTTGACCTCGGGGTGTTCGCCGACCCGGCTGCGCCGGCGGCCGGTGACGAAACCCCGCCCCGGGGCGGGCGGCCGAGGGGCCCGGGCGGTGGCCGACAGCGGGAACATCGCGCCGCCGGGCCGGTCGAGGTTGCCGGTCAGCGCGTTGAGCACGTCCACCAGCCAGCTCGTCAGGGTGCCGAACTCCACCGCCGTGCTGCCGATGCGCCCGTAGACCGCGGCGCGTTCGGCGGCGGCCAGTTCGCGGGCGAGGAGACGGATCTCCTCCGGCGCCACGTCGCACATGTCGGCGACGGACTCGGGGGTGAAGTCCGCGGCGAGCCGTGCCACGTCGTCCACACCGCTCAGGTGTTCCCCGGCCGGGCCGAGTTCGACCAGGTCCTCGGCGAAGAGGACGTGGACCATCGCCATCAGCAGCCACGCGTCGCCGCCCGGACGCACCGCCACGTGCCGGTCGGCCAGGCGGGCGGTGCGGGTGCGGCGCGGGTCGATCACGGTGAGGGTTCCGCCGCGCCGCCGCAGCGCCCTCAGCCGGCCGGGGAAGTCGGGAGCGGTGCACAGACTGCCGCCCGACACCACCGGGTTGGCCCCGACGATCAGGAGGTGGTCGGTGCGGTCCAGGTCGGGCACGGGGATGGCCAACGGGTCCCCGTACAGCAGCCCGCCGGAGACGTGCTTGGGCATCTGGTCGAGGGTGGAGGCGGTGAAGATGTTGGGGGTGCGCAGCGCCTTCGCCAGCAGCGGCGGGTAGAGGGCCCCGGCCACGGTGTGGACGTTGGGGTTGCCCAGGAAGAGGGCGACGGCCCGGGGGTCGCCGTCCGCCAGGACGGCGCCCAGCCCTTCGGCGACCGCGGCGAACGCCTCCTCCCAGCTCGCCTCCCGCAGTTCGCCGGCGCGGCGGACCAGGGGGCGGACGAGCCGGTGGGGGTCGTCGTCCAGCTCCCCGAAGAGGGCGCCCTTGGGGCAGACGTAGCCGCGGCTGAGGACGTCGTCGCGGTCTCCGCGCGCGGCGGTGATCCGCTCCCGTCCGCCCTCGCCACCGCCGGCCCCGCCGGTTCCGGCGACGGTGACGCTCAGCCCGCAGGTGGCCTCGCACAGCGGGCAGATCCGCAGGGCCGTGCGGGTCCGCTCGCCGGCCTCGGGGTCGGTCCGTGCGTCGGTGCTCTTCGACATCGGTCCCCCTCGTGGGCGGTGTTCGGGTGAGCGCGACCGACCGCCTCCATACCGACCGGCCGGTAAGCGAACCCTAGCCCGATCGGCCCCGGCGTGCCCAGGGGTGGGAGCCGAAACGCCGCCACGTCCGTCCCATGGTCGTCGTTGACGTGCGCATCTCCGATTCCTATGGTTGACAATAGGAAACCCTGAGCGCCAGGAGCGTTGCGATGAGTGGCACGACGAGCGGTTTGGAACAGGCCCGCAAGACCGCGGAGGGACTGACGTACTCCTCCGGATTCGGGAACGAACACGGCAGCGAGGCGGTCACCGGAGCGCTTCCGGTGGGGCGCAACTCGCCGCAGCGCGCCCCCTTCGGCCTCTACGCCGAGCAGCTCAGCGGCACCGCCTTCACCGAGCCGCGCGCCACCAACCGCCGCTCGTGGCTGTACCGCATCCGCCCCTCGGCCGCCCACCCCCGCTTCGTCCGGGCGGACGCCTCCACCGGACCCGGCCTGCGCGGCGCCCCCTTCACCGAGACCGAACCCGACCCCAACCGGCTGCGCTGGGACCCGCTGCCCGACCCCGCGCCCGGCACCGACTTCCTGGACGGGCTGTGGACCCTGGGCGGCAACGGCGACGCCGCCCGGCGCGAGGGCACGGTCATCCACCTCTACGCCGCCAACGCCCCCATGGAGCGGAGGGTGTTCGGCAACGCGGACGGCGAACTGCTGATCGTCCCCGAGCGGGGCGGTCTGCTGCTGCGCACCGAGTTCGGCCTGCTGCGCGCCGAGCCGGGCCACGTGGCGCTGATCCCGCGCGGCGTCCGCTTCCGCGTCGAGCCGCTGGATCCGATGGTGCGCGGCTACGTCTGCGAGAACATGGGCCGCCCCTTCACCCTCCCCGACCTCGGCCCCATCGGCGCCAACGGCCTGGCCAACCCGCGGGACTTCCTCGCGCCCACCGCCGCGTACGAGGAGGTGGAGGAGCCGGTGGAGGTCGTCCACAAGTTCTGCGGCAACCTCTGGACGGCCACCTGGGACCACTCGCCCCTGGACGTCGTCGCCTGGCACGGCAACCTGGTGCCGTACGTCTACGACCTGCGCCGCTTCAACGTGATCGGCAGCATCAGCTACGACCACCCCGACCCGTCGATCTTCACCGTCCTCACCTCGCCCTCGAACACCCCGGGCCTGGCGGACGTGGACTTCGTGGTGTTCGCCCCGCGCTGGCTGGTCGGCGAGGACACCTTCCGGCCGCCCTACTTCCACCGCAACGTGATGAGCGAGTACATGGGCCTGATCGAGGGCGCCTACGACGCCAAGAAGGCGGGTCCGGGCGGCTTCGTGCCCGGCGGCGGCTCGCTGCACAACATGATGTCCGCGCACGGGCCGGACCGGGAGACCTTCGAGCGGGCCAGCGCCGCCGAACTGGTCCCGCAGAAGGTGGACGACGGCCTGGCCTTCATGTTCGAGACCCGCCGGCCGGTGATCCTCACCGCGCAGGCTCGGGACGCGGACCACCTGCAGCGCGACTACGACGAGGTGTGGCAGGGTCTGGAGCGGCACTTCTCGTCGTGAACCGCGCCGCATCACCGTAAGCAGCCTGGCCGTCCGGAGGCCGTCGTGACCGTCTTCGCTCCCGACTCGCTCGCGCTGAACCGCAAACTGCCGCTGTGGTACCAGGTCTCGCAGTCCCTGCGGGCCTCGATACTCGGCCGCTCCCCCGGCGCGCCCCTGCGCCTGCCGACCGAGGAGCAGCTCGCCGAGCACTACGGCGTCAGCGTGCTCACCATGCGGCAGGCGCTCAAGGAGTTGGAGAACGAGGGGCTGATCACCCGGCACCGGCGGCGCGGCACGTTCATCGAGCCGAACGCCCGCCGCGGGTCCCCCGTGCGGCTGCTCGGCTCGGTGGACGCCATCGTGGCCCAGCAGTCCGGCGAGGAGACCGCGCTGCTGGGCCACGGCCGCCAGGCGGTGCCCGGGGACCTGGCCGAGTACTTCCCGGACCTGACCGAGGCGGTGGCCTACCGGCGGCTGCGTCGCGACCGGGAGACCGGCGAGCCCACCAACTGGGCGGAGAACCTGGTCCGTCCCGAGGTGGCCGACCGCATCGAGCCGGCGGCCCTGGAGCGCTGGCCGATGACGAAGGTGCTGCGCGACGTGGTGGGCGTGCGGATCAGCCGCATCACCGACACCGTCCAGGCCCGGCTCGCCGACCCGGAGACGGCCGATCTCCTCGACGTCCCGCTGCTCAGCCCGATCCTCCACTACACCGGCGTGACCTACGACGACGGCGGCCGGGTGGTGGACGTGGCCCGCATCCACTACCGCGGCGACCGCTTCTCCTTCTCCGTCACCGTGGAGGCCGACTGACCAACGCCCGTAGCATGCGGGCGGTGAGTGCGGTGAACGACATGCTGGACGGCCGGGCGAACGGCGGGACGAGCAGCGGGACGAAGGGCGGCGCGGACGACGGGGCGCCCCGGCTGGACGACCTGATGCCCTGGTCGGTCCGGCCCCTGCGGCCGGGCCGGGAGTGGGTGACGGCCCCCGACGCGCCGACGTTGAAGGCCCGTTGGGCCGCGCTGACGCGCGCACGGGGCGCCGAACGCGAGGCGCTGTTCGGCCCCACCCGCGCCCGCACCCCGCGCAGTCTGGTCCCGCCGCTGCCCGGACCGTTCTCCCGTCCGGGCGGGGGGACGGCCGCCGCCGTCCGGCTCGAGAGGGAGGACGGGCCCTGCCCGGAGCCGGTGCCGGTGCTGCACGGGCTGTACGACCGACAGTGGCTGATACCGGATCACCGCCTCCTCGACGTGGCCCGGCCGGAGCTGTGGCGGGTCGCCGACGAACGGCAGATCCACCTGGTGGAGGCCGGCCCCGCGCCCCGCTCGCCCGCCCCCGAGCCGGCCTTCACCGCGCTGCTGCCGGACGGCCGCTCCCCCACGGGCCGACCGGGCCGCGTCCGGCCGCTCTACCGACGCCCGGGCGGGCGCGAGCCCAACCTCGCCCCGGGTCTGCTCGACCACCTCTCCGAGCGGCTGGGCGTCCCCGTGACGGCCGAGGACCTCCTCGCCTGGACGGCCGTCGCGCTGCGCGCCTCCCCCACCGGGACCACCGTGCCGCTCACCGCGGACCCCGCGGTGTGGCGGGACGGGGTGGCGCTGGGCCGCCACGCGCTGTGGGTGCACACCCGGGGCGCCCGCTGCGGCGACGGCGCCCGCCCGCGCCTGCCCGGCGGACGCCGCCCGTACGTGCGGGCCACGCTGCCCGAGCGGCCCGCCCCGGAGGACCTGCGTCACGACGCGGAGGAGGAGACCCTGTGGGTGGGCGACGGCCGGGTGGCGCCGGTGGCGCGCGGCGCCTGGGAGTTCTCGGTGGGCGGCGTCCGTGTGCTCCGGGCGTGGTTCGAGCGGCGCACGGCCCCGGCGGCGCCCGGCACGCTGGAGGCGGTCCGTCCCGGGGCGTGGCCGCCGGAGTGGACCTCGGACCTGCTGGAGCTGATCACCACGCTCACTCTCCTCGACGGGCTCCGAGGTCCCCGGCGGGAACTCGCCGAGCGGCTGGCGGAGCGGCCCGTCGTCGACACCGAGGAGCTGCGCGGGGCGGGGGTGCTTCCGGTGCCCGCGAGCGCGCGGCGTCCGGCCTCCGTCCTGGATCACCGCGAGGAGGGGCCGGGAGGCCAACTCGCGCTGCTGTGAACCGTCTCGCCGCCGTCCGCCTCTCCGTGCGCGGGAGGTGTGCGGGGGGCGAGGGGGACGCGGAATGTCGTGGGAGAGGCGGGAAGGCGGCGATCAGGGCCGGGCGGCGACGCCCGGCCCTCGGTGGGGAGATCCGGTCGGTTCGTGCACGGCGCCTCCGGCGGTTTGACGGAGGCGCCGTCGTCTCAGGCGTGCCCGCCGAAGAGGGAACGTCGCAGCCGCCGCAGCGGCGCGAACAGCGACACCCGCGCCCCCCGGTTCCTCGACCGGGTGTGCGCGATGTCGCGCCTGGTCAGTTCCCGCATGAGCGAGGCGGCCTCCGCCGTGTCGTCCCGGGGGACGGCGGGGCCCGCCAGCACGCTCAGGTGCCGGTCGAGGCGCGCACTGGTCGCACCGCCCCCGCACTGGATCGCAGGCACACGCGCCCTGCTGCGCACCGTTATCTGTTCCATGACACTCCCCACCCAAACGAGGGCTCCCGGCCCGGGCAGGTTAACCCTATCTCCCGGCCGGACCCCACGGGTATTCCGGTCATCGGATTCACCTTCCCCGCAAGGGGGTTGACGAACACCGTACGAGACAACAGCATCCGATTCACCCGACACGAACGGGAACGGGGGACATCATGGACACGGACCGGCTGCTGGCCGACCGGTACCGCCTCCTCGCCGAACTCGGCCGCGGCGAGACGGGCGTGGTCTGGCAGGCGCGCGACGAGGCGCTGGGCCGCCCGGTCGCGGTCAAGGAGATCCGGGCGGCGGAGGGGCTCTCCCCGGCCGAGGTGCGGCTGTCGTACGCGCGCCTGGAACAGGAGGCCATGACGGCCGGGCGCGTCTCGCACCGCAACGTCACCACCGTCCACAACGTGGTCGTCGAGGACGGACGCCTGTGGATCGTGATGGAACTGGTACGCGGGCTGCCGCTGAGCGCCGTCCTGGAGGTGGAGGGGGCGCTCCCGCC
This sequence comes from Streptomyces megasporus, assembly GCF_000718985.1. Taxonomy (GTDB): domain Bacteria; phylum Actinomycetota; class Actinomycetes; order Streptomycetales; family Streptomycetaceae; genus Streptomyces; species Streptomyces megasporus. Next base: position 61,418 of record NZ_JODL01000038.1, on the reverse strand, counting down.
GGCCCGTGCCGCGCGGATCGGCGCGGAGGCCGTCTCGGCGCTGCGCTCCGCGCACGAGGCGGGCGTCGTGCACCGCGACCTGAAACCCTCCAACGTCCTGCTGGGGAACGACGGCAGGGTGGTGCTCACCGACTTCGGCATCGCCCTGGTGAAGACCGGCGCCGCGCGCTCCGGGGAGCCGGTCGGCGAACCGGAGTTCCTCTCGCCGGAGTGCGCCCGCGGGCAGGAGCCGGGGCCGGCCGCGGACCTGTGGGCGCTGGGCGTGCTGCTGTACCTGACGGTGGAGGGCGTCTCCCCGTTCCGCCGCGACACCCCAAAGGAGACTCTGCGCGCCGTCGCCGGGTACGTCGACGGCGCGCTGCCCGCCCCGCGCCGGGCCGGTCCGCTGGGACCCGTGGTGGAGGGGCTGCTGCGCGCGGACCCCGCCGCGCGCATGCCCGCCGCCGAGGCGGAGCGGCTGCTGCGCGTCGCCGCGGCCGGGGGCGCCCCGCGCGCCACCCCGCCGCCGGCCTCCGCCGAGGCACGGCCGCGGCCGGCGGGGGCCGACGTCGAGGACGGCGGCGACCGGGACGGCGACCGGAGCGCGCCGCCGGCCCCCGGCACCGCCCCCGCGCCGCCCGAGCCGTCCTCCCCCTGGGACGCCGACCGGGGTCCGCGCGGGGTGCTGTTGGCCGTCGTCGGGCTGTTGGTCGTGCTGCTGGCCGCCCTCGCCGTGGCCGTCTCCCTCCGCTGACGCCCCGTCGGCACCCCCTCTCCCGGCCCTCTCCGTCCTCGACGCTCCCCCGAGCCGCGCCCGACCGCGTCACAGGACACCCCGAAACCGCGTGCGTCCGGGCCGGTGGTGCCGGATCATGGGCCCATGTGTGCCGACCGCCGCGCAGTGCCGCCCGAGGAGTCGCTGCCCATCCGGCTCAACGTCGACGACAGCGACTCCCCGTCCGATGTGATCGACGCCCTGTTCCTGGGCCGCTTCGCCACCGGCGAGCAGCCGCACTCCCGGGGCCGTTCGCTGGAACGTCCCCGCAAGGACCTGTCGCTGCTGCCGCCGGGGGCCGTCGTGCTCCGGTCGGCGGGTGACGGCGGTCGCAGCGCGACCCTCGCCGAGGGCGACGGCTGGACGGTGCTGGTCTCCCGCTGGAGCCAGGGCGCCGACGTGACCGTGACGGCCGTCAGCGAGGAGCTGGCCGAGCGGACGCTGAAGGCCGCGGTGGACGGCGCCGAGGAGGAGCCCGACCGGCAGCCCGAGGACGTCACCATGGGCTTCTGGTACCACTCGCCCCGACGCGGCCCGTACCGCACCACCCGCCGGATCGCGGCCGGAAGCTGGGAGGAGATCCGCGCCAACTACACCGCGCCGGTCGCCGCGGCCCTGGACGGGCTGATGAAGACCACCCCGGACGACATCATGGGACGGCTGCTGCTCCTGCACGGCCCGCCGGGCACCGGCAAGACCTCCGCCCTGCGGACGCTGGCGCGCTCCTGGCGGGACTGGTGCCAGGTGGACTGCGTCCTCGACCCCGAGCGGCTGTTCAACGAGGTCGGGTACCTGATGGACATCGCCATCGGCGAGGAGGACGAGGAGGCCCAAGGCGGCCGGCGCTGGCGGTTGCTGCTGTTGGAGGACTGCGACGAGCTGATCCGCGGGGAGGCCAAGCACGCGGCGGGCCAGGCCCTGTCGCGCCTGCTCAACCTCACCGACGGTCTGCTGGGCCAGGGCCGCAACGTCCTGGTGGGCCTGACGACGAACGAGGACCTGGAACGGCTGCACCCGGCGGTCGTCCGTCCCGGCCGCTGCCTGGCCCGCGTCGAGGTCGGTCCCCTGACCCGCGCGGAGGCCGTGGACTGGCTCGGCACCGACGAGGGCGTCGGCCGCGACGGCGCCACCCTGGCCGAGCTCTACGCGCTGCGCCGGGGCACCGGCCCGGCCCTGGTGCCGCGAGCCACCCGCGCGGAGGAGGGCATGTACCTGTGACGGCCCCTCACCCGCCCGACGGCGCGTTCGAGCGGGCGGCCGTCGATCGTGTCGCGGCGTTGGTGGAGCGTCGGGCGTGCGGCGAGCGGATCGGATACGTGTGCTTCTGGGGGCACACCCGCCCTCCGCGGCGCGGCGCCTCGGTCGGCCCGTGGTGTCTCAGCCAGTGGTGGCCCGCGCCGTTCACCGTGGACGGCACCGTGTACGCCACCGCCGAGCACTGGATGATGGCCGCCAAGGCCCGCCTGTTCGGCGACGCGGAGGCCGAGGAGCGGGTGCTCGCCGCCGCCGAGCCCGGCGCGGCCAAGGCCGTGGGCCGGACGGTGCGCGGCTTCGACGAGGAGACATGGGCGCGGCACCGCTTCGACATCGTCGTCGAGGGCGGCGTCCACAAGTTCGGACAGCACGCCGACCTGCGCGCGTACCTGTCGGCCACCGGGGAGCGGGTGTTGGTGGAGGCCAGTCCGCTGGACCGGGTCTGGGGCATCGGGCTGACCGCGGACGACGAGCGGGCGGCCGACCCGGCACGTTGGCGGGGGCTCAACCTGCTGGGCTTCGCCCTGATGGAGGCCAGGGCGCGACTGGCGGAGACGACCGGCACGGCGTCGGCGCCCGGTCAGTCCTCCCGGCCGTAGGCGGCGTCCAGGGCGTCCCGGACGGCGGCGAGCGCGGCGGCCCGGTCCAGGCCCAGGCGGCGGACCCGTCCGGCGTACGCCTGCGCCGCCGCGGCGGCCTCCCGGGCGGCGGCGTCCCCCGCGGCGGCGACGAAGGTGCCGTGGCGGCCCCGGGTCTCGATCACGCCGTCCTCCTCCAGAGCCCGGTACGCCTTGGCCACCGTGTTGACCGCCAGTCCCAGCTCCCCGGCGAGCCCGCGCACGGTGGGCAGCCGGTGGCCGACCGGCAGGTCGCCGCTGCGGGCCCGCTCGGCGATCTGCGCGCGCACCTGCTCGTAGGGGGCGGTGGGGGCGGTGGGGTCGACGGTGAGGTTCAGGGGCACGTGTTCTCCCAGTCTCCTGCGGCGGTGCGGCGTCCGATCGGGGTGTCGGGGTGCCGTCCCGATTGTGCCCCAGCCCGGCGGCGCCGGAGGGGTGCGGCGGACGGGCCGGCACACCGCGTCCCGCTCGGCCGGGTGCGGGGACGGGGGTCGGGCCGTCAGGTGCGGCGCAGCCGGCGTCCGACCTCCCCGAGCCCCTCGGCGAGCACGGCGAGCTGATCGCGGTCGAGGACGTCGATGAGCGCCTCGCGCACCGCGGCCACGTGGCCGGGCGCGGCTCGGCGCTGTAGTTCGCGACCGGAGTCGGTGAGCACGGCGAAGACGCCGCGGACGTCGGTGGGGCAGGCACGACGTCGCACCAGACCGCGCCGCTCCAGTTGGCCGACCTGGTAGGTCAGGCCGCTCTTGGAGGTGACCAGCCGGTCGGCCAGCTCGGTCATGCGGATCTCGCCGTCGGGGGCGGCGGCGAGGTGGACCAGGATCTCGTACTGCGGGTGGGACAGGCCCGCCTCGTCCTTCAGTTGCTGTTCCAGCCGCCGGGCGACGCGGTGACTGGCCTCCAGGAAGCCCTGCCAGGCCGCCATCTCCAGCTCGTCCAGCCATCGGGGCTCGCTCATGGCTCCCATCCTACGTGGTTGTTCAAATTCGAACTTCTCGGTACTCTCACCGTGACAAGTAATTCGAATTTGAACCACATGCCCAGGGAGAGACCGCATGTCCGCCCCCACCACCAGCGCCGTCCCCCGCACCGCCGCCCCCGTCGGGGCCGGCGACGCCCCGACGCCCTCGAACTCCGCCCACGACGCCGGACTCCTGCTGCTGCGGATCGCGCTCGGCCTGACCATGGCCGTACACGGCGCGCAGAAGCTTCTCGGCTGGTTCTCCGGCGGCGGCCTCGAAGGCACCGAGATGTTCTTCGCCTCGCTCGGTTACCCGGCTCCGGGAGCGTTCGCCCTGATCGCCGCCCTCACCGAGACCCTGGGCGGCCTCGCGCTCGTCCTCGGCCTGCTCACCCCGCTCGCCGGCGCCGCGGTGCTGGGCACCATGATCAACGCGGTGGCGGTGAAGTGGAGCGGTGGCTTCTTCGCGCCCGAGGGCGTGGAGTACGAGCTCCTCCTCGCCCTGGCCGCCGCCGCCCTCGCCCTCTCCGGGCCCGGCCGCTGGGCCGTGGACCGCGCCCTGCCCGTCCTCCGCTCGCACCGGCTCGTCCACGGCGTCGCCGCCGTGGCGCTGGGCGTCGTGGTGGCGGGCGTCACCCTGCTGCTCCGCTCCTGACCACCCGCACGGCCCCGACCAAGCGGCAGACTCCGCCACACCCGAGAGCAAGAAACGGAAGACACCGCCATGACCTCGTCCACCCAGCCGTCCGCCCGGTCGTCCACCCAGCCGTCCGCCCGCACCCCGGGGGACCGCATGCCCGTGCTGTACCTCAGCCACGGCGCCCCGCCGCTGGCCGACGACGAGCTGTGGACCACGCAGCTCGCCTCCTGGTCCCGCGATCTGCCGCGTCCGAAGGCCGTGCTGATCGTCTCCGCCCACTGGGAGTCGGCCCCCGTGACGCTGGGCGCCACCCGGACCGTCCCGCTGGTCTACGACTTCTACGGCTTCCCCGAGCACTACTACCGGGTCACCTACCCGGCCCCCGGCGCTCCCGAGCTGGCCGCGAAGGTGCGAGGGCTGCTCGCCGGCCCCGGCACCCCGGTGTACGACGCCCCCGACCGGGGCCTGGACCACGGCGCGTACGTGCCGCTGGTCGAGATGTACCCGGACGCCGACATCCCCGTGCTCCAGCTCTCGATGCCCACCCTCGACCCCGAGGAACTGCTGCGGCTGGGCCGCAGGCTGGCTCCGCTGCGCGACGAGGGCGTGCTCATCATCGGCAGCGGCTTCTTCACCCACAACCTGCGCGGTCTGACCTGGGGCGCGGCGCCCGACCAGGCCCCGGGCTGGTCGAAGGAGTTCGACGCGTGGGGTGGCGAGGCCCTGGCCCGGGCGGACCTCGACTCCCTGCTGGACTTCGAACACCGGGCTCCGGCGGGCCGGATCGCCCACCCCCGCAGCGACCACTTCGCGCCGCTGTTCGTCACCCTGGGCGCGGGCGAGGACGACCTGGACACCCAGCGCACCGTCATCGACGGGTTCTGGGCCGGGCTGGCCAAGCGCTCGGTCCAGCTCGGCTGACCCCTCCCCGTCCACCGGCCCCTCCCGTCCGCCGGCCTCCTCCGCGACGTCCCCGAGCCGTCCGGAGAAGGCCGGCGCCGTTCAGGAGACGGGCAGCACCACCAGGCGGTCGGGAGCCGCCGGATCGTGGGCGATGGAGTCCCCGGGCAGATGCCAGTGCAGCGCGAAGCGCGCGCCGGCCCGATAGGCCTCCAGCCCGGCGCGGCAGTACGCGACCATGTCGTCGGGCAGCCCGCCCAGCGGGAACCAGCCCAGCTCCGAGCACTTGTCGGGCTCGGCGTTGACCGGCTCTCGCCCCTGCCCCAACCACGCCTCGAAGAACCACCCCATCCGCGGCGCGCCCCGCGGGGAGCGGTGCTGCATCACCAGGGCGACCCTCAACTCCTCCGGCTCCAGCCGCAATCCGATCTCCTCTCGCGTCTCCCGCAGCATCGCCTCCCGCACGTCCTCGCCGTCCTCGGCGTGCCCGGACGGCGCGTGCAACAGCCCGTCGGCGTAACCGGTGCCACGGCGGCGCGCGAGCAGCACCTCGTCGCCGCGCCGCAGGACGAGGTGGACGTCGACGACCTCGCTGTGCCGCCGGTCCTTCCCGGGAATCCTCATGACGGGGATCATCGCACCGGCCACCGACACCCGCCCCCGTCCGTCGAAGCCCCCTTCCTGTGCCTCCGCTCAACGCCTCCTCAAGAGCGCCTTAAAGATCGCCTCCCGGCGCCGGGAGGCGCCGTACCGCCCGGTCGGCGTGGCTAACGTGCCGGTGACCGGAGCTCGTTCGCGAGGCGGGTGCCGCCGGTTCCCTCAACCCCCCGCCGCCCGCCCGCAGTTGGAGGAGAACCCACGATGACCACTCGCCGCAGGACCGCAGCCGCCCTCGTCGCGGTCGGCGCCGCCGCCCTCGCCCTGACCGTGGCGACCGCCCCGCCCGTCGCGGCGCACGGCTCGATGACCGACCCGGTCAGCCGGGTGGCCGCCTGCCACGCGGAGGGACCGGAGAGCCCGACGTCGGCGGCGTGCAAGGCGCTCGTCGCCGCCGGCGGGACCCAGCCGCTGTACGACTGGAACGAGGTCAACATCGGCGACGCCGCCGGACGCCACCGGCAGATCATTCCGGACGGGAAGCTGTGCAGCGCGGGCCGCGAGAAGTACAAGGGCCTGGACCTGCCGCGTGCCGACTGGCCCGCCACCCCGATGTCCGCCGGCGACCGCACCTTCCGCTACCGGGCCACCGCCCCGCACAAGGGCACGTTCGAGCTCTACATCACCAAGGAGGGCTACGACCCGGCCAAGCCGTTGGCCTGGGCGGACCTGGAGCCGGAGCCGTTCGCGAAGGCCACCGACCCCACCCTGGAGGACGGCTCCTACGTGTTCTCCGGCACGGTGCCCGAGCGGTCCGGCCGCCACCTGGTCTACGCCGTCTGGCAGCGCTCGGACAGCCCGGAGGCGTTCTACGGCTGCTCCGACGTCGTCTTCGGCGGCGCGGGCGGCGACGGCGGCGCGGCCCCCGCCGCCCCGACCGAGGAGCAGATCTCCGAGAGCGCGGAGAAGTCCACCGTGAGCCACGACGGGCACGGCGGCGACGAGCCCGGCGAGAAGGAGGCCGCTGCCCGGTCCGTCCACACCGGCGCCGAGGACGGCGCTCCGGCCGGGGCGGAGCGGGCCGGGCAGGACGACGAGCGGGCCGAACGCCGGGAGGCCGCCGCGCCCGGCGACGCCCCGGTGGACGGCGCCACGCCGAACGGCGCCGCCCGCGCCGCCGAAGAGGGCGTCGCCCTCGCCGACACCGGCGGGGACGACGCCACCACCGCCGTCGCGTTGGGCGGCGCCGCGGCCGTCGTGCTGGGCGGGGCCGTGGTGCTGACGACCGCCCGCCGTCGTGCCGCGGGCGGCCGGCACCGCGCCTGACCGGGCGCGCCCCGACCGCGCCGCCGTCGCCCTCTCCTTCCTCCGGGGCGACGGCGGCGCCGCGCGTCCGGCCCCACTGCGCCAAGGCCGTCGATCGGCCCGACGTGCCGCTGGAGGCGTTGGAGGAGCACGACGGCCCTCGGTACGCCGAGAGGCTCCACGGGTGGGGCCGAGCGGTCACTCGACGGGGTGTCAGGAGAAGTAGGACAGGCAGTTCACCCGGCGGGCGTTCGCCGGGTCGAGGGCGTTGGCCGTCAGATGGAAGGTCAGCCGGTCGACCAATGCGATGGTCAGGTGTTCGGAGAGGTCGGCCGCGCACACGTCCTGGAGGAGGATGTTGCGGACGCCCGGCCCGTCGAGGAACTGGGTGCGCCACGGCGTGACGACCTGGTCGTACCGGGTGGCGATCACGGTGTACTCCACTCCGGGCACGGTGTCGCCGCCCGCGTTGAGCCGACGCAGGAAGTCCGAGCCGGCCACCTGGTCCCGCAGGGCGGGGGTGTGCGTGCCCAGCAGGTGCTCCGCCCCGGGGAAGTGGTCCAGCAGCCGGGTGAGTCCGAGCAGGTCGGTGCCGTGGTTGCTGGGCGCGATGCCGACCAGGGCGTTCACCTTCCCGGCCCCGCCGAGGAACTTCAGGTAGTACCGCGGCATCATCCCGCCCTGGGAGTGGCCGACGATGTCGACCTCGTCGGCCCCGGTCGCCTCCAGCACCCGATCGACGTACGTCGACAGCTCCCGGGCCGACTCCTCGATCGGGCCCAACCCGTGGAAGAAGGGCACGCCCGGGAGCCTGCCGTAGTCGAGGGAGAAGACGCACCAACCGCGCGCGACCAGGTACGGGGCCAGCCCGAGCCAGTTGTCGACGGAGTTGCCGAAGGTGCCGTGCACCAACACCACCGGGCGGGGGTGCCGATCGGAGGGCGTGCAGGAGTAGTCGTTCCAGCCGCCACCGGCGGTGGCGGCAGCCGTGGTGCCCGTGGTGGCCGTGATGGCTGTGGTGCTCGTGGTGGCCGTGACGGCGGCCGTGGGGGGTGCGGCCTGGGCTGTCGTGGGAATCAGCGCGGCGGTCGCGGCGAGCGCCAGCGCCGGGATCAGACAGAGCAATCTCGACGGCAATCTTGACAACAGTCTTGACGGCAGTCTTCGTGCACGTTGCCTGGACGACTTCATGAGGCCTCCTCGCCTCGCACTGTTGCGTTCATGTCAACATACTGGCGGGTAGCACAACGGGCCAGACTCCGTGCGGCACTTCCCCGCCGCACGGGGCTCGGACCGCTCTCAGGCCGTCGGCGCCGGCAGGTCCACCAGCCCGGCCAGCGCGGTGCGGTGGCGGCCCGGGGTGCCCAGGGCGATCTGGTCGGCCTTGGCCCTCTTCAGGTACAGGTGCGCGGGGTGCTCCCAGGTCATCCCGATGCCGCCGTGGAGCTGGACGCACTCCTCGGCCGCCCGCACCGCCGACTCCCCGCAGTGGGAGGCGGCCACCGCGACGGCCACGGGGGCGTCCGGGTCGCCCGTGGCGAGGGCGTCGGCGGCGTACCGGGCGGCGGCCCGCGCGCCCACCACGTCCAGCCACAGGTCGGCGAGCCGGTGCTTGAGGGCCTGGAAGGAGCCGAGCGGACGCCCGAACTGCCGCCTGTCCCCGAGGTACGCGACCGTGCTCTCCAGACACCACTCGGCGATCCCGAGCTGTTCGGAGGCGAGCAGTCCGGCGCCGGTGAGCAGCGCGCGCTCCACCGCCGCCGGTGCCTCCTCGGGCCCGGCCAGCCGCCGGGCGGCGGTGCCGGCGAAGGTGACGTCGGCCAGGGGCCGGGTGAGGTCCAGGGAGGTGCGCGGGACGACGGACAGCGCCGCGGCGCTCGCCTCGACGGCGTACAGCCCCGGTCCGTCCCTCCCCTCGGCGGGGACGAGGAGCACGTCGGCGACCGCGGCGTCCGCCACGGAGGTGACCGTGCCGTTCAGGGTGCCCGCGCCGTCGGCCCGCACGGACGTGGGGAAGGCGCCCGTGCCCGGGGCGGTGGACAAGGGCACCGCCAGGGTGGCGGTGCGCTCACCGGAGGCGAGGTCGGCGAGCAGCCCCGCCGTCTCGTCCTCCCCCGGCAGGGCGAGGAGGGCGGCGGTGGCCAGGACGGCGCTGCCGAGGTACGGCGTGGGCGCGGCGGCCCGGCCCAGCTCCTCCGCCACCACCGCGGCCTCGCGCGCCGAGGCCCCGGCTCCCCCGGCCTCCTCGGGCACGAGCAGGGAGGCCGCGCCCAGGTCGCGGGCGAGGGTCCGCCACAGTTTCCGGTCGTACGGTTCGGAGGTCTCGCAGCGGGCCAGCACGCTCTCGTGCGGGCAGCGGTCGGCCAGCAGCGCGCGGACGCTGGAGCGCAGCTCCTCCTCGATCTCCGAGTAGAGAAGGTCGGTCATCGGGCGAGCTCCTTCCAGGGGACGTCCTTGTCGACGCGCGGCTCGGCGGGCAGTCCCAGCACCCGCTCGGCGATGATGTTGCGCAGGATCTCCGAGGTGCCGCCCTCGATGGAGTTGCCCTTGGCGCGCAGGTAGCGGTAGCCGGCCTCGCGGCCGGTGAAGTCCACGGTCTCCGGGCGGCGCATGGCCCAGTCGTCGTAGGCCAGCCCCTCCTCGCCCAGCAGTTCGACCTCCAGACCGCTGAGCTCCTGTGCCAGCCGGGCGAAGGCGAGCTTCATGCCCGCGCCCTCGGGTCCGGGGTGGCCCGCGGCGAGCTGCTGCCGCAGCCGTTCGCCGGTGAGCCGGACGACCTCGGCGCCCACCCAGCCGGAGAGCAGTCGCCGGTGGAGGTCGTGGGTGCGCAGTTCGGGGCGCTCGCGCCAGGTGGCGGCGACCTTGCCGATCATCCCGCCCTCGCGCGGCATGCGCTGTCCGCCGATGGAGACGCGCTCGTTGTTGAGCGTGGTCTGGGCGACCTTCCAGCCCTCCCCGACCCCGCCCAGGCGGTGGGCGTCGGGGATGCGCACGTCGGTGAGGAAGACCTCGTTGAACTCCGCCTCGCCGGTGAGCTGGCGCAGCGGCCGCACCTCGACGCCGGGGTCGGTCATGTCGCAGACGAAGTAGGTGATGCCCCGGTGCTTGGGGACGTCCGGGTCGGTGCGGGCGATCAGGATGGCCCAGCGGGCGTTGTGGGCGCTGGAGGTCCACACCTTCTGTCCGTTGACGATCCAGTCGCTCCCCTCCCCGCCCTCGCGCACCGCGCGGGTGGCCAGCGCGGCCAGGTCGGACCCGGCCCCGGGCTCGCTGAAGAGCTGGCACCACACCTCCTCGCCGGTCCACAGCGGGCGCAGGAAGCGCTTCTTCTGCTCCTCGGTGCCGAACCGCAGGATCGTGGGGGCGGCCATGCCCAGGCCGATGCCGTTGCGGCGGGGGTCGTTGTCGGGGGCGCCTGCGGCGGCCAGTTCGGCGTCGACGACGGCCTGGAGGGAGCGGGGCGCGTCGAGTCCGCCGAGGCCGTGGGGGAAGTGCACCCAGGCGAGCCCCGCGTCGTAGCGGGCGCGCAGGAAGGCCGACCGGCCGCAGGCGGCGGGGTCCGCTTCGGCGAGCAGCGCCCGGGTGCGGCGGCGCAGCTCGTCCGGGTCGGTCACGGGGGCGTTCGCAGGGGGCACGGGATCTCCTTCACGGACCACGACTAAGCGCTTGCTCATCCTCGCGGCATACCGACCGGTACGTCAACGGTTCCCGCGACGCTTCCGCCCGGCCGACCGCGGGCGACGCCGAAGACCGGCGATTTCACCGATGCGGAGCGGCTCCCTCCGACACCACGATGACGGCTGTTCGACCCCCTCCAGGCAACCCCCTACACACCGGGAGAAGACACCCTCATGGAGCCGCAGCAGCACGACGCCGCCCGGACCGCGGGACGGCCCGAACGCGCTTCCCGCCCCACGTCCCGACACCGTCTGGCGAAGCTGGGCGTGGCACTGACCCTGGTCCTCGGCGGCGCGGGCGCCGCCCTGCCCACCGCCCACGCCTCCCAGAACGCCCCCACCGCCGCCTCGGCCGCGGCGGAGAACCCCTACGAGCGCGGGCCGGCCCCCACGGAGCGGAGCATCGAGGCCCTCCGCGGCCCCTACTCGGTCTCCGAGCAGCGCGTCTCGTCCCTGTCGGTGATCGGCTTCGGCGGCGGGACGATCTACTACCCGACCACCACCAGCGACGGCACCTTCGGCGCCGTGGCCGTCTCGCCGGGCTTCACCGCCGACCAGTCCAGCATGGCCTGGCTCGGCCCGCGTCTGGCCTCCCAGGGCTTCGTGGTCTTCACCATCGACACCAACACCCGGATGGACCAGCCCGCCAGCCGGGGCGACCAACTGCTGGCCGCGCTGGACTACCTCACCCAGCGCAGTTCGGTCCGCGGCCGGATCGACAGCAGCCGGCTGGCGGTCATGGGGCACTCCATGGGCGGCGGCGGCAGCCTGGAGGCCGCCAAGGACCGGCCGTCGCTGAAGGCCGCGATCCCGCTCACCCCCTGGAACCTGGACAAGACCTGGCGCGAGATCACCGTGCCGACGTTCATCGTCGGCGCCGACGGCGACACCATCGCCCCGGTGAGCTCCCACGCCGAGCCGTTCTACGAGAGCCTGCCCTCCTCCACGAACCGGGCGTACATGGAGCTGAACAACGCCACGCACTTCGCGCCGAACGTCTCCAACACCGAGATCGCGAAGTACAGCATCTCCTGGTTGAAGCGCTTCGTGGACGACGACACCCGCTACGAGCAGTTCCTCTGCCCGCTGCCGCGGCCGAACCTCCAGATCGAGGAGTTCCGCGGCAACTGCCCGCACTGACGCGGACACCCGGGGCGCGGGACGGGCCCCGGAACGGGTGGCGGTCGCCGTCGGCGACCGCCACCCGCGCGCAGGGGGCCGACCGCGCGTCACCGACCGCGCGGAATGTGACGTGGGACAAAGAAATTGGCACCTCCGCTTTCGGCAAGGCAGGGTAGGAGGGCTGACGCGCAGCGGGACACCCACGATGAGAAGGAGCCCCATGAGAATCGGGATCGTCGGAGCCACCGGTCAGGTCGGCGGTGCGATGCGCCGGATCCTGGCCGAGCGCAACTTCCCGGTGGAGCAGCTCCGGCTGTTCGCCTCGGCCCGCTCGGCGGGACGGACCGTGCCCTGGAAGGACGGCGAGGTCACCATCGAGGACGCCGCCACGGCCGACTACACGGGGCTGGACATCGTGCTGTTCTCCGCGGGCGGCGCGACCTCCCGCGAGCTTGCGCCGAAGGTGGCCGCCGCCGGGCCCGTCGTGATCGACAACTCCTCGGCCTGGCGGATGGACCCCGAGGTCCCGCTGGTCGTCTCCGAGGTGAACCCGCAGGCCGTCGCCGAGCGTCCCAAGGGCATCATCGCCAACCCGAACTGCACCACCATGGCGGCGATGCCGGTGCTGCGTCCGCTGCACGCCGAGGCCGGACTGACGGCCCTGGTGGTCTCCACCTACCAGGCGGTCTCCGGCAGCGGCCTGGCCGGCGTCGCCGAGCTGGACGAGCAGGTCCGCAAGGCGGTCGAGGGCGACGCCACCCGCCTCGCCGTCGACGGCGCGGCCGTGGACTTCCCCGAGCCGGCCACGTACGTGCGCCCCATCGCCTTCAACGTGCTGCCGATGGCCGGCTCCGTCGTCGACGACGGCCGGAACGAGACCGACGAGGAGCAGAAGCTCCGCAACGAGAGCCGCAAGATCCTCGACATCCCGGAGCTGAGGGTCTCGGGCACCTGTGTGCGCGTCCCGGTCTTCACCGGTCACTCGCTCCAGATCAACGCCCGCTTCGAGCGTCCGATCACCCCGCGGCGCGCCCGGGAACTGCTGGAGGGAGCCCCGGGCGTGGTCCTCTCCGACGTCCCGACCCCGCAGCAGGCCGCCGGCCAGGACCCGACCTATGTGGGCCGGATCCGCGCGGACGAGACCGTGGAGCACGGCCTGTCCCTGTTCTGCTCGAGCGACAACCTCCGCAAGGGCGCGGCCCTCAACGCCGTCCAGATCGCGGAGCTGGTCGCGGCCGAGTCCCGCTGAGGACGCTCCGCCGTCCCCTTCCGCCGCCTCGGTGCCCGCCCCGTCCGGGGCGGGCACCGAGGCGGTGTCGAATCCCCGGCAGGAGACCTGCCGGGGATTCTCGGTGCGGGATCGTCGGGGGCTTCCGTCAGCCGAGTCGGACGCCGTGGGCCCGCAGCGCCTCGGTCACCGGCTGGTGGAAGGTCGTGCCGCCGGTGCGGCAGTTGCCGGAACCGCCGGAGGTGAGCCCGTGGGCCGTCTCCCCCGAGAACAGCGGGCCGCCGCTGTCGCCGGGCTCGGCGCAGACGGTCGTCTGGATCAGGTCGTGGACCGTGCCCTGGGGGTAGGTGACGGAGACGCCCGTCGCCACGACCTCTCCGGTGCGGACCCCCGTGGTGCTGCCGCTGCGCCACACCCGCTGGCCGACGATGGGATCGGCCGCCCGGGTGATGGCCTGGCTGGTGCCGTTGTGGAGGTTCACCCGGCTCGGGTGGTCCACTCGGGCGGTGTAGCGCACCAGGGAGTGGTCGTCCCCGGGGAAGCTGCTCGCCACGGTGATGCCGATGTTCCTCCCGCCGCGGCTCGTGGACCAGCCGTCGAGGAGTTCGCCGCAGTGGCCCGCGGTGAGGAAGTACGGCAGGCCGTTCCGGGTGACGTTGAGACCGAGGGTGCAGCGCGCGTTGTCACCGCGCCAGATGGCGTCGCCGCCCGCGACGAAGGGCCTGAACTCGCCCTTGACGCGCTTCAGCACGGCCTTGCCGTCCTGCGCGGCGACCTGCTTCCTCAACGCGCTCAGGGCCTCGCCCTCCACCGAGGAGTCCGCGGAGACGACGACCTTGTTGAGCCGGTGGTCGACGGCGCGTGCGGTGCCGGGGAGGGAGGTGGCGGCGAGGTCCTTCTGCACGGTGCCGAGCCGGGCCAGGGAGTACCGGACGATCCGGGGTTCGGCTCCGGCCTTCCGCGCCTTCTCCGCCGCCTGCTCGCCGAGAACGTTGACCACCAGTTTTCCCGCTCCGGCGTCGTAGTAGGCGCCCGCCATGTCGTCCTTGAGGTCGCCCTCGAGGGACGTGGCCAGCTCGGTGGCGGCGGCGGCCGTGAGGGGTGCCGACGCGGCTCCGGCCGAGGGGGCCGGGTCCGCGCTCGCCGGGACGAGGGCGCCGCACAGGAACGCCGCCGCGCCCGCGCCCGCGGCTGCCGCGCGCCATGCGAATGTCCGTTGGTGCTTCAACTCTGTGCCTCCCGTGGGGGATGGGGCCGCCCGAACCAGGACGGCCCCGGAGGAAAGTCCGGCTCGGTCATCCTTCCTCGCCCGACAGGGCCGCACACACGGAGTCACGTTCCGTGCGCGCCGAGTGAACGTGCCGGTATCGGCCCATCATCCCCGGAGTTCCGCTTACCGGCACGCCGAGCCCGCCCCCGCCCCACCGTGCGCGACGGTCGCGCGGCACGATGAAAACCCCCGCCCGGCGGTTGCCGGACGGGGGTTCGCGCGCTCCGGGGTCGCCCCCGGACCACAGGGACCGGTGAGGATCAGTAGACGCTCACGCCGTAGGCGTTCAGCGCCTCGACGACCGGCTGGAAGAAGGTCGTGCCGCCGGTGCGGCAGTTGCCGGAGCCGCCGGAGGTCAGGCCGTAGGCGGTGGTGCCGTAGTACAGCGGGCCGCCGCTGTCGCCGGGCTCGGCGCAGACGTTGGTCTGGATCATGCCGTAGACGATGTCGCCGCCACCGTAGTTGACGGTGGCGTTCAGGCCGGTGACGCGACCGCTGTGGGTGCCGGTGGTGCTGCCGCGGCGGTAGACGGTCTGGCCCACGGACGGGTTGGCGGCGCGGGTGATGTCCTGGTTGCCGACCTGGCCGGGACGGCTGATGGAGCTGGTGTAACGGACGATGCCGTAGTCGTTGTTCGGGAAGCTGGACCCGGCCGTCGTGCCGAGGGTGGTGGAGCCGTTGGTCCAGGTGGAGGTGCCGTTGGTGCAGTGGCCGGCGGTCAGGAAGTAGTCGACGCCGCTGCTGCTGCGGACGTTGAAGCCCAGCGAGCAGCGCCCGCCGCCGCTGTAGATGGCGTCGCCGCCGGAGATCAGCTTGTTGAACTTGCCCGGGGTGCGCTCGATGCGGATCGCCTCCGCACCGGCCCCGGCCTCCCTCTTGATCTTGGCTATCTCGGCCTTGCTGACCGTGCTGTCCACCGTGACGACCAGGGTGTTGGTCTCCTGGTCGGTGTACCAGGCGGTGCCGGCGACGTCCGCGGTCTTCATCGCCTTGTTCGCCATGGAGACCTGGGCGGCCGGCGACGGGGCGGGCTCGGCGCTCGCCGAGGCGGGGATGGTCAGGGCCGCGGCGGCCACGATCCCGGAGGCCGCGGCGAGGAGACGGATGCGACCGCGTCTGGCCGGACCGGTGTGGGGGGAGGTGCGCTTGATCCTCACTGGTTTCTTCCTCCTGTGAAGGAAACGGGGGGGACCCGCGTTGTGGGGTGCGGGCACGCGCGGCGCCGCCGGGAACTCGCTGTTCGACGCGTTCCTGACAAGCGCTGTGGGGAGTATTCACACGCTGGATCACGGCGCGCAAGAGGTCCGGCGACAAAATGTGGCGCTGAGCGCACCGGTCGCCCCACATATCGGACACCGACCGTCCCCCGCCCTCGTCAACTGCATCCGCAGTCACAACCGCAATTTCCGCAACATCCGTCCTCACCGCAGCAGTTACAGCACTCGCAGCAATTGCAGCAGTCGCCGCAGCCCGAACAGTCGCAGGAGTGACACAGACCCTCGCGTTTGCGCTCCTTCCAGGGGTCGTCGTACTCCTCGCGGCAGCAAACCTGACCGGTGCAGAACAGCACCGACCACACGGCACATCCGGCCAACAACCCCCGGCGACGGCGCGGTGGTTCGGGACGCGGCGGACCCGGTGGGTACGGCGTCCCCGGCAACGGCGCTCCGGGATGCGGCGCTCCGGTGCGGGGCGGGGTGACGCGTCCCTCGGCGAACGACCGCCGCACCGCGTGCCGCACCTCGTGGTCGAGCAGCGCGCGCACCAGGGCCGCGCCCTCCGCGTCCGCGAACTCCACGTCCCGCAGGGCCAGTCGGATGCCGCGCGCCGCGTCGTCGCACAGCCGCCGCACCTCGGGCAGCGGTGTGCCGGTGACGGCTATCGGGTTCCAGGCGCCCGACCGCTCGTCGGCGGCCAGGTCCTCCACCGCGTCCAACAGGTGCGCCAGACGGCCGAAGAACCGACCGGCCTCGGCCAGCGGCGCCGCGTTGCCCGGCCGACCGGCCAGGACGGCGGTGTGGGCGAAGGCCGCGGCGGTCGCGGTCTCGGTGGGCTCGGTGACCGCGAGCAGCGAACCGCCCGGCCCCACGGCCGCCTCGATCGACGGCTGTCGCTCCACGGCCTCGGTCAACACCGTGGTGTCGAAGCCGAGTTCGGCCCCGGTGCGCGCGCCCGCCCGGTCCCAGCCGGCCGCCACCCTGCGCGCCGCCGCCGCCATCGGGCGCCGCGCCAACACCCCGTCCCCGTCGGCGACGTGGTCGCGCACCTTCGCCGAGGCCAACACCAGGGAGACCGTCGCGGCCAGTCGGGCCCCCTCGCCCCGGGCCACGGAGGCGGTGCGCATCCCGCGCAGCGGGCACGGACCCGCGGTGCGCCGCAGACCGTCGAACCCGTCGTTACCGCGCTCGATCTGAGCCTCGGTCAACACCGACACCACGAGTCCGTCGTAGTTGGTGGCGATCCGGGCGAACTGGCCGTGGTCGCCGCGCAACGCCAGGCAGAGACCGCACAGATGGGCCGTCCACGCGGCTCTCGTCCCCTCGTCCAGCCGGTGTCGACACGGCCTGATGATGCCGAACAAGCTCCCCCCGTTCTCTTGTCGCATGAGTGTTCGCCACGATAGCGGGCAACTTCACCCGTATGCCCTCGGTGACCACCCGACCGGCGAGACCGCCGGCCCCGCCCCGCGTCACCCCCCGCGTGCGGCTTCGATGCCCGCTCCGGCACCGCGCTCCCACGCGCCTTGTGCACCAGTACCGTCACGAATCCCGTGCGGAATGGGTAACTGTTTGGCGCGTTGTCAGCATCATGGACGACCATAGGGGTGCGGGCCCCGCGGCGGAGGCACTGCCAAACACGGTGGACCGTGCTTGTGAGAGGAGGCGTCCATGGGATCGGTGCGCAAGGCGAGTGCCTGGCTGGGCCTCGTCGACGACAGCGAGATGCGCTACTACGACGACGAGTATGCCGAGGGCTCCGAGTCCGAGGACGTCCGTGACACCTGGGCCACCGACCCGCGGGTGCGGGTCACCGCGGAGACCGCCCACGGCCAGGGAGCCCGGATCGCCACGATCACCCCGGACGGCTTCGGGGACGCCCGGACCATCGGCGAACTGTTCCGGGACGGCGTCCCGGTCATCATGAACCTCACGGCCATGGAGCCCGCCGACGCCAAGCGGGTCGTCGACTTCGCCGCCGGCCTGATCTTCGGCCTGCGCGGTTCGATCGACCGCGTGGCCACGCGCGTCTTCCTGCTGACCCCCTCCGACTACGAGGTGGTCAGCGGCGTGGACCAGCGCACCGTCGGGGACGGCTTCTTCAACCAGAGCTGAGCACCCCGGCCGGAGCGGACGGCCCGGCGGGCGGGGCCCGAGGGGAGGCTCATCGGAAGGCGTCCAGGCCGGTGAGCGCCTTGCCCAGCACGAGTTGGTGCATCTCCACGGTGCCCTCGTAGGTCAGCACCGACTCCAGGTTCGTGGCGTGCCGCATGACCGGGTACTCCAGGGAGATCCCGTTGGCGCCCAGGATCGTCCGCGCGGTACGGCAGATCTCGATCGCCTCCCGCACGTTGTTGAGCTTGCCGAAGCTGACCTGTTCGGGACGGAGCCGCCCCGCGTCCATCCTCCGCCGCGCACCTCCGGCAGGACGGCGTCGGCGGGCAACCGCACCCCGTCCAGGACGAGTTCGCTGGTGACCGAGGCCCGCAGCGACAGCTTGTGCTTGATCGGCGGCGCGGAGAAGCCCGGGGTGTCGGTCGGCACCACGAAGCCGCGGACGCCATCCGCGGCAGCCACCGCTGCTTCTGCTCCTTCGATCCGTAGCGGTGGATCGCGTACATCGCCAGCGAACCCTGGACGGAGACCAGCGAGCGGATGCCGGAGTCGGCGGCCTCCAACTCCAGGCAGGCCAGCCCGTACTGAACGGCGGACGCGCCCGCACAGCCGTAGCCCTCCAGGGACATGCCCAGGGCGCCGATCGAGCCGAGTTCGCGGGCCAGTTCGCGGATGCCGGGCACCTCGCCACGCTCGTACCACTCGGCGACGTGCGGCAGCACCCGGTCGGCGGCCCAGGAGCGGACAGTGTCGCGCACCGCCAGGTCCTCCGGTTCGAGCAGGTCGTCCAGGCCGAGCGGGTCGGCGGGGTCGAAGGGCGGGGCGGAGCTGGGCATGAGGGCCTCCGGCAGAGCGGTCTTCGCGGTGCGATCTCCGGGTGTCCGCCCGACGTTACGGACGGGCGACGCCGCCGGACAAGAGGGGGCCGTCCTGCCGCCCGGACGGCTCGGCGGTGTTCTCCGTGACGTGCTCGGTGGCGTGCTCTGCGGCGTCCGCGCCGGGCTTCCGGGCCTCCTGCCCGGGGACGTCCTCCCCGTCCCCCGCCGAGGGCTCCACCGTGCGCGGCAGCCGCAGCGCGGCCAGCGCGCCGAGCAGCAGCAGCCCGGCGCTGACCAGCAGCGACACATGGAGGCCGTGGACGAACGACTCCCGCGCCGCCACGCGCAGCGCCTCCCCGGCCGGGCCGCCGAGCCGCTCGGCGATCTCGTACGCCTCCCCCAGCGAGTGCGCGGCGTCCCTCCCGGCGCTCTCCGGCACCCCCGCCACCTGCCGCACCCCCGGGGCGTAGACGGCGTTCATGACGGTGCCCAGGACGGCGATGCCGCACCCCGCGCCGAGCTGGTAGGCGGTCTCGCCGATCGCGGCGGCACCGCCCGCCTGGCGGGCCGGCGCCTCGTTGAGCATCGACTCGTAGGAGCCGAACAGCGTCGTCTCCAGACCGAAGCCGAGCAGGACGAATCCGCCGGCCAGCAGGAGGGGGCGGTCCTGCTCGCCGACCCCGGTCAGCAGCAGCACCGCGGCGGCGGTGAGCACGAAGCCCAGGGCGACCATGGTGCGCGGCCCCAGCAGGCGCAGCAGGCGGGCGCCGGCCAGCCCCGCGGCGATCGCGGCGAGGCTGAGCGGCAGCAGCCGCAGGCCGGTCCGCAGGGGGCTGAGCCCCAGGACGAGCTGGAGGTACTGGGCGGCGATCAGTGCCAGGCCCACCAGCGCCAGCACGGTCAGCACGATGCAGGCAACGGCCGTACCGAAACCGGGCCGGGTCAGGCTGCCGCAGTCCACCAGGGGGTGACGGCGACGGCGCTGGCGGCGCACGAAGAGCGCGAGCAGCGCCACCCCCAGCACGACGGGCCCCACCGTCCCGATGTGGACCACCTCGCCCTCGCCGGCCCGTTTGACGCCGAGGATCAGCGCGCCCAGCCCGGCGGCGGCCACGAGGGCGCCCAGCACGTCCCAGGGGCCGTCCCGCTCCCCGGTGGACTCCGGCAGCAGCCACCGTCCGACGGGGATGCACAGCAGCATCAGCGGGACGTTGACCAGGAAGATCGAGCCCCACCAGAAGTGCTCCAACAGGGCGCCGCCGACCAGTGGCCCGACGGCGGCGCCGACGGCGGCGACCGCGCTCCACACGCCGATGGCCAGCGCCCGCTCGCGACGGTCGGGGAAGACCTGCCGCAGGATCGACAGGGTGGCGGGCATGATCATGGCGCCGCCGACGCCCTGGAGCGCCCGCGCCGCGATCAGCGTCCCGGGGCCGCTCGCGTACGCGGCCAAGGCCGAGGCGAGGCCGAAGGCGGCGTATCCCCCCAGCAGCACCCGGCGCCGCCCCACCCGGTCCCCGAGGGTGCCGAAGAGGATGAGCAGGGACGCGCAGACGAGCGGGTAGGCGTCGACGATCCACAGCAGTTCGGCGGCCCCGGGCCGCAGCGTCTCGGAGACGGCGGGGACGGCGACGTGCAGCACGGTGGCGTCCATCGCCACGAGCAGCAGGCTGGCGCAGAGGACGACGAGCACGGTCCACCGGTTGGCGGGGCCCGTCAGGCCGGACGGAACGCTCCCACGCCCTTTCCGCGCCCTCCTCCGCGTCCGCTCCGCCGCCCTTCGCGGCCTCTGTCGGGGGACGTCCGCCGCCCTGGTGGCTCCGGCCGTGGTCGTCCCGGACATGTACGCACCTCCTGTTGCGCTCGCACCCGTCGCCACCGTGGGGAACGCCGGGACGCGGGGACGGCGTCCGGCCCGGTGCGAGGGGCGAGTGACCCGTTAGCGTACGCGAGTCCTCCGCGCGCTCGCGTGGCCCGCCTCACCTTGACATCATCCCCACATCCGTGCGGGCGCCCGGTCCCGCGGGGGCGGAGAGGTGTGGCCGCGCGGTCCGTGAAGCGCCCCGGGCGGACTCGCGCGAACCGACCGGTTAATGAACGGTTGACTGCGCCCGTCCGCAAGGGAAAAAGAACACGGCAGACCACTCCAATAGCTTCCGGGAGATCTTCGGACGGAAAAGCGGCAGGCCTCTTCGCCACCGGGTTCACCACCGGGAAAAACAGGTCGTGGAAGTCTTGGGCGGAGAAGTTTCCACATCACATAGGCATTACGAATGTCGGTGCCCGGTGCTATGCCGCCCGTCACCGCCTGTAATCTCGATGGAGTGCGTACCGACCGGATCTTCGCCCGCCTGGAACAGGAGCCAGCGCGGCCGCTCGCTCCCCCACCGGGGATGAGCGGCACCCGCAAGGCGCTCTTCTTCACCACGCTGGGGCTCTACGCGGTCATCGTGGCGGCGGTGCTGACCACCTCCCGGCTCGTCCGGCTGGACTGGCAGGTCATGCTCTTCCGCCCTTACAAACAGTGGCCGGAGATACACGCCTTCCTCGACTACTTCGTGGTGCTGGGCCAGCGCGGCCCCACCGCGGTGTTGGTCGCCGCCTGGCTCGGCTGGCGCTCCTGGCGGCAACGAACCCTGCGTCCCCTGCTGGCCCTGGGCACCTCCCTGCTGCTGCTGAACGTGACCGTGGGCGCGGCGAAACTCGGCATGGGCCGCGAGGGGCCGCACTACGCCAACCGCATCGGCGCGAACGAGATGTTCCTGACCGGTGACATATTTCCCTCCGGCCACACCGCCAACGCCGTGGTCACCTGGGGCATCCTGGCCTATCTGGCCACCACGCCGCGGGCACGGCGTTGGCTGTCCGTCGTCGCCGCCGTCTTCGCGCTCGGGGTCGGGGTCACCACCGTCTTCATCGGCACCCACTGGGTCAGCGACGTGCTCCTCGGTTGGACCGCCGGGCTGTTGATCCTGTTGGCGCTGCCCTGGTTCGAGCCGCTCATCACCCGTGTCGAGGCGTATCTGCTGAGTCGCTGGTACCGGTTGCGGGAAGGCTCCGCGCCCGTGTCCGTCCGGCTGTGGCCCTCGGCCGTCGGCCCGACCCGGACCGGGCGGCCCGGCGCCCGGCCGCCGCTCCCGTCCCCCGAACCCGTGCTCTCCGCCCGCTCCTCCGACCGGTCGGGCCGTGCCGGGGACCCCCGCACGCACCACCCCTCCCACGCGGCCCGGCACGCGGCCCGTTCGGAGCGCTCGCCCGTCACCCCCGGCGGCAGCCGCAGACCCCCCGGGGAACGCACGGTGTCCCGCACCGCGCCGCTCGGGCCGCGGAAGTGACCTCGGGACCGGCACCCGGCACCCGGCACCCGGTATCCGGCGCCCGCGAACCGACGCCCGTACGGCGTCGGTTGGACGCCGGGAGCGGCGGAGTCGGTACGCACCCTTCTCCCCCGCGCCACGACGGCCCCCGCCCCCTCCCCTCGTTCCGATCCGGGAGGCGGGCGGGGGCCGTCGGCGTTCGCGTCAGCCCTTCCAACTGCGGATCACGGTGCCGTTCTCGACGGTGAAGTTCAGCCGCCCGGAGAGGTACTCCATGGTGATCACCGCGTCCGGCGGGAGGGCCCGCACGGTGGTCCAACCACGTTCGCGGGCCTGCCGTTCGGCGGTGCGGACGTCGAGCCCGACGTAGGTCTCGGGGTCGTCGTCCGGCGTGTTCGGGGTCGCTGGTACCGGTGCCATGACAGCACCGTACGCCGCCGGTGGAGCAGCCGGAAGTTCCGGCTCGATCGTGGTGTCGTCACGCTTGTGTCACAACTCTCCGGAGTCCCTCGCCCGTTGCCGACGTCACTCGTAAGTGCCCTGTCCGTCACGCGGACTCGACGCCCGGAGCCCCTTCCCCTCGTTTATCCAAGGGAGTTCGGGAGAATCCGCGATCACCCGTCCGACGCCTCGCCGGAAATCCGGTGGCGGGAATTCCGGCGAGTTTCCCCAATTCCCTTTCCGAACACGGAGGTTTGCGCGGGGAACCTCGCGGTACCCGATGTCGGAGAGGAGCCCATGACAGAGAAGACGAACGACGACAGCACACACGCGGTGGAGGACGAACGGCGTCCCCTCTCGCCCGGCGAGGTGCTGCGCACGGCCCGGGCGGAGTTCACCGACCTGACGGGCCTGAGCGCGGAGAGCGTGTCCCGGTTCGAGAGGACCGGGGACGGCTGGGCCCTGGAGGTGGAGGTCCTGGAACTCGAGCGGGTGCCGGACACGATGAGCCTGATGGCCACGTACGAGGTGACCCTCGACGGAGAGGGCCTGCTCACCGGATACCGCCGCCTCCGCCGCTACGAACGCGGTCGGGCCGATTCGTCCCACCGCGGCTGAGAGCCGACACCGGAGAGGAGTGGCTCCCCCATGACCACTGCAGTTCCCGCCCAACGGTCCACCGGGGGTGGAGGCGGCAGCAGCGGCCTCTACGACGTCCTGGAACTCATCCTGGACCGAGGACTGGTGATCGACGCGTTCGTCCGCGTCTCGCTGGTCGGCATCGAGATCCTGAAGATCGACGTACGGGTCGTGGTCGCGAGCGTCGACACGTACCTGAGGTTCGCCGAGGCGTGCAACCGCCTCGACCTGGAGTCCGGCCCCAGGAAGTCGCCCGGTCTGCCGGAGGTGTTGGAGAACGCCACCGAGAGCGGCGCGAACAGCAAGACCAAGGGCGCGCTGGCCGGGGCCGCCGAGACCCTGTCCGACGCCTTCCGCCAGGGCCGTTCCTCCGACGAGGAGGAGGAGGCCGAGCCCCGCAGGCGTCGCGCCGCCGGCCGTCGCAAGGAGGAGAGCGAGTGAGCGTCTACGTCTACGGGATAGCGCGCTCCGACCACCCGGCCCTGCCGGAGAAGGCCCCCGGAGTCGGCGAACCGCCGCGCGAGGTGCGGGTGCTCCGCGAGGGAGACCTCGCGGCGTTGATCAGCGACTGTCCCGAGGACCTGCGTCCCAAGCGGCGCGATCTCATGGCCCACCAGCACGTGCTGACCGAGGCGGGCGGCAAGGGAAGCGTCCTGCCGCTGCGTTTCGGCAGCCTGTCCGAGGACGACGAGACCGTGCGTCGGGTGCTCGCCGACAACGCCGAGCACTACGCGCGGCAATTGGAGGAGCTGGACGGCCGGTCCGAGTACAACGTGAAGGCCGTGCACCGGGAGGAGGAGGTGCTGCGCGTGGTCCTGGCCGAGAACGACGAGGCCCGGTCCCTGGCGGAGCGCAACCGCGCCTCCGGTGGCGGCACCTACGAGGACAAGCTGCGGCTGGGCGAACTCCTGGCGAACGCCGTGCGCGAGCGCGAGACCGAGGACGCCCGGTCGGTCGAGGACGCCCTGGCCCCCCTGGCCCGGCGGAGCGTCCCCGGCCCGGAGGGGTCCGGTTGGCTGGCGAACCTCTCCTTCCTGCTCGACCGCCACGCCTCCGACGACTTCCTGGCGGCCGTCGAGAAGCTGGGCCGGGAGAACCCGCACCTGGACATCCGGGTGACGGGACCGCTGCCGCCGTACAGCTTCGTCGACCAGCCGCCCGCCAAGGCCGCCGCCGGGCAGGCCGCTTTGTGAGGGAGTGAGCGGCCGTGGGTTTGATCGGCGACCTCCTGCTGCTGCCCGCCGCACCGTTCCGCAGCGCCGGATGGGTGCTGCGGCAGGTGGTGGCCGAGGCGGAGCGGCAGTACTACGACCCGTCGGCGGTCCAGCGCGAACTCCACGAGTTGTCGCGGCAATTGGACGACGGACTGATCGACGAGGAGGAGTTCGACCGCCGGGAGGACGAACTGCTCGACCGGCTGCAGGCCATTCGGGAGCGGTACCAGGGAGACCAAGGAGAACAGTGAGATGACGAACCGGTCGGTACTGGCGCTGGCCTTCACCACGGGGTATGCGCTGGGCCGCGTGACGAAGGTCAGACTGCCCCTCGGCGTGGGCGCCGTGGCGCTGGGGAAGCGGCTCGGAGTGGATCCGGAGCGGCTCGGCGAACGGATCAAGGAGAAGAGTCCCGACCTCGCCGGGGTGCCCGACCGACTGCGCGACAACGTCAAGGGGCTCGGCGAGGCCACGGCCGGTGGGCTGGGCTCGCTGACCGGCGGGCTGCGAGACCGCGCCGAGGGCGTGCGCGAGCGGCTCGGCGGAGCGTCCGGGAAGAGCGGCGGGGACGCCGACGCGGACGGCTCGGACGCGGGGAAGTCCGGTGAGAAGGCCGGTGGAAAGGCCGACGGAACGTCCGAGGAAGCCGGAGGGGCTGCGAAGAAGAGCACGGCGCGGCGCTCCCCGGCCAAGAAGGCCACCTCCGGGAAGACCGCCGCCGGAGCCGGAAAGGCCGCCGAGAAGACCGCCGGCACCGCCAAGAAGACCGCCGGCACCGCCGGAAAGTCGACCGGCGCGGCGGCGAAGAAGGCTTCCGCCGGGAAGACGGGCTCGGCGGGAAGGGGGTCCTCCGGGAAGTCGACCGGCGCCTCCGGACGCACGGGAGGCTCCCGCCGTGACTGACGGCACCGACGGACTCGCGAGGGCCGTCGCCGACGGTCCATCCGCCGGCCGCCTCCGGGAGGCGGCCGGCGGCTACGTCCGGGCACAGGGCCGGCGTCTGCTGGCCGCCACCGGACGCAGGCTGGGCGAGACCTCGGCCCGGCTCGACGACACGGAGGGCGGCCCCGGTGCCCACGCCGACGACGCCGCCGTCGTCGGGTTCGTCCTGAAGGAGACCGCGAAGGGCGCCGTGAAGGACACCGTGAAGGGAGCCGTGCGGGACGCCGCCAGGGGTGCCGCCAGGGGTGCCGCCAGGGGTGCCGCCAGGCGGACCGGCGCCGGCTTGGTCGTCCGCGTCGTCCGCCGGCGCGGCAGCGGCGCGGACAGGGCCGTCACGATCGGCGAGTCGATCGACGTCGGCGCCCCGCTGCCCGACACCTACGACCGGTGGGCCCTGCTCCACGAGTCCGACGGGCCCGTTCCGCACTGGCGTCCCAGGATCCTGTGGACCACGCGCGGCTGGCACACCCGCATCACCGAGGAGATCGAGGACGAACGCATCGTCTGGTCCGCGCGCGGGACCGGGGGGACGGCCGAGGGCGTGGCCACCTTCCACGAGCTGGCCGACAACCTGACCCGGGTGCTGCTGGTCCTGGAGTACCGGCCCCGGGGACTGCGCGGGAAGGCCGGGCGCCTCTGGTCCGCTCCGGCCCGCCACGTACGGTACGACCTGCGGCACTTCCGGCGCTCCGTGATGCTGGACGGCGGAAGCCGCGCCGCCGGGGCCGCGTCGGGCCCCGCGCGCTGACGCCCCGTCCCCGCCTCCCCTCCCCCGACGCTTCTCCCCGGCGTCCCTTCTCCAACGCCCCCTCAGCGCCCCTCGCCGTCCCGGCTCCCGCTCCCGCGCCGGCCCGCTTCCGCCGCACGGGCCAGACGGGCCGCCAACTCCGCCACCCGGTCGTTGAGTTCGTCGGGCTCGCGCACCTCGAAGTCGAAGCCCGCCGTCACGATGTGGAAGACCAGCGTCTCCAGGCTGTGCGCCCCGGTCCGCAGCAGACAGGTGTGCTCGTCGACCGGTTCCAGCATCCCGGCCGTGGGCGCGATCCGCTCGGCGGCCCGCTCGACCGGCGCGTGCAGCAGCACCGTGGCCTCGTGGGCGTACACCGCCGTGGAGACGCGCCGGGAGACATAGGCCGCCCAGTCCTGGGCGGGCGGCTCGCGCGGGACGAAACGCGGGCCGTGCGGCGGGGTGAGGGTGACGCGGTCGACGCGGAACGTGCGCCAGTCGGCGCGGTCGACGTCCCAGGCCACCAGGTACCAGCGGTGGCTGTTGTGGACCAGCCGGTACGGCTCGGCGGTGCGTCGGGAGGTCGTCCCGTCGTGCCCTCGGTAGGCGAAGCGCAGTTGTCGGTGGTCGCGGCAGGCGCTCGCCAGCTCGGTGACGGTCCCCACGTCCACCGTGGGGCCGCGGCGGTCGCCGAGCGAGGCCGTGAAGGCGGCGAGGGCGTTCACCTGGCCGCGCAGCCGGTGCGGGAGCACCTGTTCCAGCTTCGCCAGGGCCCGCACCGAGGACTCCTCGATGCCCTCCACCGCGTTGCCCGCCGCCGCGCGCAGCCCGACGGCGACGGCCACCGCCTCGTCGTCGTCCAGCAACAGGGGCGGCAGCCGGGCGCCGACGCCCAGCCGGTAGCCGCCGGCCGTTCCGGTGGTGGAGTGCACGGGATAGCCCAGCGTCCGCAGCCGGTCGATGTCGCGCCGCACGGTCCGCGGGGTGACCCCCAGACGGTCGGCCAGTTCGGCGCCGGACCACTCCGGGTGGGCCTGGAGCAGGGACAGCAGACGCAGCAGACGGGCCGAGGTCTCCAACATGCCGCCGAGTCTGCCGGCGCGCGGTCGGCCGGCGCGCGGACGACCGCTTCCGCGACGGCGCGGTGGAACGCCGTCGCGGAAGCGGTCGGAGGCCGTCAGGCCGGTGGGGCGTCAGGCCGGTGGGGCGTCCCGCTCCACCCGCACCGACAGGTCGTTGGCGCCGGTGTAGTGGGGACGGGCCCACCACTCCCCGTCCTCGCCCGCCTCCTTGCCGGCGACGGGCTGCGCCGGATAGCGCAGGATCTTCTGCTTGTCGGCGATGTCGTCGAGGATGCGGGCGACGCGCACCGGCTCGGCGTCCGCGTCGGGGCGCAGCCACAGGTCCCACTCGTCCCCCGCCTCCCGCTCGCGGACCAGGCCGTCGTACGCCAGCCGCGCCGTGAAACCGGGCTCGTCGGTCGGGGTGACCTCCCCGGCGACGACCGGTCCCGCGGCGCCTCGGGGACGGGCCTCCAGGCGAGCGGTGGGGGCGAGCTCGGCCCCGTACAGCCGCCCCCGCAGGGTCACGCCGCCGTCCGCCGGCCAGATCTCGTGCACCTCGGCGTGCGGCCAGCGCAGCCAGGAACGCACCGAGAGGACCGCGCGCTCATTCATCCCGCCCCACCCCACAACACCCAGGCCGCCAGCCGTGCACGGCCATCGAACCAGATCGCGAAGTGTGACTGGAGTACTAGGCCGCCTGGGCCGCCTGGAACGTCCGACAGCGGCACCAGCGGCAGCCGCACCGACTCCTCCGGGTCGGAGTTGCGCAGCCGCAGCAGCAGAGCGGCGTCCCACCTCTCGGCCGCACCGGGCAGGGCGACGTCGAAGCTGAGGCCGCCCGCGCTGTCCGCGGTGCAGTCGGCGCTCGGCGCGGTGGCCAGGGGGGTGTCGGGCGCGCCGGCGGGTCTGTGGGTGGTCGCGGTCATGCGGTCCTTCCTCCTCTCGTGACGCCTTGACGGGCGCGGACCAGGGTGTCCTTGGTGACGTACGCCCCGCCGAGCAGGGCTCCTCGGGCGCGGTGCAGCGAGGAGCGCACCCGCCCGATGCGGCTCCGTCCGCCGCGTGCGACGAGCTCGGTGAAGAGCGAGGAGTACATCTCGCCGATCCGCGCGGGGTCGTAGCGGGCGGCGTCCGCGATCGCGGCACGGCCCATCCGCAGGCGCAGCTCGTCGTCGTTGATCAGCTCCAGCAGGGCGCCGGCGATGGCGTCGACGTCCCCGGTGGGCACCAGTCGGCCGTCCACCCCGTCGGCGATGATCTCGCCCGGCCCGTGCGGGCAGGCGGTGGCCACCACGGGCAGGCCGCAGCGCATCGCCTCGACGATCGTCATGCCGAAGGACTCCAGGCTGGAGGTGACGGCGGCGATCGAGCCCTTGACCCACTCGGCCTCGATGGGGTGGGCCGGTCCCATGAGGAACGCGTGGTTGTACAGCCCGAGTTCCTCCACCAGCGCCCGCAGCTTGGCCTCCTCGCGACCGCCTCCGTAGAGCCGCAGCCGCCAGTCGGGCCGTTCCTTCACGACCTTGGCGAAGGCCCTCAGCAGCACGTCGTATCGTTTGGCCGGGGCCAGCCGTCCGGCGGCGATCACCCACTTGCCGGTGCCGTCGGAGGGCTCGACCTCCGGGGCGGGCACGCCGTTGGGCACCGCCTGCACCCGTACGCCGGGCAGTCGCATCGTGCGCCGGTAGTCGCGGGCGTCGGCCTCGGTGACGGTGGTGAGCGCGTCCAGGCGCGGGTAGACGCTCCGCAGGGTCATCCGCAGGGGGCGCGGGTGGGTGGAGAGCGTCAGGTGCTCCTGCCCGACCCGCACCGGGCCGGGGCGGGTGTGCAGGGCGATCATCGTGTTGAGACCGGGGCGGGTGCCGACGACGACGTCCGCGTCGGTCTCGGCCAGGTACTCGACGATCCGCCGGTCGGTGAGCGCGCTGTACTTGCGGTGGTTGCCGTCGGCCCGCGGGAACAGCCGGGCCGGACGGGCGTGGTCGGGGTCGTCGCCGTCGTAGTCCGGGCTGTGCTTGCGCAGGTCCACCAGATGGCGGAGTCGCACCCCCGGGTCGAGGTCGAAGACGGGACGGTCACGGTGCCGGAAGATCGACACGATCTCCACGTCGTGCTGCTCCGCGAGCGCGCACGCGAGGTTGAACGTGGTGCGGATCGTCCCACCGATGCCGTACCCGTGATGCAGCAGGAAAGAGATATGCATCCGTCTCCATGTCCCACGGAATCGCGCGGACAAGCCGTTGCCTTGAGGTGCGTTCTGATGTCGCGTTCCCCTGAAAAGACCACCGAAGCCCTCCGGGGGTTGGGCCGGTTCACCGCTCTGTTCCCAAATATTTCGGCCATTGTTGTTGACTTTCGGGAACCGAGCGGGGAGTCCGGCCATCAGGGCTGGTCGGGAGCCTCGGTGGGCGGTCGAGCGGCTCGGGCGCGTTTCCGCTCTTCTTTCGCCTGCGCGCCACCTCCCACCCGCGGCGGAACGCCGGGGCGGACGGTGGCGCCCTGTCAACTGTCGGTGCGCGGTCGACGGCGCCGCGGGGGCGGCGACCGGCGGCGCCGTCCGCCGTGGGCCCGGGCCGCCCCGTCGACCGGGGTCGGGGAAGCTCCGGGTCCCTCGGGGCGGAGTCCGGGAGAGGGACCCGGGACGGCGGGTCCGGTCCGGGGGCGAAGGCGGGTGTGCGGCACCGCTCCACGCTAGGCGCGCGGCACCGTCCGGCCGCCGCAACCGCGCCCGGGCGGGTGCCGCTCCCACCCGGTCGGACGACCGTGTCGCGGCACGCCCGGCCGTCGTCGCCCGGTGTTCCCCTCACTTTCGGGCGGACGGGGGAACGAACCGGCGCGCGCCCCGCCACGCGCATCCGCCCGTGCCCCCGGACTCCCCCCCGGCGCGTGACCACGGTCCGCGGTCGCCCGTTGTGCAGGTGAATCAGAACCGAACGCCAGGAGTTCGCCCGTGTCCCCCATGCTCGATGTCAGCGACGACGTCCGCGCCGAGATCGGCGACGAGGAAGCCGCCCGGCTGCTCGCCGGCGACGGCGCCCCCGGCAGCTACGACTGCACCTCCTGCCGGGCTCCCGGCAACACCGAGCAGGAGCGCACCAGCACGGTGCTCTTCGTCGGCGAGGAGACGGCCGTGCTCGCCTTCGCTCACGCGAGCTGCATCCCGTCCCAGGTCGTCCCGGTCTCCGAGGACCAGCTCAAGGACGCCGTGCGCACCATCACCGCCGACCGGGCCGGCGAGGCCGAGGCGCCCTCCCCCGCCCCGCTCCACGGCGTCCCCGGCCGGTCCGTCGCCGACCTCGAACCCGCCGCCGCGCGCCAGGCCGTCCTCGGGGTGACCTGCGGGCAGGTCCTCGTCGACGACCAGCTCCACCCCGCCCTCGTCGTCGAGCCCACCGCCCCGATCGCCCGACCCGGGTCCGAAGGGTCCGGGGACGAGTTCCTGCCGCTCCTCATCGAGCAGGGCTTCATGCCGGTGAACGACGTCGCCCGGGCGCCCTTCTCCGTCACCGGCTGGTCCGTCCTGCTCGCCATGGGCCGGCTCCACGCCATCCTCCAGCCCGGCGTCGCGGGCGGGCAGCCGACCTCCTGGTGGCAGGCGCACCAGCCGCTGCCGGTCACCGACGACTGGCGGACGGCGGCGAACAGGACCCACACCGTCTTCGTCTACGCCGCCCCGGTCGGCGCCATCGGTCAGCAGCCGCGCGAGGACCTGCTCCGCGAGGCGTTGGAGAAGGCCGCCGCGGGCGGCCTCCTGGTGGCCGCCGCCATGCCGCTGGCGGGCACCTGAGCGTCCGGCGCGTCCGTTTCCCCCGCCCGGGCCCGCATCCGCCGGGCGGCGTGATCGTTGGCAGTGATGTGCAGCCTTACGAACCTTCCCGCACCCACAACGCGCACCTCAACCGCGGCCAGATCCCGGGGATGCGCGCCCCGTACGAGCCGATGTCGAGCCGTTCGGCCACCCCGATCTACGACTCCCTCTACGCCGAGTACCGGCGCCTGTTCCGGGCCCTGCCCGGGGACCGGACCGGTGAGGAGGAGTTCCGCTTCACGGGCTTCGGCACCGGGACGGCCCACTGGAACGGCGGGCGGCGGGTCGGCGACCTCCTCCCCGCCGTCCTGCCGCCCGTCCAGCGGGACGGTCGGCCCTACGACCGGTGATGCCGTGCCCCCGCCTCCGGGGGGCACGGTCGTAGGCGGCCGTACCGGGCTCTCCCCGGTACGGCCGCCCGTCCCGCCGGCGCTCCGCGCGCCTACTTCTTGCGTCCGCGCTTCTCGCGCACCCGCACCGAGAGGTGGATCGGCGTCCCCTCGAAGCCGAACTCCTCGCGCAGCCGCCGCTCGATGAAGCGACGGTAGCCCGCCTCCAGGAAGCCGGAGGCGAAGAGGACGAAGCGCGGCGGGCGGGTGCCCGCCTGGGTGCCGAAGAGAATCCTCGGCTGCTTGCCGCCCCGGATCGGGTGGGGGTGGGCGGCGACCAGCTCCCCGAGGAAGGAGTTCAACCGCCCGGTCGGCACGCGGGTCTCCCAGCCGGCCAGGGCGGTCTCGACCGCCGGCACCAGCTTCTCCACGTGACGTCCGGTGCGTGCCGAGACGTTCACCCGCGGCGCCCACTTCACCTGGCCCAGATCGGTCTCGATCTCGCGCTCCAGGTAGTGGCGGCGCTCCTCGTCGAGGGTGTCCCACTTGTTGTACGCGATGACCAGCGCGCGTCCGGCGTCGACCGCCATCGAGACGATGCGGGTGTCCTGCACGCTGATCGGCTCGCTGACGTCGATGAGGACGATCGCGACCTCGGCCTTCTCCAGGGCGGCGGCGGTGCGCAGCGAGGCGTAGTAGTCCGCGCCCTCGGTGAGGTGGACACGGCGGCGGATGCCGGCGGTGTCGACGAACTTCCACGTCTTCCCGCCGAGCTCCACCAGTTCGTCCACGGGGTCGCGGGTGGTGCCCGCCAGGGCGTCGACGACCACCCGCTCCTCGCCCGCGATCTTGTTCAGCAGGGAGGACTTGCCGACGTTGGGCCGGCCGATCAGCGCCACCCGGCGCGGGCCGCCGAGCGCGGCGCCGAAGGTCTGCGGCGGGGCCTCGGGCAGCACCTTGAGCACCTCGTCCAGCAGGTCGCCGGTGCCCCGGCCGTGCAGCGCGGAGACCGGGTAGGGCTCGCCGAGGCCCAGCGACCACAGCATCGTGGCGTCGGCCTCGCCGGAGGGGCCGTCCACCTTGTTGGCGCACAGCACCACGGGCTTGCCCGTCCTGCGCAGCAGCTTGACCACGGCCTCGTCGGTGTCGGTCGCCCCGACCGTGGCGTCCACGACGAGGACCACCGCGTCGGCGGCCTCGATCGCGAACTCGGCCTGGGCCGCCACGGAGGCGTCGATGCCGAGGACGTCCTGCTCCCAACCGCCGGTGTCCACCACCTTGAAGCGGCGCCCCGCCCACTCGGCCTCGTAGGTGACCCGGTCCCGGGTGACGCCCGGACGGTCCTCCACGACCGCCTCGCGACGGCCGATGATGCGGTTCACCAACGTCGACTTGCCGACGTTGGGGCGGCCGACGACGGCGAGCACCGGCAGCGGGCCGTGCGCGGCGTCCCCGAGCGCTCCCTCGACCTCCTCGGCGGCGAATCCCTCCTGCGCGGCGAGCTCCATGAACTCCGCGTACTCGGCGTCACCGAGCTCACCGTGCCCGTGCTCGTCGCCGACGTGGGTCTGCTCGTTCATGAAGTCCTGTCCTCGTGTACGTGTCGTCCGTGCCCGCATGTCGGGCCTCGTGTGGTCTTCCCGCACGGTTCTCGTGGCGCCGCGGTGGTGCGGGACGGATCGGGCGCGAGGGTCCAGTGTCGCCCAATCGCGTCCCGTCGCCCAATCGCCGCCTAACCGCGTCCGGTGAGGCGGCGGGCGTCGGCCAGGTGGGCGGTCAGCCGCTCGCGGATGCGCGCGGTCGCCTCGTCCAGCGCCGCCCTCGTCCGTCTGCCGCTGCCGTCGCCGGCCTGGAACGCCTCGCCGAACACCACGTCGATCCGGCTCCGCAGCGGCGGCAGCGCGGATATCGCCCGGCTCCGGGACCCGGTGGTCCCCAGGACCGCCACGGGCACGACGGGCGCCCCCGAGCGCAGGGCGAAGTACGCCAGGCCCGAGCGCAACGAGGCGAAGTCGCCCTCGCCCCGGGTGCCCTCGGGGAAGATCCCCAGCACGCCGCCGCGCTCCAGCACGCCCAGCGCCCGGGTGATCGCGGTGCGGTCGGCCACCTCCCGGTCCACCCCGATCTGGCCTATGCCGTGCAGGAAGGGGTCGAGCGGGCCGACGAACGCCTCCTTCTTGATCAGGAAGTGGACCGGTCGCGGCGCGGTGCCCATCAGCACCGGTCCGTCCACGATGTGCGCGTGGTTGACGGCGAGGACGACCGGACCGGCGGCCGGGACCCGCCAGGCGCCGAGCACCCGGGGACGCCACAGCCCCCGTATCACCGCGATCCCGATGCGGCGTCCGGCCGCGGCGCCACGCGCGCCGGGCGCCCCGGGCACGGCGGACCGACCCGGGGCGCCGCCCCGCATGGAGTCCGCTCCGCTCACCTGGCCTGCTGCTTCTCTTCGATCAGGGTGACCACGCACTCCACGACCTGCTCCAGGGTCAGGTCGGTGGTGTCCACCTCGACGGCGTCGTCCGCCTTCTTCAGCGGGGAGGTCTTGCGGGTGGAGTCGGCCGCGTCCCGCTTCAGCAGCGCCTCGCGGGTCGCGTCCAGGTCCACCCGGCCGCCGTCCCGGCCCTTCAGCTCGCC
Source organism: Streptomyces megasporus (assembly GCF_000718985.1). Lineage (GTDB taxonomy): Bacteria > Actinomycetota > Actinomycetes > Streptomycetales > Streptomycetaceae > Streptomyces > Streptomyces megasporus. The sequence goes on along the minus strand of NZ_JODL01000038.1, from coordinate 27,825 downwards.
GCCGCGGCGGGCCGCGCGGGCCTCGGGCGAGGCGGTGAGGAAGACCTTCAGGTCGGCGTCGGGCAGCACGGTGGTGCCGATGTCCCGTCCCTCGACGACGATGCCGGTCGGCGCGGCGGCGGCGATGGCGCGCTGGAGCTCGGTGATCCGGGTGCGCACCTCGGGCACGGCGCTGACCGCGCTGACCGCGTCGGTGACCTCCTGGGTGCGGATCGGGCCGGAGGCGTCCGCGCCGTCCACGGTGATGGTCGGGTCGGCCGGGTCGGTGCCGGAGAGGATCTCGGGCCGGTCCGCGGCGGCGGCCACGGCGGCGGCGTCCCGGACGTCGATGTCGTGGTTCAGCATCCACCACGTGATCGCGCGGTACTGCGCCCCGGTGTCCAGGTAGTTCAGGCCCAGTTTCGCCGCCACGGCGCGGGAGGTGCTGGACTTGCCCGTGCCTGAGGGGCCGTCGATGGCGACGATGACGGGGGCCGGGGCGTCCGGGGACACGGAGGTCGCCTGCCGGGAGGTTGCTGCCACGGTGTCGGGCACCTTTCTCGAACTGCTCGGAGCACGGGTCGTGAAGGGGCACGGGACGCCGGCGCGGGCTCGCCGGTCGGATGCCTTCCCGCCCCCGCACCAGGCTACCGGGGACCCGGACCCCCTACTGCTGCCGGATGGTCCAGCCCCGCTCCCGCAGCGCCGCCGCCAGGACGGGGGCCACGCTCGGCTCGACCATGAGCTGGACGTGGCCCGCCTGCTGGGCGGTGGCGTGCTCGATCCGCACGTCCTCGATGTTGACCCCGGCCCGTCCGGCGTCGGCGAAGATGCGGGCCAGCTCGCCCGGACGGTCGCTGATGAGGACGGCCACGGTCTCGTAGACGGCGGGGGTCTGCCCGTGCTTGCCCGGAATCCGGGCGCGGCCGTTGTTGCCGCGGCGCAGCACGTCCTCGATGCCCGCCGCCCCGCCGGCGCGCTCGGTCTCGTCGGCGGACTGCAGGGCGCGCAGCGCCCGTACGGTCGTCTCCAGGTCGTCGGCGACGGCGGCCAGGATGTCGGCGACCGGTCCGGGGTTGGCGGAGAGGATGTCGATCCACATGGCCGGGTCGGAGGCGGCGATCCGCGTCACGTCGCGGATGCCCTGGCCGCACAGCCGCACCGCCGTCTCGTCGGCGGCCTCCAGCCGGGCGGCCACCAGGCTGGAGAGCAGTTGCGGGGTGTGCGAGACCAGGGCGACGGCCCGGTCGTGGGCGTCGGCGTCCATCACCACGGGGACGGCCCCGCACACCGCGACGAGTTCCAGGGCGAGGTTGAGCACCTCGGTGTCGGTCTCGGCGGTCGGGGTGAGGACCCAGGGGCGGCCCTCGAAGAGGTCGGCGCCGGCTGCCAGCGGGCCGGAGCGCTCGCGTCCGGCCATCGGGTGCGTGCCCAGGTAGGTGGTCGGGTCGCAGCCCAGCGCCTCGACCTCCCGCCGGGGGCCGCCCTTGACGCTGCCGACGTCGATGCAGGCCCGCGCGGCCTTCCGCCGCTGCACGTCGGCGACGGCGGCGGAGATGTACGCGGGCGGCACGGCGACCACGGCGAGGTCCACCGGCCCCTCGACGGGGTCCTCGGTGCCGGCGCCCAGCGCGGCCGCGGTGCGGACCCGCTCGGTGTCCTGGTCCTCCAGGTGCACTCGCACCCCGCGCCCGGCCAGGGCCAGCGCGACGGACGTGCCGATGAGTCCGGTGCCGATGACGAGCGCTGTGTTCACTGGGCGATGTCCTTGCGCAGAGCGGCGGCGGCGCCCAGGTAGACGTGGGCGATCTCGGCCTTGGTCAGATCGGTCTCGGCGTGGGCGAGGACGCGGACCACGCGCGGCATGGCGCCCGCGACGTCCAGCTCCTGCGCGCAGATCAGCGGCACGTCCACGATGCCGAGCTTGCGGGCCGCGACGGCCGGGAAGTCGCTGTGCAGGTCGGGGGTGGCGGTGAACCAGACGCTGATCAGGTCGTCGGCCGTCAGGGAGTTGCGTTCCAGGAGGGCGGTGACCAGCTCCGCCACCTTCTCCCGCATGTGCTCGGCCTCGTCCCGCTCCAACTGCACGGCGCCCCGCACCGCTCGTACCGCCACCTGCTCACTCCCCGCGTCCGTGCTGTCTCTGTCGCTGTCTCTGTCGTCGCTGTGGCCGCTGTCGTGCCGCTGCCCCGACCAGCCTATGCGCGTCCGTTCCCGACACGCTGCCGCCGCCCGTCCTGCGAGACGGGCGGCCGTGTCGCCGGGGCGTCCGGCCGGGTGGCGGTGACATGCCGGAATCACGGTGGACGGCCCGGCGAAGGAGCAGTTCCCCTGGGAGCCGGAGCGGTTCTGCGCACTGGGGCCGCGGGCCAACCCCACCGTCCTGGAGTGCCTCCACCACCGCGTCGAGGAGGGTGGGCAGGTGGGCGCACACCTCGCCGGCGCGCATCAGGTGGATACCGGTGAGCGGCGCCCGGAAGGTGTACAGCAGCGGTTTGAGTTCCCCGGTCCTCCCGTACAGCCGCCACTGGGTGCTGGCGAAGCCCCGGTAGTGGTGGGCGTGGTGCCGGGTGAGCACGGCCGGCGCGAGGGCGACCGACTCGGCGTGCGTGTCGGTGGTGCGCACCACCAGCGGGGACAGGAACTGCTCCAGGACGTAGCCGTTGCGGCGGAGCATCAGTCGGGCGAACTTCCGCAGGTCGTGGGTGACCAGGTCCATCTCGACGCAGTCGCGTTCCCACATCCGCGAGTCGGTCTCCTCGTCCGCCCGCAGCCCGATCAGGTCCCTCCCCCACGGGCAGCAGGTGGGCCCCGCGCAGGTCGATGTCGGAGTCGCGGGAGGGGAAGCCGTACAGGTGCGCCCCGGAGACGGTCGCGAAGACCGTCGGCCGACGCTCCTCGGCGAGGACGGGACGCAGGTCGGGGAGGCCGACGGTGCTCGGTTCGATCACGCCGCCCGTTCTGCTGGGCGGCCGACGGCCCCGGCCGGGGGATTCCCCTGGCCGGGGCCGTCGGGGGCGGCTCGGTCCGGCGCGGTCGGCCTAGAGACCGACCTCCTGCATCAGCATGCCGACCTCGGTGTTGGTCAGGCGGCGCAGCCAGCCGGACTTCTGGTCGCCCAGCGCGATGGGACCGAAGCGGGTGCGGACCAGCTTGTCGACCGGGAAGCCGACCTCCGCGAGCATGCGGCGGACGATGTGCTTGCGCCCCTCGTGGAGGGAGACCTCGACGAGGTAGTTCTTGCCGGTGTTCTCCACGACCTTGAAGTGGTCGGCGCGGGCGTAGCCGTCCTCCAGCCGCACGCCCTCCTTGAGCCGCTTGCCCAGGTCCCGCGGGATGGGGCCCTGGATGGCGGCCAGGTAGGTCTTCGTCACGCCGTAGCGGGGGTGGGTGAGCCGGTGGGCCAGCTCACCGTGGTTGGTGAGCAGGATCAGGCCCTCGGTCTCGGTGTCCAGGCGGCCGACGTGGAACAGTCGGGTCTCGCGGTTGGTGACGTAGTCACCCAGGCACTGGCGGCCCTCGGGGTCCTCCATCGAGGAGACGACCCCGGCGGGCTTGTTGAGCGCGAAGAACAGGTAGGACTGGGTGGCGATCGTCAGACCGTCGACCTTGATCTCGTCCTTCTCCGGGTCCACGCGCAGTCCCTGCTCGGTGACGATCTTCCCGTTGACCTCCACGCGCCGCTGGTCGATCAGCTCCTCACAGGCGCGGCGCGAACCCATCCCGGCCCGGGCCAGGACCTTCTGGAGCCGCTCGCCCTCCGGCTCGCCGAAGGTCTTGGGCAGCTTCGGCGCCGGCTTGGCGTGCCGGGCCCGGTTGCGCTCCTCGATCTGGGCCTCGTACTCGCGGGGGCGCGCCGGGACGGTCCGCTTGCGTCCGTCCCTGGCTCCCGCCTTGGGGCCGGTCTTGGGACCACCCTTGGGGCCGCCCTGCCCCCTGACTCCCGCCTTGGGACCACTCTTGGGGCCGCCGCCCTGTCCCCTGAGTCCCTTGGGGCCGCCCTGTCCCTTGGCTCCCGCCTTGGGACCGCCGCCCTGTCCCCTGGGCTTGCCGGGACCGTCGCCCGTGCCCACGTCGTAACGACGTTCCTCGGGACGGGGACGGCCCGCGCGCCGCTGCCTGTCGTCGCGGCTGTTGCCCGCGCCCCGGTAGTTCCGGTTGCTGTTCCTGCCGCTGCTTCGCATCAAGGTTTCCGTCTAATCTGTCTCTACGTCGGGCTGTCTCTTCGACCTCTACGACGTCGGGGAATCGCCGCTGTCGTCCACGTCGAACGACGGCACGCCCTCCTGGCTCTCGGCCTCGACCGCGTCCGCCTCGGGGAGGAAGGGCGCCAGTTCCGGAAGTTCGTCCAGGCCGCGAAGGCCCATCCGCTCCAGGAAGTAGTTCGTCGTCCTGTACAGGATCGCACCTGTCTCGGGTTCCGTGCCCGCCTCCTCGATCAGACCGCGTTGGAGGAGTGTGCGCATGACCCCGTCGCAGTTCACCCCGCGCACGGCCGAGACCTTGGAGCGGCTGACCGGTTGACGGTACGCGACCACGGCCAGGGTCTCCAGGGCGGCCTGGGTGAGCCGGGCCTGCTGGCCGTCCAGGACGAAGCCCTCGACGGCGTCGGCGTACTCGGGTCGGGTGTAGAACCGCCAGCCGCCCGCGACCGGTCTCAGGTCGAAGCCGCGGCCCTGCCGGGTGTACTCCTCGGACAGTTCGCGCAGCGCCACCGCGATCTCCCGGCGGGGACGTCGGAGGACCCTGGCGAGGTGCTCCTCCGTGGCGGGCTCGTCGACGACCATCAGGACCGCCTCCAGGGCGGGCTTGAGGTCGAGTTCGGCGACGGTGGAGGAGCCCGCGGGCGGTGGGGCCTCCTCCGGCCGCTCCTTCCGCCTCCTCCTCGCCGCGCCCACCGCGCCCACCGCGTCCGTCGCGTCCACCGCGTCCACCGCGTCCACCGCGTCCGTCGGGCCGCCGGCCTCCCCGGCTCCTCCGGCGTTCTCGGCTCCCCTGTCCCCGGTGCCCGGGTCCGTGTTCATCTCCGGTCGTCCTTCCGTCGCCGTCCCCACCACCGTCCCGCCACCGCCCCCACCGCTGTCCCCCTACCGTCGCCTCCCACCGTCCTCCGCGTCGAACTCGTCGGTGACCAGCGGCCGGGTCCCCTCCCCGCCGCTCCAGCGCACGGTGAGCGTACCCAGGGCCTCCTCCTGGTCGAGGACGACCGCGCGCTCGCGGTACAGCTCCAGCAGCGCCAGGAAGCGGGCGACGACGGTGAGGGTGTCGGGCGCGTCCTCGGTGAGCTCCGTGAAGGTGGCCTCGCCCCGCTCCCTCAGCAGCGTCACCACGATCTCGGCCTGTTCGCGGACGCTGACCAGCGGGGCGTGGATGTGGTCGACGTAGACCTGCGGTTCCGGCTTGGGCTGCATCGCCTTCACCGCCAGGCGGGCGAAGCCCTCGGGGCCGATGCCGAGGACGACCTCGGGCAGCAGCGCGGCGTGGTGCGGCTCCAGGCCGACCGTACGGGGGTGGCTGCGGGCCTCGACGGCCATGCGCTCGTCGAGGACGGCGGCGACCCGCTTGTAGGCGCGGTACTGCAGCAGCCGGGCGAAGAGCAGGTCGCGCGCCTCCAGCAGGGCGAGGTCGGCCTCGTCCTCGACCTCGGCGGCGGGCAGCAGCCGGGCGGCCTTGAGGTCGAGCAGGGTGGCGGCGACGACCAGGAACTCGGTGGCCTGGTCGAGGTCCCAGTCGGGGCCCATGGCGTGGATGTGGGCCATGAACTCGTCGGTGACCTTCGACAGCGCCACCTCGGTGACGTCCAGTTTGTGCTTGGAGATGAGCTGTAGGAGGAGGTCGAAGGGCCCCTCGAAGTTGTCCAGGACGACCTTGAAGCGGCCGTCGTCCGGCTCGCCGCCGGCCTCCGCGCCGGCCCGGGAACCGTCGTCCGGGCCCTTCCCCTCCTCGGACTCCCGCTCGGGCGGTGGTTCCGTCGCGGGGGTCGTCTCGGAGACGACCGGTTCCGGTTCGGGAGGCGTGTCCGCCTCGGGAGGCGTTTCCGGCGCGGGGGCCGGGACCGGGGCGGACGGCGCCGTCCCCGGCCCCCGGCCCAGCGGGCGTCGTCGGGGAGGCCGGGGGTTCGGCGCGTGGTCGTCGGCGGTCGGCATCGCGGGGCAGGCTACCGCCCCGCAGGTCAGCGACCGCGCAGGCGGCGCACGAGAATGCTCGCGTCGCCGCGCGCCTCCAGGTCGGCGAGGACCACGGCGACCGCCTCACGGACGATCCGTCCGCGGTCCACGGCCAGGCCGTGCTCACCGCGGAGCACCAGCCGGGCGTGTTCGAGGTCCATCAGCTCCTCGGCGGAGACGTAGACCGTGATCTTCTCGTCGTGGCGCTCGCGGCCGCTGGGGCGCCGGGGGACGACCCGGCCGCGCCGGTGCGGCGGGGCCGCCGCGGTGGAGCGGCTCCTGACCTGGCCGCGGCCGGCCGCGGTGGACCGGTCGGCCGGCTGGGCCGCCGCGCCCTGCCCCGAACGTCCGCCCCTTCCCGGTGCCTGGCCGGGCACCGGGGCCTGCCGGGGCTCGCGTCCGCCGTGGCCGTCGGTGCCGGCGGCCAGGGTGTCGGCGGCGCTCTCCGCGCCGTCCCGGCCGTCTCCCGCGGGGGCGTGCTCGTCCGTGGGACCGGACGCGCCCGCCGCCGCGGGGAGTCGGGGCGCGGAGGAGGCGTCGCCTCCCGAGTGCTGCTGGGGGGTCGAGGGCTGGACCGGGGACCCCCCGGTGGAGCGGAACAGTTCGTCGGCTGCCGGGAGACTCACTCGGCGTGGCACCGGGCGAGCACCTCCCTGGCGAGCTGGCGGTAGGCGGCGGCGCCGACGGAGTTGGAGGCGTACGTGGTGATCGGCTCGCCGGCGACCGTGGTCTCCGGGAAGCGGACCGTGCGCCCGATGACGGTGTGGTACACGTTGTCGTCGAACGCCTCCACGACGCGCGCCAGCACCTCACGGCTGTGCACGGTGCGCGAGTCGTACATCGTCGCCAGGATGCCGTCCAGCTCCAGGTCGGAGTTGAGCCGCTCCTGGACCTTCTCGATCGTCTCCGTCAGCAGCGCCACACCGCGCAGCGCGAAGAACTCGCACTCCAGCGGCACGATCACCTTGTGCGCGGCGGTGAGGGCGTTGACGGTCAGCAGGCCGAGGGACGGCTGGCAGTCGATGATGATGAAGTCGTAGTCGGGCAGCAGCGGTTGGAGGGCGCGCTGGAGCGTCGACTCGCGGGCCACCTCGCTGACCAGTTGCACCTCGGCGGCGGACAGGTCGATGTTGCTGGGCAGCAGGTCCATGCCCGCGACCGCCGTCTTCAGCAGCACCTCGTCGGGTGACATGCCCCGCTCCATGAGCAGGTTGTAGACGGTCAGGTCCAGCTCCATCGGGTTGACGCCGAGGCCGACCGAGAGCGCGCCCTGGGGGTCGAAGTCCACGAGCAGCACCCGGCGGCCGTACTCGGCGAGCGCGGCGCCCAGGTTGATGGTGGAGGTGGTCTTGCCGACCCCGCCCTTCTGGTTGCACATCGCGATGATCTTCGCCGGACCGTGTTCGGTGACCGGGCCGGGGATCGGGAAGTACGGCAGCGGGCGGCCCGTGGGACCGATGCGCTCACGGCGCTGTCGAGCGGCGTCGGGCGCGAGGGTGGCCGCGTACTCGGGGTCGGGCTCGTACTCCGCGTCGGGGTCGTAGAAGTGCCCCTCGGGGAGTTCGTCGTACCGGGGGTCCACGTGGGGACCGCCGCCCGGGTGGTCGGCGGCCATGGTGTTCTTGTGACCGTCCGTGCTCTGATGGGCTGTCATGCTCGCCTGGTTCTGGTGGGCTGCGAAAGTCTGGACAGCGACGGAGCCGACGGCACTGAGTCCCGAGGGGCCCTGGCCCCGCGGAGGCGTTCCTGGTTGACCACCCCCGGGAGTAAATGTCGACTCATTCACAAGTCGTCTTACCTCCTTGGTGACCAGGAAACTTCTAGACAGATCAGCGTGGCACCATGCCGATGATTGGCGACTCTATGGCGTGTCGGTGGTCCTCAGCAACACAATCCGCCGGAGAAGGCCTGATGTGTCGGCCACCTTGTACCCGTCTGTCAAGGGGTTCATGGCCCCGCACACGGAGTCTTATGGGGGCGCGAAACGACCAAAGGACCATGTTCACGACGAGTTGACCCCACGTTGACCAGGCCCGTCGGCTCCGCCTCCCGTCCCACCGGCCGCCTCCGAGCGGTCCCGGGGTCGGCCGGTGACACGATGGTCGTCATGTTGACTTGTGGCGTTGACTCGTGGCGTTGACGTTTCGGTTGACGTTTCGCGTCCTGTTCATATGACGACTTGTCAACCGAGCAGTGAACCCGGCTCGCGTGCCGTCAGCCCGTGCGCCTCGGCGACCGGGCCGTAGGTGATCTCGCCGTCGTGGACGTTGAGCCCCCGGGCGAGGGCCGGGTCGCGGCGCAGGGCCTCGCGCCAGCCGTGGTCGGCCAGTTCCACCACGTACGGCAGCGTGGCGTTGGTGAGCGCGTACGTCGAGGTGCTCGGCACCGCGCCGGGCATGTTGGCGACGCAGTAGAAGACCGAGTCGTGGACGGTGAAGGTCGGCTCCGCGTGCGTGGTGGGACGCGAGTCCTCGAAACAGCCGCCCTGGTCGATGGCGATGTCGACGAGGACGCTTCCGGACCTCATCCGCGACACCAGGTCGCCGGTGACCAGCTTCGGCGCCCGGGCGCCGGGGATCAGCACGGCCCCGACGACCAGATCCGCCTCCCGGACGGCCTTGTCCAGTTCGTACGCGTTGGAGGTGACCGTCCGGACGCGGTTGCCGAAGATCCGGTCGGCCTCGCGCAGCTTGCGCACGTCCTTGTCGAGCAGGGTGACGTGGAAGCCCATGCCCACCGCGACCTGGGTGGCGTTCCAACCGGCGACGCCGCCGCCGATGACGACGGCCCGGCTCGCCGAGACGCCCGGCACCCCGCCGGGCAGCACGCCGCGACCGCCGGCCGGGCGCATCAGGTGGTACGCGCCGACCTGCGGGGCGATCCGGCCGGCCACCTCGGACATCGGCGCCAACAGCGGCAGCGTGCCGTCCGCGGCCTGCACCGTCTCGTAGGCGATGGCGGTGGTGCCGGAGCGCAGCAGGGCCTCGGTGCAGTCGCGGGACGCGGCCAGGTGGAGGTAGGTGAACAGCACCTGGTCCTTGCGCAGTCGGTGGTACTCCTCGGCGATCGGCTCCTTGACCTTCAGCAGCAGGTCGGCGTCGGCCCACACCTCGTCGGCGGTGTCCAGCACGGTGGCGCCGGCCTCGACGTACTCGCGGTCGTCGATGGAGGAGCCCACTCCGGCGCCCCGCTCGACGAGGACCCGGTGGCCGCCGCGCACGAGTTCGTGGACACCGGCCGGGGTGATGGCCACGCGGAACTCGTTGTTCTTGATCTCTCGGGGGATGCCGACCTTCACGTCGATCACGGTCCTTGTCTCAGAGGGTCGCGGAAGGGACCGGGGCACACACCATCACATCACCACAGGAAGCGAATAACGGATGTGACGGGACAGCCGCAGCTTGACCATTCTAATGAAGGATTTTCCGCTGTCCAGCCTTGCAAAATGCCAGTTTTCTGGCTGGTTATCGGCCATTTCTTAGGTCAACTCCCCTCGGGTGGCGCGACCGGGAAGCTCGTCGCCGAGCCGCCGCGCCCACCGCAGGGCCTCGCGGCGGGTGCGCGCCGCCTCCTCGACGCGGCCCGCGCGCTCCTGCGCCCTCGCGACCTCCTCCAACGCCCTCGCGTACCCCCGCCCGTCCTTCAGCCGCCGACAGGCCGCCGCGGCGGCGCGCCACGCGCGCAGGGCCTCCTCCCACTCCCCTTCGCCGAGGTGCTCGGCTCCGATCCGGCCGTGGAGCCGGGCCTCGGCCACCAGGTCGCCGCGGGTCTGGCACAGGGCCAGCGCCCGGCCGTACCAGTCGGTCGCCCGCGGCCGGTCGCCCAGACCGGCGTAGGTGTCCCCGAGGGACTCCATGGCCCGTACGGCCGCCCCGGTGCCGCGCCCGCCGGCGGCGCGGGCGGCCTCCAGCGCGGCGCGGTGGCGCGTCAGCGCCTTCCGCGGCCGACCGGCGCGGGCGTCGAGGTCCCCCAGGGCGAGCAGGGCCGCCGCGTGTTCCCCGTACAGGCCGCGGCGCCCGGTGACCGTCGACAGCAGTTCGTGCAGACGGTACAGCTCGGGCGCGGCCTCCTCGGGCCCCAGGTGCGCGCTCAACGCCCGGATGAGGGCCGCGACCAGACGCCGGGCCAGGGTGTCCAGCTCCCCGTCGTCGACGGCCGCCGCGGCGGCGGCGCGCAGAGCCGGCAGCCGGGAGTCGAGCCACGCGGCGGCGGCGGGGGACGTGGCGAAGCGCAGGGCGCGCGGCAGCCCCGCCATCTCCTTGCGCGCCGGCGAGCCGGGCGGCTCGGCGGCGGCCCGACAGGACTTCAGCAGCCGCACCGCCCGCTCCAGCATCCGGGCGCGCGCCAACCGCACCTCGGCGGGGCTCTCCGACTCCCTCACCAGGACGGCCAGCAGAGGGGCGAGACAGCCGGGGACCTCGTACTGCCCCGGAACGACGGTGGTGCGCAGCAGGCCGAGCCGGACGAAGCCCTCCAGCGTGGCCGCCGCCGCGTCCATCGGGCATCCCGCGAGGGCGGCCGTGGTGTGGGCGTCGACGAGCCCGGCCGGGGCGAGCGCCAGCAGGCGCAGGGTACGGGCGATCGACGGCGGCAGCGAGTCGTGCACCAGCAGCAGGGCGCGGACCAGCGGCCGGGCGGCCGGAGCCGGGTGCGTACGGGGGCGGGGCACACGGCCGGCGGGCCCCCGTGAGCCGGCGCTCTCCGTCTCGCCGGGAAGGGTGTCGGGAAGATCGCCGAAGCGCCGCACGGCCTCGGCGACGGACGCCGTGGGGTGGGCCGCCAGCCAGCCGCCGACCAGGACGAGCGCGGCGGGCCGTCCACCGCACGCCTCGACCAGGCACTCGGCGGCACGCGGGTCCACGGTGACGCGCGGGGTCTCCCCGGCGCACCGGGCCAGAAGGGCGACGGCCGAGTCGGTGTCGAGCCCGTCGAGGACGCAGGGCCGCACGTCCGGGACGCCGGTCAGCGGCCCTCGGGAGACGGCGAGGACGAGGCAGTCCCGGCCGTCGGGGAGCAGGTCCTTCACCTGCTCGGGACCGGCCACCTCGTCCAGGAGCAGCAGGGCGCGGCGGCCGGCCAGGGCGGCGCGCAGCGCGCCGGCGAGTTCGTCCCCCTCCGCCCCGGCGGGGGCCGGACGGCCGAGGGCGCGGAGCAGGTCGCGGGCGGTGCGCTCGGTGGGGACGGGGGTGCCGTCCGGGTCGGTGAGCCGGGCGCGGAGCACGCCGTCGGGGTGGTCGGCGGCCACCTGCCGGACGAGTTCCTCCGCCAACGCGGTGCGGCCCGAGCCGGGCCGGCCCGCGATCAGCAGCACACGGCCGCGGGGGGCGGGACGGCCCGCGCGGGTGTGCGGCCCCGCGCGCCCGATGTCGGCGCGGAGTTGGGCCAGTTCGCGTCGCCGTCCGACGAAGCCGTCGGACCCGTCCGCCGCCGGGGCCGTGTACGGGGTCGGCCCGCCGGTGTGCACCGCCTGATCCGTCACGGAACGAGGGTAGATCACCGCGCCGGGCCCGTTCCCGCGCCGATGCCGGGGCCGCGGTGCCCGTCCCCGGCGCCGCGGCCCGTCGCTCCTCGGTCGCTCACGCGTCGACTCCTCCGGCCGACCTCTCGGGCCGACTCCTCGGCCGGCCCCCGCTCACCCCTCGAACGGCCGGGCGGGCCAGGGGGCGTCGGCCGGGCGCAGGGTGTCCAGGCCCTCGCCCGCGCGGGCGGCGGTCAGCGCCAGGACGCCCGTCGCCAGGCAGTTGTTGTGCAGGTCGCCGGCGAGGACGCCGCGCACCAGGTCGGCCAGCGGAACGCGGGCCACCTCCATGTCGGCCTCCTCGTCCAGGACCTCGAAGCGCTCGCCCTCCGCCTCGGACAGCCCGCGGGCCAGGAAGATCCGCACCGCCTCGTCGCTGCCGCCCGGCGAGGTGTACATGTCGATCAACACCCGCCAGTCCTCCGCCTCGACGTGCGCCTCCTCGTACAGCTCGCGCCGGGCGGCGTGCAGCGGGTTCTCGCCGGGGACGTCGAGCAGCCCGGCGGGGATCTCCCAGAGCTTGTGCCGCACCGGGTGGCGGTACTGGTTGATCACCAGCACCCGGTCCCGTTCGTCCAGCGCGAGGACGGCGACCGAGCCGGGGTGCACCTGGTAGTCGCGGGCGGCGACGGAGCCGTCCGGCATCACCACGCGGTCGGTGCGCACGCTGGTCTTGCCACCGGTGAACGGCGTCTCGGAGGCGGTGACCCGCCACTCCTGCGGGGTGTCCCGCGGGTGTCCGTCCGTCCCTGCCACGCTCAGACCTCCTCGCGCTCGCGCACGGTGCCCGCGCCCTGCCGCTCGACCGCGGCCTTCACCAGACCGGCGAAGAGCGGGTGCGGACGGGTGGGCCGGGACCGCAGCTCGGGGTGGGCCTGGGTGGCGACCAGGTAGGGGTGGACCTCGCGCGGGTACTCGACGAACTCCACCAGCTTGTTGTCCGGGGAGGTGCCGGAGAAGACGAGCCCGGCCTTCTCCAACTCGGCGCGGTAGGCGTTGTTGACCTCGTACCGGTGGCGGTGGCGCTCCTCGACGTACGGCTCGTCGCCGTAGACCTCGCGCACGATCGAGCCCTCGGCGAGCTTGGCCGGGTACATCCCCAGCCGCATGGTGCCGCCCAGGTCGCCCTCTCCGGCGACGATGTCCAACTGCTCCTCCATGGTGGAGATCACCGGGTGGGGGGCGGCCTGGTCGAACTCGGTGGAGTTGGCGCCCTCGATGCCCGCCAGGTTGCGGGCGGCCTCGATCACGATGCACTGCAGGCCCAGGCACAGGCCCAGCAGCGGAACGCCGTTCTCGCGGGCGTAGGTGATCGCCGCCACCTTGCCCTCGACGCCGCGCTCGCCGAAGCCGCCGGGGATGCAGATCGCGTCCACGTCGCCGAGCTGCTTCCGCGCGCCGCCGGGGACCCGGCAGTCGTCGGAGGTGACCCACTTGATCTTCACCCGGGCGTTGTTGGCGAAGCCGCCCGCGCGCAGCGCCTCGGTCACCGACAGGTAGGCGTCGGGCAGGTCGATGTACTTGCCGACCAGCGCGACGGTCACCTCGTGCGCGGGCTGGTGGACGCGGCGCAGCAGGTCGTCCCACTGGGTCCAGTCCACGTCCCGGAAGGCCAGGCCGAGACGGCGCACCACGTAGGCGTCCAGGCCCTCGCCGTGCAGGACCTTGGGGATGTCGTAGATGGAGGGGGCGTCCTTGCAGGCCACCACCGCGTCCTCGTCCACGTCGCACATCAGCGAGATCTTGCGCTTGATGGAGACGGGCACGTCCCGGTCGGCGCGCAGCACGATCGCGTCGGGCTGGATGCCGATGTTGCGCAGGGCGGCCACCGAGTGCTGGGTGGGCTTGGTCTTCAGCTCCCCGGAGGGGCCGATGTAGGGCAGCAGCGAGATGTGGACGACGAAGACGTTGTCGCGGCCGACCTCGTGCCGCACCTGGCGCACGGCCTCCAGGAAGGGCAGCGACTCGATGTCGCCGACGGTCCCGCCGACCTCGGTGATCACCACGTCCACGTCGTCGGTGGCCATCCGGCGGATGCGGTGCTTGATCTCGTTGGTGATGTGCGGGATGACCTGCACGGTGTCGCCGAGGTACTCGCCGCGCCGCTCCTTGGCGATGACCGTGGAGTAGATCTGGCCGGTGGTGACGTTGGCGGACCCGTCGAGGTCGACGTCGAGGAAGCGCTCGTAGTGGCCGATGTCCAGGTCGGTCTCGGCTCCGTCGTTGGTGACGAACACCTCACCGTGCTGGAAGGGGTTCATCGTGCCGGGGTCCACGTTGAGGTACGGGTCGAGCTTCTGCATGGTGACCCGCAGTCCTCGGGCCTTCAGCAGCGCACCCAGGCTGGAGGCGGTGAGACCCTTGCCGAGCGAGGAGGCGACACCCCCCGTGACGAAGAGGTGCTTGGTCGTCATGGATTTGGGCGGCATGGCCAAGAGGGGGCTCCCGTGGTCGCGAGGTGACGTGCGCTCCGGCTCCCCGGCCGGTTGGGAGGGGGTGCCGTCGCTGCGGTTCGGGGGTTGTTGTGCCCTCCGCTCCACGGGCTACCAGGGTATCAGCGGCGAACACGGACACCGAAGCACGTCGGCGTCACCGCGCGGACCATGGCACAGTGTCCGTCGAGGGGCCGTCGCGGCCGCCCGAAGCCCGCCGATCCCCGGAACGTGGTCACCCGGAGGGCCCCGACGCCCCTATGGTGACCTCGGCGCGGATCACCCGACCGCGTCGTATCCTGCTCAGACTGTCCGCGTGGGCCCTTCACGCGGCAGGACGGAAGACCGCACGTCCCACGGGGCGTAGCCGCAGTTCGACTGGAGATGCTCGTGGCCGGGCGCATCGAGGATTACGCACTCATCGGGGACATGCAGACAGCCGCCCTGGTCTGCCGGGACGGATCGGTGGACTGGCTGTGCCTGCCCCGGTTCGACTCCCATGCCGTCTTCGCCGGACTCCTCGGCACCGAGGACCACGGCTTCTGGCGGCTGGGCCCCGCGCACCCCGCCGGGCAGGAACCGCCCGCCTCCACCCGCCGGCGCTACCGGGGCGACTCCCTGATCCTGGAGTCCGAGTGGGACACCCCCCGCGGCACCGTCCGAGTGATCGACTTCATGCCGCCGCGCGAACACCACGCGCCGCAGCTCGTGCGGATCGTGGAGGGGGTCAGCGGCCGGGTCCCGATGCGCTCCGCGCTGCGGATGCGGTTCTCCTACGGGCAGATCGTGCCGTGGGTGCACAAGGTGGACGGCCGCACCGTCGCCGTCGCCGGCCCCGACTCCGTCTGGGTCGACAGCGATGTCGACACCTACGGCGAGAACCTGACCACCTACGCCGACTTCACCGTCGCGCCGGGCGACCGGATCGCGATCACCATCAGTTGGCAGCCCTCCCACCAGAACCCCCCGCCGCCCGCGGAGCCGGAGGCGGCGCTGGCGACGACCGAGGAGTTCTGGCGCGACTGGGTGAGCCACTGCACGTACCACGGCCCGTACCGGGAGGCGGTGGTCCGCTCCCTGATCACGCTCAAGGCGCTCACCTACGCTCCGACCGGCGGCATCGTGGCCGCGCCCACCACCTCGCTGCCCGAGGAGATCGGCGGCGTGCGCAACTGGGACTACCGCTTCACCTGGCTGCGCGACGCGGCGATCACCCTGTCGTCGCTGCTGCGCACCGGCTACCGCGAGGAGGCCCAGGCCTGGCGGGAGTGGCTGCTGCGGGCGGTCGCCGGCGACCCGGAGAACCTGCAGATCATGTACGGCATCGCCGGCGAGCGCGAGCTGGGCGAGACGGAGCTTCCCTGGCTGCCCGGCTACGAGGGATCGGTGCCGGTGCGGGTCGGCAACGGCGCCGCCGGTCAGCTCCAGCTCGACGTCTACGGCGAGACCATCGAGGCCCTCCACCTGGCCCACATGACCGGGCTGGCCCGCAACGACTACGCCAGCCTGCTCCAGATCAAGCTGATCGGCTACCTGGAGGACCACTGGATGGAGCCGGACGAGGGGATATGGGAGGTGCGCGGCCCGCGCCGGCACTTCGTCCACTCCAAGGTCATGGCGTGGGTCGCGGTGGACCGCACGATCCGGCTGATCGAGTCCGGCGACGTGGACGGGCCGCTGGAGCGGTGGCGCGAGCTGCGCGACGCGATCCACCGCGACGTGTGCGAGAAGGGCTACGACCCCGAGCGCAACACCTTCACCCAGTCCTACGGGTCGAAGGAGCTGGACGCCTCGCTGCTGATCATCCCGCAGGTGGGCTTCCTGCCCCCGGACGACAAGCGGGTCATCGGCACCATCGAGGCCATCCAGCGCGAGCTGTCCACCCCGGACGGCTTCGTGCTGCGGTACCCGACCTCGGGCGAGGAAACGGGCGTGGACGGCCTGGCGGGCGACGAGGGCGCGTTCCTGGCCTGTTCGTTCTGGCTGGCCGACGACCTGGCGATGATCGGCCGGGTCGAGGAGGCGCGCCAACTCTTCGAGAAGCTGCTCTCCCTCCGCAACGACCTGGGGCTGCTGGCCGAGGAGTGGGACTCCCGACTCCAGCGCCAAGTGGGCAACTTCCCCCAGGCGTTCAGCCACGTGCCCCTGATCGACACCGCCCTGCGGCTGACGGCCTCCGGAGCCTACGGCGGCTGAGTCTCGACGCGTCCGCCCGGCCCGTTCGGGGTCGGGCGGACGTCTCACCGCGTTGTGAAAGCGCTCTCAGAAGTGGTCTGCGCACCGCTCGCCGTGGGGAGTAGCGTCGGTACTCCGCGAGAGAAGGAGTTTTTCGCCGTGCACGGTCCCAGACCCACACTCGAAGCGGTCGCCGCCCACGCCGGGGTCTCCCGAGCCACCGTGTCACGCGTGGTCAACGGGGGCGCGGGCGTCCGCAAGGCCCTGCGCGAGCGGGTCGAGGCATCGGTGGCCGCGCTCGGTTACGTGCCCAACAGCGCGGCGCGCAGCCTGGTCACCCGCCGTACGGGGGCCGTCGCCGTGGTGATCGCCGAACCCGAGACGCGGGTGTTCTCCGATCCCTTCTTCGCCCAGCAGTTGCGCGGCATCAGCCGTGAGCTGTCCTCCTGCGACACGCAACTGCTGCTCCTGTTGCTGGAGGGGCGCGCGGACTACGACCGCGTGGGACGCTACCTGGCGGGCGGGCACGTGGACGGGGCGCTGATGTTCTCGCTGCACCGCGACGACCCGCTGCCGTCGATGGCGCACGCCTCCGGCCTGCCCACGGTCTTCGGCGGCCGGCCGGGCTGGCCCGGGGCGGAGGACGACCCCGAGCTGCTGTATGTGGACACCGACAACCGCGGCGGCGCCCGGCAGGCGGTGGAGCACCTGCTGGAGCGGGGGCGGCGGCGGATCGCCGTGATCACCGGCCCGTTGGACCAGACCTCCGCCCAGGACCGGCTCGACGGCTACCGTGACGCCCTGGGCGTGGCCGAGGCCGACCCTGCCCTGGTCGCCCACGGGGACTTCACGGCCGAGGGCGGCGAGCGGGCCATGGCCGAGCTGCTGGACCGCTCCCCCGACCTGGACGCCGTGTTCGCGGGCAGCGACCTGATGGCCTCGGGGGCGCTGCGAACCCTGCGCGCCCGGGGACGGCGGGTGCCCGAGGACGTCGCGGTCGTCGGCTACGACGACCTGGAGCCGGCCGCCTGGGCCGTCCCGCCCCTGACCACCGTGCGCCAGGACGTCCAGGACATGGGCCGGATGATGGCCGGCCTGCTGCTGCGGCGGCTCGGGACGCCCTCGAACGGCACGCACCCGGACACGCCCCTGACGCCGGTGATCACCCCGGCCCGGCTGGTGATCCGCGACTCCAGTTGACCCTCCGCCCGCCCCCGGGCGGCCCCGGGCGCCGGGCCGCCGCCGACCGCACCGGGGCGGGCGCCGGTCAGGCCCCCAGCGTCAGCTCGTCGTACACGCTCAGCACCTGGGCCACCGTCTCGTCCTCGTTCGGCCAGGTGGCCGCCTGGGCCCGTCCGGCCGCGGCCAGGGACCGACGGCGCGCGGGATCGGCCAGCAGGTCGGTCACCGCGCCGGCCAGCGCGTTCGCGTCGCCGTAGGGCACCAGCAGCGCGGCGTCGCCCACCAGCTCCGGCAGACCGCCCACCGCGGTCGCCACCAGCGGGACCCCCGCCCGCAGCGCCTCCTGGGCCACCACCGCTCGTCCCTCCCAGCGTGTCGGCAGCACCGCGACGTCGGCGGCGGCGAGCAGTTCCAGCGCGTCCCCGCGCCGCCCCAGCAGCCGTGCGGGCAGTTCCTCGTCGTCGATGCGGCGCTGGAGCGCGGGCCGGGCGGGCCCCTCCCCCGCGACGGCCAGCAACGGCGGCGGCTCGAGACCGCGCCAGGCACGGGAGGCGGTCAGCAGGGTGCCGAACCCCTGGTGGGCGTCGAGACGGCCGAGCGCGAAGATCAACGGCCGCCCGGTGACGCCGAGTTCGGCGCGGGTCTTCTCCCGCTCCCCGTGCGCGCCGTCCGCCGGGCGCGGCGCACCGGCCGGGTCCGCGCGCGGCACGGGGACGGTCACCGGGGCGAGACGGGCGTCGCGGGCCCCGTGGCGACGGGCCCGGTCCACCAGGTCCGAGGTGGTGCCGAACACCACCCGCGCGGCCCGCACCACCCGACGTTCCAGCACCCACAGCAGCCGCGCCCGGGTGCCGGCGGACCGGGCCCGGGCGTGCCAGGTGACCACCAGCGGCGTCCGCCGACGGCGCCCGTACAACGCCGGGACGGCCAGCGCCCCGGCCCGCAGTCCATGGGCGTGCACCACGTCGGCGTCCCCGCACACCACGCGCAGCGCCACGGCCGTCTCCGGGTCCGCGCGAGCGCACAGGGAGACGAAGCGGGCGCCGACGCCGGTGAAGTCGTACGCCGGTTCCGTGGCGCTCGGCGCGCAGACCGTCACCCGCACCCCCCGGGCCACGAGCCCGGCCGCCAGGGAGCGCACGTGCGCGCAGGTACGGGCGTTGCCACTGCCGACCACCTGCACCACGTGCAGGGATTCCTGACCGCTCGGCGGAACCGGTGTGCTGCTCACGACAGGGACGGGGCTCCTGGCTCGTGGGGGTGCGGACGGCGCGGCCGCTCGGGACGATCGGACGCGGGGTGCCGTGGCCCCGGCCCGGACCGCGGGTCGCGCACACGGCGGCGCACGGCGCGTACGGCACACGGGCGGCGCACGGCGGTGTGCTCCGTCCAGGATGCCAGGTCCGACCCTCGCGGGGCGTCACACCGTACGGGTGAAAGCGACGGCCGGGCGCGTGGCGGCACAACGGCGCCGGTCAGATGCCGGTGCGGGCCGCCTCCAGCAGCTCCTCGGCGTGGGCGCGGGCGAGTTGCGACTCCTCGTGGCCCGCCAGCATCCGGGACAGCTCGCGCACCCGGTCCTCGCCCCGGAGCGTCTTCACGCCGCTGCGCGTCACCGACCCGTCGGAGGTCTTCTCCACCACCAGGTGCCGGTCGGCGAACGCCGCGACCTGCGGAAGGTGGGTGACGACCACGACCTGCGCCGACTTCGCCAACCGGGCCAGGCGACGCCCGACCTCGACCGCCGCCTTCCCCCCGACGCCCGCGTCCACCTCGTCGAAGAGGTAGGTCGGCACCGGGGCGGCGCCCGCGAAGACCACCTCGACCGCGAGCATGACGCGGGACAGCTCACCGCCCGAGGCGCCTTTGGCGATCGGGCGGGGGTGGGCCCCGGGGTGCGGGGCGAGCAGCAGCTCCACCTCGTCCACGCCGTGGGGACCGAAGGTGACGAGCCGTCCGTCCACCTCGATGCCCGACCTCTCGTCGGAGGTCTCGTGCTGCCGCAGTGCGACGGTGACGCGGGCGTGGGGCATGGCGAGTTCGGCCAGTTCGGCGGTGACCGCGTCGGCGAACCGCTCGGCCGCCTCCGCCCGGGCCCGGGTCAACCGCCGCGCGAGGTCGGAGAGTCGGGCGCGGAGCGCGTCGCGTTCGGCGGTCAACTCCGCGATCCGGTCGTCGTCGCTGTCGAGTTCGGCGAGTCGGGCGGCGCTCTCCTCCGCCCAGGCCAGCACGGCGGTGATGTCCTCGCCGTA
Organism: Streptomyces megasporus; assembly: GCF_000718985.1. Lineage (GTDB taxonomy): Bacteria > Actinomycetota > Actinomycetes > Streptomycetales > Streptomycetaceae > Streptomyces > Streptomyces megasporus. Next base: position 8,120 of record NZ_JODL01000038.1, on the reverse strand, counting down.
CTTGCGGGTCAGATGGGCGAGCGCGGCCCGCCGCTCCTCGACGGCGGCCAGCCGCAGCGGGTCGGCGTCCAGGTCGTCGGCGTATCCGGCCAGCTCCCCGGCCACGTCCGCCAACAGGATGCCCACCTCGCCCAGCCGGTCGGCGAGGGCGGCCAGCGCCGGGTCGTGCGCCCGTACGGCCTCCAACGCGCGCTGGGCGCCCGCGACCAGGGCGCCGGCGTCCACGGCCTCGGGATCGGCCGGGTCCCCGACCAGCGCGCCGTGGGCGGTGGCGGCGGCGGACGCCAGGGCCTCGGCGTGGCCCAACCGCTCGGCCTCGGCGGCCAGTTCGACGTCCTCACCCGGGCGGGGCTCGGCGGCGGCGATCTCCTCCAGACCGAAGCGCAGCAGGTCGGCCTCCTGCGCGCGCTCACGGGCGCGCGTGGTCAGCTCCTCCAGTTCGGCGGAGACCGCGCGCAGCCGCCGGTACGCCTCGGTGTAGTCGGCCAGCGGCGCGGAGACCGCCTCCCCCGCGTACCGGTCCAGTGCCTGGCGCTGTCGGGCGGGGCGCAGCAGCCCCTGCTGGTCGGTCTGCCCGTGCACCGCGACCAGGTCCTCGCCCAGCTCCGCCAGCAGCCCGACGGGCACCGCGCGCCCGCCGACGTGGGCGCGGGAGCGGCCCTCGGCCGAGATCGTCCGGCTGACGAGCAGGTCGCCGTCGTCCAGTTCCGCGCCCGCCTCCTCGGCCCGGCGCGCCGCGGGCGCGCCGGGCGGCAGCACGATCCGCCCCTCCACCACGGCGGCCTTCGCACCCACCCGTACCAGAGCGGCGTCCGCCCGCCCGCCGAGCAGCAGCCCCAGGCTGGTGACGACCATGGTCTTGCCCGCGCCGGTCTCGCCGGTCACCGCGGTGAAGCCGGGGGACAGCTCGACGACGGCGTCGTCGATCACACCCAGGGCTCGAATCCGCATCTCCTCCAACACGGGTACGACCATACGAGGTCCCGTGGCCGGTTCCCCACCCGCGGTCTCCGCCGGTGTCCCCTCCCGAACCGGTGTGCCAGTGGTGTGCTAGTGCGGCGCTCCGCGCCATCCGGCCACCGGGAGCGCGAACTTGGCCACCAGGCGGTCGGTGAAGGAGGCGTGGTGGAGCCGGGCCAGCCGCACCGGCACCTCGCCGCGCCGTACCTCCACCCGGGCGCCGGCGGGCAGCTCCACGCTGCGCCGCCCGTCGCACCACAGGACGCCGCCAGGGGTCTCCGGCTGCACCTCGACGGCGAGGACCGACTCGGGGGTGGTCACCAGGGGCTTGGCGAACAGGGCGTGGGCGCTGATGGGCACCATGAGCAGCGCCTCGACCTCCGGCCACACCACGGGCCCGCCGGCGGAGAAGGCGTAGGCGGTGGAACCGGTGGGCGTGGCGCACACGACGCCGTCGCAGCCGAAGCGGGAGACCGGGCGGCCGTCGACCTCCGCGACGACCTCCAGCATCCGCTCGCGGGCGGCCTTCTCCACCGACGCCTCGTTCAGCGCCCAGTCGCGGTGCACCACGCCGCCGTTGTTGCGGACGAGCACGTCGATGGTCATCCGCTCCTCGACCTCGTAGGAGCGCTCGACGACCCGGTGCACGACCTTGTCGAGGTCGTCGCGCTCGGCCTCGGCGAGGAAGCCGACCCGGCCGAGGTTGACGCCCAGCAGCGGCACCCCCGAGGCGCGGGCGAGCTCCGCGCCGCGCAGCAACGTCCCGTCCCCGCCGAGGACGACGAGCAGCTCACAGTCCTCGTCGACGCCCTCGTCGGCCTCGACGACCCGCACGGACGGCGGCAGCGTCAGCTCGGCCGCCTCCTCGGCGGGCACGCGCACGCCGATGCCGTTGTGCAGCAGCCCTTGGACGACGAGTTCGGCGCTGCGGACCGCGGCCTGGCGGCCGGTGTGGGTCAGCAGGAACACGGTGCGCTCGGTGGTGCCGGTGCTGTCGGTGTTCCGCATGGTCACTGGGGGCCCTCCGCCACGGCTCGGTCGACATCGGCCGGGTCGAGTTCGGGCGCCCCGGCGCGCAGCCACAGGAAGTACTCGACGTTACCGGAGGGACCCGGGAGAGGACTGGCGGTCACCCCGAGCACGCCGAAACCCAACTCGGCGGCCCGGCCGGCGACGGTGCGGACCGCCTCGGCGCGCAACTGCGGGCTGCGCACCACCCCTCCGCTGCCCAACCGTTCCCTGCCCACCTCGAACTGCGGCTTGACCATCAGCACGAGGTCGGCGTCGGGTGCGGCGCACCGCGCCAGGGCGGGCAGCACCAGGCCGAGCGGGATGAAGGACAGGTCTCCGACGACGAGGTCCACCGGCTCGCCGCCGATCTCCTCCAGGGTCAGGTCCCGGACGTTGGTGCGGTCCTTCACCACGACCCGTTCGTCGTTCCGCAGCGACCAGGCCAGTTGTCCGTAGCCGACGTCGACCGCGACGACCCGCGCGGCTCCGGCGCGCAGCAGCACGTCGGTGAAGCCTCCGGTGGAGGCGCCGGCGTCCAGGGCCCGCCGCCCCGCCACGGTCAGCCCGCGCGGGGTGAACGCCGCCAAGGCGCCGGCCAGCTTGTGACCGCCGCGCGAGACGTAGCCCGGGTCGTCGGTGTCCTCGACCACCACGATGGCCGCGCCGGTCTCCACCTGGGTGGCGGGCTTGGTCGCGGTGGCGCCGCCGACGGTGACACGTCCGGCGGCGATGAGCTCACGGGCGTGTTCGCGTGAACGGGCCAACTCGCGACGCACCAGTTCCGCGTCGAGCCGGCTGCGCCGGCCGCGCTGGTTTCGTGACGCTGCCACGTGCGGTTCAGCTCCCGGTGTCGTGTGGCGCGCCGGGCACGGGCGGCCCGGGCTGCCGGTCGAGCGCGGTCAACGTGTCGCGCAGTCCGCGGTGCACATCCTCGTACACCTCCGGATGGTCGCCGACGGCGAGGTGGTCGACGTCCGTCAGGCGGCGCAGTCCGGCGTCGACCCCGGGGTGCCCGGTGGGGGTCGTCCCGACGCCCAGGGGCCGGGCGTCGCCCGCGGCGGGGCGCTCCTCGTGCGGCGGCCCCTCGGGGGGCCCCGAATCCGCCTGCGCTTCCGGTTCCGGCACCGTGCCGGACGACATCGACTCGTCCATGGTCACGACGCTACCGCGCCCGCGTTCCGCCGCGGTGAGGGGCACTCCCTGCGGTACCGTCGGGAGGGATGGCGACCACAGAGCAGTGCCGGGCCGCGCTGGAGCGGCTGGCGAGGAACCTGGCGGAGGCGGACGACGACGTCCGCGGCGCGGCCGCGGTGGAACGCTCGGTCAGTTGCCGGCTCACCGACCTGGACATCACCTTCACCGGCAGGCTCGTCCACGGACGCATCGAGGACCTGACCGCCTCCCCCGGGCCGCCGACGGAACGTGCCCAGATCAGACTGACCATGACCGGTGACGACCTCGTCTCCATGGTGGAGGGCAGGCTGGACTTCGCCCACGCCTGGGCGCGGGGCCGGGTCAGGCTGGAGGCGGGCCTGCGGGACCTGCTGCGGCTGCGCTCGCTGCTCTGAGCCCGCCGCTCCGAGCCCTCCGGTCAGCCCGCCCGGAGCCCGCCGCCCGAAGGACATCGCGGTGCCGCTCCTGGCGGCACGGCGGCCGTGGCGCCAGGTGGTGGCCGTGGAGGCGTGACAGGACGGCACCCCGGAAGGGACCACGGGAGGCTCCGGGCGCGGGGACCGGCCACGGGGGTCACAGCCCGAGGGTGGCGAGCGCCTTGTCCGTCCCGGCCCGGCACACGCCCTCCCCGGCCGCCGTCCAGGCGGCTGCGCACAGAGCCCGCAGCCCGTCCAGCCGGTCGCCGCCCCGGCCCTCCAGCAGCAGTTCGCCGTCCCGCACCGAGGCCGTCCAGCCGCCGCACGAGTACCCGCCGCCCGGCGCCGCCACCGGCTCCGGGTGGGGACGGTGCAGTCCCCGCAGGTCGGCCGCCACATACGTCGGCCGGTGTTCGGGGCGTGCCGCGAGCAGTTGCGCCGTGTCCGTCACGCCGGTCAGCACCAGCAGCGAGTCCACACCGCCCGCGTACGCGCCCTCGATGTCCGTGTCCAGCCGGTCGCCGACCACCAGCGGCCGCTCGGCGCCCGTCCGCAGGATCGTCTCGCGGTGCATCGGCGGCAGCGGCTTGCCCGCCACCCTCGGCTCCGGCGCCGGGCGCATCCACCGGGTGGCGATCCGCACCGCCTCCACGGCCGCGCCGTTGCCCGGGGCGATGCCCCGCCCGCTGGGGATGGTCAGGTCCGTGTTGGACGCGAACCACGGCAGCCCTCGGCCCACCGCGATCGCCGCCTCGGCCAGACGTCCCCACGGCATCTCCGGTCCGCCATACCCCTGGACGACCGCCACCGGGGCGTCGTCCGCCGACTCCACCGGCTCCAGGCCGCGTTCACGCAACGCCACCACCAGACCCTCGCCGCCCACGCACAGCACCCGCGAGCCGGCGGGCAGGGCTTCGGCGATCATCCGCGCCACCGCCTGCGCCGAGGTGACCACCTCCTCCGGCTCCGCGGGCACTCCGAGCCGCGTCAGGTGCTCGGCGACGGTCCGAGGGGTGCGCGCGGCGTTGTTCGTCACGTACGCCAGGCGCATTCCGGCTCCACGGGCCTCCCGGAGCGACTCGACCGCGTGGACGACCGCCTCACCGCCCGCGTAGACCACACCGTCCAGATCGAGCAGCGCCGTGTCGTACTCCTCGGCCGGTGGACGTCCGCAGCCCCGGGGCCGGGTGCGGATCGGGCGGTGGGGGTCGGTCGGGGAGTCGGTCATCGTCTTCTCGCTCCTCGTGTTCACGGGCACCTCCCCCGATCATCTCTCACCCCCTCACCGCGGCATAACATGCACCAATGCTGCGAACTCCGGGCCCCGACCACCCTCCGAGCGGCCTCCATCTCGCTCCCTTCCGCGGCCTGCGCTACGCCCCCGACCGGGTCGGCAGCCTCGCCGCCGTGACCTCGCCCCCGTACGACGTCGTGGTCCGACCCGACGGGCTGCACCACCTCCAGACCGCCGACCCGTACAACATCGTCCGGCTGATCCTCCCCGAGGCGACCGACCCCGCCGCCCGCCACCGACAGGCCGCCGCCACCCTGCGCCGCTGGGAGGAGGAGGGCGTGCTCGTCCGCGACCGGCACCCGGCGCTGTACGTCTACGAGCAACGCCGGGGGGACGTCCTCCAGCGCGGGCTGATCGGAGCCCTCCGGCTGACCCCGCCGGACGAGGGCGTGGTCCTCCCCCACGAGGACGTCATATCGGAGGTCGTCGAGGATCGCGCCGCCCTGATGCGCGCGACCGCCGCCAACCTCGAACCGCTGCTGTTGTCGTACCAGGGCGACGGCACCGCCACCGGCGCCACGGCCGTCGTCGAACGCGCGGTCGGCAAGGTCCCGTTGCTCTCCACGACCACCGAGGACGGCTTCTCCCATCGGCTCTGGGCGATCACCGACCCGGACGAGCTCGCCAAGGCCGACCACGACCTCTCCCGGCGCCAGGCGCTCATCGCCGACGGCCACCACCGCTGGGCCACCTATCTGCGGCTCCGCGCCGAGCGGACCCCTGGTGCCGGAAGCGGCGGCTTCCGGGAGGACGGTTTCCGGGACGGCGGCTTCTGGGACCACGGCCTGGTGCTGCTGGTCGACACCGCCCGCTACCCGTTGAGAGTGCAGGCCATTCACCGGATACTCCCCCACCTGCCGCCGGCCGACGCCCTCTCCCGGCTGGACGGCGCCTTCCGCGTCCACCCCGTCGACGGCCCGCTCCCGAACGCCCTGCGCGCCCTGGAGGCCACCCCCGGAAACGCCTTCCTGCTCACCGGGGACGGCGCCTTCCACCTGCTCCACGATCCCGACCCGGCCCTGGTCGCGCGCACCGTCCGCGACGACCGTCCGGAGGAATGGCGCCGGTTGGACGCCACGGTGTTGCACTCCACCCTGCTGGACGCCGTCTGGCGCGTCCCGGACCGCTCCTCGGAAATCGGTTATCTCCACGACGCGACGGCGGCCGTGGAGCAGGCGGAACGCCTGGGCGGCTCGGCCGTGTTGATGCGCGCGGTCGTGGAGGAGACCGTCCGCGACCTGGCCCGCCAGGGCGTCACCATGCCCCGCAAGTCCACGTCCTTCGGCCCCAAACCGGCCACCGGGCTGGTGCTGCGCGCCATGGAGAGGGGTGAGCGCGGGCGCTGAGAACGACGAAGGGCGGGGCCCGGTTCCGAAGAACCGGGCCCCGCCCTCGTCGAGGCGTGCCTCAGCGCTCGCCGTCTTCCGCCCCGCCGTCTTCCGCCCCGCCGGCATCAGGGCCGCCGGCCTCGGGGCCGTCCCGGTCCTCCGACTCGTCCTCCCGGTCGGCGTCGGGGTCGAGGGCGTCCAGGAACTCCACCCCGTCCAACTCGGCCAGCCGGTCGGAGGCGTCGGTCGTCCCGCCCTGGTCGGCCTCCATGGCCTTCGCGAACCAGTCGCGGGCCTCGTCCTCACGGCCGACGGCCAGGAGCGCGTCGGCGTACGCGTACCGCAGTCGCGCCGTCCACGGCTGCACGGAGTTCGAGGCCAGTTCGGGACTCTGGAGCGTGACCACGGCCGCCTCGGCCTGCCCCATGTCGCGTCGTGCTCCGGCCGCGACCAGCCGCATCTCCACCTGCCCCGCCTTGTCCAGCTTCTGCACCTCGGGCTCGCCGGCCATGGCGAGGGCCTTCTCCGGCCTGCCGAGACCACGCTCGCAGTCGGCCATCAGCGGCCACAGGTGGACGGAACCGGTCATGCGTCGGGCAGCGCGGAACTCGGCCAGTGCCTCGGCGTACTTCTCCACTCCGTAGGCGGCGAACCCGGCGGCCTCGCGCACCGCGGCGACGCGGGAGGCCAGCCGCAGCGCGACCTTCGCGTAGCCGTAGGCCTTCTCCGGCTCCTCGTCCAGCAGCTTCGCCGCCATCACCAGGTTCTTGGCGACGTCCTCGGCGAGCGTCTTGGGCAGGCTCTTGAGCTCCTGCCGAACCTCCTTGTCCAGCTCCTCACCGGTGATGTCCTCCGGGATCGGCAGCCGCTCGATGGGCTCCCGATCCTGACCGCGATCACGGTCACGGTCGTCACGCCGGTAGCCACCGCGCACGTCTTCCCGACGTCCGCGGTACCCACCCCGTTCGTCACGTCCCCGGCCTTCACCCTGGCCGTACGGGCGCCGCCCGCTCCAGTCGTCGCGGTGCCCACCACGGGGGCGGTCACCTCGGCTTCCGTGGCCGCCTCGGCGGTCGTCACGGCCCTGCGCCGGGCGGCCGTAGGAGGGGCGGTCGCCCCGTCGGTCGTCCCGACCGTACGAAGGCCGGTCACCACGTCGATCATCGCGACCGTACGAAGGCCGGTCACCACGTCGATCATCGCGACCGTAGGAGGGCCGGTCCTCCCGACCGTGCGACGGGCGGCCGTAGGAGGGCCGGTCACCGCGCCGATCGTCCCGGCGGTCGTCTGTCACGACGGAAGCTCTGCCGGTCGTCACGGCCGTACGAAGGCCGGTCGCCTCGGCGGTCGTCACGGCCCTGCGCCGGGCGGCCGTAGGAGGGGCGGTCGCCCCGTCGGTCATCCCGACCGTAGGAGGGGCGGTCGCCCCGTCGATCATCGCGACCGTAGGAGGGCCGGTCCTCCCGACCGTGCGACGGGCGGCCGTAGGAGGGCCGGTCACCGCGCCGATCGTCCCGGCGGTCGTCTCGCTCATCCCGCCGGTCATCCCGCCGGTACGAGGGCCGCTCCCCCCACCGATCACCACGCCGATCATCACGACGATCATCACGACGGAAACCACCGCCGCGCCTCTCGTCGCCACCGTGACGTCGCGGCCTGTCGGACCGCTCGGACCCACCGGGCCTTTCCTCAGGTGAGTTGGACATCGACGTGGCTCCTGTCTTGGGGTAATACACGTTCATTTCCGCGCACCGATCGACTCGATGCGTTCCAGGCTGATGGCTAAAAGAAAAGGGCCCTTGGTCCCAGCGTGCACGCTGGGACCAAGGGCCCTCACGATTTGTTCGGCGGCGTCCTACTCTCCCACACGGTCCCCCGTGCAGTACCATCGGCGCTGAAGAGCTTAGCTTCCGGGTTCGGAATGTAACCGGGCGTTTC
>NZ_JODL01000037.1 GCF_000718985.1 Streptomyces megasporus | reverse complement strand
AGACCAGCGGCTTCAGCGAGGCGCGGGCGGTGTAGAGCGCTGCGGTGTAGCCGGCCGGCCCGGAGCCGATGATGATCACGTTGCGGACGTCGCTCACGGGAGTCTTCCTTGTCTGCCGATGGATCTGCCGTTGATATGAGACAGAGCCTCGGGTGGAGGCTCATCTCACTCAACGAATCCTAGGAGGAAGGCATTCCCGACCGCGGTAACGCGCACGGACGGGGTCAACGCGTATAGGTACGAGTGGTGAGCACCGTGCCCGGGCCGGAGGATGTCTTCCCGGCGCAGTCGGCCTCAACCACATAGGCGTCCACCCGGGTGCTGTCCGACCCGTTGGGCAGGACCACGATGTACGCCTGCCGGCCCTGGTAGACGTCCATGCCGACGGCCAGCGGCGCCTCGTTCCGGTCGATGCCTTCCCGGATACAGGAGGGCACCGCGGGAACGCTGGTGCTCAGCGGTGCGTTGGGGCTCGCCTTGGTGGTGAAGTCGGGAGCCTCGTCCGGCCCGGTCTTCTCCGGCTTCTGTTCCCGTTCGGGTTCGCCGGTGGTCCTGCTGTCGGCGAGGAGGGACCGCACCCGTGCCTCCAGGGCCACGTCGGCCGTGCCGCTCTCGGAGCGGTCCGCGCTGTCCACGGCGACTCCCCGGTCGGCTCCCGAGTCGGCGGAGCCGGTGATCAGTCCGGGTACGAGCAGTGCACCCAGGGCGATGAGGGCCGCGGCGGCCGAGGTCCCGAGCAGGGTGGTGCGCCAACGCCTTGGGCGGCGTGCCGAGCGTCCCGGGCCGGTCGCTCCTCGACCATGGCCCGAAGGGCGAGTGACCGGCCTGGCCGCGCTGCGCGTTTCACGTGAAACAACATTCGAGTCCGGTGTTTCACGTGAAACACCGGACTGTTCCTCACCTCCGGGCCCGTCGCTCGAGGGACGCTCCCCTGTGGCGGCTCGGCCGGTTTCGGGCTCCGTCCCGGAAGCGGAGGCGGTGGCATCGAGCAAGGCTTCCGCGGCCAGGGCGGCGTCGATGCGACCCGCGATGTCGGACGGCATCGCGACCGGCCCGGGAAGAGCGCCCAGGGCGCCTCGGATCTCCTCCAGGGAGAGCCGTACGTCCGCGCACAGGTCACAGTCGGACAGGTGGGCACGGACATGGGCCGAGCGGTCGAGAGGGAGAATCCCCTCGGTGAGAGCGGAGATCTCGGCGACCTCGGGGTGCTCGTCCGTACCGAACGACGCGGAAGACGCGGATGTCATGCGTGTTCACCTCCGCCCTTCACGGCCCGGGTGCCTGGTTTTCCTCTCGCCGGTGGGACGGACGTCCCCCGCGTCCGGTTCCTTCCCCCCGCGTCCGGTGGGGTATCCCCTCTCAGGCCGCCGGACCGCAGATGGGTCACCAAAGGCAGCAGACGCGCTCGACCACGGGCGCAGCGGCTCTTGATGGTACCCACGGCGACGCCGAGAATCCGGGCGGCCTCGGCGACCGGATAGCCCTGCATGTCGACGAGCACGAGAGCCGCGCGTTGCTCGGGAGGCAGCGTGGAGAGCGCGGCGACGAGCTGGCGGTGGAGGTCCCGACGCTCGGCGGGCACGGCTGCCGACTCGTGCGGTTCCAGGAGCTGCTCCAGGCGTTCGGGCTCGGCCACGGGCGAGGTGCGGCGGGTGGCTGCCTTGCGGGCACGGTCCAGGCAGGCGTTGACGGTGATGCGGTGCAGCCAGGTGGTGACGGCGGACTGCCCCCGGAAGGTGTGGGCGGCCCGGTAGGCGGAGACGAAGGCGTCCTGCACGGCGTCGGCGGCCTCCTCGCGGTCTCCCAGGACACGCAGGGCGACCGCCCACAGCCGGTCACGGTGCCGTCGCACTATCTCGCCGAAGGCGTGGGGATCGCCGGCGACATGGCGGGCGAGGAGCTCCCGGTCGTCGATCCGGTGGACACCGTCTGTGTCCTTCGTGCCGTCGATGTCACCGACAGCGTCGTCCATCACCTCGTCGCCCACCCGCCGAACCCCTCCTCCAACCGGTCTCCGTCCATGGGCGGCCGGTCAGCTACGGACCTTGACCTCCGTGACGCGGCCACGGTAGTTGCCTCCCTCTGCCATGGGGAGCTCGGTGAGCCACACCAGGACGTACCGCGTCGTGATGGGTCGCTTGGCCGTCAACTCGACCTCGGTGCCGGAGCCGCCACTGACCTTGCTGAACTCGCCCAGGGAGGTCGGCATCTCGGTGGTGTCCTCGGCGGTGGCCAGGAACTCGACGGAGGTGCTGCCCTTGAAACCGACCGTGACGCTGCTGACCTGTTGGGGTTTTCCGAGGTCGAGGATCAGGCCGACCCCGTCCTTGAGATTGCCGAACCTTCCGTTCCTGTAGTAGGCCGAGGTCTGCCAGTGGGTGCTCGCGTCGCCGTCGATGACGGCGCCGACGTCCTTGCTGTTCTCCGTGCCGTCGCCGAGCGGGTCGAAGTCCTTGACGAGGGAGACCTCGACGGGTTTGCCCGTGGGGGCGGCTTCCGGCTGCTTCTGCTGCTCGATCCGGCCCTCCTCCTCGGAGGCCGGTGTCGAGTTCTCCCCCTTTATCAGAGTGTCGGCCAGTTGCCAGCTACCCAGGCCCAGGGCGGCGATGAGCAGCGCGGAGACGCTCCACTTGAGGAACCTGCCGGTGCGGCCGGGGAGCGTGGGAGGCGCGGGCGGCGCGGCCGGTGCGGGGCCCGTGGGGAGATGGGCGGCGGGGGCACCGTGTCGGGGGGAACGCTGGTAGGGCGGTGGCGCGGTGAACTCGGGCTCCGGGGGACGGATGCGCGGCAGCGCGGCGACGGCCTTGGTCAGCTCCTCCGGGGTGGTGCAGGGCTGCTCCTGGCGGGAGGCGGTGGCGCCCTTGTTGACGAGAGCGCGCATGGCCAGCTCGGAGAGACCTCGGTGCACTCCGGCCCGCACCTGGTCCGGCGGGACGAGGGAGTCCCCGGTCAGCTCGGCCATGCCGCTGAGCCCGTGGGCGTCCTCGCGGTAGGGCCAGCGCTGGGTGAGGGCGGCGTAGAGCAGAGCGCCGATCGCCTCGGTGTCGGTGCGCTGGGGATGGTCGGAGGTGATGCCGCGCAGGGCGGCGTTCACGGCGAGGCCGCGGATGCGGTACTGGCCGGCGGCGGTGCGCAGGACACAGCCGGGGGTCAGCCGCAGGTGGGACAGCCCCTCGCGGTGGGCGGCGGCCATCGCCTGGGCGACCTGGGAGACGAGCTGGTACGCCTCGTGAGTCTGCAGGGGACCGGAGGCGAGCAGGGTGGTCAGGGAGGTGGCGTCCGGGAGCCACTCGTGGACGACGTAGACGAGGTCGTTCTCCTCCACGGCGTCCAACACCTGGACGAACCGGGGATCGCCGAGGAGGGCCGCGGAGCGGGCCGCGGCGAGGACGGAGCGGGCGCGAGGGTGGTCGGCGGCCAGCAGATGGACGCCGACGGCGCGGCGCAGTTTCTCGTCGACGGCGCGCCAGCTACTGAAACCGTCCAGGCGCGTTACGCACTCCTCCAAGCGGTAGCGCCGGGCGAGCTTGTGTCCGCTGTGCAACTCGGGAGGCTGAGGGGGCTGGACCGGGGATGTCGAGGATGCCGAGTCGGTGGAGCGTGTCTCGGGATCCTTGGTGTCCGTGGTGGTCGTGTCCGTGGTGGGAGAGGTGTCCTCCGCGGCGTCGTTGTCATCGCTGTCGTGGGCCTTCGCACCGTCGGCCGTGGCCTGCTCTGCCTCGGCGGTCGGCGGCTTGTTCCTGCCACCCGCCCCACCGCTCTTGTCGGCCACGTCGACGGCAGCCGTGCTCCGTTCCGCCACCGTCGGTCCTGCCTCCCCAATCGTTGCAGCCTGTTCGTCAACACAGCCAGAGACAATTGTGCCCACAGTCCGTCGGTATGCACGACACACGGGTGGAGCCGATGGTTGTGCGACGGACGTCGGGCGGTCCCGTCAGCGACCGAGCTTGGCGCGGACCATACCCACCATGGCCGTCAGCTCCTCGATCCGCATGCGCTTGGCGGCCAGTACGAAGACCACGCCCAGGACCAGCCCCCCCGCGGCCAGGGCCACGGCACCACCGACGAACCCGGAGCCGAGCGCCTGGAGCACCGCGTAGGCGACTCCCCCGCCGATGAGGGCGGCCGGAAGGCCGGCACCGCAGAGCCTGGCGTAGGTGCGGACCACGCGAGCGCGGTCGAGATCCCCGCCGAGCAGTCGGCTCAGACGCTTCCAGGCGACGCCCACGCCGACGGCGTAGGCGATGCCGTAGGAGGCGGCCATGCCGACGACCGCCCAGCGAGCGGGCAGCAGCAGGAAGCAGAGGGCGGAGCCGGCGGCGTTGCAGGCGGCGACGATGACCGTGTTGTAGAAGGGGGTGCGGGTGTCCTCGTAGGCGTAGAAGGCCCTGAGCACGACGTACTGCACGGAGTAGGGGATCAGCCCCAGGCCGAAGGCCATCAGGATGTAACCCATCGACGTGGCCGCGTCCGCGGTCGCGGAGGAGTACATCAGCAGGCACATCGGCACGCCGAGGGCAACGAAGGCGAAGGAGACGGGCACGATGGCGACGGCCGAGGTGCGCAGCCCGTGCGAGATGTCGTCGCGGACGGCGCCGGGGTCGTCGTCGTGGGCGGCACGGGAGAGCCTCGGCAGCAGGGCGGCCATCACCGAGACGGTGATGATGGCCTGCGGCATCTGCCAGATCAACTGGGCGTTGCTGTAGCCGAGGAAGCCGGTGCCGTCGTAACCCTGGCCCGCGGCCTCCTTGCCCGCCCAAGTGGCGAGCTGGGTGACGACCAGCAGACCCGCCTGGTTGGCCAGCACGAACAGGACGGTCCACTTGGCGAGGCGGGCGGCCTTGCCCAGGCCGTGGCCACGCCAGTCGAAGCGCGGGCGGAGGCGGAACCCGGCGGCGCGCAGGTACGGGATCATCGCCAGGGCCTGGACGACCAGGCCCAGCAGGGTGCCGACGCCCAGCAGCCGGACGCCCTCCGGCGGGATCGTCTCGACGGTCATCCCGGAGGTGCGGGCCGTGCCGTACACCCAGATGAACAGGCCGAAGGTGAAGATGATGACGACGTTGTTCAGGACCGGGGTCCACATCATGGCGCCGAAGCGGCCACGGGCGTTGAGGATCTGGCCCATGACGACGTGGACGCCCATGAAGAAGATGGTGGGCAGGCAGTAGCGGGCGAAGGTGACCGCGACGTTGTTGGCCTGCGGGTCCTCGGCGATCGGCACCGAGATCATCCGGACCAGCAGCGGCGTGACCAGCACGGTGAGCGCCACCAGGGCGCCCAGGATCACCGTGACCAGGGTGAGCAGACGGTTGGCGTACGCCTCGCCGCCGTCGGCGTCGTCCTTCATGGCGCGGACGAGCTGAGGGACGAAGACGGAGTTCAGGCCGCCGCCGATGGAGAGGATGTAGATCATCGTCGGCAGCGTGTAGGCCACGGTGTAGGCGTCGCCGAGCACCGCCGCGCCGAGCGCCGCGGTGATCACCAGGGTGCGGACGAAGCCCGTGAGCCGGGAGACCATGGTGCCCGCGGCCATGATGGCGCTGGACTTCAGTATGCCGCCGCCGCGGCGTGCGGGCTTGGCGGCGGACTCCGAGGGCGGAGCCGCGCCGAGGGCCTCCTCCACCACGGCCTCGTCCGTCACGGTCTGCTGGGCGGACGGCTGGGGAGGGGGGACGGAGGACGGCTGTTCGGCCCCGTAAGGGGGCGAGGGACGCTCGGACGGCTCGTGCGGGCCGCCCCGCCACTCGTGGGCCTCCCGGCTCTCGGGGTGACCCTGGGGAGTGTGCCCGTGCGGCTGGTGGAGGCCCGCCGGACCCGGCTCCTGCCGAGACGACGGGTACTGCTGGTGCGGCCGGGGCGGGGGAGTCTGCTGCTGGTCCTGGTAGAGGTGGGCGAAGGCGTCGTCGCGCCTCCGTTCCCCGTCCTCGTCCGGTGCTCTGCCGATCAGGTCGTCCACGCCCGTGAAGCGCACGGTCGCCGGGTCGTCGCCGTACGGCAGCCGCCGTGAGGGGCCCTCCGGCTCGGGAGGCGGGGTCGGCGCCCAGCGTCGAGGGTCGGGGGCGTGGTGGGGTGGCGGGGGCTGCCGGTAGAGGTCGTGGGGACCGCCGGGGCGAGGGGCGTTCCGGTCGTACGGCTCCGGGCCGCCCGAAGCGGCCGGGTCCCCGCCCGGCGTGTCGCCGCGGTCACGGTCGTACGGCGCGTTCATCGCTGCAACCCCACCTCATTGTCCGCGGCCGCTCTCTCCGGCCCCGACAGCTCGCTCAACGGTCCACCTTCTCACCCACGCCGGAGGGGCCGGAACGTTTGGACCCGGTGTCCTCGCCCCGGTCACCCGCCTGCTCGTTCCCGGCATCTTTCCGTGTGCCGTCCGCGGGGGCGTTCCCGGCCCCCTCTTCGGCCCTCTCCTCGGACTCTTCGGCCCTCTCCTCGGTTTCCTCGGCCGACGCCTCCGCGCGCTCCTCCACGGCCTCGGGCTCGGAGGGCTTGGGCGCCAGGGGGGCGTCCGGGTCGGGCCGGGCGCCGGCGCGCTTGCGCTGGGTGTACATCCGCACCCCGGCCAGGACCACCAGCAGGACGCCGCCGGAGATCACCAGCATCACCGCGGAGGTGATCTCGGTGACCTCCACGTGGAAGGTCATGGGCTCGCCCCAGGGCTCGCCGTCCTCGGTGTAGAGCCGGGCCTCGACCCGGGTGCGGCCGTTGGCCTTGGCGGTGGTGGGCACCTTCACGGACTGGCTGTGACCGCCCTTCACCGTCACCGGCTGTGGCCCGCCGACGTCCAGGCCGAGCCGGCGTCCGGAGGTGAGCCGCAGTTCCAGTCCCTTCACGCCTTGGAAGAGGTTGTTCTGCACGGTCACGGGGATGGTGGCGCTGCGGCCGGACAGCTTCATGTCCGACTTCTCGACCAGCCGGACCCCTCCCGTCAGCTCCTCCAGGTACTCGTGTGTCGACGCCCGGTACTCCGCCGCGGCCTCGTGGTCGCCGCGCCAGGAGGTGGAGAGCGAACGGCGGATGGCGTTGCTGAAGGGCGTCCTCACCCGGTCGGGCTGGGACAGGATCTTCTGGAAGCCCTCCAGGGTGTTCCGGGTGGCGCGGATCTCCTCGAAGGCCTCGGTGCTCAGTTCCCGCTTGCGCAGCGAGGACGGGTAGGAGCCCTGGCCCGGTACCTTGCGGTTGGCCCGTGGGTCCGGCTTGGCCTCCGCGGCCTCCGACAGGGACACGAACTCCGCCCATCGGCCGTCGAGCTCCAGCGACCGGAGCGCGGCGGCCATCGTCTGGGCCTGACCGGTGGTGGGCATCCGCTGCGGCGCCACCACGATGCTGCGGCGGGTGTCCGGCCGCTGCGCGGTGATCAGTTGGGTGTGCGCCAGGAACCGCTGCACGGACCGCGTCGAGTTCCGCGCCCGCGCCATGTCGCCCTGGAACATCTTGGACAGCCGTGCGTCGGCCACGATGGCGGTGGTGCCGCCGCCGATCGGTCGGGCGGCGGTGGGGGTGTGGCTCAACCCGCCGGTCTCGCGCAGGCTGTCGCTGCGGGTGATGACGTTCTGGGCGCCCGCCGAGGTCGCCACGGAGACGATCGAGGGGTCGATGGCGCCTTCCACCGGCCAGGCGAAGTCGGTGCTGGGTTCGACCGACAGCTCGGTCTCCACCGTCCTCCTGCCCAGATCGGTGGCCGGGCCCAGGTGGCCGAGCGCGCCGGGGACGTTCTTGCCGCGATGGGCGAGGGAGGCCAGGTCGGGGTCGCCGAAGGGAAGGGCGACGACCTCCTCGTCCTCCACCGCCTGCTGGAGCTCGAACAGCCACTGTCGAGCGTGGTTCTGCCCGCGGCCCGGAACGGTGGTGCCGTCCTCGGTCCGCACCTCGTACCGTTCGGTCATCGCCGAGACGGAGGCCAGCAGGTCCGGATCGATCACCCAGGTGACCGGCAGGTCCTTGCCGAGGGCGACCAACTGCTGGAGCCGCCCGCCGGGAGCGATCTCCCGGACGAGGTCGTCGCTCTCCAGGACCGGTGTCTGGTCCTCGTCGTCGGCCTCGGTGTGGGCGCCGAGGTGCGTGGTGGAGATCAGCGGCCACAGGAAGGTGACCTGCGTCGGGGTGTCGGGCGAGGACGGCTGCCAGGGCAGGAAGGTCCGGTCGATGCCCAGCACGTTCTCGTAGGGCTTGTCGCGCGTCTGTCCCGACAGCGACACTCCGACCGGGTACACCCCGTCCTCGTCCAGCGGCAGCTCGTCGACGGGCACCTCCAGGGTGAAGGAGCGAACGGCGCCCGCCGGTACGTCACCGAGCTTCACGGTGCCCTTGCCGTCGATCGGCGCCCCGTCCACTCCGGGGACGAACCCCTTCCGGGAGGAGATCTCCTCGACCGAGCTGCGCGCGGTCAGCCGGGAGCCGACGCGCAGCGTCACCCGGGCGTCGGTGAGGGCGGAGCCGGCCGTGTTGGCGATGCGCCCGGAGACGGTGAGCGTGTCCCCCTTCGCGGGCGCCGAGGGCGTCAGCCGGTTGATGGAGACCGTGGACGCGCGCGAGTCGTCGGCCGAGGTGGCCGAGACGGTCGAGGCGGCCGAGGCGGCCGAGGGCTTCGCCGGGGAGGCGGCGGAGCCGGTGCCCGCGTGGGAGGCGGCATGGGAGGGCGCCCCGGGAAGTGCCGGGAAGGCTCCGGACAACAACGGCAGGGCGGCCAGGACGGCCGCACAGCGCCTCAGCCGGCGACGCCGGGCAGGAGCGGTGGGGGTCACTGGGGTCTGTGCCGCCTCGGCCACGTGCTCGTCCATCCTGTCCGCCGGTCGCCCGGTACCGCTTTTCCGCTGGTCTGACGCACCCAGATGTTGCACCCAGATGCTAACGATCCCCGACGGCCGTGAGTGCCTGGGAGCCGTCCGTGAGTCGAGGACGGTCCGCGAGCCGACCGGTGATCGGGGAAGACCGGGAGGAGAGGGCAACGTACCCTGTTCTGCTGTGCCGAACGCCAACACTGACAGCCATCCCCAGCAGCCGGTTCACGGTCCGGCCCGAGAGGCCTCTCCAGCGGAGCCGGGGGAGGCGCAGCGCAGAGCCGTGAGTGAACTGCTGCGGGTGTCCCCCGTCGCCGACGATCTCGCCCGCCGTTTCAAGGATGCCGGATTCGAACTGGCCCTGGTCGGCGGTTCCGTACGCGACGCGCTGCTGGGCAGGCTCGGCAACGACCTGGACTTCACCACGGACGCCCGTCCACAGGACATCCTGGCCCTGGTGCGGCCGTGGGCGGACGCGGTGTGGGAGGTGGGTATCGCCTTCGGCACGGTGGGATGCCGTAAGGAGAACTACCAGATCGAGGTGACGACATACCGGTCGGAGTCCTACGACCGCACGTCGCGCAAGCCCGAGGTCTCCTACGGCGACTCCATCGAGGAGGACCTCGTACGCCGTGACTTCACCGTCAACGCCATGGCGGTCGCGCTGCCGGAGAAGACCTTCGTCGACCCGCACGACGGTCTGGAGGACTTGGCGCGCCGTGTGCTGCGCACGCCCGGCGCTCCCGAGGACTCCTTCTCGGACGACCCGCTGCGGATGATGCGCGCCGCCCGGTTCGCCTCCCAGCTCGGCTTCGACCTCGCGGACGACGTGATCGCCGCGATGCGGGAGATGGCCGACCGAATCGAGATCGTCTCGGCGGAGCGGGTGCGGGACGAGCTGAACAAGCTGATCCTCGGCGCCCATCCCCGCAAGGGGCTGGAACTGCTGGTGGACACCGGTCTGGCCGAGCGGGTGCTGCCCGAACTGCCCGCGCTGCGGTTGGAGCGTGACGAGCACCACCGGCACAAGGACGTCTACGAGCACACTCTGACCGTGCTGGAGCAGGCCATCGACCTGGAGGACGACGGCCCGGACCTCACCCTGCGGCTGGCCGCCCTGCTCCACGACATCGGCAAGCCCAGGACCCGCAGGTTCGAGAAGGACGGACGGGTCTCCTTCCACCACCACGAGGTGGTGGGGGCGAAGATGACCAGGTCCCGGATGACCAAGCTCAAGTACCCGGGCGAGATGATCAAGGACGTCTCCCGCCTGGTCGAACTGCACCTGCGCTTCCACGGCTATGGCACCGGGGAGTGGACCGACTCGGCGGTACGGCGCTACGTCCGCGACGCGGGGCCTCTGCTGGAGCGGTTGCACAAGCTGACGCGTTCGGACTGCACCACGCGCAACAAGCGCAAGGCCAACGCCCTGGCACGCGCGTACGACAGCCTGGAACGGCGCATCGAGCGTCTGAGGGAACAGGAGGAGCTGGACGCCATCCGTCCGGACCTCAACGGAAACGAGATCATGGAGATCCTGGGGCTGCGGCCGGGCCCCGAGGTGGGCGAGGCGTACCGGTACCTGTTGGAGCTGCGGCTGGAGCACGGCCCGATGGGGCACGACGCGGCGGCCGACGCCCTCAGGAAGTGGTGGGCCGAGCGGACGTGACCGCGTCCCCTCGTCCGCCGGGGTGGCCGTCGCCGCGTTTCACGTGAAACATGGCGGCGGCCACCGCCGCGTACAGGGCCGTCACCGTCATCACCAGGGCCGCGGAGCGGCCGTCGGGGGGAAGCATCAGGGAGGCCACACCGGCGGCGCCGACGAAGGCGACGTTGAAGAGCATGTCGTAGAGGGAGAAGACCCGTCCCCGGTAGTCGTCGTCCACCGACGACTGCACGATCGTGTCCGTGGCGATCTTGGACCCTTGGGTGGCCAGGCCCACGACGAAGGCGGCGCAGAGAATCGGCAGCGGGGCGAAGGACAGGCTCAGCACGGGCACCAGCACGGCCGAACCGGCGGCGCACACCGTGATCCAGCCGAACCGCCCGGCCCGTCGCACGGCCCAGGGGGTGAGGACCGCGGCCGTGAAGAAACCCAGTCCCGAGACGGCCACGGCCAGGCCGAGCAGCGCCATGCCGCCGACCGTGTCGTCGCTCCAGGCGTACCGGCACAGCATCAGCACCATCACCGTCAGCGCGCCGTAACAGAAGCGCAGCAGTGCCATCGAGGCGAGCGCCTGCGCCGCCCTGCGCCGCCGGGCCAGATGCCGCAGCCCCGCGACCAGTCCGCGGGCGGTGTCGGCGACGGCCGTGGCGAGGTGGGGTCGAGGCACGGAAGGATCGGGGCCGAGCAGTTCCCGGTCCATCCGGAGCGAGGCGAGCGCGCCCAGCAGGTAGAGCACGGCGCCGACGACCACCACCGTCGCGTCCGAGCCGGCGCCTTCCGGTGCGGGAATCCGGACGAGGAAGGCGAGCCCGCCCCCCGCGGTGGCGGCCAGGGTGCCCGCGGTGGGGGAGAGGGAGTTCGCCATCACCAGGCGCTCGCCGTCCACCACACGTGGCAGAGCGGCGGACAGTCCGGCGAGGACGAAGCGGTTGACGGCGGTGACCGACAGCGCGGCGAGGTAGAACAGCCACAGCGGCACCGAGGCCAGGACCAGTACCGCCGTTCCCAGGGCGAGCACGACACGCAGCAGGTTTCCGTACAGCAGCACCTGGCGTCGCCGCCAGCGGTCGAGGAGAACGCCGGCGAAGGGGCCGAGCAGTGAGTAGGGCAACAGCAGAACGGCCATCGCGGAGGCGATGGCGGCGGGAGAGGTCTCCTGCTCGGGGGAGAAGACCACATAGGCGGCGAGCGCGACCTGGAAGACGCCGTCCGCCGACTGGGAGAGCAGCCGCACGGTCAACAGCCGCCGGAAGCCGGGGAAGCGCAGGAGCACGCGCAGGTCACGCACAACAGCCATGCGCTCAGCCTCACACACTCTCGGTCTCGGTCTCACACCCCTCGGCATCGCACACTCGCCGGCACGGTGTGCGCGGAGCCCTGGGAGGAAGCGCGGGAGCCGGTCGCCGTTTCACGTGAAACGGCGACCGGCTCCCTTGTCGTGTGAGACCTCCTGGGAGGCAGCTCCCCGTGACCAGGTCACGAGGGAGGTCCCCACCCCGTCACCGGCGCCTGGCCGCCCTGGACGGCGTCATGGGGAGCGCCCGGGGAAACACTCCGGGAAGCGCCGTACCCGTACCCGTACCAGGGGTCGCGGCGACGGCCGAGGGCGAAGACATCGGGGGAACCGTCCAGGACGCCGCCCGAGGGGTCATCGGAGCCGTCCTGCCGGACCACGTCGCGCTCCGGCACCAGGATGTCCCGCAGGACCACCGCACACAGGTACAGGGTGCCGAGCAGATGGACCGCGATGGCGACCTGGTAGCCCTCGGTGGGCAGCCCGTGGTGTTTGTCGCCGCTGCCGGTGTAGGCGAGGTAGAACCAGATGCCGAGGTAGTACAGCACCTCGCACGCCTGCCAGATCAGGAAGTCGCGCCACCGAGGCCGGGCCAGGGCGGCCAGCGGGATGAGCCACAGCACGTACTGCGGCGAGTAGACCTTGTTGGTCACGATGAACAGGGCGACGACGAGGAAGGCGAGCTGGGCGAAGCGCGGGCGCCGCGGCGCGCACAGCGTGAGCGCGGCGAGCCCGGCGCAGCCCAGGGCCATCAGCACCATGGCGTAGGTGTTGGCGTGCTCCAACGGATCGTTGGCGCGCTGCGAGATGATCAGCCAGATCGAACCGAAGTCGACGCCGCGCTCTTCGCTGAACGTGTAGAACTTCGACCAGCCGTCCGGCGCCAACGCCATGACGGGCAGGTTGACCGCCAGCCACGAGATCGCGGTCCCGCCCAGCGCCGTTCCGAACTCCCGCCGGCGCCCCGCGCGCCAGCAGAGCACCAGCAGCGGACCCAACAGCAGGAACGGGTAGAACTTGGCGGCGGTCGCGAGGCCGAGCAGCACCCCGAAGGCGAACGGGCGGCTCCGCGACCACATCAGCATCGCCGCGGCGGTCAGGGAGACGGCGAGCAGGTCCCAGTTGATGGTGGCGGTCAGTGCCAGGGCCGGAGCGAGGGCGACCAGCAGAGCGTCCCAGGGCCGGTGCCGGTGGACGCGCGCCACACACACCACCAGGACGGCGGCGCACGCCATCAGCATCCCGGCGTTGACCATCCAGTAGATCTGCTGCCGCTGCACCATCTCGCCGTGCTGCGGGGTGAGCCAGGAGGCGACTTCCATGAACACCCCGGTCAGCACCGGATACTCCAGGTACTCCATTCCGCCGGAGATGGTCTGCGGGATGCGGTCGAAGTACGGCGTGAGGTCGGCGGCGAAACCGCGGCCGGTGTAGAGGTGCGGGATGTCGGAGTAGCAGGCGTGGACGTACTGGGCGGTCTGGCCGCGGAACCAGCCGCTCTCGTAGCAGGGCAGTTTCTGCACCATGCCGAGCGCGAACATGCCCATCATCACCAGCAGCACGATCCGCACGGGCGACCACCAGTGCCGCCCGGTCAGTGCGCGCCGGCCGATCGGGCCGCCGATCAGCTCGCTGCCCTTGGCCGCGATCTCGTCCTGGTCGGTGGGCCGTACCGGTGCCTGTGGGTCCTGGCGCGCGAACGTCATGGGCCCATCCTGCCGTATGCCGCGGTCGGGTCCGTGGTGTCGCGGGACCACCGTGGGCGGTGCCGGAGAGCACAAGAGCGGTGCCGGCTCGGCCGGCACCGCTCTTGTGCGAGTGGGCGAGTGAGGCGGACGGGATCAGTTTGCGTTCATGCCCCAGATGCCGCCGTCGTTGCCGCCGGGACGGCCTCCGGTGTTGCCTTGGTCGTCTCCGCCGCCGGTGTTGCCCTCCGTCTGGCCTTGGTCGTTGCCTGCGGTGTTCCCCTCGGTGTTGCCCTGGTTGTCACCGCCGGTGTTGCCCTCCGTCTGGCCCGAGGTGTCCTCGCAGAACCAGTCGTTGGGACGGCAGGTGCTCGACGGCGACTCGGACGGCGACGTGGTCGGCGACGGTTCCGTGGACGGCTCGGGCGTCTCGGTCTCGGACGGCGACGGCTCGGGCGTCTCGGTCTCGGTCGGTGTCGGGCTCGCGGCGCCGGGCTGGTCGGCCTTCTGCCCCATGGGAAGGGCCTTGGGGAAGTTCTCCACCGGCTCGCCCTCGAGGGCCACCTTCATGTAGTCCACCCACACCTGGGTGGGCAGCTCACCACCGTGGATGGACTTGAAGCCACCCGTGCCGTTCATCGACAGCAGTCCGGGCTCGTCGGGCTTGGAGCGGAACATCGTGACGGCGGTGGACAACTGCGGGGTGTAGCCGACCCACCAGGCGGACTTGTTCTTGTCGGTGGTACCGGTCTTGCCCGCCGAGGGGCGGCCCAGGTCCTTGGCACGGTAACCGGTGCCATCCGGTCCGTTGACGACGTTCTTGTGCAGGATGTCGGTGATGTTGTTGGCGATGTTGGCGTCGACCGCCGTCTCGCGCTGCGGCTTCTCGAAGCCTTCCTGCTCCACGCCCTCCAACTCGACCTTGATCACCGAGTACGGCTCGACGTGGATACCGGACTCGGCGTACGTCGCGTACGCCTCGGCCATCTCGATGGCGCCGGGGGTGGAGGTCCCCAGGGCGAAGGAGGGGTTGAGGTTGGGGTCGAAGCTGTCCTCGTCGATGCCGGCCTTCTTGGCCGCGGCCTTCACCTTGTCCATGCCCACGTCCATGCCGAGCTGGACGAAGGGGGTGTTGGCGGACACCTCCATGGCCTTGCGCAGGGTAACGGGCCCGTGGTCCTTGTCGGCGTTGTTCACCTGGTAGAAGGGGTTGCCTTCCTTGTCCAGGTAGTCGGTGCCGTCCTGCTGCTTGATCTTGAGTTTGTTGTCGCCGTTGTAGACGCTCTCCGGCGAGATGCCCTCGCCCCCGCTCCGGTACGTGCCGTGCTCCATGGCGGCGGAGAGCACGAACGGCTTCCAGACCGAACCGACCGGCACGCCCTGGGTGTCCGCGTTGTTGGTGAAGTGCTGCTTGTCGAAACCCGGGCCGCCGTAGATGGCGACGATCTTGCCGCTGCCCGGCTCCACCGAGGCCGCGCCGAACTGGACGTACTTGTCCTTGTCAGGGCGCTCGTCGGGCTTGAGGTACTGCTTGCCGACCTTGTCGACCGCCTTGGTCAGCGCGTCGACCTTCTTCTTGTTGAAGGTCGTGTAGATCTGGTAACCGCCCTGGTCGAACTGCTCCTTGGTGAGGTTGAGCTTCTTCCGCACCTCGGCCTCGGCGAGGGAGACCAGATAGCCGGTCTGTCCGGTCTGGCCGGCCAGCGGCTTGCGGGGGGCGATCTCGGGGAACTCGTACGTGTCCCGCTCGGCCTTGTCGAGCTTGTCCAGCTCGACCATCCGGTCCAGGACCCAGTTCCACCGTTCCTTGGCGCGCTCGGTGTTCTCCTGGGCGGAGGTGTGGGTGCCGCCGGCCGGGTCGTACAGGTCGGGGCCCTTGAGCACCGTGGTGAGCAGGGCGCTCTCGGGCGTGGTCAGGTCCTCGGCGTTCTTCTCGAAGTACGCCTGGGCCGCGGCCTGGATGCCGTACGCGTTCCGTCCGTAGTAGCTGGTGTTGAGGTAGCCCTGGAGGATTTCCTCCTTCTCCATGTCGGTGTTGACCTTGATGGAGATGAACAGTTCGCGGACCTTGCGCGAGATGGTCTGGTCCTGGGTGAGGTAGGTGTTCTTCACGAACTGCTGGGTGATGGTGGAACCACCCTGGGTGTCACCGCCGGTGGCCATGTTGAAGAACGCGCGGGCGACGCCCATCGGGTCGATGCCGCTGTCCTCCCAGAAGGTGGCGTTCTCGGCGACGACGACCGCGTCCTGCATCGACTTCGGGATGTCCGCTATGTTGAGGTTCTGCCGGTTCTTGTCGCCGACCTGGGCCATCACGGTCTTGCCGTCGTCCCAGTAGTAGACGTTGTTCTGCCGGACCGCCGCGGCGTTCTTCTCGCTCGGGACTCCCACCACCGCCAGGGCCACCGCGGCCAGACCGACGAGCGTGGCCAGGAACACCAGGCACAGGCCGGAGACCAGCTTCCAGGACGGCAGCCAACGGCGCCAGCCGTACTTGTCGGACCGGGGATAGTCGATGAACCGCTTCTTCCGCGGCTCCTGGTACCCCCGACGGCCCCCGACGGCGGTGGCGCCGCTCGCGGCGCGGCGTCTACCGCCCGCGGCGCGCTGGGCAGCCCGCCGGGCCTCGGCCCGGCCGCCGTGGGGGCGGTCGGAGGGCATGCCGTGGGAGCTCGAGGTGGCCCCATGGGGCGGCTGCGCGGCGCGCCGACCGCCGGACGGCGGCTGGGCGGCGCGCCGGCCACGCGACTGCGGCGGCTTGCGACGGTGCTCGCTCATTTGGAACAGCTACTCCTCGGGCAGGCGCTCTCGCCTGAAGGCGGCGGTGTGCTTCCGGTCTCCCGACGTACGGCCGGGCCGGATCCTCCGAACCGGCCGCACTGCACCCGGGATGGGGACGCGTCCAGCGTCTTGTTGGTTCCCGGTCACCTTCTGCACAGCGGACAGACTACGCAGCTTCAAAACATGCCAAGACCGGCATTTCTCGTAAAAGGGTCAGACGACCTGTGGCGAATCGACGGTGTGAGTCCCCTCACCCCTCCTCTTGTCGCCTTCGGGGCGGCGTTCTATCGTCTGAGCTATCGCTACGATGTATCGGGTCGATACATCGGTGCGAGACACCGGTGGAGAAGGACACCCGGAAACACACACCGGAGACACCACCGCGAGACACGGACGCGGGGCAGCCACCGCAGTCGCCGTACGACCGCGGTGCCGACGGACGGAGGGAGTGACGGCGATGGGCAGGCGCTCGGGAATCCTGGAGTTCGCCGTTCTGGGGCTGCTCCGCGAGTCGCCGATGCACGGATACGAACTGCGCAAGCGACTCAACACCTCACTGGGGGTCTTCCGCGCCTTCAGCTACGGCTCCCTCTACCCCTGCCTCAAGACGCTGGTGCAGCGGGGATGGTTGACGGAGGAGTCCGGCGGCCCGTCCGAGGAGTCTTCCTCGGCGCCGCTCGCCGGGCGCCGGGCCAGGATCGTCTACCGGCTGACGGCCGAGGGCAAGGAGCGCTTCGAGGAGCTCCTGGCCCAGAGCGGGCCGGACGCCTGGGAGGACGAGCACTTCGGCGTCCGCTTCGCCTTCTTCGGCCAGACCTCGCGCGACGTGCGGATGCGGGTGCTGGAAGGCCGCCGCAGCCGCCTGGAGGAGCGCCTCGCCAGAATGCGCGCCTCCCTGGCCCGTACGCGCGAGCGCCTGGACGACTACACCCTCGAGCTCCAGCGGCACGGAATGGAGTCCGTGGAGCGCGAGGTCCGCTGGCTCAACGAGCTCATCGAGAGCGAGCGGGCGGGGCGCGATCAGCGCCGTGGGGAGACCCCGTCCGATCCGTCCGAGGAAGACACCACCAAGTGAGGGTCCGTACCGAGCGGGTCCTCTTCGGGAACTACTGAGAACACACAGGGAGCAACCGCCAATGGGTTCGGTTCGCGTAGCCATCGTCGGCGTGGGCAACTGCGCCGCCTCGCTGGTGCAAGGCGTCGAGTACTACAAGGACGCCGACCCGAAGAGCCGCGTGCCGGGTCTGATGCACGTGCAGTTCGGCGACTACCACATCTCGGACATCGAGTTCGTGGCCGCGTTCGACGTGGACGCCAAGAAGGTCGGCCTCGACCTGGCCGACGCCATCGGCGCCGGCGAGAACAACACCATCAAGATCTGCGACGTGCCCTCCACCGGCGTCACCGTCCAGCGCGGTCACACCCTGGACGGCCTGGGCAAGTACTACCGCGAGACCATCGAGGAGTCCTCCGAGGAGCCGGTCGACGTCGTCCAGGTCCTCAAGGACCGCCAGGTCGACGTCCTGGTCTGCTACCTCCCGGTGGGCTCCGAGGAAGCCGCCAAGTTCTACGCGCAGTGCGCCATCGACGCGCGGGTGGCCTTCGTCAACGCCCTGCCGGTCTTCATCGCCGGCACCAAGGAGTGGGCGGACAAGTTCACCGAGGCCGGCGTCCCGATCGTCGGCGACGACATCAAGTCCCAGGTGGGCGCCACCATCACGCACCGCGTGCTGGCCAAGCTCTTCGAGGACCGCGGCGTCATCCTCGACCGCACGATGCAGCTCAACGTCGGCGGCAACATGGACTTCATGAACATGCTGGAGCGCGACCGCCTGGAGTCCAAGAAGATCTCCAAGACCCAGGCCGTCACCTCCCAGATCCCCGACCGCGAGCTGGGCGAGAAGAACGTCCACATCGGCCCGTCCGACTACGTGGCCTGGCTGGACGACCGCAAGTGGGCCTACGTCCGCCTCGAGGGCCGTGCCTTCGGCGACGTCCCGCTGAGCCTGGAGTACAAGCTGGAGGTCTGGGACTCCCCGAACTCCGCGGGTGTCATCATCGACGCCCTGCGCGCCGCGAAGATCGCCAAGGACCGCGGTGTCGGTGGTCCGGTGCTCTCCGCCTCCTCGTACTTCATGAAGTCCCCGCCGGTCCAGTACTTCGACGACCAGGCGCGGGAGAACGTGGAGAAGTTCATCCGCGGCGAGATCGAGCGCTGACGCGAGGCGACGCCGACCGTCGGACACCGACGAACACCGACGGACCCGAGGGTGACGCACTGAGCGCCGGCGGAACAGGGGCGCCGGCGAACAAGGCCGCCCACGCGACGCCGAGGGGCCCCGGACAGCCGTCCGGGGCCCCTCGGCCGTCTCCACGCGCATCCGGCCGCGCGTCCTACCGCGGACCGGCCGACGTGGACCGGCCGCCGCGGGACGACGGAGCCGTCGTCAGTGCTCGACCAGCCGGTCGTACTGCGTCGTGGTGTGCCGCAGGATCGCCGTCAGCTCGTCGCCGACCTTCGGCTCCGCCGCGTCCTCCGGGACGAACAGGATCGACACCTGCATGTGCGGCGGCTCGGCGAACCAGCGCTGTTTGCCGTCCCACAGGTACGGGGAGAGGTTGCGGTTGACCGTCGCCAGGCCGGCCCGTGCCACGCCCTTGGCCCGCGGCGTCACGCCGTGCATGGTCTTCGGGGCCTCCAGACCCACCCCGTGCGAGGTGCCGCCCGCCACCACCGCCAGCCAGCCGTCGCCCGGCGCCTTCTGCTGGCGGTAGCCGAAGCGGTCGCCCTTGGACACCCGCGTCACGTCCAGCACCGAGCCCCGGTACTGCGTCGCCTTGTGGTCCCCCAGCCACAGCCGCGTCCCGATCCGCGCGCGGAACCGGGTCCGGGGGAACTGCTGCTGGAGCCGCGCGAACTCCTCCGGCTTCAGGTGGCTGACGAACATCGTCTCCAGCGGCAGCCGGGCGGCCCGCAGCCGGTCCATCCAGCCGATGACCTCCTCCACCGCGTCCGTGCCGTCGGTGCGGTCCAGCGGCAGGTGGATCGCGAAGCCCTCCAGCCGTACGTCGTCGATCGCGGCGTGCAGCTTGCCGAGGTCCTCCTCCAGCACTCCGTGCCGCTTCATCGAGCTCATCACCTCGATGACGACACGCGCGCCCACCAGCGCGTTCACCCCGTCCACCGACGAGACGGTGCGGATCGCCCGGTCCGGGAGGGGGACCGGCTCCTCACCGCGCCGGAACGGGGTGAGCACCAGCAGGTCCCCGCTGAACCAGTCCTTCATGCGGGCGGCTTCGTACGTCGTGCCCACGGCGATGACGTCCGATCCGAAGCGGGTGACCTCGTCGGCCAGCCGCTCGTGGCCGAAGCCGTAGCCGTTGCCCTTGCAGACCGGAACCAGCCCCGGGAACTGCCCGAGTACCGACCGCTGGTGCGCCCGCCAGCGTTCGGTGTCGACGTAGAGGGTGAGCGCCATGGCCGTACGGAACCTTTCTCATCGGTTCGGGCGGGCCCTTCCGGGGAACCGCCGGACGTGCGTGGAGACGGGCGTCAGCGGCGCGACATGTAGATGTCGAGCGCCTTGTGCAGCAGCTTATTGAGCGGAAAGTCCCACTCGCCGAGATACTCCACCGCCTGGCCGCCCGTGCCCACCTTGAACTGGATCAGGCCGAAGAGGTGGTCGCTGTCGTCCAGGGAGTCGCTGATGCCGCGCAGGTCGTACACGCTCGCCCCCAGGGCGTAGGAGTCCTGGAGCATCCGCCACTGCATCGCGTTCGACGGACGGACCTCCCGCTTGTGGTTCGCGGAGGCGCCGTACGAGTACCACACGTGCCCGCCCACGATCAGCATGGTGGCCGCGGCCACGGCCTCGCCCTCGTGCTTGGCGAGGTACAGCCGCATCCGGTTGGGGTCCTCGGTGTTCAGGGCCTTCCACATCCGCTGGAAGTACGCCAGCGGGCGAGGCCGGAACCGGTCGCGCTCGGCGGTGATCTCGTACAGCTCCTGCCAGGTGGTCAGGTCGTCGTAACCGCCCTGCACGACCTCGACGCCGGCCTTCTCGGCCTTCTTGATGTTGCGCCGCCACAACTGGTTGAAGCCCTTGTGGACCTCGTCCAGCGTCCGGCCCTCCAGCGGCACCTGGAAGACGTAGCGGGGCTGTACGTCGCCGAAGCCGGCGCCGCCGTCCTCGCCCTGCTGCCAGCCCATCCGCCGCAGCCGGTCGGCCACCTCGAAGGCACGCGGCTCGATGTGCGTGGCCTCCACGTCCCGCAGCCGCTTCACGTCCGGGTTCTGGATGCCCGCCTTGATCGCGGGGGCGTCCCAGCGCCGGATCACCACGGGCGGGCCCATCTTCACCGAGAACGCGCCCTTGGACTTCAGGTGCGCCAGCATCGGGCGCAGCCACTCCTCCAGGTTCGGCGCGTACCAGTTGATCACCGGCCCTTCGGGCAGGTACGCGAGATAACGTTTGACCTTCGGCAACTGCCGGTACAGCACCAGACCGACCCCGACCAGTTCGCCGTTGCCGTCGAACCAGCCCAGGTTCTCCGAGCCCCACTCGGCCTTCACGTCGGCCCATGCCGGGACCTGCATGTGGCTGGCCGATGGGAGGCTGCGGATATACGCCAGGTGCTGCTCGCGACTGATCGTCCTCAGGGTCAGGCTCATACGGGGCGCTCCTCCGGCGTACTTCGCAGGGTCTGGCGGGAAGCCTACTGTGGGCCGAGCAGCGACGACCGTGCCCCGGCGGGGCAACGCCGGGGGCGGGGCCCGAAGGGAGCCGGAGGAAACGGTGGGGACGGGCCGCGGGGCGACGAGGAGGGACGGCTAACCGAGCAGGCCTCCGAACAGTCCGCCGTGCCACATGCCCAGGAAGAAGCCGAAGGCCGCCGCGCCCGTGGCGATGACCAGCACGAACCGCTCCTCCGTGGTCGCGGAGATCATCTGTCCCCAGAGACCGGAGACGATGCCCGCCAGGCCGGCCCAGGAGGCGAGCAGGTGCAGGCCCGGGAAGAAACCCGCGATGAGGGCGACCAGGCCGAGGACCGCCGCCACCACGACGAGCCGGTTCTCGACCGGATGAGCCCGGTGGTCGCTGTTGAGGAAGGACGCGATGCCGCCGCCCTTCTTCCGTACCGCCTGTGCCATGGGACACCTCCTGCGGAGCATCCGGAACGCCTGGAACGCCCGGATCGTCGGAAGCGGCGCCGGGTGACGCCGCTCACATCCGTTGTGTCCAGATTGCGGTGAGCGGACACCGGATTTCAACCGGAGTCGCGGTGCGGGTAGTCTGTACCGTCCGCACGGTGTCTGCCCAGGTCACGATCGTTCCCGGGAACGGGAACGGAGGCGGTTCCGGAAAAGCCACCGGGACTGTCGGTGCCGGCCGATACCGTTGTCCACAACGCATAGACCCTCCTGCCACGGAACGACCGTGGCCGTTGAGTCCAGAGGAGGTGGGTTCCACATGCGTCACTACGAGGTGATGGTCATCCTCGACCCCGATCTCGAGGAGCGCGCTGTCTCCCCGCTGATCGAGAGCTTCCTTTCCGTCGTCCGCGAGGGCAGCGGCAAGGTGGAGAAGGTCGACACCTGGGGCCGTCGTCGTCTCGCTTACGAGATCAAGAAGAAGCCCGAGGGCATCTACTCGGTCATCGACCTGCGGGCCGAGCCCGCGGTCGTCAAGGAACTCGACCGGCAGATGAACCTGAACGAGTCGGTTCTGCGGACCAAGGTCCTCCGTCCCGACACCCGCTGAGCAGTCCGCCCAGCGGAGCCGGGGTGAGGGCGACGCACCGAACGCCCGAGCCCCACAGCATCACCAGCAGCCAGCAGCACCCCGCCGAGAGGTTCACCCATGGCAGGCGAGACCGTCATCACGGTCGTCGGCAATCTCGTCGACGACCCCGAGCTGCGCTTCACCCCCTCCGGTGCGGCGGTCGCGAAGTTCCGTGTCGCGTCCACTCCCCGCACCTTCGACCGGCAGACCAACGAGTGGAAGGACGGCGAGAGCCTCTTCCTGACCTGCTCGGTCTGGCGGCAGGCGGCGGAGAACGTCGCGGAGTCCCTCACCAAGGGCACCCGCGTCATCGTGCAGGGCCGCCTCAAGCAGCGGTCGTACGAGGACCGCGAGGGCATCAAGCGCACGGTCTTCGAGCTGGACGTCGACGAGGTCGGCGCCAGCCTGCGCAACGCCACGGCCAAGGTCACCAAGACCACCGGCCGCGGTGGCCAGGGCGGCGGCTGGGGCGGCGGCCCCGGCGGCCCCAGCGGCCAGCAGGGCGGCGGCGCTCCCGCGGGAGACCCGTGGGCCACGAGCGCTCCGGCCGGTGGCCAGGGCGGCGGCGGTGGCGGCTGGGGCGGCGGCTCCGGTGGCGGCTACTCGGACGAGCCCCCCTTCTGACGGACCCACGGGTCGGGAAGGGCCGTGCTCACAGGCACAGACTTCTTGAACCAAACGGAGAGAGACAATGGCGAAGCCGCCTGCTCGCAAGCCGAAGAAGAAGGTTTGCGTGTTCTGCAAGGAGAAGATCTCCTACGTCGACTACAAGGACACGAACCTGCTGCGGAAGTTCATTTCCGACCGCGGCAAGATCCGTGCCCGCCGGGTCACCGGCAACTGCACCCAGCACCAGCGCGACGTCGCCACGGCCGTGAAGAACAGCCGTGAGATGGCGCTGCTGCCCTACACCTCGACCGCTCGATAAGGAAGGGATGACCGACAGATGAAGATCATCCTGACCAACGAGGTCTCCGGTCTCGGCAACGCCGGCGACGTCGTCGAGGTGAAGGACGGGTACGCCCGCAACTACCTGCTCCCCCGTGGCTTCGCGATCCGCTGGACCAAGGGCGGCGAGAAGGACGTGGAGCAGATCCGTCGCGCCCGCAAGGCCCGCGAGATCGCCACGGTCGAGCAGGCCAACGAGATCAAGGGCCAGATCGAGCGCCTCACGGTCCGCCTGAAGGTCCGCGCCGGCGACCAGGGCCGGCTGTTCGGCTCCGTCACCCCGGCCGACATCGCCGGTGCGGTCAAGGCCGCGGGCGGTCCGGACGTCGACAAGCGCCGCATCGAGCTGGGCTCGCCGATCAAGACCCTGGGTTCCCACCAGGTGACGGTGCGCCTCCACCCCGAGGTCGTCGCCAAGGTCGGCGTCGAGGTCGGCGCCGCCTGATCCAGGCGCGGCACACGGCAGTCGACGCGCAGGGCCGCGGTCCCCACCCGGGACCGCGGCCCTGCGCCGTTCCTTCCGGTGTTCTCCCCGGTGTTCTCCGCACCGCGCCGGCCTCCGCGCCGCCCCGGCGTCGGCTCCCGCATCGGGCCGGCGTCAGACCCGGACCGCTCCGGTGACCACCCAGCGACCCGAGCGGGCCCGCAGCCACAGGGTGATCAACCGGACCGCCATCATCAGGCCGGCGATCGTCCACCACAGCGCGGTCAGACCTCCGCCCAGCACCGGCACGGCCAGCGCCACCGGGGCGAACACCACCAGGGTCACCAGCGCCGCCCACGCCAGGTACGGTCCGTCGCCCGCCCCCATCAGCACGCCGTCCAGGACGAAGACCACCCCCGCGATGGGCGAGGTCACCGCCACCACCAGCAGCGCCGGCGTCAGTTGGTCGTGCACGGTCGTGTCCGAGGTGAACAGCGGCAGCAGCAGCGGACGCGCCACGACCACCAGCGCCCCGAGCACCACCCCGGACACCACGCCCCACTGCACCATCCGACGGCAGGCCGCCCGCGCCCCCGCCGCGTCCCCGGCGCCCAGATACCGGCCGATGATCGCCTGTCCGGCGATGGCGATGGCGTCCAGCGCGAAGGCCAGCAGCGACCAGACGGTCAACGTGATCTGGTGCGCGGCCACCTCGGCGTCCCCCAGCCGCGCGGCGACGGCGGTCGCGATCACCAGCATGGCCCGCAGCGACAGCGTGCGGACCAGCAGCGGAGCCCCGGCCCGTCCGCTGGCGCGTATCCCGGCGACGTCCGGGCGCAGCGACGCCCCGTGCCGTCGGGCGCCCCGGACCACCACGACCAGGTAGGCGACGGCCATGCCCCACTGGGCGATCACCGTGCCCCAGGCCGAGCCGGCGATGCCGAGCCCCGCGCCGTAGACCAGGAGCAGGTTGAGCACGGCGTTGGCGGAGAATCCCGCGACGGCCACGTACAGCGGGGTCCGGGTGTCCTGGAGTCCGCGCAGCACCCCGGTGGCCGCCAGGACGACGAGCATCGCCGGCATGCCCAGCGCGCTGATCCGCAGGTAGGTCACGGCGTACGGAGCGGCGGTCGAGGACGTTCCGAACAGGTCGATCAGGGTGGGCGCGGTGGGCAGGACGACGGCGATCACCGCGGCGCCCAGCAGCAGCGCCAGCCAGATGCCGTCCATGCCCTGGCGGATGGCGGCGGGCAGGTCCCCGGCGCCGACCCGGCGGGCGACGGCGGCGGTGGTGGCGTAGGCGAGGAAGACGAAGATGTTCACGCTCGTCGTCAGCAGTGTGGCGGCGACACCGAGCCCGGCGAGTTGCGGGGTGCCCAGGTGGCCGACGATCGCGCTGTCGACCATGACGAAGAGGGGCTCCGCGACGAGTGCGCCGAAGGCGGGGAGGGCCAGCGCGATGATCTCGCGGTCGTGGCGCCGTACGGAGGCGCGTTCGGCGGGCTGTGGAGCGTGTGTCATGATCCGATCCAAACATCCACAAGTAATAGTTGCAAGACGGTTGTGACTCTTACCATTCCTCACCTGCGGTGAGATCCTCTGCGCCGTTTGTCGCGATCTTGAAGCTGGGTGCGAAGTTTTTCTCCTGCACAAGCGGTGGATGAAGAAACAGCAGGTCATAGTGGGTTCTGCGAGGGTCTTGCCGAGTTCTCCACAGCTCCGTCCCCCGCCTCGTGCACAGGATTCGCCGAGTTCTCCACAGGCTGGGCCCGATCATCCACATGCCCTGTGGATAACCGAGTTGGTCGAAACCGTCCACAGCCATACCGTTGTCCGGCGCCCGCCCGCTGTTCCCCTCGCCTTGGCCGTGGGCTCGACGCGCCGTAACCGACCGGCGGGCGCGCACGTTGTCAGAGCCATGCCGTAGGAATGGGGGGCACGGCCGCACGGAACGGGAGGAGGTGGCGGAGTGACCCAGTCCGACCACGTCGAGAGCCCGGCACCCGGTTACGCCCCTGTCGTGGGGGGCGACGGGCCGGGCGACCACCTGCCCCTCTCCCGCCGGCCTCGCGGTGCGGCGCCGGACGGCGAACGGCACGACCGCGGCCCCGACACGTGGTCGGCGGGCGCGGCGGGCTCCTTCGAACGGGTCCCCCCGCAGGACCTCGACGCCGAACAGTCGGTGCTCGGCGGCATGCTCCTCTCCAAGGACGCCATCGCGGACGTGGTGGAGACCTTGCAGGGCAAGGACTTCTACCGCCCGGCCCACGAGACGATCTACCAGGCGATCCTCGACCTGTACGCCAAGGGGGAGCCCGCCGACCCCATCACGGTCGCCGCGGAGCTGACCAGACGCGGCGAGATCGCCAAGGTCGGCGGACCGGGCTACCTCCACTCCCTGGTCCAGACGGTCCCCACCGCGGCCAACGCCCAGTACTACGCGGAGATCGTCCACGAGCGCGCCGTCCTGCGCCGCCTGGTCGAGGCGGGCACCCGCATCACGCAGATGGGATACGCGGCCGACGGCG
The DNA here is from genome assembly GCF_000718985.1 of Streptomyces megasporus. Taxonomy (GTDB): domain Bacteria; phylum Actinomycetota; class Actinomycetes; order Streptomycetales; family Streptomycetaceae; genus Streptomyces; species Streptomyces megasporus. Next base: position 10,258 of record NZ_JODL01000037.1, on the reverse strand, counting down.
ACGTCGACGAGATCGTCAACTCCGCCCAGGCGGAGATCTACGCCGTCACCGAGCAGCGCACCTCGGAGGACTACCTGCCCCTCGCCGAGATCATGGAGGGCGCGCTCGACGAGATCGAGGCGATCGGCTCGCGCAGCGGCCAGATGTCGGGCGTCCCCACGGGCTTCACCGACCTGGACTCCCTCACCAACGGCCTCCACCCGGGCCAGATGATCGTCATCGCGGCGAGACCGGCCATGGGCAAGTCGACCCTCGCCCTGGACTTCGCCCGCGCGTGCTCGATCAAACACAACCTGCCCAGCGTGATCTTCTCGCTGGAGATGGGGCGCAACGAGATCGCGATGCGTCTGCTGTCGGCCGAGGCGCGGGTGGCCCTGCACCACATGAGGTCGGGCAGCATGACGGACGAGGACTGGAACCGGCTGGCGCGTCAGATGCCGGAGGTCACGGGCGCCCCGCTGTACATCGACGACTCGCCGAACCTGACGATGATGGAGATCCGCGCCAAGTGCCGCCGCCTGAAGCAGCGGAACGACCTGCGGCTCGTCGTCATCGACTACCTCCAACTGATGCAGTCGGGCGGCTCGCGCCGCCCCGAGAGCCGCCAGCAGGAGGTCTCGGAGATGTCCCGGAACCTCAAGCTGCTGGCCAAGGAGCTGGAGCTGCCGGTGGTGGCGCTCTCCCAGCTCAACCGTGGGCCGGAGCAGCGCACGGACAAGAAGCCGATGGTCTCGGACCTCCGCGAGTCGGGTTCGATCGAGCAGGACGCCGACATGGTCATCCTCCTGCACCGTGAGGACGCCTACGAGAAGGAGTCGCCGCGCGCGGGCGAGGCGGACCTGATCGTGGCCAAGCACCGCAACGGCCCGACGGCGACGATCACGGTGGCCTTCCAGGGTCACTACTCGCGCTTCGTGGACATGGCCCAGACGTGACCGGGTCGGGCGCGGCGGCCTCCGGGCCGTCGGGACCACCGCCGGAGGCGGCCTTCTGGCCCGCCGTACTGGTCACGGAGCGGCTCGTGCTGCGGCCGGTCGAGCGTGCCGACGTCGCCGCCGTGTCACGGCTGTGGACGGACGCGGAGGTCCGCCGGTACCTCGGCGGTCCCATGAGCGGCGAGGCGCTCCGGGCCCGTGAGCGGGGATGCGTGGGGGCGGTCGGTCTGTTCGTCGCTGTCCTGGGTGTGGACGGGCCCGTGGTCGGTTCGCTGCTGGTCGAACCGGAGTCGCGCCGGGAGGGGCGGACGGAGGTGTCGTACCAGTTGCTGCCCGAGCACTGGGGGCGCGGGTACGGCCGTGAGGCGCTCGCCGCCGTGGTGGCCTGGGCCCTGGCGGAGGTCACCCCGGAGCGGCCCGAGGTGGTCGCGGTGACGCAGGAGGCCAACGTCCGTTCGCGCCGGTTGCCGGAGGCCGTGGGCATGCGACGGGTGGGCGGTTTCGTGGAGTGGGGGGCGCCGCAGGCGCTGTACTCCACCGACCGGGGCGGCACGGCGACGGCGCGCCCCTGAGGCCGGTCCCGGGGCGGGCGTGAGACGGCGGGAGGGGAGTGTCAGTGGTGTCTGTCACGCTGCCCGCATGACACCGAACTCATCGGCCCCGTGGTCCTTGCTCGGTCTCGACCGTGCTCTGAGGAGCAGTTGGGCCGCCGACACCTGCTCTCCTTCGGACATCACCCGCATCGAGTGGACCCCGGAGAATCCGGCCTGGGGGCACTGTGACATCACCTCCCTGATCGTCAACGACCTGCTCGGCGGCGACCTGGTGGTCGGCGAGGTGTTCTGCGACGGCCGGCAGGAGGGCCACCACTGGTGGAACCGGCTGCCGAGCGGCATCGAACTCGACCTGACCCGCGAGCAGTTCATCAGGGGTGAGACGGTGACCGGTGGCAGGATCGTGGAGCGGCCTCCGGGGCGGCTGCCCCGCCGGTGGGACGAGTACCTGCTGCTGCGCCGCCGCGTCGCCGAGCGGCTCGGGCCGCTGCCGGAACCGTCCGGCGCGTGAACCGCTCGTCCCGCGGGGCGGCATCGGGGCATGCCGGGTCCGTGTACGGGGAGCGGCTCTCGCGGCTGGTGGACGGCGCGGTGGTGTGGCACCGGGAGGCCCTGCCGCGCGCCCGCCGGGCGCGGGTGCTGCCGGACGGGTGCATGGACGTGATCTGGACGGCCGGCGGGTTGTTGGTGGCCGGTCCCGACACCCGGGCCCATCCGGTCGACGACGCGCCCGGCGCCGCTTACGTGGGGCTGCGGTTCGCCCCCGGCACCGGGCCCCGTGTCCTGGGCGTGCCGGCTCACGAGCTGCGCGACGCGCGGGTGCCGCTGGACGCCCTCTGGCCGGAGGGCCGGGTGCGGGAGCTGACCGAGCGGGTGGCGGAGGCCCCGGACGGGGCACGGGTACTGGAGGAACTGTCCGCGGTCCGGCTGCGGGACGCGCCGGTCGACCCGCTGTCCCGCGCGGTGGCGGCGGGGCTGCGCGCGGGCGCGAGCGTGGCGACCGTGGCGCGTACGGTCGCGCTGAGCGAGCGGCAGCTCCACCGTCGTTCGCTGATCGCGTTCGGGTACGGGCCGAAGACGCTGGCCCGGGTGCTGCGCCTGGAGCGGGCGCTGCGCATGGCCCGTGCCGGTGTGCCGGCGGCGTCGGTCGCCGCTGCGGCCGGATACGCGGACCAGGCTCACTTCTCCCGTGAGGTAAGGGAGTTGACGGGGGTTCGGCTCTCGGCGCTCCTGTCGGACCGCTCCTCGGACAAGGGGGCGAAGAGGGAGACCGAGTTGCCGTCGGGGTCCAGGACGATGGCGTAGCGCTGTCCCCAGTCGGCGTCCCAGGGCTCCTTGTACCCGGTGTGCCCGGCTTGGACGAGTTCGGCGTACTGCTTGTCCACGGCGGCCGGGTCGTCGCAGCGGAAGGCCAGGCCGACACGCTCACCGCCCCGGGGCGGGGTCCAGTCGGGGTCGTAGGAGCGGACCGTTTCGACGGTGTCCCAGGCGAGGCGGAGCCCGCCCGGCAGGCGGGCCTCCACGTGGGGCAGGCCGTCGGCGTCGGCGGGGACGTCGAGCCCGAGGCGGCGGTAGAACGCGAGCGAGGCGGCCAGGTCGGTGACGACAAGACCGATGAGGTCGAATCGAGGTGCCATGCCGCCATGGTGGGCGGCGGCCCCGCCGCCGGTCTTGAAGGAATCGGACGTCCGCCGGGCCCGGTGGGGTCGGCGCAGGGCGACGATCACGGGTGACCCGGGGACCCCTCCCCGTACCGAGCCGCCTCGCACGTGAGGTTCGAATCGGCGCCTCGATGGTCCGATCGCCGCTAGACTGCGCAAGGCCCGAAGCCGCAACTTCGCTTTGCGACTTCGGGCCTTTGCCGCGTGCGGGTCGGCCGTCAGCGCAGCACCTGGAGCACCGTCCCGGTGCTCCACGCCTCCAGCAGCGCGCGGTGCACGGCGGTGACACCGTGGCGGGTGGCGAGGTCCAGCGCGGCGGGGGTGAACGCGGACGTGGCGACGAACAGGGCCACTTCCGCCCCGTGCTCGTCCTTCGCCGCTCCGATGAACTCCCGCATCTCCTCGCTCCGCACGGTCCGTTCCGACCCGGAGTGCTCACACCGCACCATCAACCGCCGCCCGTCGGCGGTGTGGCCGACGAGGTCCGTGCTCGGGCCGCTGCCGCCGGTGTCGGTGACGGCGCACCCGTCGCGGCGGCACAGCTCGGCCACGTGGTCCTCGAACGCGCGCCGGTCCATGACGTCCACGGCCGGCACCGTCCTCCCGGCCCCCCTTTCACGGAGGGTGCTTTTGACACGTTCGAGGTCCTCGCGGATTTCGAGCAGCTCGCGGTGTTGCTCACCGGAGGCCCGGACGAGCTGGTTCAGCATGGGGACGACCGTCCGACCGATGATCCTGCTCGCGGTCTCGGCGCTGATGCGGGCGATGCGGTCGTCCAAGGCGGCGAGGTCGATGTCCACGCGGGCGCGCACCAGGTCGTCCACAGGCTGTGGATAAGTTTTCCGCTCGGCGTCCAACAGGTAAGAGCGCACCTGACGTGCGACGATGCTGTCGCGCAGCAGCATCGCGACGTTGAGGACGGCACGCCGCGAGAAGATACCCACAGAGCGGGCCTGGGGACTCAGCCCACAGAGGTCCTTGAAGGACCTCAGTGCGGACCCCGTCAACAGCCGGTATCCATTGGCCTGGAGTTCCTCCCGGTGGTCCTTCACCAGAGACTTGACGGCTTCGATGCCCACCTCGAAGTAGTCCGCCACCATCTGCGTCGTCACGTGGAGTCCGTCCGGTAGGACGGAGAGGGCCTTGATCTTGTCGAGTGCCTCCGTGCGGTCCGACACGCTCTCGCGCAGTGCCCTCGACTCCAACAGGACGGTTTCGTCCACCATCGTCTTCTCCTCCGATCGGGCGTCACCCCAATGGCCCCGCCCCTCACAGGGAGAACGAGACGAAACATGTGGAGACACGAACGAACGACGTGAAAGCGTGCGAAGGGGCGCCCGTCCACCTCGGGTGACGCGGTGGAAAAGGCCGGCGTCCGCGGGCGTGATCGGGAAGGGTGGTCACATGATCACAGACAACGGAGAACCGGACGCGGAGCCGCTGCCCGAGACCCGTCGCGCCCTCCTCCACAGGCTGGCCCGCGCACAGGCCGAGGGTCGGGTGCCCTCGGTGGTCGGGGCCGTGGTGCGGGACGGGAAGGCCGTGTGGGCCGGGGCGCGCGGCGATGTGGACGGCGAACCGCCGACCACGGACACCCAGTACCGGATCGGGTCGATCACCAAGACGTTCGTCGCCGTGCTGGTGATGCGGCTGCGCGACGAGGGGCTGCTGGACCTCGCCGATCCGCTCGGCAAGCACCTGGACGTGCCCGCGGACGCGGGTCCGGCGTTGGCCGGGGCGACGATCGCCCAGGTGCTCTCCCACTCCTCCGGCCTGGCCGCGGAGCCGCGCGGTCCCTGGTGGGAGCGGACCCCCGGTGGGTTGAGGCCCGAGCCGGGCGACCTCTTCGGCGAGCGGCCGCTGCGGCACCCGACGGGGCGGCGGCACCACTACTCCAACCTCGGGTACGCGCTCCTGGGCTCCCTCGTGGAGCGGCTGCGCGGGGCGCCGTGGAGCGACGTGCTGCGCGAGGAGGTGCTCGGGCCGCTGGGCATGCGCCGCACGACGACGCTGCCCGTGGAACCGTACGCCCGCGGGTGGGCCGTGCACCCGTGGGCGGACGTGACGCAGCCCGAACCGGCCGCCGAGACGGGGCTGATGGCGCCCGCCGGGCAGCTCTGGTCGACGGCCGAGGACCTGTGCCGCTACGCGGTGTTCCTGACGGCGGGCGACGAACGGGTGCTCGCCGCGGAGAGCCTGGCCGAGATGCGGGCCCCGGCGGTGGCCCCGGAGGCGGACGCCTGGGACCAGGCGTACGGGCTGGGGCTGCAACTGGCCCGGTCCGGCGGGCGGTTGCTGTCCGGGCACACCGGGTCGATGCCGGGGTTCCTGGCCGCCGTGTGGACGGCTCCGGAGGATCGGTTGGCGAGCGTGGCACTGGTCAACGCGACGTCGGGGGTGCCGGTGGGGGGCCTGGCGGCCGATCTGCTGGAGATCGTGGCCGAGCGCGAGCCGTCCTTCCCCGAGCCGTGGCGTCCGCGGTCCGAGGCCGATCCACGGCTGCTGGAGCTGACCGGCACCTGGTACTGGGGGCCGTCGGCGTTCGTGCTGCGGCTGCGCGAGGGGCGTGCGTTGGAGTTGGGCGCGGTGGGAGGCGGGGGCCGGGGCTCCCGGTTCCGGCCGGAGGAGGACGGCACCTGGACGGGGCTGGACGGCTACTACGCGGGTGAGACGCTGCGGGTGGTGCGCCGTGCGGACGGCACGGCCGACCACCTCGATGTGGGGACGTTCGTCTTCACCCGTCGCCCGTACGACCCCGAGGCCCCGGTGCCGGGCGGTGTCGATCCGGAGGGCTGGCGCGCGGACTGACGTCCCGCGCCCCGTGCCGCCCGACGCCCCCGGAACCCTCGGGGGCGTCGGGCGGGCCGTCAGCCCAGCGCCACCGAGTACGGGGCGAAGACGCGGCCGGTGTCGCAGGGGACGTCCGGGGTGCCGTGGACCATCAGGGTGGCCAGGAAGCGGCCGTCGAGTCCGTGGGCGCGCAGCCAGGTGGCCAACTCCCGGTGGTGGGCGTAGGTGTCGAAGCGGATCGGGCCCTCGACGCGCGAGGCCAGGTGGGCGATCAGCGCCCGTGCGGTGGTCTCGTCCTCGGCGACGACCGGACCGATCACGGTGGCGCCCTCGGTCGGCCAGGCGGCGGCGAAACCGGTGAGCTCCGTGTCGGTGGCGGCGACGGCGATGCGGTCGGCGAAGGAGGGGAGACGGGCGAGGAGGTGGGTGCGGTCGGCGCCGAAGACGGTGGCGTCCAGGGCCCGTAGGGCGGGCAGGTCGGCCGCGGTGGCGTCGCGTACGGGGACGGCGGCGGTGTGGTCCTCGGCGCAGGAGCAGGCGAAGCGACCGGTGAACATGTCGGCGGGGGCGAGGGCGGTGAAGCCGAGCCGTTCGTAGAGGGGGCGGCCGAGGTCGGTGGCGAAGAGGAAGACGGTGGCGTCGCCCGCCTCCTCCAGCGCGTGCCGCATCAGGCCCAGGCCCAGGCCGCGGCGGGCGTGACGCGCGGCGACCAGCACCATGGAGACGCAGGCGGAGGGCCTGCCTCCGGGGTCGCCGTCCAAGGGGCCGTAGGTGGTGAGGACGAAGGCGCCGATCAGGCCGCCCCGGGGGTCGTCGATGCCGTGGCCCTGCCCGGCGGTCAGCAGCAGCCGCCACTTGTGTTCCTCGCGGGCCCAGCCTCGGTCGGCGGCGAGGTCGAGGCAGGCCGGCAGGTCGTCGAGGGTGAGGCGACGGACGACCGGAGGGTGGGGAGGCGGCGGGGACGAGAGCGGTGATGACGGTGCGGAGGATGTCACGGAAGACCAGGATGGCCGACCGGGCGGTGGGACGGCCACCCGTTTACCCCGCCGCGTCCGAGGCGCGCGGCGGAACCGGTGACGTGGACGGCCGGGGACGCGGCCGGGGACGAATGGCGGAGAGAACGAACGACGAGGGGTCGTCGAGCACCGGGCCGTCAGGTAGTGGGTCGTCAGGTACCGGGCCGTCAAGTAGCGGGCTGAGCAAGGGAGCCGTGGGAGAAAGGGAGCGGCCCGTGAGGGACGGCGCGGACGGGGCGATCCCCCGGGTTTCTCCCGTACCACCGGATACGCCATCCGGGAAAGTGAAGATCGCGCACCGGAAATGTGAGCGGTTGGCGTCGGGTGGCTTGCGGGATGTGCTCGGGTGGGACGCGTGGGCTTACCGGCCGCCGTGCGCACCGTCCGTCTCCCCCGCCGGTCCGGTCTCCGCCATCGGGCCGACGGGAGGGCCGACTTCCCTGCTCCGCGGGCCTGTCGGGGACGGTGGGCGGGGCGTCGGAGAGGACGGCCACGTGTGTCCGACGGGTGGCGGAGTCGGGAAATTCCGTGGAGTCGTGGTCGGGACTTGTGCATGGACGGAGCGCCGGTATGGTCGAGTTCACATCGCCGCTCGCGGGAATCCGCGGCCGATGACACGGAGTCTCCACTACGGGCGCTTTCCTCCTTCGGTGAGCGACCGGACCGATCGGAAGATGTTCGAGGCGAGACAGACCATGGCCACTACGTCGGCGGGCAACGGAACTCCACAGGGCGCGGCCGGTGGAGCCGCCGCCGCGGGCCGTGACGCCGGCGGGGGGTGGAACTGGTTCGACACTCCGAGTGAGGAGCGGACCGCGTCGCCGTCCGGTCCCCCGCCCTCGCCGGTCTCCCGTCCCGCGTCCGCGCCCTCCCCGGAACCGTTCGTCGCCAACCCCGACTACGGCAGGTTCGATCCCGAAGACGACGCGGAGCTGATACGCCGCACGCTGGACGAGGTCGAGCCGATAGCCCAGGCGGTCACCTCGTACTTCTACGCGCTGCTCTTCGTCCGGTACCCGGGGCTGCGCGATCTCTTCCCCGCCTCCATGGACGCCCAGCGCGACCGGCTGTTCAGGGCGCTGCTGACCTCCGCCAGGCTCATCGACGACACCCGCGTCCTGACCGAGTACCTCTCCCACCTGGGCCGAGGCCACCGCAAGTACGGCACCCGACCCGAGCACTACCCGGCCGTCGGCGAGTGCCTGATCGACGCGCTCACCCGCTACGCCACGCGGACCTGGAACGAGGAGACGGAGGCCGCCTGGGTGCGCGCCTACACCGCGATCTCCCAGATCATGATCGACGCCGCGGCCGAGAACGAGCGGCACGCCCCCGCCTGGTGGGAGGCGGAGGTGGTCTCGCACGAGATGCGCACCGCCGACATCGCTGTCATCACCGTGCGGCCCGACCACCCCTACCCCTTCCGGGCCGGGCAGTACGCCAGTGTGGAGACGCCGTGGTGGCCGAAGGTGTGGCGGAGCTACTCCATCGCCTGCGCCCCGCGCCCGGACGGGCTGCTGGTCTTCCACGTCAAGGCCGTGCCGGCGGGCTGGGTCTCGAACGCGCTCGTCCACCGCGCCCGCCCCGGCCACGTGCTGCGGCTGGGCGCCCCGGCGGGGACGATGACCGTGGACCACTCCCGCGACAACGGCCTGCTCTGTCTGGGCGGCGGCACCGGCATCGCGCCGATCAAGGCGCTGGTGGAGGACGTGGCCCGGCAGGGCAGGGCCCGTTCGGTGGAGGTGTTCTACGGCGCCCGCAGCGACCACGACCTGTACGACCTGGACGCCATGTGGGAGATGGAGCGACGGCACCCCTGGCTGTCGGTCCGCCCGGTGGTCGCCGAGGGGCCGTCGAACGGTCTCACCGGCCGACTGCCGGACGCCGTCCGGCGGTGCGGGCCGTGGCACACGTACGACGGCTACCTCTCCGGTCCGCCCGGGATGATCCGCAACGGGGTGGACGCGCTGGTGGGGTCCGGCATTCCCTCCCACCGCATACGGCACGACTCCCTCGAGGGCCTGTCCGTCGCGGGCGGCCGGTGACGGCGGACGACCGGGTACGGCAGGAACCAAGAGCGACGGAGAAGTGGAACGGGACGTGGAGCACCGCGTGAACCACGGCGTCGGCGTGGCGGGCGTGACGGATGTGATGGATGCGACGGAGATGGCGAGCGTGGCGGATGTGACGGGAGTGACGGACGCGGTCAGGCCGGCCGACGAGACGATGACGCTGCGGGCCGTGGGCCCGGTGGAGCACCGGCGGGCGGAGGCGTTCACGCCCGTGCGGCCCGGCAGCGACGGCGAGCACGCGCTGCAGCGGCGGCTGGGCACGGTCGAGCGCGCCGACCGCTTCTACGACGAGCAGATGCTCGACCACCTCAACGAGCGGATGCGGGAGTTCGTCGGGCAGCAGGAGATGTTCTTCCTGGCCACCGCCGACCGGCACGGCGAGTGCGACAACACCTTCCGTGCCGGGCCGCCCGGATTCCTGCACGTGATCGACGAGCGCACCCTGGTCTACCCCGAGTACCGGGGCAACGGCGTGCACGCCAGCCTGGGCAACATCCAGGAGAACCCGCACGTGGGCATCCTGATGATCGACTTCTTCCAGGCCCGGATCGGCCTGCACGTCAACGGCCGCGCCGAGGTCGTCGAGGACGCGGCGATCCGGGCGGAGCACCCCGAGATCCCGGTCGACCCCGCCCCCGGACGACGGGCGCGGCTGTGGGTGCGGGTGACGGTGGAGGAGGCGTACATCCACTGCGCCAAGCACATCCCGCACCTGCGGAAAGCGCCCAAGGGGACGCCGCGCGACGGGAGCGCCGACGACCTGCGGCGCAAGGGCGGCGACTACTTCGGAACGGCGCGCGCCGCGCGCGAGCGCGGCCCGGCCGAGCGCCCGGCGCGCGAGCACGTCCCCGCCCTCGCGGAGCGGGTCGGCACAGAGCGGGCCGGTTCGGAGCGGGTCGGCACGGCGCGGGCGGTCGAGGAGACGACGCCGGCGCTCGGGGACGCGCTGCCGAACGACAAGGACCCGGCGGCCTGGCGGGCCCACGCCGAGCGCGTGCTGGCCAGGGCGCGCAGCCGCCGCGCGGAGGCCGAGGAAGCCGAGGAGACCCCCTTCACCGGCTGGTTCGGCTGACGTCCGTCTCCGTCCCGCCCTCCTCGACGGCCGGATGCTCCTATGGTTGTCAAGCCGCGGGGGTGAGGCTGTTTTGCGTGACTTGTCCGGTGGCTGGGGTGGTCAGTGCGCGGTAGACCTCGCGGGCGACGAATCGCTTGAGGCAGCGCATGATGTCT
>NZ_JODL01000036.1 GCF_000718985.1 Streptomyces megasporus | reverse complement strand
GCGTCAACGTCCTGTGGGCCATGATCCGTGACGGAGCGTGCTACCAAGCCACACCGCCTGTCACAGCGGCGGCTTGACATCAGCATTGGGAAGCCTTTCGGCGAGAAGGAGAGAACAGGCATCCGGGCCGGACCGCGGGCCTTGGTCTCGTGGTCCGGCCGGATCGGATGTGAAGCGGTCTGCTGCGTGACCTGCGGCAGACCGGTCCGTGTGGCCGGTGTCGGCAACAGTGGACCGGCGCTCGTCAGTGGTGGCGGGTCACAGGTCGAGCCACGTGGCGGGCACGGCTCGGGGGTGGTCGGCGTCGACCGACTCGAACCAGACCTCGGCGTCGGGGCCGCCCAGGCGCACCCAGCCGGTGCGCAGGTCGCGGCCGGGGTCGATGTCACGGTCGGTGAGGGACTCGCGGCAGTGGTGGCGGTGGAAACCCTTCATCGCGGCGAGTGCCCGGTCGAGATCGTGGGTGAGCGCGATGTAGCCGTCTTCGTGGTCAAGGACGCCGACGCCGTCGATGATGTCGGCGACGTTCTCCCGGTGGGGCCGGTACACCGTGGTGTCTCGGTGCTGTGCGGGGTTGTGGGGGGTGTCGCCGAGCGGCTCGTGCAGCGCCGCGGTGTTCCAGCGCCGCCAGCAGGGTTCGCCTCCGCCCGTCAGGGGCACCTCGTCGTAGTGCTCGGCGACGTAGACGCCCGCCCCGGGCGGGTAGTGCTTGAGGACGCGGCCGCCGTTCACGGCCTCGGTGACGACGGGCCGCCCCGTGATCGGGGCGGCGGGGGTGGTCAGGACACGGGGCAGGTGGGCGTGCAGGTGCCGGATCTCCGCACCGCGGCCGTGGGCGCGGATACGGCGGGCGAGGATCTCCACGAGCGCGCAAGCGCGGTGCCTACCCCCTGAGCAGCCGATGGCGATGCTGTCGGGCCCGGCCGGGAGGAGGGCGTAGGCGGTGAGGTTGTCCAGCAGTTCACGGGCACCGTGGGTGCCCACCACGACGTCCTGGACGCGCAGGTCACGGCCGTCGAGGTCGAGGATGGCTTGGGCGGCGGCGGGGTCGCGGAGCCGAGTGCGGACGTCCTCGACGCGGTCGGCGGCCGGCGGGACGGGGCGGCCGTCGGGGTCGGTGGGCAGGTGGAGGTAGCCGAAGGAGATCAGCCGGATCGGACGCATGCAGGGGCCTCCTGTTCGTTTCGGTTCGGTGGGCGGTGCCAAACCGCCGTGTCCGTCCGGCTCTTGGGAGGGCCAGGCGGGCACGGCGGTGTGGTGTGGTGTTGGCTGGGTCAGGGCTCGCCGAGAGCCGTGCGGTGCTCGTAGGTGTCGATCAGGGCCTGGATGGCGGCCGGGGTGTCGGTGGTGCCGCCGACCCAGGCGCCGGCGGGGCTCCACGCACAAGCGGTCCCGGTGTCGGGATCGCGGTAGATGACGTAGACGCCGTGCCGGTCGAGCAGGCCGCCGTCGGCGAGAGCGGTGGTCTCCTCGCCCGCATCGGGCATGCCAGCGGCTCCGGTGCCGTCGGGGTCGGTGGGTTCCAGCAAGGGTGCGGTGGCCAGGAAATCGATCCGGTGCGCGTGCAGCCGCACCGGCTGATCGGGGGTACGAGGCAGGCGGAGGTAGCCGGTGACCCGTAGCCGGTCGCCTTGGTGCAGCTCGTGCAGCACGGCGCGGGCCAGCAGCGGGTCGGACGCCACGCACGCCAGGACCGTCTCGTCCGCGCGGTCGTCGCTGGGGGAGACGATCAGCCGGAACCTGGCCGTCGTCTCGTGCACGTCACTGGGAGCGGTGTCCTCGTCCAGGAACCCGTCCAGGACTATCGCGTCGTCATGCCTCATCAGCCGACCTCCGCCAGGCTGGTGGCGTGGGCGGCCAGCTCGGTCAGGTCGGTGCGGATGCGGGCGACGCGGTTGCGGATGGCCATCCGATGGGCCTCGGCCCAGGCCAGTAGCTGCTCGAGTTCGGTCCGGGTCAGGCCGGTCGCCTCACAGATCGTCTCGGGGGCATCGCCGTTGTGGTGCATGGACAGGGCCATGGCCTCGAAAGCGTTCGGTGTCGTCATCGTCGGTGGTTCTCCGGTGGACTGGTCGTCTGTGGAATCGTCGGTCAGGTAGGGCTGGAGCCCGATGAGAGTGGTCTCGTCGGTGGGCAGCCCGAGCATCCGCAGCAGCCGCGCCAGGGCGGCGTGGTCGTGGGCGCGGCGGGCAACCGCGCGAGCTGCCGCCTGTTCCTGGACGGCGACCTGGTGCGGGACGGGGAGGTGTTCGGCGGCGAGCGCCTGGGAGAAGTCGGCGAACATCCGCGCGCCTTTCCTCTACCGCGTCTTCTGGTGCGGCCGGGTGCCGTGCAGCAGGTGCTGCAGAGCGGAGCCGGGACGGGCGTGCCAGGTGGTGGCCGGAAGGCCGCAGTTCCAGCAGTCGGCCTCCGCCCCGGCCCAGGCCACGTGGCACCGGCCGCAGACGAATTCCGGTGCTGGGGAGGGGCAGTGGAGCCGGGCGGCGACGTCGGGCCGCAGGGCGGCGATGCGGGTGGCGTTGACTGCCCGTCGGGGTGCCGACCTCGCCGGTCGCCGCGCGCTGGGATCGCCGGGGGTGTCGGATCGGGGCTGCGAGGTCATGTGGTGCCTTTCAGGGCCGGTAGGTCGGGGAGTTGGAGGAGAACCTGCTTCAGCAATTCGGCAGACGGCCGCCACGGCCCGAGGGCGCCCGTGGCGGGCACTGGCAGCGGCAACGCGTGGACGTCGGCCAACACCAGGTGATAAGCGCCTCGCTGGGCCCACGGGCTGCACAGGCGTCCGCTGTCGGGGCAGCGGTGGCAGTCGGTCAGGCGGGCCACGCCGATGACCGCCCCGGTCTCCAGCGTCCGGCCGCGGATCGCGCGGGCGACCAGCGGAATACGCAGTGGCGCCCGCTCGATGGTCTTTCCGGCGTGCAGCAGCAGCCAGCCTCGCCAATTCCAGGGTGCGGGGCGGTTCTCGACGTCCTTGCCCGCCAATACGCAGGTGGCCCAGGGCTGCCGGAGGGTGATGCCCCGGACCACATCTGGGGGCGTGTTCGACGACTCCGCGGTCATGTGGACCACCGCGTGGTGCCCGGCACGGGGCGTGCCTGGATGGTCATATTGGTTCCTCGCCTTCTCGTGTGATGCGGGATGGGCGGCCCCGGGACAGCCGCTTGGCTTGCCGGCGATGTCGGCTGTCTCGGGGTGCGGTCGGCCCGCGACCGGTGACAGGCGCGGGCCACCACCGGCCGCCCCCGCCCCTGGGCGCAGAGGGGGCGGGGGCGGCCGCGGAAGCGCGCCGCGGCTAGAGCGCGAACAGTCCCTGGGTGGGGCCCGGGGACGGCTGGGCTCATCGGTGCGTCTCTTGGGTGTGCGGGGTGCCGCGCGTGTCGGCCTGGTTCGCCCTGTCCATGAGGGCGAGGAACTCGGTGCCGAGGTCCGGCGCGGCAAGGATCACGCGGAGGATCGAGGCCAACCCCTCGCGTTCGATGGGGTTCAGGCGATCCCACAGCGCGTGCGCGTCGGTGTGAACGCCGACGACCCGCCGGTAGTTGTCCTCGGTGGTGGCGGTGAGTTCGGCACCGCACCGGCCGCAGCGGAAGACGGCCTGGTCCCAGCCGGAAGCGGTGCCGGTGGTGGGGTCGGTGGTCATCCGCCGACCACCTCCAACGCCGGTGCTGCGAAGTCCGCGCCCTCTTCGAGGCCGTGGTCGTCGGTTTCCTGGTCGGCGTCGTCGAACCCGCCGTGGACGGTGCAGACGATGTCCGGGTCGTCGTTCATGGCACCGGTCAGCGCGCGGTACAGGTCGGTGACGTGGTGGACCGGCGCCCACGCCGGGCCGGGGCAGTCGTGGGCCATCGGGCAGCGGACCAGGGCGTCGAAACCGTAGTCGCCCTCACCGTCGACGTCGGTGCGCAGGGCGAGAACGAGCCGGTCCGGGCCGAGCCGGATTTCGGCGACACGGTCACCGTCGGCGAGCTGTGAGTCGGGCTTCCACCGCCACAGTGGCAGGATCTCGGAGCCGAAGAAGCGGCGCACCAGCAGCAGGTCGCCCAGGCCGTCGCCGCCGTCGAGGCCGAGGTCCGCGCAGCGGGTGTCGCTGGCCCGACGCAGCAGCGCTTTCAAGCGGTGGAGGTCGTCGGCGAGGACCACGTGGTCGAACCCTTCCTCGGCCAGGCGGGGACGGGAGGCGATCACCGCGGCGTGCTGGGCACGCACCACCTCTTCGGGCACCCGGCGGCTCTCCGGGCGGGCGGTGTTGCGTCCCAGACAGACCGGCAAGGGCGTGGACGCGAGCACCGCGACGGCCGGCATGTCGTGGCGGCGGGCGGCGGCCAGCAACTGTTTACGGACGTGGGCCTCGGTGTTGGTGGCGTCGACCACGCAGGTCAGTTTCCGGGCGAGGCGGGCTTCCAGCACGGTGCGCAGGGCGCGGACCGCGTCGGCGGTGGCCGCTTGGTCGCCGGGTTCGTCCGAGACCAGCGCCCGGTAGTAGTCGAGTTCGAGGACCTGGGTGGCGGGCCAGGTGCGGGCCAGCGTGCTCTTCCCGCTGCCAGCGGGGCCGATCAGCACGACGAGAGCCGGGTCGGGAAGGGCGGCGTTCGGCACGGACACGGGCGTCGTTCTCCTTACGGGTCGGAAGCGGCGGTGGTGTGGTGGAGGCGCGGTCGTGCTCGCCCCAGGTCGGGACGTCCTCCGCAGTCGGGTCAGATCAGGGCGCCGGCGGCGGCCGGGACCAGGAGCACCAGGGCGACGCGGATGAGGTCGACCGCTTGACGCAGGCGGGTGAACTTGCCCACGGCGATGATCGACAGGACGCGCACCCGGGCGGCGCGGGTGTCGCCGTCCATCGAGGCGAGGATCTGCTGTTCGTCCAGCCGCGCCCAGTAGGGGAAGGAGGCGCGGTCGGTGCCGCCCAGGCGGGGGCGGACGACGGACAACAGCAGCATGGCGGCGGCGCCCAGGGCGAGGGCAGCCACGCCGCCGCAGACCTTGGCCACCGTGGGCAGGTCGGCGTCGGCGGCGGAGGCGAGCCCGGCGAGCACCGCTCCGACGAAGGCCAGCAGCAGGGACGCTTTGCCGTCGGTACGGGCGATCTCGCCGGCCACCGTGGCGCAGGCGGCGTCCAGGTTCTTGTCGCGAACGGAAGCGTCGAAGGTGGTCATGCGGCAGGCCTCCTGAATCGTGCCTGGGGTGGAGAGCACAAGGGCGGTCATAAGAGGGAGTTCTCCGTGGTCGTGGAATGCGGATCGGGCGGCCACACCGTGGGGTGCGGCCGCCCGGAAGCGGTGACTCAAGGACGGCTCAGAACGGAGGTTCGTCCGGGATCGGCGGGCGGGGCAGCAGCCGGACGCGGAGCGTGGGGCGGTCGGACCAGCAGCCGCAGGCCTCCATCTCCGGGTTCGCGCCACCGATCCACCAACCGCCCTGGCCTCGGCAGTCGGGGCAGTTCCGGCGCGCCGTGGGCGAGAGTTCGATCAGGTGGCGGGAGACGTGCAGCGACCAGGGACCGGCCGTCCGGACGCAGACGGTCGCGGCGGCCACGGCGGCGGTGGCGCCGAGCGCGAGCAGGGCCGCGACCGGCGGTCGCGTGCGGTGGCGGGGACTGGTGGGTGCGGTCATGATGAACTCCGGTTCTCGCTCTTCTACAGGGGCGGGACGTCACACGGCGCGCCCCCGGATGACAGGTGACGGGGGCGCGCCTCGTTCTTTGCGCAGTCAGGGCGGAGGCGCGGCGGCTCGTCGGACATGTGGCCGGGTTTCACGCCGCGAGAGGCTGGTCGTCGGCCGGTGGGAGGTAGCTGCCCGGGTCGGCGGGGGTGCCGTCGTGGCACTCCAGACAGCAGCCCAGGGTCTTCAGCGGCAGGCAGTGGAAGTACCGGCGCTTGCAGCGGGGGCACCGTTGCCGGGCCTCCATGGCCCGGTCCAGAGCCTGCTCTTTGGCCAGGGTCATCGGCAGTTTCGGCTTGGCCCGGTCGATCTGGTACAGCCACGCGCGGCGTTTGCCGCGGCGGCAGACGATGGCGGCGACCGGTTCCTGCCCGCCGGGCCGCAGGCCCATGGCGCGCAGTTGCCGGCGGGTCGCCAGTCCCTTCGGGGCCTGGCGCCAGCGGAATTCCGGCAGTCCCTGCGGCTGGTCACCGGGCCGCATCGCCACCCCCGTGGTCGGGGACCGTCGGGGCCGCGTCCGGGATCCGGGGC
Organism: Streptomyces megasporus; assembly: GCF_000718985.1. Taxonomy (GTDB): domain Bacteria; phylum Actinomycetota; class Actinomycetes; order Streptomycetales; family Streptomycetaceae; genus Streptomyces; species Streptomyces megasporus. Next base: position 31,304 of record NZ_JODL01000036.1, on the reverse strand, counting down.
CAGGCCACCAGCCGGTAGTGGTCCAGGACCGACAGCAACATTCCCTGCTCGTCCTCGTCGAGCTCCTCGTCGAGGACGGAGGCGCCGTCGACCAGGGCCAGGATGCGCGGCGGGCCGTCCAGGCGTCCGTAGAGGTCCAGCCGCCGGCCCGGGGCGTCGTCGATGTCGGCGTCCGGGCGCAGCTCCCACACCTGGCCGGGGGCGGCCAGCAGCAGCGGGTCGCCGTCGGCGGCGCGCTCGCATGTCAGGCGCAGCGCCACCTTCTCGGGCAGGCCGTCGGCGTGGGCGAGGTGGCGGGCGAGGTCCCGGACGATCTCGGCGGCCCGGTGCGGGCCGACGACCTGATCCAGGGCGGTGGCGTACGGGTCGGGGGTCATCGGGTGCTCCTGGTCGTCGGTGCGGTCACGGGGCGGGGGTACGGCGGGCTCGCTGGGCGCGGGCTTTCTCCGTGGCGGCGACCTGGGCCACCCAGTCCTCGCCCAGCCGGAGCGTCAGGCGCCGGCGCAGGGCGCCGCGCATCTGCAAAGTGGTGGCCGCCCAGATGTCGGTCCGGGTCAGCTCGGGGTGGGCCAGTGCCCACAGCAGGCACTGGCGGGCGATCGGGCACCGCCCGCACGCCTTCCTGGCCTGCTCCAGATCGCCGGTGGCCCGCGCCGTTGGGTCGGGGTCGTACGGGTCGTGGCGGAACCACTCGGGGTTTCGGCGGCAGGCCAACGGCCGGTCGGTGTCGGGGAATGGGATGCGGGGATCGGCGAGCGTGTCGGCGGCGGTCATGCGGCCCGCACCTCCCCGTTGGCCGCTTCCCCGGTGCCCGGCCGCCCGGCGCGGCGGCCGTTGACGCAGGGCGCGGCCAGGTCTTCGGGCCCGGCCAGGCCGGGGGCACCGGTGTGCTTGACCCGGTACATCGCCGCGTCCGCGGCGCGCAGCAGAGCGTCCAGGTTGCGGGTGCCGACGGCGGTGGGAGAAGCGGCGCCCACCGACGCGGCCGCCTCCACCGTCAGGCGGTCGTGGTGGACCGGTCGGGCGAGCGCGTCGGTCAACTGTTCCAGCCGGGCCAGGTGTTGGTGCGGCACGGAGGGGAGGGCGGCGGTGAACTCGTCCCCGCCCAGCCGGCCGACCACCCCTCGGCTGCCTGCCCAGGCCGTCAACCGGTCCGCGATGGCGGTCAGCACCGCGTCTCCGGCCGCGTGCCCGTGGGTGTCGTTGATCGTCTTGAAGTGGTCGGCGTCGACCAACACCACCAGTGCCTGGCTGCTGTGGCGGTCGATCAGCCGCCGAGCGCGAGCCGTCCAACCGGTGCGGGTGAGCAGGCCGGTGAGCGGGTCGCGGCGGGCGGCGGCCAGGCGGCGATGGAGGGCCACGGTGTGGGTGGCCCATCCCAGGGCCAGGGCGGGAGCGGCGACCGCCGCGGCGGTTAACGCGCCAGAGCGGACCGGGGGAAGCGTCAGGGACATACTGGGTTCTCCGTTCTACGGGACGGGAGCGGGGCGGTCGTGTGGGCCGGCAAGCACACGCACGGCCGCCCCGGTGCGGACATGGACGAGACAAGGGGCGCGGAAAGCGCCCGAGCCTGGTGCCAGGCGGTCAGGCAGCCGTCGTCAGGTCGGACCGACGCGGCTCGATGCACTGCCCGGTGAGGGCCTCGACAGCCATGGCGACCAGATCGCGGGCGGCGGGCGGGGTGACCGCGTTGCCGGCCATCCGGACGCGTTCACGCTTGGTGCCCTGCCACCGGTAGGTGTCGGGGAAGGCCATGGCGGCGGCGTACTCGCCTGGGGTGAGCATCCGGAACCGCAGGTCCTCCACGCCGCGCACTTCCCCGCCGAGCAGTAGGGCGTGACGGTCGACGGTGGTGACGGTGGGAAGGGGCTCGTCGACCGGGCGGACGCTGGTGTTGCCGTAGTAGGGCAGGACCAGGTCGGGCACTGTCAGGCCGCCGGAGTCGGTCGGGCGGGCGTGGGCGGCGAGGCCGTCGCGGATGTGCCGCATGGTCGCCTCCGCCAGCGGCCGGGCCCGATCACCGATGCGGGTGGCGGGCCGAGACCGGTCGATGACATCCGCGGCCGGACGGACGGCGGGGGTCAGTTCGGTGTGGCAGCGGGTGGTGGGGCAGCGCCAGAGGTACTGCTGCCGGTACCGGCCGTAGGGGCGGTCGGGGTTCTTCCACGCCTGGACGGCGCGGACGGTGCGGTCACACCGAGGACAGTGCGCTCGGGGGCGGGTCCATTTGTCGATGTCCGGGGCGCGGTCGCCTTCGCGCCAGAAGACGACGTACAGCCGGTCGCGGGACTGTGGGGCGCCTTCGCCGAGGGCCTGGGCGTGCATCGAGTTCAGGCAGACGACCTTGAAGCGGTAGCCGAGGGCGACCATGGCGGCGATCCACGCGGGCCACAGGATCCACTCGCGGACGTCGACGACGTTCTCCACGAGCACGATCCGGTAGCGGTGGTACTCGGAGAACCGGACGACGTCCCACATCGTGGCGCGGGACCGGTCGGCGGCCGCGTCGGGCAGGACCTCGCCGAACAGATCCAAAGTGGCGTCGACGTGGCGTCGGCGGCCGCGGGCGATGGTGTGGTTGGTGCACGACGGGGAGAACCACGCCATGACGGTGGTCGGGTAGCGGCGCGGATCGACCTGGGAGAGGTCGGCGCAGTCGTGCGCGGCGTCGGGGTGGTTGACGCTGTGGACCTTGATGGCCAGCGGCCAGTGGTTGAGCGCGACGCGCACTCGGACGCCGGCTTCGCGGGCGCCTTCGGAGGATCCGCCGCCGCCGCAGAACGCGTCGGTGAGGTCCACGTCGGGGAAGTCGAGCCCAGAGTGTGGGGGCATGGAGAGCGCACCTTGTCGTCGTGGAAGGGAAGTTGCAGGGCACATCCGGGGTGGCACGTGAGGAGGGCGGGGTGCATCCGCCTTGTCGCGTGTGGGGCCGGGCGGCCTGCCCCGCACCCGCTCCCTCACCGAAGGAGGGCGGGGTTCGGGTGCGAGGCAGGCGGACCGGCGGGTCACAGGCCGCGGGCGTCGGCGAGGGCGGCGGCGTCCCCGAGGATGCGCACCGCGTGCGCCTGGCCGCGGACCAAGTGGTCGTTCGCGGACGGGACCGTCTCGACGTCGGGGCCGAACTCCCGGCGGAGCGCCTCCAAGAGCACCGTCAGGGCGTCGTCGAGGTGTTCGCCGCCGGGGTCCTCGGCGCGGAGCGCGCCGTAGAGGCAGCGGGCCCCGTCCTCGGCGACGGTGCCGCCGCGGCACCAGCCACCGGTCTCCAGCCGGTGGGCGGCTCGCTGCAGCAGCGCCGCAACCGGGGTGGGGTACAGGTCGTCGGGCAGCAGGCGGGGAGCGGAAGCGGGAGTGAGGGGGCCGCGCACGACGTCGGTCAGATCGACGGGGTCGGTGGGGATGTGGGCGGTGTTGACTTCGACGGCCAGGGCGGCTGTCTCCAGGCGGAGGGTCAGGGCCGCCTCGACGCTGGCCAGCCGGGCCTCCAGGCCGAGAGCCTGCGGGACGGCACCGGCCTGCGTGGCCGTCGGGGTGCGGGTGGTGGTGCTCATCGGTCGGCCTCCCGAACATGTGCGGGCGCCCTCCCCGCCGGGACGCGGTGGGGAGGGCGCGGAGAAACGGAGCCAGGGGTGGGTGGTTACCGCTCGTCCAACCGGGCGGCGGCCTCGAGTTCGGACAGGAACGCGCGGTGCGGGCGCGGCGCGTCGGGTCCGTGGGTGTGTGTGCCGTCGCGGCGGCCGCCGAGGGCGATGCGGTCGACCAGGTCCTGAAGGCCGAACCGGTCGAGGAGGGAGGCGTCGTCCACGACGATGACGCAGGGCAGGCTGGTGGTGCGGGGTGCGGACACGTGCGTCCCTTTCGGTGGTGGCGGGTAACGTGCAGGGCTCGGCCGCGTGGCGCGGCCGGGCCCTGACGGAGTGTCGGTCGACGGTCTCTAGGCGTTGGTGAGCTTCTTGATGACGTCCAGCGCCTCGCTGGGGGAGGCGACGGTGTCGGGGTGCGGCTCGGTCTTTCCGTCCCGGCCGCGGTGCTTTCCTCCCCGGGGTCGGTCGCCGTCTTCTTCGTCGTTCTCGTCGCCGGGCTCGGGGCCGAACTCGCCGGGCCGGGGCGGCTCGGTCCAGTCGAACCACAGCCCGCGCGCTTCGAGTTCGGCGATCTCGTGGTCGGTCAGGGTGGCGACGGTGTCGGGGAAGTAGCCGTCGATGCCGGCCTTGAAGTCCATGAACAGGGTGCGCAGGACCTCGGGCTCCTTGGCTTCCACGATCCATCCGGCGCCGCCGGTGTTGGAGTCCGCCGGCGGTTCGGGCTCGCCGCGCATCACCCGTTCGATCCGGCCCGCCTCGGCCGGGGAGAAGGAGCGGGGCAGGGGGTCGGGGATGTTCTCGGACGGGATACCGAGAGCCGTGAACATGCTGGTCACCTTCTTGGGGGCGACCTTGAGCACGATGGGGATGCAGTTCTCGCGCAGGTTCTCGCACAGCAGCTGGGTGAAGCCGTCCTGGACGTAGATGGACTGGCCGGCGACCTTGATGCCGATGCCGTACTTGCGGCCCTTGACCGACACGCGTTCGGCGAGGTCCATGATCTCCGCGCCGTAGTCGCCGTGGCGGGCGGCGGAGAGGAACTCGTCCAGGTAGGCGGACAGCATCCGGTAGGGGCAGCCCGGCAGCTTGGGGTCCCAGTCGTGGACGCGTCCGTCTTCCCAGGGCATGGCGCCGCGGATCTCCATCAGCGCGTCCAGGGCGCGCAGCAGCCGGATCATGTAGAGGGCGCCGACGCCGTAGCGGTCGGTGTGCCGGCCCAGGGCGGCGGTCTTCTCGTCCGGGGCCTCGGTGGCCAGCCAGACCACCGCCCCGTACAGGGCGTCGGCCGCGACGTGCAGGCCCATCAGCTGGGTCTTGCCGCCGCCGGAGGGGGCGACGAACAGGCCGTGGGCGGCGCCCCGGTCGGTGTAGACGCGGTTGCGGGCGGGCTGGCCGTTGCCTAGGTAGCCGGTCACCCAGCGCCCCTCGCTGTCGGGGGTGAGCAGCTCGCGGGTGGCGGGGAAGACCTGCGCGAGCGGGCTGGTGTCCCACAGCGAGACCAGGATCTGGCTGCCGTCGACGGTGACGAACAGCCGGCCCTCGTCGTACCGGGTCTTCAACGCGGCGGCCAGGGTGTGCTGGTTGACGCGCGGCTCGCCCAGCTCGTCGGGGACGCGGGCGATGTAGTGGGTGACCTTGCGCCGGTCGTCGCGGACCTTCTTCACGAACACCGAGCCGGGGATGGCGCCCTTCTCGGAGCCGATGCGGTCGGCCCACCACTCGGCATCGGTGGGAGCCTCGCGACGCCGCCGGTTGGCGTCGGGGGTGACGTGCACTTCCAGCCAGCCGGGCCCGCCCTGGCGGCCGGGCTGCCGGGCCGCGGGGGCGAGGGTGACGTCGGATTCGTCGACGCTGAAGGCGGCCGCGACGGCGGCCTCGGTCAGTCCGGAAATCGGCCGTCCGGGCTCGGCGGAGCGCAGCAGCATCGTCAGGTCGTGCTCCATGCCCTCGTGACGGTCGACGGTCACCACGACGGTGCGGCCGGGGTGGTCGGCCCGCTCCCACAGCCGGCGCACCCCACGGGTGAACGGGTCCGCGCCGTCGTCGACCGGAGCCGGGGCCACGGGGGTGATGGGGGCGGGCCGGAGCTGCGGGGTGGGGGTGTGGGCCAGGGCGGGCCGGTGGCGGCGGCGGGTGGTGCGGGAGAGCGGCAGCACGAGCAGGCCGGCGGCCGCCCATCCGGCGGCGAGCAGGGCGTCCATGCACCACGGGCCCCAGCCGACGGTGTTCTTCGCAGCGACGTCGACGGCGGCGGCGAGCACGAGCGGCGACCAGCGCAGGAACTTGCGTCCCGTGCCGGGCTCGTCGCTCTTGTAGGCCAGGACCCAGCCGCCGACGCCGGCGGCGCCCGCCAGCTGCACGACCGTGTTGACAGGGCTGTCGGGGTAGAGGTTCGGGGCCGCGGCGAGGACCGGGGCGGCCAGGGTGTAGAGGGTGCGCTCCAGGGCGACGCTGCGCGGCACGGACACGAGAGCTTCTCCTTCAGGAGTGACGATGGGCGGCCCGCCGTCGGTGGCGGGCCGCCCATCGGGGACTTCGGCGGGGTCGGGGTCAGCGGGCGAAGAAGCCCGGCTTGGGGGTGCGCTCGCGACGGCCGGAGCGGACCTCGTCCAGCGCGCTGTAGAGCTTGGTGTGGGTGCGCCGTGCGTCGTGGGCGAGGCCGGAGACCTCCCCGGCGGTTTCGTGGAGCTTGCGAGCCGAGGTGGCGGCGCCGCCCAGGGCGATGGCCACCTGGTTCGTCAGCTCCACGAACTTCTCGTCCAGTCCGGCGCCCGCGATGTCGACGGCCAGGCCCTCGGCCCGGTCGGCGCCTGCGCGCATGGCGCGGCGCAGGGCCTCGAGTTCGACCGTGGCCTCGTCCATCGCCTTGCCGAGCCGGGCCAGTTTGGCCTGGACGGCCTGGTAGCGGTTGTCGCCGTCCGTCGGCGCGGCCGCGGTGCCGTGGGCGCCGACAGGGGTGAGGTTGCCCATGGGGCTGGTTCCCTTCAGTCGTGGTGGGCGGCGGCGGAGGCCTGCCGCAGGCCCGCGTCGTCCATGGCCCGGATGTCCTCGCCGTAGACGCGGGCGACCTCGGCGGCCGCCAGGCGGGCGGCCTCGAACGCGGTGCCGCACTCCTCGGCGCACCGGGCGGCCTGGGTCTTCATGCGGGCCGCGGCGTCGGCCAGGTCGCAGATCAGGTCGGTGACGCGGATGTCGATGTTGTGGTCGCCGATCAGGTCGTCGGCCATGTCGCGCAGGGCGTCGGCGACCTTGCCCAGCGCCTGCGCCAGGTTCTCGGCCCGGTCCTTGTCGAGGTCCGCGGCGATGGCGATGTTGGCCATCGCCATCAGGTACTCGTCGAAGGTGATGTCGGTGCGGTGCTTGGCCGCCAGGCCGGCCTGGCCGGATGTGGTGGTGACCTGCGTGCTGCCCACGCTGTCCTCCTGGTGCTCTTGTGGGGTGGGGCGGGTGGTGCCGGGCCGGGGGGTGTGCGGCTCCGGGGCGGGCGGCAGACCGGCCGGGTGGAGGACGTGGGCCCCGAAGGGATCGGCCGGGTCGTCGACGATGACCGCGTCCTCGATGTCCTCCTCGGCCGCTTCCGGTCGGTGCCGTGGCGGCTCATCCGGGCGGCCGGGCCAGTCGTACGTCGGGGCCGCGTCCTCCGCCCCGAACGGGCCGCGGGACCCGTTCCCGCCGGTGCGTGCCTTGCCCCCGCCCTTCGACGCCCCCGAACGGCTCCTCTTGGCCTTGGTCTTGGGGCCGCCCGACGGCTTGTCTTTTCCGGGGCCGCCGGACGGTCCTGGAGCGGCCTTTCCGGTCCCGCCCGGCTCATCGGCCGGGGTGTCCTTGCGGCCGTCAGAGGCGGCGTCAGGGCCGTCCTTGGGCGTCTTCTCGGTGGCGGCGTCGCCGTCCTTGGCATCGCCGTTCTTGCCGTCTCCGTCCTCGGCCTCGGCGTCCGTGCGGCGCTTGTCCCAGCGGCGCTGGGCTTCTTCTGCCACGGCCGCACCGAGAGTGGTGCGGTCCGCATCGGCCTTCGCCGCGTCCCGCTTCGCGGCCCTCCGTTCGGCCTTGACCCGGCGGCGCTCTTCCCGGTTGGTGCGGGCCTGGTCGCGGTCCTTGCTGCGGTCGGCGAGGTCGGCGGCCTGGGCGGCGCTGCGCCGCTGCTGGCGGGCCGCTTGCCGGGCGGCGGCCCGCTCCTGGCGGCCGCGGGCCCGCTCCGCCGCCGGGCCGGCGGCGGACGAGTTCGACGTCTTGCCGCCGGCGGAGCCGCCAGAGCCCTTCCCGCCGCCCTTGCCTGAGCCAGAGTTGCCCGAGCCGCCGCCCTTGCCGGACCCGGCACCCTTCCCCGAGCCGAACTTGCCCGCGCCGGAGCCGCCAGAGCCGTTCTGACGGCCTCGGGAGCTGCCGGACGACTCATTGCCCTTCGAGCCCCCGCCACGGCCGCCGGCGGAGCCGCCAGAGCCCTTCCCGCCGCCCTTGGGGGAGCTGCCGCCCCCGGAGCCACGGCCGGGCCCTCCGCCGGACCCGTTCGTCCCGGCACCCCGGCCCGAGCCGCCGGAGCTGCCGCCCCCGCGTGAGGAGCCGCCCCCGCCGCTGGCCTTCGAGCGGCCGCCCTTGTCGGCGCCCATGCCAGAGCTGGAGGTCCGCGCCGCGTCGGCCTTGCCTCGCGCCGCAGCCTTGTCGGCCTTTGCCTTCATCTGCGCGGCGTGGAGCTTGGCGTTCTGCTCCATCAGCGCAACGTCCTGCGCGGTGCGGGCCTCCAGCATGGCGGTCTTCCGCGCGATTTCCGCTTCCCGGAACGGCGCTTCGCTTTCATGAAGCGCCCGCGCCTTTTCCAGCCGGAATTCCAGCCAGTCACCGAGACGGTCGGCAAGAGAACGCGGTTGAACGTATTCACCTTCCTCGTATTCACCGTCTTCCTCGCCCCTTTCCGACGGTGGAGCCCCTTCCGACCGAAGCGCCATTCCCGGGTCCGGGGCACTCGGAACGGGCGGCAATTCCATCGTGGTCTCCAGCGGAGACTCCGGCGGAATTCCCTCTTCGTCGGAACGGGGCGGCTCGGAGAAGAAAAACCCCCCGATATCCGGGGCCTGGGGCACAGCCCCGGATTCACCGTCCCGTGGAGGGAGCTGAATCACGTTGTCGTCGGTGTCGTCGGACACGGAACCTCCTCAAGGGACTTGACAGACGGTCACCGCCTCGCGTACGCGCGTGCGCGACACGCGCGACACGCAGCACGCGCGACACGCGTTGGCGACGCCGAAGGGCCGCCCCGACGATCCAGGACGGCCCTTCGACGACTCCGCGCGGCTACCCGCAGTGACGGCGGTAGACGTTCTCCAACGCGAGAGAGACCTCGCGGATGAGCGTCGCGTCGCCCTCGCGGAACTTCTGCGTGCCCCGGATGCTCATCACCCGGAGCCAGTAGTGGAAATTCCCGAGCTCTTCGCCGTGTCGGGCGATCAGATCCGCCCGAACCTTCTGCTCGTGCCGGGCCCGGTTGAATTTTTTCCGCTCGGCTTTGGTGAGCGGTCGACCTCCGGTCGGCATGGTCACGCCGACTTACCCTCCTCAAGGTCGTAAAGCGACGTAGGACCACCATAGCCGGAATTCTGGTCCGTGTGACCCCGCTCCCCGGATTCCGGGGCGGCCTGGAGTGGCTGCGGGTTCTTCTTCCGCTCCTTGGCCAGTGCCTTTTCCTGACGCTTTCCGGGAAGGGCCTTTACCTCGTCGGCGAAGACGTTGCGCTTATAGGCGCTCTTTTCCAGCCCCTCGGTGAGGCCGTGAAGGTGCTTGAGCACGTTCTTGAGCTCCCTTTCCACCGGCAGGGCACGCAGCCGGGCGTGGTACCAGCGGTCACCCTCCACGTGGGTGCCTCGACAGTGCACCCGCGTCTCCATCGCGAGGATTTCCAGGTTCTTGCCGATGTCCAGCAGGACCCGCTGGATGTCGGCCAGGTACCGGGCGGTGGCCTCGGGGCTCTGCGCCACGTCGCGCAGCGGTGCGTGCGTCGGGTCGGTGCTGTTCACAGGGGGAAACCTCCACGGGTCATCGGGCGGGCGACGCCCGCCGGGGCGTGCTGTGTTGGGGGTTGGGTCGGCCTGGCGGCCGTGGCCGCCACCAGACCGCCCCGCGTCGTGCGCGGGGTGGGCTGGTGGCGACGGTGGGTGCCAGGACGAGGGCACCGGAGCGGGCCGGTGCGGTGTACGGTCGCGGTGCGTCCCGCCCCGATTACGGCGGGGCGGGGCGTTCCGCGCGGGGTCAGGCCGGGAGCCGGTAGCCGCCGGCGAGCAGCTCGGCCGCCTTCTGGCGGTATTCGGAGGCGGTGCCGGGGGAGGACACCGACAGCTCGCGCTGGACGTCGGCGAGCGAGACCAGCTCGCACAGCCGGCGGTGGATCTCGTCGAGCTCCAGGCCGTCGACGGTGAGGCCGGCCGTGAGCGCCATGCGGGCGACCTTGCGGATGGCCCGCTCGCGTGGGGTCAGCTTGGCCTCGTCCTCGATTTCGGCCGCGCGCCGCTCGATTTCGGCAACGGCGAGCCGCGTTTCGGCAGCACGGCGCAGGGCTTCGGCGGCGGCTTCCTCGGCTTCGGCGGCACGCCGGGCGGCGGCCTTCTTCTCCTCCTCGGCCCGGGCGGCAGCCTCCTCGGCTTCGATCGCGCGGCGGCGCGTTTCGGCGGCGGCAAGCCGCGTTTCGGCAGCAGCCGCGTCGGCTTCGGCGGCGCGCTGGCGGGCTTCGGCCGCCTTCGCGGTCTCGACCGCGCGGGTCTCGGCCTTGGCCGCCTTGTCCTCCTCGGCGGCCTGGCGCCGCAGCTTGGCGGCCTCCAGTTCCTCCTTCGCCTTCTGGCGGTCGGCGGCGGCTTCGCGGGCGCGGGCCTCGGCGATCTGGGCCGTCTCGATCGCCTGCAGCTCGGCTTGGGCGATCTTCTCGGCCTTGTCGGCCTCCGCGCGGAGCTTGGCGGCCTCCAGTTCCTCTTCGGCCCGCTGGCGGTCGGCCTGGGCGGCGGCCTTGCGGGCCTCGGCCTCCTCGGCTTCGGCGGCGGCCTTGCGGGCGCGGGCCTCGGCCAGGGCGGCCGTCTCGATCGCCTCGGCCTCCAGCTGCGCGGTGCGCTGGGCGGTGCTGGCCTCGGCCTCCACCTCGTGGCGGGCCGTCTCCACCGATCCGGCGGCCTTCATGCGGGCCTTCTGCACCTTGGCGGTCCGGTCGGCCTCGCGGATCTCCGAGTCGGCCTGCCGGTCGGCCTCGGCCTCCTGACGGAGCCGCTCGCGTTCCTGCTCCTCCAGCTCCAGCGCCTGATACTGGGCCTCCCAGTCGGCCATCCGCCGTTTGTGCTCGGCGGGCTGGGCCAGGGCCTCGTCCACGCTCAGCCCGAACTTCGCCAGCCGGAGGGGGAGCTGGAGGTCCTTGGGGGCCTTGCGCCAGCGGCCGTGCTCGCGCGCCAGCATGGAGCGGTAGACGGTGCGCTCCTGTTCCTCGCGGATGACCTCCTGGTAGGAGGGGGCGTTCCACAGCCGCATCCGGCGGTAGATCCGGGCGGTGGAGGTCGGGGCCAGCAGCCAGCGGTGCAGCGGCACCGCGGCGCTGGGGGTGTCGGCCCGGTCGGGGTGAACCGCCTGCTCGATGACGCCGCGGCCGATCTCGACCACCGCGATGAACAGCACGGGGACGAGTCCGTGGGCGCCGACCGCGACGTAGTCCAGCAGCTTCCACCCCTGGCCCGGTTGGGGGGCGGCGGAGGCGGCGTTGAAGACGATCGTGGCGGCGGTGAGCAGCCATACCAGGTAGCGGATGCGGCGGTTGGGTCGCCGCATCCAGGCCAGCGTCAGGTCCAGGCCGATCAGGACCAGGATGCCGACGTCGACGCCAGCGACGAACATCTGCGCCTTGCCCAGGGTCTGAAAGGCCAGTTCCCGGTGGGCGAAGGCCGCAACGTGCTCAAAGGACAGGTACAGGCCGATGCCGGCCAGGGCGAGCGCCGCCGCGACGAGCGTTCCGATCGTCGCTCGCTTGGCTCCCGACAACCGGCCGAAGAGGCCACGGTCGGCGGGGCGGCCGGCGTCGTCCGCAGGGGTGTCCGCGGCCGCTGCCGAAACCTCGTCGTCCGGTCCCGAAACTGCGGTGGGCGCCTCCGAAACGGGCTCGGGTGGCGCCGAAGCGGGGGTCGGCGGATCCGAACCGGGGTCCTCCCGAGGGGTGGTGCGGGGCAGCTCGGTGATCGCCACGAAGGCCTCCAAGGGGGTGCTGTGCGGGGGTGGTCGAAACAGAAATCGGCGCGCCCGAAACGGCGGCCGGTGAAGTCGAAACGGCGGCGGACGTTGCCGAAACAGGGGCCTGCAGGACCGAAATGGCCCCGCTCCGGGCGTGCCGGGCGGGGCCGAAGAAGAGGGGCGCGTCGAGGGACGCGACCGGTGGGAGCGAAGCGAAATCCGGTGGAGCCGAAACGACGGCGGCCGTAGCCGAAACGGCGACCGGTGGAGCCGAAATGGCGGGGTCAGACGCCTCCGAGGGGAAGCGGCTGGACCCGCCAGTCGACCTCGGAGGCCGGCGGCAGGGCGGCCCCGGGCGCGACGGTGGTCCACCCCTCGCGGGGGGCGCCCTCGGCCTCCGCGGCGGCCTCGGCCGCCTCGTGGGTGGCGTGGATGCTGTGCAGCGCCCCGCGCCGGAACAGGGCGAAGACGCGATCGGCGCGCTGCTTCCGGGCGGTCCGCAGCAGCGCCCGCAGGGTGGCGCGGTCCTCGGTGTCCAGCAGGTGCTGGGCGCGCAGCACGGTCAGCTCGCCCTCCGCGCGAGCCAGCTCCTCGCGCAGCTTCTCCACCTCGGCCCGGGCCTCCTCCAGCTCGGCCCGGGTGTCCCCCTCCCGAATCACGGCGTCGGCCACTCGCCCGGACTCCTCCTCGTACAGGCCGTGCCAGCGGGTGGCCTTCTCCGACATCACGGTGGCGTCGGCCTCGGCCGTGGCCAGGTCGGCCCGGAGCGTGGCCAGGGTGGTGGTGCGGATGATGCGGAGCATTGCGTCCTCCTGATCGTGGTCGGTGAAGCGCGACTGTCCGGTTCCCCTCGGCCCCGCCCGTGCCAGACGGGCGGAGGAGGCAGCCGTCAGGCGCGGCAGGCGGGTTCAGTCGCAAGCGGCCGGGTGTAGGTCCACCGGCCGTTCGTCGTGCCCGACGCGGTCATGTGATCGGTCATCGCCCCTTCTTCGGGTCGGGTGGCGGGTGAATGTCGGCGGCCCGGTGCCCGGCCTCTCATGCCCGGGCGGCCGCCGACGCGGCGGCGGTCAGCAGGGCGCGGACGCGGGGGTGCCGGGTGCCGTAGACGAAGGCCGCCCGCGCCGCGTACTGCTGTGCGGCGCGGGCGGCGGCTATGCCGGAGATCAGGGCTCCGTCAGTCAGTGCTGGATCGGGCAGCGGGTAAGAGAGTCGTCCACCCAGGTCTGGCAGATCCAGCAGACCCAGCCGAGGGTCACGATGCGGTGCAGAGCGCGGCGGGCGGTGGTCATCAACGGCCACCTCCCGCCGCCTGGACCCCGGTGTACCCGGGGATGTACCAGGCGCCGCACTTGCCGCACACCAGGCGGCCGCCCTCGTTCCTCATGGTCTGTCCACAGCACGTCATCAGGCCACCTCCGTTCCGGCGGTGGCGGCGGCCAGGCGGGCCAGCTTCTCGGCGACGGTGCGGGGTGCGCGCCGCTCGGCCGGCACCCGGGCGTCGGCCTCGCGTACCCGGCGCAGCAGCTCGGCGCCCAGGTGGCGGTGGTGGTTGTCGGTCTCGTCCCGCTCGAACCCACGGCGGTCGTCGTCGCGTTCGAGGTCGTCGACGATGCCCGCCGCCGGGCGGGCGGCGGGGCGTGTCAGGATGTGGTTCACGGGTTTCCTTTCCGCGTTGAGGAACCTGTACGGCGCCGCCCAGGACTGGACCTCCTGGGCGGCGTTCTTGCGTGGGGCAGTCCTGCCGCCCCACGCCGCCCCCACCCGCCGGCCGCGCGCTCGCGGTGGCGGTGCTGGGGGCGACGTGCAGCGCAGGAACGGCCGGTGGGGCCGGGTCAGGTGGTGACGCGGGTGGGCTCCAGCGGCAGGTCCGGTCCGTCGATCGGCGGGACGGCGTCCTGAGCGGCGGCCGTGCGCCGGGCGTCCACGTCCTGGACGGACGGGAGGACCTCGGCCCACTGCCGCGCCCGACGGCGCGGCGCCTGCCGGGCCCGGCGGCGCTCGTCCTCTCGCAGGATCTCGTCCGCCAGCACGCGAATCCGACGCTGGCGCGGCTCCTGTTGCAGGAGTTCGACGTAGGCGGCGGCCAGGCGCCGGCCGGACGGGCAGTGCGCGCGGCCGGTGCAGGCCGCACACCCCGTGCGATGGGCGAAGTAGATGCGGCGGGCCGTCTCCGCGGTCGGCGGCGGCGGGTCCATCCGGTGGACCGGCGTGGCCGGGGCGGGGATCGGCTTGTGGAACTGGCGTCCCGGGCGGCGGGAGGCAGCGTCCCGGGCGGCGTCCATCAGGCGGCGGCCCCACTCCTGCGCGGTCAGGTCGACCTCGACGCGCCGGTTGCTGCCGCGGGGGCAGCGGCGGCCGGCGAGGGTGTCGTGGGGGACGAGCTTGGGGGTGTTCAGGCCGGTGACGGGGCACCAGGTGCGGCAGTCGGGGCAGACGAGGGTCAGCTGCTCGCCGGTGCGGAGGTTGATCTCCTGCAGGGGCAGGCTGCTCAGGGCCAGGGGCGGGCAGGCGTTGACGCGCTTGCTGCGCGTCCGCTTCGGCCGGCGCCGCATCTCGGGGGTCGCAGGCGATACGGGCATCACGAACTCCTTGCGGTGGAAGGGGAAGGCGAGGGTGTGGCGTCGCTGCTCTCTCCGCCCGCCAGGCCGTGCCGGAGGTTCGGCGGGCGTGGTGAGCGGACAGCGCATCGGCGCTGTGCGACGGCACTGCGGTGTCGCCGGTCGGGGGATTTGGGTGGTGCTATCGACCCCGGCCGTTGCGTGAAAGCGGGTGCGACGGCAGTGCAGGGAGGGAGGGACCGTGGGTCCGGCTCCCACATCCGGCGCCGCACCGATGGAGTGCGGTTCCGGGTGGGGGAGCCGGGTCCACAAGGGACCCGGCGGGTCAGGCCGCGAGCGCGGCCGGCGCGGCGGAGGTGTGGTCGCCGCCCAGGTCGTCGGCGGCGCGGCGTAGGAGCGCGGCTTGGCCGTGGGCGGCCAGCACCTCGTGCCAGTGCTCGGGCCAGGAGGCGGCGTGTCCGAGGGTCTGGGTCAGCGCGGCCCAGTGCGGGTCGCAGGTGGTGGCTGGGGTGAGGTGACGGCGGATCACTATGCGGGCGGTGGCCGCGAGCCACTCCGGCAGCCCGGCCTCCTCGTCGACGGTGGTGGAGGAGAGGTCGGCGTGGTCCAGGGCGTAGGCCCAGGTCTGGTCGGCCAGGTCCTCCGCGCGGTGCCAGTCGGCGGGCGGGATGCGGTCAGTGATGTAGCTCAGCAGCGCGTCTTCGTACTGCTCGCGCAGGGCGGCCAGTAACGCCACCGGGTGAAGTGAGACGGTGGTCTGCGGGAGAGGGGCGGTAGCGGTCATGTCCGGGTTCTCCTTGGGTTGGGGACGGTGTACGCGGGGTGGGCCGGGTGGTCCGGCGCCCGCCACTGGCGTCGCGCTAGGGGCACGGTTCCGGCGGTAAGGCGTCGGCTCAGGCCGCGAGCGGCTGGGCGGCCGACGGAGAGCCGGTGGTGGCCATCGCCTGGACGGTGCGGGCGGGAGCGGTCATGGTGTTCACCCCTGCCGGGCCTTGCGGGCCCGGTTGCGAGCGGCGCGGCGCTTCATGGCGCGGCGCTCGTCCTCGCTCAGTCCACCCCACACGCCAAAGTCCTGGCCGGTCTCCAGCGCCCACTGCAGGCACTGCTCCATCACCGGGCAGCGACGGCAGACGGCCTTGGCCTCCTCGATCTCCAGCAGGGCCGGTCCGGTGTTGCCGATCGGGAAGAACAGTTCGGGGTCCTCGTCGCGGCAGACGGCGTTGTGGCGCCAGTCCATGAGCGGACTCCTCTCGGAAGGTTGGGATACGCCAAGCAACACGCGATCAGGAGTCGCTTTGGGCGACCGCCTGACGACGTCCCCAGTGAAGCAAGCCTCTATAAAGAAGTCAAGAGATCTATATAGAGGTAGAGGCATGGCGGCCTGCCGTATGACTTCGGAGCACCGCTCCCCGTACCATCTCCTCTATAGAGAGATAGGGAGATGCATGAGCCGCGAGCGGGAACCTGTGCAGCACAAGTACGTGCGCATCGCCAACGACCTCCGGGCGCTCATCGAGCGCGAGTACGCCCCCGGTCAACGCCTGCCTGGTGAGAACGAGCTGGCGGAGAGGTTCGGCGTGGCCACACTGACCGTCCGGCAGGCGATCGCGCGACTGCGCGGTGAGGGGTTGGTCGAGTCCCGCAAGGGTTCGGGTGTCTACGTGCAGGCGTTCCGGCCGATCAGGCGCCGCGGCGTTCCGCGCCTGGCTCGTCAGCAATGGGGGGAAGGTAAGTCCATCTGGGACGCCGATGAGGACCGTCCTCTGGACGTCGACCAGATCTCGGTCATCGAGGCCACGCCTTCCGAGGAGATCCGGAAGGTGCTTGGTCTCGCGACTGGTGAGACTGTCTGTGTACGAAGCCGGCGCTACAGCGTAGAAGGCCGGCCGGTCATGCTTGCTGCCTCGTATCTGCCTCAGGCTCTCGTTGCTGGCTCGGCGATCGCACAGCCCGATACCGGGCCTGGCGGGATCTACGCGCGGTTGGCCGACCTTGGGCACGCTCCGGTGCGCTTCCGCGAGGAGGTACGCGCGCGCATGCCAAGCGCCGGAGAAGCTGCTCGGCTGTCGATTCCAGCCGACCGGTTCGTCCTCAAGGTCATCCGCACCGCTTTCGCTGCTGACGGTCCTGTTGAGGTCAACGAAATGACGATGGACAGCGCCGCTTACGTCTTGGAGTACAGCTTTAATGCTTGACGGCACAGGTACCTGCGCACGAGCGGTACGTGGGAATGTGCCAGGGCTTGGCATGGGGATTCACCGACCAGATGCTGGGCTGCTGCTTCAACGTCAACCAGCATCTGTGGACGGCCTGTTGTACGAGATGCCCTTGTGCGGCAGTGGTGTGGCAACACCGTGGCAATAGGCGTCCGTACGTCTGGCTGTAAACCCCGAGGAGGTGTGTAGTGATCACCGTGGAGCAGTGGACAGGCCAGGAGGCGCGGCTGCTGCAGTCGGTGATGCGCCAGTCGGTGCGCGACTTCGCCCAGCGCCTCGGCATCAGCCCCCGGACGGTCTCGAACTGGGGAAAGAACCCGGCTGGAGTGTGCCGTCCGGGGATGGCGCAGATCCTCGATGCGGCGCTTGCCCAATGCTCCCCGGAACAACAGGAGGCCTTCCGGGTCCGGCTGGCGGCTCTGCGAGGCGAACCGGTCACCGCGACCACTGCGACTGCGCGGCCAGCGCCCTGCTCGGTGATCTCTCACAAGTTTCTGCCGGTCTATATGGGCGAGGACCTCAAGCCTCTGTACCTGAAGGGGGTGCCCCAGCAACCGGGCCCGGGTGGCTTGGAGCAGCGTGTCCTGCCCGGCGGGCACCCCTCAGCCCACGCATCGAGGCTGCACCTTTACGCCTGCGGAGTCGCCATGGTTCACCTGGAGGAGCACCGGCGCGTGGACTCGATCACCGACTTGGCGGTGTGGCGCTACCGCTCCTACGCAAGAGACCGGGCATGGGCGGGTCGGCAGCTGGTGCGCCTCCTGGACGAGCACACTCCCGGCTCGAGCTCCGCCCGCTCCTCGCTGGTCCCGGAATATGTGCTATCCGCATACGAACTCCGCGAACACTCCTGGACCAGGGAAGGGCTGACGACAGCCCTGCAGTTGCTGACCACGCCGTCGGTGCTCGTGGACCGGCAAGACCCCCGTAATGTGGCACCGCTCGCCCCCGGGGTGGAGGACGCCAAGTTCCGCGACGGCTGGGCTCATTCGGAGACGGTGGAGTTCGGCGGCGGCGTCTCGCGCGGGGTGGCTGGCTGGTCGGGTGTGACCTACCACCCGCAGCCGGGTGAGCGCGCGCTGACGATGAGCGAGATCGTTGCCCTGGAGCTCGACGCGCAGGCGTTGTGGGCTCTGTCATCGCACATCCTGCGCATGATCGAAGAGGGGCAGGATCCGGTGATGCCGAAGGAGTACGGGTGGCGCTACCTGCGCAGTGCGTACGTCCGGCTCACGACCGCTCGCCCGACCGAGACCGCTCAGCACCGCATGATGCGCGAGGCGATCCTGGCGACCAGCGAACTTCCTGATCGACTGCGTGCCGCCCAGGAAGCCCTTCGAGACAGCAATCCGTGACAGCTATGAGGAAGGCGGCCTGGGTGGATCCTCGTACAACGGCCCTGATTGTCGTTGACGTGCAGCATGGCTTCATCAACCGGCACAGCCAGGGCGTGGTCCCGGCGATCGTACGACTACTGGAAGGCTGGCGGGCGGCCGACGCTCCTGTCGTGCTCACCCGGTTCCACAACCCGCCCGGCTCGCCGTACGAGACGATCACCGGATGGACGAAGCTGCGCTCGGAGCAGGAGCAGGCCCTGGTCGACGACCTCGTTCCGTTCATCGGCACGGCGGCCGCGGTCCTCGACAAGGCCCAAGCGTCCGTCTTCACTCCCGAAGGCGCGCAACTGCTGCGTGACTCAGGCTGGACCGATCTCGCACTGTGCGGCATCGACACCGACGCGTGCGTGTACGACTCCGCGACCGATGCCTACCAGGCCGGTTATCGGCCGTGGATCGTGGTCGACGCGTGTGCCTCTACCGGCGGCCGCCAGTACCACGATGCCGCGCTGCTGCTGGCCGCCCGGAACATCGGCGCGGGCCAGCTCGTCACCAGCGACACCATCCTGGCCCAAATCGGCGGATCTCAGGGAGCCCATACATGACCTCCTTCGCCTGCGACGCGGACATACTGATCGTCGGTGCTGGTCCAGCGGGAGTGGCGGCCGCACTGATGGCAACCAGCCTCCGGCTGCGCACCGTGGTGGTCGAGGCGAAACAGGTCGGCGGCAAGCTGCACACCGTCAGCACCGTAGAGAACGTGCCGGGAGGCTGGTCGACGGGCCCGCAGTTGGCGCAGGCCCTCGCCGCGGACCTGGAGCGCCTCGAGGAAGACCACCGGTGCACCCTGCTGCGAACTCACGCCGTGGCGGTGAGCGGTCACGAGGACCACGCCGAACTCACATTGGACGATCGACGGACACTCACCGCGCAGGCGATCGTGGTGGCCACCGGCGTGGCCACGCTGACGCCCGCCGACGCCAGCTGGGTCACCGCACCGGACGGCTTCGCTTCGCCGCCTCTGTGGCGCACCAGTCCGGACACCCTCACGGACCGCACATATGTGCTCGGAGCAGACCGCCCGCTGGGGACCTGGCTACGCGCCTACCCGAAGGCACCAAACACCTTGCACGTACTCCACCCGCCGTCGGATGACTACAAGACCGATGAAGTCAGGGACGACGAGCGCATCCGACTCGTACCTGTCTCCCACGTCACGATCACCAAGCCCACTTACGGCGAAGGCTGGGTGGTGGAAGTCGACAGCCGGGACGGGCAGCGCACGGCATACGCCGCGACTGCGGTGTTGAACAATCTTGGAGCCAAGCCCGCCGCCCTGGAAGGCCTTCTTCAAGAAGAAGACGGCTACTGCCCAACCGACCGGCAACACGAGCGCATCCGAGTCGCCGGCGACCTGCGGTCGGCGCGGTACCAACGCATTGCCACTGCTCAGGGGTCGGGCGCCGAAGCCGTCCTCGCCTGCTACTACGCCACCATGCTTCAACCGTCAGGCAGGGGTGCGGCTCGTTGACTGAACAACGGCTTCCAACGCAGCACAGCCAAGGCCTGCCGTTAGCCAGCCGCCCGCTGGCCGACACCGCTCGGCCTAAAGGGCTGATCGAGATGAGGAACGGCACGCACCGGGCGGAGGGCGTCGAGCGCTGCCTGAAGGGTGGGGGCGTTAGGGGACCACGTCTTGGGGACGGTCAGCCGCAGCCGCTGGTACGGCTCGCGCCCCATCCGGTGTGGTTTGCAGTCCAGGAGGGGGACCAGGCCGTGCTCCATGGTGTGGAGCAGCACAGGCTTGCCCGAGGGCACCACGGAGATGAGCTCCCGGCGGGCAATGGGGCCGAGCTGGACGGTGCGGACCTTGCTGGATCTGGGACGCATGCCGGTGACGATGAGTCCGTCAATGTCCTCGGCCAGCCGTGGCCACTCTGTGGCGTAGTCGGCGTGGGCGAGCGCGGTCTCGTAGGTCAGCAATTCGGCACCGTCGGGCAGGGACTGTCGGACGGTGTCGAGGCGGCGTTCCCAATTGGGGCGTGTCCGGTACTCCGGGGGCGCACTGAAGTAGACGCGCACAGGCTCACCGGGGCGGCGCCCGACCGCGATTTTCCGCATCGCCGTGACGTATCCACGCCGTTGTGCAGGCAGGGCATAGCTGTCGACCGAAGGGGTGGCGGTGGCGGCATGCATGCCGCTCATCATGCCCCGCGCCATGATGCGGAGGCAGCAGCGGTCCCGGCTATCGGTGGAATTGACGAGGCATCAGGTCTCCTGCGGCCTGCGGCGACACGTCCTCCCTGTGGGCGGACGCACATGGCGCAAGGGGGTATGGTGTCTTGGTACAAGATCTATATAGACGTTATTGGACCCCGCGAGGTGGCTCTCCGGGGTCACGGCCGACGACCGGTAAGGGGTCTCGACGTGGTTCAGGGTACCCGTACCCTCCGACAGGCATTCGCAGTGCCTGCTGTCGCAGCGGTGCTCGACGCGCCACTCCAGCATGTGCTCCTGTCGTCGGCCGCCTCCGAAACTCCCCGCCTCGTTGTTGCGCTTCGCGCGTTGCCGCCGAGGCGGGGTTCTGCGTGCCGACATTCCGTGGACGCATCTCTCCCTCGGGAGGTGAGGTCGAGATGACGTAGGTCTGTGGGGCGGCGCCCGCGTGACGCGGGACTTCTAGCCGCCCGGGCCGCTGGTCGACTTGGTGATGCCACTCGCCTAGTTCCAGCGCCCATCTGCTCTCCGCTCGGCCTGCCACAGCTTCGCGGAGGGTCTGACCGACCCGGTGCCACCCGGCCTCGATCAGATCAATGTTCAGGTTCTCCCCAGAACCACGCCCCATCGAAGCGGGGCTTTGTCATGCCTGCATATGCAGAAACAGACAGGAGTCATTGTGCACGACGTTTCGTGCGCCTGCCAGCGTCGCCATACCCAGATGTGTACCCCTGGGCTGAAGATTAGCGCTTTTCGACCTTTTTGCACCTTTGCTTGTTCGGTTCTTCCCCGGCTCTCTGTGCCTGGTGGTCCCCAGGGCCGGTGGTCCCGATGACCGCCGTGCAGGACGCCGCGATGGCCCCCTCACCCCTGACGGCAGCCGATACTCCTCCCACACTTCGGCTGCCGGAGGCACAGCAGTGGGTCTCGACCACGTCAGGGCGGGTAGCGCCGGACGGCTACAGCTGGATGCAGGCGGTGCACTGGGTGGTTGGGTCCGGGCTGTACCGGCCTCGGCGAACGCACGGACCGCGGTCGATGGGCCGCACGACGCTGCGGATCGCGCAGCTGCTCGCGGAGCTCAGCCCATGCCGCCCGGGGCTCTCATACCTGATGCGCCGCACCGGCCTGTCGGAGCGGACCACGGAGTACCACCTGGAGATGCTGCGGGAGGCTGGCCTGCTGGCCTACGTCTCCCGCGGCACGCGGGTGTCCGGGGTGGGCGGGCAGGCATCGGAGTTCGCCCTGGTGATCCCGACGGCGTTTGACCAGGCATTGGGGATCCGCACCGTCGGCGAGGGGTCTGGGCGGCGGCCGACGGGGATCGCCGAGTCGGGCCGTGAACTGATGGGCCGGCTCGCAGCGCGAGCGGCCCGCAAGGTCCGCGCCCCACGGAAGAAGACCCGCAAGCCCGCCGGAAAGCCCGCTGGTGAGGACACTGCCCGGACCGATTCGCAGGCCTCCGTAGAACCCCGCCGGGAGGGTGCATCCGAGGCCGCTGTGACGACCGGGACGGCTGTGGCACGTTGCACCCCAATGGGGGGTGGTACCTGCACTACTCCGGCTGCGGGTGATCTCCCCTCCCCCTCTGAGACGAGCAAGCTCGCAAGCGGGGTCAGCAAGTCCCCCACCCCGAAGAAGCCCAAGAGCAAGGCCAGCGGCTGCCGGAAGCTGAACGCGGTCGGCCGCCGTTTCCAGTTGGCCCGCGAGCTGACCGAGCACATCGACTGGCTGCGCGGCTGCTCGGTGCCGCGGATCGCCTGGGTCGCCCGGCACGTCGCCGATGCCGGATGGACGGTCACCGAGGTGAGGGCCTGGCTGCATTGCCGGGGCGAGACCGCCCGGGTCCGCCGGGGCTCGGGACTGCTGGCAGTGCTGTTGCGCAACGCCACCACGATCCTGGACACCCCCGAGAAGCGAGCCGCCGCGGTAGAGGACTGGCGCGCGGCCCAAGAGGCCGTCCGCCGTGAGCGCATCCTGCAGGTCCGTGCCCGCCACGAGCGGTTCGAGGGCAACTGGCAGACCCCCACCAGCCGCGCGGTGCAGAAGCGGGTCGAAGCGGCGTTCGCCGAAGCGTTCGACCTGAAGCCGGTCGACGAGCCGGGTGAGGCACTGCCCGAGCTGGCCGGGCCGCAGGACCTGACCGTCGAGGAGCTCCAGGAGATGCGGGCCGCGGCCTGGGGCGAGCTCATGGCCGGCGAGACCACCCTCGTCACCTCCGCGGTCGAGATGCTCGGACGGCCTGCCGCGGAGCACCTCTACGGACCCGACCTGGTGCGGCGCGCACGGCAACTGGCCGCCGGCGCCCGCAGCTCGCTGATGGCCATCGGACGCCGGTAGGAGACCGCGATGACAGAGACGACCACCATCAGCCCGCAGCCGGCCGGCCCCGCCGGCCAGGGGCCGTCCGGCCTGGACCTGGCCCGCGTCGCGCTGCACGCCGCGCGGAAGGCGGCCAAGCAGCGCGGCGCCACCGGCCCGACCCGCACCCCTCGCCGCCGCACCCGGACGGTGCGGCCAGACGGACGAGACCCCGCCGGACTCGCGGCCGTGCTGCAACAGCTCCTGACCGAGCGTGCCTGGGAGGTCCCGGCCGCCGGCGGAACCGTGCTGGACCGGTGGCCCGCCATCGCGGCCGCGGTCGCCCCCCGCCTGGCCGACCACCTCCAGGCCGTGGGTTTCCACGCGGAGTCCGGGCGGTTGGACCTGCGCCCCACCTCACCCGCCTACGCGACCCAGGCCCGGCTGATAACCGACAAGCTGATCGCGGCCGCCAACCAGGTCGCCGGCGCCGGCACCGTCAAAACGATCCGGGTCCTGCCGCCCGGTGCCGTAACCTCCGGCACCGGCCCGGCCACCGCCGACCCAGGCCGGGTGGAGGCCTCGACCACCCCCGTGGACGAGGCACCAGTGCACACCCGCCAGACCGCGTCGCCCGGCTACCAGCAGGCTCTGGCCGCGTACCGGGCCGCCAAACAGCCGCGCACGGTCGATCCGGAGATCCAGGCCGCGGCCGCCGCGCAGGACGCCAGCCCTCGGATGCGCGAGCCCGAGCGCTTGTTCCACGAGGCACGGGACGTCCAGGCCGAGCAGCGCGCGACCTCCGTCGACGCCAGCCGGGCCCGCGCCCTGCGGCGTCTAGCCGCCGAACGCGTCGGACTCGACACCAGCGTCCCGCGGCAGTTGAGCCGACCCGAGTGACCGGCCGGCCTGTCCGACCACCACACTGACACCGAGAAAGGAGCTGTTGATGGGCATCATCGGTGACGGCCTGGAGAAGGCTGCGGCGAGGACCGCCACCCGGCCGATCCCGAAGTCGGCCGGGGCGCAGATGCGGTTCCTGGTCAAGCAATTCAAAGGGACGAAGGCCGTGGCCCAGCTGCTGGGCGTCTCCCAGCGCACCGTCGAGCGGTACGTGAAGGGCCAGATCAAGAAACCACGCCCCGAGCTCGCCGCCAAGCTCGCCGGGGAAGTTCAGCAGCGATGGCAACCCAGGGTGCGGGCGCGGGCGATGAAGCAGGCCGCCACTACCGGCGGCATCACCGTTGAGACCCGCGCCCGGTTCGGGTTCACCGCCGCCCCGGGCTCCACCGACGACAGCCGGATGCGCCGAATCACCCAGCATCTGCCCCCCGTCTACGCCCAGCGCCTGTTCGACGCCCACGCCGCCGGGGCTGCCGACACCCAGCTGCGGGACATCGTCGCCGAGGGTCTGCAGGAGCAGTACTTCCGTGACGGCGGTCGCCGCGCCCCGGGGCTGGTGGTGGAGTTTACCGACATCGACTACGTCGAGCTGGACTTCTAACCGGGCAGGGACCGGCCCCATGGTCCCCGCTCTCAGGGCTGTCTTGCTGGTGCCGGAGGTGGGGGAAGACCGCGCTGGCTACCAGCGGCGTCCCTGCCTCGATGTGGAAATGCCATTCGGGGATCTCCACCAGTGGGAATTTCGCTACGGTGACATCACACATCAACAGAAAAGGGCGCCCGGACCACCGGCCCGGGCGCCTCGGTATCACCACAACCGCCCAGGCGCGGCCCGACCTCGCACGTCTCCCCGCGCCCAGGTCCGTTGTTCTCCCAGCCGCCAGGAGACCACCATGAGCGATCAGAACCCGGACACCAACGGTCACGAGCTGCGCGTCAACGTCCCGGAAGACGTCTACGAGCAGCTACAGGTGCTCGCCGCCAACCAGCAGATGCCCGCCGAGGAGTACGCCGCGCGCATGCTCACCGACGACGTGACCCGGGCCCGGTTCGTCGAGGGCGCCCGGGACTTCATCGTCGAGCACGCCGCCGAGTTCGCCGACCGTTTCGGTCCGCACACCACCAAGGGCAACGCCGCATGATCCTGGCCGTCGACCTCGCCTGGCTCTTGGCCGTCGCGCAACAGGAACTGCCCGGCGACCCGGACATCGTCGACTACGGCGCGCTGGAGGCCGCGCGCGCCCGGCACTGCGCGACAGTGATGGGCACCCCTGTCTACACCGAGCCCCACCACCGCGCCGCAGCCCTTTTGCAGTCCCTGGTCCGACTACCGGCCTTGGAACATTCCAATGAGCTGTACGCCGCCGCCGTGGCGGCCGCGTTCCTACACGCCGGCGGCCGTCCCGTGAAGGTTCCCCCTGGCCACGCTACCGACTTGGTCGCCCAGGTCGGTAGCGGCCGGCTTGACGTCCGCGCCATCGCCAAGGCCCTGAAGGCCTGGACTCCCGACAGCTGAGGCACCACGCCACCCCACCTGCCGGCCTCACCGACAGCCTGCGGCCTTCTTGGGGAAGACACCCCCAGATTTCCCGGTGTGGACTGAGCCGTCGCTCTGGATTGCGGTGGATCACGTAAGCGGCCAGCGCTCCGGCAGGAAGCGGACTGAGCGGCTCCGACCCGGAGACGAGCGCGGTGCCGCACCCTGCCCCCAGGGTGCGGCACCGCGCTCGTCTCCGAGTAGGTCAGCGTTTGCGGCGGGCAGCGAGGTCGATGGGAGGCTCCACCGGCCTCTGCCGCTGGGCGGCCTTCTGCTGCTTGTCCCTCTCGTGCTGGGCGATCTGCTCCTCGTACCGCTCCTGGAAGTCGGGGTGGTCGAAACGATCGTCGTCGTCCATCCCCGCGATGGCTTGGAGCTGCTCGGCGGGGGTGCGGAACCCGGCGATGAGCGGGCTGAGCCGGTAGGCCCCGTTGCCCTCCTTCCACACCATCCGGGCGAAAGCCAAGTGTTGCAGGGCCCGGGTCACCTTGGAGCGGGTGATGCCGAGCTCCTCGGCAATGGTGCCGTGTGTGACCAGGCAGCGGCCGCCGGGCTCCTGGCGGCCCAGCAGGTGCAGCAGCACCGGGTAGGCGGCCGGCGGCATCCCGCGCGGGGTGAAGACCAGGGCGTTGTTGGCCGTCCAGACGTAATCGGGGGCCAGCTGCTCCACGGCGATCGTCATGACGTCCCATCCTTCGTCTCACGCGCCCGGCGGGTCTGGGCGCGGGCCTTGTCCTCCCGGAGCGGCTTCTTCGCCGGGTCGGGTAGCTTCCGCAGTTCCCGGAACACCTCGGGCAGTTCAAGATTGTCCGCGATGGCGTCCAAGAGCGATAGCTGGTCGACCTTCAGTGTGCCCTGTGCTCGCATACCCGGTCGCGGCTCGACCGGCACCCGGCCGCCCTTGAGCGACAACCGCGGGTGCAACTGGTAGATCCCGGGCTTGATGCGGGCCACCAGTCCGATGCGGCCGGCCTCCTTCAGCGAGCGGGAGATCTGCGACTGCCGCACGCGCAGCAGCTCGGCCAGTCGGACCTGGGTGGCGTGGACGGTCCCGCCGGGCTTCTGCATCCCCATCATGCGGATGATCAGTCGCAGGGAGACGATGTCGTCCCGGTAGTAGTCCGCCAGCCAGCACAGGAAGGCCTGGCTGTCCATCACGAAGTCGCCGTCGAGGAACCCGTCGCTGGTGACCGGCGGCTCGACTGCGGCCCGGTACCCGTCGGGGAGGTTGACCACGTTCGCTCGCCGCAGGGCACCGGGCTGCCGGAACGCACTGGGTGGGGGAGGCGGCAGCGCAGACGGCGCGGGGCGTCGTCGCGGCTGCTTGCGGGGTTGTGCAGTCATCGCGGGGGTGGGCTCCTCACACCTTGATCGAACCCGGCAGCGGCAGCATACGCGATTGTCCCCCAGGTGCACTTTCATGTCCCCCTGGTGCACATTCCGCGTGTCGTTATCACCCCCGGGTGATAAACCAAACCCCTCTTGCATCGCGCTGATCATCCATGTACGGGGGTCTGAATGTCCCTCAGGTGCACAATCGCCGCGTCGATCGAAGCCGTTCCCGCCCACAAAATGTCCCCCCAGTGCACAAAAGCGCTGGGTTCTATAACCCCCGGGTGATAACCGCAGCCCCTCTTTATCACCCCCGGGTGATACTCCCGCTCCCCAACCAGGCTCCTGACCTGCGAAGATGCCGGCCTCTCAATCCTCTAGAGCGTGCGCGCGTGATACACCAAGCCGCTCGCCGTGGCAACCCCCACGCATGACAGCTCTCGTCCTCCGGCACCGGGCCACACCCTCAGCGCAATCCGAGCAGGTCAGTGGCGTGCGCCGCTTCGCGTGCGGCTCCGCGAAGCAACTGCGGACCGTAGGCAGCACCAGCGGTGCTGAGTCTCGGGTGGTGTCGACCGTGACGAACAAATCGGATGGAGGGGTTGATGCCGGTGGTGGGTTCCGCTGCACGGCCTGGCGGCCGCGCAGCTGCGGTGGCCTCCGCACGCCGTCGCTCACCTGGCCCACCTCTGGGGTTCCGTTCGTCGGCTGAGCCGCATGTGGGGCCCATGAAGGCCCGGCTGTAGAAGCAAACAGCAGCAGCCGGTCCAGGGAAGTGGTACATCCTCGGTCGCACTGTGAACCGAGTGCCCGAAGTTTTGGAAACCGCTGGGTGGAGCCACCCACGATCAGGCATCCTGATCCGTTGCCCAGCGAAAGGTGCCACGGTGAAGATCAAGTCTCTGGAAGAACTGTGCGCGGCCGATGAACTCACCCTGGCGTTCAATCCCTTCGGCTTCGGAGGGCGGCTCACCCCCGAGAGCGCTGCGGAGTTCCAGCAGGAGCAGATCGCCGACTGCGACCTGGCACCGCAGGTCGCGGACGGCACACGGCGGCGCTTTGACCGGCTGCGCGGCGCCTACGCCC
Source organism: Streptomyces megasporus (assembly GCF_000718985.1). Taxonomy (GTDB): domain Bacteria; phylum Actinomycetota; class Actinomycetes; order Streptomycetales; family Streptomycetaceae; genus Streptomyces; species Streptomyces megasporus. Next base: position 4,049 of record NZ_JODL01000036.1, on the reverse strand, counting down.
TGGGCGTCCTGGACTACTACCAGTACACCCTCGTCGACGGCCACGCGATGCTGATGCTCGAGCGGGCTCTACGAGACCGCTTCATGGAGTACTGCGCCGGCACCCTCACCTTCGTCAACCGTGACGGTGTCACCCGCACCGTCACCGTCGACACCTACGACGACGTCTTGGCGATCGCCAAGACAGCGACCAACCGAAGAGAAAAGCTCCAAGTCGACTCCTGCGGAGCCGTGGCATTCAACGGCATGCTGGCCAGCCTGCTCGCCTGGGCGCGCCGGGCGGGACTGCTGCACGGCCAGCGCAACCGCCGCCTCGAGCAGACCCTGGCCCGTATGCGCAACGAGATCGCGCACGGCAACAGTTCCACCACCAGCCCGGTGGAAGCCGCACGAACCCTCCACGACCTCGCTGAGATCATCAACCGGCTCTGGGGGATACCCACGCCCGGCGGGCGCCTGTACCCCACGCCGATACCCCGCGACGTGATCGCCGTCAGCTGGCACCCCAGCGGTCGCATCAGCATCACCCGCGCCGACAACCTCCACACCGGCCCCAGCGGGAACGACGACGGCGAATACCTCCTACTGCGCGCCGTCCACCAGATCGGTCGGCACGAGGACCGGTACCTGTTCGAGTTCGACGCCCGCTTCGAGACCACGCTGTACCCGGCTGACCTGCTGTGGGGACCGGGCAGCCGTCAGCAGGCCGCCGCGTGGCTGGAAGAACACCAGCCGAGCAGCGACACCTGCGACCACCTCGACCGCGTCCTGCTGGTCCGCCACCACGACGGCCACACCTATCCTCCGATGCGCCCACAGGTGGCGGCCGGACTCGACCACAGCGAACGTGCCGGCACCTGGTACACACTCCGCGCCGACTACCCCACCGACGCCTTCGGCCACGCCCGCTCCCACGTCAGCCGCTCCCCAGGACACCAGGCGCGCGGAGACTGTGAAGCCTGCCACGCCCACACCCTCGTCATTGGTAACCACGCCCAGGCTCTGGAGGCAGCCGCTCGGGCTCTCGGACCCATCACCGCGACCACCCCGCCTCCGGTGCGGGTGCCCTTCTCTCTGCATTGGCCGCGCCGCCCCTGACGCTTGATTTCTCGACCAACGCGCTCGCCTTGAAAGAGGACACGTTTACGCCTTGTTGTTGTCCGCGGACAACAACAAGAGGGCTGGAAGCAGGCAGGCCCTGCCCCGGTAAGCCCGGGAGCAGGGCCTGCTGAGGACGAGCGTTGTTCTACGAGGCTATGGCATCGCTCGTCTTCACCCACGCCTGGAGTTCCCGCAGCAGTGCCGTCAGGACATCCTGAGACAGGTGCTGCCCCAGAGTGTCGGCCAGCACCCCCGCGTCGTGTTCGGTCGCTCGCATGAGCGTGCGGAGGGCGGCCGTGACGGCGTCGTTTTCCTCCTGCTCGGCTGGAGGTGCTGTGACAGTGGTACGCGTGCCTGCGTTCTCAGCGGTGTCGGGGTTCCGATTGGAGGTGTCGGTGTTGTCCGTGGACAACGCCGGCGTCGGGGCCGTGGCCGGTGGAGTGGATGTTGGGCTCGGCGCGGTGCGGGTCGAGGGAACGCGTGTCTGCTTTTTCTCGGCAGTCGTGTTGTCCGTGGACAACGTCGGGGCGAGGGCGCCTTGCTGGGAGACAGGGGATGGGGCCGGGGACGCTGTGTTGTCCGCGGACAACACAGCGGGTGGCGCGGCAGGGGGGAGGCCAGCCTGCTTGGCGGCCTGAAGAAGAGCCTTCTCCTGCTGACGCGCACGTGCCTCCGCTTCCTTGGTTTCTCGCAGGTAGGCCAGCAAGTCGGCCGCTCCCAGTTCGGGATGCTCCTTGCTGTACCGGGCGAGGAGGCGCCCGTCCCGTTCCGGCATCTCTCCAGAGCTCAGCATGGCCTGGATCTCTTCCGGCAGCCGCAGCAGCGCGAGCTGGTTGGTCACCCAGGAGCGGTCCTTGCCCAATCGCTGGGCCGCACGAGTTCGGGCTCCTGCCTCCGATTCTTCGCTGCATGCCGTGACCAGTTCCTGGACACCGCGGGCGCGTTCGATGACGTCGAAGTCCTCCCGGTCCAGGTTTTCCTTGAGCAGGTGGTCGATGAACTCTTCACGGGAGGGCGCCAGATCGTCGCGGATAACGAAGTCCAGTGCGTCCAGCCCGACATGAGCTGCACTGCGGTAGCGGCGTTCTCCGTTGACGAGGACGAACTTGGCTTCGCCGATCTGCTGTTCCTGCTCGGGCCACAGCTTGAGGTAGGCGTCCCGGGTGACGACGACACATGCGGCCAGTTGAGCGGCCCGCAGTTCTTCACCGAAGCGGGTCATTTCCTCGTCTGTGCCGAAGTTCCGCCGCGGGTTCAGGGGGGTGGGCGACACTTCGTCCAGCGGGATGCGTACCAGTTCGTAGGCCGGGACGTCTCCCTGGGCGACGGCTTTGGCCCGGCCGCGTGCGCTACGGCGGCCAGCGCTGTTGAAAGAACTTCCCTTACCCAGGCGGTCTGCGACGCTCATGCGGCGACCCTCCGGGCGATGGTGCGCATGGCCTCGGACTGCTCGCCGTTGGGGGCGTAGGACAGCAGCGGCTGCTTCAGGCGTACCGCTTCGCGCTGCTCCTTCAACTCGGGGATCACGGCGATGACCGGGGGGTCGCCGATCTCCTTCCAACTGTTCAGAGAGGACGTGGCGATGTAGCCCTTGCGGCTGTCGTACATGTTGACCACGAAACCGATCGAGTTGATGACGATGCCCAAGTCGTCGATGAGGTCCTGGATTTGGTTGTCGAGCATGTCGTAGGCGTCGGCGGAGGAGTCCTCGGCCAGCACCGGGATGCAGATGCCGGAGGTGCCCGGCTCTTCGCCTTCACGAGTGCGGCAGTAGTACAGGGCCGTGTCCATGGTGTAGCCGAGGCTGGGCGGGCAGTCGACGATGATGAAGTCGAATTCCTGCTCCAGCGGAGCCAGGGCCTTCTCCAGCGCGGTTTCCTTCACTCGCACGTGACGGCTAGTGGCTAGCTTCGCGTCCAGGAGGAAAGCGTCCCGGCATGCGGGCAGCATGAACAGTCGGCCGCCGAAGTTGGCGTCCTCTATCGGGACCAGCAGATCACGCAGGTCGCCCTTGGTCTCACCCAGCATGTGCTTGGCCAGGCTGGGGGCCTCGATGTCGAACAGGTCGTATCCAAGTTGCTTGGTCAGGTGGCCTTGGGGGTCGAAGTCGATCAGGCAGGTGCGGTAGCCCATCTCTGCCAGTGCCTGGGCGACTCCGGCCGAGGTGGACGTCTTCCCGACCCCTCCCTTCTGGTTACCGAAGATCACTCTCCGGACTCCGGTCGGGCGCGGAACGCGGCTGGGGGCCGGGTGGGCGTCCAGCCAAAGCCTTATCGACTGGGCCATGCCCTGGTTGTAGGCGACGCCGCGGGCGGTGCAGTCGGCCTTGAAGGTGGCGTACAGCCCCGCCGGGAGGTATGTGGCGAAGGGCTCTGCACCGGCGGTGTCCACTGCGGGAAGCGGCTCAGTCTGGGACCGCCAGGCGTGAATGCCTTCGGTTACGGCGTCCTTGATGTCCACACCGAGCTGGGCGGCGCGAACCTTGAGTTCCCGCCGCAATGCGGCAGGCAGCTTGGTAACCACCTTTTCCCGGTTCTCCGGGTCGTACTGGACAGTCATGCGGGTACCTTACTAACTGCCGCGTGGCCGGCCCAGCTTGCGGGCACGGACATTTCCCTCTCGCGGCATGGCCAGAGTTCGGTTGATACCCGACACAAGCCTGACGCCACCCACCCTGGTACCGAGGATGCGGAGACCTCCAGGCACGCGCCAAGATGCTCACGGCACATCAGTCGGCACGCGCTTGAGGATCCCGGCACCAGCGGGAGCCGAAGCTCGACCCAGGCGGGCGAAACGACACAGGAGAAGGACCACTTCGTGGGGCAGCGCCTGACCCGAGCCCATCGCACGCTCATCGGCGTGGTCGTGGCCGGGGCGATGGTGATCGCGGCGATCGGCTTCGCCGGATCGTACGCCGCCGTCCGCGACCTCGCCGAGCAGAAAGGTTTC
>NZ_JODL01000035.1 GCF_000718985.1 Streptomyces megasporus | reverse complement strand
GGTTCCAGGTGGTGGTGCCCCACAGCGTGGTGCGGGTGCGCCAGGCGATGGCGCCGGTGTCGTCGACCAGTTCGGTGGGGGTGCCGACCAGGTCGGTGACGATGGCGAAGAACCGGGCGTCGATCTGGGCCTGGGTGGCGGTGTCGGTCAGCCGTTCGGTCTGGGCGACCGGGGTGAAGCCGGTGTGGTCCCAGGTGAGGGTGACCGGGTGGGGGAGGTCGGGGGTGGTGGTGGTCTGTTCGATGAGGACCGGGCCGTCCCAGGTGAAGTCGACCTGTTCGGCGACCTCGCCGGTGGTGGTGAGGCGTTGCTTGGCGGTGCGGCGGCCCAGTGGGTCGTAGCGGTAGCGCCAGACGGTGCCGTCCGGAGTGGTGACCGAGACCAGGCGGTCCTCGGCGTCCCAGGTGTAGCGCCAGGTGTCGGGTTTGCGGGACAGCCGGGTCTTCTGGCGCAGGATGGTGCGGCCGGCGGCGTCGTACTCGTAGCGGATCCGGCCCGCCTGGGTGAGGCGGGTGCCGGTGTAGGTGCGCTCGCCGGTGGCGTCGGCGGCGGCATGGGTGGTGGGCCAGGCGGCGGTGGTCTGGTTGCCGGCCGCATCGTAGGCGTAGGTCTCGGTCCAGTTCTGGGCGCGGACGGTGGTGACTCGGCCGGCCGCGTCCAGGTCGAAGGTGCGGGTGCCGTTCAGCAGGTCGTCGACGCCGGTGAGGTAGCCGTCCGGGCGGTAGTGGTAGGTGCGCTGCTGGATGGGTGTGGCGGCGTCCGGGCCGGTGAGGGTCTGGCCGGTCAGCCGTCCGGCCGGGTCCCACACCTGGGCCAGGGTGACCTCGCCGATGCGGCGGGTGGTTTCGCGGCCGGCGGCGTCGTGGGTGAAGTCCAGCGTGCGCCCGCAGGTGGTGAGGGTGGTGCGGTTGCCCGCCGCGTCATACGCGTACGTGGTGGCTGCGCCGGTTGGGGTGACGCGGCGGGTGCGCCGTCCCAGGACGTCGTAGGAGAAGGACAGCGCGCGGCCGTTGACCAGTTCGGTCTTGATCCGGCCCAGTCGGTCGCGGTGGTAGATCAGTTCCGCGTCGGGGCTCGCTATGCGGATCGGGCGGCCGGCGAGGTCGCGTTCGTACGTGGTGACGGCGCCGTCGGCGTCCTTGCGGACCAGGTGCCCCAGCTCGTCGTAGGCGTAGGCGATGGTCTGGCCGAGCGGGGTGGTGCGGGCGGTCAGTTGTCCGGCCGGGTCGTGGGTGTAGGTGACGGTGCGGTCGTCGAAGTCTGTTTCGGATATCAGACGGCCGGCCGGATCGTACTCGTAACTCCAGGTCAGGCCCTGGGGGTTGATGACCTGAATCAGGCGTAGTTCGGTGTCGTGCTCGAAGGTGTAGCGCACCCCGTCCGGGCCGGTTTTCGCGGCGAGCAGGTCGAAGTGGGTGTACTCGAACGTGGTGACGCCGCCGTTCGCGTCGGTGTGGCGGACGCAGTTGCCCTCCCCGTCGTACTCCCACCGCTCCTCGGCACCGTCGGGGTTCACACGGCGGGCCAGTTTGCCCTCCACCGTCCACTCCAGGCGCGTGACTGTCCCCAGGGGGTCGGTGATCGTGGTCGGGCGGCCGAAGGCGTCGCGGGTGTAGCGGGTGACGGCTCCGAGAGGGTCGGTGATCTCGACGGGCAGGCCCGCGGCGTCGCAGCGTACGGAGGTGGTCTCGCCCAGGGCGTTGGTGACCGTGGCCAGGTGGCCGCGGGTGTCGTAGGCGTAATGCGTGGTGTGGCCCGCCGGGTCGGTGGTGGCGGTGCGGTTGCCGTGCTCGTCGTAGGTGTGCCGCCACACCGCCCCGTCCGCCCCACGGATCTCCACCGGCAGCCCGAGGTCGTTGCGGGTGACGGTGATCTCCCGCCTATCCGGGCGGGTCGCGGAGGCGAGGCGGCCGAAGGCGTCGTAGGTGAAGCGGGTGGTGCGGCCCAGCGGGTCGGTGACCTCCAGCGGACGCCCGTGGTCGTCGTGCCGTGTGCGGGTGGTGTGGCCCAGCGGGTCGGTGGTGGCCACCGCGCGGTAGTGGTTGTCGATCAGGTGGCGGGTGGCGTGCCCGGTGGCGGTGGTCAACGTGGTGACCTTGTAGCCGGTGGCCGGGTCGATGTCGTCGTAGGTGATGCGGACCTGCATGTGGCCCTCGGTGCCGCCCTCGGCGATGCACCGGTGCAGGTTGTCGTAGACGTAGTCGTAGCGCCGCTCGTTGGAGTCGATCCAGGCGATGACCCGGGCCTCGTCGTCGTACTCGAACCGCAGCGGACGACCGCAGGAGTCGGCCACCTCGGTGAGGTGGCCGTCGGTGTAGCCGTACCGCTTGACCACCTGATCGCCCAGCGACAGGGCGGTGACCCGGCCGTCGGCGACGGTGAAGCGCAGGATGTAGCCGCCGCTGTGCTCGATCCGCACCGGGGCGCCGGTGGCCTCGTCGTAGACGAAGTCGATCTGGTGCCCGGCCCGGTCGGTGATCTGCTCCAGCAGGGCGATCCCGTTCACTCCGTCGGTGGGCACACCGAAGTGCCGCACCCAGCCGGTCTCCGGGTCGGTGAGGGTGTAACCGCCGTCCGGGGTTCTCTCCAGCGACATCCGCGCAGATCCGGCCGAGGGCAGGGTCGGCACTCCCGGTGCGGGGTGGGGGTAGGCCAGCAGCCGCCCGTCCTCGGCGACGAACACCACACCCTCGGCGTCGACCTCCAGCCGCTGGTCCACCGTCGAGGTCCACGACCGGCCGAACCAGCGCCCGGCGGTGTAGCCGGACTCCACATACCGGGTGAAGACCAGTGGCAGGGCGCCGGGCAGGGAGAGGTCCGTCTGCGGCAGGAACATCTTCCCCGTGGCCAGATCCACCGGGTCGGTGCCGCCGTGTTCCTTGTTCTTCGGCTCGTTGCCGTGCTGGTCCGCGCCGTCTTTGTTGATGGTGTTGCGGCCGGGCCCGTCGGACACGTTCCCGGCCCGGTTGGCGTCCTTGGCCAAGTCCGCGGCCTCGCTCGCCACCCGGACGCCCCTGACACCCGCCCCGGCGCCGCCGGTCGCGACGGTCAACAGCGCGTCGGGCAGCAGCCGGCCCAGCCCCTCGGCCGGGTCCTTCATGAACTGGTCGAGCATCTGCTTGCCCGCACCCCACGGGTCGTTGGCGACCCGGACCAGCCCGGCGACCGTGTTGTTCAGATTCAGGGCGTACTCGGCCGGGTGGGTGAGGTTGTACGGGTCGGTGGGGTTGATGCCGCGGGCGAAGGTGAGCAGCTCGGCGGTGCCCTTGATGAGACCGCCGCCGACATGGGTCTGCATGACCTGCAACTCGCTCAGCCCGTCCGAGAGTTGCCGGGCATACGACGGCTTGGCCGGGGCCGTGTCCCGAGCCGCCCGCACCGCCTTGCGGGCGGTCTCGGCCGCGGTGTTGCGCTGCTTGCGGGCCTCGGCCAAGATCTCCTGGGCCTCCTCCATCAGCGCCTTGCCCGGGTCGGTGAACTTGCCGGGCTTCGGCGGCAGGGAGGACGGATCGCGCTGGTCCGCCGGCTGTGCGTTGTACTTGTCGACGGCGCTGTTGTAGGCGTCGACCTCCGCCTTGTGGGCATCCAGCGCTTCCTCGGATGCCTTGGTGCCCTCCTTCCACTTGTCGATGGCGGTCTGCGCCCGACCCTGCGCCCACTCCACGGTCGAGGCGAACGACTCCAGCGCCTTGGCCGCCTTCTCGCACGCGTCAGCGGCCTTGTACCACTTGGGCGGTTCGATGGACACCGTCTCGCGGAAGGCGTCCGCCGCCTGCCCCTTGAGCGAGTCGGAGTCCAGGCCTTCCAGGCCCTTGCCGACGTTGTCGAACGCCTTTTTGAAGTCGTTCAGATGGGAAGCGGTCCCGCGTATCTTCGACGGGCTGCCGTGGACGAGTTTGGTCTTGTCCTCGGTCTGCCCGAGGTCCATCTCGTCGACTTGAGCGCCCATCCGGTTGGCCAGGGAACGGGACTGCTCGCGCACCCAGTCGGCGCCCGACTCCCAGCCGACGTCGTCGAGCCGGTCCGCGGTCCAGTCCCCGACGTCCTCGGCCCGGTCACCGAGCCACTCGGTGCCCTTCTCGATCGCCTTCCCCACGCCGTCCGGGGTGAGGTCCCTGACCAGATCGCCGAAGCCCACCGCTTACTCCCCCTCCGTGCCCTGCTGTTCGCGGGCCCGTTCTTCCGGCGGCGGCCCGAGCGCGTCGTCCACCGCCCGGTCGAAACTCTTCTGGTCGACGCCGAGGAGGTTGTTCATGAACTCCGCTTGCCGACCGCCGTTCCCCTCGGTCACCAGCGCGCGGCCGGTGTCCTTCCACGTCTGCGTGATCTCTTCCCCGGCCTGTTGGAAGGACTTCGCGCTGTAGTCCGGGCTCAGGTAGTCCGGGGTGAAGAGCTCGTCCCAGCCCTGTTTGACGATCTCCTCTTCGGAGGCGTACGGATTGCCGAGGCCGGCGTTCACCAGGACCTTGAAGCTGCCCTCGACGTAACGGTCTTCCTCCCAGATCAGTCCGGCGGCCAGCCCCAGCTTCGCCGCGATCGTGTTCGCGTCCTGGACGAGGGCCCGCACCCCCCACTCCCAGCGATCGCAGAAGTCCTCGAAGTCGACCGACAGACCGTGGTGTCCGGCCTCCATCCCGGTCATCGCCAGTTGTGAGAACCCCTTGCCCAGCACCGCTCCGGTGCCGTCGCCGACATCCCGCAGCTCACCGATCGCGTCCCGCAATCCCTGGGTGATCCTCCGGACGCTCTCCTTGTCGACGCTCAGGTCGCCGGTGCCGCCGTCGCCCATCAGCTCTGCCTCCCCCGTGCTTCGCCGGCGTCCACCGCCACCGCGTCCGGAACGATGCCCTTCACCGGCGGGAACAGCATCGAGCCGTCCTCGTCCGCCGCGTTCACCGCCACACCCCCGGGGCCGTCCATGGACGGGATGACGGCATCGGTCAGCCGCGCCCCGAGCAGCGACACGTACTCCCACTCCTGGTCGGGCGGGGCATCGCGCGTCCGGACGAAGCGGGCCAGCGCCGCCTCGTCGGTGAACGCGTGAATCCACCGCACCCCACCGAACACGGCGGTCAGCAACCCGCCGTCCACCAACGGCACCAGCAGCGGCGTACGGCGGAACTCACCCACCAACGCCCCGGGATTCCCACGCCCTTGGCGCATCGCGGCTATCTCGTCGACGAGTTCCATCCCGTCCCCCCGGTGTCGTCCGACAGCTCGTCCGCGTGACGTCATCCAAGATTACGGTCGGGCACCGACAGACCGCACGGCGTTGTGACGCCACTGTGACGAACGCCGGTTGTGCTCACACGACCGAGGCCGAACGGTGGTGGTTGCCGGGACCTGGAAGGGGGGGAGGGCAATTCGATTGCCCACTGCTCTCGTTGTCTTCCTGCCTCTGGTCGGGAAAGGTACCAAGGGGCCTTGGCGACGCTTCGGCGGCACGGCCCTCTGTTCGAGCCGGCAGGGAGGGGCGAGTGATGACGGCGATGGGGACGGGTCGCGGAACGGCCGGGATGCCGCCGCCTGTGCCGGTCTATGCCCGGCCTGCCCGCCGCTCCCCTGCCTGGACGCGGTTCACGGGCGCGTTGCTGGTCGTGCTGTCCCTGATTTCCGCGCTGACGTGTCGCTACGTGTTCGCCACGTGGCTGCCGTCCGACGTCGAGCGGTATCGGGACTACCTGGCGGCCGAGCCGTGCCCCGCCCACACGACGGCGGCGGAGCGGGAGGACTGCCTGCGTGCGGTGCCCTTCACCGTCGTGGACACGGAGGTCAAGAGCGCGGGGAAGTCCAGCAAGTACGAGGCGACCTTGCACGGCGCGCCCTTCTGGAACGGGACGGTGGCATTCGGTAATCCGGGACCACTGCTCGAACAGCTTCGGCCGGGTGACCGGGTGACCGGCACCGTCTGGCGGGGCGACATCGTGGTGGTCGGCAAGGGAAGCGTTCGGCAGAGCACCTCGGAGGAACCGCGCGACGAGCCCCAGATGGCGGCTGCCATCGGCACGTTCACGGGAATGCTGGCGGTCCTGGGTCTGGGATTCGGCGTGAGGCGGTTGGCCGGGTCCCATGGCCGCGATCCCTTCACCTGGCGCACGCTCGGCAAACCGCTGTTCATCACCATGGTGGTCGTCTGCGCTGTCGTGGGATTCACCGCCCTGCGGCTCGACTCCCCGTGGTGGGTCGTGCCCGCCATCTCCGTACCTGCCGTCTCCGTGCCGGCCATGGCGTACGCGGCCTGGCTGTTCTACCGATACCGCCGGCACCGGTGGCCGGCGGCGCGCTCATAGCGGTGGAGTCGGCGGTCGCGCGTCCGGATCGGACTGTGCCACGGGGAGGAAGTTGTCCCACACTCCACGGGTGATCGTGTTGCAGCCCGTCCTCGAGATCCACGCTCCCGACGACTTCGCCTTCTGGTCGGTGGCCGAGACCGAGCCGTACGATTTCATGCCGCTCAGCGGCGCGCTGACCCCCGCCGAGATCGGTTTGGCGGTCATGCGCATCGTCGAATGCAACGACGCCGAACCGGAATCCGACGGCCCCCCGGCACGACCTACCGACCCACTTGGCGCCTTCCTACACGGACTGCTCACGACGGACGACCTCTTCGCGCCCGGAGGTCTGCGCGTCACCGACACCGCCACCGGCGCCACCCTGCTGCCGGGCTGCTGCAACGGACTCGAAGAACGTGGTGACTGGCATCGAATCCTCGACGGCGACGACCGGGCCTCCTTCGGCCACGACCCTTCCCCGCTCGCCGAACGGATCGGCGACACGGTCCGCCTGACGGTGGACGCCGGTCGGGACGACAGCCCCGTGATCGAGGTGCCCGCCGGTGAACTGCGGCGCCTGCTCGCCGGAGCCGAGCGCGACCTGGCCGACTTCCTCGGGACGGCCGCCGCCTGGGCCGCCCGGAACCTGCCCGACCACGCCCGCCGGGTCACGGTCGCCCTCGCCCGTGCCCTGGTGCTGCCCGTGCCGCCGGAGGCTTCCGGGTGACGGGGTGTCGGCTTGCTCGTCACACCTCGTGCGAGCGGCCGATGACCTCCGTCGGCGCATGCCCGGTGGGAGAGGACGGTGAAGCGTTCGACCGCTGGAGGAGCACCTCCGCCCAGACGGTCTTGGTGAACGCGTCGCGCACCTCGCATCCCCAGCGCCGTGCGTACACCGCGACGAGGAGCAGCCCCCGCCCCGATACCGCGTCGGGCGGCACCGGCCCGGTGGCGGGGTGGCGGGGGAGACGTTCCGGGCGGGTGTCCGTCACCTCGATCCGCACGACGCCGGGCTCGGACGGCGGGAGGAGCAGCGTCAGCCGGAAGTTCCGACCGGGGAGGCTGCCGTGGGCGACGGCGTTGGCCGCCAACTCGTCCGTGACGAGGGCGACGGCGTGCGCGGTGTCGCAGACGTGCGGGAGGCCGGTCCACTCGGTGAACTGTTGGACGGCGAATCGACGCGCCAGCCGGATGCCCCGTGCGGTGCTGCTGAGACGGACGGCGAAGTGCGCGACGTGGGCGAGCCGTTCGGTGGCGGAGGTCTGCGGTTCCATGCCGCAACCGTGTCGTTGTGCGGAGGGAAAAGACCAGGTCGGACGGCCGTACGTGGCGCGAAACGCGCTCCTTGTACGGGGTTGTACGGACCGTGCCTGTGACCTGGGCGGTGTCGTCGCGGTTCGTCATGAGGGTGCGCCGAAACGGACCAGGGGGAGCGAGATGGGCCGGAACAACGATCGCGTGAAGTCCGCCGGGAACGGCAGCGGCAACCTTCCCAGAAGGTGAAGCACCTACGGCAGACTCGTCCGCCTCTTCCGGGGACGGGCGGGCCTGACCCAGTAGTCGCCGGCGGACGTGATCGGCTGCTCCATCGAGCAGGTGGCCTCGGTGGAGCAGCCACAGCGGATCGGACGGCGGTGACTGCGTGGAGGTGGCCGCCGACCGCGACGCCGTGTGTACGTACGGGACTCCAAGGCCGCGGGCGACGGGCCGGTGCTGCGGGTTGGCCGGGACGAGTGGGCCGCGTTCGTGGCGCTCGTGAAGCGGTACCGAACCCGCTCCCGTGCTGCCCCGGTCCGGATGCCATCCGGACCGGGGCAGCACGGGCGGGTGGGGTTACTCCGTGTCCGGCTCATCTCCGGAACTCCCGGGGACATCACCGGACGCCTCGGCCTCCTCCGGTTCGGTTCCGTCGTCCAGGACGATGTGGACGGTACGGCGGCCGTCACCGGGTTTGGCCTCGGACAGCCGCTCCCGGATGCGGTCGTAGAACCTGACGGCCAGCGCCCAGTCCGCGTCCACCGTCGCGCTCGGTGCACCGCGGGTCTCCCACAGACTGATCAGGGCCGCGATGAGGGACGGTCCGGACAGGTGGGTCCGCACCCTTCCCCCTGCCAGGCTCTCGACCGAGTCCGGGACGCGGAAGCGCGGGTGCCGGGCGACCTGTACGAGCAGGAATTCCCAGGCGTCGCGGTGGCAGATCAGCTCCGCGCGCGACACCCCGGCGGCGGCCAGCAGCAGCTCCGCGTGCTCCATCAGTGGGTCTCGGGGCGTCTGACGGCCATGTTCCGGCCGCCGCTCGCCTCTGTCCCCGACCCCGTCCACGGCCGTGTGGGTGTCGGAGGGCCGAGGGCCGTTCCCTCCCGAGGGTGCCGCGGAGTGGTCAGCGCCGTAGGTGGGGGAGTGGTGTCGGAGAGCCCGCTCTGCGGCCTCCTTCACCCTTCTCACGCGCTCCTCGTCCGGCGCCTTCGTGGTCTCCCCGTGAAGACCCGCTCCGTCCGGGGATTCCGGGACACCGTTCTCAGTATCCCGCCGGTCGCCGTCCTGCCGCTGCTCCACGTACTGCTCCTGTCGGTGGTCGTCCTGTGTTTCGGGGGATTCGTTCGACGGGTCCGGCGGCGGATCCACCGCCGCCTCCCCTGTTTCGCTTCCGGCCGCGTCGGCTTCGAGGGGAACCGGAGTGGACGGTGGGTGCACCCCGGCCCGGCCACCGGTGACCTCCAGGCGCAGGTCCTTCAGATCGCCGAGCATTTTCTCCTGCCGTCGGCGCAGCTCCCGGTTCTCCTCCCGCAGGATCATGGTTCCGGTGGAGACCGCCTCCCGGAGTTTGTAGAGCTCCTGGTCCAACGGTTGCGGCGGCGGCTTGCCGGCCGCCTCGGTGAGTGCCGCACGGACCGCCGCGACTTCCCGGCCGATGTCGTCGAGCTTTCCGTCGCAGGCGCCGAGCTTCTCCTCGAAGCGCTGTTTCCACTCTTGCCCGAACCCCACGCAACCCCCTCGTCGCTTTGAGTGACGAGCGCATCCTTTCCTCGGTCGGAGCGGACGAAGCGGACGTTTTCCGGCCACGATCGGGGTATGCCGTCGATGCCTGCACCAAGAGCGTCGGCGGGCCGGGTGGTTGTGTTCCGAGACGCCCGATGGGGTGAGGGCTCGGACGAGAGTGCCATTTCCCTTTCCTCGATACCGCGTGCAGGAAAGCGAGGGAGCCGGACGAGGGCGCAGGGAAGTCGCTCCACTCCGGCCGGATTTGGGCTTCCCGATCGACGGGCGACGGGGCATGGGCGGGCAGGGGGCCTTGGGTTGGGGTGCGCGCCTTGCAACGGGGGCCTTGTACGGGCGTTGTACGGATTCCGGGCCGTGCCCAGGCCCTCGCAGGCCGCGTTGTGCATGACCCCGGCGGTGACGGACGACGGGAGCCGCCGGGGAGTGGACGGGCGGGTGCGTTCAGGGAGGGAAGGACGTGAGGGCGGTGCGGGACACGCGGAACGGTCGCGCGGTGCGGACGAAGGAGAAGGAGGAGAGCAGCGAACTGCCGGGTGTGTGGTCGGCCTACGGCAGGCTGCTTCAACACCTGCGCAAGCAGGCCGGATTGAGCCAGCAGCAACTCGGTGAGGCCATCGGCTACTCGCTGGAGCAGGTCGCCTCGGTCGAACAGGGACGGCGGCCGGCGAAGGCCGCGTTCACAGCGGCGGCGGACCGGGTGCTGGAGGCGCGGGGAGCCTTGGAAGTCCTCCAGGACGAGGTGGACCGAGCCAAACTACCCCGCTTCTTCCGCAACTTCGCGCTGCTGGAGGCAGAGGCGCTGAGCAGGTTCTCTTACGACCCTCTGCTGATCCCCGGACTGTTGCAGACTGAAGCCTACGCACAAGCGCTGCTCGAAGCTCATTTCCCTCCGCTGGACGAGGAGACCATCGAACAACGTGTAGCGGCCCGCCTTGCACGTCAGGCTCTGCTGACTCGCAAGAGCCCGCCCATGATCTTTGTGTTCATCGTGGAGGAAGGCGCGCTCCGACGAGTGGTTGGTAGCAACGCCGTGATGCGCGAGCAGTTGAACCACCTGCTGTCGTGTTGTCAGAGGCGGAACGTCGAGCTTCAGGTCATGCCGAACGCCGGGGGTGCCCATAGCGGACTCAACGGACCCATGGTGTTGCTGGAGTCGGTGGACCGTAGACAACATGTCTACGTCGAGGCGCAGGATGTTGTGACCGTCAGGTCAGAACGGGCCGAGGTCAGCGAGTTCTGGCTGCGGTATGGGATGCTGCGCACGCAGGCCCTCAACACCGAGGAGTCTTCGCGCCTCATCGAACGCATGGTAGGGGAGCTATGAGCACCGACCACTACGCCACTCAGCCCGCCGAACTGGCTTGGTTCAAGAGCAGCTACAGCGGAACGAGTGGTGGCGACTGCGTGGAGGTGGCCACCGACCTCGGCGCCGTATATGTACGAGACTCCAAGGACCTGGGTGACGGGCCAGTACTGCGAACCAGCCAGGAGCAGTGGGCCGCGTTCGTGGCCTTCGTAAGGTAAGGAGCTACAGCGTGGACGGGCTGCACTGGTTCAAGAGCAGCCACAGCGGATCGGGCGGCGGCGACTGCGTGGAGGTGGCCGTCGGCTCGGACGCCGTGTACGTGCGGGACTCCAAGGCCGCGGGCGACGGGCCGGTGCTGCGCATCGGCCGGGACGGGTGGGCGGCGTTCGTGGCGCTCGCGGCGGGATAGGGCCGAGCCGGGCCTCCGAGCAGCACAACGGACGTCGGGCTTCAGGGTGTTCGGTGCGGGGAGGTGTCGGCGCGCAGTGCCGCGCGCAGGGTCGGGTCGGCCAAGGCGGACGGGCCGCGCAGGGCCAGGACGGTGAGCAGGGCGTGGTCGCCGAGGCCGTCGTACGGGCCGGGGGCTCCGGAGACCTCGACGGTGGTGCCCCGAGCGGCCTCCGCGGCGGCGCGCAGCCGTGACTGCCCGGCGGGGGAGGCCCACGGGGCGCGCGGGCCCACCTCGAAGCGCACGATGGCCAGGCAGCTCACGGTCAACGCCGACGGCAGCGCGAACCAGGCGACCGCCGCGCCCAAGTCCGCCTCCTCCGGCAGGAGCAGCACCGCCACCACCGCCACGGCCACCACCACGACGGCCGCGAGCCGCGCCTGGCGGACGCCGGCGGCGACGGCCGTGCGGGTCGCGGACGGCACCGCCGGCCCGGCCGCGGCCAGTCGCTCGCCGAGCGCGCGCACGGCCTCCGCGGCGGCCACGGCGGCGCGGACCGCCGCAACCGGCGACTGACCTCCCGGTCCGATGGCGGTGACGACCGAACACTCGATGTCGTCACCGCCGCGCGGGTCGACGACGGTCGCCCAGCCGGTGTGGGCGAGCAGCAGACGGCGCCGGCGGGCCATGGACACCAGGGCGAGATCGGTGACCCGCTCGGGGCCGCCCGCGAGGAACGCCGTCTCGTACAGGGTCAGGACGCGGGTGGTGTCGGTGGACGGCGCGGGCGCGTCGGCGATCCGCACCACCCGGCACAACCGGACGATCGAGGCCAGCGCCACACCCCACGCGGCCAGGAGGAAGAGCACCCACATGGGTGGTTCTTATCCGGCCGTGTGTGTGAAGTGCCAAGGGGTGTTCGCCATCCGATACGGGAGGCGGCGTGGGGTTCGACGGGGTGCCCGCCGTCAGGTGCCTCCGCCGCAGCCGCCCCCACCGCCACAGCCGCCCCCGGAACCGCCTCCGCCGTCCGACGAGTCGCCCCAGCCGCATCCATGGCCGGAGCCGTGCCACGGGGAGCCGGAGCCGCCGTCCGGCGACCCGGGAGCGGAGGCGGCGGCCCCCGCCGCCCAGCGGAGTTCGTTCCGCAGGGCGAGTTCGTCCGCACCCGTCATCACCCTCGTCCCTCCGACGGCCACCGCACCCGCCGGGCCGTGCTTCCGCCACCGTGCGGAGTGCTCGCGCAGACAGGCGCGGCCCGCCGGGCCGGCCAGGCTCCTGTCGGGACGGAGGAAGCGGACGGCGACCGCCGTCAGGAGGGCCGACACCAGTGCGTACCCCGCCGGGGCTCGTGCCGTGTCGACACCGATCGCCGCCGACAGGACCACCGCGACGAGAACGGTGGCGCAGACGGCGAGGTGGGCGCGACAGGCACGGCGCCACCGTCGGTGGTCCTCCGGCCGGTACAGCAGACCGCGCCGCACGAGCGCGTCACCGTACGCCCGCACGGGCGCGGAACGAGCCAGTGCCGGGCGCAGCCGGCGCACCCGGAGCCCCTGGCCGGGGCCGCACAGGGTGAGCAACTCCCGCTCCACCGGGTTGTGCGCCTCGGCCCGCCTCACATACACCCGGGCGTGCTCGTCCAGGCCGACCCGGCCGTCGTGGTGCATCGCACGGATCACGGTGTCGGCCACCCGACCCGGACCGCCCGCCAGGAAGGCCACCTCGTACAGGTCCGGCGGTCGCCCGTCGGGTGGGCGCGGCAGCCGCCGGTGCGCCAGGAAGCGCCGGACGAGCAGATGGGCGAAGGAGGCGGTGAGGACCACGTTCAGGACGATCACGGACAGCGTGGGCAGGGACATGACCCCTCCGTTCCGTGACGCCTACGGCACGGCCCGCCGCAGGCGGTCCAGCCACCGCCGCAGCCGCAGGGCGAGTGGCGGCACCGGGCCGGAGCGCTCCCGGTGCCAGCGGCGCAGCCGCCGCCGCACGTCCTCGGGCAGGGGATCGGGCAGGGATGCGGACAGTGAGGCGTCCGAGCCCAGCAGGTGCTCGACGAAGAGCAGGGCGTCCAGCCGGTGGCCGCCGGTCAACGGACGGCCATGGGCGTAGGAGAGGAACGCGGGCCGGTAGCGCTCGCCCAGGATCTCCGGCAGCTCGGGGGCCACCTTGGCGACGACCGAAGCACGCTTGGCGGCCAGCGCGCGGGCCTGGACGCGCAGCCGCTCGCGGTCGAAGCCCTCGGGCGCGGGGGAGCCCGCGACCAGCGCGCCCAGCAGGGCGGCCTGGGCGTGGGCGAGTCGCCGCCGCGCCGCGTCGGTGTCGGCGCCGGCACGGGTACCGGTGCCGGGGCCGGTGTCGAGGTCAGACATGTGCCGCCTCCTCGACGACGGCCCGGATCGAGGCCAACTCCGCCGCCAGCTCTTCGGCAGGCGGGAAGGCGTCGTCGCGCTCCAGCAGCACGCCGGGCGGCGCGGTGCGCGCGCACAGCTCGGCCAGGACGGCGAGCACCGGCTCGGGCACCGGGTGGGCGTGGCTGTCGTGCCACACCCCGTCCCGCTCGACGCCGCCCGCCACGTGCACGTACGCCAGCGCGTCCAGCGGCAGGCCGTCCAGGACGGCCGCCGGGTCCTCGCCGCGGTTGACGTGGTTGGTGTGGAGGTTGGCGACGTCGATCAGCAGCCCGACGCCGGTGCGCTCCACCAGCTCGGTGAGGAACTCGGCCTCCGTCAGCTCCTCGTCGGGCCAGCGGACGATGGCCGCGACGTTCTCCAGCGCCAGCGGCACCGGCAGCGACTCCTGGGCGATGTGCACGTTCTCGCAGAGGACGTCCAGCGCGTCGCGGGTGCGGGGGACGGGCAGCAGGTGCCCGGCCTCCAGCGGCGGTGTGCCGGTCAGCGGCCCCCCGGCCCGGACGAAGGCGATGTGCTCGGTGACCAGCGGCGATCCCAGTGCCTCGGCCCGTTGTGCCAGCGCCGCCAGCCGCTCGGGGTCGGGCCGGTCCGCGCCCCCCAGGCCCAGCCCCACCCCGTGCGGCACCACGGTGACGCCCCGCTCGCGCAGCCGCGTCAACGCCGGCGGCAGGTGGCCCGGGCAGACGTTCTCCGCGACCACCTCGACCCACTCCACGCCCGGCAGCGCGTCGATCTCGGCGGCGATCTCCGGCCGCCAGCCGATTCCCGTACCCAGCCGCGTCACGGCCGCCCCCCTTCCGGCTCGCTCCCCCTGTGAAGGTTTTCTCCGAACGGGCGTGCGGCCAATCGCGGCCCGGCCGGTTCAGAGCTTTCCCTGAGCTTTCGGGCCGTCAGGCCCGGCCCTTCCCCGCGCGGCGCGGCTCCTCTCCCATGCGGCGCAGCGCCGGATGCTCGGCCACGACGGTGGCCGAGCCCGGGGCGATCTCGGTGAACCCGGCGTCGCGCACCACCGGGAACCCGCCGCCCGTCAGGGCCTCCCAGCGGCCGGGCGGCGCGGTGCGGACGGCGAGGGGGAAACCGTGTGCCCGCCAGTCCGCGCGGGCCGCCTCGTCCAGTGCCCACCAGGCGAGCTGGGCGCCGTGCCCGGCCTGGGCCATCGCCTTGCCGGCGGACATCTCCAGTTCGGGGTTGAGCCACAGCACGGGCGTTTCCGGCGCGGGCTCGGCGGGCGGCTTCGGATCGTCCAGCTCGGTGCCGGAGACCTGGAGGCGGGCCAGGTCCTTGGGCCAGCCGTCCAGCGGCACGGGCGGGAACACCCGCACCTCGGCCGGGTGCTCGCCGTCACCGGTCACGGTGACGCCCGGCAGGGCCTCGGCCCGCCGCCACTCCGCGCCCCGGGCCCGGCGCACCACCTTGCGGATGCGCCCGTCCTCCCAGTCGCGCACCGCCCGGTGCCAGGGACCGTCCGGCTCCGTCACCCGCTCGTCCGACAGCAGGACGAGCACCGCCCGCGCCGCCGCCTGGAGGGCGTCGGTGCGGGCCGGGGGAGT
Source organism: Streptomyces megasporus (assembly GCF_000718985.1). GTDB lineage: Bacteria > Actinomycetota > Actinomycetes > Streptomycetales > Streptomycetaceae > Streptomyces > Streptomyces megasporus. The sequence goes on along the minus strand of NZ_JODL01000035.1, from coordinate 24,797 downwards.
GGCGCGCTCGATCCGCACGACAAGTGGCAGGACATGCTGCGGCGCGGCGTCGCGGTCGCGTGCGGCGTGGGCGAAGGGGCCGGCGGGAGCGGTGTCGTCGGAGCTGTTCACACGGCCAGTCTGCCGGCCGTCGAACGGCCGGCCGGACGGGCGCCGGGGCTCGGGGGCCGGGAGTACCCTCGGCCGTATGGAGACCGTGACAGCCCCGACCGACGCCCCGACCGGCGGCCCGGACGCGCGTCCCGTCCCCGGGGAGCGCGAGCGTGAGGAACGCGAGGAACACGCCTTCTGCGTGCGGTGCGGCGAGCCGACGGAGTACCCGGCGAGCACGCCCGGCGCGACGCTGTGTCCCGTGTGCGAGTGGCAGGAGGCCGAGCGCGTCGCCTGCTCGTGCACCTGACCGCGTCCCGCGTCCGCGAGGCCGTGGTCTCGCGCCCGTGAGGCGGTCTCGCGCCCGTGAGGCGGCCTCGCGCCCGCGAGACCGGCCGAGCGGTCAGCGTCCCAGGGCCGAGTCGATCATCTCCGAGACGCGGACGAGACGGTAGCCGCGCTCGCGCAACTCCGGCACGAGGTGGCGGACGGCCTTCTCGGTGGCCTTCGCCCGGTCGCGGTCGTTGCGCAGGATCACCACCGAACCCGGCCTGACCTCCTTCAACACCCGCTCGGCGATCTTCTCCGGGTCGTCGGCGCCCACGTCGCGCCCGTCCACGTCCCCCGCCACCGCGGTCACCTTCGCCGGGCCGATGGCCTTGCGGGCCTCGTCGTCGTGGCAGCCGCCGGGGAAGCGGAAGTACGGCGTGGGGTTCTCCACACCCGCCGCGCGGATCGCCTCCAGCCCCTTGCGCACGTCCGCGAGCCGCTTGTCGGGGTCGAGCGACGTCAGGCCCTCGCAGTCGGAGGTGAAGGCGCGGTGGGAGTAGGAGAGGTTGCCGACCTCGAACAGTCGCTCGCGGCCGATGGCGCGCGCCTGGTGCGGGTAGGTCTTCGCCCACAGACCGGTCATGAAGAAGGTCGCGGGGATCTTCTCCCGGCGCAGGGTGGCGACCAGCGCGGGGTTGTCGTGGCGCTTCTCCTTCTTCGCGCCCTCCGCGTTCTCCGCACCCTCCGTGTCCTTCGAGTCCTTCCTGTCCTTCGCGGCCTTCTCGTCCTCGACGGACAGGACGGCGTCGAAGGTCAACGCGACCACCTTGTCCTGTCGGTCCCGCCCCTTCTCACGGCCCCCTCGCTCCTCCCGCTCCTCCCGCTCCTCTCCCTTCTCCGTCTTCTCTCGCTTCTCCCCGCGATCGTCGTTCTCCGCGGCGCGCGGCCCGTGCCGGAAGACGGGCGTGCGACCGCTGGCGGAGGCCGGCAGGCCGGCCCACCCGGTGGGCGAGGGTGAGGCGGACGGGGAGGCGGAGGCGCTCTTGCTCGCGCCGCCTTCGGGACTCGGGGATCGGGGGGCGGCGGACGCCGGGGAGGAGGCCGCCACCGGGGAGGCGCCGGCCCGGGTGGTGTCGCCACCCGGGCCGGCGCAGCCCGCCACCGCGGCGGTGACCAGGGCGAGGGCGGTCAGGGGAACGGTGGTACGGCGCACGGAGACGGTCATGATCGGAACGTAACGACGATCGGGGACGACCGCGCGGTGTGCTGCTCTTGTCGGACTATCCGTCACACCCCGCCGGAGTGACGACCCCTCAGTGCCGCCACGGACCGGTGACGGCGAACGTGGTCCCCGGGTCGTAGCAGTTGACGTACATGGTGCGGCCGTCCGGCGAGAACGTGACGCCCGCGAACTCGCCGTACTCCGGCTCCTCGGGCGTGCCGATGTTCTGGGCGTTGCGCGCCAGGGCGTAGACCTCGCCGTGCCGGTTCACCCCGTAGACGTGCTGGGCGCCGCCGCCGTCCTCACAGACCATCAGGCCGCCGCTGGGGGCGAGGCAGATGTTGTCCGGCGACTCGCCCGGCAGCTCCACCCCGGTGTCCGGGCCGAAGACCACCACCAGCGTCAGCCGGCTGCGGCGCGGGTCGTACCGCCACACCTGGCCGAAGTGGTCGGCCGCCGAGCCCTCGGAGCTGCGGGCGTAGCTGGAGACGAAGTACACCGACTCCTTCCCCCAGTAGCAGCCCTCCAGCTTCTGCGCGTGCGTGATCCCGCCGCGTCCGAAGTCCTGGAAACGGATGGGCGTCTCCTTCGCCAGCGGGTCGGGCACCGGCACCCACTCCACGCGGTCGAAGGTGGTGCCCGGCTCCAGGACGGCCGACAGGTCCGGCACGTCCGGCACGCGCATGGCCTCCAGCCGCCCGCCCGCGCGCAGCGAGTCGAAGCCGCCGCGGGGCCGCTCGGGCAGGAAGCGGTAGAAGAGGCCGAAGGGGTGGTCGAAGGCGTCCTCGGTCTCGTAGACGACACCGGTGCGCGGGTCGACGGCGATCGCCTCGTGCTGGAAGCGGCCCATCGCGGTGAGCGGCTCGGGGACGGTCCGGTGGCCGGGGCGGAAGCCGACCTCGAAGATGAAGCCGTGGTCCTTGGTGTAGCCGTTGGTGCCGGCCTTGTCCTCGGTCTCCTCGCAGGTCAGCCAGGTGCCCCACGGGGTGGGCCCGCCCGCGCAGTTCACGGCCGTGCCGGCGATGCCGACCCGCTCGTCCAACACCTCGCCGTTCCGGCCCAGTTCCAGCAGGGTGCAGCCGCCGCGCCCCTCCGGGTCGTAGGTCAGTCCCTCGACGGCCGGGACCCGGTGGGTGCCGCCGTTCGGTTTGTTCTCGTGGTTGCGGACCAGCCACAGGCGATTGCCGCCCGGACCGGCCAGGGCGGTCATGCCGTCGTGGTTGCTCGGCACCGGCCCCTGCCCCGAGCGCATGGGGTCGCCCTCGCGGGACAGCACCCGGTAGCGGAACCCCTTCGGCAGGTCGAGCAGGCCGTCCGGGTCGGGGACCAGGGGACCGTAGCCGCCCCGGCCGCCGGTGGCGTGGGCGGGGGCGGTACCGGCGAACAACTCGGAGACGGCACCCGCGAAGACGATGCCCGCTCCCATGGCACCGGCACTTCCCAGGACGTGGCGTCGCGTTGCTGACATGGGCAACTCCCTGCTGGCGGACAGGTTGATGACCCGGATGTGTGTACCACGGTGTTCGCATGCCGGGAACCAGGCGCGGCCCGGGGTTCCCGGCGCGACCCGCCCGGCGTACGCGGTGTCAGCCGCCTGCCGCCCCGGCCTCCTCGACGGGCCGCCGCGCGTCGCGGGCGAGCGCGGTGAGCCGGGAGATCGCCCGGAAGTACTTCTTGCGGTAGCCGCCCTTGAGCATCTCCTCGCCGAAGAGCTCGTCGAACGGCACCCCGGAGGCGAGGACCGGCACCTCGCGGTCGTAGAGCCGGTCGGCGAGGACGACCAGGCGCAGCGCGGTGGACTGGTCCGGAACGGGCCGGACGTCCGTCAGGCAGACCGTCTCCACGCCGTCGCACAGGGCGCCGTAGCGGCTGGGGTGGACCCGGGAGAGGTGGTCCAGGAGGGCGGGGAAGTGGTCCAGGGAGGCGCCGGGCGTGCGGTGCGCGACGGCCGTCACCACCGCGTCGTCGAACGGCGGCGGGGCCTCGGGCAGCCCGCGGTGCCGGTAGTCCTCCCCGTCGATGCGCAGCGTGCGGAAGTGCGCCGACAGCCCCTGGATCTCCCGCAGGAAGTCGGCGGCGGCGAACCGGCCCTCGCCGAGCTTGCCCGGCAGGGTGTTGGAGGTGGCCGCCAGCGCCACGCCCTTCTCCACCAGCCGGCTCAGCAGGGTGGAGACCAGGACGGTGTCGCCCGGGTCGTCCAGCTCGAACTCGTCGATGCACAGCAGGCGGTGCTCGCCGAGGGTGGCCACCGTCTGCTGGAAGCCGAGCGCGCCCACGAGGTTGGTCAGTTCCACGAACGTGCCGAACGCCTTGCGCTCGGGCGGGGCCTCGGTGGCGTGCCACAGGGAGGCCAGCAGGTGGGTCTTGCCGACGCCGTAGCCGCCGTCGAGGTACACCCCGCGCGGCCCGGCGGACGCGGCCCTGCCGCCGCCCCGACCGCCCCGACGGAACCAGCGCAGGACGCCGCCGGCGTCCCCGCCGTCCGACGGCGACCCGCCGAGCCCGGCCGCGAAGTCGCCCAGCACCTTCACCGCCTCGGCCTGGCTGGGCTGCGCCGGGTCGGGGATGTAGTTGTCGAAGCGCACCGAGTCGAACCGCGGCGGCGGCACCAGCTCCGCGACCAGCCGGTCGGCGGGTACGTGCGGCTCGCGGGAGCACAGGGACAGCGGGGCGCTCTCGTCGGTTATCGGACGCTTCGGGGCAGTGGAGGACGACACCCTTCTCACTCTACGGGGCGTGGCGGGGCGCGGAACGCGCCCGTGGCCCGTGCCACACTGCGCGGTATGCGACGTCTGTTCCCTTCTTCCGTGCCTCCCGCGGTCCCGACGGCCCCGGTGGACCCCGAGGCCCCGATATCCCGGCCGGAGACGGCCTCCCCGGCGGGGCCGTCCGGCTCCGACGACCGGCAGTGGACGTTGGAGGAGATCGCCGAGGCGTACGCCTACCCCGCCGGCGCCTCGAAGGAGCCCTGGCTGCGCGGCAACATGGTCGCCTCGCTCGACGGCGCCGCCCACCACCAGGGGCGCTCGCAGCCGCTGTCCTCGGACCCCGACATGCGGATCTTCGGGGTGCTGCGGGCGCTGGCGGACGCCGTGGTCGTCGGCGCGGAGACGGTCCGCAAGGAGGGGTACCGGCCCGCCCGCGCCCGCGAGGCGTTCGCCGCCCGGCGCGCGGCGGCCGGGCAGCCTCCGGCCCCGGCCATCGCGGTCGTCAGCGCGAGCCTGGACCTGGACTTCTCCCTGCCGCTGTTCACCGAGCCGCTGACGCCCACGCTGCTGATCACGGGCGCCGCCGCCCCGGCCGACCGCCAGGCGGCGGCGCGCGAGGCCGGCGCGGTGGTGGTGCACGCGGGCGAGGGCGCCGCGGTGGACCCGGCGCGGGTGCCGGCCCTGCTCGCCGAGCACGGCCACACCCGGCTGCTCACCGAGGGCGGTCCGCGCCTGCTGGGCCGGTTCGCGGCGGCGGGCGTGCTGGACGAGCTGTGCCTGACCGTCTCCCCGCGGATCGCCGGAGGGGACGCCTCGCGCGTCACCGACGGCCCCGGCCTCGAGACGCCGCTGGAGTACCGGCTGCACTCGGTGCTGGAGGAGGGGGGCTTCCTCTTCACCTGTTACCGGCGATCCGGCGCGGCGCCCGGCGCGCGGTGAGTCCGGGCGCCCCGGAGCGTGACGTGCTCGGAGTGAGATGCGCAGAGTGAAATGTGCGGCCCCCAACGGGGCGGGATGGTTTCGTACGGGTCGAGGGACCCGACAGCAGGAAGGGCACCCGACGTGTTCACCACCGTGTTGATGATCGAGAAGCCTCTGGTGCCCGCCGACGTGGAGCTCGTCACCACCCTCCACGGTGACGAGCCCGTGTCCTTCGTGGTGCTGATGCAGCCACGCGGAGACCAGGACCGGCTCCTGCGGGCTCTGGACGACGTGGCGCTCGGCGAGCTGGACGACGCCGTGCGGGAACTCTCCGAGGACCGGGAGGAGGACAGCCCGGTCTCCCCGGCGGAGCGGGCCCTCCAGCACTCGCTGGAGGCGCTGCGCGCCGCGGGCGCGGACGCCGTCGGGCAGATCGTCCAGCGGCACCCGCTCAACCTGCTCGCCTCGGTCGTCCGGGAGACGCGCGCGGACGAGGTGATCGTGCTGACCGCGCCGCACCTGGTCGAGGAGTTCTTCCACCGCGACTGGGCCTCCCGAGCCCGCCACAAGGTCGGCGTCCCGGTGCTCAAGCTGTTCGCCCACGGCGAGGAGTAGTCCGCGCCGCGCCCTTCCCCGTTCCCGTCCTCCGAGCCGCGCCGCGCGGAAGACGGGGGACGGGGGCGGGGATGGGGACGGGGACGGGGACGCCGCCACGCCGACTGCGGGCGGCGGGCGCGCTCGCATAGGCTGGGGGCCGCGTCCGACGCGCACCGCGCGGTGCGCGCCACGCGAGGGACGGCCCGGCCGCACGGGCCGGACGCACCGCCCCGCGGGGACGTTCGACCAGCACGCTCCGGCGGGCGCGCCCACGAGGGGCGCGTCCACGCCGACCCACCCGAAAGGACACCGCATGGCGCCCGGCCTGCCGCCCGCGATGGAACGACCGCACTTCATCGGCATCGGCGGAGCCGGAATGTCCGGTATCGCGAAGATCCTCGCCCAGCGCGGCGCGACGGTCGCAGGCAGCGACGCCAAGGAGTCCGCCACCGCGCGGGCACTGCGGGAGCTGGGCGCCACCGTCCACATCGGCCACGCCGCCGACCACCTGGCCGGCGACGCCACCGCCGTCGTCGTCTCCAGCGCCATCCGCGACGACAACCCGGAGCTGGCCGCCGCCCGCGAGCGCGGCGTCGCGGTCGTGCACCGCTCCGACGCCCTGGCCGCCCTCATGGAGGGCGCCCGCCCGATCGCCGTCGCCGGCACGCACGGCAAGACCACCACCACCTCGATGCTCGCGGTCTCCCTGCGCACGATGGGGCTCGACCCCTCGTACGCGATCGGCGGCGACCTCGACGGCCCCGGCACCAACGCCCACCACGGCACCGGCGAGATCTTCGTCGCCGAGGCGGACGAGAGCGACCGCAGCTTCCACAAGTACGCCCCCGAGGTGGCGATCGTCCTCAACGTGGAACTGGACCACCACGCCAACTACGCCTCGATGGAGGAGATCCACGTCTCCTTCGAGACCTTCGTCGACCGCGTCCGCCCCGGCGGCACGCTGGTGATCTCCGCCGACCACGGCGGTGCCCGCGACCTGACCGACCGGGTCCGCGCCCGCCGTGGCGCGGCGGGCGCTCCGGGCGCGGCGGGCGCGAGGATCGTCACCTACGGCGAGAGCGCCGACGCCGACGTGCGGGTCCTGGACGTCGTCCCACACGGCCTGACCAGCGAGGTCACCGTCCTCCTCGACGGGGAGGAGATCGTCTTCACCGTCTCCGTCCCCGGCCGCCACTACGCGCACAACGCCGTCGCCGCGCTCGCCGCGGGGGCGGCCCTGGGCGTGCCGGCCCGGGAACTGGCCGCCGCCCTCGGCTCGTACACCGGCGTCAACCGGCGCCTCCAGCCCAAGGGCGAGGCGCGCGGCGTGCGGGTCATCGACTCCTACGCCCACCACCCCACCGAGATGGCCGCCGACCTGGAGGCCATCCGGGGCGCCGCCGGCGACGGCCGGGTCCTGGTGGTCTTCCAGCCCCACCTGTTCAGCCGCACCCGGGAACTGGGCGCCGAGATGGGCCGGGCCCTGGCCCTGGCCGACGCCTCGGTCGTCCTGGACGTCTACCCGGCCCGCGAGGACCCGATCCCGGGCGTCACCAGCGCCGTCGTCGTCGACGCCGCCCTCGCCGCCGGAGCCGACGCGCGGGCCGAGTCCGACCGGGAGAAGGCCGCGGCGCTGGTCGCAGGAATGGCCGGACCCGGTGATCTCGTTCTGACGATGGGGGCGGGCGACGTCACCGAACTCGGCGCGACCGTCCTCGACCGTCTGGCGAACTGAGGAGGCACCCCATGGCGTACGAGGTCGACAAGACCGAGGAGGAGTGGAAGCGGGAGCTGAACCCCTTCGAGTACCACGTGCTGCGCGAGGCGGGCACCGAACCCCCCTTCACCGGCGAGTACACCGACACCAAGGCCACCGGCGTCTACGAGTGCCGGGCCTGCGGGGCGGAGCTGTTCCGCTCGGAGACGAAGTTCGAGTCCCACTGCGGCTGGCCCAGCTTCTACGACCCGGCCGACTCCTCGGCCGTCGAGCTGCTGGAGGACCGTTCCCACGGCATGGTCCGCACCGAGGTCCGCTGTGCGCGCTGCGGTTCCCACCTGGGGCACGTCTTCCGCGGCGAGGGCTACCCCACGCCGACGGACGAGCGCTACTGCATCAACTCCGTCTCCCTGCGGCTGGTCCCCGAGGAGGGTTGAGCCCCGAAGAGACCGATCACGGTGTGAGGGCCGGGCTCCGCGGAGCCCGGCCCTCACACCGTGCCCGCCCGATTCTCGCGTGCGGACCCCGGCGCGGGGGGTGGAGGATGGCGGGCATGCTCCAGACGCTGCTGCCCTTCCTGGGCGCCTGCCTGCTGGTCGCCGCCTCGCCGGGACCGAGCACCGTGCTGATCATCCGCCGGTCGCTGATCGGCCGCCGCGACGGCATGGCCACGGTGCTCGGCAACGAGACCGGGGTCTTCGTGTGGGGCGTGGTGGCCGCCTTCGGTCTCACCGCGCTGCTGACCGCCTCCCGGCTCGCCTATGACGTGATGCGCGTGGTGGGGGCGGTGGTGCTGGTGGTCTTCGGCGTCCAGGCGCTGCGCTCCGCGCGACGGCTCGGGGAGGGCGCGCCGGCGGTCCCGGACCCGGTCGCGGTCGATCCGTCCGCGCGGCCCTCGGCGTGGGCGTCGTACCGGGCCGGGCTCGCGCTCAACCTCGCCAACCCCAAGGCGGCGGTCTTCGCCCTGTCCTTCCTGCCGCAGTTCGTCCCCGCCGGCGCCCCGAAGCTGCCCACGATGGTGGCGCTGGCCGCGCTGTGGGCGGTCTTCGAGGTGGGGTACTACGCCTGCTACGTGTGGGGCGTGAACCGGATGAGGCGGCTGATCGACCGGGCTTCCGTGCGCCGCCGTCTGGAACAGGTCTCCGGCGGGGTGCTGATAGCCCTCGGGGTACGGATGGCCGTGGAGGGGTGACGGGGTGGGACCGCGCGCCGCCCGGCCCGGAGCGAGACCTTTTGCATATTCTTTCGAATGAGTGTAAGAGTATGCCATGTTGTCGGTCTCGGGTTCCGTTCCCGAGCCGCTCACACGTCACGGAACAGGGAACCCGCGCAACGCGGGTCTAGGGTGCGCGCATGTCGAAGGTCTTGAAGAAGCTGCCGGTCGGCGAACGTGTCGGTATCGCGTTCTCCGGCGGATTGGACACCGCGGTCGCGGTGGCGTGGATGCGCGAACGCGGCGCGATCCCCTACGCCTACACGGCCGACGTCGGCCAGTACGACGAGCCGAATCTGGCCGATGTGCCGGAGCGCGGCCGTACCTACGGGGCCGAGCGGGCACGGCTCGTCGACTGCTGTGCCGCGCTGGTCGAGGAGGGGCTGGCCGCGCTGATGTGCGGGGCCTTCCACATCCGGTCGGCCGCGCACACGTACTTCAACACCACCCCGCTCGGTCGCGCCGTGGTGGGCACCCTCCTGGTGCGGGCGATGCAGGAGGACGGCGTCTCCGTCTGGGGCGACGGGTCCACGTACAAGGGCAACGACATCGAGCGGTTCTACCGCTACGGCCTGCTCGCCAACCCCAACCTGCGGATCTACAAGCCCTGGCTCGACCAGGAGTTCGTGACGGAGCTCGGCGGCCGGCACGAGATGTCCGTGTGGCTCGCCGAACGCGACCTGCCCTACCGCGCCTCCGCGGAGAAGGCGTACTCCACCGACGCGAACATCTGGGGCGCCACGCACGAGGCCAAGCGCCTGGAGTACCTCGACACCTCCCTGGAGATCGTGGAACCGATCATGGGCGTCCCCTTCTGGGACCCCGAGGTCGACATCCCGGCCGAGGACGTCACCGTGGAGTTCGAGCACGGCCGGCCCGTGCGGATCAACGGGCGCGAGTTCGCCGACGCGGTGGAACTGGTGCGGGAGGCCAACCGCATCGGCGGTCGCCACGGACTCGGGATGTCGGACCAGATCGAGAACCGCATCATCGAGGCCAAGAGCCGCGGCGTGTACGAGGCCCCCGGCATGGCGCTGCTGCACGTGTGCTACGAGCGGCTGCTCAACGCCATCCACAACGAGGACACCATCGCGATGTACCACGTCGAGGGGCGTCGGCTCGGGCGGCTGCTCTACGAGGGTCGGTGGTTCGACCCGCAGGCGCTCATGCTCCGCGACGGCCTCCAGCGCTGGGTCGGCCACCCGGTCACCGGCAGCGTCACGGTGCGGCTCCGCCGCGGCCAGGACTACTCCGTGCTCGACACCCAGGGGCCGAACCTCAGCTACCACCCCGAGAAGCTGTCCATGGAGCGCAGCCACGACCCGGCGTTCGTCCCGGACGACCGCATCGGTCAGTTGACCATGCGCAACCTGGACATCGCCGACTCGCGGAACAAGCTGGAGCAGTACGCCGCGCACGGTCGGCTCGGAGAGTGGGGCGGGATCATCGGCGAACTGGCTCCGGGCGGCGCGGAGGCCATCGCCGCGGGCGGCGTCGACGCGGAGGCCGTGGCGATGGAGTCCGAGGCGCTCGACCACGCGGCGATCGAGTCGGGGACGGACTGACGGGTCCGTCGGGGGCCGGTGCCGGCCGGCACCGGCCCCCGACGGCACGCGGGCGCGCTCAGCGCAACACCGCCACCGAGTGCGGCCCCAGCCGCAGCAGCCCGTCGCCCGCCGGCGGCTCGCACGCCCCCCAGGAGGCCAGCTCGACGGCGGTGTGCACGGTCAGGGGGATCTCGGCGGTGCCCTCGGCGGCCAGGTGCGCCGCGACGTGCAGGCCCCCGTGCCGCAGGTAGAGCCAGCGCCGCTCCTCGTCGAAGTCCACGTGCACGTCCGACAGCCGCACCCGGGGCGAGACGTGGGCGCGGCGCAGCGCGATCAGCGCCCGGTGCCAGGCCAGCAGGGCGGCGTGCGGCTCGCGGCGCGGCTCGTCCCAGTCCAGGCAGGAGCGCAGCCGGGTCGCCGGGTCCTGCGGATCGGGGACGTCCTCCGCCGCCCAGCCGTGCGCGGCGAACTCCCGCCGCCGGCCCTGCCGCACGGCCTTGGCCAACTCCGGATCGGGGTGGTCGGTGAAGTACTGCCAGGGGGTGCGCGCCCCCCACTCCTCGCCCATGAACAGCATCGGCGTGTACGGGCCGCACAGCACCAGCGCCGCCGCGCAGGCCGCCAGGCCGGGGGAGAGGTGGGAGGCCAACCGGTCGCCCCGGGCCCGGTTGCCGATCTGGTCGTGGGTCTGGGCGTAGGCGAGGAAACGGCGCGCCTCGGTGGCCTCGCGGTCCACCGGACGCCCGTGGCGGCGGCCCCGGAAGGACGAGTAGGTGCCGTCGTGGAAGAACGCGCCGGTCAACGTCTTGGCCAGGGCCGTCAGCGGGGCGCGGGCGAAGTCGGCGTAGTAGCCCTGCCCCTCGCCGGTCAGCGCGGTGTGGAGGGCGTGGTGGACGTCGTCGTCCCACTGGGCGTGGATCCCCAGCCCGTTCGCCTCGCGCGGGGCGGTGGTGCGCGGGTCGTTCCGGTCCGACTCGGCGATCAGGAACAGCGGACGGCCCAGCTCGGCCGCCAGACCGTCCACGGCCGCCGACAGCTCGGCCAGGAAGTGCTCGGCCCGCTCGTCCACCAGCGCGTGCACCGCGTCCAGCCGCAGCCCGTCCAGCCGGTGGTCGCGCAGGAAGGCCAGGGCGCTGCCGATGAAGTACGCCCGCACCTCGTCCGAGCCGGGCGCGTCCAGGTTGACGGCCGCGCCCCACGGGGTGTGGTGCCGGTCGGTGAAGTACGGGCCGAACTCCGGCAGGAAGTTCCCGGACGGCCCCAGGTGGTTGTGGACCACGTCCAGGACGACGCCCAGCCCGTGGGCGTGCGCGGCGTCCACGAACCGCTTGAGGCCCTCGGGCCCGCCGTACGGCTCGTGCACCGCCCAGGGCGCCACCCCGTCGTAGCCCCAGCCGTGGGTGCCGGGGAACGGGCAGACCGGCATCAACTCGACGTGGGTGACGCCGAGATCGGCCAGATGGCCCAGTTGTCCGGCCGCCGCCTCGAAGGTGCCCGCCTCGGTGAAGGTGCCCACGTGCAGCTCGTACAGCACCGCGCCCGCCAGGTCCCGTCCGGCCCACTCGTGCCGCCAGGAGTACGCCTCCTGGTCCACCACCGCGCCGAGCCCCCCGGGGCCGTCCGGCAGCCGCCGGGCGCGGGGGTCGGGACGCACGGGCCCGCCGTCGAGGGAGAATCCGTAGCGGGTCCCGTGTCCGGCGGACGCCTCGGCCCGCCACCACCCCTCGCGCTCCGGGTCGCGCTCCATGGGGAACTCCTCGTCCTCCACGTGCAGCGCGACCCGTCGCGCGGTGGGTGCCCACACCTCGAACAGCACTGGGACCTCCTTCGGCCGGCGGCGCGTCAGAGCCCCAGCATGCCCGCCGACGAGGCTTTCACCCCAGGCAGACGCGGTGCTGCACCACCGGATACCCGGCGCGGGCGAAGTGTGCGGCCATCGGGGTGTTGGTCACGTCGGTGGCCGCCGCGATGCTCTCCGCGCCCTCCGCGACGAGCTGGTGGGTGCACTCCACCAGCAGGTCGTAGGCGTAGCCGTGGCCGCGCTGCTCGGGCACCACGCCGATGAAGCCGACGCAGGGGCCGGACGGGTTGCGCGCCGGGACCTGGATGCCGACCGGCTCGCCGTCCGGCGTGTACGCCAGACGCCACCAGGCGCGCGGCGACGGGCACCAGAGGAAGAAGTCCAGCTCCTCCCGGGCCGCCTGCTCGACACCGCCCTCGGCGATCGCGCGGCGGGCGTGCGCGTCCAGGGTGACGGAGTGGACCCGGCGCAGCACGTCCAGGACCGCCTCCTCGCCCGCCGAGCCGTCCGGCACGGGACGGAACTCCAGCCGCCCCGGCCGCTCGGGCAGCCCGCACTCCGGGGTCCAGGCGTAGCGGAAGCGCTCCACCAGGAAGGCGTAACCGGCCGCGCCGGCCGCCTCGACGCGGGCCTCGGCGGCGGCGCGCACCTCGTCCCGCTCGCGCCAGTGGGGAGGCAGCATCAGCTCGTACTCGACGTGGAAGGGGGCGCGGCGCAGCAGCTCCACCGCGGCGTCCCGGTCGGTGAAGTCGAACCAGTCGAGGACGACCGGCTCGGTGTCGTCCGGTCCGCCCCAGAAGGCGGCGCGCGCGACGACCTCGCCGTCGCGCAGAGCCACCCACGTCCATTCGGGGCGGTACTGGCCGCCCTCGGCGACGGTGGTGTACGGCCGCCCCAGCAGGGGAGGGCCCAGCAGGTCGGAGCCGGGGGCGGACAGGGAGGTGAACAGCTCGCGCGCCTCGTCCTGGACGAGCGCGCGGACGACCGTGGAGGTCGAGGAGATCATGGGGTTCCTCACGGGAAGCGGGACGTCACCGCGCTTCCGGTCAGGAGAGGCACGCCCACGGGACAGGGCGGAAGCGCGTGACGACAGGTGTGTGGACGGCGTGCACGGCTCTCACCTCCCTCTCCGGTTCCCGGGCGTGACCGACACCCTAGGGGAGAGGACGGGCGGACGGCCACGTCTTTTCCGGCCGCTCTCCGGGCCGCTCTGTGGGACGCTCTCCGGACCGCTCCTCCGGGCTCGTCCCCGCGTGTCGTACCGGCGCCGCCCCCGCGCCCGGAGCGGGAGGGCCCAGGCTGGACAGCCCCATGCCTGGTCCGGACAATGACTGGCCATGGCATCTCTTGAGTTCAGGGCGGTCCCGCCGCGTCCGTCGGACGAGGACCGGGAGCGTGCCATGGAGCTGCTGCGCGACGGAGCGGCCGACGGTCGGGTGTCCCACCACACCTTCGAGCGTCGGATGGAGCTGATCCTCACCGCCCGCCGCTCCGACGAACTCGAGGCCGCCGTACACGATCTGCGCCCGCAGCCGCGCGAGCCCCTCGCCCTCCGGGTCGTCGGCACGGTCTCCGCGCTGCCCGGACGGCTGCGACGGGCCTGGCAGACGGCGCGGCTGCCGGAGCTCCTGCTGCCTCCGCCCGGCCCGTACCCGATGAGCATCGGCCGGGCGCCCGGCTCGATGCTGCGTCTGAACGACGAGACGGTCTCCCGGACCCACGCCCAACTGCACAGTTCGGCGCGGGGCTGGACGCTGCGCGACCTGGGGTCGTCCAACGGCACCTGGGTCAACGGCCGTCGGGTGACCGGATCGGTGACCGTGAGTCCGGGGGACCACGTGCGGTTCGGGCGGGTCAGCTTCCGGCTGATCGGCCGCTGACACCCCCTCACCTCGCCTCGTTCGTCCGTGTTCTCCGGGGGCCGCGTCGGGTCAGTCGCGGACCAGCAGGGCGACCGGGGAGTCCACCAGCAGCTCCGCCACCGTGTGGCGCCCCTCCGCCTTCCGCCCGCCCAGCAGGTCGCGCCACCGGCCCGGCGGCAGCTCCAGCGAGGTCTCCCGCCAGCCGCCCGCCTCCGCCAGCCGCAGCGAGAGCCGGGTGACCACGGCGACGACCGAGCCGGAGCGCGCGTACGCCACACAGTGCCCGGCCGCCGGTCCCTCGGCGCGCAGCGGCTCGTACGACGCCGCCGCGCCGAACCACTCCGGGTGCTCCCGCCGCAGCCGCAGGGCCGCCTCGGTCAAACGCCGCTTCTCGCGCGACAGTCCGGGAGGAAAACCGTCGGGCGTCTCCTCGGCCTCCGCACCGTCCTCCGTCCCGTCCTCCCGGCTCCCCTCGTCCGTCCCGCCGGACCGGTCGGCGGGGAACTCGGGCAGCCGCCGGTTGTCGGGATCGACCAGCGCCGCGTAGACGCCCTCGGTGCCCATGTAGACGTCCGGCACCCCCGGCATGGTCAGGTGCAGCAGGGCCGCGCCGAGCACATTGGCCCGCACCGGCTCCCGCAGCCCCTCGGCGAAGGCGGTGACCGCGTGCGGCGGCGGCCCGCCCGGACCGGCCGTGGCGAAACGCTCGACGTCCGCCTCGTAGGCGGGGTCCGGCTCCGTCCAGCTCGTGCGCACCCCCGCCTCCCGTACGGCCTTCAGCAGCGCGGGCACCAACCGTTCCCGGCACGGGAGGCCCATGCCGTACGCCGTCTGCCAGGCCACCCACGCCACATGGCGGTCCGGTGCCTCCACACCGCTCGTCCGGAGGGTCTCCTCGGTCACGCGCTCCAGCAGCTTCGCCCACCGCCGCGGACACTCGCTCAACACCGCGATCGCCGCCCGCACGTCCGCGCTCCGCTTGGTGTCGTGCGTGGACAGCACCGTGCCGGTCGTCGGCCAGTCGCGCTGGACGCGCGCGCAGTACGCGTGGAACTCCTCCGGCGCCACCTCGGGCCGGCCCGGATTCCCACCCACCTCGGTCGCCGACAGCAGCGGCGCGTAGCGGTAGAAGGCGGTGTCCTCCTCGGACTTGGCCCGCAGCGCCGCGCCGACCTGCGCGAAGCGCGCGCAGAAGTCCCGCTGCGCCTCCCCGTCGCCGAGCTGTCCCAGCGCCAGGTCCCGCACCACGTCCACCGAGGCGGCCTCCTCCGGCACGGCGAACGCCTCCCGCGCGGCCTCGGCCGCCTCCTCCAGCATCGCCCGGTCCTCCGCGCCCACCGGCCCGCCCGCGGTGACGTACGGCCGGTACACCGGGAGACGCGCCAGCACCTCCCGGATCGCGGTGCGCAGCGCCCAGGGCGCATGGTCGCGCAGCGCCGCGTCGGGGGCGGCCTCGCACACCGCGACGGCCACCCGGGTGAGCCGTTCGACCTCGGCGGCCAGGTCGTGGGTGACGACCTCCCGAGCGGCCCGCCGCACGGTCGCCTCCCACTCGCCGCCGAGGTCCGCCACGACCCCGGTGAACTCCCGGTAGACGTCGGTCAGTTCGGCCAGTCCCTCCGGATCGACGAAGAGTCCGTCCACGCGGTGCAGCGCGTCGTAGCCGGTGGTCCCGGCGACCGGCCAGGAGACGGGCAGCCGCTCGTGGCGGGCGAGGATCTTCTCCACCACCGTCCAGGCCCCGCCGGTCTCCTCGTGGAGCCGCAGCAGGTACGCCCCGGGGTCGGCCAGCCCGTCGGGGTGGTCGATCCGCAGCCCGTCCACCACGCCCTCGCGCATCAGCCGCAGCACGCGCGCGTGGGTGGCGGCGAAGACCTCCGGGTCCTCCACTCGGACGCCGATCAGGTCGGAGATGGTGAAGAACCGGCGGTAGTTCAGCTCGGTGCGGGCCAGACGCCACCAGGCGAGCCGGTAGTGCTGGGCGTCCAGCAGCTCGGGCAGCGGCAGGCGCTCGGTGCCCTCGCGCAGCGGGAAGCGGTGGTCGTGGTAGGCCAGGACCCCGCCCCGCACCGTCATGGCCGCCAGCTCGTCGCCCAGCCGCCCGCCGAGCACCGGCAGCAGCACACGACCGTCGCCGGCCTCCCAGTCGATGTCGAACCAGCGGGCGTACGGGGAGGCGGGACCCTCGCGCAGCACCTCCCACAGCGGCTCGTTGAGCCGTTCGGGCACGGGGACGCCCATGTGGTTCGGCACGATGTCCAGCACGATGCCCAGGCCGTGCTCCCGGGCGGTGCGCGCCAGCGCCCGTAGGCCCTCCTCGCCGCCCAGCTCCTCCCGCACCCGGGCGTGCCCGGTCACGTCGTAGCCGTGCTCGGAGCCGGGCACCGCCTCCAGCACCGGGGACAGGTGCAGGTGCGACACCCCGAGCGAGGCGATGTGGGGCACCGCCGCCGCGGCGGCGGAGAACGGGAACCGCGGTTGGAGCTGGAGCCGGTAGGTGGCGGTCGGCACGGGTCGGGAGGCCCACCCGACAGGGGACGGTTGGGAGGACATGTAGCGCATGTTCCCGGCCCGCGACGCCCGAACCCGTCACGGGCCGCCCGGGTGACCGCCCGACCGCCGGACGGGTGGCCCCGGCGCCGTTCAGGCCGGCCGCTGGAGGACGGTCAGGCTCCGGTCGACCAGGGTGAGCCGGGCCCCCGCCCGCACCATGGGGCCGGTGCCGGGCGGCACCCCGTCCTCCCGGGCGGTGTCCACGACCACCTGCCACTGGCGGCCGTGGTGGACCGGCACCACGAACTCGCGGGGGGTGTCCTGCGCGTTGAACATCAGCAGGAAGGAGTCGTCGGTGATCCGCTCGCCGCGCTCCCCGGGCTCGGAGATCGCGTTCCCGTTGAGGAACACCGTCAGCGCCCTGGCCTGGGTCTCCTGCCAGTCCCGCTGGGTCATCTCCCAGCCCTCGGGGGTGAACCAGGCGATGTCCGACAGCTCGTCGTGGGTGCCCTCCACCGGCCGGCCGTGGAAGAACCGGCGGCGCCGGAAGGCCGGGTGGTCACGGCGCAGCCCCACCATGGCCTGCACGAACTCGAACAGCGGATGCTTCTCGCCCGGCTCGGGCCAGCGCACCCACGACAGTTCGCTGTCCTGACAGTAGGCGTTGTTGTTGCCCTTCTGGGTACGGGCGAACTCGTCGCCGTGACTGAGCATCGGCACGCCCTGGGAGAGCAGCAGCGTGGCGATGAAGTTGCGCATCTGCCGACCGCGCAGGGCGAGCACGTCCTCGTCGTCGGTGTCGCCCTCGACCCCGCAGTTCCAGGAGCGGTTGTGGCTCTCGCCGTCCCGGTTGCCCTCGCCGTTGGCCTCGTTGTGCTTCTCGTTGTACGACACCAGGTCGTGGAGGGTGAAGCCGTCGTGGCAGGTGACGAAGTTGATCGAGGCCAGCGGACGCCGTCCGTCGTTCTGGTACAGGTCGGAGGAGCCGGTCAGCCGGGAGGCGAACTCCGCCAGGGTGCGCGGCTCGCCCCGCCACAGGTCCCGCACGGTGTCCCGGTAGCGGCCGTTCCACTCCGTCCACAGCGGCGGGAAGTTCCCCACCTGGTAGCCGCCCTCGCCCACGTCCCAGGGCTCGGCGATCAGCTTCACCTGGCTGACCACCGGGTCCTGCTGCACCAGGTCGAAGAACGACGACAGCCGGTCCACCTCGTGGAACTGCCGGGCCAGCGTGGCCGCCAGGTCGAAGCGGAAGCCGTCCACGTGCATCTCGGTGACCCAGTACCGCAGCGAGTCCATGATCAACTGGAGGACGTGCGGGGACCGCATCAGCAGCGAGTTGCCGGTGCCGGTGGTGTCCATGTAATAGCGGGGGTCCTCCGTGAGCCGGTAGTAGGACAGGTTGTCCAGCCCCCGGAAGGAGAGCGTGGGCCCCAGGTGGTTGCCCTCGGCGGTGTGGTTGTAGACCACGTCGAGGATGACCTCGATCCCCGCCTGGTGGAGCGCCTTGACGGCCTGCTTGAACTCCAGCACCTGCTGGCCCCGGTCGCCCCAGGAGGCGTACGCGTTGTGCGGGGCGAAGAAGCCGATGGTGTTGTAGCCCCAGTAGTTCGTCAGCCCGGCGTCGGCCAACCGGTGGTCGGTGACGAACTGGTGCACCGGCATCAGCTCCAGCGCGGTGACGCCCAGCTTGGTCAGGTGCTCGATGATCGCGGGGTGGCCGAGCGCCGCGTAGGTGCCGCGCAGGTCCTCCGGGAGTTCCGGGTGGAGCATGGTCAGGCCCTTCACGTGGGCCTCGTAGATCACCGTCTTGTGGTAGTCGGTGCGCGGCGGCCGGTCGTCACCCCAGTCGAAGTACGGGTTCACCACGACGGACGCCATCGTGTGAGGGGCCGAGTCGAGGTCGTTGCGCCGTTCGGGGGAGCCGAAGTGGTAGCCGTAGACCGCCTCGTCCCAGTCGATGGTCCCGCTCATCGCCCTGGCGTAGGGGTCCAGCAGGAGCTTGGCGCTGTTGCACCGGTGGCCCTTCTCCGGCTCGTACGGCCCGTGCACACGGAAGCCGTACCGCTGACCGGGCATCACGCCCGGCAGGTAGGCGTGCCGCACGAACGCGTCGGACTCGCGCAGCTCGACGGCCGTCTCCGATCCGTCGTCGTGCAGCAGACACAGCTCGATGCGCTCCGCCGCCTCGGAGAACACGGCGAAGTTCGTACCAGCGCCGTCGTACGTGGCCCCCAGGGGATAGGCCCGTCCCGGCCAGACCTGCATGTCGACTCTTCCTGTCGCGGTCTTCTGACATCCGTCCGTCGCTGCATCCTCGCGCAGCACCGGCGCACCGGGCGCACGCAACATTTATCTTCCCCCGGTCGAGCGTACGAACAAAGGAACTTGGTGGGGGGATACTGCTGCGGTCCATTCGGGGGGCGCAGTAGGCTCCTTGATCGAACAGCGGGTCCGGAAGGCGGTGCACAGGTTGAGCTCGGGAGGGCTTGAGCTCCCCCCAGGTGACGGGGGCGAGGGCGGGGCCGCCGATCCGTCCGGAGTGCCGCCCGGCACGGTGTCCCTGGCACGTCCGATGGAGATCGGCACGGACCTGCGCTGGGACGCCGAGGACTGGGCCGAGGTGCGCCTGCGCGCGCAGCGCGCGGGCCGGGCGTACATCTGGCTCAACCTCGTGGAGCAGCGGCTGCGCGCGGTGGTGGCGGCGGTGCTGCGCCCCGTCTACGAGCCGGTGCACGGCGAGGAGTGGGTGGTGGCGGCGGCCGGCCCGGCCGGACAGGAGTGGGTCCAGCGGGCGGTGGCCGTACGGGAGGTCAGCCGCCGCAAGGGCTACCTGCTCGACCCGGCGGACGACAACCTGCTGTCGTTCCTGACCCTGCCCCAGCTCCGCGAGCTGATGGTCCAGCACTGGCCCTGCTTCGAACCGTACTTCGACGGCCGGCGCGAGCTGGAGCTGGCCCTGGACGAGCTGGAGGTGGCCCGCAGCGCGGTGGCGCGCAACCGCGCGCTCTCCCCGGCCGTGCTCGCCCAGGCCGAGCGGATCTCGGCCCGGCTGCTGGACCTGCTGGGCGCGGGCCGGGAGGTGCCCTCCGCCCACCGGCTGCCGGTGGACGCGGTGGAGGAGCTGATCGGGGACCGCTTCGCGGACGTCGTCGGCGTCCACCCGGACCGGGTGCGGCTCCAACGGCAGATCCCGGCCGAGGACCTGTTCGGCGGGGCGCGCCGCCTGGACGCCATCGGCATAGGGCTCAACCTGCTGGTCCAGAACTACTCGGGACGGCGGCTGATGCGGCTGGCCGACTCCGGCTGCCGGGTGCGGCTGCTCTTCCTCAACCCGGCCAGCAGCGCGGTGCGGCGCCGGGAGCGGGAGCTGGGGCTGAAGAAGGGCGAGCTGAGCCGTTCGGTGGAGATGAACATCCTCCACATGCGTCGGGTCCGCTCCCGGGTGCGCGACGCGGGCGCGTTCGAGATCCATGTCTTCGACGAGACCCCGCGCTTCACCGCCTACCTCGTCGACGGCGACGGTCCGGACGGCATCGCGGTGGTCCAGTCGTACCTGCGGCGGGTCCGCGGCATGGAGACCCCGGTCTACGTGCTGCGCGGCGGCGGCCGGGACCTCGTCCACGGGGGCGTACGCGCAAGCGCCCACGGGGGCGTCCAGGGAGGCGTCCACGGAAGCGCTCACGGGGGCGGCCACGGCGGTCCCGCGGGGGAGGGCGGCGAACACGGGCTGTTCCACATCTACCGCGAGGAGTTCGAGTCGGTGTGGACGGACTCCCGTCCGGTCTCCTGACCGGCCGCGCGATCCGCCCGGTGACCGAGCCGGCGCCCGTTGTCACACCCTGTCACTAGGCTGACGAGCATGACGGGTGTGACGGGACGGTCGAACAAGTCGGAGAAGCCGGGAGAGCCGGAGGAGCCGGAGAGGTACGCGGCGCTGTTGCGCGGGATCAACGTCGGCGGGAACAAGAAGGTCCCCATGGCCGAGCTGCGCGCGGTGCTGGCGGGGCTCGGCTGGGAGGACGTG
The DNA here is from genome assembly GCF_000718985.1 of Streptomyces megasporus. Classification (GTDB taxonomy): domain Bacteria; phylum Actinomycetota; class Actinomycetes; order Streptomycetales; family Streptomycetaceae; genus Streptomyces; species Streptomyces megasporus. The sequence goes on along the minus strand of NZ_JODL01000035.1, from coordinate 4,332 downwards.
CGCACCTACGTCAACAGCGGGAACGCCGTCTTCGCCGCCGGGCGACGGAGCCCGGGGGAGCTGGCGGGCGAGTTGGAGGCGGCGATCGCCGCGCGGTTCGGCTTCACCGTCTCCTGCCTGGTCCGCTCCGCCGGCGAACTGCGGGCGGCGGTCGACGCCTGCCCCTACCCGGCCGCCGACCTGGACCCGGCCAAGCTGCTGGTGCTCTTCCTCGACCGCGCCCCCGACGCCGAACGGCTGGCCGCCGTGGACGCCGCGGCCTTCGCGCCGGACGAGTTCCGCGTCGGGGAGCGCGAGCTGTACTGCTGGTTCCCCGAGGGCATGGGCCGCAGCAGGCTGCCCGGCGCCCTGGAGACGGCCTGCCGGGGCCGCACCGTCACGGGCCGCAACTGGCGCACGGTCACCAGACTGCTGGAGATGGTCACGCGCTGACGGGGACGCACCCGGCCGCCGCCCAGTCCGCCAACGCCTCGTCGTAGCGGAGGGCCAGCAGCTCGACCAGCTCCGGCGCGTCGCCCAGCACCGGGGCGAGCAGGTCCGCGTCCGCCTCGTGGGCGCCCGCGGCGATGCGGTCCGGCAGTCGGCCGGGCGCGATGACGTACGGGGCGACGGCCACCCGCCGTACGCCCTCCGCGCGCAGGCGCCGGACGGCGTCCGCGGTGCGGGGAAGGGATGCGGAGGCGAACGCGGGTCGCACGGCGCACCAACCGGCGGTACGCCGCCACTCCCGCGCGATGTCTGCGATCACCGCGATCGCCTCCGGGTCACTGGAGCCCGCCGAGGCCAGCACGACCCCGGTCGAGCGTTCGTCGCCGGGCCGCAGCCCGGCCTCGTACAGCCGCCGCTCCAGGGCGGCGGTCAGCAGCCGGTCCGGGCCCAGCACCGCGGCCTGGTGGACGGTCAGCCTCGGCAGCCGGGCGACGCTCTCGCCCAACACCGCCGGGATGTCGGTCTTGGCGTGGAAGGCGCGGGTGAGCAGCAGCGGCAGGGCCACCACCCGACGCACGCCCTCGGCGTGCAGGCGGGTGAGCGCTTGGGGCACGGAGGGGGTGTTGAAGTCCAGGTGGCCGACCTCGACCCGCACCTCGGGGCGGAGCGCCCGCAGCCGCTCGCACAGGGCCGCCACGGTCGCCGCGTGCCGGGGGTCGCGGCTGCCGTGGGCGACGACCAGCAGGGCGGGGTGGCCGGAGGGCAGGGGGAGGGTTCGCACGGTGTCGTTCACCTTCCGGTCGAGGCCAGCCCGCGGCTGCGCAGGACGCGGCGTTCCACGGGGGAGAACAGCAGCGACTCGACGACCACGCCGACGGCCAGGATCAGCATCACCGAGGCCAGCACCAGGCTCATCTCGCCGCCCTGTCGTCCCTCGTCCAGCATCCGGCCGATGCCGGGCAGGGGAGTGGCCGTGATCAGCTCGGCCGTCATCAGGGCGCGCCAGCCGAAGGTCCAGCCCTGCCGGAGCGCCGACACGAAGCCGGGCAGGGCGGCGGGCACCAGGACGTGGACGGCGCCGTTCAGTCCGCCGGCGCCCATCGAACGGCCCGCCCGCAGCAGCAGCGGCGGCACCTGGTCGACGGCGGCCGTGACCCCCACGGCGATCGAGGGAACGGCGCCGAGCAGCACCACGGCGTACACCGCGCCCTCGGAGTTCCCCAGCGCGATCACCGCGACCGGCACCAGCGCGGCGGCCGGCAGGGACTGCACGGCGGAGAGGATCGGGCCCAGCACCGTGCGCAGCGGCGCCAGTCTCGTCAACAGCAGTCCCAGGGGGACGCCGATCGCGACGGAGGCGGCGAAGCCGGCCAGGCAGCGCAGCAGGCTGTGGCCGAGCGCGGGCAGCAGGGTGCCGTCCGACCAGGCTCCGGTCAGCTCGCCCCGGACGGCGGCCGGGGACGGCAGGGTCTCGGACCAGTCCAGCGCGTACGCCGTCTGCCACAGCGCCAGCACCAGGGCGAGGGCCGCCAACGGCGACGCGACCTTGGCCAGCAACCGGCGCGAGGCGGTACCGGGCGTGGAGTCCGCGGACTCCAGGGCGTCCAGGCCGGAGGCCACCTCGCCGGAGCCGTCGGTCCCGGTCTCCGGCCGCCGGGGGCCCGGCCCGGAGGTCCGGCGGGAGTCCTCGGTGTCAGTGGCGGGCATGACGGACGATCTCCTCGTGCAGATGGCCGGTGATCTCCCGGGCGAGGGAGGTGACCTCGGTGTCCTCGATACGGCGGGGGTAGGGGATGTCCACCCGCCACTCGCGCGCGACGCGCCCCGGACGGGAGGACAGCAGCACGACCCGTTGGCCGAGCCGGACCGCCTCGCGCACGTTGTGCGTGACGAACAGGACGGTCAGTCTCCGTTCGCTCCACACCCGGGTGAGCTCCTCGTGCAGCAGGTCGCGGGTGATCGCGTCCAGCGCGGCGAAGGGCTCGTCCATCAACAGCACCCGGCTGCCCTGGGCCAGGGAGCGGGCCAGCGCGACGCGCTGCCGCATCCCGCCGGAGAGCTGGTGGACGCGCTTGCCGTAGGCGTCCGGCAGGTGGACCAGCCGCAGCAGTTCCTCGGCGCGCTCACGCCGTTCGGCGCGGGACACCCCGGCGAGCTTGAGGGCCAGTTCGACGTTGCGGCCGGCGCTCAGCCACGGGAAGAGCGCGTGGTCCTGGAACATCAGCGCCGGACGTCCGTGTGGCACCCGCACCTCGCCGGAGGTCGGCCGGTCCAGTCCGGCGACCAGGTTGAGCAGCGTGGACTTGCCACAGCCGGAGGCGCCCAGCAGGCAGACGAACTCCCCGGGAGCGACCGTCAGTCCGATGTCGTCCAACACCTGCTGGCGGGCGCGGGGGGGACCGAAGAACTTCGAGACGTGGTCGAGCCGCACCGCGTACGGGCCGGGCCGCTCGGCCCCGGAACCGGTGACGGACGGCGCCGGGGCGGGGGTGGCGAGTTCGGTGGACACAGCAGGGGAGTCCTCTCGTGGTTCGCCACCCTGACGGGCGGCTCTACGACTGGGAGGCGCCGGCGTGCGCGGCGGGGATGTACGTGACATACCGGGCGGATCGGGCGCGCCGGAGGCGCGGCATCGGAGGTTCGGACGTCACCGGCGACATCTCTCCGGCTCTCTTCGGCCGCCCGGAACGGCGCCCGTCACGGTCAGAAGTCCCATCCGTCGTCCTCCGCGGCGTCGGCGGCCCTGGTGGCCTGCGCGGCCTCGGCGAACGCGTCACCGGCCATGCCCGCGGTGAGGGTGGCGCCGTCGGCGGGATCGATCAGCAGAAACGATCCGGTGCGCCGGGAGAGCGCGTAGGCGTCCAACGGCAGCGGCTCGGCGGTGCGCAGCCGGACCCGACCGATGTCGTTGGCGGCCAGCTCCCCGGGCTCGAGGTGGAGGGAGAGGTCGTCCAGGGCCAGCCGGGAGGGGATCTCCTTCACGATGGCCTTGACGGTGCGGGTGGTGTGCTTCAGCAGCACCCGCTGCCCCACCCGCAGCGGGGTGTCGTGCAGGTGGCAGACCGTGGCGGTGACGTCCTGGGTGGTGGTCGGCGCGACGTCGGTGGGGGCGATCAGATCGCCGCGGGAGACGTCGAGGTCGTCGGCCAGGCGGACGGTGACGGACTGGGGGGCCCAGGCGGCCTCGACGGACTGGCCGAGCGCGTCGATGGCCTCGATGGTGGAGGTGCGGCCCGACGGCAGTACGGTCACCGACTGCCCGACGCGCAGGACGCCGGAGGCGACCTGGCCCGCGTAGCCGCGGTAGTCGGGGTGCTCGGGCGTCTGCGGACGGATGACGTACTGGACGGGGAAACGGGCCGGGCAGGCCGCCAGGTCGTGGCTGACCGGGACCGTCTCCAGGTGCTCCAGGACGGTCGGGCCGCTGTACCAGCCCATGTGGGCGCCGGGCTCCACCACGTTGTCGCCCACCAGCGCCGAGATGGGGATGGCGGTGACCTCCGGCACGCCCAGCGAGGCGGCGTAGGAGGCGAACTCGCCGGCGATCGCGGAGAAGACGGACTCCCGGTAGTCCACCAGGTCCATCTTGTTGACGGCCAGCACCACGTGGGGCACCCGCAGCAGGGCGGAGACCGCGGCGTGCCGGCGGGTCTGCTCGACCACGCCGTTGCGGGCGTCCACCAGGATGATGGTCAGCTCGGCGGTGGAGGCGCCGGTGACCATGTTGCGGGTGTACTGCACGTGGCCGGGAGTGTCGGCCAGGACGAACCGTCTGCGCGGGGTGGCGAAGTAGCGGTAGGCGACGTCGATGGTGATGCCCTGCTCGCGCTCGGCGCGCAGGCCGTCGGTGAGCAGGGCCAGGTCCGGGCCCTCGGCGCCGCGGCTGCGGGAGGCGTGCTCGAC
>NZ_JODL01000034.1 GCF_000718985.1 Streptomyces megasporus | reverse complement strand
CTCATCGACTCCCCCACCGGCGGACCCACCACCATCACCGCCGAACTCCCCTGGCGCGACCACACCCCCTGAACACCCCCCAACACCCCCCAACACCCCCCACCACCCACAACCAACCCCGAACCCTGGAATGCTGGGGGCAGGTTCCGGACGACCGGGGGGACGGCAGAGCGTGGAGAACACGGGGAACACGGACGGCACGGTGCGGGTGGTCATCGCCGAGGACTCGGTGCTGCTTCGGGAGGGCCTGACCCGCCTCCTGAACGACCGCGGGCACGAGGTCGTCGCGGGTGTCGGCGACGGCGAGGCGCTGGTGAAGGTCGTCGGCGAGATGGCCGACGCCGGGGAGCCGCCGGACGTGGTGGTGGCGGACGTCCGGATGCCCCCGTCACACACCGACGAGGGGCTGCGGGCAGCCATCCGGCTGCGCGCCGACCACCCCGACCTGGGGGTGCTGGTGCTCTCGCAGTACGTCGAGGAGCAGTACGCCACCGAGCTGCTGGCCGGCTCCAGCCGGGGCGTGGGCTATCTGCTGAAGGACCGGGTCGCCGACGTCCGCGAGTTCGTCGACGCGGTGGTCCGGGTGGCGCGGGGCGGCACGGCGCTCGATCCCGAGGTGGTCGCGCAGCTCCTGGGCCGCAGCCGCAAGCAGGACGTGTTGGCGTCACTGACCCCGCGCGAGCGCGAGGTGCTGGGCCTGATGGCCGAGGGCCGCACGAACTCCGCGATCGCCCGACAGTTGGTGGTCAGCGACGGAGCGGTGGAGAAGCACGTCGGCAACATCTTCCTCAAGCTGGGGCTCGCCCCGAGCGAGGGGGATCACCGCCGGGTGCTGGCCGTCCTGACCTATCTGCGGTCCTGACGGGAGACGCCGTGATGAACGCGTGGCACGGCGGGCGCGACACGGCCTCCACGAGAGTGAGCCACGTCTCGGCGGGCCGGTGGTGGGAATACGGCGCGCTCTCCGCATTGTCGTCTCATCGAATCGTCCAGCATGTGACCGTCGCCAGGAAGGTCACCCTTACCCACGTACCATGGCTGGCGAGTCGCCGCCTCAAGGGAGGTCCTGTTCCGTGACCAGCCAGGTCAGTAGCCCAGCCGATCAGCAGCGCTCGTCCGGCTCACCGGCGAAGGAGGTCCGGCGACTGGAGCGGGTGATCATCCGCTTCGCCGGTGACTCCGGTGACGGTATGCAGCTGACCGGTGACCGCTTCACCTCCGAGACGGCGTCGTTCGGCAACGACCTCTCCACGCTGCCCAACTTCCCGGCCGAGATCCGCGCGCCCGCCGGCACCCTGCCCGGCGTCTCGTCGTTCCAGCTTCACTTCGCGGACCACGACATCCTCACCCCCGGTGACGCCCCCGACGTGCTGGTGGCGATGAACCCGGCCGCCCTGAAGGCGAACCTGCCGGACCTGCCGCGGGGCGCGGAGATCATCGTCAACACCGACGAGTTCTCCAAGCGCGCGATGGCCAAGGTGGGCTACGCCGCCAACCCCCTGGAGGACGGCTCGCTGGAGGCGTACCGCGTCCACCCGGTGCCGCTGACCACGCTGACGCTGGAGGCACTGAAGGACTCGGGCCTGGCCCGCCGGGACGCCGAGCGCGCCAAGAACATGTTCGCGCTGGGCCTGCTGAGCTGGATGTACCACCGGCCGACCGAGGGCACCGAGGCGTTCCTGCGGAAGAAGTTCGCCAAGAAGCCCGAGGTGGCCGACGCGAACGTCGCCGCCTTCCGGGCGGGCTGGAACTTCGGCGAGACCACCGAGGACTTCGCCGTCTCCTACGAGGTCGCCCCGGCCTCGTCCGCCTTCCCCCCGGGCACCTACCGGAACATCTCCGGCAACCTGGCGCTGTCCTACGGACTGATCGCCGCGTCTCGCCAGGCGGACCTGCCGCTGTACCTGGGCTCGTACCCGATCACCCCGGCCTCGGACATCCTCCACGAGCTGAGCCGGCACAAGAACTTCGGCGTGCGCACCTTCCAGGCCGAGGACGAGATCGCGGGCATCGGCGCCGCCCTGGGCGCGGCCTTCGGCGGATCGCTGGCCGTGACCACCACCTCCGGCCCCGGCGTCGCGCTGAAGAGCGAGACCATCGGCCTGGCCGTCTCCCTGGAGCTGCCGCTGCTGATCGTGGACATCCAGCGCGGTGGCCCCTCCACCGGCCTGCCCACCAAGACCGAGCAGGCCGACCTGCTCCAGGCCATGTACGGCCGCAACGGCGAGGCCCCGGTCCCGGTCGTGGCCCCGGCCACCCCCGGCGACTGCTTCGACGCGGCGCTGGACGCGGCCCGGATCGCCCTGACCTACCGCACCCCGGTCTTCCTGCTCTCCGACGGCTACCTGGCCAACGGCTCCGAGCCGTGGCGCATCCCGGAGACGGAGGGGCTGCCCGACCTGCGGGTGCGGTTCGCCACCGGCCCCAACCACACCACCGAGGACGGCACCGAGGTCTTCTGGCCGTACAAGCGCGACCCGCACACCCTGGCCCGCCCCTGGGCCGTGCCGGGCACGCCGGGGCTGGAGCACCGCATCGGCGGCATCGAGAAGCAGGACGGCACGGGCAACATCTCCTACGACCCGGCCAACCACGACTTCATGGTCCGCACCCGCCAGGCGAAGGTCGACGGCATCGAGGTGCCCGACGTCACGGTCGACGACCCCACCGGCGACGCGCGGCTCCTGGTGCTGGGCTGGGGCTCGACGTACGGCCCGATCACCGCGGCGGTGCGCCGGCTGCGCGCCGCGGGCGAGAAGGTCGCCCAGACCCACCTGCGCCACCTCAACCCCTTCCCCGGCAACCTCGGCGAGGTGCTGAAGCGCTACGACAAGGTGGTCGTCCCCGAGATGAACCTCGGGCAGCTCGCCACCCTGCTGCGTGCGAAGTACCTGGTCGACGCCCAGTCGTACACGCAGGTCCGCGGCCTGCCGTTCAAGGCCGAGCAACTCGCCACCGTTCTGAAGGAGGCCATCGATGGCTGAGACCGCGACGGAGGCGCCCACCTACCCGGCGCTCTCCCTGGTCCCCAAGGCCGAGTCCAAGCAGACCATGAAGGACTTCAAGTCCGACCAGGAGGTCCGCTGGTGCCCCGGCTGCGGTGACTACGCCGTCCTGGCCGCCGTCCAGGGCTTCATGCCCGAGCTGGGGCTGGCGAAGGAGAACATCGTCTTCGTCTCCGGCATCGGCTGTTCCTCCCGCTTCCCGTACTACATGAACACCTACGGGATGCACTCCATCCACGGCCGCGCCCCGGCCATCGCGACCGGTCTGGCCACCTCCCGGCCCGACCTGTCGGTGTGGGTGGTCACCGGTGACGGCGACGCGCTGTCCATCGGCGGCAACCACCTCATCCACGCGCTGCGCCGGAACGTGAACCTGAAGATCCTGCTGTTCAACAACCGGATCTACGGGCTGACCAAGGGCCAGTACTCCCCCACCTCCGAGCTCGGCAAGATCACCAAGTCGACGCCGATGGGGTCGCTGGACGCGCCCTTCAACCCGGTGTCGCTGGCGATCGGCGCGGAGGCGAGCTTCGTGGCCCGCACGGTGGACTCCGACCGCAAGCACCTCACGAGCGTGCTGCGCGCCGCCGCCGCCCACCCGGGCACGGCCCTGGTGGAGATCTACCAGAACTGCAACATCTTCAACGACGGCGCCTTCGACGCGCTCAAGGACAAGGAGCGGGCGCTGGAGGCCGTGATCCCGCTGGAGCACGGCAAGCCGATCCGCTTCGGCGTCCCGGCCGAGGACGGTCTGGGCTCCAAGGGCGTCGTCCGCGACCCGGCCACCGGCGATCTGCGGGTCGTCGACGTCACGGCCGAGGGCACCGACGGCGTCCTGGTGCACGACGCCCACGCCGCGTCGCCGACGACGGCCTTCGCCCTCTCCCGGCTGGCCGACCCCGACACGCTGCACCACACCCCGATCGGCGTCCTCCGCGACGTGGACCGCCCGGTCTACGACACGCTGATGTCCGAGCAGTTGGAGCAGGCCGTGGAGCAGCGCGGCAAGGGCGACCTCGGCGCCCTCCTGGCCGGCAACGACACCTGGACGGTCGTGGGCTGATCCGTCGTCCCGTCCCCGTGGAGGGGGCCGGTTCCACCTCGGTGGGACCGGCCCCCTTCCGCGTGCGTGCGCGGCGCGGAGGGGGTGGAGGGGGCCGGCGGCGAGCGTCAGCACCGTATGACGGAACGGGAATGTCACACGGGCGACCTTGCGTTACCGTCGTCGCATCGCCCGCCATCCCGAGGAGGAACGTTGGAGTCGCACGGCGAACACCGCACGGGTCTGCTGCTCGGCTTCTCCGCCTACGGGATGTGGGGACTGCTGCCCCTCTACTGGAACGCCCTGGAACCGGCCGGCGCCGTCGAGGTCCTGGCCCACCGGATGGTGTGGTCGCTGCCCACCGCCCTGGTCATCCTGGTCCTGCTGCGTCGCTGGTCGTGGATTAGGCCGCTGGCGCGCGAACCCCGCAAACTCGGGATGATCGTCCTGGCGTCCACGCTGATCGCGGTCAACTGGGGGTTGTTCATCTGGGCGGTCGAGGTCGGCAAGGTCATCGAGGCGTCACTGGGGTACTTCATCAACCCGCTGATATCGATCGCCCTCGGTGTCCTGCTGCTGCGCGAGCGACTGCGGCCCGCCCAGTGGGCGGCCGTCGGCATCGGCGTGCTGGCGGTGGCGGTGATGTCCGTCGCCTACGGCCGGATGCCCTGGCTGTCCCTCACGCTGGCCTCGTCCTTCGCCCTCTACGGACTGATCAAGAAGCGCGTCCGGCTCGACGGGGTGGAGGGCTTCGGCGCCGAGACGGCCGTGCAGTTCCTGCCCGCGCTCGTCGTCCTGCTCTCCCTGGGCGCGCGGGGCGAGGCCACCTTCACCACCGAGGGCCCCGGGCACACGGTGCTGCTCTCCCTGGCCGGGCTGGCCACCGCACTGCCGTTGATCTTCTTCGGCGGGGCGGCGGTACGGCTGCCGCTGTCCACGATCGGACTGCTGCAGTACCTGACGCCCGTCTCGATGTTCCTGCTGGGGCTGCTGGTCTTCCACGAGGAGATGCCGCCCGAGCGCTGGGCCGGCTTCCTGCTCGTCTGGGCCGCCCTGTCCGTGCTGACCTGGGACGCCCTGCGCACCGCGCGTCGCTCGCGGGCGCGCCTGCGAGCCGCCGCCGCGGCTGCCTCCTCCTCCGGGAGCCGCCCGCCGGTCGACGAGCCGACGGCGACCGGAGCGCCGTCGGACGTCGCGCGGGCGGACACCGCACGGGACTGAGGCCGCCCGAACGGCCCCACCCCGGGCATGACGTCTTCGTGGGCCACCGCGCGTCGGAGTGCGGTCCCGCCCGCGTCAGCGCAGCATTGTCCGGTATGCGAACACATATGTCCGGATTCCGTCCTTGACGTCACTTCGGCTTCACACCAGCATCATGCGCACGTCAATCCCCCCCACAGGAGGCATGATGCCCACACCCGTCGGACAGCGGCCGTCCCGAAGAACCCCCCTGCGCCGCGCCGTCCTCGGAGCCGGACTGGCCGGCGTCCTCGCGGCCGGTCTGCTCACCTCGACCGCCGCCCCGGTCGCCGCCGGAACCACCGCGCCGACCGCCGCGCCGACCGCCGCCGCGCCGAACATCTCGGTCGCCAACGTCAGGGCCCACCTCTCGCAGTTCCAGTCGATCGCCGCCGCCAACGGCGGCAACCGGGCCCACGGCCGCCCCGGCTACAAGGCCTCGATCGACTACGTCAAGGGCAAGCTGGACGCCGCCGGCTTCACCACCTCCCTCCAGCAGTTCACCGCCAACGGAGCCGTCGGCTACAACCTGATCGCCGACTGGCCCGGCGGCGACACCAACCGGGTGATCATGGCCGGAGCCCACCTGGACTCGGTCGGCAGCGGGCCCGGCATCAACGACAACGGCTCCGGCTCCGCCGCCGTCCTGGAGACCGCCCTCGCCGTGGCCCGCGAGGGGTACCGGCCCGACAGGCACCTCCGGTTCGCCTGGTGGGGAGCCGAGGAACTGGGCCTGGTCGGCTCGCGGCACTACGTCAACAACCTCTCCTCCACCAACCGGTCGAGGATCGCCGCCTACCTCAACTTCGACATGATCGCCTCACCGAACGCGGGGTACTTCGTCTACGACGACGACCCCGCCATCGAGAAGGTCTTCAAGGACTGGTTCGCCGCGAGAGGCGTGCCGACCGAGATCGAGACCGAGGGCGACGGGCGCTCCGACCACGCCCCCTTCAAGAACGTCGGCGTCCCCGTCGGAGGGCTGTTCACCGGCGCCGGACGGATCAAGACCTCCGCACAGGCCCAGAAGTGGGGCGGCACCGCGGGGCGGTCCTTCGACCCCTGCTACCACTCCTCCTGCGACACCACCGCCAACCTCAACGACACCGCCCTGGACCGGAACAGCGACGCCCTGGCCCACGGCGTGTGGACGCTCTCCTCCGGCGCCGCCACCCCGTCGTCGGGGTCGTCGGGGTCGTCGGGGCGCACGTCCGGGAACACCGCCGACGTCTCCACACCCGTCGGGACTCGGCCCCGGGGGCTCGCCTTCTGAGCCGTCCTGCTCGGCTCCCGGCCCGTCCGATTCCCCCCTCGATCGAGTCGGGCACCGCCCGCCGGTGATCGCGCCGGCGGGCGGTGCCCGTCTCCGGGCCCCGGGCGCCGGGAGGAGGCGGGGGCGCCGCCCTCAGACCGTGATGTCGCGGTTGGTGAAGCGGGCCCACGCGGCCGTGCCGAAGACGGCCGCGTACAGCCCCTGAAGGCCGAGGTTGTCGAGCAGGTCCTCCCAGTAGACGGGATCGCGGAGGAGGTCCGCGAAGGACATCCAGTGGTGCGGGAAGAGATAGGGGTGGACGGCGTCCAACTGCGGGATCGCGCCCAGGATCTGCACGGCGATCAACAGGCCGACGGTGGTGGCCATGGCCGCGACACCGCTGTTGGTGAGGGTGGAGACGAACAGGCCCAACGCCGCCAGGCCGACCAGCGAGACGGCGACCGCGACCGCTATGGCCAGGGCCCGCACCAGTCCCTCGGCGAAGGAGACCGTGGTCCCGGAGAGCAGGGTCACCTCCCCGACGGGGAAGAGGAGGACCCCCACGACCAGGGCGGAGACCGCCACCGTCAGAGTCGCCGCCAGACAGAAGACCACGACGGCGGTGAACTTGGCGAGCAGCAGCCGCGTGCGTCCGGCCGGGGCGACCAGCAGATAGCGCAGGGTGCCCGCGCCCGCCTCCCCCGCGATCGCGTCGCCCGCGACGACCCCGACGGTCATGGGGAGGAAGAACGGAAGGGTCGCGGCGAGCGCGGTGAAGACCAGGAACAGACCGTTGTTGGTGATCTGACCGATGAACGCCGGGCCTTCCCCGCCCCCGCCGTCGGCCGTGCCGTCCCCGCCGGTCTCGATCCTGACGGCGATCCCGACCAGCAGCGGAATCCCCGCCAGCACGGCCAGCAGCGCCAGAGTCCGCCACCGGCGGAAGGTGAGGACGAGTTCGCTGCGGAACAGCCCCAGCGACCACAGCGGTCCGGGCCGGCGCGCGGGAACGTCCCGGCCCCCCGCCGGCTCGCCCCCCGCCGGCTCGCCCCGCGCCGGCTCGACGTGTGAGGCCCCCGCCCGGGGAAGGTCAGCCCGCGACATCGAAACCCTCCCCGGTCAGCGCGACGAAGGCGTCCTCCAACGAGACGCGCTCGGTCCCGAAGGCCCGCACCCGGACCCCGGAACGCACCAGGGCGGCGTTGAGGTCGGCCGGATCGGGGGGATCGACGGTCGGCACCTCGCCGGTGACGCGGTCGCCGTCGACGGTCAGGTCGGTCACGCCCCACTCCTTCAGCACACGGACGGCGTCCGCGCTGTCCGGGGTGGTGACCACGAGCCGCCCGTGGGCCCCCGCCGCCAGCTCGGCCACCGGCCCCTGGGTGAGCAGCCGTCCGCGGGCCATCACCGCCGCGTGCGTACAGACCTGCTCGACCTCGTCCAGCAGGTGGGAGGAGAGGAAGACCGTGGTGCCGTCGTCGGCGAGTTCGCGCACCAGGGCACGGATCTCGCGCATGCCCTGGGGATCGAGCCCATTGGTCGGCTCGTCCAGGACCAGCAGATCGCGCGGCTGCAACAGGGCCGCCGCCAGACCGAGCCGCTGCTTCATGCCCAGCGAGTACGTCCTCGCCCTCTTCCCCGCCGCGGCCGTGAGCCCCACCCGCTCCAACGCCCGCCCCACCCGGGCGGCGCGGGTGCGGGGGTCGGCGGTCGGGTCGGCCGCGTCGAAGCGCGCCAGGTTGTCGCGCCCGGAGAGGAAGCCGTACAACGCCGGGCCCTCGATCAGCGCGCCCACCCTCGGCAGCACCCGCCGGGCCGCGTCCGGCATCGGCTCCCCCAGCATCCGTACGCCGCCGCCGCTCGGCTCGATCAGCCCGAGCAGCATCCGGATCGTCGTCGTCTTCCCCGAGCCGTTGGGGCCCAGGAAACCGAAGACGCTGCCGCGTGGCACGGACAGGTCGAGGTCGGCCACGGCGGGCCTGCCGCCGCGGTACCGCTTGGTGAGACCGCGGGTCTCGACGACCGTGTCCCGGACGGGCGGTGGCTGCATGCTGCTCCCCGAGGTCGGGCGGGCGGCCCGGAACGGCGCCGCCGCGCCGGCCCCTCCGAGCCGGCACGGCGGCGCCGGTGGCACCGGTGGCCGAAAGGGGCCGGGCGGCGGTTCGGTCACTCGGCCGCGTTCGCGGCCTCGACCAGACCGTCCCGGGTGACGGCACCCACGTACACGGTGCCGTCGTCGGTGATCAGGGCGTTGACGAGACGGGTGCCGAAGAACCGGCCGGAGCCGAAGTCCCCCGTCACCTCGTCGGTGAACCTGCCGAGCATCTCCTGCGCCTCGGGGGACCTCACCCCGTCCGCGGCGCGTCCGGGCAGCGTGAACTCGGCGACCGTGCTCCAGCCCTCGCCGATGACCTTCAGGCCGGACGGCACGTCCTGTCGGTCCTTCTCGCGGTCCGGCGCGGCGGAGCCGTCCGGCGCGCCGTCGAACCTCTCCTCGGTGACCTCCGCGCCCTTCGGCGGCTTGAACGCGAAGGTCTCCGCGTCCGGCTTGGAGAAGTCGACCTCGGTGAAGCCCACGTCGACCGCGGCCTTGCCGCCGCCCTTGGGCATGAGCGTGAACCTCAGCGGCACGCCGCTGTCCGCGTCCACCGCGATGCGCACCGACTCGACCGTGCTGTTCGCCTGCTTCGGCTCGATCAACAGTTGGTAGGCGTCCTGCCCGGCGACCTTCGTCGTCCCGTCGACGGTGACCGAGGTCGTGTCGTCGACCGCCTTGAGCGCCTGCTCGGCCGCCTTCTGCGGAGTCATCCCCTCGGGCCCCCGAGGCGCCCTCTCCCGTTCGGTGCCCTCGGGAAGGACGGTGTGGTGGACGGTGTTGCTCTTGCTGTCGTACGCCCACACGTCCGTGCCGTTGCGGACGAGGCTGTACTCCGCCGCCTTCTCCACGATCGAGACGCGCTGCCGGTCCGGCCCGTCGGCGGCGACGCGCAGCGTGTGGCTGCCGGAGGCCAACTCCATCAGCTTGCCCCGGGGATCGGCGCCCCGAGCGCCGTCCTCTCCGCCGCGGGAGTCGCCCCCACCCGGGCCGGGCAGGGCGGGGAGCCCCAGATCGGTGGTGATCCGCACCGTGCCGGACAGGTGCCGGGCGTCCGACGCCGCGACTCTCGTTATCAATTCCTCCGCGCTGATCTTCGGCAGGTCGGGGTCGCCGGGAGTGGCCAACGCCGGTACGAGGCCGACGGTCACCGCCGCCGCTCCGGCCACCGTGGCCGGCACGGCGTAGCGCAACGCCTTCTTGATCGGTCGGGTCTGTGCCATGTGTGCGCGTACCTCCGTGATCGGCGGCGGTTCGTCCGTGTGTCGCACTCGTCCACCCCTCGCCGCCATTCTCACCCAATCCGGTGGATGTTGACGGGTTCAATCCCATCAAATTGCTCCGGACAGGGCGTCAGCCGCCAGGGGCAAGTCGATGTACGACCGCAGGATGACGGCGCCGCTCCGTCTCCTCCCCACCGATGGAACACGCCCCCCACACGGTCTTCCGAAAGCGGGCTAAACCCGCCCGACCAGGAAGAACACGGGCCGGCGCGACATCAGACCGCCCGGTGGACCACCGCGTCGCACAGGGAGGAGAGGGCCTCCTTGGCCGAGCAGTCGGGCAGGGGCGCGAGAGTGGCACGGGCCTCGTCCGCATAGCGGATCGTGTCGCGGCGAGCCTCCTCCAGCGCCGGGTGGGCGCGGAACCTCGCCAGGGCCTCGGCATGGCGGGCCTCGTCCGTCAGGTCCCCGTCCAGCAGCGCGCACAGGGCCAGGTCCTCCGGCGTCCCCTCCCGCTCCGCGCGGGCGCGCAGCCGGAGCACCGGCAGCGTCGCGATGCCCTCGCGCAGGTCGGTGCCGGGCGTCTTGCCGGACTCGTGCGAGTCGCTGGCGATGTCCAGGACGTCGTCCGCCAACTGGAAGGCCGTGCCGATCCGCTCCCCGTACTGGGTGAGGACGTCCACGACGTCCCCGTCCGCGCCCGACATCATCGCCCCCAGGCGCACGGCCACCGCGACCAGCGAACCGGTCTTCCCCGAGATCACGTCGAGGTAGTGGGCGATCGGGTCGTCGCCCTCCTGCGGCCCCGCCGTCTCCATGATCTGTCCGGTCACCAGCCGCTCGAAGGCCTCGGCCTGGATACGGACCGCGTCCGGCCCCAGATCGGCCACGATGCGCGAGGCCCGCGCGAAGAGGAAGTCCCCGGTGAGGACGGCCACCGAGTTGTCCCAGCGGGCGTTCGCGCTCGGCACCCCGCGCCGCACGTTCGCCTCGTCCATCACGTCGTCGTGGTAGAGGGTCGCCAGGTGCGTCAGCTCCACGACCACCGCCGAGGGCACCACCCCCGGGGCATGGGGATCGCCGAACTGCGACGCCAGCATCACCAGCAGAGGCCGGAACCGTTTCCCTCCGGCGCGAACCAAGTGCTGCGCGGCTTCCGTTATGAAGGGCACGCCGCTCTTGGTGGCCTCCATGAGGCCTTCCTCGACGGCCGCCAACCCCGCCTGGACACGGGCTTCCAGTGCCTGGTCGCGCACGCTCAGCCCGAAGGGCCCGCCGACGGTCACGAGGGGTACTCCTGTCTGCCTACGATCAGCGAACGATCACGCGGCTCGCTGCGGCCGTCACGGCGCGTCACCGCGTCACCGGGCCGCTATCACCATCATCATCCCTGGCAGCGTAGCCGGTTCCGGAACGATCAACGTCCCCGCGTACCTCTGCATCCCACCCCGTCCCGACCACCCTCTCGGCCGCCGTCCTCCCGGCCGTCGCGCACCGCTTCTGCGGTGGATCACCACCGCGTAGCCTGTTCGCGGCCCTGACCGGCGACGACCTCGAAGGCGAGGCACTCATCCATGTCCGACGTCACCTCCGACGCGACCCCGCTCGTCCTGCCCGACGACGACCTCTTCGGCCCGGACAACCTTCCCTACGGCGTCTTCACCACCGAGGACGACCCCGACCTGCCCCGGATCGGCGTCCGCTACGGCGACCACGTCCTGGACGCGGGCGCGGCGGCGGACGCCTGCGGCTCGGCCCACACCGAACTGCTGCAGCAGCCGAACCTCAACCCCCTGATGGCGGCCGGCCGGCCGGTCTGGCAGGCCGTGCGCGCCGAGGTGCGTTCCTGGCTGACCTCCCCCGAACACGTCGGCACCGTCACGCACAACCTGCTCCGACTCGAGGACGTCACCCTCCACCTCCCCTTCGAGCCGGCCGACTACGTGGACTTCTACGCCAGCGAACACCACGCCTCCAACGTCGGTCGGATCTTCCGCCCCCAGGGCGAGCCGCTCACCCCGAACTGGAAGCACCTGCCGATCGGCTACCACGGCCGCGCCGGAACCGTCGTGGTCTCCGGCACCCCCGTCGTCCGCCCGCAGGGCCAGCGCAAGGCCCCCGACGAGACGGCCCCCACCTTCGGCCCGTCGCGCCGCCTGGACATCGAGGCCGAGGTCGGCTTCGTCGTCGGCACCCCCTCGCGGCAGGGCGAGCGCGTTCCGCAGTCCGACTTCCGGGAGCACGTCTTCGGCGTCTGCCTGCTCAACGACTGGTCGGCGCGCGACATCCAGGCGTGGGAGTACGTGCCGCTCGGCCCGTTCCTGGGGAAGTCCTTCGCGACCTCCGTCTCCGCCTGGATCACGCCGCTCGACGCCCTCGACGCCGCCCGCACGGCCCCGCCCGAGCGCACCCACCCCCTGCTGGACTACCTGGACGACTCCGCCGCCGGGGAGCCCTGCGGGCTGGATCTGCGGCTCTCCGTCGCCCTCAACGGCCACACCGTCGCCGAGCCGCCGTTCTCCGCCATGTACTGGACGGCCGCCCAGCAGCTCGCCCACATGACCGTCAACGGCGCCTCGCTGCGCACCGGGGACCTCTTCGCCTCCGGCACGGTCAGCGGCCCGGAGCCCCGGCAGCGCGGCTGCCTGCTGGAGCTGACCTGGTCCGGCCGGGAGCCGCTCGAACTGCCCGACGGCGAGCGGACGTTCCTGGAGGACGGCGACGAGGTCGTCATCACCGCCTGGGCCCCGGGCCCGAACGGCTCCCGCATCGGCCTCGGCGAGGTGTCGGGACGGATCCACCCGGCCGTCTAGCACACGGTCGGAGGCCGGGCCCGTCGAACCCTCTCGGCGCCCCGGCCCCACCTGCTAGCTTGACGTGTCCTTGCATCACACATGGAGGGGGACCACGTGCGTACGTCAGCACGGTACGCGGGAGCGGCGGCCACCCTGGCCGCGGTGCTGCTGGTGGGCGGCTGCGGAGGCGGCGGTTCCGAGGAGTCCGCGCCCGAACCGACCGCCGAGGAGACCACCGGCCCCGCCCAGGACACCGACACCGGCTCGTCGGACGGTGGGCTGGAGGGCACCTGGAGCACCAAGGACGGCGCCGACGCCCTGGTGCTGAGCATCAGCGGCGACCAGGCGGCCCTGCTCGGCGAGACGGCCTGCTCGGGCCCTCTGGACACCGATGCCGACCCGGTCACCTTCACGCTCAAGTGCACCGACAAAAGCACCGACCGCTCCCAGGGCACGGTGAAGGACGTCGACGGCAAGAGCCTCACGGTCACCTGGAAGTCGGGCGCCACCGACACCTTCACCAAGGTCGAGATCCCCACCGAGTTCCCCACCGACCTCGACGACCTGCCGACCGACCTCGGCGACCTCGGCGAGCTCGACGCGGAGTGACCCGGCCCGGGCCCCGCGCCCGGCCCGGAACGCACACGACGGCCGCCCGGCACGGATGCCGGGCGGCCGTCGTGTGTACCGCGCGAACGCGGACGGTGGGGCTCGACGGACTCAGCGCACGAAGACTCCCGCCTGGGACGCCAGGTCCAGGAAGTACTGCGGCGCCACACCCAGGACCAGCGTCACCAACACGCCGATGGCGATCGCCGTGGAGGTCAGCGGGCTGGGCACGGCGACCGACGGACCGCCCGGCCGCGGATCGCTGAAGAACATCAGGACGATGACGCGGATGTAGAAGAACGCCGCCACCGCCGAGGCGACCACGCCCACGACGACCAGCGCTCCCGCGCCGCCCTCCGCCGCCGCCTTGAAGACCGCGAACTTGCCCGTGAAACCGGAGGTCAGCGGGATGCCCGCGAAGGCCAGCAGGAACACCGCGAAGACCGCGGCCACCAGCGGGGAACGGCGGCCCAGCCCCGCCCACTTGGACAGGTGGGTGGCCTCGCCCCCCGCGTCCCGCACCAGCGTCACCACGGCGAAGGCGCCGACCGTGACGAAGGAGTAGGCCCCCAGGTAGAACAGCACCGAGGAGATGCCGGCGGGCGTCGCCGCGATCACACCGGCCAGGATGAAGCCCGCGTGCGCGATCGAGGAGTACGCCAGCAGCCGCTTGACGTCGGTCTGGGTGACGGCGATGACCGCGCCCGCCGCCATCGACGCGATCGCCACGCCCCACATCACCGGCCGCCAGTCCCAGGTCAGGCCCGGCAGGACGACGTACAGCAGCCGCAGCAGGGCGCCGAAGGCGGCGACCTTGGTGGCGGCGGCCATGAAGCCCGTGACGGGCGTCGGGGCGCCCTGGTAGACGTCCGGGGTCCACATGTGGAACGGCACGGCGCCGACCTTGAACAGCAGACCCGCCAGCAGCAGCGCCCCACCGGTCAGCAGCAGGGCGTCGTTGCCCGTCGTCGCGGCGAGCGCCTCGGTGACGCCGCTGTTGGTGTCCGCGACCACCTCCGCGATCCCCGCGTACTTCACGGTGCCCGCGTAGCCGTACAGCAGCGCGATGCCGAAGAGGAGGAAGGCGGAGGAGAACGCGCCGAGCAGGAAGTACTTGAGCGCGGCCTCCTGCGACAGCAGCCTCTTGCGGCGGGCCAGCGCGCACAGGACGTACAGCGGCAGCGAGAAGACCTCGAGGGCGACGAAGAGGGTCAGCAGGTCGTTGGCGGCCGGGAAGACCAGCATGCCGCCGACCGCGAAGAGCAGCAGCGGATAGACCTCGGTGGTGGTGAACCCGGCCTTGACCGCGGCCTTCTCGCTCTCGCCACCGGGGACGGCGGCGCCCTCGGCGGCGAAGGAGTCCACGTGCCTGCCGTGCGCCCGCGGGTCGAGCCGCCGCTCGGCGAAGGTGAACAGCGACACCAACGACACCAGCAGGATCACGCCCTGGAGGAACAGCGTCGGGCCGTCCACCGCGAGGGCTCCCATGGCGACCAGGCCGGCCTCGGTGGAGGCGTTCCCGGCGACGGCCAGCCCGACGACGGCCGCGAAGGCCGACGCCAGGGCGAGGCCCGACAGCAGGGTCTGGGCGACGTACCGGGCCCGCCGCGGCAGGAACGCCTCGAACAGGATGCCGACGACGGCGGCCCCGATGACGATGAGCACCGGCGCGAGCTGCCCGTACTCGATGTCGGGCGCGGGGATCGTCTCCTGCGCCCGCAGGACGATTTCCGTGGTGGTGCTCACTTGGCGGCCTCCACCTCAGGCTTGGGGTCGGTCATCCGCACGTCCGAGAGGGTGTGCTCGACCGCCGGGTTGACGATGTCCGTCAGCGGCTTGGGGAAGACGCCGAGGAAGATCAGCAGCGCGATCAGCGGCGCCACCACCAGCAGCTCGCGCTTCCTCAGGTCGGGCATGCGCTCGACCTCGGGCCGGACCGGCCCGGTCATGGTGCGCTGGTAGAGCACCAGCACGTACAGCGCCGCCAGGACGATGCCGAGCGTCGCGACGACCCCGGCCGCCGGGTAGCGGGTGAAGGTGCCCACCAGCACCAGGAACTCGCTGACGAACGGCGCCAGGCCCGGCAGCGACAGGGTGGCCAGACCGCCGACCAGGAAGGTCCCGGCCAGCACCGGGGCGACCTTCTGCACACCGCCGTAGTCGGCGATGAGCCGCGATCCGCGGCGCGAGATCAGGAAGCCCACGATCAGCATCAGGACCGCGGTGGAGATCCCGTGGTTGACCATGTAGAGCGTCGCCCCGCCCTGGCCCTGGCTGGTCATCGCGAAGATCCCCAGGACGATGAAGCCGAAGTGCGAGATCGACGCGTACGCCACCAGCCGCTTGATGTCGCGCTGGCCGATGGCGAGCAGGGCGCCGTAGATGATGCTGACCAGCGCCAGCACCACGATCACCGGGGTGGCCCACTCACTTGCGCCGGGGAACAGCCCGAGGCAGAAGCGGAGCATCGCGAAGGTGCCCACCTTGTCCACGACCGCCGTGATGAGCACGGCCACCGGGGCGGTGGACTCGCCCATCGCGTTCGGCAGCCAGGTGTGCAGCGGCCACAGCGGCGCCTTGACCGCGAAGGCGAAGAAGAAGCCCAGGAAGAGCAGCCGCTCGGTGTTCTCCCCCATCGTCAACTCGCCCGCCTGGCGGGCCTCGACGATCGCCTGGAGCGAGAAGGTGCCCTCGCCGAGCTGGTCGGCGGTGACGGCGTAGAGGCCGATCACCGCGGCCAGCATGATCAGACCGCCGGCCAGGTTGTAGAGCAGGAACTTCACGGCCGCGTAGGAGCGCTGCTTGGCCGTCTCCTCCTCGCCGTGCGGGCCCGCCCGGTCCCCGAAGCCGCCGATGAGGAAGTACATCGGGATGAGCATGGCCTCGAAGAAGATGTAGAAGAGGAAGACGTCCGTGGCCTCGAAGGAGATGATCACCATCGCCTCGACGGCCAGGATCAGCGCGAAGAAGCCCTGGGTGGGACGCCACCGGCGGTTGGGCCCCTCCTCTCCCTCCAGGCTGTCGGCGTCGTGCCAGCCGGCCAGGATGACGAACGGGACGAGCAGGGCCGTCAGCGCGATCAGGGCGACCGCGATGCCGTCCACGCCCAGTTCGTAGCGGACGCCGAAGTCGGCGATCCAGGAGTAGGACTCGGTGAGCTGGTAGCGGTCGCCGCCCGGGTCGAAGCGGAAGGCGACGACCGCGGCGAGGACCAGGGTCGCCAGGGAGACGGCCAGCGCCAGCCACTTGGCCGCCGTGCGCCTGGCGGCGGGTACGGCGGCGGTGGCGATCGCGCCCAGCGCGGGCAGCACCGCCACCGCCGTCAGCAGGGGAAATGACATGGGATCAGACCGCCCTCATCAGCAGGGTCGCGGCGATCAGGATCGCCGCACCGCCGAACATCGAGACCGCGTACGAGCGGGCGTAACCGTTCTGGAGCCGCCGCGCCCGGCCGGACAGGCCGCCGACCGCCGCGGCGGTGCCGTTGACGACACCGTCGACCACCGTGTGGTCGAGGTAGACCAACCCGCGGGTGAGGTACTCGCCGGGCTTGACCAGCACCACGTGGTTGAAGTCGTCCTGGAGCAGGTCGCGGCGCGCGGCCCGGGTGAGCAGCGACCCGCGCGGGGCCACCACCGGGACGGGCTTGCGGCCGTACTGCAGCCAGGCCAGCCCGACGCCGAGCAGCAGGGCGACGACCGTGGCCGCGGTGACCGTGGCGGCGCTGATCGGCGGGTGACCGTGCTCGAAGGTGGTGACCGGCGCCAGCCAGTTGACGAAGGCGTCGCCCCAACTGAACAGTCCGCCCGCGAACACCGACCCGAAGGCCAGGACGATCATCGGGACCGTCATCGACCTCGGCGACTCGTGCGGCCGGGGCACCTCGTACTCGCCTCCGCCCTGCGCGACCGGCTCCACGTCCGGCCGCTCCGGGGACGGGGCGGGCGCGTTCCGCCAGCGCTCCTCGCCGAAGAAGGTCATCAGCATCACGCGGGTCATGTAGAACGCGGTGATGGCCGCGCCCAGCAGGGCCGCGCCGCCGAGGATCCAGCCCTCGGTGCCGCCCCTGGCGAACGCCGCCTCGATGATCTTGTCCTTGGAGAAGAAGCCGGACAGGCCGGGGAAGCCGATGATCGCCAGGTAGCCCAGCCCGAAGGTGACGAACGTGATGGGCATGTACTTGCGCAGGCCGCCGTAGCGGCGCATGTCCACCTCGTCGTTCATGCCGTGCATCACCGAACCGGCGCCGAGGAAGAGACCGGCCTTGAAGAAGCCGTGGGTGACCAGGTGCATGATCGCGAAGACGTAGCCGATCGGGCCCAGCCCCGCGGCCAGGACCATGTAGCCGATCTGCGACATCGTCGAACCGGCCAGGGCCTTCTTGATGTCGTCCTTGGCGCAACCGACGATCGCACCGAACAGCAGCGTGATCGCGCCGACGGTGACCACCGCGGTCTGCGCGGTGGGCGCCGCCTCGAAGATCGCGCCGGAGCGGACGATCAGGTAGACGCCGGCGGTCACCATCGTCGCGGCGTGGATGAGGGCGGAGACCGGGGTCGGGCCCTCCATCGCGTCGCCGAGCCAGGACTGGAGCGGCACCTGCGCGGACTTGCCGCACGCGGCCAGCAGCAGCATCAGGCCGATGGCGGTGGCCGTGCCCTCGCCCGTCTCGCCGACCGAGTCCAGCACCGGGCCGAACGCGAACGTCCCGAACGTGCTGAACATGATCATGATGGCGATCGACAGGCCGATGTCGCCGACGCGGTTGACGATGAACGCCTTCTTCGCCGCCGTCGCCGCGCTGGGCTTGTGCTGCCAGAAGCCGATCAGCAGGTACGAGGCGAGGCCCACGCCCTCCCAGCCGGCGTACAGCAGCAGGTAGTTGTCGGCGAGCACCAGCAGGAGCATCGCCGCGAGGAACAGGTTGAGGTAGCCGAAGAAGCGGCGGCGCCGCTCGTCGTGCTCCATGTAGCCGATCGAGTAGACGTGGATCAACGTGCCCACGCCGGTGATCAGCAGGACGAAGGTCATCGAGAGCTGGTCGAGTTGGAAGGCGACGTCCGCCTGGAAGCCGCCGACCGGGATCCAACTGAACACGTGCTGGTGCAGGGACCGCTCGTCCGCCTCCCGGCCGAGCATGTCGGCGAAGAGGACGGCGGCGAGGACGAAGGACGCCGCGGCGAGCGCCGTGCCGACCCAGTGGCCGACGCGGTCCAGCCTCCGGCCGCCGCACAGCAGTACGGCCGCGCCCAGCAAGGGGGCCGCGACGAGCAGTCCGATCGAAGTCTCCACTGTTCGCTACCCCTTACAGCTTCATCAGGCCGGCGTCGTCGACCGAGGCCGAGTGGCGGGAGCGGAAGATCGTCACGATGATCGCCAGGCCGACCACGACCTCGGCGGCGGCGACGACCATCGTGAAGAACGCGATGATCTGGCCGTCGAGGTTGCCGTGCATCCGGGAGAAGGTGACGAGCGCGAGGTTGGCCGCGTTCAGCATCAACTCGATGCTCATGAACACGACGATCGCGTTCCGCCGCAGCAGCACCCCCGAGGCCCCGATGGTGAACAGCAGGGCGGCCAGGAAGAGGTAGTTGACCGGATTCACTTGGCGGCCTCCCTGTCACGGTCCCTGTCACCGTCTCCGGCACGGCCCTCGTCCGTGTCCGGCGCGTCGTCGGACACGTCGTCCCGGACGTCCGCCGCACCCCGCACCGCGCGCGTGTCCGTCCCGTTCCGCCCCAGGTACTCCCCGGTGCGCCGCTCCAGCGCCGCCAGGTCGGCCAGGGCCTCGCGGGAGACGTCCCGCACCTGACCGCGCTCGCGCAGGGTGGCGTTGACGGTGAGTTCGGAGGGGGTGCCGTCGGGCAGCAGGCCGGGGATGTCCACGGCGTTGTGCCGGGCGTACACGCCGGGCGCGGGCAGCGGCGGCAGGTGCTTGCCCTCGCGGACGCGCTGCTCGGCCAGCTCGCGCTGGGTGAGCCGGCGCTCGGTGCGCTCGCGGTGGGTGAGCACCATGGCGGCGACCGCCGCGGTGACCAGGAGCGCGCCGGTGATCTCGAAGGCGAACACGTACTCCGTGAACAGCGACCGGGCCAGGCCCTGGACGTTGCCGCCGGCGTTGGCCTCGCCGAGGCCGACGAAGGTGTCGACGCCGGCGCTGCCGATCCCGGCGATCAGCAGAATGCCGAAGCCGAGGCCGCACAGGGCCACCAGCCAACGCTGACCCTTGATCGTCTCCTTCAGCGAGTCGGCGGCGGTGACGCCGACGAGCATCAGCACGAAGAGGAAGAGCATCATGACCGCGCCCGTGTAGACGACGATCTGGACGATGCCCAGGAAGTACGCGCCGTTGGCCAGGTAGAAGACGGCCAGGACGATCATCGTCCCGGCGAGGCAGAGCGCCGAGTGCACCGACCGCTTCATCAGGACGGTGCCAAGCGCGCCCAGCACCGCGACGGTGCCCAGGATCCAGAACTGCACGGCCTCACCGGTGGAGGTGGAGGCCGCCGCCAGGAGCGTGGTGGTCACTTCTCGCTCACCGCCTCGGAGGCCGGTTCACCGGAGCCGAAGGTGTGGGCGGCGGCCTGCGGCGCCTCGTTCTTCGGGTTCTTGGAGTGGGCTTCCTGCCGGACCGTGCCGGGCGCCGCCTCGGTCACCAGACCGCGGTAGTAGTCCTTCTCGGTCATGCCCGGGTAGATCGCGTGCGGGGTGTCGACCATGCCCTCCTCCAGCCCCGCGAGCAGCTCCTCCTTGGTGTAGATGAGCGACTCGCGGGACCGGTCGGCCAGTTCGTACTCGTTGGTCATGGTCAGCGCCCGCGTGGGGCACGCCTCGACGCACAGCCCGCACAGGATGCAGCGCAGGTAGTTGATCTGGTAGACGCGGCCGTAGCGCTCGCCCGGCGAGTAGCGCTCCTCGTCGGTGTTGTCCGCGCCCTCCACGTAGATCGCGTCCGCCGGGCAGGCCCAGGCGCACAGCTCGCAACCGACGCACTTCTCCAGCCCGTCCGGGTGCCGGTTGAGCTGGTGGCGACCGTGGAAGCGCGGCGCGGTGGGCTTCTTCTCCTCGGGGTACTGCTCGGTGAGCCGCTTCTTGAACATGGCCTTGAAGGTCACGCCGAAGCCGGCCACCGGATTCTCGAACTCAGGCATCGTCGGCCTCCCTGGCCTTGCCGGTCCCGCCGGCCTCGCTGTCCGCGCCGGTCGCCACGCCGACGGTCTCCCTCTCGTGGCGCGGTCGCCTGCGCGGTACGGGCGGCAGGGTCTGTCCTGGCAGCGGCGGCACGGGGTAGCCGCCCGCCATCGGATCGAAGGGCTCGGGCCCGGCCGCCGCCCCCTCCTTCTCCGTCTCCTCGCGGTCCTTGCGCTCGCGGACGGCGTCGTAGACGAAGGAGAGGACGAGCAGCACCAGCGCCGCTCCGGCGACCCACATCGCGACGTCGGCGAAGTCGTGGCCCTCGTTCCGCAGCGCCCGGACGGTCGCCACGAGCATCAGCCAGACCAGCGAGACGGGGATGAGGACCTTCCAGCCCAGCTTCATGAACTGGTCGTAGCGGACGCGGGGGAGCGTGCCGCGCAGCCAGACGAAGAGGAACAGCATCAGGTTCACCTTGAGGATGAACCACAGCATCGGCCACCAGCCGTGGTTGGCGCCCTCCCAGTAGGTGCTGATCGGCGCCGGGGCGCGCCAACCGCCCAGGAAGAGGGTGGCCGCCAGGGCCGAGACGGTGACCATGTGGACGTACTCGGCGAGCATGAACATCGCGAACTTGATCGACGAGTACTCGGTGTTGAAGCCGCCGACCAGGTCGCCCTCGGACTCGGGCATGTCGAAGGGCGCGCGGTGCGCCTCGCCGACCATCGCCACCATGTAGATGAGGAACGACACCGGCAGCAGCACCGCGAACCAGGTGTCGGCCTGGGCCCCGACGATCGTCGAGGTGGACATCGACCCGGAGTAGAGGAAGACCGCGGCGAAGCTGAGGCCCATCGCGACCTCGTAGGAGATCACCTGGGCGGTGGCCCGCACGCCGCCGAGCAGCGGGTAGGTGGAGCCCGACGACCAGCCGGCCAGCACCACGCCGTAGGCGGCGATGGAGCCGGTGGCGAGGATGTACAGGGCGGCCACCGGCAGGTCGGTGAGTTGCAGGGCGGTGCGGGTGCCGAAGATCGACACCTCGTTGCCGGGCGGTCCGAAGGGGATCACCGCGATGGCCATGAAGGCCGGGATGGCGCCGATGATGGGGGCCAGGATGTAGACGGCCTTGTCGGCGGCCTTGACGTTGACGTCCTCCTTGAGCATCAGCTTCACACCGTCGGCCAGCGACTGGAGCATGCCCCAGGGACCGTGCCGGTTGGGGCCGATGCGCAACTGCATCCAGGCGACGACCTTGCGCTCCATCACGATGGAGATCAGCACGGTCACCATCAGGAACGCGAAGCAGAAGACCGCCTTGAGCGCGATCAGCCACCAGGGATCGTTGCCGAACATCGACAGGTCCTCCTGTGCGAGGACCGGCCCGGTGGCCAGGGTCGACGAGATCGTCACGCCTCCACCCCCTTCGTCTCCTCCGAGTCCGCACCGGACGCGGCGGCTTCGCGCGCGGGCGACAGCTTCACGAGCCGGCCGGGCACGGTGCCCAGGTCGCGGTGGACTCCGTTTCCGACCGAGTTGAGCGGGAGCCAGACCACGTGGTCCGGCATCGCCGTGATCGCCAGCGGCAGGGTCACGCTCCCGGCCGGGCCGGTGACGGTCAGCCCCTCGCCGTCGGCGACTCCGATCTCGGCGGCCGTGGCGGCCGAGAGCCGGGCGACGGCGGCGTGCCGGGTGCCGGCGAGCGCCTCGTCGCCGTCCTGGAGCCGCCCCCGGTCGAGCAGCAGCCGGTGGCCGGCGAGCACGGCCTCCCCGGCGGCGGGACGCGGCGTCTGCCGCGTGCTCTCCTCCGGGCCGTCGGCCCGCGGTCCGTCCCAGGTGCCCAGCCGCCGCAGCTCGGCGCGGATCGTCCGCACGTCCGGCAGCCCGAGGTGGACGTCGAGGGCGTCGGCGAGCATGTGGAGGACCCGGGCGTCCGCGGGGGCCCCGCGGTAGGTGAGCTGGTCGGGCTTGATCGCGGCCTCGAACGGCCGGCTCCGCCCCTCCCAGTCGAGGAAGGTGCCCGCCTTCTCCACCACGGCGGCGACGGGGAAGACCACGTCGGCCCGGTCGGTGACCTGGGAGGGCCGCTGCTCCAGGCTGACCACGAAGCCCACCTCGTCCAGCGCCTTGAGCGCCGCCGCCGGGTCGGGCAGGTCGTCGACCTCGACACCGGCGATCAGCAGCGCGGCGAGTTCGCCGTTCGCGGCGGCCTCGACGATCCGGCCGGTGTCACGGCCGTAGCGGTGCGGCAGGTCGGCGACGCCCCAGACGGCGGCGGTCTCCTCGCGGGCGCGCGGGTCGGTGGCCGGACGTCCGCCGGGCAGCAGCGTCGGGAGCGCTCCGGCCTCGACGGCGCCGCGCTCGCCGGCCCGGCGCGGAATCCACACCAGTCGGGCGCCGGTGGCGGTGGCGGCCCGGACGGCGGCGGTGAACCCGCCGGGCACGGCGGCCAGCCGCTCGCCGACGACGATCACCGAGCCCTCGGCGCGCAGCGCCTCGGCCGCCTCCTGCCCGCGCGCGTCCAGCCCGACGCCGCCGGCCAGCGCGTCCAGCCACTCGGTCTCGGTGTGGGGCGCGGCGGGCAGCAGGGTGCCGCCGGCCTTCGTCAGACCGCGGGTGGCGTGGGTGGCCAGGGCGAAGGTGCGCTGTCCGCGCTTGCGGTGCGCCTTGCGCAGCCGCAGGAAGACGCCGGGCGCCTCCTCCTCGGCCTCGATGCCGACCAGCAGGACGGCCGGGGCCTGCTCCAGCGCGGTGTAGGTGACGCCCGACCCGTCGACGTCCACCCCGCGTCCGGCGACGTGGGAGGCGAGGAAGTCGGCCTCCTCGGCGCTGTGGACGCGGGCGCGGAAGTCGATGTCGTTGGTGTCGAGGGCGACTCGCGCGAACTTGGCGTACGCGTAGGCGTCCTCCACCGTCAGCCGTCCGCCGGTGAGCACGCCCGTCCGGCCGCGGGCCGCCGACAGACCGCGGGCGGCGGTCTCCAGTGCCTCGGGCCAGCTCGCGGGCCTCAGTTCACCGGACTCGGCGTCGCGCACCAGCGGGTGGGTGAGCCGGTCGCGCTGCTGGGCGTAGCGGAACGCGAAGCGGCCCTTGTCGCAGATCCACTCCTCGTTGACCTCGGGGTCGTCCGCCGCCAGGCGCCGCATGACCTTGCCGCGCCGGTGGTCGGTGCGGGTGGCGCAGCCGCCGGCGCAGTGCTCGCACACGCTCGGCGAGGAGACCAGGTCGAAGGGGCGGGAGCGGAACCGGTACGCCGCCGAGGTGAGCGCGCCCACCGGGCAGATCTGGATGGTGTTGCCGGAGAAGTACGACTGGAAGGGCTCGCCCTCGCCGGTGCCGACCTGCTGGAGCGCTCCCCGCTCCAGCAGCTCGATCATCGGGTCGCCCGCGATCTGGTTGGAGAAGCGGGTGCAGCGGGCGCACAGCACGCAGCGCTCGCGGTCCAGCAACACCTGCGTGGAGATCGGCACGGGCTTGGCGAACGTCCGCTTGCGTCCCTCGAACCGGCTCTCGGCCTGCCCGTGGGACATGGCCTGGTTCTGCAGGGGGCACTCGCCGCCCTTGTCGCAGACCGGGCAGTCCAGCGGGTGGTTGATGAGCAGCAGCTCCATCACCCCGCGCTGGGCCTTCTCCGCCACGGGCGAGGTGAGCTGCGTCCTGACGACCATCCCGTCGGTGCAGGTGATCGTGCAGGACGCCATGGGCTTGCGCTGGCCCTCGACCTCGACGATGCACTGGCGGCAGGCGCCGGCCGGGTCCAGCAGCGGGTGGTCGCAGAAGCGCGGGATCTCGATCCCGAGCAGTTCGGCGGCGCGGATGACCAGGGTGCCCTTGGGCACGCTGATCTCGATGCCGTCGATCGTCAGCGTCACCGTGTTCTCGGCGTCCCCGGTGGCCTTGGGAGGCTTCGCCTCTCCGCCCCCGGAGGTCTTGGCGTCGGTGGTGACGGTCATGCGTTCACCTCCAGGTGTGCGGTGGTGTCGTCGTCGGCCCACAGGGTCGACTTGGCCGGGTCGAAGGGACAGCCGCGCCCGGTGATGTGCTGCTCGTACTCCTCGCGGAAGTACTTCAGGGAGGAGAAGATCGGGCTGGCGGCGCCGTCGCCGAGGGCACAGAAGGACTTGCCGTTGATGTTGTCGGCGATGTCGTGGATCTTGTCGAGGTCGGCCATGGTCGCCTTGCCGGCCTCGATGTCGCGCATCAACTGGACCAGCCAGTACGTGCCCTCGCGGCAGGGGGTGCACTTGCCGCAGGACTCGTGGGCGTAGAACTCGGTCCAGCGGGTCACCGCGCGCACCACGCAGGTGGTCTCGTCGAAGCACTGGAGCGCCTTGGTGCCGAGCATCGAGCCCGCGGCGCCGACGCCCTCGTAGTCCAGCGGGACGTCGAGGTGCTCGTCGGTCAGCAGCGGGGTCGAGGAGCCGCCCGGGGTCCAGAACTTCAGCCGGTGGCCGGGGCGCATGCCGCCGCTCATGTCGAGCAGTTGACGCAGGGTGATGCCCAGCGGCGCCTCGTACTGGCCGGGGTTGGCGACGTGGCCGCTGAGGGAGTACAGCGTGAAGCCCGGGGACTTCTCGCTGCCCATCGAGCGGAACCACTCCTTGCCCCGGTGGATGATCGCGGGAACCGAGGCGATGGATTCGACGTTGTTCACCACAGTGGGACACGCGTACAGGCCCGCGACGGCCGGGAAGGGAGGACGCAGTCGGGGCTGGCCGCGCCGTCCTTCGAGCGAGTCGAGGAGAGCGGTCTCCTCACCGCAGATGTACGCGCCCGCGCCCGCGTGCACGACGAGTTCCACGTCCAGGCCCGAGCCGAGGATGTCCTTGCCGAGGTAGCCCGCCTCGTAGGCCTCGCGCACGGCCGCCTGGAGGCGTCGCAGCACGGGGACGACCTCGCCGCGCAGGTAGATGAAGGCGTGGCCCGCGCGGATCGCGTGACAGGCGATCACGATGCCCTCGATGAGGGCGTGCGGATTGGCGAAGAGGAGAGGGATGTCCTTGCAGGTGCCCGGTTCGGACTCGTCGGCGTTGACGACCAGATAGTGGGGCTTGCCGTCGCCCTGCGGGATGAACTGCCACTTCATGCCCGTGGGGAATCCCGCGCCGCCCCGGCCGCGCAGGCCGGAGTCCTTGACGTAGGCGATGACGTCGTCGGGCTTCATGGCCAGCGCCTTGCGCAGGCCCTCGTAGCCGTCGTGCGCCCGGTAGGTCTCCAGCGTCCAGGAGCCGGGTTCGTCCCAGAAGGCCGAGAGCACCGGTGAGAGCAGCTTCTCCGCCGATTCGGTGGCCATCACTTGCCCTCCTTCGTCACCGGTCCGGCCGGATTGTCGGGGTCGGAGGCGGCGGTCTTCCGCGGCGCGTCATGGGAGCTGGGGTGCGGCTCGGGCGCCTCGCCGGTGGCGGTCGTCGGCTGCCCGGCCGACGCGGGGGCCTCCCCGCCGCCGCGCTGCGGGACGACCCTGGCGCCGGGGACCTCGCCCTTGGCGAGCTTCAGCCCGGCCAGCGAGGCGGGACCTGCTCCGCCGCTCGCCTCCACCGCGCCGGGGCGCTCGTCGGGGAAGCCGGCGAGGATGCGCGCGGTCTCCTTGAAGGTGCACAGCGGGGCGCCGCGGGTGGGCCGCACCTCGCGGCCGGCGCGGAGGTCGTCCACGAGCCTCTTGGCGCTCTCGGGCGTCTGGTTGTCGAAGAACTCCCAGTTGACCATCACCACGGGCGCGTAGTCGCAGGCCGCGTTGCACTCGATGTGTTCGAGGGTGACCTTGCCGTCCTCGGTGGTCTCGTTGTTGCCGACCCCCAGGTGTTCCTGGAGCGTCTCGAAGATGGCGTCGCCGCCCATCACCGCGCACAGGGTGTTGGTGCACACCCCCACCTGGTAGTCGCCCGACGGCTTGCGCCGGTACATGGTGTAGAAGGTGGCCACCGCGTTGACCTCGGCCGTGGTGAGGTCGAGCATCTCGGCGCAGAACCGCATCCCGGTGGGGGTCACGTGCCCCTCCTCGGACTGCACCAGGTGCAGCAGCGGCAGCAGCGCGGAGCGGCTGCCGGGGTAGCGGGCGATGATCTCCCTCGCGTCCGCCTCCAGCCGGGCGCGGACCTCGGCCGGGTAGTCGGGGGCGGGGAGCTGGGGCATCCCGAGCGATACCTCTGTCACCGGTCGACGCCTCCCATCACGGGGTCGATGGACGCGACGGCGACGATGACGTCGGCGACCTGGCCGCCCTCGCACATCGCCGCCATGGTCTGCAGGTTGGTGAAGGACGGGTCGCGGAAGTGGACCCGGTACGGCCGTGTTCCGCCGTCGCTGACGACGTGCACGCCCAGTTCGCCCTTGGGGGACTCCACCGCGACGTACGCCTGGCCGGGCGGCACCCGGAAGCCCTCGGTCACCAGCTTGAAGTGGTGGATCAGGGCCTCCATGGAGGTGCCCATGATGTTCTTGATGTGGTCCAGCGAGTTGCCGAGTCCGTCCGGGCCGAGCGCGAGCTGCGCGGGCCAGGCGATCTTCTTGTCGGCGACCATCACCGGGCCGGGCTCCAGCCGGTCCAGGCACTGCTCGACGATCCGCAGCGACTGGTGCATCTCCTCCAGCCGGATCAGGAAGCGGCCGTAGGAGTCGCAGGTGTCGGCGGTGGGGACCTCGAAGTCGTAGGTCTCGTATCCGCAGTACGGCTGCGCCTTGCGCAGGTCGTGCGGGAGTCCGGTGGAGCGGAGGATGGGGCCGGTGGCGCCGAGCGCCATGCAGCCGGCCAGGTCCAGGTGGCCGACGTCCTTCAGGCGGGCCTGGAAGACGGGGTTGCCGCTGCAGAGCTTGTCGTACTCCGGCAGGTTCTTCCGCATCTTCTTGACGAACTCGCGGAGTTGGTCGATCGCGCCGGGCGGCAGGTCCTGGGCGAGGCCGCCGGGGCGGATGTAGGCGTGGTTCATCCGCAGGCCGGTGATCAGCTCGAAGAGGTCCAGGACCATCTCGCGGTCCCGGAAGCCGTAGATCATGACCGTGGTGGCGCCCAGCTCCATGCCGCCGGTGGCGATGGCCACCAGATGGGAGGAGATCCGGTTGAGCTCCATCATCATCACGCGGATGACGTTGGCGCGGTCGGGGATCTGGTCCTCGATGCCCAGCAGTTTCTCCACGGCCAGGCAGTACGCCGCCTCGTTGAAGAACGGCGTGAGGTAGTCCATGCGCGTCACGAAGGTCGTGCCCTGCGTCCAGGTGCGGTACTCGAGGTTCTTCTCGATGCCGGTGTGCAGGTAGCCGATGCCGCAGCGCGCTTCGGTGACCGTCTCGCCGTCGATCTCCAGGATGAGCCGGAGCACGCCGTGCGTGGACGGGTGCTGGGGCCCCATGTTGACGATGATCTTCTCGTCGTCGCCCTTGGCCGCCGCCTCGGCGATCTCGTCCCAGTCGCCGCCGGTGACGGTGTAGACGGTGCCTTCGGTGGTCTCGCGTGCGCTCGCGGACGGGGTTGCGTGCGAGGTGCTCATCAGCTGTACGACCTCCGCTGGTCGGGAGCCGGGATCTGGGCGCCCTTGTACTCGACGGGGATGCCGCCGAGGGGGTAGTCCTTGCGCTGCGGGAAGCCCTGCCAGTCGTCGGGCATCATGATCCGCGTGAGCGCGGGGTGGCCGTCGAAGATCAGGCCGAAGAAGTCGTACGTCTCGCGCTCGTGCCAGTCGTTGGTCGGGTACACCGAGACGATCGACGGGATGTGCGGATCGTCGTCCGGGACGCCGACCTCCAGCCGGATGAGCCGGTTGTGGGTGATCGAGCGCAGGTGGTAGACGGCGTGCAGCTCCCGCCCCTTGTCGCCGGGGAAGTGGACGCCGCTGACGCCGGTGCACGTCTCGAAGCGCAGCGCGGGGTCGTCGCGGAGGATCCGGGCCGTGGCCGGCAGGTGTTCGCGGGCGATGTGGAAGGTGATCTCGCCGCGGTCCACGACCGTCTTCTCGATCACTTCCTCGGGCACCAGGCCCGCTTCCTCGAGCGCGCCCTCCAACTCGTCGGCCACCTCGTCGAACCAGCCGCCGTAGGGGCGGCTCGACGCCCCCGGCAGCCGCACGGTGCGCACCAGTCCGCCGTATCCGGAGGTGTCGCCGCCCTCCTTGGCGCCGAACATGCCCCGGCGGACGTCGATCACCTCGCCGGAGTTCCCACGCGGCGCGGGGACGGCGCCGTTGCCGCCTGTCTGTCCGTCGCTCATCGGAGCAGCCCCTTCATCTCGATCGTCGGAAGCGCCTTCAACGCCGCCTCCTCCGCCTCGCGCGCGGCCTGCTCGCGGTTGACCCCGAGCTTCTCCTCCTGGATCTTCTGGTGGAGCTTGAGAATCGCGTCCAGCAGCATCTCGGGACGCGGGGGGCAGCCGGGCAGGTAGATGTCGACGGGAACGATGTGGTCGACGCCCTGCACGATGGCGTAGTTGTTGAACATTCCTCCGGAGGAGGCGCAGACCCCCATGGAGATGACCCACTTGGGGTTCGGCATCTGGTCGTAGACCTGCCGCAGCACGGGCGCCATCTTCTGGCTGACCCGCCCGGCCACGATCATCAGGTCGGCCTGGCGGGGCGAGCCGCGGAAGACCTCCATGCCGAAGCGGGCGAGGTCGTAGCGGCCGGCGCCGGTGGTCATCATCTCGATGGCACAGCAGGCGAGGCCGAACGTGGCCGGGAAGACCGAGGACTTGCGGACCCAGCCCGCGGCCTTCTCGACGGTCGTCAGCAGGAAGCCGCTCGGCAGTTTCTCTTCGATACCCATGTGTACGCCCCTAGTCCCATTCCAGGCCGCCGCGCCGCCAGACGTAGGCGTAGGCGACGAAGACGGTGAGCACGAAGAGCAGCATCTCCACGAGCCCGAACAGCCCCAGGGCGTCGAAGGTGACGGCCCAGGGGTAGAGGAAGACGATCTCGATGTCGAAGACGATGAAGAGCATCGCCGTCAGGTAGTACTTGATCGGAAAGCGCCCGCCGCCCGCCGCGTGCGGGGTGGGCTCGATGCCACACTCGTACGCCTCGAGCTTGGCCCTGTTGTAGCGCTTGGGGCCGACGATCGAGGCCATCACCACGGAGAAGATCGCGAAGCCTGCTCCGAGGGCTCCCAGTACGAGGATGGGCGTGTAGAGGTTCACCGCTCCTCGCTCCTTCCAGTCGACGACGCTGTCGGCGGGCCGCTGCGGGCCGTTTTCGGACCGGTGTGCCATTCACGAAGATCGCGTACATGTGAGGCAGTTCACAAGCCCGATTCGACTGCATCCTATGCCCGCACCTCTGTGATCTGCGACACGGGGTACGGTAACGACTTTGTGATCTTCACCACCTGACGAAGGATCATGAAGCCGGATGGAGCCCCGCCTTCACACGTGAAGCGGCCGACTGATCACCACACGTGACATTCCGGCACGTCGGCGCTGGTCAGAGGGGGGTTCCCCTATCAAACGATGCCCGTTACAAGCAAATTTGCGCTGGACGTCGACGCTTGTTAAAAAGCGCCCTCCACTCGCCGAGAGGGCGGACGGAGCCCCCGCGGGCACCCCCGGTGGACGCCCGCGAGAGACCCGGGGATCACAAGATCGTGAAACCGTGCTCAACCTGTGACCTTCGCCACGGCCCCCGCCCCCCGCGGGCCGCTTCCTTTGCCCGAGGCCGAACCCGCGTGGTAGGGCCGGAGAACGAAGTGGATCAATCGGACAATGGCATGGTCACGGCCCCCTAGCGGGGCAATGATCGGCTTCCGGAAGAGGCGGCAGGAGAGCACGACAAGGCCCCAACTGGACGCGTACACGGCGAGTGTGGCGTAACACACCTTTGTTGAACGGACCCTCCGGCGGCTGGTAGCCAGTGGTGTCATGTCCCAGACCGCCCAGATACGCAGCCACCGGAAACCCCGCCGTGCGAGCAGGAACCCCCTGCTGCGGACGGGCGTTGCCGGTGGCGTCCTCAGCACCCTCGCGGTGACCGCCGCGGCCACCCCCTCCTCCGCCGAGGAGAAGAAGCCGGTCGCCGACACCGTCGAGCTGCCCACGATCACCTCCGACCTGGCGACCGGCACCCGACAGGCCGTCGAGGCGAAGCAGACGATCGCGGTCCGGTACGAGGCCGAGGCCGCGCGCACCCTGGCCGCCGAGAAGGCGATCGACCAGGCCGCCAAGCGCGCCGAGGCCCAGGAGGAGGCGGAGCGGCGCGCCGCGGAGGCCGCCCGTGCGGAGGCCGAGC
The DNA here is from genome assembly GCF_000718985.1 of Streptomyces megasporus. GTDB lineage: Bacteria > Actinomycetota > Actinomycetes > Streptomycetales > Streptomycetaceae > Streptomyces > Streptomyces megasporus. Next base: position 9,140 of record NZ_JODL01000034.1, on the reverse strand, counting down.
GCGCCGAGCGGGAACGCGCCTCGCGCGACACCGAGCGCACCACCCTGGCCACTTCCGCCGCCCCCACCGCACAGGCTCCCGCCCCGACCGGCGGCGGCAACGTGGCGACCCTGGTCGGCTTCCTGCGCGCGCAGGTGGGCAAGTCCTACGTCATGGGCGCCACCGGCCCCAGCGCCTACGACTGCTCCGGCCTCACCCAGGCCGCCTTCCGCCAGATCGGCATCAGCCTGCCCCGCACCTCCCAGAGCCAGTCCACGGCGGGCACCCAGGTCTCCCTGGGCAACCTCCAGCCCGGCGACATCCTCTACTGGGGCGGCGCGGGCAGCGCCTACCACGTCGCCGTCTACATCGGGGACGGCCGCTTCATCGGCGCCCAGAACCCCTCCACCGGCATCGTCGAACGCGACATGAGCCACGACATGCCCACCGGCGCGGTGCGCGTGCTCTGACGCCCCCGGACGACCGGCCGGCCGCCGCCCCCGCCCGGGCGGGGGCGGCGGCCTCCCGTCGTGTCCGCCGTTCCCGAACCGGACGTCCGCCGAGCGCCGACGGGCGGGCCATGGCGATGTCCAGAAACCGATACCCGCTGGTGAGAGGCGTTGCCGGTGGCGGAGACTGCCCCCCATGACGACATCCGCGCGGCCTCGTGCCGTCCTCGCTCACGCGCCCATACCCCTCGGACCGCCCGGCGCTTCCCGCCTCGACGCGCCGATCCGGCCCGGCGGCCGGACGCCGGCCACGGGCAGCCACGGCAGGGGTGTGCGCACCGGTGCATGACCTGACCCTCACCACGGTGGTGCTGCTCTGCGTCGCCGCCGCGCTCGCGGGCTGGGTGGACGCGGTGGTCGGCGGCGGCGGACTCCTCCAGGTGCCCGCCCTGCTGATCGCCTTCCCCCAACTCGCCCCCGTGTACGCGCTCGGCACCAACAAGGCCGTCAGCGTCGTCGGCACCTCGGCGGCGGCGGTGACGTACGCCCGCAAGGCCCCCGTCGACGTGAGGCTCGCCGTCCGGCTCGGCGGGGTGGCGGCCCTGGCCTCGGTCGGCGGCGCCTTCTTCGCGGCCGGGGTGGACAGCGACGTCCTGCGCCCCCTGATCATGGTGCTGCTGCTGGCGGTCGCCGCCTTCGTCGTTCTCAGGCCGCAGTTCGGGCAGAAGCCGGGCGCCGCCCCGGTCGACCGCCGGCGGATCGTCACGGCGATCGTGGTCGTCGGCGCCGGCATCGGCTTCTACGACGGACTGCTCGGCCCGGGCACCGGGACCTTCCTGGTGATAGGGCTGGTCGCGCTGCTCTCGATGGACATGGTGACGGCGTCGGCGACCGCCAAGGTGGTCAACGTCGGCACGAACCTGGGCGCGCTCGCGATCTTCACCTGGCAGGGGACGGTGCTGTGGGCCCTCGCGCCGTTCATGGCGCTGTTCAACCTGGCGGGCGGCACCCTGGGCGCGCGCATGGCGCTCAAGCGCGGCAGCGGTTTCGTCCGGGTCGTGATGCTCGTCGTCGTGGTCGCGCTCGTCGGCAAGCTCGCCCACGACCAGTGGGGAGGTTGAGCCCCACCCCTCTCGCTCTCGGGTCCCGATCTCGGGACCCGCTCTCGGGACCGGTGGGCGGGTGGGCCGGTACGCGGCGCACCCGCCCACCCGTCCCGAACGGGGGCGCGGGACCGGCCCCGTCCCGCTCGGCCCCTCTCAGGCTCTCGGCGCCACCTTCGTCAGCCCGTTGATGATCCGGTCCATCGCGTCGCCGCCCGTCGGGTCCGTCAGGTTGGCCAGCAGCTTCAGCGTGAAGCGCATCAGCAGCGGATGCGTCAGACCGCGCTCCGCGGCCAACTTCATGATCGTCGGGTTGCCGATCAGCTTCACGAACGCGCGGCCCAGCGTGTAGTAGCCGCCGTAGGTGTCCTTGAGGATCCGCGGGTAGCGGCGCAGCACCATCTCCCGCTGCGCCGGGGTCTGCCGGGCGTGCGCCTGGACGATGACGTCGGCGGCGATCTGCCCGGACTCCATGGCGTACGCGATGCCCTCGCCGTTGAACGGGTTGACCATGCCGCCCGCGTCACCGACCAGCAGCAGGCCCCGCGTGTAGTGCGGCTGCCGGTTGAACGCCATCGGCAGGGCCGCGCCGCGGATCGGACCCGTCATGTTCTCCGGCGTGTAGCCCCACTCCTCCGGCATCGAGGCGCACCACGCCTTGAGGATCTCGCGCCAGTCCAGCTCCTTGAACGACGACGAGCTGTTGAGCACGCCCAGCCCGACGTTGGAGGTGCCGTCGCCCATGCCGAAGATCCAGCCGTAGCCGGGCAGCAGCCGGTCCTCCGCGCCGCGCCGGTCCCACAGCTCCAGCCAGGACTCCAGGTAGTCGTCATCGTGGCGCGGCGAGGTGAAGTACGTCCGCACGGCCACGCCCATCGGACGGTCGTCGCGCCGGTGCAGGCCCATCGCCACCGACAGCCGCGTGGAGTTGCCGTCGGCCGCGACCACCAGCGGCGCGTGGAAGGTGACCGGCTTCCTCTCCTCGCCCAGCTTCGCCTCGACCCCGGTGATCCGCCCCGTGCGCGCGTCGAGGATCGGCGCGCCGACGTTGCACCGCTCGTACAGCCGCGCCCCGGCCTTCTCGGCCTGCCGGGCGAGCTGCTCGTCGAAGTCGTCGCGCTTGCGGACCAGTCCGTAGTCCGGGAAGCTCGCCAGCTCCGGCCAGTCGAGCTGGAGCCGGACGCCGCCGGCGATGATCCGCAGGCCCTTGTTCCGCAGCCAGCCCGCCTCCTCGGAGACGTCGATGCCCATCCCGACGAGCTGCTTGACCGCACGCGGCGTCAGGCCGTCGCCGCAGACCTTCTCCCGGGGGAAGGCCGTCTTCTCCAGCAGCAGGACGTCGAGCCCGGAGCGCGCCAGGTGGTAGGCGGTGGTGGCCCCGGCGGGCCCGGCCCCGACCACGATCACGTCGGCGCTGTGCTCGGAGACCGCCTTCGCGGAGGACTTCGAGGGGGACTTCGAGGAGGACTCGGCCACGACGGACTCCCGCAGGTCTCGGTTTTCAACGTGCCGGTCGCGCCGGGCACTGGTCACGTGCAGTCTATGGGGGGTGCCCGATCGTCCAACCCAAAGGGGATGTTCGCGCGACGGGCCCTCCCCGTTCCCGGGCTCCTCCGCCCCCTCGCCCCGCCTCGACCCGCCTCGACCTGTGGGGTCGCCCTGCGGGAAGCCGCCCCTACGCGGCGAACCCCCGGTGCAGGGCGACGATCCCGCCCGTCAGGTTCCGCCAGGCCACCCTCGTCCAGCCCGCATCCTGGAGCCGGCGGGCCAGGGCGGGCTGGTCCGGCCAGGCGCGGATGGACTCGGCGAGGTAGACGTACGCGTCCGGGTTGCTGGACACGGCGGTCGCCAGCGGCGGCAGAGCCCGCATCAGGTACTCGGTGTAGACGGTGCGGAACGGCGCCCAGGTGGGGTGGCTGAACTCGCAGATGACCACCCGTCCACCGGGCTTGGTCACCCGCAGCATCTCGCGCAGCGCGGCGTCGGTGTCGCTGACGTTCCGCAGCCCGAAGGAGATGGTGACGGCGTCGAAAGCGTCGTCGGCGAACGGCAGTCGCGTCGCGTCGCCGGCCGTGAAGGGCATCCACGGCTCGCGCCTCTTCCCCTCCCGCAGCATCCCGAGGGAGAAGTCGCACGGCACGGTGAACGCCCCGGCGCTCGCGAACGGCACCGACGACGTCCCCGTCCCGGCCGCCAGGTCGAGCACCCGCTCCCCCGGCCGCGCGTCCACGGCCCGAGCGACCTCGCGCCGCCACAACCGTGCCTGCCCGAGGGAGAGCACGTCGTTGGTGAGGTCGTACCGGGCCGCCACCTTGTCGAACATCGCGGCGACTTCGTGGGGCTGCTTGTCCAGGGAGGCTCGCGTCACCCGGCCATTGTGGCAGCCCCGCCTCCGGGCACCCGGCCCACCCCGGGAGCGACCCTCGCCTTCCCCGCGAGCACTTCCCGACATCCGGTCGGCGGCGCGGCTCGTCGGCGCTCCGCGACCGGACGGGGCGGACACGGTCACGTTCCGTGACGCGGCTCGTCCGAGCGTTTCGTCCGTCCCACCCATGCACAGAACCCGGCATCACCGCCTTGGCGACACAGGACGCGGATCACTCGTCATGAGGGTCCGCTCCCTCGGGGAACTTGTAGCTGGGGGACATCACGGTAAAGGACAGAAGGTCTTCCCTGGAGTTTCCGGGCTCACCGCCGTCCGTCCCCCTCTCGCTTCTGATGAGCGCCTCGACCTGCATCAGGTACTTCTGCCCATCATGAAAGGCCTCGAGTTGCATCTGCCGAGCCTTGGAGTTCGCTCTGCCGTACTTCTCGATGGACCACCCTTCCTTGGGGAGCTCTCTGCGCAGTCTCTCCATACCTTCCTTGATCTCGGTCGGAGGAACCCCGCCGACCGACCAGGCATGGTGCACGTAATAGTTTCCCTTGTGCTGCCCGTCAGTTCTCACGATGGGGCCGGCCGGGCTCACCTTTCCCTTGACCCCGGACATGTCCAAAGCGCTGCTCGAAATTTCCCTGGTCCTCTCGATGGCCGACTCGGGATGCAGCACCGAACGCTTCGACTTCGACGGTTCAGCGGCACTCTCTTTTTCTTTCACAATCCCACACCCACTGAGAGTCAGAATGACAACGAGGATTCCGAGAAGACCAGCCGAAGAAACCTTGCCCCGACGGAAAGAAGGCGGCGCTTCACTCATGAGTCACCTCGTCGTGACACATGCCCCTCAGGCACATCAGTCCCAGAGGCCTTGCCGACCTGAACACCGGGAATTCCGGAAAGCACCGCATCATCCGCGTTCAGTTCCCCTTGTCCCGCCGCGGAGCCCGCAACCGTGGTGCCGTAGCCGTGACCCACCACAGTGGTGTGACTCGCTGGATGGCGATGATGGCGTGGCCCAGGTTCTTGGTGTCGGGTTCTTGGTATCGAAGCCGAGGAGGTAGGCCTCGGGCAGACCGTTTCCGCCCGTTCGTCAGTATTCCCCCTGAGGACTCTCTCCCTCGGGTGTCTTGAAACACGCGGACAACAGTGTCACGCTGATCTGGGGTTCGTGTTCCGCAGTCTTCCGCTCCCACACGACATCCAACGCGTACTTCATCTCTTCATGCTCGGCACGAATAACCGGGTCTTGATCTCTGGATTCCGCGGTTTCATCGGAGATGATTTTCCACCCATCCCCCGAAAGCCCTTTCCTGAGGTTCTCCATCCCTTCCCCCAGGGAGGCGTCGGAAACCCCGTAGAGAGCCCACGGGTGGCGAATCCTGTACAACCTCTTCTTCTCCGGGTCTGCCGGACAAACGGAAACTCCCGGCCCCGGCTCGGTAACCTTTCCTTTCACGCCCATGAGATCCAGGATCCGACTGGAGAGCTCACTTGTGCGGTCACGGGCCTCTTGCACACCGAGAACAGCCGGGACATAGCCGAGCTCGTGCACCCTGTCATGACTGTTCATTTCTCCGGAACACCCCATCAACATCAACGACAGGAGAGTCGAGACAAGAAAGCAGCCCACCCTTGGACCTTTTTCACCCATTCTCGACCTTTCCATATTTTCCCACGGTGATGTACGTCTGATTCTTCATGCTGACTGAATCTTCATCCCAGTAACCACTGTGGTCCTTGGAATCGGTGGCCAGGCGATTCGCTCCGAACGACTCGTCCGAAGGGACGTGCTGGTTGAATCCGATTCCGTAGGGGATTCCATTCCAGGTCGGCACGTCGAAGCCGAAGCCACCCAACCGTGCGACTTTCCCCGCCAAAGGGACCACATCATCTGTGAGAGGCGCCGCCATGGACCAGGTGTGGTCGGTCCCGGTGGCGAGATCTCTGGCGTGCGGGGCGAGCATGCCGGGACTGGCGATGGCGACGATGTCGTCCGTGGCCAGGTTCTTCCTGTAGGCGGCGTCCCCCACGACCGTGGTTCCGTAACTGTGGCCGATCACCGTGGTATGGCCGGCGTCCGGTCCTCCTTGGGAGACCTGCAGGCCCTCCATGAAGGAGGTGAGTTTCGAAGACCCCTCCTTGGCGTAAGAGACGAAAGTCGCCTCGGGAACGAGGTCTCCGTCCACGATGGGGATGGCGGACTGTGGAGCGTCGTAACCGATCCAGGTAATCGTCGCGACACTCTGCCCCGGCACTTCCCTGGTGCTCTCCCTCCACAGGTCGCTCATTCGGTTGATGTCCTTCTCCACATCACCGAGACGAGACCCCGTACCCGGCACGAACACCGCTGTGTGGTCGGCGGTGTCGGGGTTGCCGTTGGCGATGATGGCGTGGCCCAGGTTCTTGGTGTCGAAGCCGAGGAGGTAGGCCTCGGGCAGACCGCTCATGCCTGTCTGGTCGAAACGGTTCTCGATGGCCTTCATGCCCTTGTCGAGTTCGCCCAACCGCTTCCGCTCCTCTTCCCACTCCCGCCACTCGGAACTCTCCACCCTCACCGCCTCGCCCTTCACCGAGACGGAGCGGTACCTGTCCGGCTCCCGGTCCAGGTGCTTGGCCAGCGCTTCCGCGGTGCGGGCCTGTTCCTCTTGGAGCACCACACGGTTGGCACTGTCGCGGACCTCGGCCGGGAGGCCGTCGAGGGCCCCGATGCTCGCCGGGTACAGGGACACATAGGCGTCCCGCTCGTCGGCGGAGAGGCCCTTCCACCACTCGACGTTCTCCTCCGGGGACTTCCCCCGGGGGATGTCGCCCTTCTCGTAGTCGTCGCCCGCGACCTTGTGGACCGCCTTGCGGTCGGATCTGGCATCCGCCCACTGGGCGTTGCCGACCTTCAACCCCCGCTCGGCGGTGAGCTTGGACAGCGTCCTCACGTACTGGTCGTCGACCCGTCGGGCGTCGTCCAGCGCTCCGAGAACGACCGCGCTGATGTCCTCGGCGAGGCGCTTCTTCGGGTTCACCCCGACCTCGAACCGTCCGGCGTTGGGCATGGTCGGGGTTGTGGGGCGGGTGCGCTCCTCGAACAGGTCGTGGGCTCGCCCGCGGACCGTGCCACCCGGCACCTCTTCACCGTCCAATCCCTTGGCCGCCGGGTAGGTGACCGAGCCGTCGTCGCCGACGGACATCCCGTTCTCCTTGGCGTCGTTCAACGCCCGCTTCAGCTTCCGCTGCGGCTCTCTCAGGTCTTCGACCAGGCCGTTCAGGGCCGTCTGGACCAGGCCGCACTCCACCTGGATGTACTGGATAGTTCCGGCTGAGTCTCTCCAGAGCCCTGAAGGCCGCGTCCTTGGTATTGCCGTTCTGCGAACGGACTTTGGCGAGCATCTGCTGGTCGACCCAGTCCATGTCCGCCTTGGCCTGGTCGCTGACCTTCTTCCAGCCGTCCGCCGCCTCCTCGTACTGCGATGCCTTCAGATCCCGCAACTGACCGACCGTCACCATCCCGCGTCATCCCCCTACGAGAAGTCCGCGATGGGGGATTTGGGACGGTCGTCGTGCCAGGAGGGCTTCGCCGACTGCGCGGTCATCTTCTCCTTGGTGTCGGCCTCGTTGCCGTCGTGGGCGTCCGCCGCGTTGGTGAACGCCGTCCGCAGGCGCTCGCACTCGCCGCGCACGTCCCGCAGCCGGCCCTCCCAACTCCCGCGCACCTTCCCCAACGTTCCCGTGCAGGCGAAACCCTCGGTCGCGGCGGGCAGCCCGGTGTGCGTCCTCTCCAACTCGGCCAAGGCGGTGGTGATCCGCCCGTGCAACGTTCCCGTCTTCTTCGACAGGTCCCGCAGCGCCGCCGTGTCGATGTCCAGGTCCGATGCGGCGCCGCCACTCTTCGACGTCCCGCGATCCGCCTGCCACCCGTTCAGGCGCGTTCCGGCCGTCGTCAACTCGCCTGTGAATCCCACAGGTTCCGTCCCCTTTGTCAGCACAGTGATCGACCCGCAGAGAACGTAACAGCGCGTACACGGTCCGTGCCTGAGTACATCCGCCTATGTTTCCCGGCCAAGGGGTCGAATCACGACCGGGTAGGGCGTCAGGCGCGGCGGTGGAGCAGGCGACCGGCGCAGGAAACCCGCAGGCTGCATGGCGCCGAAAGTCTCGGCTCCTGGTACGCCGTGTCGCCTCCCACGGCTATGAAGGAGCGGTGACCACACGGACTCGCCCGGCCAGGAGCAACCACGCCACGGTCTCACCGTCGCGAGGTCGTCCCCAGATCGCACCGAGCCGGTGACTTTCCTTTCAGTACCCGCCCCCGATCAAGAAGGAAAGCTTGACGGACATGAAAGCCCTTCGTCGAGGAGTCGCCTTGGCTGCTTGCTTTGCCACCATGACTCTGGCTTGCAGCGAGCAGGGATCACCGCCTGCTTCCCACGCCAAGGAGAACGACATGTTCCTTGAGCGCACCCCCGTCGAAGAGGCCTGCGAGAACGTCATCGATGGCAGGACCAGGAAGGACATCGGCAGAGAAGAGGTGTACACAAGGAGCCAAATCGCCCTCTTCAGTCACGTCCCCGACCGTCTGAGGCGGGAGAATTTGACCGCGCCGATGACCGTCTGCTCCTTCTCCTTGGACTCTGCGGAGGAAGAAAAGTTCGACATAAGCTTTTCATGGTCGAGCGGTGGCTCCCCTTTCGACCTCGGGTTCGAGGACCGCAGTTCCGTGCACCAGTTGAACCCGGACGTCGCGATAAGCAGGGAAGGGACTCCCCACGAGACGAAGCTTTGGACACGATGTCGGCTGCGGCAGGCGCCGCGCGGCCAGAAAGGCGAGCCCTTCTCCTCTGTTCTGGAAGGCTCGCTGACCGACAAGGTGGGCATCAGCTCCCTGTCCAGGACCAGGCTTCTCGTGGAGTCGATGCGGAGGGTGGCGGATCAGGTGGACTGTACAAACAATCCCAACCTGCCCTCTGCTTCCGAGATCGAGAGCACTTTCCAAAGCGAGCCTGCCCGCAAGGAGTGAGCCACGACCACGCTCGGACCTGTCGGGCATCGGATCGCGGCCGGGCATCGGATCGCGCTGCTTCCGTGGAGGGCAGCGTTCGGTGGGTTCAGGCACGGCGGGGGGACGGGAGGACGGCGAGGCCCGAGCGGAGGACGGCCGTGCGGACGGCGGGCCGGGTGAAGGGCCCGACGACGGACGTGACGCCCTCGCGCAGCAGACGTTGGAGGCCGCGGCGGGCG
>NZ_JODL01000033.1 GCF_000718985.1 Streptomyces megasporus | reverse complement strand
ATCGTCGGCAGCGTCAGATGTGTATAAGAGACAGCCTCCCGGCCACCTCCATGGCCCCATCCCCACGAGTAGACCACCGGCCCGGTGGTTAGGCTCCGAAGGGTGAGCAGGCTCCATGTGGTGACCGGCAAGGGCGGGACCGGCAAGACGACGGTCGCCGCCGCACTCGCACTCGCGCTGGCCGAGGAGGGGAAGCGAACGCTCCTGGTCGAGGTCGAGGGACGGCAGGGCATCGCCCAGCTCTTCGAGACCGAGGCCCTGCCCTACGAAGAACGCAAGATCGCGGTCGGGCCGGGCGGCGGTGAGGTGTACGCGCTGGCCATCGACGCGGAGAAGGCCCTGCTGGACTACCTGCAGATGTTCTACAAACTCGGCGGCGCGGGACGCGCCCTGAAGAAGATGGGCGCGATCGACTTCGCCACCACCATCGCGCCCGGCGTGCGCGACGTCCTGCTCACCGGAAAGGTCTGCGAGGCGGTGCGCCGCCGCACCCGCAGCGGTGCCTTCGTCTACGACGCGGTCGTCATGGACGCGCCGCCCACCGGCCGGATAACCCGCTTCCTCGCCGTCAACGACCAGGTGGCCGGGCTGGCCAGGGTCGGCCCGATCCACAACCAGGCCCAGGCCGTGATGCGGGTCATCAAGTCGCCCGAGACCGCCGTGCACCTGGTGAGCCTGCTGGAGGAGATGCCGGTCCAGGAGACCGTGGACGGCGTCGCCGAACTGCGCGCGGCCGACCTGCCGGTGGGCTGCGTCTTCGTCAACATGACGCGCCCGGCGCTGTTGGACCGGGAGTCCGTCCTGGCCGCCGAGGAGTCCCGCACCGAGATAGCCAAGGCGCTGTCCCGGGCGGGCCTGGGCGGCGCGCGGCGCGGCGGGAAGGCCGAGCAGCTCGTCGACCCGCTGCTCCGCCAGGCCCACGAGCACGCCGAGCGGGTCGCGTTGGAGGGCGAGTTGCGCGCGGAGCTGGCGGAGCTGGACCTGCCCACGTACGAGCTGGAACTCCTGCCCGAGGGCGCCGACCTGCCGGGCGTCTACCGACTCGCCGGGGAGCTGCGCGAACAGGGGGTGCCGAAGTGACGACGCGGACAGTGCAGACGACGCGAACGGCCAGGGCGACCGAATCGGGGACGGTGCTCGGCGACCTGCCGGTGCTGGACGTCGACCCGCTGATCGACGACCCCGAGACCCGGATCGTGGTCTGCTGCGGCGCGGGCGGCGTCGGCAAGACGACGACGGCCGCGGCCCTGGGCGTGCGGGCCGCCGAGCGCGGCCGGAAGGTCGTCGTCCTCACCATCGACCCGGCCCGTCGGCTGGCCCAGTCGATGGGGCTCACCGAGCTGGACAACACGCCGCGCCGGGTGGACGGCGTCGGCGAGGCGGCGGGCGGCGAACTCCACGCGATGATGCTGGACATGAAGCGGACCTTCGACGAGATCGTCGAGTCCCACGCCGCCCCGGACAAGGCCCGCGCCATCCTGGAGAACCCCTTCTACCAGTCGCTGTCGGCCGGTTTCGCGGGGACGCAGGAGTACATGGCGATGGAGAAGCTCGGCCAGCTCCGCGCCGACGACGAGTGGGACCTCATCGTCGTCGACACCCCGCCGAGCCGGTCCGCGCTGGACTTCCTGGACGCGCCCAAGCGCCTGGGGTCGTTCCTGGACGGGAGGTTCATCAGACTGCTGACGGCCCCCGCGAAGGTCGGCGGCCGGGCGGGGCTGAAGTTCGTGAACCTGGGGGTCTCCGGGCTGTCGATCTTCACCGGTCTGCTCAACAAGCTGCTGGGCACGGGGCTGCTGCGCGACATGCAGACCTTCGTGGCGGCGATGGACACGATGTTCGGCGGCTTCCGCACCCGCGCCGACGCCACCTACCGGCTGCTCCAGGCCCCGGGGACGGCGTTCCTGGTGGTGGCGTCGCCGGAGCGCGACGCGCTGCGCGAGGCGGCGTACTTCGTCGAGCGGTTGGCCGCGGACCGGATGCCGCTGGCCGGGCTGGTGCTGAACCGGATGCACGGCAGCGAGGCCGCCCACCTCAGCGCGGAACGGGCGTTGGCCGCCGCGGAGAATCTTGAGGACGAGGGCATTGTCGATCATCACACCGGGAAGGGTGGTGAAGGGCGGAACACTTCGCGGTCCGCTTCCGACGACGGCTCCCCCGCCGACGACCCTCCCGAGGAACTCCGCGAAGACTCCGGGAACGGCTCCCCCGCCGCCCCCACCACAACCGAGTGGCTCGCCGCGGGCATGCTGAGGCTGCACGCCGAGCGCATGCACGTGCTCGCGCGCGAACGACGCACGCGGGATCGTTTCGCCTCGCTGCACCCCGAAGTGCCGGTGGCGGAGGTCGCCGCGCTGCCCGGTGACGTCCACGACCTGGACGGGTTGCGGGCGATCGGCGAGCGGCTCGCGACGCAACCCACGCGCGAGCACGGCTGACGGCACGTCCGGCGGCCCTGTGACCGTCGGCACGTCACGCACCGCCCACGGCCGACGGGCCCCGCGCCGCGACGGACCGTCGCGGAACCGGACCGGGGCCGGGACCGTCGATCAGCCCGCCGCGGCGTAGTCGTCGTACCGCCGGGCCGCGTAGCGCTGCCCGTCGACCTCCACGGGCAGCAGGCCCGCGCTGCGCTCGTACTCGGTGCGCGCGGTCTCCAGGAGGCGTCGCCAGGAGGTGACCGTCGGGCGGCGGCGCAGCAGCGCCCTCCGCTCCCGCTCGGTCATCCCGCCCCAGACTCCGAACTCCACGCGGTTGTCGAGGGCGTCGGCCAGGCACTCGGTGCGCACCGGGCACCCGGTGCAGACCGCCTTGGCGCGGTTCTGGGCCGCCCCTTGTACGAACAGTTCATCCGGATCGGTAGTGCGGCAGGCCGCCTGCGCACTCCAGTCGGTTACCCAGCTCATGCCGGCGCCGTCCTCTCCCGAATCGAGGCTCCCCCACGGCGGCAGCGGCATATTCACCGCTGCCAGTGCAGGACGTTACGGAAGGCGGGCAGGGCACAACACCCCCGACGGGCCCAATCTTGAATGGTCCGAACGGACTATGGGTACGTCACAGGTCACTCGACGGAGTGACCGATGGATAAAGCGGACTCACCGCCCACAGAGGTAGATTTCACTCCCGATTCGGCGCTCCTCGAACGGAGTATTTCCGACATAGAGGTGCAATTCGGTCACATCTCAACACCTAATGGAGTGACCTGAGAGTTGACAAGGAACCGCACAACCGTGCCAGACGTGTTACAGCGTAGGCGAACACATGCTCACCTGTCCGGCGAATAAGAACGTAGGCTGCCCTCATGGCTAACAAGCGCTCGGGTGGCGGGCTGACCGGCCCCCAGCAGGCCGCCAAATTCCTCGGCGTCAGCGTGCTCGCGGGAGCCGTGCTGGCGGGCATCGCGCTGCCCGTCGCCGGGGGCATCGGCCTCGCCGCCAAGGGAACGGTCGAGAGCTTCGACGAGATACCCATCGACTTCAAGCGTCCTCCGCTCAGTCAGAAGAACCGCATCCTCGACTCCGAGGGCAACCTGATCGCCATCGACTACTACCGCGACCGCACCGTCGTGCCGCTGGACAAGATCGCCCCGGTCATGCGGAAGGCGATCGTGGCGATCGAGGACTCCCGGTTCTACGAGCACGGCGCGATCGACCTCAAGAGCGTGCTGCGGGCCCTCAACAAGAACGCCCAGCAGGGCGAGGTCGCCGAGGGCGGCTCCACTCTCACCCAGCAGTACGTCAAGAACGTCTTCGTCGAGCAGGCCGGCGACGACCAGGAGAAGGTCGCCGAGGCCACTCAGCAGACCATCGGCCGCAAGATCCAGGAACTGAAGTACGCGATCAAGGTCGAGGAGGAGCTGAGCAAGGACCAGATCCTGGAGAACTACCTCAACATCACGTTCTTCGGGCAGCAGGCGTACGGCATCGAGGCCGCCGCCCAGCGCTACTTCTCCAAACCCTCCGCCGAGCTCGAACTCCACGAGGCCGCGATGCTCGCCGGCCTCGTCCAGTCCCCGACCTACTACGACCCCGTCAACAACCCCGACCGGGCCGTCAAGCGCCGCAACATCGTGCTCAACCGCATGGCCGAGACGGGCGCCGCCTCCAAGGAGGACGTTGCGGCGGCCAAGAAGCAGGAGCTCGGTCTGAAGGTCAGCCGCCCCAAGAGCGGCTGCATCACCGCCACCGACAAGGCCGGCTTCTTCTGCGACTACGTCCGTCGGATACTCCTGACCGATCCGGTCTTCGGCAAGACCGAGGAGGAGCGCAGGGAGCGCTGGAAGCAGGGCGGCCTGACGATCCACACCACCCTCTCGCCCAAGGCGCAGAAGGCCGCCGCCGAAGCCGCGACCAGCCTGGTCAACGAGGACGACCCGGTCGCCGCGACCGTCGTTCAGGTGGAGCCCGGCACCGGGAAGATCCTCTCGATGGCCCAGAGCCGTCCGTACGGCCTGGACGGCAACAATCACGAGACGCTCATCAACCTCGCGGTCAACAACAGCATGGGCGGCAGCGCCCACGGCTTCCAGGTCGGCTCCACCTTCAAACCGATCACGGCCGCCGCCGCGCTGGAGAAGGGCATCAACCCCTCGTTCTCCTACGGGAGCGACTGGAAGGCCACGTTCCGGAAAGAGGACTTCAAGACCTGCGAAGGAAAGCCCTCCGGCAACGGCCTCTGGCCGGTCCAGAACGAACTGAAGTCGGAGAAGGGCACTTGGGACATGACCAAGGCGCTCGCCATGTCGATCAACACCTACTTCGCCGAGTTGGAGCGCAAGGCCGGTCTCTGCGAGACCCTGACCATGGCCAAGAAGATGGGCGTCGATCGCGGCGACGACAAACCCCTGGGCCAGAACCCCTCGGTGACCCTGGGCGGTGAGGAGAGCAGCCCGTTGAGCATGGCCGCCGCCTACGCCACCTTCGCCAACCGCGGCACCTACTGCTCCCCGATCGCGATCGAGAAGGTCACGGACTCGGGCGGCAAGAGCTTCCAGGTGCCCGGCTCCACGTGCGAGCGGGCCATGAGCGAACACACGGCGGACAGCATCAACAAGATGCTCAAGGGCGTGGTCGAGGACGGCACCGGCACCCGCGCCGGCCTCTCCGACCGCGACAACGCGGGCAAGACCGGTACGACGAACGACCGCAAGGACGCCTGGTTCGTCGGCTACACCCCGAACCTCTCCACCGCGGTCTGGGTCGGCGACGACGTCGGCCAACGGGACGGCATGTACAACATCACCATCGGCGGCCGGTACTACGACAAGGTCTGCGGTGGCTGTCTGCCCGGTCCCATCTGGAAGAAGGCGATGACCGGCGCCCTGGCGGGCGAGCCCGTCGAGTCCTTCAACGACGTCCAGGTGCCGCGCGGTGACAGCGGCGAGGGCGAAGGCGAAGGCGGGGACAAGGGCCGGGACCGGGACCGTGGCGGGAACGGCGGTGACGACAAGCCGGGTGACAGCAGGCCCGGGCCCTCCCTGCCGGATCTGCCGGACATCACCCTTCCGCCCAACCTGATCGGCGGAGGCACCAACGGGGGCCCCGGCGGCGCCACCACCAACGGCGGGACCACCACCGACGGCGGCACCACCGATGGCGGCACCACCGGAGGGTGGAACAGCGGCGGGGCCAACAACGGGAACGGCAACGGAGGTTGGCAGTCCGAGGGGCAGGACGGCGGCTGGAGTCCGAGGTAACCGCCCCCGACGAGCGCGGAAGGGGCGCCCGGCCGATGTCGGCCGGGCGCCCCTTCCGCGTTTCCGTGGCTTCCGTCCCCGCGGCCTCGCGCCGCGGTCAGCCCGCCAGGCGCTTCTTGACGGCGGCGGCCACCCGGCCGCCCTCCGCCCGACCCGCCACCTTCGGGTTCACGATCTTCATCACGGCACCCATGGCCTTCGGACCCTCGGCACCGGCGGCCTTCGCCTCCGCCACGGCCTCGGCCACCAGCGCGTCCAACTCCTCGTCGGTGAGCTGCTTGGGCAGGTACTCGGCGAGCACCTCGCCCTCGGCCCTCTCGCGCTCGGCCTGCTCGGCGCGCCCGCCCTTGGCGAAGGCGTCCGCCGCCTCGCGCCGCTTCTTGGCCTCACGGGCGACGATCTTCTCGACCTCGGCGTCGGACAGCGCGCGGGCGCTCTCGCCCGCCACCTCTTCCTTCTGGATCGCGGTCAGCGTGAGACGGAGGGTGGAGGAGCGCAGCTCGTCGCGCGCCTTGATCGCCGCGGTGAGATCGTCCTGGAGCCGGGTCTTGAGCGTGGTCATGTCCGAAGTGTGCCAGGACGTACGGCCGAACGCCCACTGCATTGCGGCCCGATGGCCGTCCACACGCGGTCCGCGCATCTGCGACCATGTCCCCATGCGTGCGCGATACCCGCTCTCCCTCGGAATTCCCCTCGGCATCACGGCGGTCGGCGCCGCCTGCGTCGCCTACTCGGCGGGCATCGAGGCCCGCTCGTTCCGCCTCCGGCGTGTCAGCGTCCCCGTACTGCCGCACGGGATGAGGCCGCTGCGCGTGCTCCAGGTCTCCGACATCCACATGGTCGGCGGCCAGCGCAAGAAGCAGCGCTGGCTCCAGTCGTTGGCCGGGCTGCGTCCGGACTTCGTGATCAACACCGGTGACAACCTCTCCGACCCCGAGGCCGTTCCCGAGCTCCTGGGCGCCCTCGGCCCGTTGATGGAGTACCCCGGCGCGTACGTCTTCGGCTCCAACGACTACTACGGCCCCCGACTGCGCAACCCCGCCCGCTACCTGGTGGAGAAGGCCACCGGCCGCCACGGTCTCAACGGCAACCCGCCGGCCGTCGGCGCCATCCACAACCCCTGGGAGGACATGCGCGACGCCTTCGACGCGGCGGGCTGGGTCGGCCTGTCCAACACGCGCGGCCGTCTCAAGCTCAGCGGCAATCGGGAGATCGCCCTCACCGGCCTGGACGACCCGCACATCAAGCGCGACCGCTACGAGGAGGTGGCGGGTGGTCCGGAGCCCGACGCGGACCTCTCGCTCGCCGTGGTCCACGCCCCGTACCTGCGCGCCCTGGACGCCTTCACGGCCGACCGCTACCCGCTGATCCTGGCCGGTCACACCCACGGCGGTCAGCTCCGCGTCCCCTTCTACGGCGCCCTGGTCACCAACTGCGACCTGGACACCGGCCGCGCCCGCGGCCTGTCCCACCACGAGGTGGACGGCCACCGCTCCTACCTCCACGTCTCGGCGGGTTGCGGCACCAACCGCTACACCCCGTTCCGCTTCGCATGCCCCCCGGAGGCCACCCTCCTCACCCTGATCGAACGCCCCTGACCTCGCCCCGCCACCCCCCACCGCCCCGGGAAACCGGATTTCTCCTCAGCGCGAGCGTGGGTTAAAGTAGTCCTCGTTGCAACGGGGTGTGGCGCAGCTTGGCAGCGCGCTTCGTTCGGGACGAAGAGGTCGTGGGTTCAAATCCCGCCACCCCGACGCAGGAAACACCAGGTCAGGGGCCCGATCCGCGAGAGCGGACCGGGCCCCTGACCCGTTCCCTGGTCCGCTTGGGAGCCGACCTCGGTTTCCGGCTCCCAGGCCATGGCGTGCCGAACGGGCCGTAGGCTCTGGATGTTGCGTTGCCACCGCGATGGGAGGGGGACGCGTTGTTGCAGCCACGCAGCGCCAAAGCGGTCGGGAAGGACTTCCCGTATCGGCTCAGCACCATGTGCTACATCGAGGTGCACGGAGATGGCTCCGTGACCCACGGCCGGGACGCCGAGACTTATCGGCGGGCACGGGCAGGTGAGTCCCGGTTGTACGCCGTGTGGCCCGGTGAGTGGTCCAGCCATCTGTTCGTCATCGACGATCTGGACGAATATGCCAAAGCCTTCGGCATCGTCCACGACGAGGAGCGGACCGGTCTGGCGGACCACCATCACGACGTCCGGTGGGAGGTGGCGTCGTGGGAGGACAAGCCCGATGGCACCTACATCTCGATCGAAGTATGGCTCGACTGCGGCTGTGAAGTGCGTGATCTGAACGTCTTCGCCAAGCAGATGCGCGAGCAGCGAGGCTGGGACATCGCCACCACCAGAGGCTGGGGAAGCGGCGGTGGAAGCTACTCCATGCGCGCGAGAAGGAGGAGTCTCGAAGGGCGGCCCTCGACCGCAACCGCGAAAGGTGACACCAAGCGGTGAGAGATTCTCCGTACGACTTGTGTTGGGCCGGTCACTGACGGTACGACCGTCACCATGCACCGTTGGTCGCGTCTCAACGATCGCCAGCTGGCCTTACTCACCCGCATCGGCGAAGGCACCGATCCCGTCACCTCGGACAGCCCGGAACTTGCCCTCACTGCTCGGGCCCTGAAGGAGCGGGGGCTCATCGCCATGCCGAAGGACGGCAAGAGGTGGCGGGCGGAGATCACCGACGCCGGGCGCTTCTACCTGCGGCACGGGCACCATCCGGACAAACCCCCGCGTGTACCCCGGAGACAGCGGATCTCAGCCACCGATCGCGAGGCTTCGGACTCCGACCATGTCCAACAGAGCACGGCAGAGACCCGGGAGCCCTCCGCGCAGCGCACCGCCATGTCTCCTCGGCCCTCCGCACAACCGTCCAACCCCTCGCCGGCGGACATCGGTCCCGCCCTGATCGAGGAGGTTCAGAAGGCCGGGCGCTTCCTGCGCATCCCCAACCCGGACGACGCAGAACGGGCCCGCTATCGCAGGGCGTTCGACGCGGCTCGCAAGTGCGCCCCGGCCGGGTACCACTTGAAGTACAGCGGGCGGGCCAAGGGCGACTTCTTCCTCGGCCTGCTCAGAGTGACCGGCGAGGACGACACGGGGTGGAACCGGATCCGGTTGCAACGGAGCCGGGTGATCACCGACATCGACGAGGTCCTCGCCCTGGTCAAGACCGACCACAGCGCCTTCGAGGTCTCGGATGAGGTGCTTCCCCGCGTGCTGTCCCTGCTCCGGCTCCTGGGCGAGGAGGCTCTCCTCCGCCACGGGGACATCACGGTCTCCAAGAAGCGCAGGCAGCCGAGGCCGATGCTCACCGTCCACGGAAGGACGTACGAGGTCGGCTTCCGTGAGCGGGAGAAGCGGGTCCAGTACGTACCGGCCCAGAACGGCAGGCGCAGGGTGTATGACTGGCAACGGGTCATCCCCGCGCATCGCATGGAGCCGTCCGGGGAGCTGGAGTTGCACCTCAGTCAGCAGCAGGGGTACGGGCGTCTCTGGCAGAAGGAGTGGGCGGATACTCCCAAGAAGCGGCTTGAGGATCAGATCGGTTCCGTCCTCCGAGCGCTGAAGAAGCACGCCGAGGAGCAAGAGCGGGAGCGACTGGCACGCGAGGCGGAGCGGCGCCGACAGGAGGAGGAGCGGAAGCGGCAGGAGGCCGAGCGCCGGCGGTTGGAGGCCGAGGAGCGGGAACGCACCCGGCGGGATTGGGAGGCCGCCATCAGCGTGGCCTCGATCAAGGCCGTGGACGCCGCACGGGCCGAGCATTTCGGAACCGCCTTGGAGCAGTGGCGAACCGCCGGGGAGATCCGGGCCTTCTGCGCAGCATTGGATGAGGCCGCCGCCCACGCGGGCGAACCCGATGAAGCCGAGAGGCTGCTGCAGTGGTCGGCGTGGGGGAAGGCGGAGGCCGACCGCCTCGACCCCACACTGAACGGCCGGGGTCTCGCCGGGCGAAACTTCCACGCGGAGCCGACGGGAGAGGAGCTGCGCCCCTTCCTCGACGGCTGGAGTCCTCACCGCCCCGAGAAGGAGAAGCCGCCCGCGGAACCCTCCCCGCCCAAACCCGACGTGGCGGCGTGGCGCGGTGTTAGCGACGCACTTCGGGACCAAGGCTGGAGATATGGACGCCAAGGTCGCGCTCAATGGTGGAGGCGATGACACCGTGGCCGCGTTCGCGCAGGGCCTTCACGGCACGCTCGACGAGCTCACCGAGCCGTAGGACCTCGGCGCGCAGGGCGACCAGCTCGTCGTAACGCTCCGCCTTGTCCTCACCACACCACTCCCGGACGGTCCGCAGGGCGGCCGCCTCGGCGTCCAGTTTGCGGTCGTCCCGACGGCCGTACGAGTACCAGGATGACTGGGTACGCTCCTGCTCGATGTCCTGCTGCTTGCGGTCCACCTCCGGGAGGATCTCATCGGCGAGGCGGGCGGCGACATGGCGTGCAACGCATTCGGTAATCTGCCAGCCGGCCAAGCACAGGCCGTTGCGGTCCTCATGGAGCATCGGGTGCGCCCGCAACTCGGTGGGGTCCATGCCGATCAAAGGTGCTGTGTCGTCGAGGCGACCGAGTTCCAGGACGCCCGCGTCGGCCACGCCGCGGCGCAGCCGCAGCCTGTTCTTCGGCCGGACGAACCCGAGGATCATTCGCGCCGCCTCGAACTCGGCGCTGCCCCGCATATCCCTCGACGCCTCGGCCAGGGACAGCTCACTCACGTCATCCGCGCGGAACGCCTCGACCTCATCCCAGCGTGCGACCAGGCATCCGAGACTCACCCACTCCTGCAGACCGGCCTCGTCCCCCTCCAGGAACCGGATATGAACCCGTCCTGTCCTTCCCGACCCGTTCACCCGGACGATTTCCACGTGGTGGACGGCGCTGCCCAGCTCCTTCGGCCTGGCCCGGTAGGCCCAGTGCTCCCCGATCTCCATGCGCTTATTGAGCCAGGCCGATCGGGCCCTCCGCAGCGTTTCCCGGAATCGGGTTCCTTGGAGCGATGACCATCTCCGGAGGTTGCCCCGGGGCAGAACCTCCAGTCTTCGGAGCGGGCAGCCCGACCGCTCCTGTCATGGCCACCTTCGGCGCCACCCTCCACAAGGAGCCATTCGCAACCTGCTCGTGGCGGACTTGGCCTGAACCGCGTGCCGTCCGGGCCTCAGGTACCCGGACGGCGCTTTCCGGAGCGGTCTCAAGGTAACGCGATGTGAGGCATTCGGTTCAACTCCTCGTGCTGGAGGAGATGCCGCGCAAGAGCACATCGAGAAGTTCCGCCAGGGTCCGGTTCTCGTCGAGCGCTGCCCGCGCTCTCGCGTGCAGGGGTTCCGCCACGGTATGAAACTGCCGGCGCACGTCCGGACCGGGCCAGGCGACGCCCAGCCGCGCGAAGGCCCGGCCGGTAATCTCACGTGCGCTCCGTCCCTGGGCGATTCCCGGGATCTCATCACTTCGTGAGCGGAGTTCGTGCAGAAGCCACCAGCGGTCCTCGGGGTCGGCGGGCCGGACCGCGAGGACGCCTCGGCGAGGTGCCGCGGGTACCAGTGTGATCGCCGTACGTGCTCCGTCTGGTCGCGAGGCAACCAGAAGTGTTCCCGGCTCACAGACCGCACTCGGCTCGGCGGGGCCCTGGTGTTCCGCATGGCCGACATACGGCATGGTGGTGCCCAAGACGTCGGCCGGAGCCACCCAGGTGATGTCCGTTTCGCTGTCTTCCGGAGAGGTGCCGGGGGAGGATTTCCCGGTCACCGCGCGGGCGACCGTGCCAAACGTGCAGGACGTCCACGATGCCCGATGCCGCGCCCAGGACGCGTGGCAGGCGTCCGCCACGGCGACCGCACCGGCGGCGATCTGCCGGTTGAGGCCCGTCTTCGCCTCGATCAGGGCGACCAGCTCGCAGAGCTTGTCGATCTGCTCGCGTGGCGGAACCCACACCTGCATCTTCTTCAGCGCGTCAAGACTGAGCGTCGGCTCGACATGGGCGGAGACATGCCGGCCAATCCATGACTGGGCAAAGGGAGTCCGGAACCAGATCCTCAGCCATGGTGTGATGCGCGGATCTTTCGCTCTGACGATGCCGACGGACCGGGTCGCGATCCATCCCGCATGCTGCCTGGTGACCAACGCGGCATCGCCGACTCGGCGGACTAGGACGACGACCAAGTCCCCCTCTTTGAGGACTGCTCGTGTTTTCCTGGTGATGGCCGTGGCGACACCGTCGGGCCGGTTCGCCATGACACGCCCGTCACGGATGTCACCCGCCCGGATGACGCCCTGGTGGTCGGGAAGGTCCCGGTCGTGAACTCCGTAGGTGAGCAGGTCATCGGCGAGCTCACCCACTGTCGTCTCCTTCCAGGGACCGAACCTCCCCGGGTGGATGGCGGCGACGAAGTCACGCATCACAGCTCCCCCAGAACACGCAGCAGGTCGGTCTCCAGTCTGTGGGACTCTTCGAACCTGGCCTGGAGCTCCTCCACGAGTGCCGCGACACGTCCATCCTCCGTGATCGCCTCGTCGGCCGACTCACTCGTGTACAGCGGAGGCAGCAGGTCGTACTGGTGGTCGGCGATCTCCTGGCGGGAGAGGGAGCGGCACCAGCCGGACTCGTCCTGGTAGGAGGCCTGTGTCTGTCCGGTGGCCGGTGGCGCGCCTCTCCACGCGGCGAGGGTGCGCAGGATCCTCTCCGTACCGTCGCTCCCAAGGCGCCGCTGCCGGGTGCCGGGCACCGTCTCATACGCGCCCCGGGCGTCGATGAGGAGAACCTGACTACGCCGGTCGCTCCGTCCCTGTCCCCGTTGGGGACCCTTGTCCCGGTTCAGTAGCCACAGGCAGGAAGAGATACGCGTGTGGGGGAACAGACCGGGCGGCAGTGCGATCACGCATTCGACGAGGTCGCCGCGGACCAGCCGCTTGCGGATCTTCTGCTCGACCGGCCGGACTCCCGTGGCGGCGCCGTCGGCCATGAGGATCGCGGCCCTGCCCTCGGAGTCGAGGGCATGCGCGATGTGCAGGATCCATGCGAAATTCGCGTTGTCCCGCGGCGGGAGCGCGTCATCCGGCCACCTCGGGTCGCCTCTGCGTGGCGTCTCCGCTCCCTGGAAGGACATGTTGAAGGGAGGATTCGCCAGCACGATGTCGTAGAACGAGTCCGACGGCTTCTCAAGGCTGTTCACCGCCGGGCCGATGTGCCCGTCGAGGCCGTGCGCACTGAGGTTCATCCGTGCGATCTGGAGTGTGCCGGCATGGAGGTCCTGCCCTGTCAGTGCCAGGCTCGGATGCAGTCCACCCAGACTCTCACTGACCTGGCGAGCGGCCTCGATCAGCAGTCCGGCCGAGCCGCACGCCGGGTCGAGCACACTCTGCCCGTCCTG
Source organism: Streptomyces megasporus (assembly GCF_000718985.1). Classification (GTDB taxonomy): domain Bacteria; phylum Actinomycetota; class Actinomycetes; order Streptomycetales; family Streptomycetaceae; genus Streptomyces; species Streptomyces megasporus. The sequence continues at coordinate 32,040 of NZ_JODL01000033.1, read as the reverse complement.
CGGGGCTGCTGCCGCCACCATCAGCCGCACGATGTCGGGCGGTGTGAAGTAGTGGCCGCCCTTCGCCTGCGCGGAGGACAGATCCTGGAGGCACTGCTCCAGCAGCTCGCCCCGCCGAACGGCCTGGTCGATGGCTTTGACCAGATACCGGAGAACCGTGTCGGCCGTTCGGGGAAGGTACGGCACGGATTCCCCACCCGCATCGGCGCCATCTGATTCGTCCGTCCGCGGCAGCCACTGGCTCAGGCAGTACCGCACATAAGGGCTCAGGGGCTGCTGGTCCTCCGCTCGGCGGACAAGCGACGGCCAGGAGGGCTTCTCGGCCTCCCGCCGTCCGTCCGGGCCGTCCTGTGCCCGGCTCGCCCGGCTCTTCATGTAGATGAGACCGACGACAACCCGGCCGGCGTCGTAGAGGTTCAGCAGACCGCCGAGGTCACGCGTCAGCCGCCGCACTCGACGCGACACCGCGTCCGGTCCGTCTGCTGTCGTCCCCACCTCCGGGTTCCCCCGGCGTACGCGCTGCTCGCCGCTCATGCTCACACCAGCCCGAAGGTGGACACGAACAGGAGGGCCAGGGTCAGCGCGGCGGCGAAGGTCTTACCACCCGCCTGGATCGCCTCCGCCGCACCGGCCCCGCTGTATGTCTTCACGATCGCACCCAGCAGCGCTGTGGCCAGTGCCACCAGGAACGCCGTGAGGCCGAGCATCAGTGTCCACTTCACGTGTGACTCCCCCTCGCGTTATGCGCGCAAGCCCAACCGAGGCCCGTGCGCGGTGTGTCCGGCCCGCTTCCTGTCTGCCGAGCCACAAGAACTGTAGAGCCTTAGGGGCAAGTGCCACCCAGAGCACGCCGTTTGGGATTTCCCAAGGGAAGAGAGCACGCATAGGGCCGTTTGAAGAGAAGCACGCTGTTTGGGTTCTGAGCGAGTCCCGGCTACACCGGACGCTCCTCGGACAGGGCGCGGACGGGTCCCCAGCCGCAGTCCAGCCGATGGTCCCGGGTGCAGGAGCCGGTCGATCAGTGCCGCACCTTGGGCGCCGTAGTCAGAACACGTTGCGGGAGCCAGGGCTCGTCAATCGTGCGCCCCTTCCGGCGGTGTGGGGGCATCAATCAACGACCCGTCTGTACCGGACCGGCAGTTTCTCTGCGGGCGCGCAGGATGCCGTCGAGCACGCGAACCGGTGAGGTGGGGGACATGGCCAACCGGGCATCCAGCGCCGTCTCCCACTGCTCGGTCAGCCCGAGCTTGAGGCGCTGGCGCATGCCGGGGGTGACGTGGGCGTAGCGGGCGGAGACGGAGCCGTCGATGTGGCCCATGCGTTCGTCCATGAGGACCTTTTCGGTGCCCAGGTCCTCCATGTGGGTGCGGTGGGAGTGGCGCAGGCCGTGCGGGGTGAGGCCCTTGGCGATCGGCAGCCAGCAGGCGTCGGCCCTTCCTTGGGCGCCGCGCCCCCGTGCTGGGATGCCCGGCCACGGCTCGCCGAGCAGGGGGACGGGTCGTGCCTCCTGGGGTGCCTTCTTCGGGTACCAGCCTGAGGCGGCCGGGGTGAACAGCCACGTGGCGAAGCCGTTGCGGCGCCAGTGGGCCGCGTTCTCCATCGGTACACTGCCACGTATGAAGCCGAGTTCGGTGATGGCCGTCTCCACGCGGGCGCGGGTGTCGTCGCGGACGCGCTCGGGGTGGTTGAGGACGTTGGAGACCGTCCCGGTGGAGACACCGGCGCGGCGGGCGACGTCCACCAGCTTGGCGCCCCGGTGTCCGCCGGTGCGCGCCGTGCCCTGACCGCGGAAGACGTACCGCTTGCCGTGGCAGGGGCACGGGGCCGGTTTGGTGCGGGCGATGTGGTCGGCGACCAGGGCGGACAGGAAGTCGGGGGCGTCGATGGTGCGGTAGCTGTCGTCCTTGGGCGGGCAGCGAATCAGCCTCCCGGAGTCCAGCTCGTACAGCTGATGCTCGATGCGGACGGCGCCGGGGCGGGTGAACTCGGTCTCCAGACCGACGATCTCGCCCCACCGCATCCCGGTGTACGCCATCAGGACCACGGCGACGAACTCGTCGTCGCGGCCGGAGAGCAGCGCAGCCCCCTCAGCGATCAGCAGGGCGCCGAGAGGATCGGTGATGACCTTCTCGGGGCCGCGGTCGCGGGAGCGGCCGGCGCGCTTGCCACGCCCGCGTCGTCTGGCCGCCGGGTTGGAGGTGATCAGGCCCTCGTCGATCGCGTCCTCGAGGATCAGGTGGAGCGTCGAGCGCCAGGTCTTGACGCTGGAGGCCGCGTAGAGGGCCTTCTCCTTCTTCTCCCACAGGTCGACGTCCGCGCGCAGGATCCCGGCGAGCGCCTTGTCCTCGAATGCGGGGAGCAGGTGCTCCTCGATGTGGCGCTTGTAATTCTGCATGGTCGAGGCGGCCAGGTCCTGGGCTTCATACCAGCGGTTCGCGTACTCGCCGAACGTCTCCTAGCCGAGCGCCGGGTCGCGCCAGTCGCCGCGCCGGTACTTGTTCTCGGCCTCGCTCGCGGCACGCTGGGCCTCGCCCTTGGTGGCGAACCTGACCGCCTTGCCGCGCTCGTCGACGACCGTGAGGTGCTTGCCGGGCGCGGTCTTGTACCGGCCGCGCCAGTAGTTTCCGCGCTTCTCCGCGAAACCCAACTTCCGGCGGCTCCTTCGCTTCTGTTTGCTGCGTGTCGGGGTGCGTCTACGCGGTGGCGCTGTACTGGGCCCGGCGCGGTGGCCGGGCCCGCAGTCGGTTCGCCGGAGCGGTGGGGTGGCGGCGCGGCTGTGGGGATCCGTCCCGCGAGGCAGTCGTGGAGGATGGAGCGGCCACGTTCCCGGCCGGCTGGGCGGGTCGTACCGGTGTCTCCTCGTGGAGGCGGATGATCGCGGCGAGGTGGCCTGCGGTGAAGCGGTAGGCGCGGCCGACGCGGGTGTGCGGGATGAGGCTCCGCCGGGCCCGGTCCTTGACCCACCAGGCAGAGCAGCCGAGTGCTTCGGCGATCTCCTCGGGTCGGTAGAGGCGCGGCAGAGGGGCGTCGCTCGGGGTGTGCGGGAGGTGTGCGGTCGCGGGCGTGGGCAAAGGTCGGTGCAAGAGCGGCTGGTCCTGGCTCGGTGGTGGGCGTGCTCGGTCAGCGGTACGGACGGGCCTCGTCACGGGGCGGTCGGGCCCTGCAGCAGCACGAGGGGCGAGACGAGGAGGGCCTCGGCGATCGCGGCGAGGTCGTCGACGTCGCAGCGGCGCTGGGCGCGTTCGATGCGGGACAGCATCGTGTTGGACATCGGGTGGCCGAGGGCGGTCACGCGGTCGGCCACCCGGCGCTGGGAAAGGCCGCGTTCGGTGCGGATGATTTCGATGGTCCGGGCGGCCCTTATTCCCGCGGGACCTATTCCCAGTGATCGTGCTGCCATATCTCCATTACTAGCGTTCACTCGCCGGTTTGGTTAACCGGCGATCGTGGTCTATGTTCCGCCTCGCTCGGCACACACTCGGAGGGGCTTTCCGCAGCCGGGAGGCCGGGACCGCGATGCTGCGCGGCGTCCGGAAGGGGCTCTGACGTGGGGTGTTGTGTTGTAGCTTCCCCGCCGGAAGCCCGTCAACGGCTTGGCGATGTGATCCTTCTGGCTCGGCGTCCAGGGCAACTATTTGGTCGGCCGCCGATCGTGCCCTACCGTTTTCGCACCGCCCTTCGCAGCCTGTCTTTCGGCGGCCTTTCTGCCGTCAGAGATTCGGCTGTATTGGGCTGGACTTGCATGGCCTGGGTGTGGCTATGTTGACGACACCCCCGGAAAACGCGACCGGCCATCAGCGCACCCCGCGCCCGTGGCCGGCCAACTCCTTGCCCTTCCCGTCCGAACCGCCGCGATCGACGGTGAGCCGTGGGCGCCCGCCCACCGGCAACCGAGTGAGGACCGCCCCCTCTTGGCACGAATCCGCACCATCAAGCCCGAAGCCTTCGTCTCCGAGTCCCTCGCCTCGGTCAGCCTGACCGCCGAGCGGACCTTCTTCGGCCTGCTCACCCAGGCCGACGACCAGGGTCGCCACCGCGACCACGCCGCGATCATCGCCGGACAGCTGTGGGTCCTGCGCCCGGAGCACACGCCCGCCGAGGTCGAGAAGGACCTCGCCCAGCTCGCGGACGCCGGCCTGATCTGCCGCTACAAGGGCCCGGACGACAAGTGCTACCTGCACATCGTCACCTGGCACGAACACCAGAAGATCAACCGGCCCAGCAAGAGCCGCCTCCCCGGCTGCCCGCACCACGACGCTCCGGCCGGTGCCGCGGCGGGCACCACCGCGCCTGCCGCACGGACCGGTGTCACGGAGCCCGCAGCACCGCCTCACGGAGCCCTTCGTGAAGGCTCCCGCGAGATACGCGAACCCACATCGAATCCTGGCCCTGCTGACGAAGCCGCAGGTGAGGCCGGTTTCACGGAACCCTCCATGAGAGAGCATGGAGGACTCCCCGCAGCGGCGGTGACATCTCACCGTCCGGATCTAGGACCTAGGAAGTACCCCGTCGGGGGGCGCGAGCGCCCCCGCGCCCGACACCGTCTCGGCCTGGCAGCTCATCGGCGACTACGCCGCCGCCTGCGCCCACCGCCCCCCGAAGGACGTCCTGGGGCACCTGGGCCGGGAGGTCGGCAAGCTGCTGGCCGAGGGCATCGATCCTGCCCACATCCGGTCCGGGCTGGAACGCCACCGGGCCAAGGGCCTGCACCCCAGCACCCTGCCCAGCCTGGTGCACGAGGCGATGAACGCCGTCCGGCCCGCACCCGCCGCCCACCGCCCGTGGACGAACCCGACCGACGTCAAGGCGGCCTACGGAGGCGAGCTGTGACCACCACCCACGCCCGCGCACCGCAGCACGCCGGCCTGCTGGCCGACCGGCTCAGCGCGATCCTCACCGCCCGCGGCATCGACCCCGACGCTCCCCTGGACGAACCGGCGAACGAGCCGGTCACCGCCCTGGAGCTGGCCGACGCCCGCATCCCCGCCCGCTACCGCCGCGCCCTGGCCGACCACCCAAAGGTCACCGCCTGGGCCGACACCATCACCCGCACCGGGCGTCCCGGACCGGGCGGCGCCTCGGGCATCGCCGAGGGCCCATCCCTGCTGATCGCCGGACCCACCGGCACCGGCAAGACCCACCAGGCGTACGGCGCCATCCGCACCCTCCTCGCCGCCGGGGTCCGCCTGCGCTGGGAGGCCGTCACCGCCGCCGATCTCTACGCCCGCCTGCGCCCCCGCTCCGGCCACGACGGCGAACGCGACCTGCAGGCCTTGGCCCGCTGCCCACTGCTGCTCCTGGACGACCTCGGCGCCGCCAAGGCCAGCGACTGGACCGAGGAGCTCACCTACCGGCTCATCAACCACCGGTACGAGCACCTGCGCCCCACCCTGATCACCACCAATCTCCCCATCGTCGAGCTGCGCACCGCACTCGGCGACCGCGTCGCTTCCCGCCTCGCCGAGATGACCGAACGCGTCATCCTCACCGGCCCCGACCGCCGCCGGACGCCCGCGCACGCCCCGGTGCCAACCACCGTGGCCACCCCTCCGCCGGCTCCGGTCCCAGGACGCACCCGCTGAGCAACCCCGCACCCGAGCGGAACGGCGACGGACCGGCCCACCGCTGAAGAAGGCGACCAGACACGTCGGCCCAGCCGAACCCCAGACGAACAGAAACGGGGACCGCGGACCATCCGAAACCACGGTCCCCACAAACCCCGGTCCCCTCGGAGACCGGGGACCGGACCGAGACCGCATTGGGGGCCGGCAGCACTCTGGGACCGGGGACGGGGACCCATTGGGGACCGCGGTCCCCGCAGGGCCCTGGGGACCGGGGACCGAGCCGCGTCCGGGACCGGGAACCACGTTCGGGGACCGCGCACACCGGGACCGGGGTTGAGGCCCACGCGCAGGGGACCGACCACGGCTTGCTGGACCAACATCACCGCAAGTCAGCCGCCCACGGCCCGATCCTGCGCAACCTCGGTCCCCGCAGCAAGAACCGGGGACCGAGGCTCGGTCTCGGGACCACTGCCTGCCCGCCGACCACAAGACGGTCCCCCGCAAACCGACAGCAAACCCCGCGCGGGGACCGTCCCCACGTGTGGGAACAAGGCCGCGGGGACCGAGCCGGGACCGGGACCATCCCGGGGGCCGGGGACCGCCCTGGGGACCGAGGACCGCAGGGACAAAGCCAGCGAAGACGGGACCCAGACGCGGCCCCACCAAGCCGCTGCAGAGCTCCCGGCGAAGGCCGTCGGACAAAAACCGGCCGCGAACAGGAGACGGCAACGGCATCACGAGCCCACCACGCCCCGGACCTCTGATTCGCCTTCATCTGGCGCCCACCACCCACAACACCACGGAGACACCGCTCATGCACGACCCACACGCCAACCGATCACAGCAGGAGGCACCCACGGCCGACCTCGGGGAAGCAAGCTATCGGCCAAGACACTCTTCCCCATGGGGAAGGCGTCTCCGGCCATGCCCGCCCCGGAGGTGGCGGGAGCGGACCAGCACAGGGGGGTGCTGGTCCGCGAGGCGGCGCCCGAGGGCGGATCGCAGCCGGAGAAGCAGCCGTCGCCGCGTAAACGCCGCGACGCGAAGACCTCGCGTAAGCGCTCTCCGAAGCCATCCACGCACAAGCGCGCCTACGTGTGCAGTGTCCGCCTGAACGACGACGAGAAGAGGCTGCTCGCCACTGCTGCGACCACCGCCCGTACGACCCTGCCCGCCTTCCTCGCCCGCAGCGGCCTCGCCGCCGCCCGCGACCTCGACACCACCGCCGCCGCCATCGCCGGACGCCGCGAACTCGTCGCCGAACCGTTCGCCGCGCGACGACACCTCGGCCACGTCGGCAACAACCTCAACCAGATCGCCCGCGCAATCAACGCCGGGGCCCATCCGCCGGAACTCGTCGCCGCTCTCGCCGACCTGCAGCGCGCCGCGCAGGCCGTCCAGCATGCGGCCGACAGGATCACCAGCCGGCAGGAGGAGCAGGCGGCGTGATCCCCCGGGTCCACCAGCAGGGCAGCAACACCCTTGGCCTCCTGTACTACCTGTACGGCAAGGGCACCCACGAGGAGCACATCGACCCCCACCTGGTCGCCTCCTTCGACCACCTGGCCCCCGACCCGGGCCGCGACCCGTCGGTGACGAAGAAGGACCTCCAGCGCCTCCTCGACCAGCCCCTGCACCTGCTCGACGCCGACCAGCGCCCCGATAAGCACGTGTGGCACTGCTCGGTGCGCGCCGCCCCCGACGACCCGATCCTCACCGACGAGCAGTGGGCCGCCATCGCCCGCCACATGGTGGCGGCCACCGGCATCGACCCCGGCGACGGCGCCGGCTGCCGCTGGGCCGCCGTCCGCCACGCCGACGACCACATCCACATCATCGCCACCCTCGTCCGCGAGGACGGCCGCCGCCCCGACCATCACCGCTCCGGCACACGCGCCCAGGCCGAGGCCCGCCGCATCGAAGCCGACTACGGCCTGCACCGCGTCGCCCCGGGCGACGGCACCGCCGCCAAGCGCCCCACCAGCGCCGAACGCCACAAGGCCCAACGCCAGGGACGGGAGCGCACCGCGCGGGAGGAACTGCGCGAGACCGTCCGCCAGGCCGTGGCCGGCGCCACCGACGAGGCGGAATTCTTCGCCTGCCTCCAGGCCGCCGGGCTCCTCGTCCGCACCCGCACCCTGCCCTCCGGCGACATCAACGGCTACACCGTCGCCCTGCCCGGCGACCACCACCAGGACAATGAACCCATCTTCTACGCGGGCTCCACCCTCGCCCCCGACCTGTCCCTGCCCCGCATCCGCGCCCGCTTCACCACCGGCCCGGAAGCAGTGCAGGCGCAGCCCTCGCGCCAGGACGCCGCGCGGGCGCGCAGGCCGGTGTCGGCTCCGGCCGCCGCCCGGCGCTCGGCCACCCACGGCACCTGGGCAGCCCTGCTCGTCCTCGACCAGGACGGCGACGGCGTCGCAGCGGCCCGCATCGCGGCCACCGGCGAGATCCTCGACAGCCTCGCCCAGACCAGCGCGGCCCCCACCCGCCGACAGCTCCGTGACGCCGCCAGATCCTTCGAACGCGCCAGCCGCTCCCACACCCGGGAGGAGTACCGCCACGCCCAGGCCCTGCGCCGCGCCGCCCGCGACCTCCGCTACAGCGGCCCGGCCCCGGGACGCGGCGAGGACGGCGCGGCCACAGCCATGCTGATCGACACCCTGTTCTTCCTGGCCACCGCCGCCGCGCACTGGCATGCAAGACGCCGCCACGCCCTGCAGGCCGAAGCCGCCCGCCAGGCCGCCGCCCACCTGCGCGCCGCCTACACGCTGGCCGCCGAGGAGCCGATCGCCCGCCTCCGGGAGCAGGGGCAGCGCTTGGCCCAGCCCGTCCGCGACTGGTCCGCCGCCCTCCTGCACGCCACCACACCACAGATCGCCGAGCAGGTACTGCGCGAGCCGAGCTGGCTCGCCCTGGCCGCTACCCTCACCCGTGCCTACCAGGCCGGACACAACCCCCGAGCCCTGCTGACCGAAGCCACCACCCACCGGGAACTGGACACCGCCGACTCCATCAGCGATGTCCTCATCTGGCGCCTGCTCCACCTCGCCGACCTGCCCGCACACGTCGAAATGCCCGGACATCCCCAGCCCCAAGGCACTCGTCGGCAATCTGCCAACGTCGCACCGCCTCCGGCGCCTCCCCACGCTCCCGTGTTCCGCCTGCCACGTCGCTGACACCAGACGGCACACGGAGGCGCTGGCCTGCTTGAAGCTCCCCGTACGCGCTCACCCTCCTGGCGAGCGCGTACGGGGAGCGGAGCTCGGTCCTGGCGCACGTGTCGACGGACCGCAGGCGCGCTCCGGCTTGGCGAGGCCCTGCAGGCGGAAGACCCGGCGGTCCCAGCCCTTTCCCGTCGCGGCCAGCAGATCCCGGGCACTCTTCCGTCGACCCACCGCCACCCCCTCCACCACCTGTCGCGACGCGACGTAATCGCGAGCTGGGTGCCAGTCGAGTGAGGTGTTCCGGTCGTAGCCGTGTCGTTCCCTCACCCGGCCAGCCGGGACATCCGTGGGTTGTCGGTCACGAACCCGAGGGACGTGTACAGCGGCTCGCCCTCTGAGCTGGCGGTCAGGCTGATGCGTTTGCAGCCGCGTACGGTCATCCAATCAATGAGCGCTGTCACCACCGCCCGCGCGTAGCCGCGTCTGCGGAACGCCGGATCTGTGGCGACGGTACTGATGTCACCGTTGAACGGCTTGCTGCTGTCGGGGCCCGGAAGCCGGGGCAGAAGAAATCCCACGGCACAAGCCGCCACGCAGCCTGGAGCGGCATCCACCACAAAGGCAGCGACCGTGTCCTGGTCACCGAGCATTGCGGCGAACGTCTCCTGGCATTCCTCGACCCATGGGCCGCCCCGCAAGTCTCTCGGCTTGGTCCAAGGCTCCTCCGGGCAGGTCAGCGAAAGCTGGCGCATACGCGCCAGCTCCCTGGCGTCGGCGGCCACCGCCCGTCGCACGAGCACACTCACAACAGCTCCTCCCGTTCACAAGTACGTTCATGATTGCGGCGATGCTCGTGGGGTCCGTATCCTGCTGAGCAACGCGTTGACGGAGACGAGTAGCCAGGGATCACGCGAGCAGAGAGAGCCGCCGGGAGCTGGGAAGGCGGCCTCGCGCCCCGAGGTGAAGACCCTCCCGAGCGCGGGGAGGAACGGCCTCGCCTGGGGGTCCAATGCCCCGCCGGCCGGCCCCCGTCACCGGGCCCGAACGAGGCCGCCATCATCTGGCGGCGAAAGTGCGGTGGCACCGCGAGTTGCCCTTCTCGCCCGCACTCCCAAGGGATCATGACGACGTCCTTCGGAGGACCGCAATGATCCACAGCCGCGTACACGTCTCCGACCTGCGAGAACACGTCGGCCGTACCGTTTCCGTCTGCGGGTGGGTGAACACGCTTCGCCTGCAGCGCAAGATGCAGTTCGTCATCGTGCGAGACAGCACCGGCATGGTGCAGGTGACCCACAAGCGAGACGACGGGCCGCTTGAGGCCCAGCTCGAAGCCCTCACCCCCGAATCCGCCGTCCGTATCACCGGCCGTGTCGTCGACGCCGCCCAGGTCAAGCTCGGCGGCCTGGAGATCGTCCCTGAAACGGTCGAGGTCCTGAACCTGGCCGCCACACCGCTTCCGATCGACGAGCACACCGGGTTGGAGCAACGCCTGGACTGGCGCTTCCTGGACGTACGCCGCCGTCCCGCCACCCAACTGATGTTCGCCGTGCAGACCACCCTGGAACAGGGGATGCGCGAGTACGCCTACGAGCAGGGCGCCACCGAGATGCACACCCCCAAGCTCATGGGCACCGCCTCGGAGTCCGGCGCGGAGGTCTTCAAGCTCGGCTACTTCGGCCGCAGCGCCTACCTGGCGCAGTCGCCGCAGTTCTACAAGCAGATGGCCATCGCGGCCGGGATCGACAAGGTCTTCGAGATCGGGCCGGTCTTCCGCGCGGAGCCGTCGTTCACCTCTCGGCACGCGACCGAGTTCACCGGCGTCGACGTAGAGCTGGCCTGGATTGACGGCGTCGAGGACGTGATGGCGTTCGAGGAGCGGATGCTCGCTCACGCGATCGCCAAGGTCGCCGACGCTCACGGTGATGCGATCGCCGAGCACCTCGGCGTCGAGGTCACCGTCCCCACGACGCCCTTCCCGCGCATCACCATGGCTGAAGCCCACGAGATCCTGCGCAAGGGCGGCTGGGACCCGGAGAAGGTCAAGGAGGACCTGGATCCGGAGGGCGAGCGGAGCATCTCAGCTCACATCAAGGAGGCCACCGGGCACGAGTTCGTGTTCATCACGCACTACCCGGTCGGCATCCGGCCCTTCTACCACATGCGGCCCGCCGACGACCCGAGCGTGACCTTGAGCTTCGACCTGCTGTGGAAGGGACTGGAGGTCACCACCGGAGCGCAGCGTGAGCACCGGTACGACGTGCTGCTGGAGCAGGCCGCGGAGAAGGGCATGAGCCCCGAGCCGTTGCAGGACTACCTGAACGCGTTCCGGTACGGGTGCCCGCCGCACGGCGGACTCGGCATGGGTCTCGGTCGAGTGCTGATGGTCATGCTCGGCCTGGACTCGATCCGCGAGGCCACCTTCCTCTTCCGCGGACCGAACCGGCTCACGCCGTAGCCGACCGCGCGCCGCGTCCCACGGCACGAGGCACTCGCCCGTGTCGTGGGACGCGGTCTCAGTAGCGGACGTTGCGCAGGTCATGCGTCCATGCCTCACCCGGGTTCTTGTCCCAGTAGGCCCGTAGTGCCAGCTCCCGCTCGGAGAAGCGGCCCTGGTGGCACAGGCCGCCGTGGGAGAGGGTGACGCTCATGGCGAGCCCCGACTCGGTGGTGACCCAGTGGGGTGTCAGCGCGTGGCTCCACAGCTGGTCGCCGGGCTGCATGGTGACGGACTGGCGGTCGTCCGGATCGTGTGCGGGCGGGTCCTCGCCGGTGGTCTCGCCGATGACCGCCGCGTCGGCCGTCAGGTGCTTGTCGGGGTCGAGGTAGCTGTGGAAGGTCTTGGTGCCGTGCACCTGCCAGACCAGGCCGTGCGAGTTGTCGTTGTGGTAGGTCGAGGACGCGCCCTCGGTGGACAGAAACAGGATGGGCGCCAGACGCTGCCAGGTGAATCCCCGGGCGGACAGATGCGTGCGCCAGGGGATCATGATCTCGTCCTGGAAGCCGTCCAGGAGGTCGTCGTAGAAGCGGCTGAGGTTGAAGTGCACCAGCCGGAACGTCCAGGTGACGATCTCCTCGATCGGCGCGGTGCGGAAGGCGGCTGTGCGGTCCATGCGCACCTGCCAGTCGTCGTCCCCGAGGACCGTGAACCGGACCTCCTCGTCCCTACGGATGTGGTCGAGGATGTCGACGGCGGGCAGGAACGTGTGGTCGAAGGAGACCTCCAACGGGAAGTTCGGCGGTCGCCGCCAGCGGAAGGTGAAGTCATCGGGTGTCGTGATCGCCATAGAGCGGTCCATGGAGTCGGGATGCATCGGGACGCCCTCACGCCGCAGCGCACGACGCACTGCGGTCGTCGGGCGTGGCAGAGGGGTGGCGACAGATGGCGGCGCAGTCCGGGGTCACCCGGTCCTGCGCCGGAGCGGTCAGGAACTGTCTGATCGCGGCCCGGGGAGCATGGGCGCTGACCGACGCCTGGCCGTAAGGGCAGCGCCGGATGCGGCCATCGGCGGAAACGTACGCGGTCGCCGAGCGGCACGGCCACCGCTCGCCCCCACCTGCGAGTTGCAGCTCCCGCAGTTCGCCGAGGTAGGCCCGGTAGCGGTCGGACAGGTCGAAGTGGCGGCCCAGCAGCTCGGCGTCGAGCTGCTGCTGCACCAGGTAGTCCTGGGCCGACCTGCCCTCACGGCGCAGAGCGCGCTCGTCGAGGACGACGGGACTGAACTGGACCTCTATCCCGGCCTCGGAGACAAGGCCGGCCAGGTCCCGGCACTCCTCGTCGTTCAGGTCCCAGCAGGTGACGTGCAGAATCTTCGTCCCGGTACTGAGGGCGCGCAGCGTGTCGATCCCTGAGGCCGCGGTACGGGTGGTGCGTCCCAGCACCATCGCACCCTGCGAGTCGGCGGAGACAGTCACGTTGGCCAGCAGATGCGCCACCTGGGAGAGGGTGACGATTTCGGCCGCGGTGCGGGCCGAGGTCACCATCGATACCGCCATGCCGAACTGGCGGGCCAGCCGTGCCAGCTGCCGGAGCTGCGGGTGGTGGGTCGGTTCCCCACCGCTCAGACACACCCCTTCCACGCCCACCTCCTTCAGCCGCGACAGGGTGCGGGTGTAGGTCGCGGTATCCAGGAAGCCGTGGGCGCGGTCGGCCCGGAAGCAGAACCCGCAGGCCACCTTGCAGTGCCCGGCCGTGGAGATCAGTGCTGTACGGACATGAGTGCTCATTGCACCCCCGTGCCGTCCCAGACGGCGATCTCCACGGTGCTCGTGTAGAACGCGCACATCTCGGGGTCCGGGGCGTCGCCCCCGACGAGGGCCTGCTCGTTGCGGGACGGGCCGCCGCAGATGGCGAGCGCCGGGCAGTCACCGCACTTGGGGATCGGTGCGACTTTCTTCGCCACGCCGGCCAGGAGGCCGGGGGCGGCCCGCAGCTCGTCGAGAGTGTGCAGGAACGACGGCTCGGTGAAGTTGATATCGCACAGGCTGACCCGGCTGCCGGGTAGGAGGGCTGCGTTCAGACTGCGGTCGCCCTGCATGTGGTCGAACAGCATCGGCCGGCGGGTGTCGAGGGCCTGGAAGGCGCGGTCCAGGACGGAGAACAGCATCCCGCCCCGTCCCAGCGCGGCCAGGCGCGCCTCGTACAGCTCCTTGGCCAGATCGGCGCCTTTGACCTGCCAGCGGCCCGCCGTCGGGATGGGCGTGTTGACGTAGACGAACTTCAGCCCGAGGTCGTCGACGATCCACCGGACGGTCTCGGCGAGGCGTCCGATGTTCGCGGCCGTCGGAGTGAGATTGCAGCCCACGTGAAGCCCTTCGGCCTCGATGAGCCGGGCGACGTTGCGGCGGATCCGGTCGTCCGCGGGCTGCCCGCCGAGCAGGAGGCGGTTCGCGGAGTTGATGCCTGGAGGGCCGTCAATGGAGATGCCGACCCCGTACTCGTACGCGACGAGGTGGTCGAGGGCTTCGTCGGTCAGACGGGCGCCGTTGGTGACGACCGTGCGCCGCACCCTGGCCACGTCGTAGCGGTCGGCGAGGGTGTCGGCGAGCTGGTCGCCGTATCGCATCAGGTCAAAGCGGATGGTCGGCTCGCCGCCGAACCACTGGATGGACACCTCGTCCTGCCCGGCGTTCTGCTCGAACAGGAACTCCAGCCCGTCCGAGAGCTCGTCCTTCGTCATATCCGGCTTGCCGGTGTTCGTATCGACGAAGCAGTAGGTGCAGGCCATGTTGCAGCGGTCGGTGAGAACCACGCGTAGGCCGCTGATGCGGTGAGGGACGGCGTCCAGGCCGAGGTGTCGGAGACGGTTATGGAGCGCTTCGCGCCGGTCGGCCACGGGACCGCCGGGTGTGAAGCCGAGCCCGGCAAGGGCTTCGTGGGTCGCGGTCGGGGGGACCCCGGCGAGGTCTTGGACCTCGCCGGGGCCGATGAACACACTGTCCAGCCCAACCGGGTCGAGGAGGACTGCTTCCCCGGCCCGCTCGTACCGGAAGTACTTCCCCCACAGCATCTGAGGGACGGCCATGGTGGTCAGGCCGCCGTTTCCTCTTCGGCGATCCCGAGTTCACCCATGACTGCGCGGACCCTCTCCTCGGCAGCGGCCTGGAGCTTCGCGGAGGTGACCGGGGAACCGCCGTCGGCGAGGACGATCACACCGGGCAGCGTCGGGTTCGGCGCGATGACCGTGATGCCGGCCGGTTCGGTGCCGATGACCATGATCGCGTTCTTCAGTTCGACCCAGTCGGTCTGCTCCTTGAGCGCCTCGATGATGCGGTTCTGCTTCTCTTGGAAGGAGGCGCGCTCTCCCATCCACACGCCCGCCTTGGACTTGGAGTCCACGACGTCCGCGTAGATGAGGTGGTCCTTCTTCTCTCGTCTGGCTTGAGGCACGGCTGTTCCTCTCTCTGCGCCGGATGGTGCTGGAACATCCCCTTGCGCCCACCGGAGCCCTCTGGGTGCCGCCCCGCCCGGGGAGTGTGGGCGAGGCGGCACCTGGCGGTCCTGCGGCGTCCGGGGTCGATGACGCCGGCTTTCTTCGCCGGTCCCGCTGTGGTGCGCGGTGCCGCGTGACGGGACCTGACTTCGCAGCGACGAGGTGACATCATGCTGTCTCGCGAAGTCCTGTTCGAGGACTCTGATAGGTCATTAGCAGGGCTTGCAGAGGACTTAGTCGGCGCTCGGTGGACGATTTTCCGCCGCCGCAGCGGCACTACCCGTCACTCTCTGGCAGGAGCTCGCCCCGGAGGAGATCCATGTCCCGTCCCGCAGGCAACACCAGGCTCAAGGCCGCTCGCCTGGCTGCCGGATACAACTCCCAGCAGGCCTTGGCCGACGCCATCACCGAGGCGGCGCGGAAGCTTGGCATCAGAGGTCTGGCTGTCGGCGTCCGGCAGGTCCGGCGCTGGGAGTCGGCCACACCACCCTGGCCGCAGCCCGACGTGCACCGAGTGCTGACGCACCTCCTGGGGCAGAGCATGGAGGACCTCGGATTCGTCCCTCCCTGGGGAAGCTCGCGGTCCCGGCCCGGCACAGCGATCGACAACGCCCCCCGCGTGCCCCTGTCCGGAACACGTCTGGCCGCCGTGCCCGCTCGGACCGAAGCCGCGACACAACCGGCGACCATCGGCAGGGACTTCGCGGCCGTCACACGCTCACACCGGCACTTCTACTGGTCCGTGGCGCCTGCCGTACTGCACCCCGCGGTCCTGGAGCACGCCCGTCTCGGCTGCGCCCTTCTCCCGGAAACGGCGAACCCGGCCCGCCGGGCCCTCGCCGCCTCCCTGGCGGAGTCCTACCTGCTGGCCGGCCGGATCGAGTTCTTCGACCTGCGGCAGCCGGAGCGGGCCTCGGAGACCCTCCTCCTGGCTCTGCAGGCGGCAGGCGAAGCGAACGATCCCCTGCTCGGAGCAGCCATCCTCGCGCACATGGCCTTCATCCCGGGCTGGGCGGACGACCGGGAGGCAGCGATGGAGCGCATGCTGGCCGCCCGTACCTACGCCCGCCGCGGAGAGGCGTCCGCCGAGCTCTGGGCATGGCTGGACGCCGTCGAGGCGGAATGCGAGACCCGTTGCGGAGACCCCCACGCGGCGCTGCGGTTGATCCGTCGTGCCGAGGACATCCTTGCCACGGGAGGCGAGCACGCCACTCCCGAGTGGCTGGACTGGTTCAGTCCTGTCCGCCTGTCCGCGTTCAAAGGGAACACGCAGTTGAAGGCCGGCCACATACCGCAGGCGCGCAAGACACTCCACGAGGTGCTCGACGCTTTGCCGCCCGAGTCGGACAAGCAGCGCACCGTCGTCCTCGGTGACCTCGCCGCGGTCGAAGCCGCCGACGGAAGGCCGCGGGAGGCGTGCGGATACGCCACCCAGGCCCTCGACCAGTTGGCGGTCACCTGGTACGCGACCGGCATGGACCGCGTCCGCGAGGTCCGCCGCACGCTCGCCCCCTGGCAGAACGAGCAGTGCGTGCGGGACCTCGACGACCGTCTCTACGACTGGGGTACGACGGTCAGCGCGCTTCAGCGTTGAACTTGGCGATCTTCTCCGGCAACTCCGCGAGCGAGTCGATGCGCATCGTCGTGATCGCGTCCGCGTCCGGATCGCGCTGCTGGATCGTGCCCCAGGGGCCACGCCGGATCAGGGCCGTCAGCAGGCCCGCCTGCACGGCCGGGCGGATGTCGTTGTCGAGCCGGTCACCGACGTACAGGATCTCGCCCGGCGCGGCGGGCGTGGCCTCGATGACGCGCTCGAAGAACTTCACGTCCGGCTTGGAGGCACCCCAGTCGTCACTGGTGGCGATCATGTCGGCCGGAAGGTCCAGCCCCCGCAGCAGGCCGCCGGCCCTGACGGTCTGGTTCCCCGCGATGCCCACCCACAGCCCGGCCTCGCGCAGAGCCGCCAGCGTAGGGCGGACGTCCGGGTACAGGTCACCTTCACCGAACCACTCCGGCTGCCCGGCAGCCGCGCGCTTCTCCCGCTCCTCGGTCAGGTCGAAACCGGGCCGGAACTCCTGGAACGTCTCCCGGTAGTCCCTCCCCTGCGCGATGACCGCCCCGAACATCGCCGCGAAGGTGTGCCGCGGCACCCCCAGCCAGTCAGCCCACGTCCCGTACTCCCGGGTCTCGTCAACAAGGCACTCGCCGACATCGAACACCACCGCACGAATCATGCACCGCAGAGTAGACGGTCCGGCGCGGCGGCGAAGCAGCCCTTTCGGACTGTGATCGGGCCGGGCGTGATCCTTTCGGCAGGCATGGTGCTTGTGTACGGAGCCGCTATCGGTGTGGGGGCCTCGCACAGCCGTCGGCGCTCCGCGGAGCCAAGGCTGGAGCAACCGCCGAGACACGGAGGGGCCTTGGCCGCTACGCCCGCCGATGTCGGCCCACGGGCCGGTAACCGGTGCCCGGCCACCGCAGCACCCGTTGGGGAGAGGGAGGCGCCGGACCGCGGTCGTGGGGGTGGCGAGGCCCCGCACGCGGTATGCCGGCGGCCGGTCCGGCCCCGGCCTCGGGAGACCGCACGGGATCGGGCCCGGGCCCTCCGGCGGCGGAATGCCGCCCACCGTCCTGCTGTCGCATCACCAGGCTCCAGTGCAGCTGCTCCAGGTGGAACACGCACGCCCGGCACGCTCGGATCTCGACGTCGATGCCGCGTGCTCTGATCGTGCCGATCGGTGCGACCTCCGTGCCGGTGCGGTCGCAGCGGAAGCACGTCCCGGCCGCCCACTCGAACCGCTCCCACAGCGCGAGCGGCTTCACGGCCGCTCCCCGGCCTCGACGGGACGGAGGTCGGCGATGCGTGGCGTCCACTCCCGGCCACCGCCCACCGGGCGCAGCCACGCCCGGGTGGGCGTCGCTGAGGCGGGGTAGGGCCAGTCCTGCACCTCGCCCCTCCGCCCGGTGCGGGTGTCCAGGACAAGGGCCCCGGTGGTCAGCCAGTCGGGCAGCGGTGCGAGGTCGGACGCGTCGGCTCCCGTGCCGCGTCGGCCGGTGGTCGGCGTGGTGGGAACCCGGTGGTGCGTGCCGCTGTTCGTCATCGGACCTCCAGCGATCCTCGGCCGTAGGTGGTGGCCCGCCCGCGCGTGGGAGAGGGGCGGGCCACCTGGACCACCCGGCAGCGAAGGGGAGTCGTACGGCATCGCCCCGGACGGTGCTCTGAAGTGGCGCATCGCGGGTTCTCCGGATGCCGCCACCGACCCGAGGCACTCGGCTGAGGGATGGCGTCACACCGCATCCCGGCCCGGAGTCCCTTGGGCTGCGTGGTGAGGCTGCACAAGATCCGCTTCCCTGGCCGCCTCGCACAACGGCAAGTAAGCCCTGACGGGAGCCGTTTCGCAGTGGACAGGGTTAACGGACGCCCTCGTTAACCGTTAACTCCCCACACGCGAGGCGGTCTTGCCATCATCATGCGGTGACCGGGCAACCACGGGCTGCGAGGGTGCGATGAAGGCCAGGACGAAGCTGCAGGAAGCCAGACACGCACGTGGATGGACTCAGGCGGACCTGATTGACGCGCTCACGGCCGCGGCGGAGCGGCTCGGGGTGGAGTCGCCGACACGTGCCAGTCTGAAGACCTTGGTCTCGATGTACGAGAACGGACGGCGACCGGTCAGTCGTGATCACAGGCCGCTGTTCCGCGAGGCGTACCAGGCGACCGACGCCGAGCTCGACTTCCCCTCTCACCCGGAGGAGACAGAGCCACGGGACCCATCGTCCGCGCCTTCGCCGCGGAGCAAGCTGCCCGCCCCGGTCAGCACGGAGATGCTCGGCTACCTGGCGTCCGTCCTTCGGCAGCATGCCCAAGCCGAACCGCTGGTGGGCCCTCGGTTCCTGGTCGCGCCGGTGCAGAGCCAGATGCCCCTGATCGAGCAGATGTGCCAGGAGTCCCACGGTCTGCTGCGCGCGGACGTGCTGCGGATCGGCGCCCGGTACGCCGAGTTCCTCGGATGGCTGTACCAGGACACCGGCCACACGGACGAAGCCGTGCGCTGGACCAGCACGGCGATGGACTACGCACAGGAACTGGGCGATCCGATGCTCATCGCGTACATCCTCCAGCGACGCGGCAACATCGCCACCGAAGCCGGCCACGCCGGGCATGGGGCAGGTCTCGCCAACGCCGCGCTGCGGCACACCACCAGCCTCTCCCCCCGCGTGCACGCGGTCGTTCTACGGCAGCTCGCCAACAGCAAGGCACACCTCGGAGAGCGAAGCGAGACCGCTCGCGCCATCGAGCACGCCATGGCGGCAGCCGACGCGGGAGACGATTCCGACCCCTTGGCCGGATACTGCTCGGCGGCGTACATCGAGATGGAAGGAGCCAACTGCGCCCTACACCTGGAACAGCCGGACGAGGCCGTGCCGACCTTCCACAAGAGCCTGAGCCACTGGCCCGCCGTGCAGGAGCGGGACCGAGGACTGTGCCTCGCCCGCCTCGCCACAGCGAACGCCGCCTTGGAGGACGTGGAGGGCGCCTACGATGCAGCACGGCAGGCTCTGGACATAGCGGAGCGGACAGGATCGGCACGCATCCGAACCGAGCTGTCCCGCGTGCGGCAGCGCCTTGCACCATGGCGGAAGCTGGTGGAGATTTCAGAACTGAACGCGGCGCTGGACAGGATGGACGGCGCCGCCCTCCAGCGAGCCGAAGGAGCCCCGTGAACCTACTGCCGACAGCCACGAGCACCGACGTCCAGGAGCAGCGGCCCCGGGTCGCCGTGCTCCCGGTCGGCTCCTTCGAGCAGCACGGGCCTTACCTTCCCCTGATCACCGACACCGCCATCGCGGCCATCTACGGACGGTGCATCGCGGACGCCTACCCGGTCCACCTGCTGCCGCCCATCACGATGGCGTGCAGCCACGAGCACGGCTCCTGGCCGGGCACGGTCAGCATCAGCGCCAGAACCCTCTACGCGGTGATCGACGACATCAGAGCCTCCCTGGACCGATCCGGCATCCAGAAGCTGGTTGTCGTCAACGGCCACGGAGGCAACTACGTCCTGTCGAACATCGTCCAGGAGGCGAACGTCGACGGGCCGCGCATGAGCCTCTTCCCCCTGAGCGGCGACGTGGACCGCGCCCGCGACGACGCCGGCCTCGTCTCGGACAAGCACGGCGACATGCACGCGGGGGAATACGAGACCTCCATCCTGCTGCACGCCGCACCCGAACTGGTACGCCCCGGCTACGAGGAAGCCGACCACGACGGCAGCGAACGCCGCTTCCTGCTCACCTTGGGCATGACCGAGTACACCGCGTCGGGCGTCATCGGCCACCCCTCCCACGCCACAGCAGAGAAGGGCAAAGCCCTCCTCGACAGCCTCACGAAGAGCTTCGCCGACCACCTCGCCGCCTTGGACGAACACTGACCAGGTGGTAATCCACTACCCCACGGGCGCGAGGTGCGACTGCACGACACCACGCTCTACACGTCGATGTTCCACTACGACGACAACCTGCTGATCAACCCGCACATCTGGGGCAGCCGGCCAGCGCCAACCCCCTGCTCCACCTCCGAAGAGTCGACGCCTCCGGGTGGTTCGACAACTACGCTCAGAGCTTCGACGCCGTTTGGGCCGGCGCACGGCCCTGGACACCCGACCAGGAGGGGATGGCCGCCCGTGGGCAGAACTGAGTACTACCACGACCCCAACGCCCCCAGGCGAACACCCTCATCCCCGCCGGCAACCTGCTCGTCGTCGACGCGGACGGCGCCATCCTGCTCCAGCGCCGCCGCGACACCGGCCAGTGGGCCCTGCCCGGCGGCGCCCAGGACATCGGCGAGACGGCCGCGCAGTGCGCGGTGCGCGAGTGTCGGGAGGAGACCGGCATCGTCGCCGAGATCACCGGCTTTCTCGGGGTCTACACCAACCCGCACCACATCGTGGCCTACACCGACGGCGAGATCCGCCAGCAGTAAGAGACCACCTACATCGGCCGCCCCGTCGGCGGCGCACCCACGGTCAACGACGAGGCCGACGACGTCCGCTTCGTCTCCCCGGCCGACCTGGACCGGTACGGCATCCACCCCAGCATGCGCCGGCAGATCGGCGACTATCTCGCCGGCACCTACCCTCCCCTGGGCTGAGCCGCCAACGTACCCTCCACCCGCCCCACCGCGACGAAGATCTCCGGCGCCGCCCGGCGGATGAACCGCCCCACCACGCTGTCATCCCCGTAGCGGCCCCGAATCTCGGCCACCCGTTCCCCGGCGGTGGTCCGCTCACCGTCGGGCGTCGTCGTCATGTCGCAGTAGACCAGCGCGTCCACCAACAACTGGTCCTCCAGCAAAGGGAACTCGGCCTCCAGCGCCTCCCGCAGCCCGCGCTCCTCGGCCTCCAGCAGCGCGAACGAGTGATTCGCCACCAACCGCACCAACCGCTCGTCCGCACCGTGCTCGTCACGGAGGAACCGGGCCCCGTCCAGCGGATGAAAACCAGTCACGGCCAGCCGGGGCGCGTACCCGACGTCGTGCAGAGTGGCGGCAGCAACGAGCAGGGATGCCCCCTTGCCGAGGACCTGACTTACTTCGACCCCGTGTTCGACCACCCCTTGCGTATGTGCCCACCGTCGTGGAAGCGCGGTGCTGAGTTAGGCTTCCGCTACCTGCGTCGCCCACTTCACAGTCGGATCGCCCATGTCGCACTTCCTCTCCCCAAAGGCTTCCTGGCCACGCTGTACACACCCGTGACCCAACGGCGTACGTGTCATGCCCTGTGAAGCTGACGGACAGCTCTTCACAGAGATCACCTACGCCCGACAAGCCCCTTTCGGTACCATGCTCCAAACCGGGGGGATTCCGGCTGGTGTGGGACGAGTAGCAGCGCGCTCACCACACGAAGCCCGAGAAGTCCTGCCACATGCGGCTCCACCGGAGCACACAGACGAATCAACCGCACAGGACTGACCGGGTGCACCGGGTACGGAGCGTGAAGATGGACTTCGATGTCGCCGCTCCCGACCCTGCTGGCATGGTGGCGTCGCTCAGCTCGCTCGGCTACTCGCTTCCCGCCGCCGTCGCAGATCTAGTGGACAACAGCGTCTCGGCAGAGGCCAAGAACATCGACGTCGACTTCACGTGGGACGGGCAGAGTTCCTGGATCGCGGTGACGGACGACGGTAAGGGGATGACGGAGCCCGAGCTGGTGACCGCCATGACGGTGGCTGCCCGTGGCCCGTCCGCCGAGCGGAGCGCCACGGATCTCGGTCGTTTCGGCGTGGGACTGAAGTCCGCTTCCTTCTCCCAATGCCGCAAACTCACCGTCGCCACAGTCAGGGCCGGGATCTGGCACGTCCGGACGTGGGACCTCAGTGTCGTGGAGCACTACAAGGAGTGGCGGCTTCTCCGTGACCCCGGCGGCACGACCACGACCCTCCTGCGTCGGATCGCGGGGAGCATGCAGCACGGGACAGTCGTCCTGTGGGAACAGCTCTCCGGCTACCACAACACCGCCGTGACTAACGACGACGAAAAGACACAGGCCCAGTTCTATGCGGAGGCGGAGCGTACCGAAGCCCACCTCTCGATGGTTTTCGCCCGTTTCCTACAGCCCCCGGCCCGGCGCCGGATCCGGGTTCGCGGCTCCGATCTCTCCCCGTGGGACCCGTTCCTGTCCACGCACCCCTCGGTACAGCGGATCCCCTGGGAGCCTCTGCCACTGGGATCGGAGTCGGTGCGCGTGGAGCCCTTCGTCCTCCCGACAGCACAGCGTCTCTCGGAGGCCGAGTACGAGTCGGCTGCCGGGCCCAGGGGATGGCTGGGACAGCAGGGGTTCTACGTCTACCGCCGTGACCGCCTAATCCTGGCTGGGGACTGGTTGGGAATTCGTGGCCTGCGGCGCGAGGAGAAGTACAACCTCGCGCGGATCGCCGTGGACATCCCTGCGGAGGCCGACGCCGACTGGGGCGTGGACGTGCGCAAGGCAAGCGTGGTTCCTCCCGTCTCCTTGCGTCGTCACCTGGAGAGAATCGCCAGGTACACCCGCGAGGCGGCTGCCCGTTCCGCACGACAGCGTGGTCAGGTGGTGTCGCGGGCACACGGTGACCCGCTGAAGTTCGCCTGGAACGTGAAGCGTCAAGACGGTCGGATCCTCCTGCGCATCAACAGAAAACACCCTCTGGTGAAGGCAGCACTGCACGGCCAGGGCGGCAATCCGGACGTCGTCCGCTCAATGATTCGCCTCCTTGAGGAAACGGTCCCGGTCACGGCACTCCGCATGCTCCACGAGACCGACACGGTCGACGACCCCGAGCCCTTCGGCGGTCCGGGGCCGGCCACTCCGGAGACCGTCGACATCGCCCGCCAGGTGTACGAGGCACTCCTGGGGCAGGGCCACTCCCCTGAGGACGCCCGGGGAGTGCTCAGCTCCATGCCTCCCTTCGACGAGCAACAAGGTTTCTGGAACTCCTGACCAACCTGGTAGCTATCTACTCCCAACCGACCGGCAGCTGGAGGTCGCTGTGAGCACCGCTCCCGAAGACAATCTTGAGAAGGCCGAGCAGACCGCGGTGCTGCTCCTGCCAGGTAACCGCCAAGCGACGCCAGCCGATGTGGACTTCGCTGTGAACACCGCAGTCAGCGTCCTCGCTGCCCAGGGAATCACCGTGGAGCGGTACCAAGTGCGAAAGGTGCTCGAGGCCCGGGCTTCCGTGTTCCAGGCTGATTCCTCCGCGATGAAGAACGACGAAGGCCATGTGCCCTGGCTCGCCGACGCGAAAGCCAACCGGAAATGGGACTTCTGGGACCGCTACCGGCGCTACCTCCTGAACGTCTCCAAGCTTCCGACACAGGTCGTGCGCCGACTCGACCAGAGCACCGACGACGTTCTCGGTGAGCTGGAAGACCCTCAGCGGGAGGGCACCTGGCGCCGGACCGGGCTCGTGATCGGGCAGGTCCAGTCCGGCAAGACAGGGCAGTTTATCGGGCTCGCCGCGAAGGCGGCCGACGCCGGCTACCGGCTCATCGTGGTGTTCGCCGGGATCCACAACGATCTGCGCAGCCAGACCCAGCTCCGTATCGACGAAGGGCTCCTCGGGTTCGACACCCAGTACCAGTTCCGCTCGGACGACGACGCGCACCGTCATATCGGTGTCGGCGCGATGTCGCACGGCAAGCGTCTGAAGGCCGCGTCGCTCACCACTAGCCACGAGAAGGGGGACTTCGCCCGGAAGACGGCAGTCTCCGCAAACGTGCCGGTGGGTAGCGTCCCGGTGGTCCTCGTGGTCAAGAAGAACCGCCGGATCATCGACAACCTGCGTGACTGGGTGATCGACAACCACGGCGTGGAGGATCCGGAGACCGGCCGAATGGTCGTTCCCGACCTCCCCCTGTTCGTGATCGACGACGAAGCCGACAACGCCGGAGTGAACACCTCCAAGGACCCCGACACCAACCCGTCGGCGATCAACAAGGCCATCAGGCGGCTGGTAAACAGCTTCACCAAGGCGTCCTATGTCGGCTACACCGCGACTCCCTTCGCGAACATCTACATCAACCCCGACACCGACCACGACGAGTTGGGCCCCGACCTCTTCCCGGAGAGTTTCATCCGCACCCTGCGTGCGCCGTCCAACTACCTTGGTCCCGAGCGTCTCTTCGGTCTACAGACCGACGGCGACGAGGAGGACATCGAGCCGCTGCCACTCATAAGGCACATCAAGGACACAGACCCCTGGGTGCCGGACAAGCACAAGCCCTACCACCAGGTTCCCGACTTCCTGCCCAAGTCGCTGCAGCGCGCCATCCGGTCCTTTGTCCTGACCTGCGCGGCACGTCGAGCGCGCGGGCAGGTCGCCGTGCACAACTCCATGCTGGTGCACGTGACCCGCTTCACCGCCGTACAACAGCAGGTCCGCGATCAGATCGACGCCCACGTGCGTCTGCTCTTCGACATTCTCCAGGACCGGTTCAGTAGTGCCCGTGAAGAACTCGAGGAAGAGCTGCAGCATCTGTGGGAGGAGGACTTCGTCCCCTGCACCGAGAACATGACTGGGGACAGGCTCGACTGGGAAGACGTAGAACCCCATCTCCACGCCGCCCTCGCGAAGATCACCGTCATGGCCGTCAACGGTGCGGCGAAGGACGCCCTCCAGTACTACGAGCGCCGGGAGACCGGTCTGTCGGTCATCGCCGTCGGCGGCGAGAAGCTTTCCCGCGGCCTGACCCTCGATGGGCTGTCTGTCAGCTACTACCTGCGTGCCTCCAAGACATACGACACCCTGCTGCAGATGGGCCGCTGGTTCGGCTACCGCCCCCGCTACGAGGACCTGTGCCGGCTATACACGACACGTACGCTGCAGCGCCAGTATGCGGAGATCACCGCAGCCACCGACGAGCTCCGGCGCGACATCGAGGAGATGTCCGCGGTGGGGCTCACCCCCCGCGAGTACGGTCTCAAGGTCAGGACCTCGTCGCTCGGCCTCGGCATCACGGCCTCCAACAAGATGAGGCAGGGCACGCGTGTCCGCCTCAGCTACTCCGGTGAGCTTCCCGAGACGACTATCTTCGATCTCTCCGAGAAGGTGGTTCGCCACAACCACGAGCTTCTCGAGTCGTTCGTCGCACGCCTCGATGCTCTCTCCTCCGGAGAGGTGGACAAGCGGAGCGGGAGCATCACCTGGAGTGGCGTCGCAGCCTCGGACGTCACCGAGGGTTTCCTTGACACCTACCTCACCGACCGGCACGCCCAGCGGGTTCGTCCGGCCTTCATCGCAGAGTACGTACGTCAGTGCGCCAGGCAGGGCGAACTGGGAAACTGGACGGTCCGCCTCGCCAGCAGACTGCCCGAGGGAGCGGCGGCCGAGATCGCGGGCCATTCCATCGGCCTCATCACGCGCAGACACTCCAAGTCCTCGGAGGTTGTTCCCGGCCGCTACACGATCAAGCGTGTACTCAGCCCCGCCGACGAGCTCTGCGACCTGACCAAGGAGCAGATCGACCGTGCGCTGAAGGCCACGAAGGAGGCCGCAAAGGGGAAGCTCAACAGGAAGGGTGAACCACTCGATCCCGATACCCCTCGCGGTCGGCCTCTGCGCCACCAGCGCCGCCCTGACCAGCCATTGCTACTGATGTATCCCCTCGACCCTGCCGAGGTGGCCAAGTCGTCGGGGAACCCCGAGCCTGTCGCTCCTCTGGTCGGGTTCGCCATCAGCTTCCCGTTCTCCCGTCACCAGTTGAAGACCGAGTACGTGGTCAACGACATCTGGTTCAAGCAGGACATGGAGTTTGACGACTTCGAGGACGAAGAGTGATCGACGAGAGTCTGTGGCAGGAGTTGGAGGCCCACCAACAGACCCCGGGCAGGTCCACCAGGCGGCTCCATCCCGAGTCCCCTCACGACATCCAGGTGTCGGTGACGCACCCCGCTCTCCGGCGGATGCTGCTGCTCGGCACCGACGCCAGGACCGCCGACACCGTACGCCAGGAGATCCATGAGCTGCCGGCCACCCGTGGCCTGCAGCTGAACCTGTCGTCGGTGTCCGGCAACCACTACGAGCTCCAAGTCGTGCTCACCGACGACGAACTCACGGAGGTGTTCACTCCACTCGTTGCGGACATCGCGGACGTGGTGCGAGACGCACCGACCACCGAGACGGCGGCAGAGGCCGCGGTTCGCCGCTACGTCCGATGGCAGCAGCTGCTGCGCTCCGTGTCGCGCGAGGGCCTGTCCCGGCAGGCTCGGTGCGGCCTCTTCGGTGAACTCCACTTCCTCCTCGAGTACGTACTTCCGGTTGTGGACCAGCACACGGCCGTCAGCTCCTGGACCGGTCCACGGCAGACGAACCAGGACTTCCAGTTGCCCGGCGCCGCGGTCGAGGTGAAGGCGACCACAGCCCGCTCCCCCCGGACGATCCAGATCGCGAGCGAGCGGCAGCTGGACACGGCCGACTCGGCGCCCCTCGCGCTGGCTCACGTCGTCCTCGACGACCGGCAGCGGGGGATCGGCAGGAGCCTGAACGCCTTGGTGGACGAGATACGGGCCCGTCTGACCTCACCGTCCGTCTCCCAGCGCTTCGAGAGCCTACTGGTCCAAGCCGGTTACCTGCCGAACCAGCGGGACCTCTACGACCACGATCGCTACACCCTGCGTCGCAGCGAGTTCTGGACGGTCGGGGAGGGCTTCCCCAGAATCGTCGAGGCCGAACTGCCGCCCGGGGTAGGTAACTGCACCTACACCATCGACGTTTCGGCCCTGGCCGCCCACAGCGTGACCGCCGAAGCACTCGTCGATCTGATCCGAGGAACCCATGGCTGAGCACGATCTCCAGGAGTACTCACACGCGCTGGTCACCGACATCCAGGCGTTGGCGGACGCCGAGGGCGGCTCGATCCCGAACACGTTCACCCAGCACGTACTCGAGATCCTCGAGGAAGCCGGCGTCGCCAGCGACGCCGCACTCGCGTACCACTCTTCCCGGGGACTGGAAATCTACGGTTACGGTCTGCCTGAGGACGGGTCCAGCCTCGACCTCTACACCACGGATTTCAGCCTGACTCCCTTGAGCAGCAAGCTGACCAAGGCCGAGTCTGACAGGCTCTTCCGCAGGGTGTTCGCGTTCCTGGGCAAGCATGGGGCCATCCGTCCCAACCAGGAGGACAACACCGACGTTCACGACATGTGCGTGGGTGTGGAGAAGGCGCTGTCGAACGTTCCGAAGATCCGCCTCTTCCTTCTCAGTAACCGGGTCAGCACGACAAGCGCCCCGGAGCCCAGGGAGTTCGAGGGAATCCCTGTCACGCACGAGCTCTGGGACCTTGCGCGGCTCCACAGGCATGAGACCTCCGGGAGCATCGGCGAGCCCATCAAGGTGACCTTCGACCGTCCCCTTCCCTGTCTGGCGGCGCACAGCGACGAGCCTAACTACTCGGTCGTCCTGGCCGTCATTCCTGGCCGACAACTTGCCGAGCTGTACAAGGAGCACCGGACCCGGCTGCTCGAACTCAACGTCCGGTCCTTCCTCCAGACCCGCGGCGCTGTGAACAAGGGCATCCGCGACACCCTGCTGAACGCTCCGGGCCGCTTCCTCGCCTACAACAACGGCGTGACCGCCACCGCCTCGGACGTGGACTTCGAGACCGACGAGGCCGGCAGTCCCGTCGCCATCAAGAGCATGACCGGTCTCCAGATCGTCAACGGTGGTCAGACCACCGCCTCACTGCACCACGTCCTGACTCGTGACAAGCGGGACTTGGACGGGGTCCATGTGCAGATGAAACTCACGATCGTCGATCCCGCGCACCTGTCCGAGATCGTCCCGAAGATCTCCCAGTACTCCAACACCCAGAACAAGGTGACATTGGTCGACTTCAGCTCGAACCACGAGTTCCACGTCGCCTTTGAGCGTGTCTCCCGCAGCCTGTGGGCTCCTGCAACCGACGGCAGCGGCCAGGAGACGCGATGGTTCTACGAGAGGGCACGGGGCCAGTACACCGACAAGTCCGCCGAGTACGAGACCCGCGCCGCTCAGCGCAAGTTCAAGCTGATCACGCCGAGTCGGCAGAGGTTCAGCAAGTCTGACCTGGCCACCTTCATACACTCCTGGGAGCAGCTCCCGTACTGGGTAAGTCGTGGCGCGCAGAAGAACTTCGCGCACTTCATGGAGAGGATCGAGAAGTCCGATCCGGTCGTGGACGTGCAGTACTGCAAGCGCGCCATAGCCACCGCCCTCCTGTTCCAGGCTGCCGACCGGATCGCCCGTGCACACTCGGCCGGCAGCCACAAACGGCTGATCACGACCTACACGGTCGCCCGGCTTTCTCTCGCCGCCGAGAAGCGGATCGACCTCGACAGAATCTGGAACGAGCAGGGCATCACAGATGCACTGAGGAACGCCCTCAACGAACTCTGTCCCTTGATCATAAAGACGGTGGTCTCCGGCGACCGACACGTGTCGGAGTGGGCGAAGAAGCCTGACTGCTGGGACGAGGTGTCCCGCGTCCCGTGGACGCTCCCTGATGCGCTGGCCGCCGAGCTCACGGCCGAGCCCTTCGAGATCGCCTCTCTGGAAAGCGCCGAGTCCGACGAGGCCGAAGCTGCTGTCGAGGACATTCCCAGTGAGGAGTGGCGGGCTCTCGCGGACTGGGCCCGCGAGAGCCGCGTCCTGCGCTCCGTCGACAGGCAGCTCGCCGACCGCGTCGCGCAGCGTCTGGCCCAGGGGCGCCGGGTCGTCGGGGCCCAGGCCAGGCAGGCAATGGAGGTCTACGAAGAAGCTCTGCGGCAAGGATTCCACCCTGTGCCTACGAGCCTCGACCAAGAGATGACGTGAGCCCAGCAATCCCGGAACAGCTGGGCTGCCGCTACAGAGTTCCCTCGCCCAACAGATCGTTGATCGCGTCTTCTGCGCGCCTCAGTACGATGCGCCCGTCCCCGCCGCTGAACACGAGCAGCTTGATACCCGGGTTGATGCCTGCTTCGATGAGGAGTCCGAGCGGGAGCCTCACACGGCCTGCCTCGTCTACGTCGAGTTCTGCAGGGTCTTGGAACACGAGGAGAGTGTGACACTCCCCATCTCGGCGGACGCAGAAAGGCTTGAACGGTGATCACGGCCGAAGGCGGCAGGACGCCAGGTCAACAGTAGGTTGCCACTGCGGAAGGGAAGCACCTTCGTGACAGACGGGTGAGCGACACCAAGCCCAAGGTCGCCCTCAGGAAGGCGGTGCACCGGCTGGGCCTCAGGTTCCGCCTTCAACAGAGGGTGGCATCCGAGTACACGGCCGACTTTGTGCTTCCCAGGCACCACATGGCTGTCTTCGTCGACGGTTACTTCTGGCACGGCTGTCCAACGCACGGCGCAAAGGTGTTCCGGGAACCGAACGCCGGGATTTTGACAGACAAGATCGAGACCAACAAGGCCAAGGACAGACGCAACACGGAGGCAGCAGAGGCCGTCGGATGACCGTGCTCCGGATCTGGGAGTGCGAGGTCAAGACCAGTCCCGCGGAGGCAGCGCTCAAGGTTGCCGAGCGGTGTTCGGATCCTATCCGCGTGACTGGGCAGGGACAGGTTCCCGACCGTGCGTCCCACTCAGAGCGTCCGTGACCAGGTCGCTCGCAACACTGTCCCTGCCCGCGCAGTACTGACTCAGGGGACATTGATCACAGAGAGGATCCTTGGCATTACACAGAGTGCTCCCGATCAGTCGCAGCGCAGCCATGCGCAGGGGAGCCTTTTCGCCTGCGCCGACGAGCTTCACTAGGTGCACCCGACCGTCGCTGAGTCGGTTCGTATGGTCCGAGTCACTGTTGTGCAGCCGGGCAGCGACACGCAGCGCGCTCTGTCCCACCCACAGAAGGTCATCATCAATCAGCAGCCGATAGAGCGCACTCTCGGCTGGCTTCATACCTAGGCGCTTGGGCACCTCCTTCTGCTTCTCCTCGTCCTCGGCCCAGACGCTTGACTTGCCCGCCACTGCGGTCAGCCGGTTGAGGCGTGCCCGAACGGCGGCAGTGGGAGCTGCATCAAGGAGAGTTCGCAGAGCGGACTTGGTCAGAGTCGTATTCTCCTGGATAGCCTTGAGCATCTCGTGCATCTGACCAGGCTGCACCCGGGTCCCGGCCAACACCGCAACGACCGCCGCGTGCGCTGACGACAGCTTGGGCAGCTGGTGCCAGTTCTCGCCGTTGCGCTGCCGTTCCGCCCAAGCGGTCAGGTGCTCGCGGGCCATGCGCCAGCGGGGCTGGAGCCCACCTTCCTCAGCCTGGTACCCCTCGACAGGCAACAGCACTTCCGCGGCGGCCTTGCCGAGGAGCGGCGGCACCGCGTTGCCGATCTGCCGGAAGGCGTCACTACGCGTCCCAGCGAACCTGAACCGGTCCGGGAAGGTCTGCACTCGTGCCGCCTCCCGAACGGTCAGGGTGCGGTTCTGGTCCGGATGGATATACCAGTAGCCGTCCTTGGCGATGTGGGCGGTGATTGACCTGCTGAGGTCGTCCCAGTCGAGCTTCTTGTACTTGTCGGTGAAGTGCTTGGCGCTGTACCGCTGGAGCTCCGGGTCGATGTCCGAGTACAGGGTGTTGGAGTCCATGCTGTTGAAGATCACCCAGTCGTCCGGTCTGACCCTCCGGGTCATGTGGTCGAAGACGACCTCGCGCTTCGCTCGCTTGCGCATCTCCCTGGCAAAGTCGGACTGATCCTCGGAGGGAGTGTCGTACGGCATCTTGCGCTCGCCCACGCGCTCCGTGGGTACCACGGTGAGGGGAGGGAGGTCACCAATGGCGTGACGCAGGGTGGTGCGCTTATCTTCGGCGACCTCCTGCTGCCACTCGAACTTCTCAATGTCGTTCCTGGCCAGCAGGATGAGCCGCTTCCGGTGCTGAGGTACTCCATAGCGCCAGGCATCGACGAGGCGTACCTGGGTTGCGTAGCCGAGCTCCTCAAGTTGCTGCTCGATCACACGGATCACGAAGAAGTCGTCACCGAGGCCCATGTCCGGAACGTTCTCCATGAGGACGGCGCGCGGCTTGATCCTCTTCACAACGTCGAGGTACGCACTCCACAGCTCTTTGCGGAGGTCGTGAGGGTCGCGGCCGTGATGCTCGACAAGGTGGCGAATCTTGCTCCGCCCAGCCCTGCTGAACGGCTGGCACGGCGGACCCCCCGCCACCAGATCGATCTTGCCCTTCGCCGGCTCCAGCAGCTCCTCAAGCCTGTCACGCTCGGCAGGGTTCCCCAGGTCCATGTGTAGGCTCATGCCAGGGAAGTTGGCCGCATGGGTCTCAAGGGCACGTTCGTCGAAGTCGACAGCGGCTGCCGTGGTCCAGCCAGCTCGCTGAAGCCCAAGGCTCAGACCGCCTGCCCCGGAAAAGAGGTCCACGGCCAAGCGGCGCCCCTTGCCGTACCCTTCGAGCCACTTTGCGAACCGCTCGGGCCTGCAGCTGTGCCTGTGCCGTGGGAGCTTCAGATAGTCGCTCCGCTCCAGGGGTACGCCGTAGTGCGACTCCTGCACAGCACGCACCTCCACACCAGCAAGTACCGAGTACGACGAGCACCAGGAGATCACAGACGCGCTGGTGGAGGCAAGGATTCCACCACGCTGACCTCGGGAAATCCCGCAAGGCCGGTGCTGCGCTCTGTCGGGTACCCGTGCGAGTCCGCACGGCCCCCGGATCTTGGTTTCGAACCGACGTTCCGGTGCGTTACCGGAGGCAATCTTAGAGGACAGCGGTGACAGCGTCGCCCTCGGGGCCCCGTTTGATCGGACAAGCTGGTCAACGTGAACCGCTCCGGGTCTGATGGAGGCTCGATTCCCTGAGAGGATCGAGTCATGGCACGTCCGTCCCCCTACCCTGCCGAGCTTCGTGAACGTGCGGTG
>NZ_JODL01000032.1 GCF_000718985.1 Streptomyces megasporus | reverse complement strand
GGTCGCCGTCGAGGCCGCGCGGCACGCGGTCGGCCGGATCGCCGACATCACCGCCGACAAGCACATGGAGGGCGTGCGGCTCTCCCGCTGGCTGCTGGCGCCGTGGCCGACCTTCCGGCTCTTTCGCATGATGAAGCTGTGGGAGCTGCGCTCCTACGACCAGGTCATCCGGATGGAACAGGACCGGTTGATCTACGAGGCGCGGTTGCGGGCCCGGTACGGGCGCGGCTGGAAGCGTCGGGCGCCGGTGGAGGCGCTGATGCCGCTGCGGCTGGCGCGGTACGGGGTGCCGCTGGCGGAGACGGCCCCGGCCGGACTGGCCGCGGCCGGCATCCAGTTGGCGGCGACTCCGGCGGCACAGTCTCCCGCCAAGGCCACGGGCATACTGGCGCCAGCGGACCGGAGGACGCCCATGCCACCGCCGGAGCGGGAGGCCGCACCCGAAAGGCCCGACCCGGAGTCATCCGCGTCGCCCCCGGCCACCCCGGGCACCGGACACGAGGACGCCCCCGGCCGGCACGAACACCTGGAGGGCATCCCGGAGCCTCCGGCACCGCAGCCTGCCCTTTCCTCAAAGCCGCTCCGGAGCGACCGCGCCGACCCCGCCCTTCCGAACGAGATGCCACCCCGCTCCGCTGACTCCAGGTCCGCACCGAACCTGCAAACCGGCCAGGCACCCGAGGTCGACGGCCCCGACTCCTGGACGAGCCGCACCCCAGAGCCGAACCAGAAGACGGAACAAACCAGGAAAGCGCCGCTTCCGCGTCGACGCGGGGGCATAACCAAACAGGTCCGCCAAGAGAGGCTCCGGCAGGTGCTGGACCTGGTCCGCGCCGACCCCGAAATCAGCGGAACGGAGGTGGAGAGGCGAACCGGTATCCCAGAGCGCACCGCCCGTCGCCTGGTGAAGGAGGCCAAGGCGCAGGTCGCCGCCGAGGGGAAACCGGTGCTGCACGCCGGCTGAAGGCGTGACGCCCCTCTTCAAGCGGCGCCCTGCGCCGTGGCTTGCCCCGCCTCTTACCGGGCTAGAGTCGGCCAGCCGGGGCGGGGACGGTCCGGTGCAGCAGGGTGTCGATGAGCTGTTCGGTGGCCGGCTCCATGTCGACCTCCAGGCGCCGGTTGACGGCCTGGAGGTGCTCGATGGCCTTCAGGACGCCGGTGCGGTTGCCGGCCTGATGCTCGATGAGCATCAGGTCTTGGTAGAGGAGTTCGGCGGTGTCATCGGCTTCCAGCCCGACGGTGACGGCGCGGCGGGCGGCGGCCAGGTCCAGACGCGGCTCGCGGCGGCGCCAAGTGGCCACGGTGTGGGCAACGTCGGTGATGCGGGTGAGGATCTCCTGCACCCAGGCGGTGGCCCAGGCCGGCTCGGCCCCGCCGAAGGGCCGGCCCCGGACCAGGGCCAGGGCGGTTTCGAGGTCGTCCAGCCCGTCGGGGAAGCCGTAGGCCAGGCCGCGCTCGGCCAGCTGCCGGAAGGTATCCCAGTCGCAGCTGACCGCGGGGTGGAGGCGGTAGGTGCGGGAGCGGTCGCGCGGCAGGTAGGACCGGCCGTCTCCGGCGGTGCCCAGCCGGTTGCGCAGCTCGGAGATCCGGGCGTGCAGGGTGCTGCGGGACCAGGGCGCGGCCGGGGACATCGCCTCACACAGAGCCTCGGGGCCGCGTCCGGGCCGGGCGTGGATCAAGGCGGCCAGTTCGGCGAGTTTGGCGCCGTGGCCGGAGGCGTGGATGCCGGTGACCGTCAGCGGCCCCAGCACCCGGATCTCCGGCGTGTCCGAGGCGTCGGCCTGGTGGGCGCTGTCGGCGTCCGCGTCCGCCTCGCCGGTCTTGTCGTCCGTGGACTGCACGGTTCCGGCGTCGAGTGCGTCGGTGTGCTCCTCGGCCGGGGCGGCGGTGGCCGTGCCAGTGGGCAGGGGGGCGAGGGGAATGGCGGAGGGGCCGCGGGCGGCGGCCGCGGCCAGGGCGGGGAACGGCTCGCCCCGCTCCGCCTCCTCCTCTTCCCGGCCTTCGTGGTCCTCGCCCGGAGCGGGCAGGGGGGCATCGGCGGTCGCGGGCGGCGGGGGAGGGGCGGCCGGTCCGGGCTGGGGGCCGGGGACGTTGCGCCAGGGGCCGTCGGCCGGGCGCGGTGACTGGTCGGCGGTGCGCAGGTCCGCCACGATCTGCCGGTAGGCCTGCTCGCCGACCTGCTGGAGGGTGACGGGGCCGTCCAGCTCGGCGCAGCGCTGGGGCTGCCGGGCGGGGTCGGCGTGGAGGATCCCGGCGTCGGGGAAGCAGGCACGAGTGGCGTCGGTGGCGGGCAGGACCACGGCGGCGGGCAGGTCGCGGGCGGCGGCGATGGCGTCGGCCAGTTGCCAGGCGTGGTCGGGGCCGACCTCGGCGGCGCACAGCAGCAGCCACGGGGCCGGCTCTGGCGCCGGGACATCGGCGTCGGTGGTTTGGTGGTGCTCCAGCAGTAGCTCGCCCAGGTCACGGGCGGCGGCCTGCGCGGTGGGCACGGCGCGGAGCCGGCCGTGGGGGAGCAGGGTGGGCAGTTCGGTGCCCAGGCCGATGGTGAGAATGTCGGTCTGGTCGCTCCAGGCGCAGGTGGCGGCCTCCAGGGCGATGGCCCGGATGACCGCCACGGCCGTCTCGTGCGGGCCGTCGACCAGCAGGGCGCGAATGTGGGGCAGGTGGAGTAGCAGCAGGTTGCCGTCGGGGTCGGTGCCCACGGTCACCAGCCCCGGGTAGGGGGACGACTCGCGGTGGGCCTGGTCGCCTTCCAGTAGCCCCTCCCGGCCGGACAGGGTCCACCAGGCGCCGTCGCGGCCGGTGAACGGCGGGAGCGGCTCGGCGCCGGTGTCCTCGGGAAGGAGGGCGACGCTATGGGCGGTGACCTTCGCGCCGCGCACAGCCGGGATCGGACGTTCGGTGGTGCGGGCGTGGTGGGCCAGGGTCCGCAGCGCGGTGTCGAGCAGGTCGACGCTGGCGGGTTCGGCGGCCGTGGTGAGGTCCTGTTCGAGGCGGCTGGGCTCGTCGGGTGTGGGGATGGTCTGGCCGGGGGTGCGGCGGCGGCGCTGCAGGATGCGTTTGACGCCGAGGGCAGCGAGCAGGCCGGCGGCGAGCAGCGCGGCGATCCCGGTGGCCCGGGCGACGCCCGCTTGGTCGCCGGTGTTCTCCTGTCCGGCCCGGCCGGTGGGGTGGTCGCCGGGCGCGGAGTCCTGCGGCATGGTCGGGGAGGGGCGGGCTGCGGGCGGTGCCGCTTCCCGGTCCTCCTGCCGGTTGTGGTCCTGTGGTTTCTGCGTGCTGCGGCTCTGGTTCTCTGGCGTCTGGTCTGGTACGCCGGTGGGAGAGGGATCGGGTTCCTCCCGGCCGGAGTGGTCGCCGCGGTCGTTGGGGGAGGGCTGTGGGGCGTTGTGGCCGGGGGTGTGTTCTCGGCCGCCGGAATCCGGGGCGCGGTCACCGGGGCGTGGGGTGCCGGGTTCCTCGGTGGTGTCGGCAGCAGGGACGGTGAGCCGCTGGCCGGGGATGATCAGGTGCGGGTCGGTGAACGTGCCGCCGCCGGGCAGGGGCCGGTCGCGGTTGGCCACGAACAGCTCCGGCCACCGGTCGGCGTCGCCCAGTTCGGCGTCGGCGATGGCCGTCAGGGTGTCGCCGGTCTGGACGGTGACGGTGCGCTCGCCGTTGTCGGCCCGGTGCCCGCCGTCCTCGTCGTCTGGGGCGTGGCCGGTGCCGGGGAGGAGGAGAACCCAGCCGGGCTGGAGGAAGGTGTCGGTGGAGAACAGGCTGCCGTCGGGCATGCGGCGGCCGTCGTTGAGGTCGGCGATCTCCCGCCACCGCTGCCCGTCACCGAGCTGGGTTTCGGCAATGCTCCACAGCGATTCGGCGGGCCGGGTGTCCCGGACGGTGTAGGTGCGCAACTCGTTCTCGCCGAGGTGCGCGGTCCGGTCGGAGGAGCCGCCGCTGACGGTGGCGGCGGAGGACGGCTCGCTGATGGGGGAGTCGGTGGGGCTGGGCGTCAGGTCGGCGGTGACGACCGTGGCGTTGTTCGAAGCGGCCACGGCGGTACCGGTCGGCAGCAGCACGACGATGCCGCTGATCAAGGTGGCGGCGATGCGCTGGCTGCCGCCCAGCAGCCGGCGGCGGCGCGCGGCGCGCCCCCGCAGTTGGGCCGGGAGTTCGATCAGCACCGCGGCGGTGAACTGCGCCCACGCCAGCCAGCCGGCCGCCAGCAGCACCAGCACCAGCACATCGCCGGTGTCCTGACGGTCCAGCAGGTGGGCCAGGTCGTCGCGAGCCCCCTCCCACACCACCGGTGTGGCCCAGGCCAGCAGTACGGGGATACCGGCAACTGCGGCCACCGTCAGCGTCGCACCGACGGTGGCGCGTACCGCTGTCCACAGCAGCCGCCCAGCGGGGCGTGGGGGGCGGCGGGAAGCAGTGGTCATCACAAGGGGGCCTTCCAAGGGCACGGCGAACGGGCGGAGTAGGCGGCGGATCAGCTGCCGGGGCCGGTGACGCCGTGCAGCAGCGTCGCCTGGCCGTGGCCGGTCACCGGCAGGGAGCCGATTCCGACCACCGGCAGGAACCGGGTGGGATAGGAGGTGTGGACGGTCACCGTCAGGGTCCGGCGGTCGCCGGAGACGGCGACCCGGCCGGACAGGCCGGTGGAGCGTAGGTAGGCCTGGGCCGCGGCGCGGGCGGCTTCGGGGTCGACGACCACGGCCTGGCCGGTGATGGCCTGGCCCGCGTCGATGGCCTGAGCGCCGGCGCGGGCGGCTTCCATTGCGGCGGCGTCGGCGGCCTCGACCGCGTTCAGGCGGCCGCCGGCATCGACTACCAGTCCGACGATGGCCAACAGCGGCACCACACAGACCGCGAGGTGCACGGTGATGCCGCCGCGGTCGCGGTCTGCGGCCGCCGGCCACAAACGCGCAAGGCGAGACAGTGGCATGGTCATCCCCTCTGCCGGTAGCGGTCCACGGTGGAGGTGAAGGAGGCGGTGAGGGTCTTGCTGCCGGGGGCGGGCAGCAGCAGGTCCCCCAACGAGACGGTGCAGCGGACGGTGGCCCGCACGGTGCCGACCTGACCCACAGGCACTGCCAGGCCGGAGACGTCCACCGCCACGCTGGTGCCCGCACACCGCAGGCCCTGGTCGTCCAGGGACTCGCGCGCAGCCTGGTAGGCGGCGGCACGGGCCTGACCGGGATCGCGGGCGATGGAGGCTTCCCGGGCGGCGTCCTGGGCGGCGGCCTCGATCTTCCCGTCGGCCACCGCCAGCCGCCCGGCGGCCAAGGCCAGGCACAGCAGCATCAGCATCGGCACCGTCACGATGACGGCCTCGATGGCGGCGCTGCCCCGGTCCTGGCCGTCTGCGGCGCGGCTGCGGAACCACACAGACACGGAGGGCACGGTCAGTCTCCCCGCGGGGCCTGGGTCCAGCGCTCCACCGGGCCGGACGCGGACTGGGTGATGTGCAGGTCACCGACGCCGGGCAGCACCGAGACCACCGTGCCGGTCACTGAGATCCGCACCCGGGTCCCGGTGCTGCCAGCGGTGGACACCGCTGGGGAGCGCAGCAGGTCTCCGGCGGTGCGGTCCAGCACGGCGCGGGCCCGCTGGGCGCCCTGTTCCGGCCCGGCCTGCCAGGTCCGCCCGGCGGCGACACCCTCGCGGGCGGCGGTCAGCGCGATCTCCCGCCCCAGGTAGAACAGCGAGGCTTGGACCACGGCGAGGGTGGCCAGGACGACCAGCGGCAGCGCGATCGCCATCTGGACGCCGGCCTCACCCGTCTCCCGCCGATCCCGCAGCGCCGCCCACCGCCGCCGGACGCGACAGGGGAAACCGGTCGACGCCCTGGCCATCAGATGTCGCTGAGCTTGCCGTTGTATCGGGACAGCAGCGCGGTGATGGTCCCGGCGATCGCGATGGCCCCGCTGATGGCGGCCACCCAGATGATGACGGTGGTGATGCTGACATCGCCACGGTCGGGGTGCTGCGCCGCCTCGGTCAGGCGGCGGCGGGCGGCGCCCGCAGCCACGGTGAGCGCTGCGGCCACGCGGTGGATCATGATGGGTCTCCCTCGGGATCGGTATGGGACGGGTGCCGTGGTCAGGCGGTGAGGATGCGGATGACTGCGGGAAAGGCGATGGCGACCATGACCAGCACGGCGAGTAGGGCACCGGGGGCAGTCATCTTCTCGCTGACGGCGTTCGCTTCGGCGGCGGCGTCGGCCAGCAGCTGGGTGCGCAGCGCCCTGGCTCTCTCCCGTAGGGTCTGGGCGACCGCCGCTCCGTCGTGGGCGGAGATCCGCATGATCTCCGCGACGTCGTCCAGGGCCGGCAGGCCCAGCGCGCGGGTCAGCTCCAGCAGTTCTTGCCACGGCGGCACTTGACCGACTCTGGCCTGGGCCAGGGCCTGCTGCAGGCGGAGGAACGCCCACCCGTGCCCGATGTGAGCGGCCTGCTCCAACGCCTGGCTGGGGCCGAGGTCGGCGGCGCGGCCGTGCGCGACCAAGTCCAGATAGGCGGCCATGGCGTGCGCGAACTCCTGCCGAGCCCGCCGGGCCCGGTCCCGCACTTCCAAATCCGGCACCAGCCACAGTCCGGCGGCGGCTGCCAACCCGGCGGCGGCCGGGAGGTACACCGGAACGGACATTCCCAGCAAGATCCACGGCGTCACGACCGCAGCGGGCAGCAGCAGCCCGGCGACGGCCAGCGCCGCCTTGGTCAGCAGGAACCGCCCTGCGGTGCGCCCCAGCAACTCCAGGTCCCGGTGGGGGATGCGCACCCCGGGCAGGTCGGCCAGACGGTCGACCAGCCACCCGCCCCACGCCTCGTCCCGCCCGGCCACGGCATCGGTGGTCGCCATGGTGCCGGGCGGGGTGCGGCGCAGCGCCGGGCCGAGCGCGGGCGTGGAGCGGGTGAACTGCCCGGCCAGTCCGACCATCCCGGCTGCCGTCACCGCCCCGCACAGCAACATCGCGGTGTTCACTCCGCCCCACCTCCGCTGCCGGCCGTCTCGGGCCGGGAGGCAGAAGTGACCACGCTGCGCGGATCCTGAACCAGGAACCGCGGCACCGGCCGGTGGGCGGCCATCGACCGCATCCACGCCAACACCCCAGTGAACGCGCAGACCACCACGGCCAAGACCAACTGCCCCAACGGTGTGGCGTAGGGGGCGGTGTAGCCGGGGTTGAGCAGCCCGGCGGCGAACACCGTCAGCGTGATGGCCACCATCCACCGCACGGTGGTGCGGGGCTTGGCCCGGTCGGCCTCGATGCGCCGATAGGTGGCGACCTCCTCGCGGGTGGAGGCCGCCAGCGCCTCCAGCGAAGCCGCCAGGCCGGGGCCGGAGAACTGGGACGACAGCACCAGCGCGGCCACCGTCTTGTCGGCGGTCACATCGGCCAGCTCGTCGGCAAACGTCCGCAGCGCCTGGTCGGGGGGCACTCCGAAGCGCAACCGATCGGACAGGGCGGCCACCGGCCCGGCGATCGCCTCGGGTGCCCACGCGCGGCTGTCGATCATGGCCTGCTCCAGGCCTTTGCCCAGTCGGAGTATGTCGGCCAGGCGTTGGGTCCACTCGCTCAGCGCATCCAGCCGTGCGATGCGGGCGGTGGCCGACTTCGCCGGTGCCAGCAGCCACGGCACCCCGACCACGGCCAACCCGGCCGCGGCCGCGGCGACGAACACCCCCGAGGCCAGCCAGACCCCGGTCGCCACCGCGGCCGCGGCCGCCCCCAGTGCCAGGCGCCGGGCACGCTCGCCCGCACTGCCGCGGGCGCGCAGCGCCTGCCACCGCTGGAACGGGCCCGGCCGCCGGGGGGCGGTGGTCCCGGCCAGCGCGACGGCCAGCGACACCACGCCCGTGGTGGTCATCAGCCCGCACAGGATCCCGGCGAGCATCAGCCCACCCCCTGTACCAGCAGCGGCAGCCGCTCACCCCAGGTGCCGTACGGCTGGTCCAACGCATGCGGCGGCAGCCCGGCCCGCAGCAGGTCGGGCAGACAGGACGGGTGCATGTGCGGTACCGCCCGCACCTCCCCGACCTCCGGCCGGGGGGCGAAAATCGTGTTGGTGGCCGGCCGCCCGTCCTCGCCGCGGCCGGTCACCTCCAGCACGTGGGAGACGAACCGATGCCGTGCCCCGCCGATGGGTCGCTCGTCGACCAACTGCACGTACACGATGAAGTCCAGGCCGTTGGCGGCCTGCCGGTAGGCCAGGTCCTCGGACAGCACGCCGGCGCCCGCGTACAGCTCGGCGATCCGGTCGAACACCACGTACGGGCTCAGGGCGTGAATGGTGCACAGGTTGCCGCCCTGGCCGCTGGTGAGGGCCTGCATCATCGCCACCACCTCCGGACCGCGGACCTCGCCGACCACCACCCGCGACAGCGACATCCGCAACGCCGGATACAGCAGATCCAGCAGAGTGATCTCGCCGACCGGCCGCCCGTCCGGGCCGCGTTCGCCGTTGGACTCCCGTGCCTCCAAGGTGAGGACCTGCCGGAAATAGTCGTCGGCGGGGTCGATGAGCTCGCCCTCGGTCTCGATCACCGCGAACCGCTCGTCGCGGTCGTACTCGCGCAGCAGCGCCCGCAGCAGCGTGGATTTCCCCGCCGCCTGCGGGCCGGCGACCATGATGTTCTTGCCCGCCTTGACCGCCGCCGACAAAAACGCCCGCAGCGTGGTGTCGATCGCCCCGAGCCGGACCATGGTGTCCAGATCAGCGCGCTGGTGGCGGTGGCGGCGGATGGTCACATACGGCCGGGCCGACACACCGGTGATCGCCTGCAGGCGGGAGCCGTCGGGCAGCCGCAGCGCCAGGAACGGGCGAGCGTGGGAGAGGGTCCGCTCCGCCTGGCCCTCGCCACTGGTGCGGGCCAGGTGCCGCAGCAGCTCCAGCAGCTCGGCGTCGGAGTCGGCCACCGGCGACCGCGGCTCCAGATGCCCGTCCCCGACGTCGGCCCACACCTGGTCGCAGCCGTTGATCAGGATCGTTTCGATCCGATCATCGTCCAACAGCGGCTGCAGCCGCCCCGCCCGAAACAGCAGGTCGAACACGGCCTTGGCCAGGGCCGCTTCCTCGGCCCGAGACGGCGGGGCACCGCGCCGCATCGCCTGCTGCTGGTACCACACGGCCAGCTCGTCGTTGATCCAGCCCCGGCCACGCTGCTCGCGGGTGGCCGGGTCCATGCCCGGATCGGCCGCCAGGGCGTCTTTGAGCCGGTCGCCGACCCGGCGCCGGATTTCCTCGGCCGCCTCCAGGTCGACGATCGCTTCCTGCGAGCCCGACCGGCCCACCGGACGAGGCCGCGCCGCCCCCGCCGTGGCAGAAGCCGCCGCATGCGCGGGCCGCGGACGCACCCGCGTGGCCGGCTCCTCCGGCGGCACCACCGGAGCGTCGTGCAATGCCCTACCGCGCACCGGCCACCTCCCCGCGGTATACCGGAGCGGAACCGGACCGGGTGCGAGTGGCGAGGACCTGGTCCAACTGCCGCTGCACTGTCTCGGCCACGGTACGGGCAGCCCGCATCAACTCCCCGCGCGCAAACCGGCGGTCCGGCTCGGCGCCGTGGGAGAACACCCGTGCCTGCCGCGGCCGATGCGGCAACACACCCACCAGCGACGGACGCAGGCCTCGCTCCTTGCGTAGCACTTGGAGCACGTAGTCGGCCGGGTACTCCTCCTCGATCAGCAGCAGCCCCAGATGGGGGATCTCCTCGCGCAGCGCTTCCAACCGCACCGCGGCCGACCGCGCCCCCAACATCGTGGTCCGTGCCACCAACACCACTGCATCCGCCCGCCGCGCCAGCACCCCGGACGGACCGAACACGCCACCGCGCCCCAGGTCCACCAGCACGTCGTGCCCGTGGGGGCCGATCCCGACGAACTGAGCGGCCAGCATCTCCCACAGCGGGGCGAACCCCAGGGCCTGCGCCGGCTCGGCGAAGCCTGGCAGCAGCAGCCGGTCCCCGGGGCCGTCCTCGGCGCTCCCGTCGTCGGTGAGGTCGATCAACTGCCGCCAGAACGCCTCCGTGAACGCTGCCGCTCCCCGCCGCCCGGCCGCCACCAGGTTGTGCAGCCCGTGCCGGTCTCCCAACCGACCCTGCAGCGCGCCATACAACACCGCCCCACCGTCCGGGTCGCACTCGGCGGTGATCATCCGCCGCCCGGGCAGCAGCGGCCACGCCGCCTGCAACGCCAACGCGGTCGACGTCACCCCGGGGGCACCAGTGGTGCCCGCCAGCGCCACCACCGCCATCACTCATCACCTCCGCCGGCGTCGAGGGCCAAGGCGGCGTTCCCGCTCGCCGACCACGCCAGCACCACCGGGCCGTCCTCGGCAGCCACCGCCACGTCCAGCACGGCCACCCCCGAACTCGGGGAGGGGGAACCGACCTTCACCACCCGGGCGGTCACCGGCCGCCGATCCTCGGCGGGCTGTTGCTCGCCCGTGCCGCCCTCGCCCGGCACCCACACCACCTGCACTCGCTGGCCCGGCGCCAGCTCGGTGGCCGGCCACAACGCCGGCTTCAACCCGACGGGCACCACCTGTTCCCCTTCGGCCACCAGCGAAGCCTCGGTGACCTGGGAGCGGGACAGCAAAGAGCCGGGCACCAGTCCCACCGCGGCCCGCTTGCCGACCACCGTCTCCCGCTCGTCGGCCGGCACCGGCTTGAGGCCCGGGGCCAGCGCGACGGATGCCTCCCCCAGATCCCGCTCGGTGATCTCCTGCCCGGCGGGCACCTGCCGCACCACCGTCACCACACTGGTGCGCTGCCCGGAAGCCTCCAGCAGCACCGCCCCGCCGACACCACCGGCGGCGATCAGCGCCACCGACATCCCAATCGCCCACGGGCTGCGCCGCCGCGCCCGCAGCGCCTTCGG
The DNA here is from genome assembly GCF_000718985.1 of Streptomyces megasporus. Classification (GTDB taxonomy): domain Bacteria; phylum Actinomycetota; class Actinomycetes; order Streptomycetales; family Streptomycetaceae; genus Streptomyces; species Streptomyces megasporus. The sequence goes on along the minus strand of NZ_JODL01000032.1, from coordinate 36,372 downwards.
CACGGTGACCGGCGCCGCCTGCCCTGGGGTGCCACCGGCCTGCGCAATGGGCGTCGCCGACGACGCGCGGCTGTGGGTTTCGGTCTTGCTCAACGCCCTGTGTCCCTTTCGCGTGTGGTGCCTCAGCTGCCAACGGCCTGGGCCTCGCCGACTCCGATGGCCACCTCCGACTGCCGTGTGGTGGTCACCTCGCCGGACTCGCCTGTGGTGGCCGTCCACTGCACCTGCCAGGTCGAGGTCGCGGTCACCGTGAACCGCCCGCTCGACCGGGACGCCGAGGTGGTGGTGTAGCGGTGGCCACAGTCCGGCGAGGACCGCATGCCGTACCCCTTGCGGTACGGCGAGCCCGGGCCGGTGCAGGTCACCGACGACCCGTCGCCCATGTCCCACACGATCCGCGTGACGCGGGCGGTGGCCGTCACCGTGACGCCACCGGCCGACGCGGACGCCCGGTTGGGGCCGTAGGTGGTGGCCGAACGCCCGACCTGGAGCCACATCGGCACCCCGACCGAGTACCGGCCTGCGGAGGTCGGGCTGATGATGTCTGGGCCGCGTAGCGCCATCTTGTCCAGGGCCTGCTGCGCCAGCACCGTCGGATCGACCGCTTCCTCCTCGGGGGGATTGGCCGCCCAGAACGTCTCCTGGGTCTGCCCGAGTCCCAACGGGCCGGTGGTCGGGCAGATCCGCACGTAGATCGCGCCGTCTTCTGGGTCGCGGCCCTCCCACAGGGAACTGCCCGCCGGGGGCTGTGGCTGGAGCGGCCTGACCCGGCAGTCCCGGTTGACGGCGAAGTCCCCACCGCTCTTCGCGCTCCCGCCCCCGCCGGTGGGGCGCCTACCGTCCCCAGGGGAGCCGGGTGCGGGCCGCTCGACGCGTACCCCGGTACAGAAGCTGATGAGATCGCATTCTCCTGCGGTGATGTCCGGACCGTCGGCGCGGGCGGTGCCGGTCAGCGGCACGGCCAGCGCCGCAAGGGCGGCCACGGCCACCGCCGGGCGGGTCAGCATCTGCGGTCGCGTGGCGCGTCCTCCAGAACCACCCATCGCTTCCCCCACTTCTCCGCCGTCGCGGTGCTCACGTACCTCGTCAGCCGCTCGCTGGGGAGGGTGACCTCCTTCTTGGTGTCGCGGTCGACGAGCGTCCAGCCAGAGACGTCCACGCAGCCGGTGATCGTCGCACGGGGCACCGCGCGGTCCATGTCGATAGCCGTGACCTTCGGGTCGATCATCGGCTCACCGGTGGTCGTCAGTCCCCGGTCGACCAGCTTCTCCAGCTCGCCCTCGATCGCCGCCCACGCCTTCCCGGTGGCATAGGTCCGCAAAGACGTGCCCTTGGAGGTGCCCCGGGCGTACGCCTCCACCCGCGCATCCCAGTACCGCCGGTAGTCCTTCACCACCGCCTTCTTCTCCGCCGCCAGCGGATCGGCGTCCGGCGCGGCCGACGGCGTCAGCGTGGCGGGTGCCGTCGATGACGCGGCATCCTCCGGCTCGGCGGCGTCCTGCCCACTGCACGCCGACAACAGCACACCGACCCCTAAACAGGCGGTGAGCAGCGCCCGACGGCGTGCCCGTACAGGTCCCGGTCGGCGGCGCGGTGTGCGCGTCATCGGATGTCGCCTCCCCGTATCCGGCGACCGGCTCGACTGGTCCGCGACGAGCCGGCGCGTCCTCAGCAGACCACCGCAGGCCACACCGCCCGGACGGCGATCCTCTCGGTCGTCGTACGCGCTCGCCACACTACGGACTTCCGCGCCAACTTCCCACCTCGGTACCGAAGTTGGCGAACTTGCGCCGACTTGCTATCCCACCACCTCAGTTGTGGGACTCTTCCGAGACGGGTCCGGAAGCGGAGGGTGGCGGGAGGCAGGCCGCAGTTCTGCTTTCGCGCTCCCGACTTGGCAGAGAAGCTGGCCGCGGCCGTCGTGGCCAGGCTGGCGAGGGAGGTGATGGCCCTCGATGAGGAGATCGCCGAGACCGACGCCCTGATCGTGGGAATCAGTAGATGTCCGGTGTCTGCGGGGTGTTGCCATCGGGGTCGCCTCCCTCCGCCGGTCCTTCCGCCCGGCCGGGAGTTTCGGTGCGGCCGAAGACATCGACGCCGGGCTTGGCCAGGCTGGTACGCCGTGTGGTTCGCAAGAAGTCGGCGACGCATGCGTCCTGGGCGGCGGCGACCGCCTCGAGTTCGGCCACCGGCCGTGCCGCGAGGTTGTGCACGACGGCCGCGTGAAGCCGGCCGACCTGGGAGGGCCGGGCGAATTTGTCGAACACCTCGCTCACCTGCGGGCCGCGGATCAGCAGCGGCCCCAGGCGCCGCCCACCGACAGTGAGAGTGATGTAGTGGTGGAAGCGGGGCAGTTCGGCGATCTCGGCCGAGTCCACCGCCCCGCCCCACTCCTTGGCCATCAGGGCGGCCGCGTCGCTGGCGCCCGCAGTGCTGGAGAGCACCGACGCGTTCTGCATCAGCGACTCGCGGGTCTGTACCGAGACCCGTTGGAGCAGTTGAGTCATCGCATGCAGCCGGATACCGAATTTCCGTAGTTCCTCACTGACGGCGGCGAGGATGCCAGAGGAGGCGCTGTCGATGGAGATCAGCTCATCGACGAAGGTGTGGAAGTCCGGGCGCCGGTTCGCGGGCGTGTCGCGGCGGGAGATCCCGGCGCGGAAGAGGTCCTGGAACAACAGGCTCACCAGCAGCCGGTCGGTGGGGCCGGACGCGGACGGGCAGATCCACACCAGCATCTGGTGATCCATCGCGGCGCGGATGTCGTAAGTGCTGGTGGGGCTGCCCAAGAAGGAGCGAGCCACCGGACTGGCCGCCAGCCGATCCAGTGGGTTGAGGACCGGGGCGAGCGCGTCGGCGGGGAACTGGGGGAAGACGCTGGTCCACCAGCGGGCCCGCTCCTCGCCCAAGGCGGCCAGGACCAGGTTGCGCCAGCCGGGATTGGTCAGCAAGGTGCGCAGTTGGAACAGCGTCGCCTGGCACTTCGGGCGACCAGCGGCGACGGCGACGGCGTTGACCGCCACCAGCGCCTCCACCCCCTTGGTCAGGACGGTCATCGCCCGCGGATGAGTCACGTCGTTCCAGCCCAGGACGGTGGCGAATGCGTCCACCACCGCCCGCACCACCTCCTCGGGGCGTTGTCCGCGCTCCAGGCCGAGGGGGTTCCAGGTGCCCAGCCGTGCTCTGTCGCCGTGCCGGCCGGTCAGGTCCAGGTACAGCAGCCGTTCGGCGATGCGCCGGTGCGCCAGATAGGGAGCGGCTTCCCGGAAGCTGTCGCCGTGCGGATCGACGAACAGCGCGCCGTGTCCACCGTGGGCGAGGGCGACCATCTGCACCAGCGCCTGTGCCGTCTTGCCGTAGGTGGTCTTGCCCACCCGCACGCTGAACAACGTCTCGGCCAGCGGGGTGGCGATCAGCCGCTCGACCCCGTCCGGGCCAATGTGCCAGCCGTGTGGCATCACGTGGGCGTCGCCGGGCCGGTAGATGGGCAGGTCACCGACCAGCAGCGGCAACCGGCAGTGCCGGGTGACCGGTTTGAACAGGCCGGCGATCTCCTCCACCCGTACCCACGATCGGCGCGTGCCGGTGATCTGCCCAGTGGCCCAGCGTGCGTCGAACCCTCGCCGCCAAGGGCGGCTGTCAACATCCCCGAAGCGCCAGGGACCGATCCGGCGGCCCCGGCGGACGATGCGGGCACCGGCGGCGTAGATGTCCAGCGCGGCGGCGATGTGCCCCAGGCGCTTGTGGGCTCGGCCGATGCGGTCGGAGGAGCACCGCACCAGGATCTGGATGCGCACCAGCCCGGCCGACTCCGCCAGTCTGCCCAGCGCCTTGGTCCGGTCGACCGGACGCGGCCGCGCCGACAGTACCGGGCGTCGGCCACTTCCGCGGCCGCCGAGCAGCTCGGCGAGCTGCTGACGCCAGGAGTCCTCGACCTCCAGTGCGGTCAGGGCGTCGCGGCGGGCCTGCCGCTGCGCCCGGGCCCGGGCGTCGGCCAGCACCTGCCAACGGCGTATCAGCAGATTCCAGCGGCCCACCGCCTGGAGATCGATGCAGATTTCCGCTCGATCGCCCAGGTCGGTGCGGAGCGTGGCCACGGCGTCCACCAGCGGCTGCAACGGGTCGGGCTCCAGTGGCACCTCTCGCAGCCGCTCGGACACCGGGCCGCGTACCACGAACTCCGCCCGCACCGTGTGCCGGGACCGTGAGGCGGGCGGCCGCCGGACGGGCATGACAGTCACCCCCCGGTAGGGCGTGCTGGCCAGCAGTTGTCGGGCCGAGGCCGGGCCCTCCACGATGTAGTCCAGTGGGCTGCCTCCATCGGCGCGCAGCTCGATCCGTACCGACCGCGACCGGCGTGGTGCCCACCACGGTCCGCTGGACGCCGCCCGCGTCAGCAGCACGGCATACCGCCAGATCTGCTCGGCGTCGGCCTCGAAACGCCGGCTGGGGGTGAGGCGATATCGCACCCGGCGACGGGACGCCGCAGCCGCCAGCCACACCTGCACCGCCTGACCGACGGCCAGCAGCACCGCCCCGATCAAACCCAAGAGCACCAAGTGGTCGGTGATCCACCGAGCGGCACCGACCACGGCCTGCACCAGCGCCCAACCGGCGCGCCACAGACCCTGCACGTCTTCGGAAGCAGCGGCGAACGGTGTGATGGTCAACGTACGGGCTCCCATCCGTGGTCGGTGCGGGCCAGCAACACACGGGCCGTGCGGCCCTCGCGGTACTGGCCCGACGGGTCGGCGCCGGCCCACACCAGGTGCACCACCACGCGGCCAGCGTCGGTTCTGCGGGCGATGCCGGCCTGGATCCGCACCCGTGTGTACAGGTGCCGGGCCGGGGCGGTGGCGGAGAAGTAGCGCGGCCACCGGACACGACCTGCGCCGGTGACGTCCGCGCGCCACACCTGCTCGGCCAGCGCGACCGCGTCGCGCTCCACCGAGCGAGGCAGATCAGCGGGCGACGAGTGCTCCAGTACGCATTGGATCGCCGCGTCGGCGCCAGGACCGTCCCCAGCCGGCGGCACGGGTGAGACGGTGTCCACCGCCGGGTCCGGCGGCTTCCCCTGCTTCACAGCCGGCGGCCGGTCGGACGCGGGCCGGGAGGCGCGGGGCAACGGCACCGCAGAATCGGTTTGAGCGGGCGTCGAACGCGCCGCCACGTGGGGCGCGTCGTGCGGGGCACGGACGAGCAGTATGGTGCCCAGGGCGGCCAGCAGCGCGGCGGCCAGCAGCGCCACCCCGGGGCGGCGGGAGAGGGCACGGCGGGTGGTCACAGGATGCGGGCTCCTCCCGCGAAGCCGTCCTCCCAGACCGGCTCGGTGCGCACCACGGTCCCCGGCCGCGGGGCGTTGACCATCTGTCCGCCCCCCAGGTAGATCCCGACGTGGTAGATCGTGGCGTCGCTGCCGGGGTTGTAGGCGAAGAACACCAGGTCGCCGGGCTTGAGCGCGGAAACGCCTTGGGCGGCGGGGATGCGGCGGCCGACCCCGGCCTGCGCGGCCGCGGTCCGCGGCAGCCGCACCCCGGCCTGCGCGAAGGCGTACAGGGTCAGCCCGGAGCAGTCGAACCCGGTGATGTGCGCACCGGACTTGCCGCCCGGGGAGCAGCAGACCCCTCGGCTGGGACCCTGCGCGGTGCCGCCGCCCCAGGAGTAGGGGACACCCCGTTGGGACAGGGCCGCCCGGATGGCCTTCTCCGCCCCTTTGCTCGCCCCCGCCCCGAACACCGACGAGACGCGAGCGAACCGGGTGTAGCGGTCCACCCATCGCAGCACCTCGTCGACGTAGGCGTGGGAGTGGTTGTAGGAGAACACCGCGTCCCGCAGTTGCGCGCGGTCGGCGAGGTTCCGCCCGTGGCCGCACAAGTACACTGCGGCGCCCAGGGCGGCGTCGTCCACGTTGTGCGGGCTGCGCACCCCGTCGCCGTTGCCGTCCCGCCCCATCGACTCCCAAGTGGAGGGCAGGAACTGGAGCGGGCCGACCGCGCGGTCGTACACCGCGTCGCCATCCCACCGGCCGCGGTCGGTGTCGGTGATGGCGGAAGTATTGCCGCCGGCGCCGCTGCCGTCGAGCCGGGGGCCGATGATGTGCGGGGTGACGTCGCCGCGACGGTCGATGGTGTGCCCGGCCGCATGGTTGGACTCCACCTTCGCGATCCCGGCCAGGATCGGCCAGGTCATCCCCCGGCACGTGGGCGCGTGCCGGGCGACACCGGTGGCCGCCTCCTGGTAGGCGGCCAGCATCCGTGCCGAGATCCCGGAGACGGCGGCGACCTCCTGCATGTCGGGGCCTTCCTCGACCTGGCCGGAGGCGATCATCAACGGCAGGAACACCACCGCTGCCACCCCGGTGGCCGCGCCCAGGGCGGCGGTACGGCGCAGCAGCTTCCTCACGTCTCACCGTCCCCGTCGTCCGGGCGCGCCCCGTACTTGAGCGAGCGTCCGTTTTCGTCCAGCCACAGATCCATCCACCGCCGCATGCGGTGAGCGTCCCGGATGGGCCTGGTCACCCCGTGGTAGGCCCGACGCACCGGCGCGGACATGCGCTGCAATCCGGCCCGGGTGTCCTGCTCCCACCGGTCGGCGATGTCCTCGTAGTGCCGCAGACGCCGATCCAGCCGGTGGGTCAGCTCGGTCTTCTTCTGTGGTGCGCGCGCCACCGCGGCGGGTAGACCGACGGTGGAGTGCCACACCAACCGGCCGGCGCGGGAGACCATCCGCCCGCCGCGGGTTCGGGACAGCCGATCGTGCAGCCGAGTCCCGATCGACTCCACCCCCTCGTTCTGCTCCCGATCGGCGCCGCCGATGATCTCGCCGGTGCGGCCGTCGACGATCAGCGAAGTACCGCCGCGGTCGTGCGCGGACGGCTTCCCCTTGCCGAGTTCTCGCGGCCCGGAGCCCGGGCGGGGCTTGCCGGCCCAGGCGTGGTGTGCGGCGCGCAGCGGAACGGACAACAGCGCCAGGCCGCGGCGCCCCTCGGCGCGGGCATCGGCCAGCAGCCCGGCCGGATCGCCGGGCAGTCCCTCACCCAGGGAGCGCAGCCCACCGGTCAGGCGGGCGCGCCGGTTCATCAGTGCGGCCTGCACCGGGAAGCCGCCAGGACCTGGCCCCGCTACCCTCCCGCCGGGCCAGGCGCCGGGGAAACGAGCCCCCGCCCCCAGGGACGACAGCGCCGCACCGGTAGCGGCGGCTTGGTCGCCCACCAGGTGGGTGCCGCCCACCTTCGCGTACCGCATGCGCAGAGCGAACTGCTGCCCCAGACCGCTCGCGCCGCGCAGTATCCGGCGGTGCACGGCGAGCAGGGTGATCGCCAGGCCGTCCAACAGCAGCAGGCGCTCCACCAGCACGGTGTTGTCGGTGTCGGTCAGCAGGGCCTGGGCGGCGATACCGAACATCGGGATGGAGATCGACAAAGCGAACATGATCACGGATGTGGTCATGAACAGCCCCAGCCACTTCCACAACACACCCCGGTTGGGGCCAGGCAGGATTGCCCACGCCAGCACCAGGCAGCCGACCGCGGCCGCGACGGCGGCCGAGAACTGCGTGGCCAGCATCACCACGGCCATCGACAGCACGACCAAGGCCAGGACACAGACGGCAATCAGTAGGAACAGCGCCCCCAGCACCCGGTCCCAGGACAGGGAGTTCATATAGCTGATGGCGACCTTGCCCGCCTCCCCGTGCTTCTCCATCAGCTCGGACTGGGCCTTGCCGTCCTCGAATTCTTCGGGGGAGATGCCGTCGCTGTTGGGGCAGTACTCCTCCGCCACGCCGCCGAGATCACGGCACGGGTCGTCCTCGTCGCGAGTGAACTTGTAGTCCAGCCCCTTGACGTAGTCCCTGTGGATCGACGTGCCCCGCTCAAACAGCTGCCCGAACTGCAGCAGCTGGTGGGGCTGGACCACCAGGACGTCGGTGAGGATCCGAGTGATCGGCTCGGACACGTCTTTCGCGGCCGGGGCCCGCTTGCCGGACAGACACAAGTCCCGGGCGGGCCCGGAGACCGCTTCGCAGTCCTGCCGCCGCTTGGCCCGCTCCACCTCTTCCGCGTCTCGGTCGTCGGCAGGTTGCTTGTCACGGCAGGCCCTCTGGGCCGGGCCGGCGACCAGATCGCACGGATCGTCGCGGTCGCCTGTCTCCCGGCCGCTGTTGGCGGTGATGACGGCGGCCTCCAGCGAGGCGCGCTGTACCTGCTGCACCGGCCCGTCGTAACCGAGCAGCACATCGGGACGGACCAGCACGGACGCGGTCATCGCCGAGATCAGCAACGTCAGTCCGATCTCGCCGAACCCCCGGCCGGGCCTGCCACGCATCACCATGATCAGGCCGACGGCGAACGCCCAGGCCAGGAACAGCGGAGCGATACCCAGCGGCTCCACCACGTGCTCCTGGTAGGCGTCGGAGACAGCCTGGGCGGGAGCGATCAACTTCTCCAGCACCGGATACCGGTACACCCAGTCGACCAGCCAGCAGCAGGCACCCACGATGGTCCGCGACAGGGCGAATAGGCCCGACATCAAAAACCGCATCGTGGTGTCCTCGACGCCGTCGCCGCCGCCGGTCAGTTCGTACTTGTCCAGCCGTAGTCCGTCGGCGGTCTTGACGTTGAACGGCCCCAGCAGGCCACTGTCGCCGCCGTCGGCCAGGTGGAGCGAGGCGTCATCGGCCCATGCCGGGCTGCCGATTGTCAGCGCCACCACGGTCAGGGCGGCACCGAGGGCCGCCCCGCGCCACACGATGCCGGACCATGCCCTCATTGCCGCCTCCCGGCCGCCCGGCGGATCCCCCACCACAGCGAAACCGTCGCGACCACCACGGCGACCGTCACGGCCGTCTCCACCTCCCGCTCCCCCTCGGTCGGAGGGACGCGTTCGGCATCGGGCAAGCAATACTCCCGAGCCGGGCCGGCGATCAGATCACAGGGGCCGCCCCGGCCCGGATCGGTCTTGGTGGCGACGCTGGTGGGCTCCTCCAGAATGATCGCCGCCGCACCGCCTTGGTCGTTCCCACGCGGACACCAGCCGTCCACGCCCACCGCCGACGCCACCAGCAGGCCGACCGTGGCTGCCGCACCGGCCACCCACACGGCCGGCCGGCGACATGTCGAGCTCGTCGACCGCCGCATCACCGGGCTCCCGCCAATGCGGAGTCGGTGCCCTCGGCGCGAACCTCCCCGGCCGCAGACTCCTGCGCGGGGTTCGGCGCGGGCGGGGCGCCCTCGCCCGGGGTGGTGAAGATGCCGCTCTCCAGCCGCGCCAGCGCAGGCACCAGAACCTGGAAACGGCCGATCTGCATCCGCGGGTCGCGCCCCAGCATCTCCCCGGCCCGGTCGGCCACCCCGATAGGGGACAGCTCGCTGGTCACCAGCCGCACCAGCTCCTCGTCCGGCGTCAGCCCCAAAAACTCCAACCCCCGGCGGGCGAGCACTTCGTCACCGGTGCGGGCCAAGAATCGGTACGCCAACAGGCCGCGAATGGTCTCGTTGCCCAACTCGAGCACATCGTGCCCGCCCAGACCGATCCCGGCGCCATGCTTGCGGCCGTAGTGCACCACCTCGTGGACCAGCGCCAGCCCTTCGGTGCTGCTGGTAAGCCAGTAACACTCGTCCACGGTGATCAACGTGAACTGTTCGGGCTGGGCGAAAGCGATCTGGCGGCTGAGCGCGGCGACCAGGTACAGCACGGCCCGGCCGATGAGCGCCTCGACCGGCTGCTGCCGCAACAACTCCGGATGGGTGACCGCCTCTCGCGGCGGCAGGGTCAGACCGGTGGTGGTGATGACCACGAGATCCGAGTTCAAGTCGGTGAGACTGATCGGCGGCAGAGCGGGGTCGAACACCATGGCGGCCAGCGGGTCGTCGCAGACCACCCGCAGCAGGTCGCACACGGTGGCCGCGTCCTGCGCACGCGGCCCCGTCTCCTGGCGGGCCATCTCCTCCAATGCCCGCAGCACCTGGCTCATCGACGGCTCGGGGCAGGCCGCCGCCTGGGCAACGGCCCGCTTCACCACCGCTCCCTGGGCGGTCATCGGCCCGACTCCCAGCTGCAACGTCAGATAGGACAGCGCGTAGTGCGCTCCGGTCGCGACGGGAAAGATCCGCAGCGGGTCGATGGACAACTCGGCCGCCGCCGCATCGACCACCTGGCACCGACCCGGAGCGGCAGCAGCCGCGAACGTGGCCCACTCACGGATCGGAGTACGGTCGATGACGATCGCACGGCCACCGCGGTCCACCACCGCCGACGTGATCAACTTCAGCAGTACGCTCTTGCCCGCCCCGAGCTCGCCGGCCACCCCGAACGATGCCGAAGCGGTCTCCTTGGGGGCATTGGCAATGTCCAGCAGAACCGGCCGGACGGTGCCGCAATCCAGGCCGACACCGATCATTTGCCCGGACGGGTCGCCGAACTGGCCTCCATAGAACGCCCCGGTCATCGCCCAGTCCTCGCTGAGTTGGTACTGGGTGAACTCCCGCACCGGCGCGGGCGTGGCGGCACCCGGCAGGCCCAGGGCGAACAAATGCTGCTGCGTACCGATCGGCCGCACCAGCCGGTAGTCGGCCCCGCTCATCTGCTTTGCCAAGGATCGGGCACGCTCGTCGCAGGTGCGGGCGTCGCCGCCCCACACCGTCAGCACGGTCACCGCCTGAACCTCGACCTCCACGGAGGAACGGGACACCCGCGCGTCCAACTCACCCAGATCTCCGGCTGCGTCGTACATCTCCTCCGGCAACCCGATGCTGCTCTGGGCGTCGTACTGCTCGGCTTGGTCCATCAGCTCGCGCTTCTTGCGACGGACCTCCTGCTTGACCTTCTCCGCCGGAACCAGTCGCAGGTCGCACACGAAGTCGACCGGATAGGGAAGCAGCTCCAACTGCGCCAGAACATCAGCCGCCTCGGCAGGCGCTGCGGCGGGCATCTCCGCCAGCGCCAAGTGGGCCTGGTAGCCGATGCCCGCCTGCGACTCCACCTGGAGCCACACCCGCTTCACCGGGGACGGTGCCGTTCTCCCGCGTCGCAGCGTGCCCGTCCTCCGCTCCGTGCGCTGCTCACCGGATCGACCCTGACCGCCCTCCAGCAGCCGAACTTGCCCCAGATCCGCGTACGACGGCGACCGCAGCACCCCGTTGACGACGCGACCACCCCAGGAGGAGCTGTCGGCGGCGTGCACCAGCAGCGGTTCCTCCAACCCGCGGTGCACCGCGTGCTGAACCATCCACACGATTTCGGCCGGGCGGGCCGGGCGCATCTCCAAACCGCTGCCCAGCTCCGCAGCGACCTGCTGTGCCCACTGCCGATACGCGGCCACCTCTCGTGCCGGCACCGGGGCCGGCGCCAACCCCAACAACCCCGAGAGTTCCGCCCACGTCGACCCCAGCGCGGCGGACAACTCGGCTCGGGCGCCGGAAGCGGCCAACGGAACCGCCAGCCACACGGTGCGCTGATGCATCTCCATCTCGGCCAGCAAGTCCAGTTGGGCATGAGCGACCTGCGCCCAATGCGGGTGCCGGTCCAGGTCGACGCCCTTGAGCGTGCGGGAGACCACTTCGCCCGGATCCAACTGTGCACACAGACCGAACACCCGCGCGGCCCCGGGCAGCGACCGCACCATGGTGGTCACCCGACTCAGCAGGTCCTCACGCTGTCGGCGCTCCATGTACGGGCTGCCCTGCGGCTCGACTTTCCAGATCGCCCACACGGTCCCGGTGGTGGACCACACCAGGTGGTCGACGATGTGACGGATCGGAACACGCATTAGTGATCTCCTCCGGAGCTCGCCTGGAGCATGCGCTGCAACGTGGTGGGCGCCGGACCAGCGGCCTTCATCGACCGGTGCGGCGGCCGGTGTCTCCGCCGCGAGCGCCCGGCCCGGCTTTGCGTCCTCTTCTTCGGGCGGCCTTGAAAACCGTGCGTCGCACGCACCCCGCCGGACGTCTCGACGAAGGTGGGGAGAGAACCAGGATCGGTCTCATCCACCACGAATTCGCCGTAGAGCAACCGCGGCCGCCGCTCCCGGGCGGCCCGCCCGCCGATCCGCCCACACCGCGGCTGCACCGCCAGCTCCAGCAGGCCCGCTGCCGCGTACATGGGGGACCGGCCGCCGATCTTGGGATTGCGCGCGGCCCACACCGCCACTCCCCACGCGGCCACCGGCAGCGGTCCCAACGTCGACCACCAGGAGAACGTCTTGATCAAGACGAAGGCGCCGACGAACGCCACGCCCAACTGAGTTGGGGTATACGGCCCCAGCGGCAACGTCCAGTCGCCGATTTTGCCCAGCACCCACGGGTGTCGTCGGGCTCGGGTGTAGGTGCGGCCCGTCCTTGACCGCACGGCCGCGGCCGTCACGCCACTCCACCACCCTCGACCCCGATCGGCCCGGTCGAGGGGATACCGGTGACGACACGATCGACCGGGATTCGCTCCAAGCGCACGCTTTCGACGGTGGTGATCTCGTCCTTGACGTCGTCCCGCAGATCCTGGCGGGAGTCGTAGATCCCCAGACAGAGCACCATGCCGATCGCCGCGCCGATACCGGCCTTGACGCTGAACTTCCGACCGATCTGCACGACGACCAGGGCTGCCAGAATGAGCGCCAGCCCTTTGTCGGTCCACCCCTGGCCCACGTCCAGCAGGTGGTCGCCCATCTCCTCCAGCGCACCGGCCAATATCATTTCCTCGGTCACCGCGTCACCTTCCTGCTGATCTCCAGACCGGCCTCCACCTCGGCGATCTCCCAGCGGCCATCCCGAGCGGTCAACCGCAGCGCATACGACAGCGGCCACTGCCCGCCGCCGGTATCGCCGGCCGTCACCTGAGCGCGGACCCGAGCCTGGGCCCCGTCTTCGACCGGACGGTCACCGGTGCCATCGGCGGCGCTGACCCGCTCCACCCGGACTGCGGTGTACGGAGCCGAGGGGGCGGCCACAACTGCGCCGGGAGCCAGGTACCGATCCACCCCGCCGTCGCCGCTCAGATATGCCGACAGGAACTCGCGCACCGTCACTTCCAGCGCCGAACCGGGCTCCACGTCGGTGCCGTAGGGCGAGGCGGGCAGCTCGGCCGTCTGCGGCCCGGCCACCTCGGCCGGAGCGGCGGCCACCGCCAGGGCCTGGCGGCCGCCCGGTGACGTCGCATCGTCTGCGGTCATCACCACGGGAACGGTGAAGAACCGAACCGCCGCCCACTCGCCGCTGGCTGTGCCGCTGTTGTCATCCTCGGAGACGTCGGCCGACTCGAACTGGGCCGCGACCGTCACCGACCACGCACGGGAGTGCAGCCGCTCACTGTCCACGGCAGCCACCTGCGTCGCCTTCGGCGGTGCCTCACCCCACTGCGGCAGCTCCACTTTCGGAGCCATCGCCCGCACCGCTTTAGCCGCAGCGCTCTGCGACCCTTGGGATTCCTGGCCGCTGTTCAGCCACAGGCCGACGAACAGCTCCGCGTACCCGGCAGGATCCTTGCCGGGAACTGGCCGCACGGAGGAACTTGAGACAGGCCGTGTCGTCGGGGTGTCGGCCAACCAGGTCGCGGCCAAAGCCAGCGGACCACACAGAACTGCCCCCCAGACTGCGGCCCGCACAACGGCCAGTCGGCCGATGCCCGGCCGAGCACGAGAAGAGTGGCCACTGTCGGGACGCGCAGCGACGCCCGATCCGCGGCCACGACGACGAGCGGCAAACATCCGCGGCTCCTTGGCACACAAGCGAAATCAGGTATGCGGCCACTCTTCGCCCGGCCACTTACCGCACTGCTTGCCGCTGCCACACTGCGGCCGTCACGAGGCCATAACAGGCTCTTCGGTAAGCGGCCACTTCGCCTCCGGTAAGCCTTTCGGTAAGAACCGAGTACCGGCCGTTCCTCCTTGGCCGCGGCTGCTTACCGCAACACCATGTCAGCGATGTGGCCGCACTGACCGCGCGGCCAACACGGAGACGGTCACTTCCACGTCGAGAAGCGGAGCAGAACCCCCGTGGGGGACCCTGGCCGCCCGCTAGAGAGTCAGCGCTCCCCCGCTCTGGGCACCCGGAGGTCCCAACGGCCTCGGCCCATGCCGCAACATCCACAGCAACCCGGCACATGGAGAGCCGCGCCGCGCGTTGCGGGACCTCGAGTTGGCCGAAGCCGGGAAACGAAACCTGCACCACAGACAGGAACAGGGCGTGGCGCCAGCGTCGAGGCGTCACTGCATAGGTGGGTCAACTCGTCAGTGATACGTGGTCTGTGGCCCCTGTGCCGACTGGCCAGCGTGGGCCGGTGGCCGCGTCGCGGCACCACGCATACTGGCGATGCGGTTCGACGGTCAGGCCGTAGTCGTACAGGTCCGGCTCACCCAAGGCCTGCCACTGATCCCACGCGCGTTCCAGCTCCTCGGCTAGGCGCCGGGGCCCTCCCTGGCAGGCGACCGCCTTCTCGTCATCACGCAGGGTCAGGGTGGCCCAGGAAGAATCACCGTCGTGGAGCCATGCATATGCCCCACCATCGCGTGCTGCTGTGCGGATATGCACCTCGGGCAGGGCAACCCGCAGAGCGAACAGCAAGTGCACGTCTTGGTGAAGGCGTTGTATGTCCCGGACGAACGGCCGGTCCGCGTGCTCGGGTAGGCCGGCACTGCGGATCTGTTTCCAGTCCCGGCCGGGATGGACGCCCCGGGTGGGCATGAACTGGGCCAGTCCCTGCACCCAGCCGCTGGCCGACCGTCCGTCCTCGGCGACGGTGAGCGCGACGTGCCCCAGCCGCCCCCAGGGGGTGACGATCCGCCCGCCGGGCCGGGTCTGTTCCACCCAAGCCCACGGCACCTTCTCCACCGCATAGGTGGCGATCACCCGGTCGTACGGGGCGCCCTGCGGCCGACCGGCGGAGCCGTCACCGACTTGCACGGCCACCTCGGCACCCACCGCGGTCAGGCATGCATGGGCTGCGTCGACCAGCTGCGGATCGACCTCGACGCTGACCACCCGTCCTGGACCCGCCCGATAGGCCAGCAGGGCCGCGTTCCAACCCGTGCCGGTGCCCAACTCCAGCACCCGGTGCCCCGGCTCCAACAGCAGGGAGTCGAGCATGTCCACCACGACCGCCTGACAGGACAGACTGCACGACGCCCGGCCGCCGGTGACCTGGGTGACGGTCGGGTCGTCCGGCCCGGCGTAGAGTTCGGCCGCCCACCGGTCCGGGGCGGCCATCCGGTCCACCGGCACATAGACACCGGCGGAGCTGTCCCAGTGCCAGAGCCGGGCGGGGGCGAACAGGTGCCGGGGCAGTTCCTCGACGGCCCGGCGAATCCACGGGGACCGCTCGGGCCACTGGCCGCGGCGCTCCATGGCCTTGGCCAACCGGGCGCGCCGCTCGTCGAGGAACACGATCAGTCCTTCTTGTGCTTGCCGTTGCCCGGAGGCGGGGTGGGTACCTGCCCGTCGGCATTGCCGGGCGGCGGGGTGCCTTGACCGGGATCCGGCTCCGGTTTGCGGTGCTCGCCCATGACAACCTCCTGCGGTCGACGCGACGTTGCCATCGTGGCGCACCCTTCTTCCTATGTCAGGAGAACACTCGGTAGTGACCGGATCGCGTCACGTCATGATGTGTGCGTCGAGGCCATCGCACGCGCGGGGCGCAGGAACGTCCCGCCGACGCATCTCGCGGTTCGCGACGCCTGTGCCCGGCGACGGACGGTCTTGATCGGACTCGGGGCCGCGAAGCGCGGCCCCGAGGTCACAGATCCATCCAGCCGAACCGACCCGTCCGGTCGTCCAGTGCACTCCACACCGCTGCCGACGCGCCGCGTTGCTCCAAGTCCTCCAGCACCGCAGCGCCCAAGGGCACCTCGGCGGCGAACTGCTCGACCAAGGGGTGCTGACGCACCATCGTCTGTAGATCGGCAATGCGCTGGGTCAAGGCGCGTGGCCCGGCCCCGGTGAGAACGAACAGCACCCGTGGAAACACCGGATAACTGCGCTGCCAGGCCGCGGCGACCGTCGGCCTGGAGGTCGCCGCGTGCCGCCCCGAAGGGATGGGGGGCGCGCTGTGGAACCGCGCGTAGGCGATCAGCTTGGAGGCGAGCTGCTCGCTGGACTGGGTGGCTCGATCGACTTCGACGAACGCCCGCAGCAACGCCCGGCTCGGATGAACGCGGGTGTAGCGCAGCAGCGCGTCGGCGACCAGCATGCGCCGGCCGTCGGCGGCCCCGTCGCGGATCGGGTGACTGACTTCGGGGGTCCAGTCCAGTGGGGAAAAGTCGTCGCCGCGGGCCTGGGCGTCGGCGAGAAAGGCCAAAGCGGTGCGCGTGACGGTCAGGGTGTGCAGGCTGCGCATCCCCATCGCGCTTCGACCGGCGCGGTGGGGACGTCGGTCGACGAACTGTGGCCACTGCGCCACGGTGGCTCGCCCCTGGTCGGTCAGGAACCACACGCTGGGGCGGTGGTACAGGTCGATGGAAGCCGCCAGTTCGTTGCGACGCAAGGCACGCAGGCATTTGCGCAGGTACTCCGGGTGCGGCCGAGGAGTGAGCATGCGCAGCAGTTGGACCGTGGTGGCGGCCCGGTGTTGGAACAGGCAGGCGAGGACCTGCTCGCGCACGGGGGCGGTGCGGCGCGGTGCGGTGTCGGCCGCGCTGTGAGGCATCGAGGATCTCCTCCCGGCAGGGCCCGCAGCGCCGTGGCTGCGGAGGTCGCGAGGGCGTGGCACACGGGATGCACCCTCGGTCTCTACCTCACCCGTCGTTCTTACCGAGGCGCTTACCGCCGTCGTCGGGACGGTGTATCGAAGCGGCCACGGTTGCGGTTACCGCCGAGCCACGGGTGCAGCGATCGGAAGGCGCGGCTTACCACGGGTTCGAGACGAGGCGGACAGCACTGATGGCCGGCCCGTGCGGACATCGGTCCGCACGGTGGAGAGGTGGTGAGTCTCTCCGTACCGGCCATCAGGCGGCAACCGGTCCTTATCAGGACGCGAGGTCCTGACGTGCCGGGCTTCGTCATCTCCCGACCGGCTGCCACGTCTTACGGTAGCCGAGCTCTGCGACGCGGCTCGGCGATGGGCAGGTTACGTGCCCTGTCGCTTGGCCGCGGCCTCTTCCAGGCGGCTGCGGCGCCATCTTTTCTGACGTCGTCCCTTGCCGGCCGCGGACGGCACGAGGGCGTCCGGCTCCTCGAGCTCCGGCAGCCGACCGCGGGCGAGGGCACCGTTGAAGCTGTTGGCGCTGCTGTAGCCGAACAGCGGCGCGGCCTGTTCGGCGCTCCAGAGCTCGTCGCCTTCCGTCTGGCCCTCGGACACCAGCCCCAGCCGCCGGCCGACCGCCTGGACGGTCCGCCGCTTCCAGGCCTTGCGCGGGCCTCGACTGCCGGGGACCTCTGCGTCCGGCGTCTCGAGTTCGGGAAGGTTGCCCTGGGACAGCGAGCTGGAGAAGCTTTTGACGCTGCCGAAGTTCAACAGGGCGGCCACTTGCGGTGTCACCAAGAGCTCGTCCGGGTCCCCGTCCCAGGAGACGTCCGGCAATTCGGGCAGCGTGCGCTTGGATCCGGCGTGCCGGCCTCGACCGGGCCGCTTGAGGTCCCAGGCGATGACGGTGAGGAGCTTCCACCGCATGCGGCCGCGGCGACCGCTGGCCGTCGTCGACGTCTCGTCGGGGTCGGGGAAGAATCCCGGTTGGTAGATCGTGCTCTTGTTCTTGTAGCCGAGCATCTCGGCGATCTGCGAGGCGGTGAGCAGGTCGCCGAGTCGGGCCGCGACGTCGTCGTAAGGCCAGTGCTCGACTCCGTTCACGGGGCGCGAGTCCGGAAGCCCGGCGACGCCGTGGCGCCGGCACCACTCGTCGACTGCCCGGGGCTCCAGGCCGAACTCTTCGGCGATCCGGGCGCCGTCCACGAGCTGAGGACTCGCGGGCTGGGACATCGAAACCTCACAAGGGCATGGTGACAGAGGCCACACCGACCCCGGTGCGACAGGTTCAATAATGCCGAAAACCGGGGTGGTGTGTCCAGCCGCACGCGAAAGTCCGCCCTTTCTACTCGGGAATCAGGCAGACTCCGAACGCGGACGCCCGCTCTTCCAGCGCGGCGTAGGCCATGGCCGCTGGCGTGTCGTCCCACAGAGCGAAGACCAGACAACCAATTGCATCACTGCGGTCCTGACCTGTCGTCCCCCAAGGGCTGCCAGCCTGGGCACACCATGCCGCCACCGCGGCGTCGTCCAGATCCTTGCATCGCCGGATCACGTCCTCGGTCATCCGCTGGATGCCCTCGCACCACTGGGCGTGTCCGGCGCGCAACAGGTCCAGCAGCCGGTCGGGGTCGCCGGTGTTCGCGGCCGCCGCAGCCAAGTCGAGCAGGTACCGGGTCGCAATCGAATCCGTCATCGTCGTTCATCCTCCATCGTCTGGACACAGGGCAGGAAGGGTGCCGTACCGGTGGCCGGGTCAGCACAGGGCGCAGGACGCCAGCCCGGCCGACCGCCGGGCCAGATCGACCGCCTTGCGGGGTGGTCGAGCCAGAGCGGCGCGGACCTGAGCCACCAGGGCGTCGAACTCCGGACCGCTGTCGTCGCAGACGACACCGGGGTCGGGAGCGTCGGGGCCGGCGGCAAGGTGGATGAGGTCGTGGATCCGGTAGTCGGGACGGAAGGAGTCGCCGCGAACGGTCTCGACCTCGTCGTACAGGGCGGCCAGCCGCGGCCGCCGCCCGACGGCCAGCAGCAGATCCCGCTTCGATCCGAACACGCAGTACGAGCAGGAGCAGCGGCTGGTGCCAGCCCAGTCCCCGGCACCGGGAACCGAGTCGTACGTCCACGCCCGCAGATCGGGGTGGTCCTGACACCACTCCAGCACCGCCGGGGTGGACCACGTCAGGGCGGGAAGCCACTCGTCGACGACGCGGGCACTGTTGGTCAGCACGTTCCGGTAGGGCACCAGCTTGCTGCGGTCGCGGCTCTCCTCCCGCCGCAGCCCCATCACTTTCAGGATCCGCATCGGCCGCCCTGTCTCCTTCCGATGCCGGGTGACGAACGGGGTCCAAGCTGCGGAGACCACCGATTCCTTCGCGCACTTGGTGCAGTACCGGCTGCCGCGGCGCGGGAAGCGGCCGTAGGCGGCGATCTCGGTGAGCAGCGAGTGCGGCAACCGCCCACCGTCGGGTGCCGGCAGGGTACGGGTGACCTCGATGTGCCGATCGGCGGGCAGGCCGAACGCGGCGCTCTGGCGTGCGGCGAGCTCCGACACCCCCGGCCACCTGTCACCGGCGTAGGTGACCGCCGGCCATTCCAGTAGCCCCAAAGAGGCGTGGTAACTGCGTACCCGGTCGACCACACCGGCGACGCGGGCCGCCTCCATGGTCAGCCACATCATCAGCGCGCTGTCCTTGCCACCGGACAGCTGCGGGGCGATCAGGTCGTAATCGATCAGGTCCGGCGCGGGGGCCTGGGTAACGGTACCGGCGGGCAGGCCGAAGGAAGACACAAGACACCTCCGAAATCGGTCGGGAGAGCAAAGACAGGGGGCGGGCCCGGCCCGCGCCTGCGGGCCGGGCGACGGGACAGCCGCAGACCAGGGGGAGAGTGGTCAGCCGACCGGTAAGGCCACGAGGCGGCCGACGTGGGCGGCCCACTCCTTCTCGAAGCGCTTCTGTTGCTTGTCGCGGACGTAGGCCGGGGCCGTGACCAGCAGCTCCTCCACGGTCGGCAGGACGTCGCGGCGGTGGCGCAACCAGGTGCGCACCATGCCATGGGCGGGGTCCGTCTGGACGGAAAGACCATGGCGGGCGGAGGCAGTCTCCAGCCGGCGCCCCACCTGGGCCCGGGTGCCGAGGGCGAGTTGCTGCACCGACCGCAGGGCCGGGGCGCGGCGGGCGGGGTTGTCCTTGGCCACGGGCAGGATGCGCCGCACCCGGTACAGCGCCCACGGGCAATCCAGTTCGCGTGCGAAGGCATCCAGCACGGGCCGGTCGGCCGGGGCGGCCGGGTCGAACCGCTCCAGCAGGCTGCTGACACCGAACAGTTTCGCGTTGGGATTGAGGCAGGTGGCGACGTACTCCAGGCGCAGCACCCGCCCGGCGATGTCGGGGAAGGCTCGCATCCGCTGCAGGTTGGCCTCCATCGCGCCCATGGAGATCGGGTAGCAGCAGAACCAGCAGTAACTTTTGCGCCAGCGGACGCCGAACCGCTGGTGCAGGTATTCCTCGCAGTCCCGTCGGCCCCAGCCCCACTCAATCAGCGGGAACCGGCCGGTGCGCACCGGGCTGTCGCCGGCTGCGGCGTCCCGGACTGCCCGGCTCGCCTCGTCGGCGTTGAACCCCATCAGCTGCACGAACGGCCGGCCGCCCGTGGCGGTGGGGATCCACCGATCACCGACGCTGCCCTTGGCGCGAATGCTGCACCGCCGAACACCCCCTTGCTGTGGGACGGTGCCGTTGGCCTCCATCTCGTCCCACAGCGTCCAGGCGCCGCGTGCGATCAGCCGCTGCGGGGAGCGGGAGTCGTCCAGGACCTCGATCCCGGCCCGGTCGGATTGACCCGCTCGCGCGAGCTGCACCAGTCGCACCCCGTGCTCGCGCAGCAGCGGCAGCATGTGCCGCTCGGCGTCGGCCAACGTATCCGGCCACTCGTTCCCAGTCGCCATGTGGACCACGGCGGTGCGGTCCAGGTCCACGCCGTGTGCGGCGGGGTCCTCCAGGATGCGGGCGATCATCGCGGTGGAGTCCACGCCCAGCCCCCAGTTGACGACGGTGTCCACGGTGCCGGGCAACTCCAGACCGGGCAGCGTGGCGTGGAGCGCGGTCATGACACGGTTCCCAGTGCTGCCGGGAGAGCGGCGGGCTTGGGGTACGGAAGAGAGGCCAAGGCGATACGGACGGCGGTGCGCTCGGCGCGGGTGCGGCCGATCCGCAGGGCGTACCGGTAGCAGCCCGGGTGTCGACGGCGGGTGGCACCGACCTCGTTCAAGGCCTGGGCGAGCCAGACACGAGGAGATTGACCCCGAGCCCGGGCCCGGGCCCCGAGGGCGACCAGTCTCCGCTCGACCGCCGCGGCCCCCTGTTCACCCCCGGTCGCCTTGGCCGCGGACCGGGCGGTGAGCGCCGTCCCGTCCGGCAGCAGGATCTGGGTGCGGGACGTGGAACGGCCCAGGTGCTCGAACCCCAGCGCCTGGTACACCACCCCTGCGTGACCTGGGGTTATCAGGTGGGTGCCATGGGCGGTGCGACGGCGGTACGGCATCGGGTCGGCGAAGGTGACGATGCCGCGCACGCCTTGGGCGGCGGCGTGCCGGAACGAGGCCGCGCAGAACCACGACTCGCCGTTGGCCGCCACCTCATCCAGCAGACACAGCCGCGAGAAGTCCAGTGACTCCGCAACCGGTTCCAAGCCGGGGAAGACGTTGGTGAGGGCGCGCCTATTCATCGGGACGGACAGCACCATCACGCCGACCATTCGGCCGGGCAGGCCGCCGGTGGCAGGGTGGCGGACGTCGACCATGGCGTAGCGGAACACGGCCGGCGGCAGTCCGGTCAGGTAGTGGTGGGCTTCCAAGAACGCCCGCACCGGCTTGTCCTCGGCAAGTGGGACGACCTCGTAGCGGTCGGGGTCGAAGCCGCCGTCGTGGCGATGCCGCCAGGTGTGACGGCCCAGACTCCAACGCTGTGCCCAGTCACCATCGAACAGAGCGTCCTGTCGCATGCCGCTCACCGGGCCCTCCCCGCTGCGTGCAGCAGTTCCGCCACCTGCTCCCGCCAGGCCAGCGCGTACCGCAGACAGTTGCCCTCGTGGGAGTGCGTGGGGGAGCAACCCGGTTCGTGCGTGCCGGAGACGCTCCAGGCCAGCGAGTCCGCCGACACCACGCCGCCGGACACACACGGCACCTCGGCCAGCAGCCGCAACCCTGTGATCTTGAAGCCGAACGCGTGCAGCCGCAGCCCGGCCCTGGCGAGGTCGTCCAGCAGCAAACAGACCCGCACCACATTCGGCCGCCTGCAGATACTGCCCACTCCGACCACCGGCTCAGCGGTCAGGTCGATCCCGGCCTCGTGGTAGAGGTCGATGCAGCGCAAAAACTGGTGGTGGGTCCAGCCCTGAAGGACCGGGATCACCCGAACACCCCGCAGCATCGCCCGCAACTCCAACACCGAGGCGACGGTGCGCTCCTGGTGCTCGCGCACACTCAACCCGGTGCGGGCGATCATCTCCGGCTCACACATCCAGTCCTGCGGCGCCACCATCTCCAACCGGCCGACCTCCTGGTGGCAGCGGGCCACCATCTCGGCATAGGCGTCGGCCGGGGTGCGCCAGGTGCCGTACAGCGACAGCTCGCTGAACCCGCCGGAGTCCAACATCCACGGGCCCAGTGCCTTCGGCAGGGTGCGACGCCTGGCCAGTCGCCGGTAGGACACGCACAGCGGAACATCGGTGTGGGCCAGCCACGACGGCTGGTGTGTGCCGAGCCAGAACCGCGGCACGGCAGGGAAGGCTTCTGTCTCTACAGTGGACATGCCGATCCTCATCTCGTGTTGCGACGGAAGGGGATGGGTGATGGGCGGCGTGCCGGGGGTTGCGGCCCCGGCACGCCGCACGCTGGGGTGATGCAGGCGCGCCGGACAGGGCGTGCTGGGGTCAGCGGGTCGGTGGGGTCGATGCCCGACCGGGGTGGTCGGCCCGGCTCTGCGGGGTGATCAGGGACTCCACCGCGGCGAAGGCGTCGCGCCAGGCGGCCAGTTCCTTCGCGCAGGCCACGAGCCGGTCGCGGTGGGCGTACAGCTCCCGCCGTTCGGCGAGGGCACGCTGCGCGCCGTTTCCATCGGCCAGCGTGTCGGTACAGGCCACCAGCACGTTGGGCCCCAAGTCCCAGACGATGGCGTTGACCGCGCAGCAGGCCGCGGCGAGCGGGTCGATCTCGCCCATGGACCAGCCGTAGTGCCGAGGGTCGCGGCCCGCTTCGCGCAGGTGCTGAGCCAAGGCGCGGAACAGCCCTCCGGTGCCGGCGGCGGGTTCGTCGAACCACTGCCCCGGTTTCAGGTCCTCCCCGGTGCCCAGGGTGAAGCGGGCCATGACGGCGGCGATGTCGGGCGGGGTGTGGTACTCGCCCAACACCTGCCGGGCGCCATGGGAGCGCAGCCCCGTCAGCACGGTGCCCAAGAGGTCGACGTCGCAGCGCCACAGCGGTTCCGGGTTGCCGGTCAGCTCCAACTGCCCGTCCTCGAGGGCGGCGTGGGCCACGGCGTACACCGCGCGCAGACGCCGGGCGTCCGGCTCCTGTTCCAACCAGGTGTGCAACGGGGTGGCCCAGTGGACCAGTTCGGGGCGGCGAATCCACTGCATCGCCCACACCCGCTCCAGCACCTGCCACAGCTCCTCGGGTTTCAGGGCCAACAGGTGGGCGGCGACGTCGGGGCCGTGATGCGGCTGGGATATCTGGGCCAGGGTGGCGACGACTCCCAGAGGGATGCCGTGGCCGCTGTCGGTGGAGGCGTGGTGCCAGGCGCGGACGACGCGTTCGGTGATGCGGTCGGCCAGGCGCCGGGGAGTGAGGCCGCGTGCGGCGCGACGGGTCCGCGCCTGGTGGGAGGTCGCCGGGGACGGAATCGTGGCGGGGCGCGGGCCCGGTCGGGGTTCGGCAGAGGGCTGGGCGAACAGGTCGAGCTGATCCATCACGGACCTCCGGAAGGAAAACAGGTCGGGGTGTCTCGATGCCGGGGGAGGGAGAGCGGTCGTACGGGCCGCCGGGGGCCGGTGACCGGGCGGCGCAGCCGGCCCCACCGGGCATCCGTTACCGGGGTTCGTCAGGCCCGCCGCTCGCTGCTGTCGGTGGTGTTCAGGGCCTTGCCGTCGACGTCGACGTACAGCGGCACCGTGCCGTCGGGCTGGACGATCCGGTCGTCGGCCTCGTCGGTGAGAATCCACACCGCCACGGCTCGCATGCGAGGGTCGAGCTGGGCGAGCACCAGCACTCCGCCGATTTCGACGCCGCGCAGAGTGCCGCTGTGGGGGTCGGTAACGGCGCGGAAGACCGCGCTGCGGTTGGCCTGCTCGCACCAGATCGTGTCGGGAAACCGGTGGGGGAGGGCCACGAGGTGGGTCCGACCGCGCTTGCCGATCTCCTCGACGTACAGGCGGTAGCCCTCGTCGCCGCGTTCACCGCCGGGCCCGTAGTAGAGCCGGACGGCCTCGCGGTCGTCGACGGGCGGCCGATCGGGGATGCCTTCGTTTCCGAAGACATTGCCCCAGGAAGCGCGGACGTGGTCGGCGAGGGCGGACATGGCCGAGCCCTCATCGGCCCACAGCGTGACTTCGACGGTGCGGCGGTCCCAGCGACGCAGCATCCACACGCGGCCGGTCGGCTTCGGGGGAACCAGGGCCGTCACGGCCGGGGAAGGGGATCGCCGAGCGGCGTCCTCGACGGCCTCCGCGGTGAGGATCGCGTGGCGCGCACGATCGAGCACCTCCAGTTGTCGGCTGGTCAATTCGGCTGAACGCGTCGGCCACCTGCTGCGGGGTGCTGTCGGCGTCACCGAGCGGCTGACCGATGCCGTTCCACTCCCCGAGGCCGTCGGTGGGGAGCTTGTGGTGGAAGTGCCAACGCCCGGTGGCCTGGTAGCCGAAGCTGGCCGCGTAGGGGCCGTTGTGGAAGTCCTCGCGGTCGTAGACCACGAAGTGGTCGTACGGGCCGATTCGGAGAGTGCGCGCGTCCCATCCGCCCAGTCCCAGCACGTGCTCGACCGCTCGACACCGTCGGTACTGATCGCTCAGGTGGGTGGTGTCTCGGTGGCTCATGGCGTCGTCGGCCTCGGCCTGGCTGCGGGCACCCAGGGGCCAGAAGCCGCTGGCGTACTTCTCCGCGACGCTCGCGGTGTCGGGGTCCGGGCCGGGGTGGGGCAGAGGTGCCCGCCACACGGTCACATCCGGTGGCAACTGGTCGCCGGGCCAGGTCGGCTCTTCCCAGTGGTGTTCGACGCCGGTCGGCGTGCCTTCGGGGCTGGTGCGGACGATGGTGTGAAGGACGCGGCCACGGAAGTCGGACACGGTGGATCTCTCCTTTCGGGCAGGGGGCACCGCGCCCCAGACATCGGGGGTCGATTGGGGGGCGGTAAAGCGGAAAGAGGGCGGGTGTGATGCCTGGGCCGGTCAGCAGGGCACGGCCCAGGGGCGGCGTCGGGGCCGGGGTGCGGTGATGGCCGCCCAGTCCGCGAGCCGTTCCGGGTCCTCCCACTCGGGTGGGGCGGTGGGGGCGTGGTCCGGCTTGGCCGGGTCGCTCGCCCTCACCGCCGGGGCCTTCGCCGGGGTGGCCGGGGCGGGCGCGGTCACCGTGGCCGGCGGTGTCGTCTGTGTGGCCAGGGCCGGAGGCACGGCGCTCTCGGCGTACGCGATGCGTTGTCGGAGACTGACGGCGGCGTCGCCGCCTTCGAGGTCGTCGGCGTCCAGGAACAGCTTTTCTCCGCGGATGGCGAGCTTTCCGGTGACGACCACGTCCACTCCGTCCTGGAGGGCTTCCGCGGCGTTCTCGGCGAGCCGCCGCCACAGGGTGCAGATCACGAACAGTGGCGCGGCGTCGTACCAGCGTCCGGCTTCGCGGTCGTACTCTCGCCGGATGGTCGCGAGACGGAACCGGACGACCGGCACTCCTTTGCCGGGAGTGAAACGCAGCTCCAGGTCCCCGTGGACAGTGCCCCGGAAGGTGGCCGTGGTCTCTCCAGCCATATACGCCTCCGTTGCTGACGAATCGTTCGGCGGTGTCGGGCGGCACCACCCGCCCGACGCATTCAATAATACCGACTAACGGGGGTGTGTCATCCGAATTTCCCGAGTTGCAATCAAGGGGCGAAGGAGGAAGGGGCCTCTCCATTCCCCGGCCGCCCGCTCTCGCGAGCCGCACGCCGCCTGTCGCGCAAGCGGCGCAGACCGTTGACGGTGATTGGGTCGATCGCCAGAGCCTCGACGTTGTCGAGCAGAGCGTTGAGCAACTGGTAGTACCGCGCAGGGGAGATGCCCAACTGCTCGCGGATGGCCCGCTCACGCGCACCGGGACCGGGGAAGGGCCGTCCGGCCAGGGTGAGAACGGTTCGTATGCCGATCTTGTGGAGTGTGGTCAGGTCGATCGGCTCGGGCCGCGTCGACGCGGACTCCTCCACGAGCTCCTCGACGGCGGGGGTGGGCCGATCGGCCGCCGCCGCGGCGGTGAGGTCGGTCTCCATTCGAAGCCTCCTTTCTCACGCTGGGTGGGCCTGTGTGCCGGTGCGGCAGGGACGCTTTTCGGCCGGTCCCTGCCGCACCGGCGGGGGCCGTCCTACCGGTCGGGGGTGTCGGTGTTGCGACGGAAAGGCGGGGACGGCTACCTCAGGACCTGGCAGCAGGACGCGGGAATGCCGGTCAGCTCGTGCCGCTTCACGTCCCAGCCGATGCCGGGGCGGTGCTGTCGCAGCATCTCGGTCGACGCCTCGTTCAGCAGGACGGTCACGTACCGGGTGCGCTTCTGCACGATGCGCGTGATCTCGCCCTGCATGTTCTCCAGGTACTTGGGCCTGATGTTGGTTATGCGCACCCGCGCTCCCTCGGTGACCGCTGCGGCCCGTATGGCCTGCAACGTCTCCTGACGCCCCTTGAGGGTGGTGATGATGCGGGACACGTCGGTCTCGCCGGCCCGGTTGGCGATGTAGTCGATGACCTGATCGATGGTCGTTTCGTTCTTGGGCATGGGGTTCTCCCTCCTGAGATGCGCGGTTGGCGCGGTGGTGCGGCCCGTGACCGGACAGGCCGGAGGTGTTCCCGGTTCGGGCCGGTCGTGGTGAACGGCGAGGCGGGTCGGCGGGCCGGAGCCGGGCGTTGTCGACTCCGGCCCGCCGGACACAGGGGTCGGTCAGGTGGTCTTGCGGTCGTTCTTGCGGTGCCGGGCGACGGCCATCTCCTCGACCTCGGAGAGGGTGTAACCCAGGGACTCCAGCAGCAGCAGCCACCGGGCCTGATCGCCTCTCAGTCGTGCCCACGCTTTGTTTTCGCGCAGGTCGTGTTCATAGGCGGCGGCGACGTGAGCGAACAGCGCATGCCATTCCTTGGCCCGGCTCACCTGCCCGGCCAGGTCCACGGCGTAGACGGTCGCGTCGTCGGGCACCTTGATGCCCAGGAATCGGGCCACGTCGCCGGTGCCGCCCTTGTTGACGAAGTCGCGGTAGGCATAGGGGATGCGCAGCACGCTGCTCAGCGTCAGCTTCCGGGCCTCCTCCGGGAGCGTCTTGCCCTGGCACAGCGTGGCGACGAAGTTCTTACGGACCTCCCGCGCGGCCCTCCACGCCTTGTTGCAGGCGATCACCCGGCGACGCTCGGCCGCCTCCTCCGGACTGAGCGGCTTCTTCGGCTTCTTCGCCTCGGGGCGCAGCTTGTGGCCGTACTGGGCCGGGTCGGCGCAGTGCCACACCGGGCGGTGCTCCTCGTCCAGCCGGGCGCTGTGACCGGGACACGTTTTGTGTCGCGTCTCGTCCAGCGGAGCGCCCAGCGGCGTGGTGAGCTGTGACAGCGGCCGGGAAGGGTCCTTCTCCCAGTCGTGGTACTTCCGCAGCAGCGGGATACCGGCCTCGGCGAGTGCCTTCTCGGCTGCCGCGCGGGCCTCACGGTCGGCGAGCTGCTGCCGGAGCCGGGCCATAGCGTGGTCCCAGTGGCCCCGGCCGCCCTTGCCCTCCTCCTCGTCGGCCGCCTTCGCCTGCTCCAGCACCCATCGGGCGTTGGGCAGATCGCCGACCTCGGCCAAGTCGGCCATCTGCTCCAGGTCCATGCCCTCGGCCGTCGCGCTGCGCAGCTCGGCGTCGCTGAGCTTGGCCGCCTTGCGGGCGGCCTTGGCCGCGCCGGGGGGCAGATTCAGCGCCTTGGTGGCTCGACGCTGCTCGACCTCGCTCATGTCCACCAGCGTCAACTCGATCGCCTTGAGCGTGTCCCGCTCGGTCATCTGCTCGCGTCGGGCGTTCTCGGTGAGCGACAGCATCCGCGTCCAGCCGTCACGGCCCACCAGGTCCTCGCGCACGATTGCGGGGATCTTCCGCTGCGGCCTGCCGTCGGCCTCGGCGGTGGCGTTGGCCTGCTGCTGGGCCTGGGTGCGTCGCCACCCCTTGAACACCCCATAAGTGCCGTCCGGTCGGGGCCGCACACTGACGGGCTCCTCCACCCCGATCTCCTTGACCGAGGCGAGCAGATCGGCGTCCGGTCCGGTGTCGGTCTCGCGGGCGTTGCACTCGTCTCGAACCAGCAGGGCGGGGTCGAGGTAGACGATGGTGCGCTCGCTGTCGGAGGTATCCACCGGGGACTTCTTCGACGGCTTCGCGGGTGCGGTGCGGGGCTTGGTGGCCGTGGCCATCAGTGCCTCCTTGGGGTTGGGACGATCTTTCGGCGGTGTCGGGCGGCACCACCCGCCCGACGCATTCAATAATACCGACTTAAAGGGGTGGGGCAACCGAATTTCCCCGGCCACCCCACCCCGCGCAGGTGTCGGTCACCCTCCCGCGCCCGGGACCTCCGATGGGCACGGGGCGCGCAGCTCGGGGCCAGCCGTGGTGTCCTGGAACGGGGACACGTCCGGAACCGTGTCGAACAGAGCCTCCACGACCTGGCGGGCAGTGCGCCACTCGTCATTCCAGTAACCGTCACTGCCAATGACGAAGGCGGCAGGGGCGAGCATGTGGCAGCGCAGCAGAACCGCGGACACAGCGATGTCGTACGGCTGCCGAGCAGTCTTGCAGAAGCTCCACGCAAACCCCTGCTCTGCGTACCGCTGAGCGCCGTAGGGGTCGACGGCGGGATCGGGCGGCTCGGGGTCCAGAACGAACGATTCGTAGTGATAGGGGCGGCGGCCGTTGAAGTGGATGATGCGCTCGGTGACCTCCGGCTCCTCGGAACCGAACGGGCCAGCGAGACTCACGGCGCCGGAACGGACGGTGTCAAGGATGCGGCGTGTGTCGACGACCATCTGCGGCCAGGCCGTACGGAAAACGGCTGTGCGCGGCGCGTAGGCGTAGTAGTGGGTGTACCCCACGGCTTGATCCCTCCTGATGAGAGTCGGGGTGACCGTGCACCGGGAGAGAGACATCCCGGCGCACGGCGAGGGCGGGCAGATCAGTCCCTGGCGCGGTCCCAGCGAGGCGCGCACCAGACGCACGCGAGGATCGGGCGGTCCCCGCCGCGCGGGCGTCGGATGACACCGACCGGGACGGTGCCGGGGACTCCGCACCCCAGGCATCGCCGGTCGTACGGCAGAGTGGCCGGGGAGGACCGGGGGGCCTGGGCTGCGGTCGTGCGGTGGTGCCGCATGCGGGCCTCCCTTGGCGGAAAGGGCGTCTCCTGAACTATTGCCGGATGTCAAGAGGCAGTTACAGCAGGTCGGAGGCGCGGATGACGGTCGGGTCCGCCAGCAGCACACCCAGGGTGGCGCGCACGGCCGCGCGGGTCTCCGGTGAGACTTCATCCCAGCCCAGATCGGCGGCGGCCCGGTCGATCACCGCATCGGTGTAAGCCTCGGTCGGCTGGCGCGTCGCGTCCGGGCGCTCGTGCTGGGCTCCCCAGCGGAGCAGATGCAGCGCGATGACAGCCGCCTTGCGGGCGCGGTTGTAGGTCACCGCCTCCAGGCTGGACGCGTTCGGCATGGCCTTGCGTGCGTCCGGAGGGAGAGCGGGGCGGGCTCCAAAGGGGCGGCTGCCGACGATGACGACGGCGGGGCGGGGAACGGGCAGGGTGCTCAAGGCTCGGCGCAGCATGCCAGAGAGCATGGGATCTCCTCGTTGACGGTTTTTCGGCGGTGTCGGGCGGCACCACCCGCCCGATGCATTCAATAATACCGACTAAGGGAGGTGGGGCAACCGAATTTCCCCCGGTCGCCCCACCCCTCGGGCGTCACCTGCGGTGGACGACGGCAACGGCGCCGCCCTCGGCGCGGCCGGGGCGCGTCACCGGAAAGCGGCCTTCATCCGCTTTCCGAGCGCCTCGAACCGGGGCCGGTCGACCCGCCGCGCCATGCGTGCGGCCAGATCCGTCAGGTACGCGGCCTGAGCCTCGGTCAGTCCGAGGGTTTCGCCTTCCTCGTCGGCTCCCCCCGTGAACACGACGGGACCGAAATAGATCTGCGGAATCTCCCCCAGCATGTGCAGGGCCATCATGGACGCGACCGGGTTCGGTTCGCACTCATAGAGCCCGTCGTCGTTGATCCACATATCCAGGCTGGGGCGGCACCGCAGGACGTCGAACCGGCCGCCGACCCGCTGCTGAAGCGAGGTGTGGGTCGGCGGGGAAAGAGTTATGACGTCAGCGCTTCCGTCCTCCTCGACCAGAATGGCGCGCAGTCCCGGCGCTTCGACCTCGGAGGGCCTGTGGGGCACGGGGAGAAAGTCGGGCATGGAGAATCCTCCCTGTCGACGGTCTTTCGGCGGTGTCGGGCGGCACCACCCGCCCGACGTGATCAATAATACCGACTAAAGGGGGTGGGGCAACCGAATTTCCCCCGGTCGCCCCACCCCTCGGGCGTCACCTGCGAAAGGGTGTTGGGCGGATCTACCGCCAGCGCTCCATGCCGGACAGGGCGCGCAGTACGATTTCGGCTTCGTCCGGCGTGAGCCCGACCAAAGCGAGGTTGACCGACTCCCCGTGCCGCTCGATCTCGGCGGTGGCGTGCGGAACGAGGAAGCCGAGCCTGGGGCGGCCCTCGAAGCTGACCGTGGTGGTCGACCGGCGTTCCTGGCTGACGCGGGTGTCCAGTGTGCCCGGCAGGGCCTCGATCAGCCGGGTGGTGACCATTTCGCGGGCGGCTTGCTCGGCGCTGCGTCGGGCAACGAGGTCGTTCAACTGCTGGAGGGTTTGGGCATGCAGGGGGAGCAGGCGGCGGCGGATGTGGTCGGCCAGGTGCCGCGGGCCGTGGCGATGGGAAACGCTGATACTTGGGGTGCGAACCGCGGGGAATTCTCGGGCCGCCTCGGGCAGGGTCGCGGTCACCCTTAGCCTGTCCGGCTGATGGAAGCGGACGAGAATGCATCGGCCTTCGTCGTCGACGATGCGCACCGTGTCCCTGGCGTACTTCGGGAACGGCTCGGCGCGGCTGTTGGGTCCGAGGTAGGGAGCGGCCTGTTCGGCCAGAGACAGCAGAGCGGCGCCGACCATGAAACCTCCTCGTTGCCGGTCTTTCGGCGGTGTCGGGCGGCACCACCCGCCCGACGTGATCAATAATACCGACTAAAGGGGGTGGGGCAACCGAATTTCCCCCCACCCTCGTACGGCGAAGGTCACGAGCGGCGGGCAGGGCGGATGGCGCGGGCGATATCGGTAGCGACCTGCTCAACGGTGCACTCCTCGTCGCGGCCAGGGCGCGGGCGGGGCTCGGCCACGGCCTGGACGGCGTTGACGAACCGGTCGAACAGCTCGTCATCCTCGGCAAGCAGGTGGATGACGGCGAGGATGGCGGTGGACGTGGCGACCATGCGGGGTGCTCCTTGCGTGGGAGGCGAAGATGGGCCTGATGGTGTGCCGAGGGCCGGGAAGGGGCCGGCCCTCGGTCGGCGTGCTCCTAAGAGGGACCGACCTGGAGGTCAGGAAGTGGTCAGGGATTGCGGCGCGCGGCGCGCTTGCGGAGGCGCAGGGTGCCGATTTGCAGTCCCAGCCGTTCACCGTCGGTGAAGCGGGAAAGCTGCCGTTCCATGCGGGCGAGGTCACGCTCGGAAAAATCCTCGACCGTTCCGGCGCGTTGGAGTTCGCGAGGAAGGGCCAGGGTCACGGTGGCGCCGACCTTGGGGTCCCCGGCGCGGTACCACCACACTTTGTAGCCGCACGAAGGATCAGAGCCGAACAGATCCAACACAACGCCTTTGCGGCGGGCCTGGGGCTCGTTGTGCTTGACGGGGCGGCCCCATACGACGTCGCCCGTGTCGTAGGCGTGGGCAGCGGACATGGTCACCTCTCTGTGCTCAGGGCATGGCGGGCCGGGGTGGGTGGCGAGCTGCTGCTGTACTCCGGTCCGGGGTGGTCGAAAGGGTGGGCTCCGCGGTGAGGACATGGCCGGTGTCAGCCGGAAAGCGGTCGTCGGTCGACCGGGGCGGGAGGGAAGCCGCGGAGCTGAGCAGTGGGGCGGGCACGTGTCGACTAGGTGAACGTGCGGGCCGGTGCCCGGCCCAGGGAGTGCTTGGGGGAGCGCTTGACCTGGGCCGGGAGTCGTGGCCGGGGTCAGGTGGTGCGGCGGTCGCTGGTCGGCCGGGGCAGGGGGATGCCGGCGGCGTACGTGACGAACGGATCCAGCGGCATCGTTCCGCCGGTGTCGGGGTCGGTGGCGTACATCCGCATTACCTCGTCGCGGGAAAGGGGGCGTATCCATCCATCCTCGACGCTCCACGCGCGCACGGTCGGGCCGATGGTCTTGCCGCTGCGCATGACCATGCCTCCGTACCGCACGGACGACCCTTCAAGGCCGATGGCCAAGGCGGCGCGCAACTCGTCGATCCCTGCCCGGTCCGTCAGGACGGCGGCAAAGGGACCGAATCGCCACACCCTGGCGTGAGCGTGGGCGGTCAAGGTGTCGCCGGTGACAGTGACCGCTCCGTAGGTCAGACAGTGACCACCGGGACCGGCGGTGGTCAACAGACGGGTCAGTAGGCGGCGGGCGTGGGCGACTTCGGGGTACGGGGCTCCGGTGGGGTTCTGCACGACTTCTCCCTTCCTTCCGTGTCCTCCGGGCGGGGGTTGGCGGGGTGGCCGAACCGCGTACTGAGCGGCGCGGCCACCCCCTGGACGCGGCCGGTCAGTCGGCGGGCTTGTGGTGAGGCGGAAGGTTGCCGCGCGCGGTCAACTTCAGTCCGGTGCGTCCGCACGCGCAGTCCCCAAGGGTCTTGCCATGGAGGTGGGCGAACTTCGCTCCCAGGTGCCTGGTGGCGGGCGTGCGGACGGTGCCGGGCTCGGGGGTCCTGTTGGTGCAGGGATCGGCAGGCATAGGTTGCCTCCTCGTATGCGGAGGGGTACTGGTGGGCGGCCCGACCCAGGGAGCGCGGGGGGAGGGGAGCGCTCGACCTGGGTCGGGCCTGGGACCGGCGGTGCGGCGCGTCCGTGACCGGGCCGCACCGCCGGGGACAGGGCAGAGGTCAGGCGGCTGCGGCGGCTGCGGTGAGCGCGGGCAGCGCCAGGGCCTCAAGGTCGTGGGCGGCGTCGCCGTCGGGGAGCGTCTGCGCGGTGGCAGTGATCGCGTGCATGACGCCCCCGGCGGTGGGCTGACCACCCTTGATGAAATGCGACAGGATCGCGTCCTTGACCGTGTTGGGGATGCCCAGCTTCTTGGTCACCACTTCCACGGTCTTGGCCGGGTCGGTGATCTCCTTGCCAGCGTCGCGCTCGATCTCCCGGAGCTTGGTCTCGACGTAATCGGCCGACAGGAACGTCTGCACCGCGTCGGTGGTCTTGGACGTGACCAACTCCAGCATCTTCCGCTGCGTGGACTCCGACCAACGGATGACGCCCTCGTCCTGCTTGCTACCGAGGTGGACGGCGCGCACGACGTCCTTGGTCATCGTCAACCCGTTGCGGCACACCTGGACGACCGCACGGGGGGTGATGGTGAACGCGCCCCCACCGGTCTCGCTGTTGGTGATCACGAAACCGGCCGATACCATCGGCAACTCGTCGCCGGTCTGCCCGGTGAACGGGCTTCGGTAGCCCTTCAGCAACTCTCGGGCGGCCACCTGGATGGCCTCGGACTCCACCCGAACGATCATCCGCCGGTCGGTCAGGTCGCAACTGGTGACCTGAACCGGGTGGCCTGCGCGTCGCACTCCTTCCAGGGCGGCCAGCAGGATCTCAAGGTTGTCGATCACCTTGTAGCTGTCCGACAGGAAGGCACGGGCCACACCCTGACCGGGGGTCCCGTCCGGCCCGGTGTCGCCTCGGAAGGTCCGCACCATGAAACGGCGTTCCGGGTCCTTCTCCAGCCACCCGCAGACGTTCATGTCGTACAAGTCCGGGTGCTCGGCGCGCATCCGGCGCAGGTACCCGACGGGGATGCGCAGCTTGTCGGCAATCCCCTCATCCGCGACGGCGGTGGGCACGTAGGTGCCGTTGGGTTCGGTAACGCCGTCCTCGGACAGGACCGGCTGAACACCCCGGATGATCAGATTTCCGCCCTGGGCGGTGAGCTTGGACGCGGGAGCGATGATGTCCAGCTTCCGACCCTGCTGC
This sequence comes from Streptomyces megasporus, assembly GCF_000718985.1. GTDB lineage: Bacteria > Actinomycetota > Actinomycetes > Streptomycetales > Streptomycetaceae > Streptomyces > Streptomyces megasporus. The sequence continues at coordinate 2,215 of NZ_JODL01000032.1, read as the reverse complement.
GCCTGGAGGATGGTTGCCAGGTCCTCCAAGGTGGCGTTACGGGCACCGGTGGCGGTGATGGCGCGGTCGGCGTGCTGCAACAGTTCCTGAGCCACGCGGGCTTTCCTCTCGTTTGACGGGCTTTCGGCGGTGTCGCCGGGGCACCACCCCGGCGACCGTCCTTGGGGGCTCTCCCCTTTGGACATGTTCAATAATACCGACTGACGGGGTTGGGGCAACCTCTTTTCTCGCGGTCTCCCACCTGCGCAAACGCACGGCCGTACAGGTGGGGTCGGCCTACCGGTGAGCGTGGTTGCTGTCGTGCTGCGGGGGCCGGCCTGCCGGTGCGCGGGCTGGCGGCCGTCGGGGGTACCGGGAGACTTTCGGCACCCCCGACGGCTCCGGCTTCGGTCACTGGTTCCCGTACGGGAGACGGTACTCGGGAAGGGGCGTGATGCTCTGGTCGCGTGCGTCGAACAGAACGTGAACGTATCGGCCGTCGACTAGCTTGCTGAGACGGTAGTAGGTGCGGGGGGTGCCCCTGGTGCTGAGGGTCTGCTCAATACCGGTGACCCAGTAGCGGCCGTGGCGCTCGGGAAGTGTGCCGTGGTACTCGACCCGCTGACCGAGCTGCGGCTGATCCGGGTTGCCGTGCCTCGCTGCCCGAACCAGGGACACGAGCGCACTCAACGGGCGCTTGATGTCCTCAGCCGGTAGCGGCACATCGGCAAGCGCGGGGCCGGTCTGCCCGCTGCGGACCCCCATCACCCAACCAACGGCGAACAGTCGGCGAGCGATAGCTCGCGCTTTGACGGTGAGGGGCGCGGCGAAAGTCTTCTCGACGGCGCGGAAAGCGTCGGTGAGCTGCTCGTCTTCGTGCTCGGTGACTCCCTGCGGTGTCACCTGGGGCTCCTCGGAGGTAATGCGCGTCGTCTCGGGCGTGTTCACAGTGGTTTTCCCCTCTGGCTCGGATGGAGTGGATTGAAGGGGGGCCGCCCGCTCGGGGCGGCCCCTGCGGGATTACGCCAGTCCTCGACTCCTGAGCCAGAAACAGAACCGGGCGGCCACTTGGCGGGCGTTCAGGGAAGTACCGCGCATGACGCACAGCAAGCGCGGCCCGGTCTCGCTCTCGTGCACTACGTTGAATTCAAACCCGGACGTTACCGGCATCATGAAAACGATCGGTCCGGCCTGGGTTTCGACGCGAATTCCGGTGTAATTCTCGTCCCGGTTGTGAACGATACGGGACTTCTCCACCAGGGCAGGGAAGGGAAGGTTGTTCGCGATACGGCGGGCCATCGCGGCCTGGGGCGTCTCCAGCCGTTCGGGGAAGATGAGCGGGCGGACCCTGCCGTCGGCGACAACGATTTCAGCGGGCATGTGCACCCTTTCGCTTGACGAATTTCGGCTTTGCCTCCGGGGCACCACCCCCGGCGACGTGTTCAATAATACCGAAAGAGCGACCACTGTCCAACCCCTGCACCGAAAGTGACTCGGCGTGTTCTCGCAACCGCCCATCGCTCCGCCCGCCTGGTTGTAATAGGGATTGCAATAGAGGTTGCAACAAGGGTTGCAATAGAGGTTGTGTCACACACAGTGAAGCGCATGCATATCCGCTGATCAGACCCTCTTTTGATGCATGGTAGGAATCCCAACTTCTCTCCGTGCGCCTCCTATCGCCTCTCCTGGACAACAGGAACGGGTCGGGCGGTGCGTCTGCTGCGTCGAATCGGTGACGCTGCGCTGTGCATGTCCACGCGCGGGCGGACGGCCCGCGCGTGCGCAAGTGCGGCCGGTCCCTCGCTTTGCGGGGGTGGTGTGTTTTCCCAGACTCTGCACAGCGATGCATCATTACGTGAGGGAACCCGCCAACTCCCCTGATTCGGTGCCCTCGCGACTGTCCGTCACTCTCGCCCACCACCCCGCTCCTTCCTTGCCGTAGCCGGCCCGGACCTCACCTCTACGTGCGTGCTGACGGCCGGTCATCCGCACCGCCTCGGGCCCGATTCCGGGGGTGGAGCGCAGCGGAACCCCTCGGCCCGCAGCGCGGGCCGTCCCTCGCTCGGGGCGAGCACAGCGAGTCCCGAGCGGCCCCGAAGGGCGGGCAGGGGCGAAGCCCCGCACCGCCCGCAGGGGCGCGGTGCGCGCAGCGCACCGCCAGCGCCCCCGCGGAGCGGGGGCGCAACACCCGCGCGCAGCGCGGGTGTTCGCTGCCTGCGCGCGCAGCGCGCAGGGG
>NZ_JODL01000031.1 GCF_000718985.1 Streptomyces megasporus | reverse complement strand
ACGGCCCGGTACGCGCCGAAGATCGAGGTGGACGACCCCTGGGGCTACGGCCGCTCCCTGGAGTGGGCGACCTCCTGCCCGCCGCCCCGGCACAACTTCGTCACCCTGCCCAAGATCCGCTCCGAGTCCCCCGCCTTCGACCTCCACCACCCCGACGTCGCGGCCATCGACCAGGCGGAGAACGTGGGACGCCGGGACATCGCCGACGTCACCCCGGAACGGAAGGGTGACATGGGGTGACGGTGCGCTGGTCACCAAACTGATCGCAAACCATCCCCAAACGGTGTAATCCCGACGTCGAAGGGAACATGATTCGGACGTGGGCGCACGCCGACCACTGTCTGGATCTTGGGAGGACGACATGGCCACGCACGGGAAGAACAAGACCGGCGCCGTCCGGGACGACGAGCTCAAACAGGAGATGGAGGGCGAGCTCCGCGCGGGCCGGTCGACCCACATGGAAGAAGCGCAGGAACTCCAGCCCTCGGGCGAGGACCAGCCGGACGTGGACCGGGCGCCGAACACCACGCTCACCGGCGGCACCCCTCCGGGGATGGACCAGGAGGACGTCGAGCTGCGCAGTGAGCTGGCCCGGCACCTGGGCAAGGAGATCTACCCGGCCGACCGCGACACCGTGCTCGACACGCTGCGCGAGAACAACGCGCCCGACCGCCTGCTGAACCTGGCCGAGCGGCTGCCGGCCGGCCAGGAGTTCCGGAACGTCCAGGACATCGCCCGGGCACTCGGACTGGGCGTGGAGGACGTCACCCACCGCACCTGACGGCAAAGGTCCGCCGGACACCGCTCCCCCCGCCCGGACGGCACCCGCCCGGAGCCCGAGGGCTCCGGGCGGGTTCTCGTCTCCGGGGCCGGACGGACGCCCGCAAGGCGCGGACGGTCCGCGAGGACCACCCGAGAAACACCCGAGAAGCGCCCGAGAACCGCTCGGGACCACACAGGACAAGGAGTGAAGGACGGACATGAGCGACCAGGGCCCGCAGGACCCGACCCAGCGCCACCCGCAGCCGGAGTTCCCCCAGCAGGACCAGCCGCATCCCGGCCTGACCGAACGGATGGAGCCGGAACCCGACCACGGCGAGTCGTCCTACCGCGGCAGCGACCGGCTGAAGGACCGCAAGACGATCATCACCGGCGGCGACTCCGGCATCGGACGCGCCGTGGCCCTCGCCTTCGCCCGGGAGGGCGCGGACGTGCTGTTCACCTACCTCGCCGAGGAGGAGAAGGACGCCCGGGAGACGGTCCGGTTGGTCGAGGAGGCCGGGCGGACGGCGATCCCTCTGCTGTGCGACATCCGCGAGGAGTCCGAGTGCCGCCGCCTGGTGGACCGCGCGGTGTCGGAGTTCGGCCGCATCGACGTCCTGGTGAACAACGCCGCCTTCCAGATGGCGCAGTCCGAGGGCATCGACGGCATCGACACCGAGCAGTTCGACCGGACGATGCGCACCAACCTGTACGGGATGTTCTGGCTGTGCAAGTTCTCCCTGCCCCACATCCCGGCGGGCGGCAGCATCATCAACACCACCTCGGTGCAGGCGTACAAGCCCAGCGCCCACCTGCTCGACTACGCCACGACCAAGGGCGCCATCGTCAGCTTCACCCAGGGTCTCGCGCAGAACCTCGCCGAGCGGGGCATCCGGGTCAACGCCGTGGCGCCGGGCCCGGTGTGGACGCCGCTGATCCCCGCGACCATGCCCGACACCTCGGAGTTCGGCAAGCAGTCCCCGCTGGGGCGTCCGGCCCAGCCCGCTGAGATGGCCCCGGCCTATGTCTTCCTGGCGTCCCAGGAGGCGAGCTACATCACCGCCGAGATCGTCAACGCGACCGGGGGCACCCCTCTGCCGTGAGGCGGTGCCGCCGATTCCGGGGCCGGGTCCGCGTCGGGCCCGGCCCCGCGTGCGTGTGGCCGCCGAATGGCCCTACTCCTTTCGGGTAGGCGGAAGTTGACGGGACAAAACCCCGCAGACCAGTCATCACGACCGAGACACGACCGAGAGAAGGGATGCCGGATGTCCAAGGTCGAGGAGTCGATCGAGGTCCATGTTCCGGTGCGCACCGCGTACGACCAGTGGACACAGTTCGAGACCTTCCCCCGATTCATGGAGGGTGTCGAACGGGTCGAGCAGAAGACCGACACCCTGACCCACTGGGTGACGAAGGTCGCCGGTGCGAAGCGGGAGTTCGACGCCCGCATCACCGAGCAGATCCCGGACGAGCGGGTGGCGTGGACGACGGTCGACGGCGAGGCCCGGCAGGCCGGTGTGGTCACCTTCCACCGCCTGGACGAGAACCGGACCAAGGTGATGCTCCAGATGCACCACGACCCCGAGGGCCTGGCGGACACCGTCGGCGACAAGCTCGGTGTGGTCCGCCACCGCGTCAAGGGCGACCTGAAGCGGTTCAAGGAGTTCATCGAGAAGCGGGGCGCGGAGACGGGCGCCTGGCGCGGCCGGGTCTGACCCGCGTTCCCCGTCCGACCGCCGGGCTCCTCTTCCCCATCCTCGAAGCGGTCGGATTCCCGCGGCGGCCCGCGGAGCACACCGTGTGCTCCGCGGGCCGCCGCGTGTGTGCGCGTCCGTCGCCCGGTCCTCGACTCCTCGGATTCCTCGGATTCCTCGCGCGCCGGGGCGGCGCGGCCGGCGGCGGAGGGGCGCCGGGGGCGCTTCCCTCCGCCGCCGAAGACGTCGAAGAAGGCCAGGACGTCGAAGACGTCGAGGACAGCGTCACCGCTCCGTCGAGGGCTCCTCCGCGCCGTCGCCCTCCGGCTCGTCGGGGAGGATCGAGGGCACCGCCAGCCGGCGGACCAGCGGGGTCGCGACGGCGCCCAGCGCCGTGGCCGTGGTGATCGAGCCCAAGGCGATGCCCCAGCCGACGGGACCCAATGGGGTGCAGCCGAAGAACTGGCTGACCCCGGGCGTCTGGATGACCGCCGCCAGGACCACGGCCGAACCGAGGCCGGCCATCAGGACGTTGCGGTCCAGTCCCCCGGTCAGCAGCGTCTGGGCGAGCTGGGTGCCGACCACCGAGGCCAACGCCACCGTGCCGGCGCGGCGCCTGCGCCCGGTGAGCCGGGCCGCTCCCCAGGCCAGCCCCGCGCCGAGCGTGGTGGTGGCGCCGCGCAACAGCACCTCTCGGGACAGGCCGGTGCCCAAGGAGCGCTCCGGTCCCTCGCTCAGCAGCCGCTCCCCGGCTTCCGTCGCCGGCTCGCGCACCGCGATGGCCAGCGCCGGGGCGAGGTCGGTGAGGAGGTTGACGAGCATGATCTGCCGGGCGTTCAGGGGCGAGCTGCCGGTCAGGGAGGCGGCCAGCACGCTGAAGGCGACCTCGCCGAGGTTGCCGCCGAGGAGAATGGCCAACGCGTCGCGGACCGAGCCCCACATCGCGCGGCCCTCCAGCAGCGCGGCGATGATCGTCTCCAGCCGGTCGTCGCTGACCACCAGGTCGGCGGCGGCGGTCGCGGCGGGCGTGCCGCGCCGCCCCAGCGCGATGCCGACGTCCGCCAGGCGGATGGCGGGAGCGTCGTTGGCCCCGTCGCCGGTCATCGCCACCACCCGGCCGATGCGCTGGTACGCCTGAACGATGCGGACCTTGTGGTGGGGGCTGCACCGGGCGATCACGTCCAGGGTGGGCAGCAGTTCGTCGAGTTCCTCGTCGCTCAGTTCGTCTATCTCGGCGCCCGTGCACACCTTCTGGTCCGGGTCCTCGCTGACGGTGGCGGCGATGGCGTCGGCGGTGGCGGGGTGGTCGCCGGTGAGCATGACCGTCTGCACTCCGGCCGCGCGCAGCCGCGCGGTGGCCGGGGCGGCGCCGGAGCGCACCGGGTCGGCGAGGGTGACGAAGCCGAGGAAGGTCAGATCGGCGACGGTGTCGTCGGTGAGGTCCTCGTCTCCCCGCAGCCGGCGTTCGGCCACCGCCAGGACGCGGCGCCCGGCCCCGGCCAGCTCCTCGGCTCCGGCGGCGAGCCGCTTCCGGGCGGCGTCGTCGAGTTCGCTCTCCCCGCCGCCCTCGCTCCCGCCGCGCCGGCGGGAGCAGCGCTCCAGGACGTTCTCGGGCGCGCCCTTGACGCTGAGCAGCGTGCCGCGCGTGGTGCGACCCACGGTGGCGTGGTAGGCGCGGGACGGCTCGAACGGCAGGGCGTCGGTGCGCCGCCACTGCGGGGCGCCCTGGCGCACGGCCACCTTCGCGCGCCGTGCCCCCACCACCACCGCGCGGTCGGTCTGGTGCTCCATGGGCTCGGACGGGCGGGCGGGCGGGGTGGCGCGGAGCGCCGCGGCGAGGATCGCCTTGCAGTTGGCGTCCAGCCGGTCGGCGGGCAGGTCGCGTTCGCCGTCGCTGACGGTGGCGAGCTGGAGCTCGCCCTTGGTGAGCGTCCCGGTCTTGTCGAAGCACAGCACATCGGCACGGCCGAGCGCCTCGATCGTGCGGGGGTTGCGCACCAGGGCGCCGTGGTCGGCCAGCCGCCGGGCGGCGGCCAACTGGGCGGCGTTGACCAGCAGCGGAAGCCCCTCGGGGACGGAGGCGACGGCCAGGTTCACCGCGGAGGCGAGCGTGTCGGCCAGTCGGCGGCCGTGCAGCAGACCGGCTCCGACGACCGGGACCGCCGAACCGAGCGCCAGGGGAAGGCTGGTCTTGGTCAGGGCCGTCAGGCGGGACTCCACACCGGTCGCGGGAGCCTTCTGGCGGGCGGTGGCCAGGCTGCGGCCGACCTCGGTGGCGGACCCGGTGGCCACCACCACGGCCACCGCGGTGCCCGCCGAGACGGTGGTGCCCTCGTAGAGCATGGAGTGGCGGTCGGCGATCTGCGCGGCGACGACCGGCGCCGGGTCCTTGGACACCGGCAGGGACTCGCCGGTCAGGGAGGACTCGTCGACCTCCAGCCCCTCCGCCTGGAGCAGCCGGCAGTCCGCGGGCACCACTTCCTGGGAGCGCAGCACGATGACGTCGCCGGGCACCAGGTCACCGGCGGCCACCAGGCGTTCGGTACCACCCCGCCGGACCCGTGCGCCGATCGCCGAGCGGGCGAACAGCTCCGCCAGCGCCCGGTCGGTCCGCACCCGCTGGACGGCGCCCACCAGGGCAGAGGCTCCGGTGATGCCCGCCACCAACGCGGCGTCGGTCTGCGAGCCCACGGCCGCCGAGAGGGCGGCTCCCGCGGCGAGCACCGGGGTGAGGGGGTTGGCCAGTTCCTCGATGAACGCCGCGGGCAGGCTGATGCCCCTCGGCTGTTCGGAGGTCGTCCCCTTGGCCGCCCGGGCCTCGGCCTCCTCCCGCTCCAGGCCCCGGTCGGTGGTGCCCAGCCGCTCCAGGACGCGGTCGGCGGGCATCAGGTGCCAGGGGGTGGTCTCCACCGGCGGGGTGACGGGCCGGGACAGCAGTTGCCGAGCGCGCCAGGTACCCAGACAGAACGCCGCGGTACCGGCGGTGGTGCCCGCCGCGGCGCTCCGGGACATCGCCTGCCACGGGGGCGCCTGGAGCGCGGCGATCGCGCCGACACCGCTGCCGCCCGCGGCCAGGATGCGGCTCTCGCGGTCGACCTGGGAGGCCACGCCCACCGCGTCCACCATCAGGCCGACCGCCTCCAGGTCGGTGCCGACCAGGACGTGCGCGCCCCAGGGCGCCGGCTCGCCGTCCCGGTGCACGCCGATCCCGCAGTCGGCGGCGGCCAGCGCCCGGCGGTCGCCGGACACCAGCAGCACCACCGCGCCGTCCCGTTGCAGTCCGCGCACGGACTCGGCGAGACGGTCGCCGCCGGGGACGACCTCGTCGGCGAAGCCGAACGCGGGTTCCGGACGGACGGAGGCGAGCACCACACGGGCTCCCGCGCGGCGGGCCGCGGCGGCCACGGCGTCCGCGCCCGGGGCCTTCTGCCGAGCCAGCCCCGCCACGGCCATCAGCCGCCTGCCCCTGGCCAGGCCCAGGACGCGTTCGCTGCCCTGCTTCCGCAGTCGTCGCGCGGCCTGCGTTCCCTTGCGGCCGGTCAGCTCCAGCTCCTCCAGCTCCCCCAGCACCCAGCCGTCCTCGTCGCGGTGGGTGGCGCCCGCGCTCTCCGGAGCGAAGAGCGCGAAGATCCGCTCGGCCGTCTCCCGGGGGTCCGCGTCCTCCATCGGCACCAGGTCGGCCAGTTCGTGGTGGCTGCTGCTCAGCGCCTCCTCGTCCAGCAGGACGGTGTCCAACTGTCCCAGCCGCCGCAGCACGGTCCGGTCCATGACCATGGCGCCCCGCAGCGCCAGGGCGCGGCCGAGCGTGGTGGCGAAGCCCTCTCGGCCGGCGTCCGGGGCCTTGGGGACGCCGGAGAGCGCCACCGCCAGTCCGCGCCGCGGTCCCGCGAACGGCACCGCCGCGGCTCCGGCCAGGGCGCTCGCCGCCATCGACCGTTCGGCGTAACTGTCGGTGGCGTCACGGGGGGCGGGCTCGGGGCGCTCCGCCACGATGGGGCCGGCCGCGGCGTCCTGTGGGCCGCTCACCAGCCTCGGCTCGGCCTCCTCCCAGGCCCGGCGGTGCGCGCCCGCCTCACGCCACTGGGCCGCGCGCTGGACGACGTCGAGCATCAGTCCGCCGCCGCGCGTGGCCACGCCCTGGACCAGCGCGGAGACCACCGGCAGCAGCGACTCGGCCCGCTCCGGGTCGTGCAGTCCCACGTCGATCAGGTGCCGCAGCCTCGGATGGCGGATGACGGCGCCGGTGATCGCCGCCACCTCGGGCGGCAGCGGTGTCCAGGGAGCCACCCGGTTGACGGTGGACAGCCCCAGCCCCAGGACGTCGGCGGCGAGGGCGGTGACCGACTGGCGGGTCTTCGGCCCCTCGCAGGGGTGGTGCGGTTCCTGGCACCACTCGCCGTGCTCCTCCTCGCAGGGGACCGCGGTCTCGGCGCGCTCCACCAGTTCCACCAGTTCGCGCTCGGGCGGGGGCGGCGACGCCAGCGCCACCACCACCCGCCCCGACGGCGCGTTCACCCGCGCCCAGAGCACCTGGGGGTGCCCTTCCAGATTGCGTTCCACCCGGCGGGCGAGCCGCTCGCCCTCGGAGTTGTTCAGCCCGTGTACGGCGATGTAGCAGCGTCCCGGCCGGGTCCACACCGCCCGTCCGGGCAGTCCGACGAGCCGGCCGGCCAGCTTCCCGGCGGTGCCCACGGCCTCCCGGGCTCCCACCGCCACACCGTCCGACACCAGCCCGAGCACAGGTGGGACCGGCACACGCAGACCCGACAGCAACGACATCGACCGTGCCCTTCCGACCGCGAACCGACGAAACGTCCGGCACCCCCGCGAGGTCGGGGGCGGGGGCCCGAGGCTCGTCGCCCGCACGGGTCCGCGCGGTCTCGTCGTCCGGTCCGGGCACGTCCCCCACCGAAGGAGTCCCACGCTCCGGATAACCCCATCCGCCCGGCTCACACCTGCGGAACCGGCCGCGGCGGTTCTCCTCCGCATCCCTTCGCTCCCCCGCTTCCCGCGCGCCCCTCGTGAACAGGCACACCCCGGGCAAGTGACGTCGTCGGCGACGTGTCGTGACGCTCCGAGCGGGAAACCCGAACCGCGAGACAGACGCACCGAGACAGCAGCGTGGCCCGGCCCGCCGGCCGGGCCAGCGGGATGGACATCTATGACCAGCGGGTACATGGGTCCCGAGAGCTTCGGCCGGGATCCGCTCGGAGAGTTCCTCGCGCGCTTCCTGGGTGCCGCGTCGAGCGGGCAGCGGTCCGGCCCCCGATACTTCGACTTCGTCCGTCTGATGAGCGAGCCCGCCCGGCAGCTCGTCTCGTCCGCGGCGTCGTACGCGGCCGAGCACGGCAGTTCCGACCTCAACACCGAGCACCTGCTGAGGGCGGCGCTCACCACCGATCCGACCCGCGCCATGGTCTCCCGCGCCGGGGGCGACCCCGACACGATCGTCGCCGAGATCGACCGGCACGCGGGGGACGGTCCGCGACGCACCTCCATCTCCGTCAGCCCCGCCGTCAAACGCGCGCTGATGGACGCCCACGACGTGGCCCGGACCTCGGGGGTGTCCTACATCGGGCCCGAGCACATCCTGGTGGCGCTGGCCGCCAACCGGGACTCCGCGGCCGGCCAGATCCTCAACGCCGCCCACTTCGACGCCCGCTCCGGCCTTCCGGAGAACTACCAGGCCGGGCCGGGTCCGGGTGAGCCGCAGCCCGCGCCGGGCGTCCGCCCGGGGCGGGGCGGGCCGAGCGGCACGCCGAACCTGGACAAGTACGGTCGGGACCTGACCGAACTCGCCCGCGACGGCCGTATCGACCCGGTGATCGGCCGTGACGAGCAGATCGAGCAGACCATCGAGATCCTGGCCCGGCGGGGCAAGAACAACCCCGTGTTGATCGGCGAGGCGGGCGTCGGCAAGACCGCGATCGTGGAGGGACTGGCGCAGCGCATCGCCGACGGTGACGTGCCGGACAACCTGCTGGGCCGCCGCGTCATCCAGCTCGACATCGGCAGTCTGGTCGCCGGCACCCGTTACCGGGGTGACTTCGAGGAGCGGCTCACCGGCGTCATCGACGAGATCCGCGCCCACTCCGACGAGCTGATCGTCTTCATCGACGAGCTGCACACGGTCGTGGGCGCCGGTGGCGGCGAGAGCGGTTCGATGGACGCCAGCAACATGCTCAAGCCGCCGTTGTCCCGGGGTGAGCTGCACGTCATCGGCGCCACCACGCTGGAGGAGCACCGCCGCCACATCGAGAAGGACGCCGCGCTGGCCCGCCGCTTCCAGCCCGTCCTGGTGCCCGAGCCCACCACCGCCGACGCCGTGGAGATCCTGCGGGGGTTGCGCGACCGGTACGAGGCCCACCACCAGGTGCGCTACAGCGACGAGGCGCTGCTGGCCGCCGTGGAGCTGTCCGACCGCTATCTGACCGACCGCTTCCTGCCGGACAAGGCGATCGACCTGATGGACCAGGCCGGCGCGCGGGTGAGGCTGCGCTCCTCCACCCGGGGCACGGGCGTGCGCGCGCTGGAGCACGAGGCCGAGCAGTTGCGGCGGGACAAGGACCAGGCCGTCGCCGACGAGGACTACGAGCGGGCCAAGGAGCTGCGCGACCGCCTCGTCGAGGTGGAGCGGAAGATCGAGGAGGGGGACGGCGCGCACCCGCCGGTGGTGGGCGACCGCATCGCCGAGGTGACCGTCGACGACATCGCCGACATCGTCTCCCGGCAGACCGGGATCCCCGTCAGCACGCTCACCCAGGAGGAGAAGGCCCGGCTGCTGGGCCTGGAGCAGCACCTGCACCAGCGGATCGTCGGCCAGGACGAGGCCGTCTCCGTCGTCGCCGAGGCCGTGCTGCGCTCCCGTGCCGGGCTGTCCAGCCCCGACCGGCCGATCGGCAGCTTCCTCTTCCTCGGCCCCACCGGCGTCGGCAAGACCGAACTCGCCCGCGCCCTGGCCGAGGCGCTGTTCGGCACCGACGACCGGATGGTCCGCCTGGACATGAGCGAGTACCAGGAGCGGCACACCGTCAGCCGGCTGGTGGGCGCCCCGCCCGGTTACGTCGGCCACGAGGAGGCCGGGCAGCTCACGGAGGCGGTGCGCCGCCACCCGTACTCGCTGCTGCTGCTGGACGAGGTGGAGAAGGCCCACCCCGACGTCTTCAACATCCTGCTGCAGGTCCTCGACGACGGACGGCTGACGGACTCCCAGGGCCGCACGGTCGACTTCACCAACACCGTCATCGTGATGACCAGCAACCTCGGCTCGGAGGCCATCACCGGGCGCGGCGGCGCGCTGGGCTTCACCTCCGGCGGCGCGGGCACCGAGGCGGACGAGGAGGCCCGTCGGGAGCGGGTGCTGCGTCCGCTGCGGGAGCACTTCCGGCCGGAGTTCCTCAACCGCATCGACGAGATCGTGGTCTTCCGGCAGCTCTCCGACGAGCAACTGCGGCGGATCACCGACATGTTGCTGGACGAGACCCGGCGGCGGGTGCGCTCCCAGGACGTGGAGATCACCTTCACCCCGCAGGCCGTGGACTGGCTCGCCCGGCACGGCTACCAGCCGGAGTACGGTGCCCGGCCGCTGCGCCGCACCATCCAGCGGGAGGTCGACAACCCGCTGTCGCGGATGCTGCTCGGCGGCGAGCTGGGGCCGCACACCCGGGTGCGGGTGGACGTGGAGGACGGCGGCCTCGTCTTCCACCGGGACACGGCGGCCGACGCCGCGGCGGCGGGGTTGTAGGGCGCCCGTGGCCCCGCCGCGAGGCGGCACGCGCGGGCCGGTCGCGCCTTGCCGCGCCGCGCCTCGCGCCCAACAGGCCGCCGGTGTCGGTGTCGACACCGGCGGCCTCCGGGGTGTGCGGGGCTCCGGCGGTCTCCGAAGCCGCTCGCGTCCACCCGGCGCGTCCACCCGGCGCGTCCGCCCGGTGGTTCTGGCCCGCGGTTCTCTCTCAGTGCCCCTTGCCTCGGCCGGTGAGGGCGTCGCGCAACCGGTCGACCATCCCCGCGCCCCGGTCGAGGATCTTGTTCGCCGGCGGCTTGTCCGGGGCCGCGGGGTGGGGGCGGGTCGGGGCCGTGCTCTTCGCCGTGCGCGCCTTGTCGCCGAGTTCGTTCAGCCGCTCGGGGGTGGCCGCCTGGCGCAGTCGCGGGAAGAGGTTGTCCTCCTCGTCCTGGATGTGGGTGCGGATCTCCAGCATCAACTGGCCCACGAGGCGGTCGAATTCGGGGTCGTCCGCGCCGTGGCCCTCCATGTCCTTCATGATCCGCTCGGCCTTGGCGTGGTCCTCGAGTTCCTTGTCGGCGACCTCGTCGCCGTCCGGCAGGAGGTCGCGCACCACCGGGTACAGGTACTGCTCCTCGGCGACGGAGTGCCGGACCAGTTCCATGACGGCCTGGTCCGCGTACTCCTTGCGCCGTTCGTCCCCCGCCGGCAGCGCCTCGATCCTGCCGAAGATCTCCTCGACCTCGCGGTGGTCGGTGGTCAGCTCGTGGATGATGTCTCCGCCGTGTGCCATGGGCCGCACGTTCCTTTCACTCGCCCGCTGTGACTGTCGTGTCCGCGCGGCGGCGGACACGGCACCGTGTTCCCGCGGTACCGGCCTCCACGCAGGCCGTCCCCCGGTCGGCTCCTCCCGCGGGCGGACCACCGGGCCGACGCGGGGGAGGCGGGCATGCCGACGCGGGGTCACGGCTCCAGGGCCCTGACCCCGCGTCGGCACACGGACCGCCGTCGGCGGCCGTGCCCCGTTCACCGGCCGTGCGGCTACTTCTGCGTCAACATGCCCTCCCGCAGTCGCGCCAGAGCCCTGCTCAGCAGACGGGAGACGTGCATCTGCGAGATTCCCAGTTCGGCCCCGATCTCCGACTGCGTCATGTCCCCGCCGAAGCGCATCCGCAGGATGCGTCGGTCGCGTTCGTCGAGCTGCTCCATCAACGGCTTGAGGGCCTGGAGGTTCTCCACCTTCTCCAAGGCGGGGTCGACGTCCCCGAGCTGGTCGGCCAGCGGGGTGTCCTTGCCCTCGTCGCCCACCGGGAGGTCGAGGGAGCCGGCCACGTAGCCGTTGCTGGCCACCTGCCCCTCGATGACCTCCTCCACCGTCACGCCCATGAACTCGGCCAGTTCCTCGGTGGTGGCGGAGCGGCCCAGCCTGCGGCCGAGTTCCTCGTTGGCCCGGGCCAGTTCGATGCGCAGTTCCTGGAGGCGCCTGGGGACGCGCACGGCCCAGCTCGTGTCACGGAAGAAACGCTTGATCTCCCCCACGATGTAGGGGACGGCGAAGGAGGTGAACTCCACCTCCCGGTCCAGGTCGAACCGGTCGATGGCCTTGATCAGCCCGATGGTGCCGACCTGCACGATGTCGTCCATCGGCTCGGCCCGGTGGCGGAAACGGGACGCGACGTAGTTGACCAGGGTGAGGTTGAGCTCGATGAGGGTGTTGCGCGCGTACTGGTATTCGTGCGTGCCCTCCTCCAGCTCCCTCAGACGTTCGAAGAACAGTTTGGAGAGCTGGCGGGCGTCGCGCGGCGCGACCTTGCCCGCGTCTTCGATTCTCGGCAGATCAGGGAGATCAGGGGAGGTCTTCTCCTGTTCCCGGGCCGGCAAGACGTCACCGTTCGTCAGCTGAACCTCCGGGCTCAGGCTACGCATCATGCCCTCCTCTGTTGACCTGTCATGTGCAGCACGGCGCGTACCCGGACCCGAACGGCTCACACGCCCATCCGGGTGAGGTTTTCCCGGCGGACACCTTATGCCCGCTTAGCGACAGGAACAAAAGTAAGCATATCGGATTTAACGTCCCGCACCAGGTCCGTGAAGGGTCTGCTTACGGCATTCGCCCCCTTGGGTTCGCCCTCGTGGGTTCGCCCTCGTGATTCGCCCCGCTGTCACCCCCGTATCGACGGCGAAGACCCCCGTCGCCTCCCGCTTCGTGTGGAAGCGGGAGGCGACGGGGGTCTTGCGAGCTGCTCGGTCGCCCGGACGCGGGCTCAGCGTCGGGCGTGACGTCCCCGCCCGCGCCCCTGGACGGGGGACGCTCCGTCCACCGCGGGGGCGGCGTCCGGCCCCACTCCGGGAACGGCGTCGGCGACGACCTCGGCGGCGGCGTCGACGGCCTCCGCGACGGGCGCGGCGGCGCGGGACTGACGACGGGCACGCAGGTACTCGAAGACGATCGGGAGCACCGACAGCACCACGATGCCCACCAGGATCATCTCGATGTGGTCGTGGACGAACTGCACCTGTCCGAGCGCCGCCCCGAGCAGCGTCACCCCGGCGCCCCACACCACGCCGCCGATGACGTTGAAGACCACGAAGGAGCGGTAGCTCATCCCGCTGACACCGGCGACGATCGGGGTGAAGGTCCGCACGATCGGCACGAAACGGGCCAGCACCAGCGACTTGGGACCGTGCTTCTCGAAGAAGTCGTGGGCCTTCTCCAGGTTCTCCTGCTTGAAGAACCGGGAGTCCGGGCGCTTGAAGAGGGCCGGCCCGACCTTCCGCCCGAACATGTAGCCGACCTGGTCGCCCAGGACGGCCGCGATGACCACCAGCACGCAGACCAGCCACAGCGGATAGTGGAGGTACTGGTCGGTGGCCACCAACAGACCGGTGGTGAACAGCAACGAGTCACCGGGGAGGAAGAAGCCGAAGAAGAGTCCGGACTCGGCGAAGACGATGCACAGGATGCCGATCAGACCGAACGTCTGGATGAGGTACTCCGGGTCCAGCCAACTGGGACCGAGCGCGAGATTCGTCACGTAGAGCCGCTCCTGGGACGGGCGCATGCGTATGAGGCGAAGCCACAGGCACACGTGCTCGCCCGGGCGTCACGGTGCCGAGTGGCACCAGCGGCTACAACCTACAACGCGCCCGAGGCGGGGCCGGTTCCGGACCTCGAAACCGGCTTCCACGTCCGCCCGTTCGCCCCCGTGCCCCGTCTCCGCGACACGCGACGGCACCGCCCACACAGCGTCGGCGGGCGGTGCCGTGGTACGGACCCGGAGCTAGGGGAGGTACCTCTCGACCGCGGCGGCTCCCTTCTCCTTCAGTTGCCGCTTGGCCCACTCCACCCGTTCCGGTGTGGGCTCGCGCCCGGACAGCCTGACCAGGTCCTCCGGGTCGATCGGCTGGTCGCCGCCGCTGCGCAGTTGCACCGGACGCCGCGGCTCGGAGGACTCATCCTTGTCGTGTTCACCCTTCACAGCGAGCCTCCTTAACGCTCGGTTCGGTCCCGTGGATGGGATCATCGACCGCGTACCCCTCCATATAGGGATGATTCACCCGAATACCTGTCGACGGTCCCGGGCTCCCCCGGGCCCCCTCACGCCCGTCGCTCGCCTTCCGACCGCTCCCGGTCCTCGGGCGCCTCGCCCGAGGAGGCCGGGGAGTCCGAGGAGAACGCGCGGGTGTCCCGCGGCTCGACGTAGGGCTCCTCGTCCTCCCGGTGGCCGGCCTGGATGGCCCGTCCGCGCTGCATCTCGGCGTCGAACTCCTGGCCGAGGAGGATCACGATGTTGGTGATCCACAGCCAGATCAGGAAGATGATCACGCCCGCCAGGCTGCCGTACGTCTTGTTGTAGCTGCCGAAGTTGGCGACGTAGAAGGCGAAGCAGGCCGACGCCAAGACCCACAGCAGCACGGCCAGGAGACTGCCGGGCGTGATCCAACGGAAGCCGCCGTGCCGGACGTTGGGCGCCGCCCAGTACAGCAGCGCGATCATCAGGCTGACCAGGATGACCAGCGCGGGCCACTTGGCGATGTTCCACACGGTCACCGCCGTGTCGCCCAGGCCGACGAGGTCGCCCACGCGCCGGGACAGGTCTCCGGTGAGGACGACCGCGAACGAGCTCAGCGCCAGCATCACCAGCAGGGCGATCGTGACGCCCAGGCGCACCGGAAGCTTCTTCCAGATCGGCCGCCCCTCCTCGATGTCGTACACCGCGTTGGAGGCGCGCATGAAGGCGGCCACATAGCCCGAGGCCGACCAGAGGGCCACGGCGACACCGATGATCAGCGCGAGCCCGGCCCCGGCCTGGTTGTTCTGGAGCTGCTCCAGCATGTTCACGAGGATGTCGCGCACCTCCCCGGGGGCCAGGGTGGCGACGTTGTCGATCAGGGGCTGGATCGCGGACTTGCCGACCACCCCCAGGACGGACACCAGCGCGAGCAGGGCGGGGAAGATCGACAGGACTCCGTAGTAGGTGAGGGCCGCCGCCCAGTCGGTGAGGTTGTCGTCCTTGAATTCGGCGACCGTGCGCTTCAGCACGCCCTTCCAGGACCTCTTCGGCAGGTCGCTCAACTCGTCCGGGGTCCGGTCGGACGCGCTCCGCTCGTCCTTCCTGATCCTGTGTTTGCTCATGGTGGCACCTCTCCGGGACGCCCGGACGGGCCGCCCTCACGGATGACGGACGGCCCCGGGCGTCCCGGACCGTCGAGGACGGTCCGCGGATGGTCAGTGCGCCGAACCGGGGCTCTGGCGGCGGGTCTCGTCCTTCACCGTCCGTCCGGACTGCTGCGCCTGTCCCTTGACCTGTTGCGCCTGGTCACGCGCCTCCTCGGCGGTGACGCGGGCGGCCTCGCCGGCCGTTCCCTTGACCTGTTCGGCCGCCTGCTGCGCGGTCCGGGTGGCGTCCTCCTTCAGACGCTCCGCCGACTCCATCGCCGCGCCCTTGACGGGTTCGGCCATGCCGCCCGCCTTCTCGGACAGTCGGCCCATGGCCTCCTGCTCGGTCCGCGAGCTGCGCATCATCGAGGCGGCCAGCGCTCCGGCGCCGAAGGCGATCATCCCCGCGGCCAGCGGGTTGCCCTGGGTCTTGCGGGCGGCGTGCTGGGGTGCCGCCTTCACCGCCCCACCCGCCTGTTCGGCGCCCGCGCGGGCCTTCTCGGCCGTCTGTTCGGCGCTCTCGCGCATCGACTCCGCGGTGTGCCGCGCGCCGTCGGAGGTGGTTCCCATCACTCGCTCCCGTACTCCGGTCATCCTGTCGCGCATCCGCTCGGTCCGGCGGCGCACGGCGTGGCGGGGGTTGGCGTGCTCGGCCAGCCTCGTCACGTCCTGGGAGAGCTCCTCCCTGGTCATGTCGATCTGCGCCCTCAGCGTGTCGGGTGACGTGCCCATTCAGCGTCCTCCTTGAGCGTCTGGACCGTGCGTTCGGGTTTGGGGGAGACCTCGCGCATCCGGGAGCGCCCCATCATGTAGAGCACGAGGGCGGCCACCGCCCACACGGCGGTGACGATGAGCGCCGCCCAGCCCCAGTCCATGACGTTGGCCAGCCCGAAGACGATGGCCAACGAGGCGAACAGGGCGGTCATGTACCCGGCGAACCCGGCGCCGCCGTACATGCCGGCGGCCTTGCCCGCCTTGGTCGCCTCCTCCCGGACCTCGGCCTTGGCCAGTTCGATCTCCTGACGAAGCAGCTTCTGAGCGTCCGATGTGACCGCGGACAGCAGTTCGCCGATCGAGGCGTCCTCGCGCTCACGGCCGGGACGCTCGGTGGTGTGGGCCATCGCTCAGCTCACCTCCGGTCGCCGGGGATCGTCCGTGCCGTCGTACGGGGGTTCGGCGTAGGTCGGCACCGGCCCCGGTCCCGGCATCGTTCCGCCACCCGTGGTCACCGGCATCCTGGAGGACGAGTAGTGCTCCCCGCCCGCGCCGTCGGGCCCGTGCCCGGCGGCCTTGGTGCCCGCCTTCGCCATGCGCCCCACGGCGAACCCGGCCAGTGCCGCACCGAAGAGGAAGGCCCCCGGGCGGCGGCGGGCGAACGTCTCCACGCCCTCGAGCAGCCCACCCGCGCCGCGGTCCTCCAAGAGGTCGGCGGCGCGCCGGCCGCCGTCCGCGGCCTGGACGGCCAGATTCCGCACCGGGGAGTCGGAGCGGGCGCTCTCCGCCATGCCCGACAGGTCGTCGGCCCACTGGCGTATGGTGTCGGCCGTCTTCTTGGTCTGCGTCTCGGCTTCCCGGGCGGCGCGCTCCTTCATGTGGCCCGCCATGTCCATCGCCTGGCGGCGGGCCTCGCCCGTCACCGTGCGCGCCTGCTCCTTGGCGCTGCCGGCCACGGTGCCGGCCGCCTCCTTCGCCCGGTCGGTCGTGGCCCGGGTCTCCTGCTTGGCGGCCTGACCCGTCTCCCGGGCAGGGCTGCTGCTCACGTTCGGAGATTCACTCACCGGTGCCTCCTGTTGCTCTGTGGGCTCTACTTTCGAGGCATATATGCGTATTGCCTTACATCGGCCGGAGTACCCGACCTTTGGGCGGGCAATCACTCAACGCATCTTTTGTCCATCCGAGCGGGTCCGGTCGGGCGCACCGCGGAACGGGGAGGGCCCGATCGGAAGGCGGTGCCTTGCGGTCGGGCCCTCGGCGGGACAGGCGGTCCGGCGCCCGCGGGTGCCGGGGCCACCGGGAGTGGCCGTTCAGCGGCGGCGCCGCTTGTCGTCCTTGGTGGTCCCCTCCTCCTCGATGCGCTCCTTGCGCACCTCGCCCTGCACGGTCTCCTCCTCGGTGCGCTCGTCGGTGGTCAGGCGCACCCGCTCCACGGGGCGGACCTCGGTCTCGACCACCGGCTGCTCCTCGTGCAGGGTCACCTCGTGCTCGGCCTCGGTGATCTCCGGGCCTCGCATGGCCTCGTCGACGTTCTCCTCGGTGATGGGCTCGCGCTCGACCCGGACCTCCTCGTGCCGCACGGGCACCGTCTTCTGAACCTCCTCGGTGACCACGTACTTGCGCAGCCTGGCCTTTCCGGTGGGACGACGCTCGACGCCGACGCGCATCTCCTCCTCGGAACGCGTCATCGCGTCGTCGCGGCCCGTCCCGCCCGTCTCGCGGGTGCCCGCGTCGGCCCGGGCCCGGCCGCGCTCCTCCGTGCCGGCCCTGCCGGTGGTCTCCCGGCCGTAGCCACCCCAGTCGATGCCGTAGTGCTGGTACAGCCTCCGCTCCTCCTGTTCGGAGAGGTGGCCGCCCTTGTCGACGTCGACGTGGGGGGCGTCCTTGACCTGGTCCTTGGAGTAGGGCACCTCGATGTGGTCCTCGACCATGGCGGCGTCGTGGATCGGCACGAAGGTCTCGCTCGTGCCGAACAGGCCCGTGCGGACACTGGCCCACTCCGGCTCGCCGGTGACGTCGTCGAGGAAGATGTGCGCGGCCTCTCCGATCTTCTTGCCCTCGGCGTCGTAGACCTGGTGGTCCAGTACCGCGGGTATCTGCTCCCTGGTGATCATGAGGATCTCCTCGTTGACGGTTCCTCCTGGTCCACGCGGCGGGTACCCCCTAAAGAGGGGGAAAACATGACATAAACCAACCAAGCCGGCGAATTTTCCACACGGGGGTGCCGACGCTCCCCGTCCGTGTAGCGCGAGGTGCCGCGGGGTACTCCGCGTCTCGCTCGCGCCCCGGCGGAGAAGGAGGCGCCCCGTGCCGCTGCGCCTGGAGGACTACGCCCTGCTGGGCGACACGCACACCGCCGCGCTGGTGGGCTACGACGGCTCGATCGACTGGCTGTGCCTGCCCCGGTTCGACTCCGACGCGTGCTTCGCGGCCCTCCTCGGCCGCCCCGAACACGGTCGGTGGCTGCTCTCCCCCACCGACCGGGCCCGGCCGCTGTCCCGACGCTACCGGGGCGACAGCCTGGGGCTGGAGACCGAGTACGCCGGCACCGAGGGCCGGGCGCGCGTGATCGACTGCATGCCGGTCGACGGCGGGGGACCCGCGGTGGTGCGCCTGGTCGAGGGGCTGGAGGGGCGCGTACGGATACGGTCCCGGCTGCGCCTGTGCTTCGACTACGGCAAGACCCCGGCATGGCTGCGCCCCGAGGGACGGAGGCTGCGCGCCCACGCCGGGCCGAACGCGGTCGTCGCCGACTCCGACGTGGACTTCACCGTCGACCAGGGCGACTGCACGGCCGACTTCCTCGTGGGCGCGGGCGACCGGGTGGGTTTCCGGCTCGCCTGGAGCGGTCCGCACGGCGCGGAGCCCGCCCCGCCGGACGCGCCGCCGCCGGCCGACAGCGTGGCGGCCACCGAACGGTGGTGGCAGCGGTGGGCCGACCGCTGCGCGTACGTCGGCGAGTACCGGGAGGCGGTCGTCCGCTCCCTGGTCGTCCTCAAGGCCCTGAGCCACTCCCCCAGCGGCGGCATCGTCGCGGCCCCCACCACCTCGCTGCCCGAGTTCCTGGGCGGGGTGCGCAACTGGGACCACCGCTACTGCTGGCTGCGCGACGCCACCTTCACCCTGCTGTCCCTGCTGGACGCCGGGTACGCGCAGGAGGCGGTCGCCTGGCGCGAGTGGCTGCTGCGCGCGCTGGCCGGGGAGCCGGACCGCATGCAGGTCGTGTACGGCGTCGAGGGCGAACGCCTGCTGCCCGAGACGGAACTGGACTGGCTGCCGGGGTACGAGGGCTCCCTCCCGGTGCGCATCGGCAACGCCGCCTCCGGGCAACGGCAGTCGGACGTCCACGGCGAGTTGATGGACGTCCTGCACCATGCCAGGGTCCGGGGCGTGTCGCCGGACCCGGACGCCTGGCGGGTCCAGCGCGCGCTGATGGACTTCCTGGAGTCCCACTGGCGCGATCCCGACAACGGCCTCTGGGAGACGCGCGGCCCCCGGCGGGACTTCACCCACTCCAAGGTCATGGCGTGGGTGGCCGCGGACCGGGCGGTCGAGGCGGTGGAGCGCTTCGGTCTCGACGGCCCCGCCGACCGCTGGCGACGCCTGCGGCGGGAGATCCACCGGGAGGTCTGCGAGCGCGGCTACGACGCCGACCGCGGCACCTTCACCCAGTACTACGGCTCCGCCGAACCGGACGCCTCGCTGCTGCTCATCCCCTCCGTGGGCTTCCTGCCCGCCGACGATCCGCGGATGAGGGGCACCGTGGCCGCCGTCGAGCGGGAACTGCTCCAGGACGGCCTCGTGCTCCGCTACGCGACGGACGGGCGGAGCGAGGCCGTGGACGGTCTGCCCGCCGGCGAGGGCTCCTTCCTGCCCTGCACGTTCTGGCTGGCCGACAACCACATCCTGCGGGGCGACGAGCGGCGGGGCAGGGAGTTGTTCGAGCGCCTGCTGGACCTGCGCAACGACCTCGGTCTGCTCTCGGAGGAGTACGACACCGGGCACGGGCGGCTGGTCGGCAACTTCCCGCAGACCCTCTCCCACATCCCGCTGGTGGCCACCGCGCAGCTCCTGGCCGGCGGAGGCCAGGGACCGGCCCGGCACCGCTCCGCCCGCGGACGGCACGCACCGGCGGACTGACCCCCGTCCGTTCCCCGGGCGCGCGCCTTCCGCGTCACACTGGGGACATGTGCCGCAGCATCAAGACACTCCGCCCGCCCATGATGCCCGAGGCGACCGACGAGGACGTCCGGGCGGCGGCCCTCCAGTACGTCCGCAAGGTCTCGGGCTTCCGCGCCCCCGCCGCCCACAACAGCGCCGCGTTCGACCGGGCCGTCGAGGCGGTGGCCGAGGCGACCCGGCACCTGCTCGACGAATTGGAGGTGCGGGGCCGGACGGGCCGGGCGGACGCCCGGCCCTGAACCACCGGATCGCCCCACTCCGTCGGGCCGGGGGGCGGGACTGTTTCCCGCCGGAAGGGGAACTGTGCCCTCCGCCCCTCTCCCGACAGACCGTCGACCGGCGTTCCGGCCGGACGCGACGCCACGGAGGTACCGATGGAGTTCCTGGTGTTCCTCGGGCGTGTCCTGTTCGCCCTCCTCTTCCTGAGCGCGGCGGTGGGGCACCTCCTGGGCTCCCGGCAGATGGCCGGGTACGCCGCCTTCATGGGCGTACCCGCCTCCCGGGCCGCGACGGTCGTCGGAGGCCTCCTGCTGCTCCTGGGAGGGCTGAGCGTCCTCCTCGGTGTCTGGCCGGACCTCGGCGCCCTGCTGCTGTTCGTCTTCCTGGTGCCCACCGCCTTCCTGATGCACCCCTTCTGGAGAAGGAGCGATCCGCTCACGCGGCAGCAGACGACGACCAGCTTCCTCAAGGACATCTCCCTGGCCGGAGCCGCCCTGATGACGCTGGGGTTCTTCTCCCTCTGCGGCGACGACCTCGGCCTGACCTTCACCGGCCCGCTGTTTTCCGCGGACTGACCCCTCACCGGCCGGCCCCGGCGTCCGTCCCGCGGGGCCCCAGACGGGCGAGCGCGGCCGGCGGCTCGCCCGTGTGCAGCACGCCCAGCCGTCGGGTGGCCCGGGTGAGGGCGACGTACAGATCGTTCGCGCCGCGCGGCGCGCCGGCCACCACCCGTTCCGGTTCCACGACCACGACCGAGTCGAACTCCAGCCCCTTGGCCCGTGCCGCGTCGAGCACCACCACCGAGGCCTCCAGCCGGGCGTCCCGACCGACCCCCGTCCCCGGCACGGCCGCCGCGACGGCGCGGCCCAGTTCCTCCAGTCGGGCACTCGGCACGATCACCGCGAGCCGCCCCTCCCCCACCTCGGCGGCCTCCTCGACCACCAGGGCGGCCAGGGCGACGGGCAGGTCGTCGGGGGCCACGCGCGTCCGCCACGGTCGGGTGCCGGTGGAGCGCACCGCGCGCGGCGGATCGCACGGCGCGCCGGACGCGGCCGACACCTCAGCGGCGATCTCCGCGATCTCGGCCGGAGTGCGGTAGTTGACCTCCAGCCGTTCCAACCTCCAGCGGTCTCCCACGTACGGCGCGAGCACCTCCCGCCAGGACGAGGCGCCCGCCGGGGAGCCGGTCTGGGCGATGTCCCCGACCAGCGTCATCGAACGGTTCGGGCAGCGCCGCATCAGCAGCCGCCAGTCCATCGCGGACAGTTCCTGCGCCTCGTCCACGACGACGTGTCCGAAGGCCCAGGTGCGGTCGGCCGCCGCGCGTTCGGCGGGGGTCCGGTGGTCCGTCTCCTCGTGCCGCTCGGCCAGCCGCCGCGCGTCCAGCAGATCGTGGGCGGCGAGGATCTCCGCCTCCTCCTCGGACTCCGCGTCGGTGGAGCGGGAGCCGTAGGAGACGTCCAGCGCCTCCTGGGCGAGGGCGACCCGGTCCCGGTGTTCGGCCTCGGCTGCCTCGCGGGCCGCCCGGTCGTCCTCCCCCAGCAGTTCGGCGGCCTCGTCCAGCAGCGGGACGTCCGCCGGTGTCCACGGGCTCCCGGGAGCGCGCAGCAGCAGGGCGCGCTCGGCGGGCGTGAGGTCGGGGGCGGCGGAGGCCAACCGCTCGGGCGAGGCGTACAGGTCGGTCAGCAGGCGTCGCGGGGTGAGCGGCGGCCACAACTCGTCGATCGCCGCGCACACCTCGGGGTCTTCGCGCAGTTCCCGGCGGATGCCCTCGATGTCGTCCTCCTCGAAGAGGACGAGGGGTTCCGCCTCCGGTCCGTCGATCGCCTCGACGGGGACGCCGTCGAGCACGGAGGCCGTGACTTGTTCGGCGATCCGTCGGGCGAGGGCGTCGATCACGAGCCCGACGAACACCGGGCGGGCCCGGTTGTGCGGCAGTCCTCCGGCGCGGGCGCGGTCCCGAGCCCGCCGGCAGACGTCCGGTCCGATCCGGACGGTCTCGCGGCCGTGGACGATCTCCAGCCCGTCGTCGGGCGCCCGCTGTCGGTCGCGTACGGCGGCGGCCACCACCTCCGCCATGATCGCGCGCCCCTTGATCTCGGCGGTGCCGGCCGGCTCGGCGCCGTCCGCGACGACTCCGGGGTACAGGTCCGCGACGGTCGTCGGCAGCACGCTGGTCTCGCCGAGGGAGGGCAGCACCTCCCCGACGTACCGCAGGAAGAGCGGGTTGGGACCGACGAGCAGCACCACGCTCCGCTCCAACCGCTCCCGGTGGGTGTAGAGCAGGTAGGCGGCCCGGTGCAGGGCGACGGCGGTCTTACCGGTGCCGGGGCCGCCCTGGACGACCAGCACCCCGGCCCGGGGGGCCCGGATGATCCGGTCCTGTTCGGCCTGGATGGTCTCCACGATGTCGCTCATCCGCCCGGTGCGGTCGGCGTCCAACGCGGCCAACAGGGCGGCCTCGCCCGTCAGACCCTCGGTGTCGGCCGCCGCGTCCGGGGCGAGCAGTTCGTCCTGGACTCCGGTGACCGTCCGCCCACTGGTCCGGATGTGCCGACGCCGCCGGACGCCCTGGGGGGAGATTCCGGTGGCGGTGTAGAAAGGGCGGGCGGCGGGAGCCCGCCAGTCGATCAGAACCGGTTCGTGGTCCGCCTCCTCGTCGAGGATTCCGAGACGCCCCACATAACGGCGTTCACCGTCCTCCAGGTCGAGCCGTCCGAAGCAGAGACCGTTCTCGGCGGCGTCCAGACGGGTGATCCTCTCCCGGAGTCGATTGGCCGTCACATCTCTCTCCAGCAACGCCTGGTGACCGCCCGTGGCCTGCGAAAGAGTCCGCTTCAGCCGATCGGCCTCCCGGTCGCGGAGCGCGTCAAGGAGGTGGTGGAGACGGGTGACACGGCGCTGTTCCTTTTCGATTTCCCGCCTTGACAAAAAGGCCCTCCATTCGCTAAAATGAACTCACAAGAATGCCTTTGAGGTGAATTCTCGGAATCGCAAATCTAGCGAGAATCCACTTCCTTCTTCAAGGCTTTTCCGCCTTTTCCGCCCGCCTCTGGGAGCAGGAGGCGACTCCCGGGCGAGAAGTACGCGGCGAGGCGATCGCCGCGGCGACGAACCGCTCCCCGGGCGCACCGCTCACCCGCTTCGGCGACAAGCGGGGGCCGAGGCCCCGGCTCCGCGAGCGGCGACTCCTCCTCCGCCACGCGGCAGGCGCCCCCGCACGGGACGCCGTGGTCGACGGCGCCCCCGTCCACACATCGCCGCGCGAAGGCGCGGGCGACCGCGTTCGGGCGTACGGCTCCGACTCCCGGCGCCGCGGGATCGAAGACACGGGCGGACACGCCGGAGGGAACGGTCGCCGGATCACACGCTCGATGATTCAATCCCGCTTCCCCCCGAGGGGAGCAGAAGAAATGTGCTAAATCACCCTATCGCCGCTTTCGGCACGCCGAGCGCTCTGTGAAGCTTGAGGCACACACGGTGACCATCCCATCGTCACACAGGAGTACCCATGGTGCTGTCGATCTCCGGTGTCCTGTTGTTCGGAGTGATCGTCTTCCTGTTCTTCCGCAAGGACAACCTCAAGCTCTCCCACGCCATCGTGTGCGCGCTGTTCGGTTTCTACCTCGCGGGATCGGCCATCGCACCCGGTATCCAGGCGGGCGGCGCGACGCTCGCCGACCTCATCGGAGAACTCACCTTCTAGACAGTTCCCAGGACTTCCAGGACCCTCGAGCCCCAGGGCTCCGGACGGCAGGAGATCGGCGTGGCCTGGCGCCCCTTCCCCCGCACACTGACCCCACTGCACGCTTCACCCACCTCCTCTCCCCCCTCCCACCCCGCCCCGCCCACGTGTGCGACCGCCGCTCCCCCGGGTCGCGGGCGGGACCTGTCGCGGACGGCCGCGCACCGCGCCCTCGACGTCCTGCGCCTCGCGGTCCTGGTCGCCCGCGGCCTCGGCCGCGCCGTCACGTCGGTGCGGCGGTGGTGGGAGCGGACCCCCAAGGAGAGGCGGAGACCCGTGCTCCTCGCGGTCGCCGCCTGTCTGCTGACCCTGTGGCTGACGCCCTACGGGACGCTGATCGGCGCGATCGCCCTGGCGGGCGCCCTGGCCTGGCAGGGCCGCGACCGATCCGCCGACGCGGCCGACGGCGAGCCGGGCGAGGCGGAACGCGCGCGGCTGCAGACCCTCTACGAGGCGCTGGTCCCGCACCTCTCCATCGTCGACGACCCCCGCCCGCAGCCGCTGTACGCCCACGACGGCGACTGGCGACGGGCCTTCACCGCCTTCGAGTTCACCGAGGAGGGACGACTGGCCCACCTGCGGCTGCGCTACCCGCCGCACTTCGGCGACGGGGACCCGGAGTCCCGGACACGCCTCCAGCGACTGCTGTGCGCCAAGGCCGGACGGGGGCGGGAGTACCGCTTCGCCTGGGACGAGGAGGCGGGCGAGCTGACCCTGACGGCGCTGCCGCCGCTGCCGACGGACGTCCACGCGCAGCGCTTCGTCACCGCCCCGGGCGAGATCGTGCTGGGGTTCACCGACCCCCACACCGTCCGGCGCACCGTTCCGGTGGCCGAGGACGGCGGCGGGCAGCGGGACCTGCCCCCGGTCGTGTGGCGCACCGGCCCGCGGTCCGCCGAACCCCACCTGCTGGCGCTGGGACGGCCCGGCGCGGGGACCACCACGCTGCTGCGGTCCATCGCCCTCCAGGCGCTCGGGCACGGCGAGGTCCTGATCGTGGACGGCGGCGGCGCGGGCGAGTACGCGTTCCTGGCGGGGCGCGCCGGGGTGTTGGCGGTGGAGCCGACGCTGGCCGGCGCGCTGTCGTCGCTGGAGTGGGTGACGCGGGAGACCGAGCGCAGGCTGCTGGCCTCGAACCGGGCCCGGCAGACCGGCCGGGACGCGCCGGAGGACGTCTGCCGCCCGCTGTGGGTCCTGGTGGATCGACCC
Source organism: Streptomyces megasporus (assembly GCF_000718985.1). GTDB lineage: Bacteria > Actinomycetota > Actinomycetes > Streptomycetales > Streptomycetaceae > Streptomyces > Streptomyces megasporus. Next base: position 63,803 of record NZ_JODL01000031.1, on the reverse strand, counting down.
TCGACCCTCGGCCATCTGGCGCGCTCCGAGGGCCAGCGCGACCCGCAGGACCTGCTCCAGGTTCCCCTGCGGTACGGGCGCGCGGTGCGGGTGACCGTGGCGATCGCCGACCAGTTCGAGGGCGCGGAGAGCCTGGTCGGCGCCGTGCGGGCCCACACCCGGGCGCGGGCGGTGCTGGGCCCGGCGACCCCGGACCAGGTACGGGCGGTGCTCGGCGAGGCGCCCGCCACCACACCGCCGCCCCGGGTGCCGCCGGGGCGCGGCTACGCCCGGCTCGGCACGGGCCCGGTGCACCGCCTCCAGGTGCCCGCCACCCCGAACCCGTACGACGAGGAGGCGACCGAGCCGCAGCGACGGGCGGTCCTGGACCTGCTGACGGAACCGATGGCCGGGGCGGGCCGCCGGGCGGGACGGTGACGGTCCCCGGCCCTCTCCGACGGCCCGCCCCGGCCGGCGACGTCCGCCGGCCCCCGGGCGACGGTCAGGCGACGACGGAGCGCGGGGCGTCGGCCCCCACGCTCCGTCCCTCGGCCACCAGGCGCGCGGCGGTGGCCAGCCGGACGGCGGCCTCCTCGGCGACCGGGCCGGAGACCGTGAACGGCAACCGCACATAGCCCTCGAAGGCGCCGTCCACGCCGAACCGCGTCCCGGAGGGGACGCGGACGCCCAGCCGCTCCCCCGCCTCGGCGATCCGCGAACCGGACAGGCCACCGGTGCGCACCCACAGGGTGAGGCCGCCGTGCGGGACGGTGAACTCCCAGTCGGGCAGGTGCCGTCGGAGCGCCGAGACGAGGGAGTCGCGGTTCTCCCGGACCCTCTCCCGGCGGACGGCGACGGCCCGGTCCCAGCCGCTTCCCCGCTCGCCGTCCCCGCCGTCCTCGGCCAGCAGTCGGGCGACGGCGAGCTGTTCCATCACGGGGCTGCCGAGGTCGGCCCAGGCACGGGCGGCCACCAGGCGGCGGATGGTCTCCGGGGCGGCGCGGACCCAGCCGATGCGCAGCCCGGTCCAGATGGACTTGCTGGCCGACCCGACGGTGACGACGGTCGACCCGCCGGGGTCGAACGCCGCGACCGAGCGGGGCGCCCGGCCGTCGGGCGGGGGGTCCAGGTCGAGGCCGGACATGGTCTCGTCCGCCACGAGGACGGTCCCCGCGGCGCGGGCGGCGGCGACCAGTTCGCGACGCCGCTCCTCGTCCTCCAACGCGCCGGTGGGGTTGTGGTAGTCGGTGATGACGTAGGCCATCCGGGGTGCGGCGTCGCGCAGCACCCGGCGCCAGGCGGCCAGGTCCCAGCCGGACAGCCCCTCGCCCATCGCCACGGGCACCAGCCGGGCCCCCGCCTCGCGCAACAGTTGCAGGATGTTGGCGTACGAGGGGTGTTCGACGGCGATCCGCTCTCCGCGCGGGGCGAACAGGCCGCGGATGGCGGCCACCGCGCCCATCGCCCCCGCGGTGACCATGATCTGCTCGGGCATGGTGGGGACGCCGCGGGCGGTGTAGCGGTCGGCGAGGGCCTGGCGCAGAGCGGGCAGCCCCGCCGGGTAGTCGCCGTGGGTGTGGACGTAGAGCGGCAGGTCCGCCAGCGCGCCCTGGAAGGCGCGGGTGACCCACGGCTCGGGAGCGGGGAGGGCGGCCAGCCCCAGGTCGATCATGGTTCCGGCGGCCTCGGGCGGCAGGGGCTCCAGCCCTCCCGTGGGGAGGGGGTTCCCGGCGGGCAGGGCCGTCCAGCTTCCCGCGCCGCGCCGCGAGGAGAGGAACCCGTCGGCGCGGAGCGCCTCGTAGGCCGCGGCGACGGTGGTGCGGCTGACGCCGAGGGCCGCGGCCAGTTCGCGTTCGGCGGGCAGGCGGGTGGCGACGGGGACGCGCCCTTCCAGGACCAGCAGGCGCACGCCGTCGGCGAGTGCCCGGTAGGCCGGTACGCGCCGCGTCCCGCCCCCTTCGGCACCGGGCGCGGCGGCGCGCTGGGAGGCCAGGAGACGGGCGAGCTGCTGCGCTCCGACCGTCGAAGTCCACTGCGCCATCTGTCGAGTCCACCTTCTGGGAATTGGCCATGGTCACGAACCACTTACAGGCCACAGAGTGACACGCGCCGGTCCACTGCGCCAGAAAGGAAGGATCGTTGTTCGTTCTCAGAGGGTTTTTCGGGGGTTCTTCCGACCGCCTCGTCCGCCGCCTGCTCCAGCTCTACGTCGGGCTGGCGCTCTACGGGGCGAGCGCGGCGCTGATGGTGCGGGCCGGTCTCGGGCTCGACCCGTGGGGCGTCTTCCACCAGGGCGTGGCGGAGCGCGCCGGGCTGACGATCGGCACCGTGACGATCGCCGCGGGAGCGGCGGTGCTGCTGTTGTGGATACCCCTGCGCCAACGGCTCGGCCTGGGCACCGTCTCCAACGTGGTCGTGATCGGTCTCGTCATGGACGCCACGCTGGCCCTGCTGCCGGAGCCACGCGCGATGGCGGTGCGGGTGCCGATGCTGGTCGGCGCGATCGTGCTCAACGGGGTGGCGACCGGCCTGTACATCTCGGCGCGCTTCGGTCCGGGGCCGCGCGACGGGCTGATGACCGGCCTGCACCGGGTCACCGGTCGGTCGGTCCGGTTGGTGCGGACGGGCATCGAGGTGGCGGTGCTGGTCACCGGCTTCCTGCTGGGCGGCACGGTGGGCGTGGGGACGGTGGCCTACGCGCTGGCGATCGGGCCGCTGTCCCAGGTCTTCCTGCGGGTGTTCGCCGTCCCCGCTCCCGGCGGGGACTCCCTCGTCGCCGCCGGCTCCGACGCGCGGGGTCGCACCCGGGAGCACCCCGAGGAGCACAGCGACGGGCGCGCCATACTGCCCTCGTGACAGCTCCCGCCACGCCCCCGCGCCCCGCCCACCCCTTCTTCGACCACCCCGCCCCCCTGGCCTTCGCCCACCGGGGCGGCGCCGCCGCGGGCCTGGAGAACACCCACGCCGCCTTCGCCCGGGCCGTCGAACTGGGCTACCGCTATCTGGAAACCGACGTGCACGTCACGGCGGACGGGCGGCTGGTCGCCTTCCACGACGCCACGCTGGACCGGGTGACGGACGGCAGCGGCCCGATCGCCTCCCTGTCCTGGGCGGAGGTGAGCCGGGTGCGGGTGGGCGGCAGCGAGCCGGTGCCGCTCTTCGCCGACCTGCTGCGCGCCTTCCCCGGCGCCCGGTGGAACATCGACGTCAAGGCGGACGCCGCCCTGCCCCCGCTGCTGGAGGTCCTGGACGCCGCCGACGCCTGGGACCGGGTGTGCGTGGGCGCCTTCTCCGAGGCGCGGGTGGCCAGGGCCCGCGCCCTGGCGGGCCGGCGTCTGGCCACCTCGCTGGGCACGCGCGGCGTGCTGGGCCTGCGGCTGCGCTCGTACCGCCTGCCGGGTTCGGTGAGCCGCTCCGCGCTGTGCGCCCAGGTTCCCGTGCGGCACGGCGGGGTGCGGGTGGTGGACCGGGCGTTCGTGCGGCACGCCCACGCCAGGGGTCTGCAGGTGCACGTGTGGACGGTCAACGATCCGGCGCGGATGCGGGCACTGCTGGATCTGGGCGTGGATGGCATCATGACCGATCACATCGAGACACTGCGCACGGTGCTGGCCGAGCGGGGGGCCTGGAGCGGATAGGTCGGCGGTCCGGCCGCCCGCGACACCGGGGCCTTCCCTCCGCGCGTCCCCGCCGGCGTACGGACGCGAGGGGGCGTGGGGTGGACACCGAGACCGTGACGGGCACGGACGGCGACCCGGGGGGCGGCTCCGGGGCCGCCGCGGAGGCGGCGGCACGGCGGCGCGAGCAGCGCGGCTGGTACTTCTACGACTGGGCCAACTCCGTCTTCTCCACCAGCGTGCTCACCGTCTTCCTCGGGCCCTATCTGACCGAGGTCGCCGAGGCCGCCGCGGACGCCGCCGGATACGTCCACCCGCTGGGCCTCCCGGTGCGGGCCGGGTCGTACTTCGCCTACGTCGTCTCCCTGTCGGTGCTGCTGTCGGTGCTGGTGATGCCGCTGGTGGCGGCGGTCGCGGACCGGTCGGGCCGCAAGCGGCCCCTGCTGGGCGCGTTCGCCTACCTGGGGGCGACGGCCACCATGGGGATGTTCTTCCTGGACGGCGACCGCTACCTGCTGGGCGGGGCGCTGCTGGTGGTGGCGAACGTCTCCTTCGCCACGGCCTCGGTGATCTACAACTCGTTCCTGCCGCAGATCGCCACCCCCGAGGAGCGGGACGCGGTCTCCTCCCGCGGCTGGGCCTTCGGCTACGCGGCCGGGGCGCTGGTGCTGGTGGCCAACCTCGCGCTGTTCCTCGGGCACGAGTCGCTGGGGGTCACCGAGGGCACGGCGGTGCGGATCTGTCTGGCGTCGGCCGGACTGTGGTGGGCGATCTTCACGATCGTCCCGCTGCGGCGGCTGCGCGACCGGCCGGGCTCGGCGGGGGACGCGGCGGGCGGCGCGCGGGCCTCCCTCGGCGGCGGTTGGCGACAGCTCGCCGGCACGCTGCGCGAGCTGCGGCGGTACCCGCTGACCCTGCTGTTCCTGCTGGCCTACCTGCTCTACAACGACGGCGTGCAGACGGTGATCACCCAGGCGTCGGTGTTCGGCTCCAGGGAGCTGGGGATGGACCAGACCACGCTGATCGGCGCGATCCTGCTGGTGCAGGTCCTGGCCGTGGTGGGGGCGCTGCTGCTGGGCCGGCTGGCCGTCCGTTACGGGGCCAAGCGCACGATCCTGGGCTCGCTGGTGGCCTGGACGGCGACGGTGGGAGCCGGGTACGTGCTGCCCGCCGGGGCGCCGGTGTGGTTCTTCGTGCTGGCCGCCGCGATCGGGATGGTGCTGGGCGGCACCCAGGCGCTGTCGCGGTCGCTGTTCGCGCAACTGGTGCCGCCCGGCAAGGAGGCGGAGTACTTCTCGCTCTACGAGGTCAGCGACCGCGGGACGAGCTGGCTGGGACCGCTGGTGTTCGGCCTGACCTACCAGCTCACCGGGAGCTACCGGGACGCGATCATCTCCCTGGTGATCTTCTTCGTCCTGGGTTTCGTCCTGCTGACGCGGGTACCGGTGGGACGAGCGATGGCGGCGGTGCGCGCCGCGGAGCCGGATCGGATTTAGGCCATCGGGCAAAGGGCGGGTAGTGTACGCCTTCGGCTCGTTGGATGGACCGTTACTGCGTGTCAAAGATAGGCGAACGTTACGTCGCGTCCCTGGCCGGATGTGACAAAGCGGGCAGCGACGGGTACCGCATATCCGACGAGGCGGCGGCACGACGGGCGACGCATCTCCCAGATCGGGAATCTTCACCGCCGACCGGACGTTGACCGGATGACGACGACAGCGACACCTGTCCTGTGGGCGACAAGCCCGGGAGGCACGATTCATGAGTGAGCGAGCTCTTCGCGGCACGCGACTCGTGGTGACCAGCTACGAGACCGACCGCGGTATCGACCTGGCGCCACGCCAGGCCGTGGAGTACGCATGCCAGAACGGCCATCGGTTCGAGATGCCGTTCTCGGTCGAGGCCGAGATTCCGCCGGAGTGGGAGTGCAAGGTCTGCGGCTCCCAGGCGCTTCTGGTGAACGGCGAGGGGCCTGAGGAGAAGAAGAGCAAGCCCGCGCGCACGCACTGGGACATGCTCATGGAGCGGCGCACCCGCGAGGAGCTGGAGGAGGTACTGGCCGAGAGGCTGGCGGTCCTGCGCTCCGGCACGATGAACATCGCCGTGCACCCGCGGGACAGCAAGCGCAAGTCCGCCTGACGGCGGCCCACGCCGTGCCACGGCGCACGAGAGACGTACGCGAGGGCCCGGCCACCCACGGGGTGGCCGGGCCCTCGCACGTGCCCGCCGGGCGGCGGGCTACCTCACGCTTCCCTCGCCCTCCTCGCGGACGGTCCCCTCGCGCAGGACCTCGCCCTGGACGACCTTGCCGTCGGGACGGTGGATGCGCAGTTGCTCCTCCGCCGTGCGGGCCTGCCGGAACGCGTCGCCGAGGGAGCCGGGCGCGAAGCCCGCGCGGCGGGCGAGCCGGCGCTCGACGCCCCGGCGCAGCACCGCCGCGGTCGGCGGGAACAGGCAGAGCAGGCCGACGGCGTCGGAGATCAGGCCGGGCACCATCAGCAGCAGCCCGCCGAGCATGGCGAACCCGTGCCCGCCGCGCCGTCCGGCCTCCGCGGCCTCGCGGGCCGAGGGGTCGGCACCCGGCTGGAGGCTCTCCACCGTCTCGACCAGGCCGCGCCAGGCGCGCCGTCCCGCGCGCTTGACGGCCGCGGCGCCCAGCACCACCCCCGCGGCGAGGACGGCCAGGACGACCAGTCCGTTCGTGGCGTCCGCCAGCAGCGTCAGCAGCCAGATCTCCAGCACCGCGAAGGCGGCGACGCCCAGGGGGAGGAGTTTCCGGCCGCGCGGGCGTCGGGGCCCCTCGCCGGGCCGGGCGTGCGGTTCGCTCCGGGGGCGCTGCCGCGGAGGCTCGTACGGGTACGGTACGCCGGTCGTCATGTCATCCAGTGTGCCTGCTGCGTCCGAGGACCTGATCCACCCGGGAGCGCACGCCCCAGGCCGTGACCCGCCACAGGGCCTCGGCGACGATGTCGCGGCTCATCTTGCTGTCGCCGCGCTCGCGCTCGACGAAGGTGATGGGCACCTCCACCACCTGGAACCCGGCCCGCACGGCGCGGTGGGCGAGGTCGACCTGGAAGCAGTATCCCTGGGAGGCCACGTCGTCCATGCCCAGTCCCAGCAGGGTCTCCTTGCGGAAGGCCCGGTAGCCGCCGGTGACGTCGCGGATGGGCACCCCCAACAGCAGTCGGGAGTAGGTGCTGCCGCCGCGGGAGAGGATCTCCCGGTGCCGGGGCCAGTTGACCACGCGCCCGCCCGGCACCCAGCGCGAGCCGAGCACCAGGTCGGCGCCCTTGAGCGCGGTGAGCAGCCGCGGCAGCTCCTCGGGCTGGTGGGAGCCGTCGGCGTCCATCTCGACCAGGACGTCGTAGCCGTTGTCGATGCCCCAGCGGAAGCCGGCCAGGTAGGCGGCGCCGAGCCCCTCCTTGCCCTTGCGGTGCAGGACCCGGACCCGTTCGTCGGCGGCGGCGAGTTCGTCGGCGACCTTCCCCGTCCCGTCGGGGCTGTTGTCGTCGGCGACGAGGACGTGGGCCTCGGGGACGGTCTCGCGGACTCTGGTGACGACCCGGCGGATGTTGTCGACCTCGTTGTAGGTCGGGATGATCACCAGGATGCTGCCGAGCGGGCCCTTACGGCGCTGTCGGGCGTCGTTCACTGTCGCTGCCTCTTCCCCTCTGTCCCGTTCTGCCTGCCCCCCGACGGCCGAGGACGTACGCCGCGGCGCAGGACAGGACGCCCACGATAGCGAGCACCCACTCCGGCGCGGAGCCGATTCGGTCGGAGAGGGTGATCTCGTCGCGCAAGGGGAGGTCTGCGACGAGCACGTCCCGGGTGAATTCCTCCGTCCGCTGCTCTATCGCGCCGTCGGGAGCCACGATCGCGCTGATGCCGCTGGTGGCGGCGGTGACGACGGCCCGCCCGTGCTCCACGGCCCTCAGCCGGGACATGGCGAGCTGCTGCTCGGGCTGGCCGGTGCGGCCGTAGGTGGCGTTGTTGGTCTGGACGACCAGGGCACGGGCGCCGTCGTTGACGGTGTCGCGCACGATCTCGTCGTAGGCCACCTCGAAGCAGATGACGTCGCCGAGCCGCGCCGGGCCCACGTCCAGCACTCCGGTGCGCTCCCCGGGCCAGAAGTCGCGCGGGACGCGCTCGAGGCGGGTGATCACCTTGCTGAGCTGCTCGCGGTAGGGCACGTACTCGCCGAAGGGCACCGGGTGCTGCTTGGTGTAGGAGGCGCCGGGGCCGGTCCCGGGGTCCCAGACGATGCCCTGGTTCTCGACGTACCCCTCGTGGGTCGGGTGGTCGACGAGGGCGCCGACGAGGATCGGGACGCCCACGGCCTTCGCGGCCCGGTCGATGGCCGCGTACGCCTCGGGGTACCGGTGGGGGTCCAGGTCGGAGGCGTTCTCCGGCCAGATCACCAGCTCGGGCCGCTCCACCCGGCCCTCCGCCACGTCCTCGGCCAATTCCAGGGTGGCGCGGACGTGGTTGTCGAGGATCAGCATGGGGCGGCCGAGGAAGTCCATGCCGGGCCGCTGGACGTTGCCCTGGACGACGGCGATGCGGACGGTGTCGGCGGCCTCGGTGGGGACCGGCACGGCGTACCCGGAGGCGGTGACGGCGGCGGCGAGGCCGACGGCCCCCGCGGCCGGGAGCGCGGCGCGCACCGGTCCGGGGCCGTCCGCGCGGTCACGGCGTCCGCGCGACCGCCACACGGCCACGGCCGCCGCGGCGAGCAGGCCGCCGGTCAGCGCGGCGGCGAAGGTGACCAGGGGGGCGCCGCCCAGGGCCGCCAGTGGGGTCAGGGGCGAGGCGGTGTTGGCGAAGGCCAGCCGCCCCCAGGGGAAGCCGCCGAAGGGGATGCGGTCACGGGCCCACTCCTGGGCGACCCACAGGCAGGCCCCCCACAGCGGCCACAGGGGCAGCCGCGAGACGAGGGCCAGACCGGCGCCCATCGGCACGAAGAACAGCGCCTCCACCAGGGCCAGGCCGAACACCGCGTCCCAGCCGACGACGTTGAGCCACTTGAGCAGCACGAGGAAGAACGGCAGCCCCATGGCGAGGCCGAGCCAGGCCCCCTGCCGCGCGGTCCGTCCCCGGGTGAGGAGGGCGAGCGCGGCGACGGCGACGATCGACAGCGGCCACAGGTCGTAGGGCGGGAAGGCGACGGCCAGGGCGACGCCGCTCGCGACGGCCGCCGCCGTGCGGTACGCCTCACGGCGCGCCAGGCGGGCCAACCGGGCCAGGGGGCGGCGACCGGAACGGCCGGTGGAGGCCGTGTCGGGCGCGGTCTCAGGTGCGGTGTCGGGCGCGGTGTCGGGCGCGTCCGCCCGGCGGCGCGGCGGTTCGTCCGTCCGTCCGGCGGCCGGACCCTTGGTCTCGGCTTCGGCGGTGGTGTCGGGGCCCGATGGCACGGTCGCGGCCTTCCTTGCAGGTCGTGCGGTGACGAGCCCGACCGTACAACGCCGGGGGGCCATGGTGGGCCGGGGGTGGGGCGCGCTCACGCGGTGGAAGACGGCGGGGGACCGTCCGGCGGGACGGCGGGGGCCGGGGGTCCGGCGGATCGTCGCGGGATCGGGGCCCGGTGCCCTTCGGGCCGGCCTGGGGTCCGCCGGCTGCGGATCGGCCCAGAGCCGTTGTCTACTGAGCGTCCGGGCCCCTTCCCGGGTCGCACCTGCCGACCGGTCCGGACCCTTCCGTCCCCGAGCCGCGGGCGCTGGACCTGGTTCCCGGCCGTACGCCGGTGGGACGCACCGCCCATGGCCCAGCTCGTTCGACGACTGCGCGCGGAGGGTCCCCGGTCGAACGTCCTGTGGTGGACTCGGCAGAACCTACCGGCCGACGGCCGCCGCCTGTCAACACCCTCCCCACCTGCGGTTTTTCACAAAAACAGCAGGTCAGAGAGGAGAGCGAAGCCGGGCGGCGACCGGAGAAGGGAACATCGATCGGAGGTACCCGCCGGCCGGGACGTCACTCGTTCGAGTGCGTGTACACCGTCCGTCCGGCGACCACCGTCCGCAGACAGACGGGCAGGTCGCGGCCGGGGGTGAGGTCGGGCAGGCCCGGGGTGCCGGAGCGCGGGTCGGTGGACCAGGCGGCGATCCGGTCGTCGGGCACCTGCACCACCAGATCGCCGACGCGCCAGATCGCGTAGTCGGCCGGGGCGCCGGGGACGAGGACGCCGGCGTCGTCGCGGCCGATCGCCCGCCAGCCGCCGCGGGTGTGGGCGGTGAAGGCGGCGCGGACGGAGATCCGGTGCTCGGGGGTGCGGTGGAAGGCCGCGGCCCGCAGGGTGCCCCAGGGGTCGAGCGGGGTGACGGGGCTGTCGGACCCGAACGCGAGGGGGATGCCGACGCGCAGCATGGCCGCGTACGGGTTGAGGGTGCGGGCGCGCTCGGGACCGAGGCGACGGGCGTACATGCCGTCCTCGCCGCCCCAGGCGGCGTCGAAGGCGGGCTGCACGGACGCGGTGAGGGCGTACTCGGCGAAGGCGGCGATGGTGGCCTGGTCGAGCATCTCGGCGTGCTCGACGCGGTGCCGGGCGGCCCGCACCCGGTCCAGGCCGACTCGTTCGGCGGCGGCCCGCACCCCGTCGGTGACGGCGGTCAGGGCGGCGTCGCCGATGGCGTGGAATCCGGCCTGGACGCCGGCCTCGGTGCAGGCGACGACGTGGGCGGCGACGGCGTCGGCGTCGAGGTGGGCGACGCCGCGGTGGTCGGCGTCGGCGTAGGGCTCGTGGAGGTGGGCGGTGTGGGAGCCCAGGGAGCCGTCGACGAAGAGGTCCCCCGCGGCGCCGAGAGCGCCCAACTCCCGCACCCGCTCCGCGGCCTTGGCGGAGGTGACGTGTTCGGCCCAGTAGCCGAGGACGCGGGGGCCGGGCTCCTCGGCGGCCAGGCGCAGCAGACCGGTGAGGTCGTCCTCGCCGGAGATCTCGGGGCCCGCGCACTCGTGGAGGGTGCCGATGCCGCGGGAGACGGCGTGACGCAGGGCGGCACGCTGGGCCTCGGCGCGCTGGGCCGGGGTGACGGAGTCGTGGGCGACGGCCCGCACCGCGTGGTGGGCGTCCCCGGCCAGGGGGGCGTCGGGCCTGTGGCCGGGCAGGTCGGCGATGCCGGGGACGAGGTCGAGCAGGGCGGTGGTGACCAGCGCGGAGTGGACGTCGACACGGCTGAGGTAGAGCGGACGGCCGCCGGTGGCCTCGTCGAGTTCGGCGCGGGAGGGCGGCCGCTGCTCGGGCCAGGCGCCGGCGTCCCAGCCGTGTCCGAGCAGGATCCGGTCGCCGGGGCGGGCCTCGGCGTGGGCCCGGACGCGGGCCAGGGCGTCGGCCAGGGAGCGGGCGCCGGTCAGGTCGAGGCCGGTGAGCGCCAGACCGGTCGCGGTGGTGTGGACGTGGGCGTCGGTGAAGGCGGGCGTGACGAGCGCGCCGTCGAGGTGGATCACCTCGTCGACGCCGTCGGCGAAGGAGTCCGCGGCGCCTTCCGAGCCGATCCAGGCGATGCTGTCGCCGTCGACGACCATGGCGGTGGCGAAGGGGTCGGCGGGGCTGTGGATCTCACCGCCGCGCAGCAGGACGGTGCGGGGCCGGTCGAGGGGGGCCGTGGTGTCGCTCATGACCGCCAGTCTCCCCCGTCCCGACCGCGCGGGACGGTCCGGGGGTGGTCGAGCCGCCCCGGATTCCTCCCCCCGGATTCCTCACATCCGGGGCGGCCGGGCCTCGTAGGGGGTGGAGAGCACCACGGTGGTGCGGGTGGAGACCCCGGCGATCGAGCGGATGCGGGCCAGCAGGTGCTCCAGCTCTATGGGCGAGGCGACCCGGACCTTGAGGATGTAGTTCTCGTCGCCCGCGACGCTGTGGCACGCCTCGATCTCGGGGACCTCCGCGAGCCGGTCGGCGATGTCGTCCGGCGCGCTGGGGTCGAAGGGTTTGACCGAGATGAACGCGGTCATCGGCAGTCCGACGGCCTCGGGGTCGATGACGGCCGTGTACCCGCGGATGACACCGCGCTGCTCCAGGCGCCGGACGCGCTGGTGCACCGCCGAGGTGGACAGGCCGGTGGCCTTGCCCAGGTCGGTGTAGCTCATCCGCCCGTCCTTGACGAGCAACTCCACGATGCGACGATCCAGCTCCTCCACGACAGGCAACCTACTGCGCCGGGCGCGTCGGGGCACACCGGGCGTGCCGGCCGCACTCCTCCGGCGCGCTTGTGTGACGAACGACACACAAGCGCCCCCGTGTACGCCAAGGCGCGACGGTTACGGGCCGGTCACGGAGGGAAATGCTTGCTGTGGCCGGGGCTTCCAGGGATACGGACGCCTCCGGCGGCCCGTCCGAGGGGGATTGCATGCGCACTGTGAAGACACTCCACGCCGGTCGTTCGGACATCGAACTCCACGAGGAGGGCGACGAGGAGTACGAGGCGTACGAGACTTACGAGATCTTCCGGGTGGTCTGCCCGGACTGCTCGCAGCCGATAGCGCTGCTCGCCGACGAGGAGACGCTTCCCGAACACGCGTTGTGCCCGACTCCGTGGAATCCCTTCGGATTGACGGTCTGTCACGGGTCGGGGCGCTCCGTGGACGACGCCCGGCCCGAGGGCTCCGCGCACGAGACGCGGGAACGGGACGCCGCGACGCTGCTGACGCTGCCCGAGGGGCTGGACTGGCGGACGCAGCCGTTCTCCCACGCCGGCGGCCCGGGCACGCACCCGATGCGCGTTCCGCACGGGCGGCACGCCCGCCACTGACCCGGCCGCGGGCGGGCCCCCGGGGGGCTCGTCCGCTCTCACCGATTCCCCGCACCGCCTCTCCCGCGCCACCGCGCCGGCGGTCTCCGCGTGGCCGGCGTCCGGCACGCCGTCACCGAGCAGGTGGACAAGCGGAGTCGGGCCGGCCCGACTCGCGAGCCCGACGCGCGGGAAGGCGGCCCGCGACGCCCCGGCGGACGGGGGTTCGCCACGGACCGCCGCCCCCGGTCAGCGGCTCTCGGGGCCCACGAGGTGACGCGCGATCACCATGCGTTGGATCTGGTTGGTGCCCTCGACGATCTGCAGGACCTTGGCCTCCCGCATCAGACGCTCGACCGGGTAGTCGCGGGTGTAGCCGTACCCGCCCAGGAGCTGCACCGCGTCGGTGGTGATCCGCATCGCGGCGTCCGTGCAGAACAGCTTGGCCATGGCCGCCTGACGGGCGAACGGCTCCCCGGCGTCCCGCAACCGGGCCGCGGCCAGGTACAGGGAGCGTCCGGCCTCGATCCGGGTGGCCATGTCGGCGATCATGAACCGTACGCCCTGGAAGTCGGAGACGGGGCGGCCGAACTGCTCGCGTCCGGCCGTGTAGGCCAGCGCCTCGTCCAGGGCGGCCTGGGCGATCCCGATCGCGCAGGCGGCGATGCCCAGCCGGCCGGAGTCGAGCGCGTCCAGGGCTATCGCGAAGCCCTGGCCCTCCTCGCCGATCCGCCGGTTGTCGGGGACGCGGACCCCGTCGAAGTGGACCTGGGCGGTCGGCGAGCCGTTCATGCCCATCTTGCGCTCGGGCGCGGCGGCGCTCAGCCCCTCGGCGTCCCCGGGGACGAGGAACGCGGTGATCCCCCGAGGGCCCTCGCCGCCGGTGCGGGCCAGCACGGTGTAGAAGTCCGCGACGCCGCCGTGGGTGATCCACGCCTTGGTGCCGTCGATCACCCAGTCGTCCCCGTCCCGCACCGCGCGGGTGCGCAGCGAGGCCGCGTCGGAGCCGGACGCCGGCTCCGAGAGGCAGTACGCGCCCAGCAGTCCCCCGGTGAGCATGGCCGGGAGGTGCTCGGCGCGCTGCTCCTTGGTCCCGTGGCGGGCCAGGGCGTGACAGGCGAGGGTGTGGACGCTGACGCCGAGACCGACCGTGAGCCGAGCCGCGGCGAGCTCCTCCAGGACCTGGAGGTACACCTCGTAGGGCTGGTTCCCGCCGCCGAACTCCTCCTCGTAGGGGAGGGAGAGCAGCCCGGACTCCGACAGGAGGGCGAAGGTCTCCCGGGGGAAGCGTCCGGCGTCCTCGTCCTCGGCGGTGGTGGGCCTGATCTCGCGTCCGGCCAGCTCGCGGACCAGGGTGAGGAGGTCGCGGGCCTCCTCGGTGGGCAGTCGACGTTCCACCGGCTGGGGACCGTACTCGGTCATCGCGACGCTCTCCTCCCTGTCGGGCGCTGCGGCGACGGGCGCTCGGGGTGTGGCGGCGCCGCCGGGTGTGAGTGCCCCACCGGTGGGCCCCCTCGGGTCGCGAGAGTTCCTGACCAGCGGTTGTGGCGATTGGAGTATGCCCGATCATCGGCACGGCGTCACGACGAGAGGAAGGCCCACGCCCGGACGGCCGGACGGGCGAGTCGCGGGTGGCCGCGGATGGCGGCGGGTGGTCGCGGGCGACCGTCCGCGGCTGTCGGCGATTGTCGGTGGCCGCCGGCACACTCACGGCATGCGGGATGATCGGGGTCGGTCGGTGCGCTGGGCGGTGGCGGTGACCGCCGAGGGCACGGCCCGGCTGTGCCCGTTGGACGGACGGGGGCACGCGGCCGGGCCGGTGGTGACCGAGCCGGACGTGGCACGGGCCGTGGCGGCGCGGCCGGAGGTGACGCGCTGGGTGTGGCGGTCGACGGCCGAGGTGTATCCGCGGCTGCTGGACGCCGGGGTGCGGGTGGAGCGCTGCCACGACGTCGAGGCGGCCGAGGCGCTGCTGCTGGGGTACCGGGGGCGGTGGGGCGAACCGCGGTCGCTGGCCGCGGCGTGGGCGCGGCTGCACGGGCGGCCGGTGCCGAAGGACCCGCCGCTGCCCTCGGCCGATCGGCAGCCCTCGCTGTTCGCGCCGGGCCCGGCGCCGCTGCCGTCGGGGACGGACCCGCTCCGGGCACTGCTGGAGGTGTACGCCGATCAGGTGAGGCGCACGGAGGCGACCGAGCATCCGGAGCGGATGCGGATGCTGTTGGCCGCCGAGTCGGCGGGGACGCTGGTGGCGGCGGAGATGGGCCGCGCGGGGGTGCCCTGGCGGGCCGACGTGCACCAGAGGCTGCTGGACGAGCTGCTCGGCGAGCGCTATCCGGGCGGCGGTGAGCCCCGACGCCTGGTGGAGTTGGCCGAGGAGGTCTCGCGTGCCTTCGGGCCGGGGGTGCGGGTGCGTCCGGAGGTGCCCGCGGACGTCGTCAGGGCGTTCGCCGGGGCCGGGATCCGGCTGTCGTCCGCCCGGGCGTGGGAGCTGCGCGGGATCGACCATCCGGCCGTGGCCCCGTTGCTGCGCCACAAGACGCTCCACCGACTCCACACCGCGCACGGCTGGTCCTGGCTGCGCACCTGGGTGCGCGACGGCCGTTTCCACCCCGAGTACGTGCCCGGCGGCACCGTCTCGGGGCGCTGGACCACCAACGGCGGGGGCGCGCTGCAGATCCCGAAGGTGGTGCGGCGGGCGGTGGTGGCCGATCCGGGGTGGCGGCTGGTGGTCGCCGACGCCGCCCAGATGGAGCCCAGGGTGCTGGCCGCGATCTCCCGCGACCGGGGTCTGATGGACGTGGCCGGCAGCGACCGGGACTTGTACTCGACGCTGTCGGACCGGGCCTTCGGCGGCGACCGGGACCGCGCCAAACTCGCGCTGCTGGGCGCGGTGTACGGGCAGACCTCGGGCGACGGCCTGCGGCACCTGGCGGATCTGCGGCGCCGCTTCCCGGCGGCGGTGGCGTACGTGGACGAGGCGGCGCGGGCCGGCGAGGAGGGCCGCCTGGTGCGCACCTGGCTGGGGCGCACCTGCCCGCCCGCGGCCGCGTCGGGGCGGGACGGCGACGACGCGGCGGACGGCGGGTCCGTGCCGGAGGAAGAGGGTGGGAACGGCGGCGCGTCCGGGGCCCGCGCCCGCGCCCGAGGTCGTTTCACCCGCAACTTCGTGGTGCAGGGCAGCGGGGCGGACTGGATGTTGCTGGTGCTGGCGGCGCTGCGTCGGTCCCTGGCCGGCCTCCGGGCGGAACTGGTGTTCTTCCAGCACGACGAGGTGATCGTGCACTGCCCCGCCGAGGAGGCGGAGGCGGTGGTCCGGGCGGTCCGCGCGGCGGGCGACCTCGCGGGGCGCACCGCCTTCGGCGAGACGCCGGTGCGCTTCCCGTTCACCACGGCCGTGGTGGAGTGCTACGCGGACGCGAAGTGAGGCGAGCGCTCAGCCCCGCTCCGGGGCGAGGAACGCGCGCAGCGCGCCGGCGAGTTGTTCGGGGGCCTCCTCGGCCATGTGGTGGCCGCTGTCGATCGTGCCGCAGACGACGTCGTCCGCCCAGGCGCGCCAGATGCCGGGGATGTCCGGGTAGAGGTCGCCCAGGTCGTCCTTCTCGGACCACAGCACCAGCGTCGGGCAGGTGATGCGGCGCCCCGCGGCCCGGTCGGCCTCGTCGTGGTACCGGTCCACGGACAGACCGGCCCGGTAGTCCTCCAGCATGGCGCGGACGGTGGCAGGGTCGTGGATGGCCCGCTGGTAGTCCTCCCACGCCTCGGCGCCCATCGTCTCCTTCGAGCCGCCGTACCAGGCGGCGGGGTCGGCGAGGATCGCGCGCTCGGGCATGTCGGGGACGGCGAAGAAGAACCAGTGGTACCAGGCGCGGGCGAACCGTTCGTCGCAGCGGGCCAGGTGCTCGCCGATGGGGACGCAGTCGCCGACCGCGCAGCGGCCCCCGGCCCCGGGCGCGTCCAGGGCGAGCCGGTAGGCGACGTAGGAGCCGCGGTCGTGGCCGAAGACGGCGAACCGGTCGTGCCCCAGGTGCCGCATCAGGGCCGGACAGTCGCGCGCCATGGCGCGTTTGGAGTACGGCGCGTGGTCGTCGGTGGTGGGCGGCGTGGAGGACCGCCCGTAGCCGCGCAGGTCGGGGCAGACGACGGTGTGGTCGTCCGCGAGCAGGGGCGCGACGCGGTGCCAGGTGGCGTGGGTGCGCGGATGGCCGTGGAGCAGCAGGACGGGCGGTCCCGAGCCGCCGTGGCGTACGCGCAGGGTCGCCTCTTCGGTGTCGATGTGTTCCAGCGTGAAACCGTCGAACACGTCCGCTCCTCGGGCCGGTTGGCCCCCGCGTTCCCCGGGAGCGGGCGGCCAACCCGCTCACGGCACGGTCGTGCGCCTCACTCCGACAGGAGGTTCAGCCAACTGTCGGTGAGGATCTGGAGCAGGGTGTCGCGGTCGACCTGCCAGCGGCCCTGGCGCCAGTGCCCGCCCGCCTGGTGCAGTTGGGCGAAGGCCAGGACCGCGCGGGTGTGCCGGGTCTTCGGGTCGAAGCGGTCCGCCTCCTCCAGGCCCTGCTCGATGTCGGCGATGACCTCCTCGAACCAGTCCTCGACCAGGCCGCGCAGGTCCGGGTCGACCGTGGACGCCTCGATGGCGACGTTCATGTACGGCCGGATGTCGTCCCACTGCTCGGAGCGTTCACGCAGCCAGTTCCGGATCGACTCGCGTGTGCCCTCCCGGACGGCGGCGACAAGCTGACTCGCGGTGGAACCGTGGCGGGACGAGGCGCTGCGCCCGAGAATCTCGTTGAGCTCCCCGATGAGGGCGCGCACGAGGTCGCTGCGGGAGGGGAAGTAGGCGTAGAAGGTGACACGTGTGGTCTTGGCGGCGGCGGCGATGTCGTTGATCGTCGTCGCGGCGTAGCCCTTGGTCTGGAACAGGTCCATCGCCGCCGAGAGAAGGATTTTCCGGGTCATCTCCTTCTGCGCCGCCCGCAGGCCCGCCACGTCCATCGCCTCCCTGGCCTTGCCGGCATGTGCGCCACATGGAGCTCTCCGGTTGGCGACCGGCCACGGCTGCATCATAGGGCAACGCCCCGAGCGACCGGCCGGACGTCGCTCACGCCGGGCCGCCCCCCGCCACCGGCACCGCTTCCCCCGGTGCCCGCGCCGGCTCGTCCGCCATCCTCCCGTCCTCCTCGATCTCCTCGATCTCCTCGATCTCCTCGATCCGGGCCGAGGCCAGGGGGATCGGGGTGAACATCTCGGGTTCCTCGTCCGGGGTCAGCGCGGTGGGGCCGTAGATCCAGTCGGTGAAGGAGTAGTCGTGGACGTCCCGCGCCCGCATGATCGCGTTGCGCCGCAACCGCTCGGTCCCGTCCAGGTGCCACAGTTCGCCCCAGGCGCGCGCCGTGGTCAGCACCCGTCGGCAGTGCTCGACGCGGACCGCCTCGTACGACGCCAGCGCGGCGTCCCAGTCCGGCCGGCCGCCGTTCCCGGTGGACCGCCGGGCGATGTGCTTGGCGAGCACCCACCCGTCCTCGATCGCCATGATCGCGCCCTGGGCCATGTACTGCAGCGGCGGGTGCGCGGCGTCGCCGAGCAGGGCGATGCGTCCGTACACCCACGTCTCGATCGGTTCCCGGTCGAACATGCGCCACCAGCGGTCCCGCCACATCAGCGGGATGCCCTTGCGCACGGTGTCGCAGGTCTGCTCGAAGGCCGCGTCCAGTTCGTCGGGCGTGCCCCAGTCCTCCTGCCCGGCCAGCGCCTTCGGCGACTCGAACACCGCCACCTGGTTGAACATCTCGCCGCCGCGCAGCGCGTACTGGACGAAGTGGCAGCGGGGGCCGACGTAGACGGTGACGTCCCGCTCCGCGATGCCGTTGTCCCGCACCCGCTCGATCGGGACGGCCGCCCGGTAGGCGACGTAGTCGGAGCTGACCACGTCGTCGCCCACCAACTGGCGGCGGGCTGGCGAGTGCAGCCCGTCGGCGGCGACGACCAGCGGCGCCTCGTGGACGCTGCCGTCCTCCAGGCGGACCCGGGCCCCGTCGGCGGTGTGCTCGTAGCCGACGACCGTCCGATCGGTCAGCAGCTCCACACCGGCGCGTTCGCAGGCCCGCAGGAAGATCCCGTGGAGGTCGCTGCGGTGGATGACCATGTAGGGAAAGCCGTAGCGCCGCTCCAGGTCGCGCAGGTCCAGCCGGGTCAGCTCGCGGGCGTCGAGCGCGTCGCGCATGACCATGTTCTCCGGAAGCACGCCGAGGCTCTTGGCTTCCTCCAACAGGCCGTACTCGTCGAGGATTCGAGTGCAGTTGGGCGCGATCTGCAGGCCGGCGCCCACCTCGCCGAACGCCGGGGCCTGTTCGAGGACGCGCACGCGCAGTCCCTCGCGGGCGAGGGCGAACGCGGTGCCGAGGCCCCCGATGCCTCCTCCGACGACGATCACGTCGGGTCGGCCACCGGTGGCGGGTGTCTTGGGGTTCATCGTCTTTTCCTCAGTCGTTTCGCGGGACGCCGCCGGGCGGCGTCGGAGTCGGCGTCAGAGCCAGGCCGCCAGGGTCGGCGCGGGCGTGCCGTCGGCGGCGGTGAGGCCGTTGTCCCGCCCGGTGAGGTAGGCCGTGAGGTCGTGCAGGGGGCCGGTGAGCCGGACCGGTTCGCCCTGGCCCGGCAGCTCCCAGCGGGTGGCGGTCCCGCTGTCGGGACCGGTGTCCGTCGCCTCCAGGAGCAGGGCCGGGCCGGGCGCGCTGGAGCGCTTGCCGACGACGTCGTCGCAGAGCGCGGCGAGGAAGTCGGCCGGCAGGTCGGCGAAGGACACCCCCGTTCCCAGGTCGACCGCGTGGACGCACACTTCGCGCGAGCGCAGCCACGGCACCTCGGTGGCCGGCACGGTCCGGCCCTGGGCGGTGACGACCCGCGTGCGCCACTGCTCCTCGCCGAGCGCGGCCATCCCCTTCTCCAGCGCGTCCGCCGAGCCGCGCAGCCACTCGGTCAGCTCACCGGCCAGCAGGGCACGGCCCCGTTCGATGCCGGCGGCGCGCTCCTCGGGCGAGGCGTACATCGGCGTCGGCTCGCCGGTGGCGGCCCAGTGCACCAGGTTGGACAGCGCCTCGGCGTTGGCGGCGACGTGCGCCGCCACGTGTGCCCGGCTCCAGCCGGGCAGGGCGCTGGGCGCGGCGTAGCCGTCGTCGTCGAGGCCGGCGGCGGCCTCGAGCATCAGCTCGGTGCCGAGCCTCGCCCAGCGGCGGGCGTCGTCGAACGTGCGGGACATCAGGCGGACTTCTCCTTGACGACCCGGTTCTCCAGCCGGCCGATGCCGTCGATCTCGGTGACGACCGTCTCGCCGCCCAGCAGGTAGCGGGCCGGTTTGCGGGCGTGGCCGACACCGCCGGGGGTGCCGGTGGCGATGATGTCGCCGGGGTTGAGACGGGTGATCGTCGAGACGTACTCCACCAGCGCGACCGGGTCGAAGAGCAGGTCGCCGGTGGTGTCGGACTGCATGACCTCGCCGTCGACGGTGAGGCGGACGTCGAGGGCGGGGCGGACGCCGCCCGGCAGCTCGTCGGGGGTGACCAGGTACGGGCCGACGGGGGTGCTGGAGTCCCACATCTTGCCCTGCAACCACTCGCGGGTGCGGAACTGCCAGTCGCGGCAGGTGATGTCGTTCAGGACGGTGAACCCGGCGATCGCCCGCTCGGCCTCCTCGCCCCGGGCGCGGCGCACGCGCTTGCCGACGACCACCGCGAGTTCGACCTCCCAGTCGAACGCGTCGGTCTCGTCCGGCCGGACGATGTCGTCCCCGGCGCCGACGAGGGAGTCGGCGAACTTGGCGAACAGGGTGGGGTGCTCGGGCAGGTCCCGGCCCATCTCCTGGATGTGGTTGCGGTAGTTCAGGCCGACGCAGACCACCTTCGACGGCCGCGGGACCACGGGCGCGAACTCGGCGCCCGCCACGGGGTACGTCGTCGAGCCGTCGGCGGCGGCGCGCTCGGCCCAGTCGTCCCGCGCCAACAGGGCGCCCAGGTCAAAGGCGCCCAGGTCGACCAGGACGTCGCCGTCGAGCCGCACGGCCCGCGTCGTGCCGTCGGTCCGGATGGTCGCGAGCTTCATCGGGTGTTTCCTTCCACATGGGTGCGGTCGAGCCGGAGGGCCTCGAAGACCGGGGAGTCGCTGAAGCGGAACAGGTCCAGCGCGCCGGAGTCGGAGTCGGTGGAGCCGGCCTCGGAGCGGATGGAGAGCGGCTGCCAGGACGGGACGACGAACAGGTCGCCGCGGGTCACGGACCAGGAGGCGTCACCGACGGTGACGGTGCCGGAGCCGTCGAAGACCTGGTAGACCGACGAGCCGGTCTCGCGCACCGGCGCGGTCTCGGCGCCGCGCACGACGCGGTGCATCTCGGCGCGGATGGTGGGCAGCACGTCGGCGCCGGTCGCCGGGTCGGTGAACCGGACGGCGGCGTGGCCGGGCTCGACGGTGCCGCCGAAGCCCTCCGCCTCGATGGCGAGTTGGTCGGCGAGGGCCCGGTCGGTGTGCTCCCAGCGGTACGCCGGCAGGGGCGAGCCGGGGCCGGTGACGCCGGCGGAGACCGGACGCAGTCCCGGGTGGCCCCACAGGCGCTCGGCGCGCGAACGGTCGGGGGTGATCCGCTCGGCGTCGCCGATCTCGTCGCGGCCGAACTCGAAGAACTGGCTCTCGGTGACGTACTGGAACGGGATGTCGAGGCCGTCGATCCAGGCCATCGGCTCGGAGGTGGCGTTGTGGTGGGCGTGCCAGTTCCACCCGGCCTGCGGGAGGAAGTCGCCGCGCCGCATCGCCACCGGGTCGCCGTCGACGACCGTCCACACGCCCTCGCCCTCGACGACGAACCGGAACGCGTGCTGGGTGTGCCGGTGCTCCGGGGCGTCCTCCCCGGGCATGAGGTACTGGATGGCCGCCCACAGCGTCGGCGTCGCGAACGGCCGGCCGCCCAGCGAGGGATTGGCCAGGGCGATGGCGCGGCGCTCGCCGCCGCGGCCCACGGGCACCAGGTCGCCCGCCCGGGACGCCAGCTCCCTCAGCCGCTCCCAGCGCCACAGGTGCGGCACGGCCCGCGAGCGCGGGTAAGCCAGCATCAGGTCGCCGATCTCGGTCCACAGCGGCACGAGCAACTCCTGCTCGAAGCCCCGGTACAGCTCCTCGAGCGCCGGGGTGACCTCGGGCTGGTCCTCGGCGGAGACGGCCCGCAGCCGGACGGGGGAACCCGCGGCGGTGTCGGTGGTGAAAGTGGAATCGATCACAGCGCTCAGCGTGCGCCGAGTTCGCATACAAGACATGTAGATTCTGGAGAGCAGAATTCGGAGGCGCCCCCATGGACAAGCCGCTCAAGACACCACCGCCCTACCCCATCGCCAGCGTCGACCACGCGCTGCGGGCGGCGACCATCCTGCAGATGGAGGGCGGCGCCACGGTCTCGCAGATCGCCGAGCGGCTGGGGGTGGCCCGGTCCACCGCGCACCGACTGCTGGCGATGCTCGTCTACCGGGACTTCGCCGTGCAGGACGAGGACCGCGTCTACCGGGCGGGCCCCGTCCTGGAACTGGCCGCGCACTCGCAGTCGCAGGTCTCCCGGCTGCGGGCCGCCGCCCTGCCCCACCTGCGCAGACTGGTCGACCGCCTGGACGAGACGGCGAACCTGACCATCCGCACGGGCGACACGGCCCGGTTCATCGCCAGCGTCGAATGCGCCCGGGTGCTGCGGGTCGGCTCCCGGGAGGGGATGGTCTTCCCCGCCCACCGCACGACCGCCGGCCTGCTGCTCCTCGCCGAGCTCACCGAGGCCGAACTGGAGGAGGTCTACGCCCCCGAGCGCTACCGCGACCGCCCCGGAGACCGTCCGGACCCGGCGGAGCTGCGCGCCGAACTCGCGCGCGTCGGCCGCAGCGGATTCTGTGTGAACCAGGAGCGCTCCGAGCGCGGGCTCGTCGCCGTCGGGGTGCCGGTGCGCGACCGGGACGGCGCCGCGCAGGCGGGCCTGTCGGTGTCCCTGCCCAGCGTGCGCTACGACCCGCGGCGGCTCCGCCTGCTGGTCACGACCCTCAACGCCGCGGCCCGCGCGCTGGAGGCGGACCTGGCCGCGGCGCCCTGATCCGGCCGGCCCGGCTCGTCCGGGACGGCGCCGTCCGGGACGGTGTCGTACGAGGCGGCCCCGGACCTCCGGGGAGCCGGTCGACACCGCCGCCGAAGGGTGGTCCCCGCGGGCGTCGGGCGGAACGGGGCGGCCCCTCATTGGTATGGACATGCCCGAGGAGCCCCTCTACAGTCTCCTTGGACCAGACCTGAGAGCGCTCTCAGTTTCTCCCTGCGTCTCCTGGCGTCTCTCGGTGTCTCTCCGCTGTTCGACCCCACCTCGGCCCCCACACCGAGCGACAGTAAGGAGCCCCCATGCGATCCCCCATGCGCCCCCTCAAGCGACCCCTCAAGCGACGCGGAACCGGCGTGCGCGCGACCCTGTCCGCACTGCTCGTGCTGGGCACCCTGACGGCCGCGGGAACCGGCCTCTCCTCGGCCGTGGCGGCCCCCGCCCCCGCCCCCGACTCCGCGGCCCCCTCGAAGTCCCTGGTGAATGCCATGGAACGCGACCTGGGCCTGAGCGAGCGCCAGGCGCGGGAGCGCCTGCGGCAGGAGGCGACGGCCGCCGAGGTGGCGCCCAAGGCCGAGAAGGCGGCCGGCGCCGCCTTCGGCGGAGCCTGGTTCGACGCCCGCGCCGGGAAGCTGGTCGTCGGCGTGACCAGTGAGAAGAAGGCCGAGGCCGTGCGGGCCGCGGGCGCGACGCCCCGGATCGTCGAGCACAGCGCCGAGGAGCTGGACGCCGCCAAGGACCGGCTCGACGCCCGGGCCGAGAAGAAGGCCGCCCCGGCCGGGGTCGGCAGTTGGCACGTCGACCCCCGCTCCAACACCGTGGTGGTCAACCTCGTCCAGGGCGCCCGGCGCGACGCCGCCGTCCGTTCCTTCCTCGACGACGCGCGCGAGGCCGGCCCCGTGACGGTGCGCGAGAGCACCGGCGAGGCGCCGCGCACCTTCGCCGCGGGCGTCGTCGGCGGCGACCCCTACTACACCGGCAACGCCCGCTGCTCCATAGGCTTCTCCGTCCACGGCGGCTTCGTCACCGCCGGGCACTGCGGCCGGACCGGCGACTCGGTGCGCGGCTGGGACGGCTCCCAGATGGGACAGTTCCGGGGCTCCTCCTTCCCCGGCAACGACTACGCCTTCGTGAGCACCGGCCACGGCTGGTGGACGGTGCCGGTGGTGCTGGGCTGGGGCAGGACGTCCGACGTGCTGGTGCGCGGCTCCGCCGAGGCCCCGGTCGGCGCCTCGATCTGCCGCTCCGGCTCCACCACCCAATGGCACTGCGGCCAGGTACTGGCCAAGAACGAGACGGTCAACTACAGCCAGGGCGCCGTCCACCAGATGACCAAGACCAGCGTCTGCGCCGAACCCGGCGACTCCGGCGGCTCGTTCATCAGCGGCGACCAGGCCCAGGGCGTGACCTCGGGCGGCTGGGGCAACTGCTCCAGCGGCGGCGAGACCTGGTTCCAGCCGGTCAACGAGATCCTGTCGGTGTACGGACTGACGCTGCACACCGCCTGACGACTCCTCCTCCCGCGCACGGGGGTGCGCACGACGGGGCCGCCCGGCCGACGCCGGGCGGCCCCGTCGCCGTGAACTCGCCCCGGAACGCCACCGTCGCGGGAACAAAAGAACCTCGGGAAGACACCCCAGGGAACGCTCGTACCGCGTCACATCCGTGAACGTGCCCGCTCCTTCGTGGCTTTGGCGATAGCGCCGGAGACGCTCCTCCCCCGCGGCCTTGACGCCCCACGCGACCACTCCTAGGGTTCCCGCAAGTTCATGAAAATGAAAGGCATTCAGGTATATGAACGAAGGGTGCGTGCGGAGTTGCCGCCGAAGCGTGGCCACCGCCCGACCCGACCCCGCACACCTTGACCGATCGGAGGAACCGGTGGACCACGGACCACGGACGGTGGCCGCATGAAGATACGCGACCTGATCGTCACCCCGATCGCCTTCCGGGACCCGCCCCTGCTCAATTCCACCGGCGTGCACGAGCCGCTGGCGCTGCGGTGCGTACTGGAACTGGTGACCGACGACGGCGTGATCGGCCTCGGCGAGAGCCCCGGCGACAAGGAACACCTGGAGCGGCTGGCGGTGGCCCGCGAGGCCGTCCTGGGCATGGACGTCTTCGCCACCACCGCCATCGGACAGGCCGTGGACGCCGCGCTCGGCGGACCCGACGGGCCGGTGCCCACCACCGCGCGGGCCGGGGTCTTCTCCGCGATCGAGGTCGCCTGTCTGGACGCCCAGGGGAAGATCACCGGGCGTCCGGTGTGCGACCTGCTGGGCGGGGCCGTCCGCGACGCCGTGCCCTACAGCGCCTACCTGTTCTACAAATGGGCCGAGCACCCGGCGCGGAACGGCCACGGCCCGATCCCCGACGAGTGGGGCGAGGCCCTGGACCCCGCCGGCATCGTCGCCCAGGCCCGGCGGATGGTGGACTCCCACGGCTTCCGGTCCCTCAAGCTCAAGGGCGGCGTCTTCCCGCCCGACGAGGAGATCGCCGCCGTCCGCGCCCTGGCCGAGGCGTTCCCCGGCCTGCCGCTGCGGATCGACCCCAACCACGCCTGGACACCGGAGACCTCGCGGTACGTGGCGCGGGAGCTGGAGGGCGTCCTGGAGTACCTGGAGGACCCCACCCCCGGCTTCGACGGCATGGCGTCCGTCGCCGCGGTCGCGAGCATGCCGCTGGCCACCAACATGTGCGTGGTCTCCTTCGAGACGATCCGCCCCGCCGTGGAACGCGGATCGGTGCGGGTGATCCTCTCCGACCACCACTACTGGGGCGGACTGCGCCGCACCCGCGAACTCGGCGCGGTCTGCGAGGCGTTCGGGCTGGGGATGTCCATGCACTCCAACTCCCACCTGGGCATCAGCTTGGCCGCCATGACCCACGTCGCGGCCGCCACCCCGAACCTCACCCATGCCTGCGACACCCACTACCCCTGGAACCACGCGGACGACGTCGTCGTCCCCGGCGCGCTGCGCTTCGTCGAGGGCGGCGTCCCGGTGCCCGATGGGCCGGGGTTGGGCGTCGAACTGGACCGGGAGGCGCTGGCCGAGCGGCACCGGACGTACCTGGAGTCGGGCCGCGAGCGACGCGACGACACCGGTTACCGATGCCGCCTCGACCCCGACTACGACCCCACGATCCCCCGGTGGTGAGACCCCGGCGGTGTTGCCTCGGCGGTGATGCCCCGGTGGTGACCCGGGTCACCGGTGGGGGACCGGTTCCGGGCCCCCACCGGGACAGGGATGTGTTACGGTTTCACCAGTTGCAGTTTTGGTACCCATGAACTCTGTGTGCGCCTGATGGTTGTGACCTTCGGGCGTCTTTTGTTTTCCGGCTCTTCCGGCGGGGTCTCAATGCGGCGACACGGAAATCCGCGAGGTGCGGATTTCCCGCACTGCCCCGTACGTAGAGGAGAACAGCATGGCCAAGGGCTTCCGTGAGCTCCACGAGGGCCAGAAGGTGACCTTCGACGTCACCCAGGGCCAGAAGGGCCCGCAGGCGGAGAACATCGTCCCCGCCTGACGCCCGACACGCCCACACGGCACACGGACCGGGGCCCGCACCACAGGGTGCGGGCCCCGGTCCGCGTTTCACCGCCGCGGCCGTCACGGCCCGGCCCGATGCCGACCGCACGGTTCCCCACCGCACCCCGATGGCCGAAACCGTGCCTTCTCACCGGCTCGTTCCCTCGATTCCCCGCCCGGCCCGGCCGGTCCGTCCGGCCGTGCCCGCGGGGTCTTCCTCGGCGCGTGCCACCCCGAGGAAGGGTCTTCCCGCATGACATCCGCCACCCGCTCCACCACCCGCCCCACCCGTCGACGGCCGCGCCGCGCCTCCGTCCCGCCCCAGGGTCGCCCGAACACCCCGTCGAAGAACGTGCCCTCGGGGAGCGCCCCGGCCACCGGCGCTCCCGGCCTCCCTCCGGTCTCCTCGTTCGCCGAACTGGACATGCCCGCCCCCCTGCTCGAGGAACTCGGCCGGCAGGGCGTCACCGAGCCGTTCCCGATCCAGGCGGCCACCCTGCCCGACTCGCTGGCCGGCCGCGACGTCCTGGGCCGGGGACGCACCGGTTCGGGCAAGACCCTCGCCTTCGGGCTGGCCCTGCTCGCCCGCACCGCCGGTCGGCGTGCCGAACCCCGCCGTCCCCTGGCCCTGGTCCTGGTGCCCACCCGGGAGCTGGCCCAGCAGGTCACCGACGCCCTCGCCCCGTACGCCCAGGCCGTGCGGCTGCGGACGGCCACGGTCGTGGGCGGCCTGTCGATCACCCGTCAGGCCGCCGTCCTGGGCCGCGGGGCCGAGGTGGTCGTGGCGACCCCCGGACGCCTCAGGGACCTGGTCGAACGCGGCCACTGCCGGCTGGACCAGGTGCGGACCACCGTGCTGGACGAGGCCGACCAGATGGCCGACATGGGCTTCCTCCCGCAGGTGACGGAGCTGCTGAGGCAGGTGCGCGCCGACGGTCAGCGGATGCTGTTCTCCGCCACCCTGGACCGTGACGTGGACCGGCTGGTCCGGCGCTTCCTGTCCGCCCCGGTGGTCCACTCGGTGGATCCCCCGGCGGGTGCCGTCACCACGATGGAGCACCACATCCTGAGGGTGAGCGTCGAGGACAAGCAGGCGACCACCGTGCGCATCGCCGCCCGCGACGGCCGCGTGATCATGTTCGTGCACACCAAGCGCGCCGTCGACCGCCTGGTCCGACGCCTGCTGGCCGAGGGCGTGCGGGCCGTCGCCCTGCACGGCGGGAAGTCCCAGAACCACCGCAACCGCACGCTGGAGCGGTTCCGGGCCGGACACGCCACGGTCCTGGTGGCCACCAACGTCGCCGCCCGGGGCATCCACGTCACCGGCCTCGACCTGGTCGTCAACGTGGACCCGCCCGCCGACCACAAGGACTACCTCCACCGCGGCGGCCGGACGGCGCGCGCCGGCGAGTCCGGCAGCGTCGTCACCCTCGTCCTGCCCGAGCAGCGCCGTGACGTCGACCGCATGGTGACCGCCGCCGGGGTGTCGCCGCGCGTCACCGCCGTCCGTCCCGGCGACCCGGAACTCGCCCGCATCACCGGCGCGAAGGCCCCTTCCGGCTTCCCCGTCACCCTCGCCGAACCGTCCGGCGAGCGGCCCCGGCGCGACGCCTCCGCCGATTCCCGCGCCGGGCGTCGCGGCCGGCGGGGACGGCGGACGGCCTCCGCCTCCTCTTCCGGCCGGGCGGCGGGAGGCGGGCGGGGCCGGAACCCGGCCGGGACGTCACGCGGCGCCTCCTGACCCCGCCCCCCCCTTCCGCCCCCGCGCCCTGCCGTCTCCCTCCGACGTGGGCACATGTCCGGACCCGTGCATGCCATCCGGCCCGCACGGGTACTCCGGACGGCCCGCAGAGATCGGAGGCACTCCATGGGAAAGATCAACAACCCGATCGAGCTGCAGAAGGCGCTGGGCGGCGTGGACTACCCCGCCGACCGCCGAACCCTGGTCGAGAACGCCAAGAAGAAGGGCGCGAAGGAGGAGGTGGTGCAGGAGCTGTCCTCGCTGAAGAAGGACCGTTTCGACGGTCCGGACGACGTCAGCAAGGCGGTCTTCGGCAAGGGGAGCTGACTGCCACGGCGACCACACGGCGTCCGACCGGGGTGCGGCCGGCTGCCGGCCGCACCCCGGTCGCACGGGTGCCGCGGGACGTCCCGCCCGCTTCCCTAACCGCGGTCGCCCTCTTCCTCCCCACCGGTGAGGTCCTCGCGGTCCACGCCGGCCTCGGACATGGCGTCCTCCAGCTCCCGCCCGACGTTCCCCCGCTTCTCGTTGGCGGCCTCGGCCCGACGGGCGGACTGCTCGCCCTGTTCGTCGAAGACGACCTGGTCGGTCTTCCGGGTCTTGGGCCGGTTCTCCTCGGGCGTGGTCATGACGGTCTCCTCGCTCCGTGACAATCGGTGACAATCCGTGATCCTCGCGGATCCTCCGGACAGCGGACGCCGTACCCGTTTACGCCCCGCGCATGCGGACCGATGCCACCGGTTCGCCATCGGTTCAAGGGCGCGGAGCGGGGCGGAAGCCCCGTCGTTTCCGCACGGGCGGGCGTGGACACACGCCGAGAGGGCGGCGAGTCCCGAAGTCGGGGCGGTCGGGGGAACGTCCGAGGTGGGGATCAGCCCCGCACGGCGAGGGCGCGGCGTACGGCGTAGGCGGCGGCGCCCAGCGCGAGCACCGCGGCCCCGGAGACGACCGAGGAGACGGGCAGGGCGAAGGCCAGGACGAGGCAGCCGACCAGCCCGACGGCGGGAACGAGGCGGTGGGGGCGGCCCTCGTCGGGGGTGAGGGTCCAGGCGGAGACGTTGGCGACGGCGTAGTAGACCAGGACTCCGAAGGAGGAGAACCCGATCGCCCCGCGCAGGTCCCCGGTCGCGGCGGCCACGGCCACGACGGCGCCGACGAGCAGCTCGGCGCGGTGCGGGACCTTGAACCTCGGGTGGACGGCGGCCAGGGCGTGCGGCAGGTGCCGGTCACGGGCCATGGCCAGGGTGGTCCGGGAGACACCGAGGATCAGGGCGAGCAGGGAGCCGAGCGCGGCGACGGCCGCACCGACACGGACGACGGGGACGAGCCAGTCGGCGCCCGCGGCCCGCACGGCGTCCGACAGCGGCGCCGTCGCCGCGGCCAGCCCGTCCGGGCCCAGCACCGTCAGGACCGAGACCGCGACCAGCGCGTAGACGACGAGGACGATGCCCAGTGCGATCGGGATCGCCCGCGGGATCGTACGGGCCGGATCGCGGACCTCCTCGCCCAACGTCGCGATGCGCGCGTACCCGGCGAAGGCGAAGAACAGCAGGCCCGCCGCCTGGAGCACCCCGCCGACGGTCGCGTCGGAGCCGACGTCCAGCCGGGCCGCGTCCACCGCGTCGGAGGTGAGGGCCGCGACCACCACGGCGGCGAGGACCGCCAGGACGACGGCCACGATGACCCGGGTCAGCAGGGCGGACTTCCGCACCCCGGCGTAGTTCACCGCGGTGAGCGCCACCACTGCGGCGACCGCGACCGCGTGCGCCTGACCGGGCCACACGTACAGGCCGACCGTGAGCGCCATCGCGGCGCAGGAGGCCGTCTTGCCGACGATGAAGCCCCAGCCCGCCAGGTAGCCCCAGAAGTCCCCGAGGCGCTCGCGGCCGTACACGTACGTGCCGCCCGAAGCCGGGTACCGGGCCGCGAGCCGCGCGGAGGACGTGGCGTTGCAGTAGGCGACCACGGCCGCCGGCACCAGGCCGATCAGCAGCCCGGAGCCGGCGGCGCGCGCCGCGGGGGCGAGCGCGGCGAAGACACCGGCGCCGATCATCGACCCCAGGCCGATCACGACGGCGTCGGGCACGCCGAGCGTCCGCCGCAACTCCTCCGGGACGCTGCCGGCGTTCGACGGCCTGCTCATGGGCACACTCCTCAGCGTCACGAGCGTCACGAGACCGCGCGCTTCACGGACTCCGATGTCGGCAGACGATATCCGAGCCGCGGACGGGCCCCACGGGCACGGCCCGACGCCGCGCGCCGGCCACGCCGAGCGCCGGGCGCACCCCGAAACCGCCGGCCACCCCGTCATGACGGAGCGGCCGGGCGGGTAGGACTTCGATCCCGACCGGACGTTCCCCCGGAAGCGATGCGAGGTTCGACGCATGGTCACGACCGCGGACGAGCCATGGTGGAAGACCGCCGTGGTGTACCAGATCTACCCTCGCAGCTTCGCCGACTCCGACGGTGACGGCGTCGGCGACCTGCGCGGCATTCTCCGGCGACTGGACCACCTCGCGGACCTGGGCGTCGACGTGCTCTGGCTCTCCCCCGTGTATCCCTCACCGCACGACGACAACGGCTACGACATCACCGATTACCAGGACATCGACCCGCTCTACGGCACCCTGGCGGACTTCGACGAGCTGCTGGCCGAGGTCCACCGACGCGGTATGAGACTCGTCATGGACCTGGTGGTCAACCACACCTCCGACGAGCACCCGTGGTTCGTCGCATCACGCGACGGCGGACCGGACGGCCCCCGACGCGACTGGTACTGGTGGCGTCCCGCCCGCCCCGGCACCGTCCCCGGCACGCCGGGCGCCGAGCCGAACAACTGGGGCTCGTTCTTCTCCGGGTCGGCCTGGGAGTACGACGAGACGTCCGGCGAGTACCACCTCCACCTGTTCTCCCGCAAGCAGCCCGACCTCAACTGGGAGAACCCGCACGTGCGGCAGGCGGTGTACGCCATGATGCGCTGGTGGCTGGAGCGCGGCGTGGACGGCTTCCGGATGGACGTCGTCAACCTCCTGTCGAAGGACCCCGCCCTGCCCGACGGCGAGGTGCCCGCCGGCGGCCGGTGGGGCGACGGGGCCCCGCACTACGTCTGCGGCCCTCGGATCCACGAATTCCTCGCCGAGATGCACCGGGAGGTGTTCGCCGGGCATCCAAAAAGGCTGCTGACGGTCGGGGAGATGCCCGGGGCGACCGTCGAGGAGGCGCGGCTGTTCACCGACCCGGCGCGGGCCGAGGTGGACATGGTCTTCACCTTCGAACACGTCGGACTCGACCACGGGGCGGGCAAGTTCGACGTCCGGCCGCTGCGGCTGTCGGAGCTGAAGGCGTCGTTGGCGCGCTGGCAGACCGGGCTGGGCGAGGTCGGCTGGAACAGCCTGTACTGGAACAACCACGACCAGCCCCGCGTCGTCTCCCGTTTCGGTGACGACTCCCCCGCCCACCGGGTGCGCTCGGCGAAGGCCCTGGCCACGGTGTTGCACCTGCACCGCGGCACGCCGTACGTCTACCAGGGCGAGGAGTTGGGCATGGCCAACGCCCCCTTCGCGTCCATCGACGACTTCCGCGACATCGAGTCGTTGCGCCACTTCGAGGAGGAGGTCCGGCACGGCGCCGACCCCGAGAAGGTGCTCGACGCGCTGCGCGTGATGGGACGCGACAACGCCCGCACCCCGATGCAGTGGGACGACTCCCCCGAAGCCGGTTTCACCGAGGGCGTCCCCTGGATCGCCGTCAACCCCGACCACACCGAGGTCAACGCCGCCGCGCAGGTCGCCGACCCGGACTCGGTGTACCACCACTACCGTCGACTGATCGCGCTGCGCCACACCGAACCGGCCGTGGCCTTCGGCGACTTCACCCCGCTGCTGCCGGACGACGAGCGGATCTGGGCCTTTCTCCGCCGCCACGAGGACGCCTCCGGTGGCGTCACGGAACTGCTGGTGCTCGCCAACCTGGGCTCCGAGCCGGCCTCCGTCCCCGTCCCCGCCGACTGGGCGGGCGCCGAGGCGCTGCTCACCGACCACCCCGGCGCGGCGCCGCTCTCCTCCCCCGCCACGCTCCTCGCCCCGTGGGAGTCCCGCGTCCACCGCCGCCGCGCCCCGGGGCGTTGAACACACCTGCGGACAGACGCGTACACACTCCCGAGGAACACGTACACCGCTGCCGTGTACGGCCTGTACCCCGCATCCGACTCTTACCGCGGTCGTTTCCCGGGTATGCCGACCGATACGGGAGAGAAGACTCCTGCCTCCGGGTGCCACCGGAGGCAGGACGCGGTGGGGGGTGCGTTCCGGGGTGCCACCCGGATCATCGGTCGCGCCCCTCACCGCAGGAGCCGCATCGGTGTGCTTGCAATGGGTGCGGCCCCGTTCGACGGGCTAATGGGACATGCAGACCTCCGACAGGAAGGCCACGAGAGGAACGCCTATTTCAAAGGCATATGCGAAGAGCAGAGCGCTCGTCATCGGTTTCGAGACACTTTCTGGTTAGAAACTTCATGTACATGCCGCACCTGAGTGCCATCAGGCCGCAGCGTGCCGATCATAGCCCTATCAGGCATGCATCACCGACGGGCCAACAGGCGTTCGGACGAGACCGTTGGAGAACACAAGAAGTCAACGCGGAGTTGAGTTCACTTTACGCCGCGATTGCCCTTCTCCGACGCCCCCTCCACTGGCCGCCCACCCCCTCCGGGAAGCCCTCCCTCTCGCCTTCGCTTTGCAACTGCGTTCGACTCGCGACGAGTTCGCAGAACGGCGAGCGCTCTCAACGTCTCGGCTTCCTCGGCCGATGCGTGGATGCGACGGGCGAGGACGAGTCCAGCTTCCAGGTGATCGGCGGCCTGTTGCTCCAAGCCCATATCCCCTTCGACGAGGGCCAGTTCACGCAGTGCCTGAATCTCCTCGTTGACCGCCCCAATCCGGCGGGCCAGGTCCAGTGCGGTCCTGTGCCGGGAGACCGCCTCTTCGCCGCGTCCCATCAACCGCAACGCACCACCAATTCCGTTGTGGGCGATTGCTTCATTCCGCTTGTCACCCATGCCACGAAACACAGAAAGCGCCTCCTGATACAGGATGTACGCGTCTCTGGCACTCCCGGAGCCCTGTGCAATGCTTGCCAAATTCATCCGAAGGGTGGCACGGTCGATACTGTTGCCCGCGGTAAGGGAAACCTCGAAGGCCTCTCCATAGGATTTTCCAGCGAGTTCCGTCTCACCCATTCCCCGATACGCTTCTCCTACATTGTTGAGAGCACGGTAGAGCCCCCGCAGGTCACCGGTGGATCTAAACCCGGAAACTGCCCCCTGGAAACATTCAAGAGATTTTTCAAGTTCTCCGAGATGCAGCAGCGTGATACCCATGGCGTTCAGGGAACGAGCCTGTTGCAGACGATCACGGCCGCGGGTCCGGATGGCCAGCACGCGTTGCTGGTGCGGCAGAGCCTGCATGTAGCGTCCGCTGTGCCAGAAGGTGATGCCGAACTGGTGGAGAGCCTCCGCCTCCACCTCCGGGGCGTCGATCTCCCGACCGATTCGGGCGGCGCGTTCGGTGCACTCGACGGCCGCCTCATACACTCCCGTCCGGATGTACACGGCACCGAGATCGAGCAGGGCGTGCGCCTCGGCCTCCCGGTCGCCCAGGGCGGACCAGTGCTCGACCGCGCGGCGGAGCGGCGGCTCCGCGACTCCCCAGTGGCCCTCCGTCTCCAGGAATCCGGCCAGGACGTGGGAGAAGATCGCGAACTCGCCGGGCGACCGGTGCGCACCCACGTACTCCAGCGTCGCGAGGAGATTGGCCTCCTCGACGACGAACCATTTCCGAAGATCCGGTGCTTCGGCCGGCCGGGCCGAAGCCGTGTTCCATCGCCCGTTTTCGATCTCCATGCGCGTACGGTGCGGATACACCACGCGGTCGGCGATGTCTGCCGTGTACAGATAGTGGTCGAGAAGCCGCTGGACGGCCTGTCGGCCCTCCTCGGCGACAACCACCGTGCGGGCGTACTCGCGCAACAGGTCGTGCATGCGGTAGCGGTGCGGCGAAGGCTCGATCAACAGATGACAGTTGAGGAGATCCTCCAACACCCGATCCGTTTCCTCGACGGACAGTCCGGCCAGCGCGGCGGCGGCACAAAGACCGAACTCCGCACCCGTGTGCAGGCTCGACAGGCGAAACACCCTCCGTTGAACGGGGGTGAGACTCCGGTAGGAGAACTCGAATATTCCGGTGATCCCCCGGTGGGCGTCGCGGATCTCGGTGAGCCGCCCACCGCCCGCCAGGCGTTCGACGAGGTCCGCGGCCGTCCAGGACGACCGGGCGAGGAAACGGCTCGCCACGATGTCGACGGCCAGCGGCAGGTGTCCGCACAACCGCACCACCTCCGCGATCTCCTCGTCGCGGGGAGCCCGCTCGGGGCCGACGCGACGCCGGAACAGCTCGATCGCGTCCGGCTCCGGCAGGACGTCCAGGGAGAGCGTGCGCACCCCGGCCAGACCGGTGAGCCGACGCCGTCCTGTGATCAGCACCAGGGACGGGGAGGCGCCGGGCAACAACGGCCGGACCTGCTCCGGGCCGGCCGCGTCGTCCAGGATCACCACCGCGCGCCGATCGGCCATCAAGGTCCGCCACCGAGCCGTCAGTTCCTCCAGCGTGCGCGGGAGCCGGTCCGCCGGCACGCCGAAGAGACGCAGCAGCTCGGCCAGCGCGTCCTGGGGACCACGGGGTTCCCGATCGGGGTCGTAACCGCGGAGCGCGAGGTGGACGCGACCGTCGGGGAAGTGCGTGCTCAGCCGGTGCGCGACGTGGACGGCCAGCGAGGTCTTCCCGACGCCGGCCATGCCGTCGATGGCCTCCAGCGCGACGACGCGCGAGGCCGGGCCGACCGCCGTGGTGGCCGCGGCCACGATCCGGTCGATCTCGTCCCGGCGGCCGACCCAGGGGATGTCCGGCGGCAGGTTGTCGGGGGGCGGGTGGTCCGGACGCGGGACGCGCTCCGGGACGACCACCGCCGGGCCGGCGGGCGGCAGCAGTTCCGCCGGCGGGATCCGGTTGACGATGCCCTGCTGGACCCGGTGCAGCCGCTCCCCGACCTCCACTCCCAGGTCCTGGACCAGCCGGTGCCGGGCGCGGTGGAGGAGTCGGGTGGCCTCGGCCGTCCTTCCGGAGCCGTACAGCGCCAAGGCCAGGAGCTCGACCAGCGACTCGTCCAGGGGGTTCCGCTCCACCAGGGCCGACAGCGGTGGCACGGCGTCCGCGTACCGGCCCAGCCGCAGGTCGATCCCGGCGCGCAGCACGGTCGCCGCGGAGCTTCCTCGGGCGAGCTCGCCGCGCACCTGTTCGGCCCACAGGCCGTACACCCCGGTCAGCGGCTCGCTCCGCCACAGTCCGGACGCTTCGTCGAGCAGGCGCAGCGCCCCGTGGGGGTCGCCGCTCTCCGCGCGGGCACGGGCCCGGCCGACAAGGTCCAGGTAGCGCCGTACGTCCACCGTCCCGGGGTCGGCTTCGAGCGTGTAGGCGTGCGCGCGCCCCGTCAACGAAGGCGCCTCGGGTCCGCCGAGATCCCGCATGGCCTTGCGGATGCGCGACACGAGGGTGTGGAGGTTGCCGCGCGCCCCGGCCGGCGAGGTGCCGTCCCAGACGCGGCGGATCAGGGTGTCGACGTGCACCGCGCGGCCCGCGTCCCAGGCGAGCGCCGCCAGGACGTGGCGTCCCTTGGCCGAGACGGACGCGCCACGCCGTTCACCGGCCCGCAGCTCGACGGGCCCGAAAAGCAGTATCCGGAACTCCACCAGCGCCCCTCTCGCCGGTACCGCCCCGCGGTGACAGAAGCATGGCAGCGCGTCACCGCGGTCATCCAGAGAGCATCGGGACATCGGCTGAAAACCGGTCAGATCCGCGGCAGGTGCGATCGAGTGTCGTCCCCATGGGGAATTCATCGGGTCAGGGGTTGCGGATCGGAAGCGGCTGTGCAAGAACTCGCCGCCACCTCGGGAGCACACCGGAAAGGGGGTCGGGGGGACCGGTGCCGGGCAGGGAAGTGCTGGTGAACGCCCTCGCATGGGCCCTGGCGGCCGACGGGGACGGGCGGGCGCGGGAGGCCCGCGCCGCGCTGGAGCACGTTCTGCGCCACGCGGCCGGGCCGGACGCGGAACCGGCCATGGCGGGCCACGTGGCGGAGGACGAACCCCCGCCGGACGCACGTTATCTCGCCACCGCCCTGGCTCGACGGGCGGACCGCGACAGCCGGCTGCTCGACGCCCTGCGCATCTGGCTGAGGGCACACCCCCCGCCTCACGGGCCCACCGGAGGCCACACGAACAGCATCGGCGGCCACGCCCTGCTCCACGGGCCGACCGTGCAGGCCCGGGACATCCACGGCGGCATCCACGTGCACCAGACCCCCGCCACCCCGCAGCGCCCGCCCACCCCCCGCCAACTCCCGCCCCTCACAGCACACTTCGCCGGCCGCGCGGAGGACTTGGCGGACCTGGAGGCGCTGCGCGCGGCCCACCCCCGTCCCGCGCCGCGACTCGTGGTGATCAGCGGCCCGGCGGGGGTGGGCAAGACCACGCTCGCCTCCCGCTGGCTGGGCGACCTCACCGAGGAGTTCCCCGACGGCCAGCTCTACGCGGACCTGGGAGGCTACGCGCCCACCGGCCCGACCCGGCCCGCCGACGTCCTCGACCGCTTCCTGCGCGCCCTGGGCGTGACGACCGTGCCCGGCAACCTGACCGAGCAGGTCGCGCTCTGGCGTTCGGTCACCGCCGATCTGCGCCTGACCGTCCTCCTCGACAACGCCTACACCGCCGCGCAGGTACGGCCGCTGGTGCCCGGGATGTCCGACAGCCTCGTCGTCGTCACCAGCCGGCAGCGACTGACCGGCCTCGTCGTCGACGGCGCGGCGGTCCACCACCTACGAGCCCTGGAACCGGACGCGGCCCTGGACCTGCTCCGCCACGGGGGCGGCGAGCGGGTGGCCCGCGACCCCGAGACCGCCCACCGCGTCGTCCGGCTGGCGCCTTCCTGCCCCTGGCGGTGAGCCTGGCCGCCGCCCACCTGGCGGCACGGCCCCGGCAGCCGCTGTCCGCGCTGGCCGCCGCCCTGGACCGGGGCCGTGGGCCGCTGGAGGCGTTACGGGTGGAGGGCGAGGCGGCCGTCCGCACCGCCCTGGACGAGTCCTACCGCGCGCTGCCCGAGGACGCCGCCCGGGTCTACCGGCGACTGGGAACGCTGCCCGTCACTCACTACGACACGCCCCTGGCCGCCGCGTCCTGCGACCTGCCGGTCGAGGAGGCCGAGCGGGCGCTGGACCTGCTGGTGGAGACCAACCTCCTGGAGGACGCCGGTTCGGACAGCCTCCGCTTCCACGACCTGGTCCGCCTCCACGCCGCCCAGCGCGGCGAGGCCGAGGAGAACCCCGCGGCCCGCCGGGAGGTGGCCCGACGATTCGTGGACTGGTGCCTGGCCACGGCCACGGCGGCCGAGGCGATCCTCTCTCCCGTCCATCGCAGACTCGCCCGGAACTACGCCCACCCGCCCACCGTCGGCGCCCCCTTCGGGGACGGCGAGACGGCGCTGGCCTGGCTGGACACCCGCCGGAACACCCTGATGGCGGCGGTCCGGCTCAGCGACGAGGCCGGGTGGGACGCGACCACCTGGCAGCTCGTGGACGCGATGTGGCCGCTGTTCCTGCGGCTGCGCCCCACCGAGATGTGGATCGAGGCCCACACCGTCGGCCTGGCCGCCGCCCGACGGGACGGGGACCGGGAGGCCGTGGGGCGGATGCTCACCTCGGGCGGCAACGGGCTGCGGGACGCCGGCCGGATCGAGGAGGCGGCCGACTGGTACGAGCGGGCACTGCGGCACGCCGAGGAGGACGGGGACGTACGCGGGCAGGCCCAGGCGCTCAACGGGCTCGGCAACGCGCGGCTGCGCGCCGGCCGGCTCGACGACGCCGAGGCGTACTTCACCCGCGCCCTCGCGCTGCGCGAGTCCATCGGATACGGGCGCGGCGCCGCACTGTCACGGCTGTGCCTGGGCGAGACCGCGCTGGCCCGCGACGACCACGGCCCGGCCATCGGACACCTGTCCCGGGCGTACGCCGATCTGAGGGCGGTCGGCGACACTTACGACGCCGCCCGGGCCTTGGCCCTCCTCGGCCACGCCACCGCGTGCGCGGGCGACCCCGTGGGCGGCCGGGAGCACCTGTGGAAGGCGCTCGCCGACTTCCGCGAGACCGGCTCGGCACACTGGCAGGCCCGCGCCCTGGAACTGCTCGGGCTCGCGGCCCGCCGCTCGGGCGAGGAGGACCAAGCCCGAGAGCTGTTCCGACGCGCCCTGGACATCTACCGGCCTCTCAGCCCCTCGAACGCGCGGCGGCTGGAGGACCGGCTCCGGGCGCCGGACGCCGGAGCCGATCCCCCCGGCCCGTCGGCCTGACCCGACGGGCCGGCCTCACAGCCGCACGACACGCACCCGCGCCGCACCACGCCCCGCACCGGCCCTGCCGGCCCCACCGTCCAGGACCACGGTGCGCAGGACGTCCACGGAGTGCCCCGCCACCAGCCAGGAGTGCAGGAGCGAGGCGAACGCCGACCACCGCCGCACCGACAAAGCCGCCCCGCCCACGGGCAGTGCCACCAGCAACCGGCCGTCACGGACGCCGGCCACACAGCCGCCGTCCGCGCGCGGCACGGCCGCCACCAGACACCCCGGGTGACGGTCCAGCACGTCGGCCACCCGGCGCTCGGCCCACCGAGCGGGGAGCGGACGGCTGCCGCCGAGGACGTCCGCGTACTCGTGCCAGCGGACGTCCTCCCGCCGGTCGGGGTCCGCGCACACGTGGACGTCGGCGAAGGGCTCGGTGACCGCCGAACGGTACGGCGGGGGCGCCGTGCGCACCACCGTGACCCACATGCCGGCGGACGACAGCACCGCGACCCGGGTGCGGACCACGGGCGTCACGCCGGAACCCCCGGCACCGGCGTCCCCCCGTGGTCCAGTGGCGCCGGCACGGCGGCCGGCTCGGTGACGGGTTCGTACGCCGGCTCGGCCAGGCCCAGCAGCCGGTACACCAGCCGGCGCATGAGACGGTTGAAACGACCGGGCTCGGAGGTGAGCCCCGCCGCGACACGCCGGTACTCCCGCGGCCGGTACTCCTCGGCCGCGTACCGCAGTTGCCCCTCCAGAGGATGCAGCGGCGACAGCGCGGGCGCGACACGGGCGAGGTGCGCCGCCGGCGATCCCGGCAAGATCTCCTCGCCGGGATCGCGGTCCAGCAGGATGGGAGCGCCCGTCAACGTGCCGTAGGCCGTCACCGACCCGTGGTCGCCGACGATGAAGTCCGCGGCGACCAGCGGCGCGTACCAGTCGGTGTCCGGCGGCAGGAGCGCCAGCCCCCGACGGCGGCAGGCGGCCAACCACGCCCGGACCTGCCACCCTCCGTGTCCCGCCCAGACATTGGGATGGACCAGAAGCGCCGTGCGATACCTCTTCCGGGGAAGCTCGCCCAGCAGCCTCGGCAGCAACGCCTCGAAACGCCCGAAGGACGAGGACGGGCCCCACGTGGAGGTGAACAGCACCAGCTTCCGCCCCTCGGTCAACCCGAGGGCGCGCCGGTACCGTTCCCGGTGCGGCAGGCTGGCGACGATCCGGTCGTGCCCGGGGTCGCCGACGACCACGGCCCTCGGCACCGCTTCGGGGCAGGAGCGCTCCAACTGCCGAAGGTGCCGCTCGTGCGCGAGCACGATCGCCGTGGGAACCACCTTGCCGTCGCGCATCAGATGGCGGCG
Source organism: Streptomyces megasporus (assembly GCF_000718985.1). Classification (GTDB taxonomy): domain Bacteria; phylum Actinomycetota; class Actinomycetes; order Streptomycetales; family Streptomycetaceae; genus Streptomyces; species Streptomyces megasporus. The sequence continues at coordinate 24,314 of NZ_JODL01000031.1, read as the reverse complement.
GCTGAGCATGCCCGGCACGCGCGCCGGGCCCGCCTCGCCGTCCTCCACGCCGCGCAGCGGCTTGATGTGACCGACACCGTGCGGCATGCGCACCACGGGCGCCCGCACCTGGTCGATTCCCTGAGAACCCGCGGCCAGGGCCAGGTCGAACCGGGCACCCACCGCCTTCTCCCACGGCACCACGTCGATGCCCAGGTTCCGCAGGTGCCGGGCCACGCCGCCGCCGAAAGCGTGCGGCGCGACGGTGAAGACCACCTGGATCCGCAGATCGGACTCCAGGAGCGAGACGACCTCGCGCAAGCGGTGCACGTAGGTCATGGTGTGCGCGACGGCCAGGACCCTCTTGCAGCCGGTCCGGGTGAGCCACTGGCCCTGCTGGATCACGGCAGGCTCCGTGCGCCTGCTCGAAGCGGACATGAACTTCCCCCATGTGTCGACGGGTTGCTGCGTCGGAGTGGAGGTGCCCGTGGACGCGGGCCGTTTTCCTGCAACCTCCTTGCCGAAACCTTGCACTCCCCGCCGAGCCCCACCGAGGCGTCCAGTGGGCGGCCGCGCACATCACCGGTACGGGCGAGCCTGACGCCCGAATCGGCGGGTAGGCCCCCGAGCACCGCACCCGACGAGCGCCACCCCCCTCCACCGCCCCGGAACGCCCCCTTCCACCGGCGGAGGCACGGGCCGGCGCCGACCCCACCCTCGGACCCCACCCTCGTTTCCGCGGCAGGAGAACGACCTTGTCCCCCAGACCGACGCGACGCGGCTTCCTCAACCTGGCCGGCAGGACGGCGGTCGCCGCCGGCGCGACCGCCCTCCCCACCCCGGCCCACGGCACGGCACCCACCACCCCCCACACCCCCGCACCCGTCCCTCCCCGACCCCCGGACGACGTCTGCGACGAACCCCCCGACGCGGGCGTCCGGTGCGACCTGGACCGGGCGGACACCTGATGGCCCTCTTCGTCCCCCGCTCGGCCTGGGGAGCCCGCCCCGCCCGGAACCGGCCCACCGACATCACCCCCGGGAAAGGCGGCGTCACCATCCACCACGTGGGAGCCTCACCCGTCGCCTGCTCCGAACACCGCGACTGCGCCCGCCAGGTACGCGGCATCCAGGACCACCACATGAACACCAACGGGTGGGGCGACATCGCCTACACCCACCTGGTGTGCGTCCACGGCCACGTCTTCGAGGGCCGGGGACCGGGCGTGCGGACCGCCGCCAACGGCTCCGCCTCCGGCAACCAGAACTGGTACGCGGTGTGCTCGCTCACCGGCGGCACCTCCTCCCACTACGACCCCGTCACCGACCCGCTCCTGGACGCCCTGCGCTGGTCGATCGCCCACCTCCGCGACGTCGGCGGCGCGGGCGACGCGATCAACCGGCACGCCGACCACACGGCCACCTCCTGCCCGGGACGGCTCTCCTCCCACGTGCGGGACGGCTCCCTGGAACCCCGCTCCCGCCCCTGACCGGGCGGCGCCCCCCGCACGGGCACCGACCCCGCGTGCCCCGTTCGGCCCTGGGAGAGCGGGCACGGGTCACGGAAGACTCCACGGGGCGGGTTCGCCGGCGGCCACCGGCGGGTACCGCCCCCCCGACGACCCCGGGGGCGCCCCGGGCCCGGACGCGGACGGCACAGGGAGACAGCGTGGAGGAAACGGTGAGCGACACGGCGGGCAGGGCACTGGACATCGTCGCCTACGGAGTCGTCGCCGACGAACGCCCCCTGCTGGAAGAGGCGTTCGACGACCGGCACCGCCTGCGCTGCCTGGACCTGGTGCTCGACCGGGACACCGTCTCGACCGCCGCCGGCTGCGAGGTCGTCTGCAGCAGCGTCAACGACGTCCTGGACGCGGAGGTCCTGACGGCCCTGGCACGCGGCGGCACGAAGCTGATCACCCAACGCGCCACCGGCTACAACAACATCGACCTGACCGCGGCCCGGGAGGAGGGCCTGTCCGTCGCCCGCGTGTCGTCCTACTCCCCCTACTCGGTGGCCGAGTTCGCCTGGGCCCTGGCCCTCGCGGTCAACCGCAGGGTGGCCAGGTCCGTGGCCCGCACCCGCGACTTCGACTTCCGCCTCAACGGCCTGCTGGGACGCGACTTCCACGGACGCACCGCCGGCGTGCTGGGCACCGGGAAGATCGGCACCGCCTTCGCCCGGATCGCCTCCGGCTTCGGCATGCGACTGCTGGGCTCCGACATCGCCCAGGACCCCGCATGCCTGGAGCTGGGCATGGAGTACGTCGAACGGGACCGGCTGTTCGCCGAGGCCGACCTGATCAGCCTCCACCTGCCGCTGCTGCCCGACACCCACCACGTGGTGGACGCCGACGCCCTGGCCCGGATGAAGGACGACGCCATCCTGATCAACACCAGTCGCGGCGGACTGATCGACGCCCAGGCCCTGGTGGAGACCCTGCGGGCGGGCCGGCTCGACGGCGTGGGCCTGGACGTCTACGAGGAGGAGGCGGGGGTGTTCTTCTTCGACCGCTCGATGGACGTGATGACCGACGACGTCCTCGCACGGCTGATGACCTTCCGCAACGTCCTGGTCAGCTCCCACCAGGCCTACTTCACCCGCGACGCCGTCGGCCAGATCGTGGCCGCCACCGCCCGCAACGTCGAGGACCACCTGGCCGGCCGCACCGGCGAGAACACCCTGGTCCCTCCCCCCGCCTGACCGGTGCGGGCGCGCCCGCCGCGGGCGCGACCGCACCGGGACCGACCATCAGACGGCCGCCCCCACCACCTCCCGCCCCCCGGACGCGGACACACCGGGCCCGGACCCGGCGCCGCGCGTGAAGCGGCTCTCGAACCGGGCCCAGGCGAACCCGACCACGCCCACGGCCACCACGACCGCCACCGCGGCCACACCGATCGGCTCGGTGCGCAGCACACCCCGCAGGAGAGGCACCACGACGGTGAGGGCGCCCAGCCCGACCGCACCCAGCACCGCCACGGGCAGGAACGGGTTCTCCCGCGTCAACAGCCGCTCCCGCAACCCCAGCACCACACCGAGCTGAGCGGCCAACAGCGACAGGAACAGCGTCGTCTGCCAGGGCTGCCCGGACGCCTCGGCCCACACCGCCGCGGCCAGGGACGCGGCGGTGACCACCCCGGCCAACCGCACGATCCGCAACCACAGGCCGTCGCCGAGCACATGCTGGTCGGGCGGCCTGGGCGGCCGGCGCATGGCGTTCGCGGAAACGGGCTCCGCGCCCATCGCCACACCCGTCAGACCATGGGTGAGCAGATTGATCCACAGGATCTGACTCGCCGCCAGCGGAACCGTCAACCCCAGGAACGGGCCGACCAGCATCACCAGGATCTCCGCCGCGCCCCCGGCCATGCCGTAGAGCAGGAAACGGCGGATGTTGTCGTACACCCGCCGCCCCTCCTCCACCGCCGCGACCACCGTCCGCAGCTCGTCGTCGGCCAGCACCAGATCGGCGGCCTGCCGGGCCACCTCGGTGCCCCGCCGCCCCATCGCCACGCCGATGTCGGCCTGCCGCAGCGCCGGCCCGTCGTTGACGCCGTCGCCGGTCATGGCCGTGACGGCTCCCCGCGCCTGCCAGGCTTGGACGATGTCCACCTTCTGCTGCGGATCGGTACGGGCGAACACCCGCACCCGCGAGGCGTCGGGCACCTCACCGGCGGCCAGGGTGCGGCCGGTGACCACCTCCGGCGTCCCCGACGGCTCCGAACCGCCCACCCCGCCGCCGTCGCCGTCGAGGATGCCGAGCCGGGCGGCGATCGCGCGGGCGGTGGCCGGATGGTCCCCGGTGACCATCACCGGGGTGATGCCCGCCTCACGGCACGCCGCCACCGTGGCGGCGGCCGGCTCCCTGGGCGGATCGCTGATCGCCACCAGACCCAGCAGCCGCAGCCCCCGCTCGACGTCCTCCCAGCGGCCCGGCTCCCCCTCCGAGCGGCCCGACGCCACGGCCAGGACACGGTAGCCCTCCGCCGACAGCGCGGCGGCCTCCCGGTGGGCGCGCTCCAACCGCCGCGTGTCCTCCTCCAGGAACACCCCGTTCAACACCGCCTCCGGCGCGCCCTTGAGGAAGACCGCCGACTCCCCCGACGGCGCGCGGTGAACGGTGGTCATCCGCTTGCGGAGACTGTCGAACGGCACCTCCCCGATCCGGGGATGGGCCCGCCGCGACTCGGCGTGACCGACGCCGGCCTTGTCCGCCGCCGCCAACAGCGCCGCCTCGGTGGGATCGCCGAGCGCCGTCCAATCGCCCCCGTCCTCCTCCGGGGGACGCAGCGCCGCGTCGTTGCACAGCGCGGCGGCCACCAACAACCTCCGCGCCGCGTCCGCCACCCGCGGATCGGGCGGGCCCTCACCGGAGAGCACCTCCCCGCTCGGCCCGTACCCGGTGCCGGTGAAACGGACCGTGCCCTCGGGGGTCCACACCTTCTCCACCACCATGCGCCCCTCGGTGAGGGTGCCGGTCTTGTCGGTGGCCAACACGGTGACCGACCCCAGGGTCTCCACCGCCGGCAACCGCCTCACCAGCGCGTTGCGAGCCGCCATCCGCCGCGCACCGAGCGCCAACGCCAGCGTGACGACCGCCGGCAGCGACTCCGGGACGGCCGCCACCGCCAGGCTGATCGCCGTGACCGCCATGGTCTCCAGGGACTGCCCCCGCACCACCCCCAGCACCAGGACCAGCACGCACAACCCCACCGTGACCACCGCCAGCACCCGGCCCAGATCCGCCAACCGACGCTGCAACGGGGTGAGTTCCCGACGAGGACGCAGCAGGACGGCGATGCGGCCCAGCGCGCTGCGCGGCCCGGTGGCGGTCACGGTGGCCACCGCACGCCCACGCACCACGACGGTGCCGGCCCGGAGCTCGGCGGCCTCCGGCGTCCCGGCCCGGACGTCCTTGTCCACCGGCACCGACTCGCCGGTCAGCGCGGACTCGTCGACCAGCAGCGCGGAGGAGTGCGCCGGCTCCGCGTCCGCCGGGACGATGTCGCCCTCCCCCAACAACAGCACATCCCCCGGCACCACCTCGGCCGACGGCACCTCCCGCTCGGCGCCGTCGCGCACCACCCGCGCCGCCGGGGCGGACAGGGCCGTCAACGCGGCGATGGCGTTGTCGGCACGCACCTCCTGCACCACACCCACCGTGGTGTTCACCACGATCACCAGGGCGACGACGACGGCGTCGTTGTAGTCCCCGGTGAACACCGTCAGCACCACCGCCCCCAACAGCACCAGGATCAACGGGTCGCGCAACTGCGCCACCACCCGCGCCCACAACGGCGTCCGAGGAGCCTCCCCCACCTCGTTGCGTCCCACCTCCGCCAGCCGCCGGGCGGCCTCCTCCTCGGTGAGCCCGTCCGGACGCGCGACCTCGGCGGCAGAGGAAGCCGCGGGCGGACCGTGCATGGTGGTCTCCTCCTGTTCGTCGCTCCCACTCACCCCGGCCCCCGCCGACCACGCGGGCGGAGAGGAGAACCGGAGACCGCGCCGCCGGTACCCGAAACACCCGCCCCCATGCCCGCGTCCACACCCCGTGCCGCACCGGCCGACGGAACGGAACGAATCGCGCCGCTCAGTGCAGGGACGCCGGCCGCCCCAGCCCCACGGCCAGAGCGACACCCACATCCACCACGATGCCCGGAACCAACCACGGGTTGAACCACAGCACCTTCAGCACCAGCCCACCCGCCGCGGCCGCCACCGCCGCGGTGGCCCACCAGCCGCTGTGCGCCAACAGGGCCACCCCCGCCCCCGCGTACAGCAGGGCGGTGACCGCGGCCAACCCGGCCGCCGCGGCCCCGGCGGTCTCCCCGGGCACGCCCGCCGTGCCCAACGCCCAGGAACGGCCCGGATCGAACGGAGGCGGGTGCTCGGGATCGACCGGGGTCACCCAGACCCGGAAGTGCACCAGGGCGTGCGCGATCAGCAAGAGCACCGCCACGGCCCGGATCACGGCACGGGCTCCCGCTCCCCACCGCCCTGGTCCAGCCGGAAGGGCGGATAGACGTCCGTCAGCAACGCCGCGTACGCCACCACCCGCAGCACCCACCGGTTCAACCCCACGATCAGGTCGAACAGCCCCCGGGGATAGCCGGCGGTGAAGGCCACGGCGACGATCGCGAAGAACGCCAGGACGGTGATCAGCCCCGCGTAGGCGAACCACCACCGCTCTCCGCCCGCGCTGCCGGCGAGGAAACCGACCACGATGTAGTGCGGGATCGCCAACAGCCACCACTTCACCAACACCAGACCACGCGAGAGGCGCTCCGGATAGGCGACGTCCAACCGCGCCGGGTACTCCGGCTCCGGCCCCAGACTGAAAGGCGGGTAACGGTCGGTGGCGAACGCGCCGGTCGAGTAGTAGGACACCCGCCAGCCCCAGCGCAGCACGCCGACGTTGAAGTCGAACAGCGGACGCGGATAGCGGGCGGTGAACAGGATGGCGAAGAACGCCACCACGGTCACCACCGCGAACGCCACCCACAGGAAGAACAACACCACGTAGTGCGGGATCAGCAGGATCCACTTCACCAGCCACAACCAGCGGGACAGCGGCTCGTCCAACGCCGCCTCCACCGTCACGGGCCGCACCGGTGCGGTCGCCTGATGGGCCATGGTGATCAACTCCTTCGTTCGACGTCGGCCGGGAACAGGACACGGGGAGCGGCGACGGCCTCGGCCGCCACACCCCGCGCGACGAGACGGGCGGCGATCCGCCCGGCGACCCCGCCGGCGGAACCACGGGCGCTCGCACCGCCCACCGGCACGGCCGTCACGGCCTTCCGCCCTTGCCGGGAACCGGCACCACCAGCACCGGACAGTGGGCGTGGTGGAGCAGGGAGTGCACCACCGGCCCCAGCCGCAGGGCCAGCCGCCCACGCCCACGGTGAGCGGCCACCACCACCAGATCCGCCGTCCGACTCGCCTCGACCAACGCGTGCTGGGCACTGCCGTTGACCGTCCTGACGTGCGCGCGCACCCGCGGGTACGCCTCCCGGAACGGCGCCACCACCTCCTCGGCCGCCGCCGCCTCGCTGCGCGCGATCCGCGCGATGTCGTCCCCCACCGGACTGCTGGGCACCAGCGGCTCACCGGGCGGAGACAGATGGTGGTAGACCCAGGCGTGCACCGCCGTCACCCCCGCGTGCCGGGCCGCGGCCTCCTCGAAGGCCAGCGCCACCGCGTCGGTGTCGGCCCCGCTCTCCACCCCGACCACGACCGTGTCGTGCGCCAGCCCCCCGCCCTCCTCCTCCAAGGCGCCGCGCACCACCAACAGGGGCCCGGCGGCGTGCGCGGCCACCCGCAGACTCACCGAACCGAGCAGCAGCCCGGTGAACCCGCCCAACCCGCGGGAACCGACCACGGTGAGCGCCGCACGCCGACTCGCCTCCACCAGCGCCTCGGCCGCCTCCGCCTCCGACACCCCGACCAGGACCACCAGCTCGGGAGCCGTCTCCCGCACCCGGACCGCGACCCCGTCCGCCAGCTCCCGCGCCTCCTCCCGGGAGGCGGCGCCCCACCCGCGCCCGGCCCCCTCCACACGCGCCCACGGCCGGCCGTGCACGATCTCCAACGGGACCGTGCGGCGCCGCGCCTGCGCCACCGCCTCCCTCAGCGCCGCCTCGGACCGCGGAGAGCCGTCCACCCCGACGGCCACGTGCCCGTGCGGCTCCCCCTCCCCCCAAGGCGCGCCGGTGCCGTTGGTGCCGTTGGCGTCCATCGTCCTTCCTCCCGTCCCTGTCCACACGGTGACGAGGACTTCGCACCGCTACCCACCAGGGTGTCCGGAAAATCCCGTTTCCGCTTGGGGTGGCCTCGGGATGGCCACCCCACCCACCCCCACCCGACACACCTCAGCGGTACGGAACGACCGCGACGGGCACAGGCGAGTGGTGCATCAGCGCATGGGTGACCGGCCCGACGTGGAAACCCAACGGCGAACGACGCACCCGACGACCCACGACCACCAGATCCGCCGCCGCCGAGACGTCCAACAGACGGCGCGCCGGCCGGCCGATCACCACCTGCTCCACCACCTCCACCCGCGGATAACCGTCCCGCCACCGACGCAGCGCCGCCGACAGGACCCGCGCCTTCTCCTCCGCGGGCTCGGCCACCGGATCGGGCCCCAACGCGACGGGATTGATCCCGTAGACCGGCAGCGGCTCCCAACCGTGCACCACCCGCAACGGCGCACCCCGCGCGGCGGCGGCCTCGAAGGCGAACTCCACCACCTCCTCGGCGGGCCTGCTCAGCTCCAGCCCCACCACCACCTCGCGGCGCGCGCCACTCCCCCCGACACCCTCCACCCCGCCCCCCGCCTCGCTCTCCGCCTCGCCCCCGGCCCGGACCAGCACCAGCGGACACGGAACGTGCGCCACCGTCGACAAGGCCACCGAACCGACCAGGAACCCCGTCAACGCCCCCCTGCCGTGCGACCCCAGGACCAACAACTCGGCACCCTCCGCCGCCTCCCTCAACACCTCCGCCGGACGACCGGAGAGCCGCTCCACCTCGATCTCCAGGCCGGGGTGGCGCCCGACCAGACCGGCCACCGCCTCGTCGGGCATCCGACGCCACCTCTCCCGCGTCTCCTCGTCCAGGGACGACAGGAAACGCCGATGGTGGGACTCCACCTCCTCCACGTGCACGACCCGCAGCGACGACGAACGCAACCGCGCCTCACCGGCCGCCCAGTCCGCGGCCGCCAGACTCTCCCGCGAGCCGTCCAAGCCCACGATGACGGTGCCGGGCATGGCTCCCACCTCCCGGTGCCCGAGCGGAGCCGCGCTCCGCCCCGCTTCCAGCCCCGTGCCGGGGCACCCGCCCCCGAAGGGACACGGGCCCCGACCGAGTACCGCCCCACCCCCACGTCACACCACCGGCCACACTGGGTAGACGCTCACCAGGGCCGCACCCCCCACGACGACGCCACCCCCCGCCCCCACACCGGACACGACAGGGAAGGAGGCGGCCGGCCATGACCCCACGACACGTCCTCGTCGCCTACGGCTCGAAGAACGGCTCCACCGCCGAGATCGCCCAGTGGATCGGCGAAGCACTCCGCGAAAGGAACCTGGAGACCGACGTCCTGCCCGCCGACGAGGTCGACGACCTCGCCCCCTACGACGCCGTCGTCCTCGGCTCCGGCCTCTACGCGGGCCACTGGCGTCGCGAGGCGACCCGCCTCGCCCGCCGCCGACGCCGCCAACTGCGGCGACTGCCGGTGTGGCTGTTCAGCAGCGGACCACTCGACCTCTCCGCCGACGAACACGACATCCCGCCCGCTCCCCGCGTGGCACGCATCGCCGCCCACCTGGACGCCCGGGAACACATCACCTTCGGCGGCAGCCTCACCGACCACGCACAGGGATTCATCGCCCGACAGCTCCTCCAACAGGGCAAGGGCGGCGACTTCCGGAACCGCGAACGGATCCGGCGCTGGGCCCACACCGTCGCCGACGAACTCGTCACCGCCCCCCTGAGCATCTGACCCCACCCACCCGCCACACGACCACGCCCCGCCGTGTCGGAGCCGCACCGGACCCCGGACGACCCGGCCTCAAGGGGATCCTCCGCGCCGCGGCACACCGCCCCCGACACGTCCAGGCGCTCGTCCTCCGGGACACCGACCCCAGGACCCCGCCACCCCCACCGCCCCGACCGCACCACACCGGAACCCCGGGAACGGTGACCCGAAGACGGGGAACCCGCAAGGCGACCGGCGACCCCGAGCGCCCCGATCGACCCTCCGCTCAGCCCTCCGTCAGCGGAACACGCCACACCAGACGGCTGCCACCGCCCTCCGGCGACTCGATCGACAACCCGCCCCCGAACTTCTCCGCCCGCTCCGCCAGGTTGTTCAGCCCACTGCGCCGACCTCCCGGGGAGATGCCCACCCCGTCGTCCACGACGGTGGCCGTCACCACCCCGGAACCCACCACCAGCGACACCTCGGCCGACGACGCCCGCGCGTGCCGCGCCACATTGGACAACGCCTCCCCCAGCACCGCCACCACGTCGTCGGCGACCGCCGGCGGCACATCGGTGTCCACCAGCCCCTCCATCCGCAACGCCGGCGTGAAGCCCAGGCTCCGCACGGACTCCTCCACCACCTCCGCCACCCGCACCCGCAACCCCCGCCCGGCGGGACCGGTCCCGTGACTGCGCAGCCCGAAGATCGTCGACCTGATGATCTTGATGGTCTCGTCCAGGTCGTCCACCGCCCGCAGCAACCGCTCGCTCGCCTCCGGATGCTGCACGAAACGCACCGCGCTCTGCAGCGTCATCCCCGTGGCGAACAGCCGTTGGATCGCCAGATCGTGCAGATCACGGGCGATACGGTCCCGATCCTCCAGCAGGGCCACCTGCTCGGCCACCCGCCGCCGCTCCGCCAACTCCATCGCCACCGCCGCCTGGGCCGCGAACGACAACAGAGGGTCCGTCTCCACCTCGGTGAACGCCGCCGCCTTCGCCCCGCGCGCCAACAGCAGAGCACCGTGCGCCCCGCCCCCGGTGCCCATCGGCACCGCGACCGCGGGCCCCATCCCCTCCCAACGGGAAGCCCCCGTCGTGATCCGCGGGTCCTCCGCGATATGGGCACTGGTGATCGGCCCACCGGCCTCGATGGCCGCCCCCAGGAACGAGCCCCGCCGAGACAGCACCAACCCCCGGAACGCCTCGCTCCGCTCCCCCGTCGCCAGCGCCACCTGCAGGTTCTCGGTGCCCTCCAGGGGCAGGGCCAGCACCCCCAGATCCGCGGAGAGGATTCGCCGCGCGTGATCGACGATCAGCTCCAACACCCGCTGCTCGTCCACCCCCGACAGCAGCCCGGCGGTGATCTCGGTGTTCGCCCTCAGCCAGCGCTCCCGGTTCCGCGCCTGCTCGTACAGCCGGGCGTTCTCGATCGCCACCCCCGCCGCCACGGCGAGGGTGGACAGCACCGTCTCGTCCTCGGCGTCGAACTCCCGTCCGCCCCGCTTCTCGGTCAGGTAGAGGTTCCCGAACACCTCCTCGCGCACCCGGATCGGCACGCCGAGGAAGGTGCGCATCGGCGGATGGTGGGGCGGGAAACCACTGGAACCCGGATGCCGTGAGAGATCGGGCACCCGCAGCGGCTCGGGATGGCGGATCAGCTCGCCCAACAGCCCGTGGCCCGACGGCAGCGGACCGATGGCCTCGATCCGCTCCTCGTCCATGCCCACCGGGATGAACCGGGAGAGCCTGCCGTCGTCCCCGATCACCCCCAGGGCCCCGTACTCGGCGTCCACCAGGACCACCGCGGCCTCCACGATCCGCTGGAGCACATGCGGCAGGTCCAGCTCACGCCCCACCGACAGCACGGCCTCGAGCAGACTGTGCACCCGGTCCCGGGTGCCGCGCACGGCGTCGATGCGCACCTGCAACTCGTCCAGCAGCTCGTCCAGTTGCAACCGCGGCAGACGACCGGCTGCGCCGCGCTCCTTGTCCTCCATGCCCACAGGTCCCTCCGCCAGGCCCAAGAGCCTTCCGGACCTCACCGTAACCGTTCACCTCATCGCGTCACCGCCCCACCCCAAGGCCCCCGTCCGGTTCCGAACCCTCCCGTGGTGTCGGCAACTCGCCGTCACAGCAGGCTGGTTGAGAAGAAAGGGTCCAAGGAGCACGGCCGGCCGGCACCGTCGACCCAATTCCGCTTGCGTGCCGCTTGGCACACTTTTCCACCCCGCTCCCTCCTCCACCGGCTCACGTCCTTCGGGTGAACTCCGGCGTTTCGGCGGGCGGCGTCGGTGTGCCGGCGGGTGGGGCGGCCACTCTGGGAAGCGGTCGTGCCCGAGAGCCGGCGGCCGGAAGAGAGCACTCAGGAGCGCCCCATGGAGATGCCCGCTGTGACGGAGTGCGCGGTGGAGGTCTGCGCGTACAACAGGGACCGTGGCTGCCACGCGCTGGCCATCACCGTCGGCGATTCCCTGCACGCGCACTGCGACACGTTCTTCACCGCGCCGCGCAAGGGCGGCAGTCCGTCCGCCGTCGGTCATGTCGGCGCCTGCAAGATGGCCGACTGTCGGTACAACACCGACTTCGAGTGCCGGGCCACCGGGATCTCGGTGGGCGCCCGGCAGGACTCGGCCGACTGTCTCACCTACTCACCGCTGTAGGGCGGGTGGGTCGGGTCTCAGGGGTCGATGTCGAGCACGTCCGGCAGCGGGCGGCGCGGCGTCTTCGGTCCCGGCGGTCCGTAGCCCAGCCGCAGCACCATCTGCACCCGGCCCTTGCCGGACACGGGGTCGCGCAGCGGCCGGCGCGGGTCGGGCCATTCGACGGCCTGGGTGACGGGCGCTCCGACCAGCCCTTCGGAGGTGGCCAGCAGCAGGACGCGTTCCATGGCCTGCCCCGCCCGCAGCCAGTCCTCGGGGTGGTCCCGAAGGGTGCTGAGCAGGGCCAGTCGGGGGGCGCGTTCGACGTCCGCGGCCTCGCGGCCGGGGATCCTCCGGGTGCCGGCGTGGTCGCGGGACTCCGCCTTCTCGATCAGCTCCGGCACCCGGCCGAGGTGCCGGGGGCCGGGGAACTCCAGCAGGGCTCCCTCGCGGCGGGCGGCGTAGGCCAGGGCGGACCGCACGGACGTCGGGATCGGTTTCCCGGCGTACGGCAGGCGGCCGGTGTGCCGTCGGTGGACCGCCGGGTACAGCGCGGCGAGGTCGCTCTCGCCGCCGTCGGGGTCGGCCAGGTGGACGGTGACGAGCAGGGTGGGGTCCCGCGGGTCGGGCAGCAGCCGGGCCTCCGGGCGCCATCCGGCGTGGGCGGCGGCGACCCTCAGGTTGAACACGGCCGCGCCGCAGCCGATGTGGAGGCCGCGCGCGTCGGGGTCGGCGTGCCGCAGGGCGCGTTCGGAGTCGGCGCGGATCTCGAAGGTGCGTTCGCCCCGCAGGCAGCGGAAGCGCCAGGGCCGCGTGTCGTGCACGGACGGGGCCGTGGTGGCGTCGTGGACCAGGTCCACGGCGCGTTCTTCGGAAAGTGTCCGGGTGCTCACCGGTTCTCCCCCTGACTGTCGCCCGTCCGCCGGTCGGCGGGCGGTGGGTGCGGGATGCCCGTGGCACCGCGCCGGGCCCGGGTGCGGGGGCCCGGCGCGTGTCCGGCGCGTGGGGTGGGGCCGCGTCGGCCGGGTGGGTGGGTCAGGGGCCGGGGCGGGAGATGCCCTCGATGTCGGTCCGGGCGATGGTCAGCAGTTTCTGCGCCAGGTCGTTCATCGCCCGGCCGGCCGCGAGTTCGTCGCCGATCTCGGGGACGTCCCTGTCGCGTGGGTTGCGTCGCGCGACGCCTTGGCCGGTGACGGCGTTGCCGCCGATGTCCAGTACCGCGCGTGCCTTCGTCGTTCCGTCCTCCTCGGAGAGGTGGAGGCGGACCTGCCAGTCCTGTGTGTGCTGCGGCATCGTCTGCTCCCTGTCGTGGCGCGGACCGTCGACGGGTCCGCCGGTGGGGTCGGATGCGGTGGGTCTCGGCGCGCCCTCCGTGCGGGCCGGGTGCCGTTCCCGGTCGGCTTCCGGCCGGGTCGGTCGGGTCGGTCGGGTCGGCCGGGGAGGGGCGGCGGTGACCGGGGGCCGGTGCGGCGCGGGCCGCCGGCGGGAGGGTCTGTGTCGTGCGGGCGGCCGGAGTTCCGGTCCGCCGCCCCGTCCGGACGCGGAGCGCGTGCGGGCCCCGCCCTCTCGGGTGCCCGTCCTGGGGGTCGTCTCCTGGGGCATCGACGGCACCTCCTCGACGTCCTCGACGTCGATGCGCGTCCGGCTCCTGTTCCTCCACGGTACCCCCGGGACCTCGGGGGTTCCATCGGACGGCGGAGGCCGTCCGGGCGGGGTGTTTCCGGGCCGGGTGTCCCCGGTACTCCCCACCACGTGCCGGAGTGTCCGGCCGCCGTTCGGGGCCGGCCCGGAACCGTCGTCCAGGGAGCACGAGGATGTCCACACCGCGAACCACCGTTTCCGCCTCCCGGGGCGGCGTGGGTCCACAGGCCGCGGGGCCCCCGCGCGCGGATGTGCACGAGACCCACACCGCGGTCGTGTTCTTCGTCGGGGATCGCGTCTACAAGCTCAAAAAGCCGGTGGATCTGGGATTCGTGGACTTCACCACCCTCGCCGCCCGGCGGCGGGGGTGCGAGCGGGAGGTCGAGCTCAACCGCCGTTTCGCCCCGGACGTCTACCTGGGTCTGGCCGAGGTCCACTGCCCGGCCGCGGACGCCTCGGAACCGGAGCCGGGGCCGGAGCCGATGGTGGTGATGCGCCGCATGCCCGTCGAGCGCCGGCTGTCCCACCTGGTGCGGCGGGGCGGGGACGTGACGGAGCCCCTGCGGGCCGTGGCCCGGCTGCTCGCGGCGCGGCACGCGGAGGCGCCGCGCGGCCCGGAGGTGGACGCGCAGGGCACGCGGGACGCGCTCGCCTCGCGGTGGGAGGAGGGTTTCGCGCAGGTCCGCGCGGTGGAGGGGGACGTCGGGGTGCCCGCGGGGGTGCCGGAGGCGGAGCGTCTGGTGCGGCGTTACCTGGCCGGTCGTGAGCGGCTGTTCGCCTCCCGCGTCCGGGAGGGGCGGGTGGTCGACGGCCACGGCGACCTGCTCGCCGAGGACGTCTTCTGCCTCGACGACGGCCCGCGCGTCCTGGACTGCCTGGAGTTCGACGACCGGCTGCGGTACGTCGACGGCCTGGACGACGCGGCGTTCCTCTCCATGGACCTGGAGCGGCTGGGCGCGCCGGAGGCCGCGGCGTTCTTCCTCGCCCGGTACGGCGAGTACTCGGGCGATCCCGCGCCGCCTTCCCTGTGGCACCACTACGTCGCCTACCGGGCCTTCGTCCGCGCCAAGGTCTCCCTCGTCCAGGCCCGGCAGGGCGCGCCCGGCGCCCGGCAGGCGGCGGGGCACCTGGTCACACTGGCCCTCCACCACCTGCGCGCCTCCGCCGTGACGCTGGTCCTGGTCGGCGGGGGTCCGGGCAGCGGCAAGTCGACGCTCTCCGGGGCCCTGGCCGACCGGCTGGGGACGACGCTGCTCAGCAGCGACCGCGTCCGCAAGGAGTTGGCGGGCATCCCTCCGGAGCGGTCCGCCGCGGCCGGCTGGGGCGAGGGGCTGTACGCGCCGCGGTGGACCAAGGCCACCTACGCCGCGCTGCTGGAGCGGGCGTCCGCCCTGCTGTCGTCGGGCGAGTCGGTGGTGCTGGACGCCAGTTGGACGGACCCGGCGCAGCGGGAGGCGGCCCGGCGCGTGGCCGAGGCCACCCGTGCCGACCTGGTGGCCCTGCGCTGTGTGGTGCCGGGGGACGTCGCCGCCGAGCGTCTGGCCGGTCGCGCCCCGGGGCCCTCCGACGCCGACGCGGGGATCGCCGCCGCCATGGCGGCCCGTGAGGCGCCGTGGCCGGAGGCCGTCCCCGTGGACACCGGCGGCCCGCCGCGGGCCTCGGTCGACCGGGCGGTGGCGGCCGTGCGTCCCCACGGAACCGGGCGGGCGGCCCTCTTCCGCCGCCCGTACATGGAGCCGGGGTGACGCGCGGCTCCGCGTTCCACGCCCACCACCAGCCCCCACGGACGGATCTCCACTGACCATGAGCGGACAGATGACGGTGCCGGGAGCGCTCACCACCGACCTGTACGAGGTGAGCATGGCCCTGGCGTACCTGCGTGACGACATGATCGGCGAGGCGACCTTCAGCCTGTTCGTCCGGAAGATGCCGCCACGGCGCGGTTTCCTGGTGGCCGCGGGGTTGGAGTCGGCGCTGTCCTATCTGGAGGGGCTGCGGGTGGGGTCCGCCGAGGCCGCCGCCTTCGCCGAGGCGCTGCACCGTCCGGTGGAGGAGCTTGCTCCGCTGGTGGGTCTGGAGTTCACCGGCGAGGTGCGGGCGGTGCCGGAGGGGCGGATCGTGCTCGCCGGGGAGCCCCTGCTGGAGGTGACGGCCCCGTTGCCGCAGGCGCAGCTCGCCGAGACCGCCCTGTTGAACCTGCTCAATCACCAGACGGCGGTGGCGTCCAAGGCGGCGCGTTGCGTGATCGCCGCCGCGGGCCGTCCGGTGGTGGACTTCTCGCTGCGTCGCACGCAGGGGGTGGAGGCCGGGTTGCGCATGGCTCGGCTCGGGTCCCTGGTGGGGTTCGCGGGGACCAGCAACGTCGCCGCGGCCACCGCCTACGGGATGCCGGCGGTGGGCACCATGGCGCACTCCTTCGTCGAGGCGTACGAGGACGAGGAGGCGGCCTTCCGGGCCTTCGCCCGCGCCCATCCGGGTCCGGTGACGTTCCTGGTGGACACCTACGACACCGAACGGGGGGTGGCCACGGCCGCCCGGGTGCTGCGCGACCTGGGGCACGTGCCCGGCACGGGCTGCGGTGTCCGTCTCGACAGCGGCGACCTGGGGGACCTGGCCGTGCGGGCGCGGCGCGTCCTGGACGGGGCGGGGCTGACCGAGGTGCGGATCGTCGCCAGCGGTGGGTTGGACGAGGCCCGCGTCGACACCCTGGTGCGCTCCGGCGCCCCGATCGACGTGTACGCGGTGGGCACCAGGGTGGGGGTGTCGGCCGACGCGCCGTATCTGGACTCGGCCTACAAGCTGGTCTCCTACGACGGGCGTCCGGTGATGAAGCTGTCGGCGGCGAAGGTGACGGCTCCGGGCGCCAAGCAGGTGTTCCGGGGGCCGGGCACCGTCGACACCGTCGGTTTGCGGGAGGAGGAACCGCCGCCGGGCACCGCTCCCCTGCTGCGGACGGTGATGTCCGGCGGGCACCGGGTCGCCGGGCCGGTCCCGCTGTCGGTGGCCCGGGAGCGGTTCGAGGCCGACCTGGCCGAACTGCCCGAGGCGGCCCGGCGGATCGACGATCCGGTGCCGCCGGTACCGGTCGTCTCCGACGCCCTGGCCCGTCTCACCGACGAGGTCCGACGCCGTATCGAGCGGCGGGTGACGGGTGACGGGTGACGGATGGGGGCGGGTGCGGCGCGGTCTTGGGGCGTCCCCCCGTTCGCCGACGACGCGGGCGAGACCGCCCTGAACGGGTTGCGCCCCGTCGGTGAAACGGTGAAGCGGTGAGCCGGTGAGACCGCCCGGCGCACGGCACGGGCCCCGGACGGCAGCCTGGTCGCCGTCCGGGGCCCTGCTCGGGAACCGCCCGGGAGCCGCTTCGCCCGGCGGGCCGCCGGACTACCCGGTCACGGTGATCTGCGACGTCGGGTCGGTCACGTCCGTGACGTCGTAGGCGACGCTGAAGGTGGAGCTGGTGGAGCTGGTCGGGCAGCCGAACCCGCCGACGACGTCCACCGGCACGGAGGCGTTGGAGAAGGAGAGCCGGGAGGGCGCTCCGTTGGTCCAGCCGCCGGCGACCGTGGCGTCACCGTTCGGGGCCGCGGTCACGGTGCAGTTCGCCAGACCGCTGGTCTTCAGGACGAAACCGGCCTGGGGGATGGTCAGGGCCGCGGTGGACGGCGCGCCGTGCTGGACGGACACGCCCCAGGTGCCGGTGGTGGTGATGGTGGCGGACACCCCCGGCATGCTGGTCCGGCACGAGCCGTAGGTGGGCGGGTTGATGGTGTTGGACACCGGCCCCGCGGCGTTGGTGTTGTTCGGCGCCTCCGGAACCCGGTTCCTGGCGTCGGTGCCGACCGGTCCGGTCGGCTCCGAGGTGGAGACCGTGCAGGTGACGGTCACGATGCCCGCCTTGAAGGTGGCGGTGCCGACCATGCTCGCCTTGAAGTAGTGCCCGGCCGGGGTGACCGTCGTGGACCCCGCCGCGGCGGTCGGTTCGGCCGCCGCGGTACCGGTCCCGGCCAGCACCAGGGCCGCCGCCGCGGCCAGGCCGGCGCCGAGGGGGACCGCCGTCCGGACGGCGCGGGGGAGTAACGAGCGGTGCGTCATGCTGTCTCCTCTGAGGGTTGGGGGGTGGGGAGGGGAGACGACGGCGGGACGTCCGGCTGCCAGCCGAAGAGCATTCCGCCGCCGATGACACCGGCGACCGTCCCGATCAGGAAGCCGCCGAGATTGGAGAGCACCAGGGCCGCCGCGGCGACCATGGCCGTGAGGATGCCGGCGAGCGAGCGGTACTGGGGCGCGAACCAGGCCGACAGCCCCATCACGATCATGACGGCTCCCAGGAGGACGGAGCCGACTCCGGCCGCTCCCTGGTGGAGCATGACCTTCAGCGGGGCCAGGGGGATGACGGCGATCTCCACGCCCGCGGCGATGGTGACCAGCCCTCCCCAGAAGGGCCTGCCGCGCCGCCAGGTCCGCCACCTCAGAAGCATTCGCGCTTGCCCTTGGTGATCTTCATGTTCAGGCCGGACAGTTTGAACGTCCCGGCGTTGGTGGCCCAGGCGACCTGCCTCAGATTCCTGATCTCCAGGCTGTCGGCCTGCTGGGAGAACGCGTCCTGCATGCCCTGGGCGCCGTCGGGGCCCTTGTCGAGCGTGGAGGCGTCGCGGCCGATCTCGATGTTCCGGAACGAGGCGTCGCCGGAGAGCTGGACGGCGTCGACGAACAGGTCGGTGGCCTCGACCGGCTTCTGCTTGCCGGCGGTGAGGTTCAGGGAGATGTCGCCGAGGATCGGCAGGGTGGTGACGACCGACTGGCAGAGGCTCTCGAGCTTGGCCTCCTTGATGCCGGTCACCGCGACGGGCAGCAGTTCGTCGCGGGCGTTGACGTCCACGCTCCCGTACTGCGCGAAGCCCGAACCGGTGAGGCGGTCCGCGGAGACCTTGAACTGCTGGCCGGACACGGCGAACGACGCGGCGAGGGCCCCCTGGGCCAGCGCGACGGCCAGTACGCCGGTGACGGCGAAGCCGGGCACGGCGACGGCGCTGAACCTGCGCCATCTGACGCGGCCCGTGGTGGGTCTTTCCCGAGTGCTTTCCTGAACGTCCTTCATCACACACCCCTCCGGCGACGTCCGCGAAGCCGTCGCGGACGTGCCACTGGCATACGAACAGCGTTGATCGGTGTCACTCGTGCTCGGTGGTGCGGCTCCGCCCGCGGCCGTGGGGCACACGCGGGG
This sequence comes from Streptomyces megasporus, assembly GCF_000718985.1. Classification (GTDB taxonomy): domain Bacteria; phylum Actinomycetota; class Actinomycetes; order Streptomycetales; family Streptomycetaceae; genus Streptomyces; species Streptomyces megasporus. The sequence goes on along the minus strand of NZ_JODL01000031.1, from coordinate 5,330 downwards.
CGTCCGGTATTAGTGAACATGTCAATACCGGCGGGTAGGTTGACTGTAGGTGCGCCTGTGGTCACCGGCAAGATTCCGCACAGACGCTTTTCGGTCATTCGAAAGGCCCCCGCCGCGCCCGTGCGGCGGGCGTCCCGGGCCGAAAGCGCGACGAGCCGGCCCGAGGTCGGGCCGGCTCGTCGGTGCGCGCCGCCGGTGCGCGGCGGACGGGTGGTCGGACGGGTGGACGCGCAGGTGGACGGGGGCGGACGGTCGGGTCAGTGCCCCTCGCGCCCCCTGAGATGCGGCAGCGCGGGCGGCGTCCCCGTCTTCGGTCCGGTGTCCGACTCGGGAGCCGAGAAGGGGCCGGCGGTGACCCGCCAACCGGAGGAGTCGATCCAGGCCGCTCGCTGGACCAGCCAGTCCTCCATCATCCGCAGTTGCTCCTGCCAGGTCCGGCTGGTCTTGGTCTGGAACGGCCCGACCATGCGGCTCTCCAGGTTGGGCCACTTCCGGAAGTTGCGCTCGGCCGCGCCCGTCAGCGGCGCGGCCAGCCGGGAGACCTTCTCCCTCAACCGCGCGTCGGACAGCGGCCCTTGGCGCAACCCCTGCCACCGCTGCCTGACCTTCTGGTTGAACGACGGGTCCTGCATCAGCTTGAGGAACCAGTCGGTGGTGGCCGGGAAGCCGGGGAACGAGAACGGCTGGAACTGCCAGCCCTGGATCATGTCCGAGCCGGGAACGGCGCCGAAGCCGAGGTCGTAGTCCCACAGCGGCCCCGCGACGATCTTGCCGCCGCGGTCCTTGTGGAAGTACTGGCTGCGGATGTAGGCGTCGCCCTGGCGGCTCAGCTCGTTGAGGATGATCAGGTCGACGAAGGAGTCGACGTCGATGTACGCCGGGTAGCCGGTCCGCGGGTCGGAGGGGTTCGGGCCGCGGAGCGAGTCGTGGAACCTCTGGACGTACCGCGCCAGCCAGGCCTGCTGCTCGGGCCGGAGATCGTCCGCCGACGGCTCCACGACCTCCAGGTCCCGCCAGCAGGTCCGCGTGTCACCGGTGCAGGGCAGCTTCGGTTCCTGGGCCGCGTAGGCGTCGAACTTGAAGATGTAGCCGCCCGTGACGGCCGGTTCCGTCAGATCGCTCTTCTTCAGCTTCGTGATGTCGACCCGGTCCGGCGACCGCTTGATGTTCTCGTCCAGCAGGTAGACGCCCTGGTAGTCGTCGGCGCCCAACGGCCCTCCGTCGAGGTTCAGGTACAGCTCCACGAACCTGTGCCGCGGGGTCCTCAGCCCCAGCTCCCGCCCCAGCTCGTAGGCGAAGGCGTCGCGGATCAGGGTCTTGTCGGGGAAGGGTCCCCGCAGCACCCAGTCGGAGTCGGCCGGCATGCCCAGCACCGGGTGGTCGACGTCGTCGTCGTCCTCGTCCCACAGCTCCAGCCGGTACGGGGCCTTCTCGAACGTGGCCGAGGACTGCCCGCGCAGGTGGAAACCGGCCCGGGTGGCCGGCTCCGGAGTCGCGCCGAGGGAGGTGGTCCCGCCCTTCGGGTCCATCACCAGGGCCGCGACGTCCCGGTACTCGCGGCCGGGTTTCCCACCCCCGTAGGCGTCCATCACCAGCAGCGGCAGATCGTGCGTGGCGTCGACCGAGCGGGCCACGTACAGCGCCGTGCTCGGCTCGCCGGCGGCGGCGCCGGCGACGAACACCCGGGCGCGCAACTGGGTGGTGGCCGTGAACCGCAGCGGGCCGGAGTACACCGGTGAGGCGGCCGTGGGCGGTCGCCCGTCGGTGGTGTACCGGATCTCGGCGCCGGGGACGGAGGTGGTCAGGGAGACCGACACCTCCCCCCGGAACGTCCCGCTGGGCACGGAGAACGCGATGTCCCCGGCCCCCTCCCGACGACTCTCCGCCGTCGCGGCCCGCTCGGCGGCCCCGGCCGTGCCCGACGGCGCGGGGGCGCCGGACACCACCGTGCCGCCCGCCGTGCCGCCCGTCGTGACGATGGCCGACGCGGCGAGCAGACCCACCACACTCATCCGTTTCCTGCGCACAACAGTCGCACCTCTATCCGTGACGCGGCGAAGGCAGACGCGAGCGGCTGCCACTGGTCCTGTTCCGGCACGTCGAATGAGGGTCGCGTGCGATGGTTCGCGAGCGGGGCGCCGGCGGGCGCTAGTGGGACATCACCGAGTCGAACCGCCCCCGCTCCGGGGGACGGACGGCTCGGGCTCCCCCGTCCGGCACGTCGGCGGCCCGGGCACCGGCGATCGTCGAGAGGCGGACGGCCTCCGGCGGGAAGTACCGGCGCAGGGTGCGCCGCCAGGGCCCGTCGGGCAGGTGCGGGCGCAGGGCGGCCAGGCCGGTCGCGTACTTGGAGATGCGGACGGGCCGGTGTCCGTCGTGCCAGAGCAGTCGGTCGGCGTGCGAGGCCGTGGAGCCGGTCTTGGTCTCCACCACCACCGTGCCGGGCAACTGGAGGCGGTGGTCGCCGTCCTCCCAGGTCAGGTCGGTGTCGATGGTGACGCGGCTGCCCGTGTCCGGGAGATGGAGGGTGGTGCGGCGGTACCGGGTGGTCAGCGTCGGAACCAGGGTGAACCGCCGGATTCCGACGATGCGGTTCTCGGCCAGGACCGCGTCGACGAAGTGACGCCCCGACTCCAGGGTCTCCCGGTCCCGCGGGTCGTGGGGCAGCCGCTCCTTGACGGTGCTGCCCCGGTTCCCCCGGACCTTCACCTCCAGCAGGCACTCGCCCGACTGCTCGTAGACACGGGTGCGGATCTTGAACCGGCGCCGCCGGCGGCGCGCGGCCATCAGGTAGCCGGTCAGCTCGGGGGTGTCGAAGTACAACGACCGGTAGGCGAAGTCGCGGTCCCCCTCGATCTCCAGGACGCGGGTGCCGGACGGAAGCCGGCTCAGCAGGGCCGCCACCGCGTCGACCGGCAGGACGTACTTGCGGTCGACGCGGGTCTGCAACGACGCGCGCGCGACGAGCTCGTCCAGGTCGATCGGCGGCAGGCCCTCCACCACGGTTCCCAGGCGCGCGGGGCTCACGGCCGCACCGCCACCGCGCCGGCGGTGCTCTCGGAACGGGCGCCCGGTGCGCCTCGGTAGCGCACGTCCACCACGGTGGTGTCGTTGACCAGGTCGACCCGTTGCACGCCGACCGAGTGGACCCGGGCGCCCAGGGTGTGTTCCAGGTGGGCCACCAGGGCGGTGTGGTCGAAAAGCGCCGTGTCCAACACCATCACCTGGCGCCGGTGGGCGCGCAGCAGCCGCGGATGGTCGCCGACGAACAGCACCGCCAGGATCAGCGCCATCAACCCGACCGAGCGCCACACGTGGGAGGTCTCCACCGCGCCGAGGAGTCCCAGGGCCAGCGAGGAGAAGTAGTACGCGACCTCGTGCTGGTCCAGTTCGGTGGACCGTAATCGGATGATCGACAGGACGCCGAACAGGGCCAGGCCCAGGCCCAGTCCGGCGCCGGTGCCGGAGGCGCTCAGCGAACCGGCCACCGCCAACACCCCGACGTTCACGCCGAGGTAGGCGACCACCAGGTCCCGGCGGCGGTGACGCGGGAAGTACAGGCCGAACACCAGGAGACTCACTGCGGCGATGTCGCACAGGAACAGGGCCAATTGCGCCATGTCGTAGTCCTTCCGGCGGTGGTGGGGGGAGGCCCGCGGCGGCTGTGGGGTGTCCGCGCGGTGAACCGACGTCGTCCTGGCGGTTACCAGCACGGTAAATCCGGCCCCGCCGTCACCGCCATCCACTTCCGGCCGACCATCGTCCCCGGGAAACCGCTGGTCACAGCGGGCGGGGACGGTGGCCTCACGCCCCGGCGCGCTCCCCGGCGCGGGGCGTCGGGGCAGCTCAGCCCGCGCTTCGCGGGTACCGGGCGCGGTCCGCTCCGAGAGCGTCGTTCACTGACCGGAACCGTCTTCCGAATGCTGAATACCGGAACTTTTCCGGGGAGATGTGCGGCGACGAGAGCGCCTCCTTCCCTCCACATCCCAGCTCAGGACGGAAACGGAAGAGGAACCAACGCGACCGACACCCCATCAGAGAGCTTGGCACGGGAAAGCGTTCACGCTCTCTACCGAAAGATTTCCGGTAGAGAGCGAAGACCTTCGGCTCCCGTGCCGACGACGGTGAGATCCGAGCCCGGTGGGGTAGCCAGATCCCGGGGCACGCGGCGCTCCCTCGCGGCGCCCCCACCCCACCCCGCCCGCCCACCACTTGCCGGAGACGCCCGTGTACCGTCCCCCACCGTCCCCTCGCCCCGACGCGCCCCCTCCCCCGCCGACGGACGACCTCACGGCCGCGCGTCTGGCGATGGTCGCCCGGCTGGAGGCGAGCGGGGAGCTGCGCGACCCGGCGGTCCGCGCGGCACTGTCGGCCGTGCGGCGCGAGGTCCTGCTGCCGCGGGCCTATGTGCGCCGCAACGAACCCGGCGCGCGGCCGGGCGTGTGGCAACTGCTGGACGGCGCCCATCCCGAGGACCGCGCCGAGTGGTCGGAGGTCGTCCACGGCGGCGGCTCGGTGCTGGTCCAGCACGACGGTGAGCGGGTGACCGCCCAGCGGCGCGGGATGGTGGCCGGCGGGAGGATCACGGGGCTGAGCAGCGTGGTCTCCATGACCGTCCACACGCTCCAGCGGTTACGGCTCCGACCGGGCCTGCGCCTGCTGGAGTTGGGGACCGGCACCGGTGTCACGGCCGCCCTGGCCGCCCACATCCTGGGGCCCGGCGCGGTGACCTCGGTGGAGTCGGACCGGCACCTGGCGGACGCCGCCCGCGCACGGCTGGACGCCCTCGGCTCGGGGGTGCGCGTGGTCACCGCCGACGGTCTCGACGGCTGCCCCGACGGCGCTCCGTACGACCGCGTCCTGTCGACGTTCGCGGTGCCGTACGTGCCCCGGGCCTGGCTCGCGCAACTCGCCGACGGCGGGCTGCTGCTCACCACGGTGGCCACCACCTCGTCGAGTTGGTCCGGCGAGGCGGTGGTGAGGCGCCGGGGGCGTCGCCTGGAGGCGACGCTGGAGGGGCGGGCGGCCGGACACCTGCCGGTCGCCGGCCACCGCCTGCCGTACGCCGGGGAACACCGTCACCTCGTGGGCCGCGGCCCCGTCCGCCGCCGCACCGCCCGCGTCCCGACGGCGGAGCTCGACGCCCACGGCTACCGGGGCTGTTCGCAGTGCACCGGGCTTCAGCCCGGTGGTGAAGCGAATCTGAGAACTGCTCTGACCTCAGCCGTGTCCACGGATCCGCACTGTTCACCTGAGCCAGGGTCAGAGCGGCCGGTTCTGCTGCTCGATGTACTGCTTCACGATGCTGAGCGGCGCGCCGCCGACGGACC
>NZ_JODL01000030.1 GCF_000718985.1 Streptomyces megasporus | reverse complement strand
CGCCGATGGTACTGCACGGGGGACCGTGTGGGAGAGTAGGACGCCGCCGAACGAGTTGTTGTGGAGGCCCCGTCGGGCAGGTTCCGACGGGGCCTCTTCGCGTTTTGGGGCCTTTGTTATAAGGGGGGTTCCGGTTTCCGAGTCGAAGGATTCGGGGGCCGGAGCCTTCCTGCATTTCTGCCCCGTTGATTCGGGACTGTGTGTGGCGAGAAATGCCTTGAGTCGAGCAAGTGAGGCTGGGCCCTTGCCGAGTCTGTGGGCCTGTGGGCTTTCTTCTGGCGCCATAAGGCAACCGCCGCGTACCCGGCCGACACCAGTACCGGAGAGTGTGGTGGCCGAGGCAGGAAGCGGAGGGCGGGACGGGACAGCGTCCGTCCCCCGGCTCTCCGCCGATGAACTCCCTGTGGGCGGCGGTGGAGTGGGAACCGAGCCGGCGCAGCAGAGTTTCGAAGAGGCCGTCGGAATGGTCCCGAGTGCTTCCGAAGGCGCGGGCGGTCGAGTCGCCAAGCACGCGAGCACAGCCCGTCGAGCCAGGGGAGGAATCAGAGACGGCCTGCGGCCTTGAGGGCCAGGTAGGTGTCGGCCAGGGCCGGGGCCAGCTCCGCGGGAGTCGCGTCCACGACCGTGACCCCGTGACGGCGGAGCCGGGCCGCCGTGTGCAGACGTTCGGACTGGGTCCGAGCGGCGGCAGCGGCCTGGTAGACGCTGTCGAGCGTGCCGCGGGAGGCCGCCATCTCCTCGATGCGGGGGTCCGCGACGGAGGCCACCACGACCGTGTGGCGCTGCGTGAGGAGAGGAAGCACCGGAAGCAGGCCCTCCTCCACGGGGGAGGGGTCCAGACCGGTGAGCAGGACGACCAGCGAGTGCTGCGGGGCGTTGCGGAGGATGGCGGAGGCCATACCCCGGGCGTCGGACTCGATCAGCGCCGGTTCGAGCGGAGCCATCGCCGTGACCAGCGACGGCAGAAGGTCGTGGGCGGTGCGGCCCCGCACGGTGGTGCGTACCCGGCGGTCGTAGGCCAGGAGGTCGAAGCGGTCGCCCGCGCGGGCGGCCAGGGCGGCCAGCAGCAGGGCGGCGTCCATCGCCGCGTCCAGGCGGGGAACGTCGCCGACCCGGCCGGCCGAGGTGCGGCCGGTGTCGAGGACGGTGAGGATGCGGCGATCGCGCTCGGGCCGCCAGGTGCGGACGGCGACGGTGCTCTGACGGGCGGTGGCGCGCCAGTCGATGGAGCGGGTGTCGTCCCCGGGGATGTATTCGCGGAGGCTGTCGAATTCGGTGCCTTCCCCTCGGGTGAGGACGCTGGTGCGACCGTCGAGTTCGCGGAGGCGGGAGAGGCGTGCGGGCAGGTGCTTGCGGCTGGTGAAGGGAGGCAGGACCCGTACCGTCCAGGGAACGGAGTGGCTGCCCTGTCGGGCGGCGAGCCCGAGGGGGCCGTAGGAGCGGACGGTGACACGGGCGGCCTGGTGGTCGCCCCGACGGGTCGGATGCAGACGGGTGGTGAGGCGACGGCGCTCGCCCGCGGGGACGACCAGCCGGTGCCGGGAGGCGGAGAACTCCGTTCCTGGGGCCCAGACACTGGGCGGCCAGGCATCGCGGAGGTCGGCACGGAGCCGGCGTCCCGAGGGATTGGTGATGGTGAGGTGCACCTGGGCAGACTCACCGAGTCGAACTGATGTATCACCGGAACGGGTGAAAAGGAGCTTTCGGACTGGTGCCGCTCGCCCGAGGTCGTACAGAATTGCGAACAGCAGGGGGAGTTCGACGGCGAGCAGTCCGGTCCAGCCGGGGAGCAGGAAGCCGACGAGGAGCGCGCCGAGGGCGGCGATGAGAGCTGTTCGTCCGGTGATGGCCATCGGTCAGTTCACGTCGTCTCAGCGGGGTACGGGGACGTGGGCGAGGATCGAGGAGATCACGCTGTCCGCGGTGACGCCCTCCATCTCGGCCTCGGGTCGCAGTTGGACGCGGTGGCGCAGGGTGGGCAGGGCCAGGGCCTTCACGTCGTCGGGGGTCACGTAGTCGCGCCCGGTGAGCCAGGCCCAGGCGCGGGCGGCCGAGAGCAGTGCGGTGGCGCCACGGGGGGAGGCGCCCAGGGAGAGAGAGGGGGACTCACGGGTGGCACGACAGATATCCACGACGTAGCCGGCCACTTCGGCCGAGACGGACGTCCCGGCGACCGCGGCGCGGGCCGCGTCGAGCTCGGCGGGCCCGGCGACGCGCCGCACCCCGGCCGCGGCGAGATCACGAGGGTCGAAGCCCTCGGCGTGGCGGGTGAGGACTGTGACCTCCTCCTCCCGCGAGGGCAGCGGAATCTGCAACTTCAGCAGGAAACGGTCAAGTTGGGCTTCGGGGAGAGGATAGGTGCCCTCGTACTCGACGGGGTTCTGGGTGGCGGCCACCAGGAAGGGGTCGGGGAGCTTGCGTGCGGTGCCCTCGACCGAGACCTGCCGTTCCTCCATGGCCTCCAACAGGGACGCCTGGGTCTTGGGCGGAGTGCGGTTGATCTCGTCGGCGAGGAGGAGGTTGGTGAAGACCGGTCCGGGCTGGAAGGAGAACTCGGCGGTGCGGTTGTCGTAGATGAGGGAGCCGGTGACGTCGCTCGGCATCAGGTCCGGAGTGAACTGGACGCGCTTGGTGTCGAGTTCGAGCGTGGCGGCCAAGGCCCGGACGAGGAGGGTCTTGGCGACACCCGGAACGCCCTCCAGCAGCACGTGCCCGCGGCAGAGCAGGGCCACGACGAGTCCGGTGACGGCGGCGTCCTGCCCGACCACGGCCTTGGAGATCTCACTGCGCACGGCTTCGAGGGCGGCGCGGGCGCTGTCTGCGGAGGGGGCGCTCACGAGGTGTGGTCCTTGTCTCTCGGAGATGGGGTGATGCGGCTTTCGAGGAGATCGAGTTCGTCGGCCAGCCGGACGAGCGCGTCGTCGTCGGCGGGGGCCGGCCCGAAGAGGAGGGCGTGCACGTGGGGAGCGTCGTCACCGCCGAGGTGAGCGGCGACGGCCGGGACGAGGCCCTCGGGATCGTGGGCCCGTGAGGCGGGGACCCCGACAAGAGGGGCGAGCCGGGCACGGGCTGCCGAGCGCAGCGCGTCGGCGGCACGGTCGCGCGCGTCCGCCTGGCGGTAGAGACGAGCGCGGCCTTCGGTGGCCTCGGAGGCCGGAACGGCGACGGGCAGCCGTTCCGGAACGAGAGGGCCGAGCCGTCGGGCTCGCCACAGGGCGGCGAGGGCGGCGGCGACGGCGAGTTGGAGCGCGCCCCATTTCCAGCCCGGAGGGATGAGGTCGAAGAAGCTCTCGTCACCGTCGCCGGCGGTGGCGTCGTCCAGGGAGGGGAGGTACCAGACCAGATGGGGACGGGAACCGAGGAGTTGCAGGGCGAGCGAGGCGTTGCCGTGTTCGTCGAGGCGGTCGTTGTAGAGCGGGTCGGGGGCGCCCAACAGCACGGTGTCGCCGTCGCCGGAGCCGTCCGGCAGTCGGAGCAGGGTGGGCAGCTCGCCACTGAGGTAGCAGGCGTCGACGTCGTCGGCGGAGGTGGTGTAGGTGATGCCGCCGAGCTCGGCGTCGCCGGCCCGCCGGGCGTAGGAGGCGTCGCAGGATGGCGGGAGTGGCCGTACCGAGGTGGGCTCCACGGCGCGGACGTCGGGGGCCAGGGTCTCCAGCGAGGCGGGGCCGGGGGCCAGCAGGACGGTGCGACCGCCGCTGCCGGAGGTGGCGGCGCGGAGTTCGGCCTGCCGGCGGGCGTTCAACAGGTCGGGGTTGGTCACCAGCAGTGTGGTGTCGGGGCCCACCGCCGAGACCGCCTCGTCGAGGGTGGTGGCGACGGTGGTGTCCACGCCGCGGTCGGCGAGGAGTTCGGCGGCGGCGCGACTGCCGTAGCGGTCGGCGGAGCGGGGGTCGAGCCGGCCGTACTGGTCGCCGGAGCGCAGGGCGGCGATGATCACCCCGGCCAGGGCCAGGATCGCCGCTGCCAGCAGCAGGCCTCGGGCGCGCCCCCACACCCGGCCGAGGGTGGGGGAGACCGAGGTCGTCGGGGCGGGGATGGAGGGCGGAGCGGTCGTCATGTGGTGCCTCCGCCGTGGGTGGTGGTGCCGAGCCGCGCCCCGTCGAGCCGGGGCTTGCTGCGCAGGACGGCGTCGTCGAGGTCGCGGAGCCGGTCGTACGCGCTCCGGTCGGCCGGGCGTCCGGCGTATGTGACCTCGTCGAACGCGACGGCGGCGGCGCGTAGGGCAGCGGTGTGCTCCGGGAGGACGCGGGCGGCCTCCCGGGCGGCCTCGTCGGCGGTGCGGCCGGGCCGCGGGTCGAGCAGGGCGCGTTCCTCCAGGGAGCGGACGAGAGCCCTCATCCGCTCCTGGAGGGCCTCGCTCCAGCGGCTGTCGGCCGCGTGCCGTTCGGCCGCGGCGCGGTGTTCCGAGGCACTGCGGGGGCGATGGTCGAAGAGTTCGGCGTGGCCACCCGTGGTGGCAGTCCGGCGCAGCGCGCCCATGCGCAGGCGCAGGGCGACCAGCAGCAGGACGACGAGCGCGGCGACGACCACGAGGCCCACCCAGCCGCCGGGGGTGGCTCCGGCGGCCGCGTCGAGGAGGTCGCCGACCTTCTCCCACACCCAGTCGAGCAGGCGCCGCAGCAGACCCGGGTCGTTCTCGTGGTACATCGGCTTGGACAGTTCGTCCTCCGCGGCCTCGCGCGCCGGGTCGCGCGGGACCGTCACCGGCACCTCGTCGTCGGGGCGCGCGGCGAACGGTACGTCCCCGATCGCCGCGCTCCTCCCCGTGGCACTCCTCACCGGATCAGTTCCCCGAGGCGGTGTCGCCGGTGTGCTGCTCGTAGCCGGGGACGCCCGCGGCGCGGGCGAGCTCCAGGTCGAGTGCCTCGCGGCGAATGCGCTGGTCCATGTAGAGGAGCGCGGTGACGCCCGCGCTGAGGGGGAGGGTGATGGTGGAGGCCAGTACCGCGCCGATGCCGACGACGGCCAGATACGTCCAGGACATCTCGACGGGGCCCCCGGAGACGAAACTGTCGAGGCCGTTGCCGCCGAGTACGGGGGCCAGCAGGGAGGCGGGGAGCTGGATGATCATTCCGACCATCATGACCAGCACGAACGTGAGGAGCTGGATGCCGAAGATGCGCCACCAGGAGCCCCGTACGAGCCTGGCGGAGCGGCGCATGGCGGCGATCACGCCCTGTCGTTCCAACATCAGCGCGGGCGCGGAGAGGCAGTAGCGGACCCACAGCCAGACGGCGACCACGGTGCCCGCGAGGCCTCCGAGGAAGAAGAGGCCTATCCCCGCCGGGAGCGACCCCGTCGCGCTCAGCAGGATGCCGGGGAGGACGCCCACGGTGACCGCGGCGGTCACGATCAATCCCACCAGCAGGGTCAGGCCGAGCAGACGCGGAAGCAGGCCGCGGGAGTCCCGCCAGGCTTCCCCGAGGGAGACCTGGCGGCCCAGGACGGCACGGCTGACCACCACGGTGAGCATCGCGGTGGCGATGACGGTGCCCACCAGGGTGGCCAGCATCTCGAAGCCCAGGGCGTTCGTCGTGCCGCTGAGGGCGTCCCGCAGTTCCTCGTTGGTGGGGGTTTCCCCGGTCTGCAGGGCCTCGAAGCCGCTGTTGTCGCGGAGCCAGATGCCGGTGGCGACGGTGGACACGAGCTGGATCATGACCGCGACGGCGAGGGAGATGCCCAGCACCGTGCGCCAGTGGGCTCGCGCGGTGGACACCGCGCCGTCCAGGATCTCGCCGACGCCCAGGGGACGGAGCGGAATGACGCCCGGTTTGGCCGCGGGCGGCGGGCCCCAGTTCCCCCAGTCGGGAGGCCCCTGCGGCGGGGGAGGGGGCGCGCCCCAACCCTGAGGAGCGGGGGGCGGCTGCTGCGCCGACCAGTTCGTGGGCGGCTGTTCCGCGGGCGTCCGATCGGTACCGTCGCCGCCGGGTGCTTTTCCACCGGAGGCAGGGGGCGGATCGGAGGGGGAGGATCCGGGCGAGGCCCAGCCCGGAGAGTCACTCACTGCAGTTCACCTCGTGTTCTCGCGGCCTGTCCGTGGGATGTGTCGGCTGGTCTGGCAGCCATCGTGCCACGGGCCGCCGTGGAACGTGGCGGCCCCTGCGGCTCCCGGTCGCCGTCGACTGACGGTCGGAGAAAGGGCAGACTGTTCGAATGGTTGACCAGACAGAGAGCGGGGCCACGGTACCGGCCCCTGGCGACGCACCGGTCCCCGTTCCCGCCCTGCGCTGGGAGGAACCTCCGGAGGGCCCGGTGGTGGTGTTGCTCGACCAGACCCGGCTGCCCGTCGAGGAGGTCGAACTCGTCTGCACGGACGTGCCCGCCCTGGTGGAGGCGATCCGTTCGCTCTCCGTGCGGGGGGCGCCGTTGCTGGGGTTGGCAGGCGCGTACGGCGTCGCGCTGGCCGCCGCCCGCGGGTACGACGTGGCCAACGCCGTCGAGCAGCTCAGGCACGCCCGGCCGACGGCGGTCAACCTCGAGTACGGGGTGCGGCGGGCCGAGCGGGCGTACCGCGAGGCGGTCGAGGGCGGGGCGGACGAGGAGCGGGCGGCGGCCGCGGTGCTCGCCGAGGCCCGGGAGCTGCACCGGGAGGACGCCGAGGCGAGCGAGCGGATGGCCGAGCACGGCCTGGCGCTGCTGGGCGAACTGCTGCCGGGTGGCGGTTACCGTTTCCTCACTCACTGCAACACGGGAACGCTGGTGTCCGGCGGAGGGGGCACGGCGTTCGGGGTCGTACGGGCCGCCCACCGCGCCGGGGAGCTGCGCAGGCTGTGGGTGGACGAGACCCGGCCGCTGCTCCAGGGTGCGAGGCTGACGGCGTACGAGGCGGCCCGTGAGGGCATGGCGTACACGCTGCTGACGGACAACGCGGCCGGTTCGCTGTTCGCGGCCGGGGAGGTCGACGCGGTGCTGGTCGGCGCGGACCGGATCGCGGCCGACGGCTCGGTGGCGAACAAGGTGGGCAGCTATCCGCTGGCGGTGCTGGCCCGCTACCACCACGTGCCGTTCGTGGTGGTGGCGCCCGTGACCACGGTGGACCTCCGGACGCCGGACGGCGCGTCGATCGAGGTGGAACAGCGGCCGGGCCACGAGGTCACGGAGTTCGCGGCGCCGTCCGCGCCGGGCGCCGGGACCGAGGCGGGCAGCGGCATCCCGGTGGCCCCGCTGGGCGCGCAGGCGTACAACCCGGCCTTCGACGTCACTCCGGCGGAGTTGGTCACGGCGATCGTCACCGATCGCGGTGTGGTCTCGCCGGTCACCGGCGACGCGTTGGCCGAGTTGTGTTCGCGGTCACCGTCACCCACGGAAACGTCACGATCGGGTAATGGGATGATGGGAGCATGAAGGGACGAGTCCTGGTCGTCGACGACGACACCGCACTGGCGGAGATGCTCGGCATCGTGCTCCGCGGCGAAGGCTTTGAACCGTCGTTCGTGTCCGACGGCGACAAGGCGCTCGCCGCTTTCCGGGAGACCAAACCCGATCTGGTCCTGCTCGACCTGATGCTGCCGGGGCGGGACGGCATCGAGGTGTGCCGGCTGATCCGCGCCGAGTCCGGGGTGCCGATCGTCATGCTCACCGCCAAGAGCGACACCGTCGACGTGGTGGTGGGGCTGGAGTCCGGCGCCGACGACTACGTCGTCAAGCCGTTCAAGCCCAAGGAGCTGGTGGCCCGGATCCGGGCGCGGCTGCGTCGTTCGGAGGAGCCCGCGCCCGAGCAGCTCACCATCGGCGACCTGGTCATCGACGTGGCGGGTCACTCCGTGAAGCGGGACGGGCAGTCGATCGCGCTGACCCCCCTGGAGTTCGACCTGCTGGTGGCGCTGGCCCGCAAGCCGTGGCAGGTCTTCACCCGCGAGGTGCTGCTGGAGCAGGTGTGGGGCTACCGCCACGCGGCGGACACCCGTCTGGTCAACGTCCATGTGCAGCGGCTGCGTTCCAAGGTGGAGAAGGACCCGGAGCGTCCCGAGATCGTGGTGACCGTGCGCGGCGTGGGGTACAAGGCCGGACCTAGCTGACATGTGGCACGGCGGTCGTTTCCTCCCTGACGGACTGCTGTCCGAGGGGGCGACGGGCAGCCGGGCGCATCCCGTCTTCCGGATGTTCGTCCGTTGGGTGCGTCGTCCGCTGCTGGCCGTGGCACGGCTGTGGCGGCGCAACATCCAGTTGCGGGTGGTGGCCGCCACCCTGCTGATGTCGCTCGCCGTCGTCCTGCTGCTCGGTGTGGTCGTCATCGGGCAGGTCCGCAACGGTCTGCTGGAGGCCAAACGGCAGGCGGCGCAGAGCCAGGCCGCCGGGGGCTTCGCGGTGGCCGAGCAGATGGCCGACGACGCGGCCGACGGGGAGATCGAGGGGGACGCCGGGAACGGCCGTCGAGGGGTCCGGGACACCGGTATCTGGTTGACCGACCTGGTGGCGCAGCTCGCCAGCGGCGGGCAGGGCGTCTACTACCTGGTGGCGCTCAGCTCGGAGGAGGACACGGGAACCTTCGGCGTCAACGGGAGCACGGGCAGGCACGGACCGCGCGCCTCCGGCACGGTGCAGCACGAGGAGAGCGTGCCGGTGGAGCTGCGCGAGGCGCTGGACCAGAGCCCGGACACCCACGAGCAGTACGGCAGGATCGTGCTGCAGGACGGCCGGACCGAGGCCGCGCTGATCGTGGGGAAGCGGCTCAACGACCCCAACGGCGACCCGTACCAGCTCTACTACCTCTTCCCGTTCACCCAGGAGGAGAAGTCCCTCAGCCTGGTGAAGGGCACCCTCGCCACCGCCGGGGTCTTCGTGGTGGTGCTGCTGGGCGCCATCGCCTGGCTGGTGGTGCGCCAGGTCGTCACCCCCGTGCGGATGGCCGCCAGGATCTCCGAGCGGCTGGCCGCCGGGCGCCTCCAGGAGCGGATGAAGGTCACCGGCGAGGACGACATCGCGCGGTTGGGCGAGTCGTTCAACAAGATGGCGAAGAACCTCCAGTTGAAGATTCAGCAGTTGGAGGAGCTGTCCCGGATGCAGAGGCGTTTCGTCTCGGACGTCTCGCACGAACTGCGCACCCCGGTGACCACGGTGCGGATGGCGGCGGACGTCATCTACGAGGCGCGCGAGGAATTCGATCCGGTGACGGCCCGTTCGGCCGAACTGCTGTTGGGGCAGCTCGACCGCTTCGAGTCGCTGCTCGCCGACCTGTTGGAGATCAGCCGCTTCGACGCTGGCGCCGCCGCCTTGGAGGCCGAGCCGACCGATCTGCGCGATGTGGTCAGGCGCGTCCTGGAAGGGGCCGAGCCGCTCGCCGAACGCAAGGGCAGTCGTTTCCTGGTGCACGGCGACGACCGGCCGGTGGTGGCGGAGGCCGACGCCCGCCGGGTCGAGCGCGTGCTGCGCAACCTCGTCGTCAACGCCGTCGAGCACGGGGAGGGGCGCGACATCGTGATCCGGCTCGCCACGGGCGACGGGGCGGTGGCCGTGGCCGTCCGCGACTACGGCGTCGGGCTCAAGCCGGGCGAGGCCGGCCGGGTCTTCAACCGCTTCTGGCGCGCCGACCCCGCCCGGGCCCGCACCACGGGCGGCACCGGTCTGGGGCTGTCCATCGCGGTGGAGGACGCCAGGCTGCACGGCGGCTGGCTCCAGGCCTGGGGCGAGCCGGGCGGCGGCTCGCAGTTCCGGCTGACCATTCCGCAGACCGCGGGCGGACCCCTGCGCGGCTCGCCCATCCCCCTGGAACCCGCGGACTCCCGCCGTCGGCGGGCCCAGGCGAGCGGCCCGGCCGGCGGCGCCCGCGCGTCCGTGTCGGGGTCGGGCGGGGGCACCGAGGACGGGCGGGGCCCGGCGGCCGGCACGGTGGCGGCGCCGCCGCGGGGCACGGGCGGCGCGGAGGGGAACGGGCCCGGTGCACGGACGGGGACGACGGAGGAGCGCGGACGGCATGGCGAGCGACATGGTGACTGAGCGTCTCGGGGGCCTCGCGGGTCGTCCGAGACGCCGCCGGGCCACGGCGGCGCTGGGAGCCGTGGCCCTGCTGCTCGCCGGTTGCGCGTCGATGCCCGACGAGGGGGACGTGCGCCGGGTCGCCGCATCCCCTCGTGCCGGCACCGATTCGCAGGTGCGGGTGTTCGGGGTGAGCCCGCGCAACGGCGCGTCGCCCTGGGAGATCGTCCGCGGCTTCCTGGAGGCCACGACCAGCGACGAACCGGATTTCCGGACGGCTCGCGAGTACCTGACCGACCGGACGGCCGAGACCTGGGATCCCTTCGCCCGCACGACGGTGCTCGACGACGCGCCCCGCGTGCTCTCCTCGCGCAACGACCTCGTCGGCCGGGAGACCAGGGGCGTCATGCTGGAGGTGACCGGCGCCAGGATCGCCCTGGTGGACGGCGAGCACTCCTACCGGCCGGGTGAGGGGACGTACCGGGAGACGTTCCACCTGGTCAAGGTCGACGGGCAGTGGCGGATAGACCGGCTGCCGGACGGGCTGGTGGTGGCCCAGTCCGACTTCCAGCGCAACTACGAGCCGGTCAACGTCTACCACTACGCGGACCTGGGCCCGGACACCGGCGCGGTGACGCGGGGCGGGGACGTCCTGGTCGCCGACCCGGTCCACCTCCGGGAGCGAATAGACCCGGTGACCGCGGCGGTCAGGGCGGTGCTGGACGGGCCGACCGACTGGCTGGAACCGGTGGTGTCCTCGGCCTTCCCCGAGGACGTGCGGCTCGCCGGCGGCGCGCCGCTCGCCCCGGACGACTCCGGGACGTTGACCGTCCCCCTGACCAGGGGGAAGGCCGGCGGGCACGAGCGTCCGATCCTGGTGGACGAGGCCCAGTGCGCCCGGATGGCGGCGCAGGTGCTGTACACGGTGAGCGGTCAGGTGTCGAGCAAGGTCGGCCGCGTCCGGTTGACCGTCGGGCGGGGCGGCGAGGAGCTGTGCGAGCAGAGCCGTGAGGAGGCCGGGGCGTACGCGCCGGGACGGCTGAACGCCGACCCGGACGCGGGGTACCTCGTCGACGACGGCAATCGACTGTCCATGGTGGAGGAGGGCACCGACCGGGCCGTCCCGGTCGACGGGCCGTTCGGCGCCGGGCGGGTCCCGTGGAGCGCGGTCTCGGTGAGCCGGGACGAGCAGCGCGGCGCGGGCGTGTCGCTGGACGGCAGGGCGCTGTACGTCGCCCCGCTGACCACCGACACCGAGCTGGGCGATCCTCTTCTGACCAGTGGGGCCGAGCGGGAGGCGGATCGGCTGACGGCCCCGAGCTGGGACGGGCTCGGCGATCTGTGGGTGGCCGACCGGGACCCGGACGGGCCCGGGCTGCTGCGGCTGCGCGGGGGCCAGGAGGAGGCGGAGACGGTCGAGGTGATCGGTCTCGGCAAGGGCCGGATCGAGGCGCTGCGGGTCTCCTCGGACGGTGTGCGCATGGCGTTGCTGATCAGCGAGGAGGGCCGTACGACGCTCCGGCTCGGGCGCATCGAGCGGGAGGAGGCCGACGACGGTGCGTCCAGGGCGATCGTGAACGGCCTGCGGCCGATCGCCCCGCAGATGGAGAACGTGGTGGACGCGTCCTGGGCGGGGGACAGCAGGCTGGTGGTCGTCGGTCGGGAGGCCGGGGGCGTGCAGCAGTTGCGGTACGCGGCGACGGACGGTTCGCCGGCGAGCCCGTCCACGCTTCCCGGACTCAACGAGGTGACGGGTGTGGCGGCCTCGGAGGACGGGGAGAAGCCGTTGCTGGCCGACACCCGGGAGGGCATCGCCCGGCTCTCGCGCGACGGCGACTGGGAACTGGTCACGGACGAGGGGTCGATGCCGGTTTACCCGGGGTAGGCATCCCCGCATGCGGGGATGGTGGCGGGAATTGGCCGATTTGGTGCTGCCGGCCGACTGTGCCGGATGCGGGGCGCCGCGCGCCGACCTGTGCGCGCGGTGCCGGGCGGCGCTGTACGGGGCGGCGGTGCGGCGGGTGCGCCCGCCCGGGTTCCGAGACGGGCCGCCGGTGTTCGCGGGGCCGACGTACGTCGACGAGGCGCGGGCCGTGCTGCTGGCGCACAAGGAGCGCGGTGCGCTGGGGCTGGCCGCCCCGTTGGGGGTCGTGCTGGCCGGGGTGGTGCGGGCGGTGGCGGACGCCGCGGGGTCCGCCGCGGACGGTGGGCCGCTGCTGCTGGTGCCGGTGCCGTCCGCGCGTCGGGCGGTGGCGGCGCGCGGCCACGACCCGGTGCGGCGGACGGCGCTGGCGGCGGCCGGGGCGCTGAGACGCGCCGGGTGGTCCGCGCGGGTGCCGGCCGTGCTGCGGCAGCGGCGCTCCGTGGCCGATCAGGCGGGGCTGACCGTCGCGCGGCGGTCGGCCAACCTGGCCGGTGCGCTGGGGACGTCGGCCGGCGCCGGAAGGCTGTTGGGGGAGGGCCCGGTGGTCGTGGTGGACGACCTGGTCACGACGGGCGCCACGCTCGCGGAGGCGACGCGGGCGCTGACCGGGGCGGGCGGCAGGGTGATCGGCGCGGCGGTGGTCGCGGTCGCGGAGCCGGAGGCGCCACGGGCGCCCGGCGGGGCCGGAAGTGGCGGAACCGCCGATTGGAACCGCTCGTTGAGGGTTACAGATGTATAACAGAGGCAGAATGCACCCGATCGGAGGTACGTGCCGGTAAGGGGTGCCGAGCTTCCCCCAGTGGGGGTAGGTTCGGTTGTGAGGAATGGTGAAAGCTGTTCCCTGCAGCGGGACATGTGCGCTATCAGGCGTTTGCCCGGCTTTGCTGGCCATTGCCTCTGTACGAGAGGGATGGTGATCTCCCCGCAAGGGGAGGAGGAGGTGAAAGTCGCAACCCGACGTAGCGCCGGATGGTGACCGTATGTGATCGGAGCCATCCGGACTCAGTGCACAAAGGGCGAGTTCCGCCCCTGTTCCGCGGAACCGCCCGGGAACGGAGTTCTGCGTGGACATCGTCGTCAAGGGCCGCAAGACAGAGGTGCCGGAGCGTTTCCGCAAGCACGTGGTCGACAAGCTCAAGCTGGAGAAGATCCAGAAGATCGATGCCAAGGCGATCCGTCTCGACGTCGAGGTGACCAAGGAGCACAACCCCCGTCAGGCCGACCGTCGTGACCGAGTGGAGATCACGATGCGCTCCAGGGGGCCGGTGATCCGCGCCGAGGCGTCGGCGGCCGACCCGTACGCGGCACTGGATCTCGCCACGGAGAAGCTGGAAACGCGGCTGCGCAAGCAGCACGACAAGCGGGTCTGTGCGCGGCGAGGCAACGGCCACAACCGGATTCCGGCACGCGACGTGGCCGTGACCGTCCCGAACGCGGCGAGCATCGGCGAGGACGGCAACCTGGAACCCCGGCGGACGGCGGAACAGGAGGAGCCGCCCACCACCAGGATCGGACCACTGGAGGTCCAAGGGGAAGGACCGCTGGTCGTACGGGAGAAGACCCACACCGCGGCCCCGATGTCACTGGACCAGGCCCTGTACGAGATGGAGCTGGTCGGGCATGACTTCTACCTGTTCGTCGACTCCGAGACCAAGTTGCCGAGCGTCGTCTACCGGCGTCACGGCTACGACTACGGCGTCATCCATCTGGAACCCGATCCGTTCGCGCAGGAGCCGCCGCGGGGCGTCGGAGGCGCTCTCGGTGGCTGAGAACAGTCGCTGACACCGTGAACCATCCCGCCCCCGGCCGATCGAGGAATTCGGCCGGGGGCGGGGCATGGAATCATGGCTTCACGCCCAACCGGCGCTCCGCCAGGCCCGGTTGGTGTCGCGTAGCCCGGCCTGCAGGGGGAGGAACGATGGCGGACAGCTTCGGGCCCGTGAGGTCCGGCGCGCACGACGGCGGTGGCACCGCCCCCGCGGACACGCGGGGAGCCGCGTCGCGCGAGGAGCCCATCCGGGTCCTGGTGGTCGACGACCACGCCCTCTTCCGGCGCGGGTTGGAGATCGTCCTGGCGCAGGAGGAGGACATCGAGGTCGTCGGCGAGGCGGCCGACGGCGCCGAGGCCGTGGAGAAGGCCGCCGACCTGCTGCCCGACATCGTCCTGATGGACGTGCGGATGCCCCGGCGCGGCGGCATCGAGGCGTGCACCTCGATCAAGGAGGTGGCCCCCAGCGCGAAGATCATCATGCTGACGATCAGCGACGAGGAGGCCGACCTCTACGACGCCATCAAGGCCGGGGCCACCGGCTACCTGCTCAAGGAGATCTCCACCGACGAGGTCTCCACCGCGATCCGCGCGGTCGCCGACGGGCAGTCCCAGATCAGCCCGTCGATGGCGGCGAAACTGCTGACCGAGTTCAAGTCGATGATCCAACGCACCGACGAGAAGCGGCTGGTGCCCGCACCCCGCCTCACAGACCGGGAGTTGGAGGTGCTCAAGCTCGTCGCCACCGGCATGAACAACCGGGACATCGCCAAGGAACTCTTCATCAGCGAGAACACGGTGAAGAACCACGTCCGCAACATCCTGGAGAAACTCCAGCTCCACTCCCGGATGGAGGCCGTGGTCTACGCGATGCGGGAGAAGATCCTGGAGATCAGGTGAGGCGGACGGTCAGGCGAGGGCCGCGGTGAGGGCGGCGGCCAGCTCCGGGTCGTCGCAGCGTTCGACGCGGACCGTGTCACAGCCCACCCAACCCGCCGCCTCCCACAGGGCCCGCGCCATCGGCTCCACGGCCCCACGCCCCGCCATCGACACCTGTCGGGCCACCAGAGTCCGGCCCTCACGAGCCGGGTCGACCCGGCCCACCAGCCGTCCCCTCGATAGCAGCGGCATCGCGAAGTAGCCGTGCGTCCGCCTGGCTCGGGGCACGTATGCTTCCAGCCGGTGGGTGAAGCCGAAGATCCGCTCGGTGCGCTTGCGGTCCCAGATCAGCGAGTCGAACGGCGACAGCAGCGTGGTGCGGTGCCGCTCCCGGCCCGCGGCGGACTCGGCCTCCAGCGCCGCGGGATGGGCCCAGGCCGGCCTCCCCCAGCCCTCGACCTCCACCGGGACCAGGCCCGTCTCCGCCACCACCGCGTCGACCTGCTCGCCCTTCAGCCGGTGGTAGTCGGCCAGATCCGCCCGGGTGGCCACGCCCATGGCCGCCCCGGCCTGGGCGACCAGCCGGCGCAGGCACTCGTGGTCGGTGAGGTCGTCGTGCAGCAGGTCGTCGGGGACGGCGCGCTCGGCCAGGTCGTACACCCGTTTCCAGCCGCGCCGCTCGGTGCAGACCACCTCGCCGACGTCCAACAGCCACTCGACCGCGATCTTCGTCTCGGACCAGTCGTACCACTCGCCGCCGTTCTTGGCGCCGCCCAGCTCGGAGGCGGTCAGCGGGCCGTCGGCCTTCAGCCTGTCCCGTACGGCGGCACAGGAGCGCTCCGAGTCCTCCATGCGGTGCCAGCGGTGCCCCCGGGCGCGGAACGCCCGGCGCCGGAAGGCGAAGTACGGCCACTCCTCGATCGGCAGGACACAGGCGGCGTGCGACCAGTACTCAAAGGCGTGCGCGTCCGTCCAGTACGCCGCCTCGACCTTCTCGCGGCCGACCGCGCCCAGCCGCGCGTACGGCACCAGTTCGTGTGAGCGGGCCAACACCGAGATGGTGTCCAACTGTACGGCGCCCAGACGCCGCAGTACGCCTCGCACCCCGGCCCGGCGGTCCGGGGAGCCCAGCAACCCCTGTGCGCGCAGCGCGATCCGGCGTGCCTCGTCGGCGGAGAGGGAGAGCGTCACGGTGGTCATGCGCCGACGATAGAGGCCGCCACCGACAACGGATGCCGGATTCGGCCGATGAGTGCTCTGCCGCCCGTGCTCTGCCGCCCGTGTCCCGCTATGGCGCCGGGAGGTACGGCACGGCCGGCGTCCGCCCCCGGTCCGACGGCAGCAGCGAGGCCACCCACGCGTCCCGTCGGGTGCCTCGGAAGGGTATGCGCGCCCGCAGGGTGCCCTCCATGACGAAGCCCAGCCGCTCCGCCACCGCGCGCGAACCGGCGTTCCCGACCTCGGCGAACCACTCCAACCGCGCCACGTCCAGCTCCGCGAAGGCCCAGTCGACCACCGCCCGCGCGGCCTCCACGGTGTGGCCGCGGCCGCGCTGTTCCCGCGCGGTCCAGTAGCCCAGCTCCGCGAGGCGTCCCTCCGGTCCCGGCGGGGTGATCCGCACCAGTCCCATCGCGCCGACCAGCTCTCCGGCGCGGGTGAAGACGCCGAAGTTGTAGGCGGTGTCCTCGCGCCAGCCGGTCGGGGCGACGTCCGTCACAAAGGCCCGCGCGTGCTCGGGCAGGTACGGCTCGGGGAGCGTGGTCCAGCGCAGGATGTCCGGGTCCTGACAGGCGGCGTGGACCGCGGGGGCGTCCCGAGGCTCGAAGGGGCGCAGGAGCAGGCGCTCGGTTTCGAGCGTGACGGTACGCATGGGGGGAATTCTGTCAGTCATCCAATCGGGCGGATCCGGCACCTTCCGGGTCTCCCGCACGTTGGGGGGTACAGGGGCCGGGGCCCCTCGCATACGATGGCCGGTGCGGCAAGGGCCCGAGGCAAGGAAGAGGCCCACCGTGCCAGCGCACCAGACCCGTGCCAGGCCCGACCGGCAAGGAGCCAGCCTACGTGTCCGTCTTCGGCAAGATCATGCGTGCAGGTGAAGGCAAGATCCTGCGCAAGCTGCACCGCATCGCGGACCAGGTGTCGTCGATCGAAGAGGATTTCGTCAACCTCTCCGACGCCGAGCTGAGGGCGCTCACGGACGAGTACAAGGAGCGCCTCGCCGACGGCGAGACCCTGGACGACCTGTTGCCCGAGGCCTTCGCCACGGTTCGCGAGGCCGCCAAGCGCGTGCTCGGACAGCGCCACTACGACGTGCAGATCATGGGTGGCGCCGCGCTCCACATGGGGTACGTCGCGGAGATGAAGACCGGTGAGGGAAAGACCCTCGTCGGCACCCTGCCCGCGTACCTCAACGCGCTCTCCGGCAAGGGCGTCCACCTCATCACGGTCAACGACTACCTGGCGCAGCGCGACTCCGAGCTGATGGGCCGGGTCCACAAGTTCCTGGGCCTGTCGGTGGGTTGCATCGTGGCGAACATGAGCCCGGCGCAGCGGCGCGAGCAGTACGCCTGCGACATCACCTACGGCACCAACAACGAGTTCGGCTTCGACTACCTGCGCGACAACATGGCGTGGTCGAAGGACGAGCTGGTGCAGCGCGGCCACAACTTCGCGATCGTCGACGAGGTCGACTCCATCCTGATCGACGAGGCCCGTACGCCGCTGATCATCTCCGGTCCGGCCGACCAGGCGACCAAGTGGTACAGCGACTTCGCCAAGCTGGTCAGGCGGCTGGAGCGCGGTGAGCCCGCCAACCCGTTCAAGCAGCAGCCGGAGACGGGCGACTACGAGGTCGACGAGAAGAAGCGCACCGTCGCCATCCACGAGTCCGGTGTCGCCAAGGTCGAGGACTGGCTGGGCATCGACAACCTCTACGAGTCGGTCAACACCCCGCTGGTCGGTTACCTCAACAACGCGATCAAGGCCAAGGAGCTCTACAAGAAGGACAAGGACTACGTCGTCCTGAACGGCGAGGTCATGATCGTCGACGAGCACACCGGCCGCATCCTCGCGGGGCGTCGCTACAACGAGGGCATGCACCAGGCGATCGAGGCGAAGGAGGGAGTGGAGATCAAGGACGAGAACCAGACGCTCGCCACGATCACCCTCCAGAACTTCTTCCGCCTCTACGACAAGCTGTCGGGCATGACCGGTACGGCCATGACCGAGGCCGCCGAGTTCCACCAGATCTACAAGCTGGGCGTGGTGCCCATCCCGACGCACCGCCCGATGATCCGCAAGGACCAGCCCGACCTGATCTACCGCACCGAGGTGGCGAAGTTCGAGGCGGTCGTCGAGGACATCGTCGAGCGGCACGAGAAGGGCCAGCCGGTCCTGGTGGGCACCACCTCGGTCGAGAAGTCCGAGTACCTGTCGCAGCAGTTGAAGAAGCGCGGCGTGCCGCACGAGGTGCTCAACGCCAAGAACCACGAGCGTGAGGCCGCGATCGTCTCCCAGGCGGGCCGCAAGGGCGCCGTGACGGTCGCCACCAACATGGCCGGCCGCGGTACGGACATCAAGCTCGGCGGCAACCCCGACGACCTCGCCGAGGCGGAGCTGCGGGCCAAGGGCCTGGACCCGGTGGAGAACGCCGAGGAGTGGGCCGCCGCCCTGCCCGCCGCCCTGGAACGCGCCGAGCAGGCGGTCGCGGAGGAGCACGACGAGGTCGTCGAGATCGGCGGTCTGTACGTGCTGGGCACCGAGCGGCACGAGTCGCGCCGCATCGACAACCAGTTGCGCGGACGTTCCGGCCGGCAGGGCGACCCGGGCGAGTCCCGCTTCTACCTCTCGCTCGGCGACGACCTGATGCGGCTGTTCAAGGCGCAGATGGTCGAGCGCGTGATGTCCATGGCCAACGTGCCCGACGACGTCCCGATCGAGAACAAGATGGTCACCCGCGCCATCGCCTCGGCGCAGTCGCAGGTCGAGCAGCAGAACTTCGAGATCCGCAAGAACGTCCTGAAGTACGACGAGGTCCTCAACCGGCAGCGCGAGGTCATCTACGGCGAGCGCCGCCGCGTCCTGGAGGGCGAGGACCTGCGCGAGCAGATCATCCACTTCATGGACGACACCATCGACGCCTACATCCAGGCCGAGACGGTCGAGGGCTTCGCCGAGGAGTGGGACCTGGACCGCCTGTGGGGCGCGTTCAAGCAGCTCTACCCGGTGACGGTCACCATCGAGGACCTGGAGGAGGCCGCCGGCGGTCGGGAGGCCCTCACCGCGGAGTTCATCGCGGAGGCCATCAAGGACGACATCCACGAGCGGTACGAGGAGCGCGAGAAGCAGCTCGGCCCGGAGATCATGCGCGAGCTGGAGCGCCGCGTGGTCCTCTCCGTGCTCGACCGCAAGTGGCGTGAGCACCTCTACGAGATGGACTACCTCCAGGAGGGCATCGGCCTGCGGGCCATGGCGCAGCGCGACCCGCTGGTGGAGTACCAGCGCGAGGGCTACGACATGTTCATCGCGATGATGGACGGCATCAAGGAGGAGTCCGTCGGCTACCTGTTCAACCTGGAGGTCCAGGTCGAGCAGCAGGTCGAGGAGGTGCCGGTCGAGGAGGCCGAGCCCACGCCCTCGCTGGAGAAGGAGCCCCGGGAGGCGGCCGTTCCGGCCGGGGCCAGGCCGGCGATCAGGGCCAAGGGTCTCGAGGCCCCGCAGCGCTCGGACCGGCTGCGCTTCACCGCGCCGACGGTGGACGGCGAGGGCGGCGTCGTGGAGGGCGAGTTCGCCGGTGACGGCGAGGGCCCGGTCCGCTCGCCCGCGGACGGCATGACGCGGGCGGAGCGCCGCAAGGCCCAGAAGGGCCGCCGCCGCAAGAAGTGACACGGCGATCGCCGTGGCCGGGGCCGGGTTCCCACCGGGGGCCCGGCCCCGGCGCGTTCGGGGGCGCCCGAGGGCCCGAGCACCGTCGACGCCTGCCAGGGCCCGTCCGACGCCGCCCGAGGCCCGTTTGAGGCGGTGAGGACGCCGTGACGGGCGGGACGCCGTGACGGACCGGGACACGTGAGGTCAGGACACCGTGTCGAGTTCGACGGCGGAGCACTGCCAGCGCAGGTCGCGGGTCCGTTCCAGGCGGAAGGCCAGGGCGCGGAGTCGGTCGCCGGACCGGACGCGGGCGAACGCCTCGACCGCGCCGGGCCGGGGCTGCGCCCAGCCGACCTCTCGCACCACGGGGGCCGGAGCGTTCGCCGCGGGGCGCAGTGGGGCGTGCGGGGCGAGCCGTGCCAACTGCTCGTACGCCTCGTCGCGGGCGTGGCCGAGCAGCAGGTGGACCGGCCGCTGGCCGCTGAGGACGAGCACCAGTCGGTGGGCGAACCAGTAGTGCGGCTGTCGGTCGCGTTCGCGCCGCCGGGCGGCGAGCACGGCCGACTGGGTCGGCCGGCGGGAGTCCCTGCGGCCGGGCGGAGCGGTACGGCTGGTGGTCGGCATGGTCTCTCCCCGTTGCCTCTCACGCACCGAAACGGTGCGTACTGAGCGGTAGCTTTCGGCACCGGTTCTACTGGGGCGTCCCGAAGGCGGCAACGACCGACGACCGGCCGCGGCGGGCCCGGCGCGGTTCACCTATCCGACGGAAGAGACGCGCGGAGACTGACGCGGGACGCCTCTGACCTGTGGTGCCGAGGTGTGGGACGTCGGGGAGAGCGGGGAGTCCCAAGGCGATCGGGGCGTCCCGACCGCCGTATGCTGTCGGGGCAAGTCGGACCGGCCTTACACGAAAGCGGTAGCGATGCGCGTCTATGTCCCCCTGACCCTGCCCGGCCTCGCGGACGCGCACGGGAAGGGCGAGCTGGGCCCCGGCCCGCTGATCGCCTACGCGGTCACCCCCGGGCTGCGCGAGTGGTACGTCTCGGACGACGTCGAGGAACTGGAGTACGCGGCGCTGGGGCGGGCCGCGCAGGCGTCCCTGCGGCGGCTGGCGGCCGACCCGGACGCCCCGCGGCTGAGGGTGGTGGTGGCCGCCGACGTGCCCGACCGCGAGGCGGTCGCCGACCCGGACCGCAGTCTGGACCCGTCCGCGCTCGGCGAGGTGCGCATCGAGCGGCCCGTGCCGCTGTCCAAGGCCGCCGCCGTGCACATCGACGCCCGGGAGGCCGAGGCGGACGTCGCCGCGGCGGCGGACGCGCTGGGCGCGGCCGACCAGGGCGACGACGACGCCCGGTTCGTCGTGGACGGGGCGGAGGACCACGAACTGCTGTGGTACGCCACCCAGGAGATCGGCGCCCTCCTGGAGGAGCTGGGCTGACGGCCCCCGCCCGGCCCCCGGCCGGCCGCGTCTCCCGACTGTCACCGCGAGGCCGTACCGTCGTGGGTATGCATTCGGGGACGGGAAGATCCCACATCGTGTGGGACTGGAACGGCACACTGCTGCACGACATCGACGCGGTGATCGAGGCGACGAACGCCGCGTTCGCCGAGATCGGCCTGCCGCCCATCACACTGGCGCGCTACCGGGAGCTGTACTGCGTACCGGTGCCGCGCTTCTACGAACGGCTGCTGGGGCGGCTGCCCACCGAGGCGGAGTGGGCCGAGATGGACACGGTCTTCCACCGGCACTACTTCGCGCGCGTCGAGGACGCGGGGCTGGCCGAGGGGGCGGCGCGGCTGCTCGCGGAGTTGCGGGCGGCCGGCACGACACAGTCGCTGTGCTCCCTCGCGCCCCACGAACACCTGGTGCCACTGGTGCGCCGCCACGGGATCGAGGAACACTTCGCCCGGGTGGACGGCAGCCGCCGCGACGGGCCGAGCAAGGGCAAGGCGCTGCAGATGGCGGCGCACGTGGCGGCGCTCGACGGTTTCGACCCGCGTCGCACCGTGGTGGTCGGCGACGCCGTGGACGACGCGCTCGCGGCGGCCCACGTGGGCGCGCGGGCCGTGCTGTACACCGGGGGTTCGCACAGCCGGGCCAGCCTGGAGACGGCCGGGGTGCCGGTGGTCGACAGTCTCGCCGAGGCCGTCGAGGTGGCCGAGAGCATGGTCGCGGGGGACTAGTGCCGCGTCAGCCGAGGTTCGCCCCGCTCGTGTCGCCTTCCGAGGGTTCGCCCCTCGGCGGGAGCGCCGCCGCGGGGGCGTCTCCGCGTCCGACGTCCTCACCGGCTCGGAAACTGTCCACTTTGGCTAATTCGAGGCACCTTTTTTGCTGCCGAAGAGCAGAGACACCCCCGGGGCGGGGGGAGATAGCCTGGCCGTGTGATCAGCACGATACCGGCGGAAGGCAACGTCGCCTCCGCCCCGAACCGTCCGGGTGACACCGCCCGGACCATCGTCGATCACGCCTCCGACCGGCATGACGCCCCGCTCCGGCGGACACTGTGTGTGTCGGCGTCACGCCTCCACCACCTTGACGTCACGCAACGGCGCGCGACAGGAGCCAGACGACATGCAGACCAAGCTGGACGAGGATAAGGCCGAGCTGCTCGAACGAGCCGCGCGAGTGGCCGAGCACGGCCCGGCCGGGAGCCAACCGGCCCTGGGCCTGGACTCCGAGGCACTCGTCCCGTATCTCCAGCGCTACTACCTGCACACCGCCCCCGAGGACCTCGTCGGCCGCGACCCGGTCGACGTCTACGGGGCCGCGGTCTCCCACCACCGACTGGCCCAGGAGCGGCCCCAGGGCACCGCCAAGGTCCGCGTCCACACGCCGTCGGTCGAGGAGAACGGCTGGACCTGCACCCACTCCGTCGTCGAGGTCGTCACCGACGACATGCCCTTCCTGGTGAACTCGGTCACCAACGAGCTCACCCGGCAGGGCTGCGGCATCCACCTGGTGGTCCACCCCCAGGTGGTCGTCCGCCGCGACGTCACCGGCAGACTGCTGGAGGTGCTGCCGGACGCCAACCCCGACCCGCAGCTCTCGGACAGGGCCGCCGCCTCCGAGACGCACGGCCTCCCGCACGACGCGGTCGTCGAATCGTGGATCCACGTCGAGATCGACCGGGAGACCGACCACGACGCCCTGCGGCGGATCACCGACGCCCTGCGGCGCGTGCTGTCCGACGTCCGCGAGGCGGTCGAGGACTGGCAGAAGATGCGCGCCGCCGCCCTGCGGATCGCCGACGGGCTGCCCGACGAGCCGATCGCCGACGCCGTGTCCGACAAGGAGATCGAGGAGGCCCGCGAGCTGCTGCGCTGGCTCGCCGACGACCACTTCACCTTCCTCGGCTACCGCGAGTACGAGCTGTCCTCGGAGACCGTCGACGGCACCGAGGAGCTGCTGCTCAACGCCGTCCCCGGCACCGGCCTGGGCATCCTGCGCTCCGACCCGCGCCAGAGCGGCGACGTCGAAGGGGGCGACGGGGAGGCCGGCGGCGAGGACGGGGAGCGCCGCGCGCACGGCGGTTCCCCCGCCTTCAACCGGCTCACCGCGGGCGTCCGCGCCAAGGCCCGCGAGCCCCGCCTGCTGGTGCTCACCAAGGCCAACAGCCGCGCCACCGTGCACCGCCCCTCGTACCTGGACTACATCGGGGTGAAGAAGTTCGACGAGGCGGGCAACGTGGTGGGCGAGCGCCGCTTCCTCGGCCTGTTCTCGTCGACCGCCTACACCGAGTCGGTGC
This sequence comes from Streptomyces megasporus, assembly GCF_000718985.1. Classification (GTDB taxonomy): domain Bacteria; phylum Actinomycetota; class Actinomycetes; order Streptomycetales; family Streptomycetaceae; genus Streptomyces; species Streptomyces megasporus. Next base: position 84,818 of record NZ_JODL01000030.1, on the reverse strand, counting down.
GCCGCGTGCCCGTGATCCGCCGCAAGGTCGAGGAGGTCATCGCCTCCTCGGGCTTCACCCCCGACAGCCACGGCGGTCGCGACCTGCTCCAGATCCTGGAGACGTACCCGCGCGACGAGCTCTTCCAGATCCCGGCCGACGAACTCCGCGGCATCGTCACCTCCGTCCTGTACCTCCAGGAGCGCCGCAAGCTCCGCCTCTACCTGCGCCAGGACGAGTACGGCCGGTACTACTCCGCGCTGGTCTACCTGCCGCGCGACCGCTACACCACCGCCGTGCGGATGCGGCTGATCGACATCCTCACCGAGGAACTGGGCGGCACCAACGTCGACTTCACCGCCTGGAACACCGAATCGGTCCTGGCCCGGCTGCACTTCGTCATCCGCGTCCCGCAGGGCACGGAGCTGGTCGAGCCGACCGACGCCGACGTCGAGCGCATCGAGGCCCGGCTCGCCGAGGCCGCCCGCTCCTGGGACGACGGCTTCTCCGACGCACTGGTCGCCGAGGTGGGCGAGGAACAGGCGTCCCGGCTGGCGCACCGCTACGCCGACGCCTTCCCCGAGGCCTACAAGGCCGATTTCCCGCCCCGCGCGGCGGTCGCCGACCTCCAGCACCTCGAAGGACTGGAGAGCGGGGAGGACGCCGACGACTTCGCGCTCAGCCTGTACGAGCCGGTCGGGGCGGGCCCCGGGGAACGCCGCTTCAAGATCTACCGCACCGGTGAGCCGGTCTCGCTCTCCACGGTGCTGCCGGTCCTCCAGGCACTGGGCGTCGAGGTCGTCGACGAGCGCCCCTACGAGCTGCGCTGCGCCGACCGCTCCCGGGCGTGGATCTACGACTTCGGGCTGCGCGTGCCCGTCGAGCAGGATCAGAACCTGGACGGCGACGCCCGTGAACGCTTCCAGGAGGCCTTCGCCGCCGTCTGGCGCGGCGAAGCCGAGAGCGACGGCTTCAACGCGCTGGTGCTCTCCACCGGACTGACGTGGCGTCAGGCGATGATGCTGCGCGCCTACGCCAAGTACCTGCGGCAGGCCGGCTCGCCGTTCAGCCAGGACTACATGGAGGACACCCTCCGTCGCAACGTCCACACCACCCGGCTGCTGGTCAACCTCTTCGAGGCCCGGTTCTCCCCGGAGCGCGCGGACGCGGGCCACGAACTGACCGACGGCCTGCTGGAGGAGCTGGACGGGGCGCTGGACCAGGTCGCCTCGCTGGACGAGGACCGCATCCTGCGCTCGTTCCTCACCCTGATCAAGGCCACCCTGCGCACGAACTACTTCCAGTCCCGCGACGAGTCGGGGAGGCCGCACGCCTACGTGTCGATGAAGTTCGACCCGCAGGCCATCCCGGACCTGCCCGAGCCCCGCCCGGCGTACGAGATCTGGGTGTACTCGCCGCGCGTGGAGGGCGTGCACCTGCGGTTCGGCAAGGTCGCCCGCGGAGGCCTGCGCTGGTCCGACCGGCGCGAGGACTTCCGCACCGAGATCCTCGGCCTGGTGAAGGCCCAGGAGGTCAAGAACACGGTGATCGTGCCGGTGGGCGCCAAGGGCGGCTTCGTCGGCAAGCGGCTGCCCAACCCCTCGGTGGACCGCGACGCCTGGCTGGCCGAGGGCATCGCCTGCTACAAGACCTTCATCTCCGGCATGCTCGACATCACCGACAACCTCGTGGGCGGTCAGGTCGTGCCGCCCAAGGACGTGGTGCGGCACGACGGGGACGACACCTACCTGGTCGTCGCGGCCGACAAGGGCACCGCGGCCTTCTCCGACATCGCCAACGAGGTCGCCACCACCTACGGCTTCTGGCTGGGCGACGCGTTCGCCTCCGGCGGTTCGGCCGGCTACGACCACAAGGGCATGGGCATCACCGCCCGCGGCGCCTGGGAGTCGGTCAAGCGGCACTTCCGCGAACTGGGCCACGACACCCAGACCCAGGACTTCACGGCCGTCGGCATCGGCGACATGTCCGGTGACGTCTTCGGCAACGGCATGCTGCTCAGCGAGCACATCAGGCTGGTGGCCGCCTTCGACCACCGGCACATCTTCATCGACCCGAACCCGGACCCGGCCGTCTCCTACGCCGAGCGCCGCCGGCTGTTCGAGCTGCCGCGCTCGTCCTGGGCCGACTACGACACCTCGCTGCTGTCGCCCGGCGGCGGCGTCCACCCCCGCACCGCCAAGTCCATCCCGATCAACGCGCAGGTGCGCGAGGCGCTGGGCATCGAGGACGGCGTCACCAAGATGACCCCGGCCGAGCTGATGAAGGCGGTCCTGAGGGCACCGGTGGACCTGCTGTGGAACGGGGGCATCGGCACGTATGTGAAGGCGTCCACCGAGACGCACGCCGATGTCGGCGACAAGGGCAACGACGCGATCCGCGTGGACGGCCGGGACCTGCGGGCCAGGGTCGTCGGCGAGGGCGGCAACCTGGGCTTCACCCAACTGGGCCGGATCGAGTTCGCGATGAAGGGCGGACGGATCAACACCGACGCCATCGACAACAGCGCGGGCGTGAACTCCTCCGACCTGGAGGTGAACATCAAGATCCTGCTCAACTCGGTCGTCGCCGACGGTGATCTGGCGGTCAAGCAGCGCAACGCCCTGCTCGCCGAGATGACCGACGAGGTCGCCGAGCTGGTGCTGCGCACCAACTACGCGCAGAACGTCGCGCTGGCCAACGGGATGGCGCAGGCGTCCGGCCTCCTCAACGCCCACCAGCGGTTCATGCGGACCCTGGAACGCGCGGGCAGGCTGAACCGGGAGCTGGAGTTCCTGCCCACGGACCGGCAGGTCCGCGATCGACTGACGCACGGCCGCGGCCTCACCCAGCCCGAGCTGGCCGTCCTGCTCGCGTACGCCAAGATCGCCCTCTCCGAGGAGTTGGCGGACACCGACCTGCCGGACGACCCGTACCTCCAGCGGTTGGCGCACGTGTACTTCCCGACCGCGCTGCGCGAGCGCTTCCCCAAGCGGGTGGAGGACCACGCGCTGCGCCGGGAGATCATCACGACCGTCCTGGTCAACGACACGGTCAACACCGGTGGTTCGACCATGGTGCACCGGATGAAGGAGGAGTCCGGGGCGTCGGCGGAGGAGATCGTCCGGGCGCACGTCGCGGCCCGCGAGATCTTCGGCCTGGCCCGCGTCTGGGACGAGGTGGAGGCGTTGGACAACAGCGTCGCCGCCGACGTCCAGACCCGTGTCCGGCTGCACGCGCGGCGCCTGGTCGAGCGTGGCACCCGCTGGCTGCTGAACAACCGGCCGCAGCCGCTGCGGATCGCCGAGACCGTCGAGGTCTTCCGGGACCGGGTGGAGGTGGTCTGGTCCGAGCTGCCCAAGCTGCTCAAGGGCACCGACCTGGAGTGGTTCCAGAGCGTGAACGACGAGCTGACCGACGCCGGGGTCCCCGGTGACCTGGCGCTGCGGGTGGCGGGCTTCTCCTCGGCCTTCCCGGCCCTGGACGTGGTGGCCGTCGCCGACCGCACGGGCCGCGAGCTGCTGGACGTCGCCGAGGTGTTCTACGACCTCGCCGACCGGCTGGGCATCACCGAGCTCCAGGACCGGGTGAGCGAGCTGCCGCGGGCCGACCGTTGGCAGTCCATGGCCCGCGCGTCGATCCGCGAGGACCTCTACGCCGCCCACCAGCTCCTCACGGCCGACGTGCTGGCGGCCGGGGACGGCGGCGCCACGCCCGAGCAGCGCTTCAAGGCGTGGGAGGAGAGGAACGCCGCCGTCCTGGGCCGGGCCCGCGCCACGCTGGAGGAGATCCGCAGGTCCGAGACGTTCGACCTGGCGAACCTCTCGGTGGCCATGCGCACCATGCGCACGCTGCTGCGCAGCAACCGCTGAGGCACACCGCCGAGGCACGCGAACGGTGAAGGGGGCGGCCGACCGGCCGCCCCCTTCACCGTTTCCGGCCCACCCGGGCGCGGTGGGGATCAGAAGAGGGACGGGGGCTCAGAGGAGGGACGGGGCGGCGGGAGCCCCGGCCTCGCGCGCCGCCCGCTCGATCGCGCTGGCCAGCAGGGCCAGGTCGGTGGGGCCGTTGCCGAGTTCGCGGACCGGCCTGCGGGTGGGCGGATCACCGGCCCGGGCCCAGTCCAGGGGCACCACCGTGGGCCGCAGCGTCGCGGTCCGCGGTATGCGGCCCGTGACCCGACCCGCCTGGAAGGCGGTGGACGAGCCGTCCGGCCGGTGCAGCTTCCCGCGTCCGGGCAGCGGGCCCGCGTCGGGGTCGTCGGAGCCCAGGGAGATCCGCATGGCCGCCCCTCCGTCGGCCACGGTCCGCGCGGTGCGGTCCGGGCGTCCGGTCGCGACCACCAGGTGCATCCCCAGCCGGGCGCCGCCCCGGGCCACGGCCTCCAGCGCCCGGACCACGGAACCGGCCGCGGGACGCCCGGGGTTGCCCAGGGCGGGATCGACCAGTATGTCGAAGTCGTCGACGAGGACCACCAGCCGCGGCAGCGGGTCGGGCACGGCGGGCGCCGCCGGCGCCCGACCGCGCGCCCGGAGCTTGAGGGCGCCGGGGGCGCCGGGGCCGGCGTCGGGACGCGGAGCCGCGGCCGGGAACGTGTCGACGCCGTCGCCGGCCTGCCGCTGCGGGACGACCCGGGCGACGGTGTCCCGCCGTGCCTCCCGTGCCGGGTACTCCCGCGCCGGGTACGCCTCGTGGGCCGGGTACGTCCCCCGGGCCGTCCCCCGGGCGCGGTCGTCGAGCAGTTCCGCGCGGCGCTTCAGCTCGCCGCTGAGGGCCTGGGCGAACTCCCGCATCCGCACCGGGTCTCCGGCGGCCAGGTACGTCGCGGCGTGCGGCAGGTCGCCGCAGACCCGCAGGCCGTCGCCGTCGCCGTCCACGAGGACCAGGGAGAGCCGGTCGGGCCGCTCCCCGGCGGCCAGCGAGGCGGCCAGCGACCGCAGCAGCTCCGTCTTGCCGGAGCCGGACGCGCCGCTGATCAGCACGGGACCGGCGGCGGTCACGAGATCGGCGGTCACCGGGCCGTGCGGGCCGGCGCCGAGGACCGCGCCGGCCCGCGCGCCGCCGAACTCGTCGGGACCGGTCGGGCCCCCCGGCTCGGTCCAGCGGGCGAGCAGCGCCGCGGGCGTGGCCCGGGCCAGGCCCAACTCCTCCAGGAGGCGGGAGCTGGTGGGCAGCGGCGCCGGGCGGGACGAGGACGGGCCGCGCTCCCCGTCCGCCTCGCACAGCGGCGCCAGAGCCCGCGCGAAGCGCTCGGCCCAGGCGTCCGACACCCCGTCGACGGTCGCTATGGGGGCGTTCGCCGGGTCCGTGCCACGGCGGACCACCCGGATCGCCGTGGCCACGGCCCCGCTGAGCAGGCCGACGGTGCCGCAGACGCGGAAGGCGGGGGAGGCGGTCGCCGCGGCGTCCAGGGTGACGGCGAGCGGGGAGGCGGGAGTGGCGGCCGGGGCCTCGGCCAGACACAGCAGGTGGATGCCGGCCGCCGGTCCGCGCGCCGCCAGCCGCTCCACGGCCTCGCGCAGTTCGGCCGAGCCCGGGTCGCCGTCGACCACGACCACCGTCGGCGGGCCCGACTCCGCGCCCCGCCCGTCCAGCCGCCGGAGCAGCTCCTCGACGCGGGCGGCGGCCTGTTCGTGGTCGTACGCCAGGAGCAGGCGGCAGTCCTGGCCGCGCGTCGGGCGCAGGTGCGGCAGCCAGCCGAGCCAGGACCACTCCCCGCGGATCCCGTCGCCGGGCGCCCGGTCGGTGGCCAGCAGCACGATCTCCAGGGCGCCCGGTCCGTGCAGCGCGGCGAGTTGGGCGAGCACCGAACGCGCCGGCGGCAGCAGCCGGTTCCGGGGGCCGGCCAGCCCCAGCGAACCGCTCTCCCGCAGGTCGACGGTGACCGGGGCGACGCCCCCGCCGGCGCCGCGGACGGTGCCGATCCGGACGGTCAGCGCGTCGGGGTGGCCGGGGCCGCGCTCCCACAGCCGGGGACCCGGCCCGAGCGCGGTGAGCAGGATCTCCGACGGGTCGGGCCACCGCTCGTCGTCCGGCGGCGGCACGGCGGACGACGGATCCGTCGTCCGGCCCGCCCCCGGGACTCCCGCCGGGTCGTCCTGCTCCGTCCGGCCCCCGGTGAGCCACCTCGTCCAGGCGCCCAGACCGCCGCGTCCGCGACGGTCGCCCCCGGCGCCGCCGCGCGGGCGGACGAACCCGGCGCCGTGGGTGCCGCCGCCGTCCGGGAAGGGATGGTGGCCGGCACGCCCGTGGTCGAGCGCCTCGGGCGTCCCGCCGGGGCCGGGCACGTACGGGGTGGTTGTGCCGCGCGGCGCGGCCGGCAGCGTCGCGCGGCCCAGTCCGGTGACCGTCTCGGCGGTGGGCGCCGGAGTCGGGGCGGGGCGCAGGAAGGCGGTGCCCGTCCCGCCCGTGGTGGCGGTGCTCGGAACGATCCGCAGCCGGCCCTCGCCGTCCGGAACGGTGGGCAGGGCGGACGGGGCGCCGGGTATGCCGGCCGCACCGGGCTCGGCCCGCAGCCGCACGGCGGACTCGCCCAGCCGCAGCGTCGCCCCCGGCGGCAGGGGGACCGGACGGTCGTGGACGGCGACGCCGTCCACCGTGGTGCCGTTGGTGGAGGCCAGGTCGGCGACGGTCACCGCGCCCGTGTCGGCCACGGTGACCATGCAGTGCAGCCGGGAGACGTCCGGGTCGTCCAGCGGCACGTCGGCGTCGGCGGAGCGGCCGACGCGCACCTGCCCGCCCCGCAGCAGGTGGACGCCGCCCGCGTCCGGTCCGGCGACCACGTGCAGCCGGGCGAGGGCGCCGCCGGGCGCCGGGCCGTGGCCCCAGGGGGCGCTCGGTCCGTACAGGGACACCACCGCGCCGTCCACCAACGGCGGCACACCGAGTATCTGGCGCGTCGGGTCCAGTCGCTGGGTTCCGGCGAACACCGGCACCGCGTCCCCGGATCCGGCGGCGGGGGCGACGCCCGCCGAGGCGGCGGCAGCGGCGAGAGCGCCGGTCACGGCGGAGAGGGTGGTACCGGGAGGGGCGGTCACCAGTACGTCGCACCCGCTCGCGGTCTGTTCCGCGGAACCGCCACGCGGTCCGAGGACGGTCAGCCGGATCTGCATGACATCGGCCCCTTCAGTCCCGTGATGCTGGGTGCATCCTCGCACCGTCCGCTGTCACCGCGCCCGCGGTCCTCCGGCGAATGATCTTGATTGGTCCGCTCCGCGTGCAAATGTGGCCGGTAATTGCCCGTCCACCGTGCGTTTCGCTCCGATGTGGAACACCGCCGAAGGGGCTCGGGCCGGCACCCCACGGCAACCGTCCGCCGGCGCGGCGCGTCCGATACGGCAGGCGGGCCGGGACGGGAGGGGACACACCGGAACACGGTGGAAGCCGGGGAGAACGGGGAGCGGGCGGGACCGGCGCCGGACGGATCGACCCCGTCCGGTGTGTCCTGGCCCGTAGGCCCTTCCTCCCCGCGGCATTACAGTGGGCCGACGGGGCGCCGACCGAGGCCGCCCCGGCAGTACCGATCACGATCAGGGAGCGCATGACGTGCGGCCGGTAGGCAGCAAGTACCTGCTCGAGGAGCCGCTCGGACGCGGCGCGACGGGCACCGTCTGGCGCGCGCGTCAGAGGGAAGCGGCGGGCGCCGAGGCGGCCGTGGCCGGGCACCCCGGCGAAATGGTCGCGATCAAGGTGCTCAAGGAGGAGTTGGCACACGATCCGGACGTGGTGATGCGCTTCCTGCGGGAGCGCTCCGTCCTGCTCCGCCTCACCCACCCCAACATCGTCCGTACCCGCGACCTGGTGGTCGAGGGCGACCTCCTCGCCCTCGTCATGGACCTGATCGACGGTCCGGATCTCCACCGCTACCTGCACGACAACGGCCCCCTCTCGCCGGTCGCCGCCGCGCTGCTGACCGCGCAGATCGCCGACGCGCTGGCCGCCGGCCACGCCGACGGCATCGTCCACCGGGACCTGAAACCGGCCAACGTGCTGCTCGCCGGTTCCGAGGACGACCCCGCCGGCCTGCGGCCGATGCTCACCGACTTCGGCATCGCCCGCCTCGCCGACTCGCCGGGCCTGACCCGCACCCACGAGTTCGTGGGCACCCCGGCGTACGTCGCGCCCGAGTCAGCCGAGGGACGGCCGCAGACCTCCGCCGTGGACGTCTACGGCGCGGGCATCCTGCTGTACGAGCTGGTCACCGGCCGGCCGCCGTTCGGCGGCGGCACCTCCCTGGAGGTCATCCAGCGGCACGTGACCGAGGAGCCGCAGCGCCCGGGCAACGTGCCCCTGCCGCTGTGGACCGTCATCGAGCGCTGTCTGCGCAAGAACCCCGACGAGCGCCCCGACGCGGAGAGCCTCGCCCGCGCCCTGCGGACGGTCGCCGCGGGCATCGGGGTGCACGCCACACCCGCGCAGGCCGAGGCGGCGATGGGCGTCGCCGCGTTGCTGGGCCCGGACCCGTCGCCCACCCCGGCCGGCGCCTCGGACCCCACCCAGGTGCTGCCGACCTCGGGCGCCGCCGGGGACGGCCCTGCCTACGACCCCAACGCCGCCACCAGCGTCCTGCCGCAGACGGGCGGTCCGGGACAGGGCCTCGGGCAGGGCGGGAGTCAGGGCGGCGCGGACGCCGACGCCACCCGCGTCATGCCGCCCATGCCGGGCGGCCCGCCCGGACAGGACGGCGGTCCCCGACCGGAGGACCCCCACCCCTGGCAGACTCAGCTCCGCGCCGCCCGGGACCGCAACGAGCAGACCCAGCTCCAGCCGCTCGACCCGGAGTCGGACCCGCTGCGCCGCCGTCCCCAGCGCCGCCCCGCTCCGCAGCCTCAGCAACCTCAACAGCCCCGGCAACTTCAGCAGCCCCCACGGCACCCCCGACCGCAGCCGCAGCCGTACGCGCCGCCCACGCCGGCGAGACGGCCCGAGCCGCAGCCGCAAAGGCACGAGCCCCGGCCGCCCACGCCCCGACGCGCTCCCCGGGAACCGCGGCAGCGCAGCGCCAACCCCATGCGCATCCCGGGGCTCGGCTGCCTCAAGGGGTGCCTGTTCATGGTGTTGATCATCGTGCTGATCTGCGTCCTGGTGTGGAACTTCACGCCGCTGCCCGAGTGGTGGGACCAGGGCAGGCAGTTCTGGGAGGACACCAAGAACTGGTTCGGCGACGCCTGGACGTGGCTGGAGGAACTCGTGGGCGCCGGCCAGGAGGCCGCCGACAACGTCAAGGACGTCCAGAACGACATCCAGGACGTCCGGGACAACCTCCCGGAGCTTCCGGCGAACAACGGCTGAGACCGACCGACGGCGGGACGACGGGGGCACCGACCGGGCCGCGGAGGAGGTTTGTCGACTTTCGCGGGTGGATTTCCTTCCCCGAGACGGTGGTTGACGCCATCCGAGGGGCGCGACACCCCTCGCGCCGCGTAGCTTTGTCGCCATGTCACGGAAGATCGGCAGTCGGTACACCGCTCACCAGATCCTGGGTCGCGGCAGCGCCGGCACGGTGTGGCTGGGCGAGGGGCCGCAGGGCCCCGTCGCCATCAAGCTGCTGCGCGAGGACCTGGCCGCGGACCAGGAGTTGGTGGGCCGCTTCGTGCAGGAGCGCACCGCGCTGCTCGGCCTGCACCATCCGCGCGTCGTCGGTGTGCGCGACCTGGTGGTGGACGGCAACGACCTCGCCCTCGTCATGGACCTCGTGCGCGGCACGGACCTGCGCACCCGACTGGAGCGCGAGCGCCGCCTCGCGCCACAGGTGGCGGTCGCCATCGCCGCCGACGTCGCCGACGCGCTGGCCGCCGCCCACGCGGCGGGGATCGTGCACCGCGACGTCAAACCCGAGAACGTCCTGCTGGACGTCCACGGCCCGGCCGGGCCCGGCGGCGCGCCGCCCGCGCTGCTCACCGACTTCGGCGTCGCCAAGCTGATCGACGCGCCCAGCCGCGGCAACGGCAGCCGGGTGGTCGGCACCCCCGACTACGTGGCCCCCGAGATCGTCGAGGGTCTGCCGCCGCGCGCCTCCGTCGACGTCTACGCCCTGGCCACCGTCCTCTACGAACTGCTGGCCGGGTTCACGCCCTTCGGCGGCGGCCACCCCGGCGCCGTCCTGCGCCGGCACGTCACCGAGCGCGTCGCCCCGCTGCCGGGCATCCCGGACGAGCTGTGGCGGATCGTCCACCAGTGCCTGGCGAAGGCCCCCGCCTCCCGGCTGCGCGCCTCGGAGCTGGCCGCGCGGCTGCGGGAACAGCTCCCGGTGCTGGCCGGTCTGCCGCCGCTCGACATCGACGAGCCGGAGCCCGAGCCGGAGTCGTACGAGGGGTACGGCGCCTACGAGAGCGCCCGGTACGACGCCGAGCCGTACGACGTCCCCGCGCGCGGAGCCGTCCCGCTCGTGCACGGCTCGGTGCCCGACTCCACCCGCGACACCCACACCAGCATGCGCGTCCCCGGCGCGGACGAGCTGGCGGGCGGCGCCCACGGCACCGCTCGCACGCCCCGCGCTCCGGGCACCCCGCGCGCCGGTTCCGCGCGGCACCGGGCCGCCGAGCGGCGCCGTCGGATCAGGCTGGGCGTCACGGCCACGGCCGTCGCCGCGGCGCTGGGGGTGGGCGGCTGGCTGGCCCTGGGCGACGGCGGCGAGGAGGGCGGCCCCGCGATTCCCTCTCCAACGGAGCGCGATCGCTTCGACGACCAGCCGGAACAGCCCTGACCAGGGCGGATGCCCCCACGGGGCATCCGCCCGGCCACCGGCCGGGCGGGCGGCGGGCGCCGATACGGAAGCAACGCTCCTTCCAGCCGTTAGTCTGGATGCGTGGCAGTCGTCGACGTATCCGAAACACTGAAGTCCCTCACCTCGACCATGGAGTCGATCGAGGCCGTCCTGGACCTCGACAAGATGAAGGCCGACATCGCCGCGCTCGAAGAGCAGGCGGCGGCCCCCTCCCTCTGGGACGACCCCGAGAACGCCCAGCAGGTCACCAGCAGGCTCTCCTTCCTCCAGGGGCACCTCCGCAAGGTGGAGGAGCTGCACGGCCGGATCGACGACCTGGAGGTGCTGTTCGAACTGGCCGAGGCCGAGGACGACGCCGACACCCGGGCCGAGGCCGAGGCCGAGCTGGAGGCGGTCCGGAAGGCCGTGGACGAACTCGAGGTCCGCACCCTCCTCTCCGGCGAGTACGACTCCCGCGAGGCCATGATCAACATCCGCGCCGAGGCGGGTGGCGTGGACGCCGCCGACTTCGCCGAGCAGCTCATGCGGATGTACCTGCGGTGGGCCGAGCGCAAGGGCTACCCGACGGAGGTCCTGGACACCTCCTACGCCGAGGAGGCGGGCATCAAGTCCGCCACCTTCGCCATCAAGGCCCCGTACGCCTACGGCACCCTCTCCGTCGAGCAGGGCACCCACCGCATGGTGCGCATCTCGCCCTTCGACAACCAGGGCCGCCGTCAGACGTCCTTCGCGGGCGTCGAGGTGCTGCCGGTCGTGGAGCAGACCGACCACATCGAGATCCCGGAGAACGAGATCCGCGTCGACGTCTTCCGCTCCTCCGGCCCCGGCGGCCAGTCGGTGAACACCACCGACTCCGCGGTCCGGATGACGCACCTGCCGACCGGCATCGTCGTCTCCTGCCAGAACGAGAAGTCCCAGATCCAGAACCGCGCCGCGGCCATGCGCGTCCTCCAGGCCCGACTCCTGGCGCACCGCCGGGCGGAGGAGCAGGCCAAGATGGACGCCCTCAAGGGCGACGGCGGCAACTCCTGGGGCAACCAGATGCGTTCCTACGTCCTCCAGCCGTACCAGATGGTCAAGGACCTGCGCACCGAGTACGAGGTCGGCAACCCCCAGTCCGTCCTCGACGGCGACATCGACGGCTTCCTGGAGGCCGGGATTCGCTGGCGCAAGCGGCAGGAGCAGGAAGAGAAGCAGAACGTCGGCTGATCCACGACCGTCCCATTGTGTCGGTTCGGTCACAACCTGGTCCGAAGAGACCTCAACTGCCCCCACAGCACGGACATTTCGGTCTGGTCCGGCTTGACGTCGGCGTGACAACTGGGAAAGCATTCAAGCTGGCACGCGCGTGTTCGGGGCGCGTAGACACGGGGGCGGGCAGAGCCCGGATCGACGATCGCCGGCTCGGCGCATGACACCCCGGCACGCAGGAAGCTCCGCACGGCTGCCCCATTGACGATGACCACTACTGGGGGTAGTTGGCATATGACACAGTCCACGACGCGGTTGCGTGTCGCGCGGATCGCCGCGGCGGCGGTGTTCGCCGCGGGCGCTTCGCTGACCGCGGCCGGCGCTGCCTCGGCGGTCGCGCCGAGCGTCACCATCCTGAACACCGACGAGGGCTCCACCGACGGTTCCACCGACGGCGCCTCCGAGGGCACCACTGACGGTTCCACCGACGGCGCCTCCGAGGGCACCACCGACGGCAACGCCATCGAGGGCATCGTTCGAGGTCTGACCGAGGGCCAGCAGGGCGGGACCGACCCCGAGCCCGAGCCGACGACCCCGGGCCCGGAGCCGGAGCCCACCGAGCCCGAGCCGACGGACCCGGGTCCGGAGCCGGAGCCCACCGACCCGGAGCCCGAGCCCACCAAGCCGGGGCCGGACCCCACCAAGCCGGGGCCGAAGCCCACCACGCCGGGTGACGACACCGACGAGGACGACCCCGGCACCTGCGTGCTGGACGAGGACTCCGTGAACTGCGGCGGCCCGGACACCGACGCCGCCGGCACCAAGCCGATCAGCCAGGAGAAGCCGAAGGAGGAGCTGGCCGAGACCGGTGCCGCCGAGACGACCTTCCTCCTGCTCGGTGCCGCGACGATGATCGCGGGCGGTGTCGCCTTCCGGCTGATGCCGCGCATGGCCAACCGCCGTACGGTCGCCTGAGCGACCCCACGGCACGCGTTCCGTCACAGCCGGTGACGGAACGGTGAGAGAACACGGCGAGAGAACGTCGAGAAGCCGAACGAGGGCCCGGGACGCGCGCGAGTCCCGGGCCCTCGTGGCCGTTGGTGGTGTTCCTGTCGTCGTCTGTCGTCGTGGTGTGGCGTCCGTCGGCGGGGAACGAACGAGGCGACGGGCTCAGGGCCCGTACCGGCCGCTCGCGGCGCCTACGCCGCCGCCTGGCGCGCCAGCAGAGCCACCGCGATCAGGGTGAGCAGCAAGGCGGCCAGCGCCGCCGGAGAGAGGGAGCCCAGCAGCGAGAACAGTCCGTTCTCCTGGTGGATCTGCTCACGGTGTGCTCGGCACACCCTGCAACGACCCTCGCTCACCGGCCCTGCGCAGTTGGCGCACACCAGTCGGTCGCACGTCATGCGATGTCCTCCTTATGTAGCGCCAACGCCGCCGGGCGGCGCTCTGTTCCCGAAGTTCCCGAATCGTTCCCCGGATCGTTCCCGGCTTGTCCCGCCGGAGCGTTTTCCGGCCCGTTTCCCGGTCCGTCTCCGAGGCCGCTTCCGGACGTCCCGGAAGGAATGCTTCCACAGCCTCCACTGTGCCAGGGACGGGCCCGGAGCGCAGAGGGTGGCGGGCAATGCCTGGATTGTGCCCGATGTTCTCGTGAGTGGAACCACCAACATCGGACGCCGACTGCGGCCCTCGCCCCGCATCGCGTAGTGTCACCACACCGACGGGGGACCACTCCGCGGCTCCCGCTGCCCCTACCCAGGTCGACGTGGTGTAAATCCGTGATCCGATTCGACAACGTCTCGAAGTTCTACCCCAAGCAGAACCGCCCCGCCCTCCGCGACGTATCGCTGGAAGTGGAGCGCGGCGAGTTCGTCTTCCTGGTGGGCTCATCCGGCTCGGGCAAGTCCACCTTCCTGCGGCTGATCCTCCGGGAAGAGCGCGCCAGCCACGGGCAGGTGCACGTCCTCGGCAAGGACCTCGCCCGCCTGTCCAACTGGAAAGTGCCGCACATGCGCCGCCAGATCGGCACGGTCTTCCAGGACTTCCGCCTGCTCCCCAACAAGACCGTCGGGGAGAACGTGGCCTTCGCCCTGGAGGTGATCGGCAGATCACGCGGCGACATCCGCAAGTCCGTTCCCCAGGTGCTCGATCTGGTCGGCTTGGCGGGCAAGGAGGACCGCATGCCCGGCGAGCTGTCCGGTGGTGAGCAGCAGCGCGTCGCCATCGCCCGCGCGTTCGTCAACAAGCCGAAGCTGCTCATCGCCGACGAGCCGACCGGCAACCTCGACCCGCAGACCTCCGTCGGCATCATGAAGTTGCTGGACCGGATCAACCGCACCGGGGCGACCGTGGTCATGGCCACCCACGACCAGCAGATCGTCGACCAGATGCGCAAGCGCGTGATCGAACTAGAGAAGGGCCGTCTCGTGCGCGACCAGTCGCGCGGTGTCTACGGCTACCAGCACTGAAAGGACGCCATGCGCGCCCAGTTCGTCCTGTCGGAGATCGGCGTCGGTCTCCGCCGCAACCTCACGATGACCTTCGCGGTGATCGTCTCCGTCGCCCTCTCGCTGGCCCTGCTCGGCGGTGCGCTGCTCGCCCGTGAGCAGGTCAACAGCATGAAGGGGTACTGGTACGACAAGGTCCAGGTGTCGATCTACCTCTGCAACGAGAACGACGCCGAGACCGGCTCCAACTGCACCAAGGGAGCGGTCAGCGCGCAGCAGAAACGTCAGATCAAAGCGGACCTCGAGAAGCTCGGCATCGTCGAGAAGGTCTACCACGAGACCGCCGAAGAGGCGTACAAGCACTACCAGGAACAGTTCAAGGACTCCCCGCTCGCCGATTCGCTGACCCCGGATCAGATGCAGGAGTCCTACCGCGTCAAGCTGAAGGACCCGACCAAGTTCGAGGTCATCAGCACCGCCTTCTCCGGCCGTGAGGGCGTCTACGAGGTCCAGGACCAGAGGAACCTCCTGGAGAACCTCTTCCGGATGCTCAACGGCATGAACTGGGCGGCTCTGGGGCTGATGGGCCTGATGCTGGTCGTCGCCCTGCTGCTGATCGTCAACACCGTGCGGGTGGCGGCGTTCAGCCGACGCCGGGAGACGGGCATCATGCGGCTGGTCGGCGCGTCCAGCTTCTACATCCAGATGCCGTTCATCGCGGAGGCCGCCTTCGCGGGCCTGCTGGGCGCCGTCGGGGCCACGGTGCTGCTGGTGGTCGGCCGTTACTTCCTGATCGACGCCGGCCTCTCGCTGGCCGAGCAGATGCCGCTGATCAACTTCATCGGCTGGGACGCGCTGTTCAAGGTGCTCCCGCTGGTCTTCGTGGTCGGCGTGCTGATGCCCGCGCTGGCCGCCTTCTTCACCCTCCGTAAGTATTTGAAGGTCTGACAGAAGCACGATTCGGGGGCGTCCGAGGGCGATTCGGGCGCCCCCCGGCACATCCGGGATGTGACGAAGGACGCGGCGAGCGGGCGTGCGACCTTCCGTGCGACGCCCGTCCGTGTCCTAGACTCCGCAGCATGTCGGGTCCGTCGATGTTCGCTCCACGTGGCTCCGCCCGGACCGTGAACGGGTCCGCGGACGGCGAGCACCGGCCACACCGCATCCTCCGCGGGGCCGGGCTGACCCTGATCTTCGTGACCGTCCTGGCCACCGGAGCCGTCACCGATTCATGGGGTGGCGTGACCCACGGTGACGCCGCTCCCGTGAGCCCCCGCCCCCTCGGGTCCGGTGGGGACCCACGCGCGCGGGACGGCGACGAGGACGGTCCGCAGGGCGAGGGGGGCGGCGCACACGACGCCGAGGAACTCGTCAGCCGCAGCGGCGACCGCTGGTCCGCCGCGTACACCGCCCGCGAGTACGAAGGACTGCGCAGGGCCCTGAACGGCGAGTACGTGGGCGTCGGCATGACGGTCCGCGGCACGGACGCCGGCCGGATCGAGGTCGCCCGCGTCCGGCCCGGCGGTCCCGCCGAGGAGGCGGGCGTCCGTGCCGGAGACCTGCTGCTGACCGTCGACGGGGCCGAGACCGCCGGCCGTCCGGTCACCGACATCGTGGCCCTGCTGCGCGGCGGTCCCCCCGGAGAGGGCTCCTCACCCGGCAGCGAGGTCGTCCTCGGCCTCGAACGCGACGGCCGTGCGTGGAGCGAGAGGCTCAGACGGGCCCGGCTGAGCGTCGAG
Source organism: Streptomyces megasporus (assembly GCF_000718985.1). Lineage (GTDB taxonomy): Bacteria > Actinomycetota > Actinomycetes > Streptomycetales > Streptomycetaceae > Streptomyces > Streptomyces megasporus. The sequence goes on along the minus strand of NZ_JODL01000030.1, from coordinate 68,742 downwards.
ACCGTCACCGTCTCCTCCCTCGGCGAGGACGTCACCCGCATCCGGATCGACTCGTTCACCAAGGGCTCCGGCGACGAGGTGCGGCGCGTGGCCGACCGCCTTCCGCCGAACGAGGGAATCCTGCTCGACCTGCGAGGCAACTCCGGCGGCCTGGTCGCCGAGGCCACCGACGCCGCCTCCGCCTTCCTCGACGGCGGCCTCGTCGCCACCTACGGCGACGGCGACACCCGGCACGTCCTCCACGCCGATCCCGGCGGCAACACCGAATCGCCCCTGGTGGTGCTGGTCGACGGGGGCACGATGAGCGCCGCCGAACTGCTGACCGGCGCCCTGCAGGACCGTGGCCGCGCGGTCGTGGTCGGCACCCGCACCTTCGGCAAGGGGACGGTGCAGGTGCCCCGGAGACAACCGGATGGATCGGTGGCCGAGATGACCGTCGGCGAGTACACCACCCCCGCCGGCCGGACGGTCGAGGAGGAGGGCATCACCCCCGACCTGGAGGTACGCGCGGGCGAGAACGCGCTGGACGAGGCGCGCACGGTATTGAGTGGCCTCGGCACCCGGTCGTAGTGGGACAATGACTCGGCTATGGCTAAAGAGACGGGTCGCAAACTCATCGCGCAGAACAAGAAGGCGCGGCACGACTACCTCATCCTCGACACCTACGAGTGCGGGCTGGTGCTGACCGGCACCGAGGTGAAGTCGCTGCGGCAGGGCCGGGCTTCGCTGGTGGACGGGTTCGCCCAGATCGACGGTGGCGAGGCGTGGCTGCACAACGTCCACATCCCCGAGTACGCCCAGGGGACGTGGACCAACCACAGCGCGCGGCGCAAGCGGAAGCTGCTGATGCACCGCGCGGAGATCGACAAGCTGATCGGCAAGCTCCAGGAGACGGGCCTGACGCTGGTGCCGCTCCAGTTGTACTTCAAGGAGGGGCGGGCCAAGGTCGAGATCGCGCTGGCGCGAGGCAAGAAGGAGTACGACAAACGGCAGGCCCTGCGAGAGAAGCAGGACCGCCGCGAGGCCGAGCGCGCGGTGTCCGCCGCACGGCGGCGGCAGCGGGCGTAGGCACCCCTGTACGGCTCCGGCGCGCACCGGAGCCGGCCCGTCCCGCCGGTGCGGGAACAAACCCGCGGCCGTGCCGGTTGCACCAGGCGTACGGCGACCGACGCGAGTCGTCCGGGCGGTCCCCGGCCGGGGGAATACGCTGGCAGGTCCTCGCGTTGATCCCGTAGAATGGCAACAGCGCCGTGCGGCTCCGGCCGGACGTGCTTGTCAACTCAACATGGGGATGATCGGTTTCGACAACGGCTGTTGAAGCAGGGGAAGCGAGCCGAGGAACGCGGCAATGATCTCGTTAACCATGTGCCGCGAAAAAATAATCGCCAACAACAAGCGCGATTCCTTCGCCCTCGCTGCCTGATCAGCGACTGGTGAAGTGTCAGCCCAGGTGCGTTCCCGCCCTGGATCCTGGCATCAGCTAGGGAACTCACCACGCATCCCGGTCACGGGGGTGTGTGGGACATCAAACAGTGACTGAGCCCGTCGGCGGCTTGTCCGCGTGACCGCCGGGGCTGAGAAAAGCAGAGCGGACTGCGCTCGGAGAAGCCCTGGTTCTGCACCGTTGGACGCGGGTTCGATTCCCGCCATCTCCACAAGGTCGAGGGCGACGTGTGTTCACGGAAAGCGTGAACCACGTCGCCCTTGTCGTATGTGCGCGGCTGTGCCGCGCGGGGCGGGGGCTGCGCCACCCGCACCCCCCTTCCCCGCCGGGTGGTGACGGGGTGGGCGGGGTGACGTGGGGGGCGTGAACCGCGTCGCCCTGGTCGTGTGTGCGCGGCTGTGCCGCGCGGGGCGGGGGCTGCGCCACCCGCACCCCCCTTCCCCGTCGGGTGGTGACGGGGTGGGCGGGGTGACGTGGGGGGCGTGAACCACGTCGCCCTTGTCGTGTGTGCGCGGCTGTGCCGCGCGGGGCGGGGGCTGCGCCACCCGCACCCCCCTCCTCGTCGTGTCACGGGCTCCGTCGCCTCACGGCCGCCGCCAGGGCAGCCGCCGTCGCGAGCGCCGCGGCGGTGGGCGGCACGACGTACCCCCACGAGCCGCCCAGGTGCTCCGCCGCCCAGCCGCCCGCCGCCGAACCGGCGGCGATGCCGCCCAGCAGCGCGGTGACGGCCAGGGTCATGCCCTCGTTCAGCCGGTCGGGCGGGGCGAGCCGCTGGACCAGCGTCATCCCGGTGACCATCGCCGGGGCCGTCGCCATCCCGGCGACCAGCAGCGCGGGGGCCAGCACCAGCAGATCGCCGGTGGTCGAGGCGAGCAGCGGCAGCGTCATCAGGACGGCCATCGCGCCCACACACAGCGCCAGACGCCACTGCGCCGACCCCGCCCGGCCGTGGAAGCGCAGGGTTCCGAAGACCAGTCCGGCCACCCCCGACCCCAGGGCCTGGAGGGCCAGCACCGCTCCCGCCGCGGCCTTGTGGCCCAGCCCGTCGGCGTACGCCACCGTCACCACCTCCAGTCCGCCGAAGACCGCTCCGGTGGCGAGGAAGACGAGCAGCAGCGGAGGCAGGCCGGGAGTCCGCAGGAGCGCGGTCGCGCGGGTGTCGCCGCCGCGCGGCTCGACGGGCGGTTCGGTGCGGCGCTGGGCGGCGAACGACAGGGTGCCGACCAGCAGCAGGGCCGTGGCGGCGAGGGTGCCCGCCTCGGGGAAGAGCGAGACGCACAGGACGGTGGCCAGGACCGGACCGAGCGTGAAGCACAGCTCGTCCAGGGCCTGCTCGAAGGAGTTGGCGGTGTGCCGCGCGGCCTCGGCCTCGGGCGCGGAACCGCGGTGCAGGTGCGCCCAGCGGGCCCGCGCCATGCCCCCGGTGTTGGGGGCGGTGACGGCGACCACCTCGGCGGCGAACAGCGTCCAGTCGGGGGCGCCGGACCGCACGCACAGCACCAGCGCCAGCGAGCCCGCGGCGGAGAGCGACACGGCGGGCACGGCGACGCGGGCCTGCCCGTACCGGTCCACCAGACGAGCGATCAGCGGAGCCACGACGGCGGTCACGGCCATGCCGGTGGCGGTGACGGCCCCGGCGAGGGCGTAGGAGCCGCGCGTGCCGGCGATCATGATGATCGCGCTGATGCCGAACATGCCCATCGGGAGCCGGGCGAGCAGGCTCGCCAGGGTGAAGGCGGTCGTTCCGGGCGCCGCGAACAGCCGCGCGTACGGGCCGAACAGGGAGGGGGCGGCGCGACCGCCCCGTCGGGGTCGGGCCGCCGCGTTTCGCGGGACGGCGACCGGGGTCTCGCCGGTCAGGGCGAACAGCGGGGAGGAGACGGGCGCCTCGCGGGGGCGCGCACGGGTGGGGCCGGAGGTGGGATGCGGCATGTACACACCGTCGGGCAGCGGTCCGGAGCGCGTCCAACACCTGCTCGGAGGCCATTCACACATACTCGTTGTCAACGCTTTCGCGCGAGGGGACCATGGAGTGTGCCCCGAGACATCGAGCCCCGGCTGCTGCGCGCCTTCGTCACCGTCGCCGACGAACTGCACTTCACCCGTGCCGCCGTCCGGCTGTACGTCGCGCAGCAGGCACTGAGCCGGGACGTCCGGCGACTGGAGGAGCGGTGCGGCGCCGCGCTGTTCGTCCGCACCACCCGCCACGTCGCCCTGACGCCCGAGGGCGAGCGGCTGCTGCCGTACGCCCGGCGCGCGCTGGCCGCGCACGACGAACTCGTCGCCGCCACCGCGCGCGACGAGCGCCCCCTGACCGTCGACGTGGGCGCACCGGTCGCCACCGGCCAGGTGGTGCTGGACGAGGCCCGACGCCTGGCGCCCGCGGTGGAGTTCGTCGCCCGCTACCGCACCGGCCTGACCGGCGCCGCCGCGGAGATCCTCGCCGGACGGCTCGACGTCTCCTTCGGCCGCGTCGCCGGACTGGACCCGGCCGTGCTCGCCGGGCTGGGCCACCTGCTGATCCGGTACGAGCGGATCGCCGTGCTGCTCCTGGAGGACCACCGGCTGGCCCGACTGCCCCGGGTGCCGCTGGACGCGCTGGCGGGGGAGGCGTTGTACGCGGGGGCGGGCAACGAGGAGACCGCCGAGTGGACCGACTACGCCCGCCGACTCTTCGCGGGCCGCGGCATCGAACTCGTCCCGCCCTTCCCCAGGATCGAGGGGGAGGCGGAGTTCGTCCGGGTCGTGCGAGCGCGGAAGTGGTCGGTGCTGGCCAGTGACGTCTTCATCGCGATGCCCGGTACCGTCCTGCGCCCGCTGGTCGACCCCGTGCCGCTCTCGCCGATCTCCATGGTGTGGCGGCACGGCCTGCGCCATCCGGGGCTGGACGCCCTCCTGGCCGCCGCCCGACGACTGGCCGGCGAGCGGCGCTGGCTGGAGCGTCCGGAGGGCTCCTGGCTCCCCGAACCCGACGTCCGCGTCCTCGGCGCGGAACCGGAGCGCGCCGCCGGCGGCTGACCGTCCGGCCCCCGGCCGAACGCGTGGACGGCCCCGCGGGTCACTCCCCTCGGGTCCCCTCCGACCGTCCGCCGGCGCGCCGGGCGGCGTGTTCGGCGTCGTGGCCGTACAGCCAGGCCATGGCGCGCAGCGCGGTGGCGGCGCCCATCGCCCCGTCCCGTCGCCGCTGCTCCTCGCCGTCGTCGAGGTGCATCACCCGGGCGCTGCCGCGCGAGCCCTGCTGGACGGCGGTGGTGCGCGGCACCCGCAGCGCCTCGTAGCGGCGCAGCGCCGCCGGTGCGGTCGCCGCGTCCGCGTCGGCCAGGCAGACCGCGAGGGACAGCGCGTCCTCCACCGCCTGGTTGGCGCCCTGGGCGCGGAACGGCAGCATCGGATGGGCCGCGTCGCCGAGCAGCGTCACCCGGCCGGCGGACCAGCGGGCGAGCGGCTCCCGGTCGTGCAGCGCCCAGCGCCGCACGGGGACGTCGCAGGCGGCCCGCACCAGCCGCTCCACGGTCGCCTCCCAACCCCGGTAGGCCCGTACCAGGTCGGCGGGGTCCCCGGCGGCCGACCACGACTCCGGCGGCAGACCGTCGGAGGTGTCGGACCGCACGGTCGCCGCGAAGCTGATCCAGCGCCCCGCGGAGACGGGGTAGCACACACAGTGCCGCCCCGGCCCCATCCACACCCTCACGCGGGGGTCGCGGACCAGTTCCGGCAGTGCCTCGCCGGGCACCAGACCCCGGTAGACGGTCTCGCCCGACCAGACCGGCGCGTCCCTCACCAGGCACGCGCGGACCGCGGAGTGGATGCCGTCGGCGCCGACCACCACGTCGGCGGCCCGCCGCTCGCCGCCGTCGAAGCCGAGCAGCACCTCGCCGTCCCCCCGCCGGAGGCCGGTCACCCGCCGGCCGAGCCGGACCGTGTCGCGCCCGGCCGCCTCCAGCAGCGCCTCGTGGAGGTGCGCGCGGTGCACGGTGTAGTACGGCGCTCCGTACATCGCCTCGCACGCGGCGCCCAACTCGGTGCCGGACAGCAACCGGCCGTCGTCCCAGCGCCGGATCTCCATCGCCTCCGGACGGACGGCGAAGGCCCGCAGCCGGTCCGCCAGTCCCAGCCGGTGCAGCAGACGCACGGCGTTCGGGGCGAGCTGCAGGCCGGCGCCCACCTCGGACAGCCGGCTCGCCTGCTCGTACACCTCGCACCGCACGCCGGCCCGGCGCAGGGCGGCGGCCAGCGCCAGTCCGCCGATGCCCGCGCCGACCACGGCGACCCTCAGGGGTTCGATGGCCCCGCACCTCCTCGCGGCGTCCCGGTCTCCGGGCCCCCGCCCGTCCTCGCGGGGGTCACTGCTCCAGGCAGAACTCGTCGATGGGGTAGCCCACGTGCCGGTCGGCGGTGGGCAGGTACCCGAGCACCTTGTCGCCCGGCTTCAGATGGGTGCTGTTCAGCACGGCGCCCCCCGGCCCCAGCACCCGGACGTGCCAGTCGTCCTGGAGGATGAGGTTGACCGTCCGGCCGTCCGGCGCGACCGCGTCGATGGAGATCAGCGGCCTGGTCTCGATCTTGACCCGGCCCACCGCCACCACGCGCGTCCGCCCCTCGACGTCCACGGCCAGGACCTTGCCGCCGGTGCGCAGTTCGCTGAGGTAGTTCGTCCGGCCGTTCTCCACCAGGGTGTAGGAGTGGATCGCGCCGGCGTTGACGCGGAACGGCCTGGTGGGCATGTACGGCAGCGGGTGCGTCTCGCTGACGCACAGGATCATGCCCTTGGAGTGCGAGCCGACGAGGATGCCCTCGTCCTGCCGCAGGTGGGAGCAGGTGTCCACACAGGCCCGGTCGCCCATGCCGATGTGGGCGGTGGCGGTGATCTCCAGTTCGGTCAGCGCCAGTTCACCGGTGGGGGAGGCGGCGGCCTGCTTGACAGCGGTGGCGTCGCCGACGGCGCGCGCGGTCATCATCACGCCGTCGGAGCCGAGTTCGAGGCAGCCGAAGACGACCCGCGCCTCCTCGACGTCGGCGACGGCGGTGACGATCGAGCCCTGCGCGCCCGCCGCGGCGGCGATCACGATTTCCAGGGGGATCTTCGTCGGGTCCCGGAACTCCAGCACGCTCCACTTCTCGGTGCGGGCCGCGAGGCACGCCTCGTCCAGGCCGGCCGCGTCCGCGATCTCCACGTACCGTCCGAACTCCACGTCCGGGTGGGCCCGGGCCAGTTCGGCGCGCTCGGCGGGGGTGAGGGGGAGGACGACGACGTCCGCCGCCCCGAACCCCTTCTCCGGGACCTCGCCGCCGCCGGGCAGCAGCACCCGGGTCACGGACGGCGGCAGCGTCTCCAGGTCCGCGGGGTCCGCGGCCACGATGCCGTCGACGCGCTGGTGCAGCGCCTCCTCGACGATCGCCTTCTTCTCCCGCCCTGCCGAACGGATGTCAAGCCAGCACAGCTTGTTCGCGCTCACTCCGGTGCTCTCCTGTCAGGTGGTCGTAGGACTCCCGCGGCCCCTCGTGGACGAGCCGGGCGACGGCGGCGGTCATGGCCTGCGGATCGGGGGCCTGGAAGACGTTCCGCCCCATCGCCACCCCGGCCGCGCCGCCGAGCAGCGCGTCCCGGACGAAGCCGAGGACCTCCTCCTCGGTGCCGCGCGGCGGGCCGCCGGCCACCAGCACCGGGATCGGGCAGGCGGCGGTCACGTCGAGCATGGCGGCGGCCGAGCCGGCCCACGCGGTCTTGACGACGTCGGCGCCCAGGTCCGCCGCCAGGGTCACGGCGTGGGCGACCAGCCGCGGGTCGTGGGGGTCGGCGATCTGCGGGCCGCGCGGGTAGACCATCGCCATCAGGGGCAGGTTCCAGCGATCACACAGGTCGGCGACCCGTCCGAGGTCGCCGATCTGCCGGTGCTCCTCCCGCGAGCCGAGGTTGATGTGCACGCTCACCGCGTCCGCGCCCAGCCGCACGGCGTCCTCGACGCCGGTGACGAGGTGCTTCGCGTCCGGGTCGGGCGCGTGCGCGGTGCTCGCGTTGAGGTGGAGGATCAGCGACATGTCCGCGAAGCGGGCGGGCCGGATGTGCCGCAGGCTGCCCTTGTGGACCACGATCGCGTCCGCCCCGCCGGCCGCGATCCGGCCGGCGAGCCGGTCGATGGTGCTGCCGCGCGGGACGACCGGCCCGTCGCTGATGGAGTGGTCGAGCGGCACGACCATCAACCGCGAGTCGCTGTGCCGGAACAGCCTGCGCAACCGCAGTGCTCGTGCGAAGTGGTGGGCGGTCATCGTGGACCCCTTTCGGCGAGTTCAGCGGAGCGGGAGGGAGTTCTTCCGGCCCGCGAGGGTGCGCAGGTACGCCTTGTCGGGTTTGCCGTGTTCGGTGAGCGGGAGGTCGTCTCGGAACGTCACCTCGACGGGCGCGTGTTCGGGGGTGAGCAGCTCGGCGACGTGCTCGCGGAGCAGGTCCGGGGTGCAGCGGGCGCCGTCGCGCAGCGACACCGTGGCGTGCACGCGCTCGACCCGGTCGTCGTCGGCCACCCCGTAGACGGCGGCGTTCGCGACGTCGGGGTGGGACAGCAGGGCCCGCTCGACGGTGGTGGGGTGGATCTTCAGGCCGCCGCTCTTGACGACGTCGCCGACACGGCCGACCAGCCGCAGGTACCCGTATTGGTCGATCAGGCCCAGGTCGCCGGTGCGCAGCAGGCCGTCGCGCAGGACACGGGCGGTCGTGTCGGGGTCGCCGAGGTAGCCGTCCATGACGGTGGGGGACGCCACGCAGACCTCCCCGGGCCGGCCCCGCGGCACCTCCTCGCCGGTCTCGGGGTCGGCGATCCTCAGCCGGACCCAGGGGAAGGGACGCCCCACGGTGGGCAGCAGCTCGGGCTCGCAGTGGTCCAGCGGAGTGAGGTTGGAGATGCCGCCGGCCTCCGTGGAGCCGTAGAGCTGCACGAGCGAGTCGCCCAGCACCCGGTGCGCCTCGGCGATCCGTCGGGGCGAGGCGGGGGTGCCGCTGTAGACCAGGCGGCGCAGGGACGACAGGTCGGCGCCGCCGGAGCGGGCCAGCTCGGTGAGCCGGTACAGGTGGGGCACCGCGAGGTAGGTGTCGGTGACGCGCTCGGCGGCGAAGGCGTCCAGGACGGCGGCGGCGTCGAACCCCTCGTGCAGCAGGACGCGTCCGCCCTCGGCGAGCACGGCGTCCGCCATCGAGCCGACGGTGTGGCTGAGGGGGAGGGCGACGAGCATGCGGGAGGGGCTGTCCGGGTCGGGACTGCCGGGGAACGCGCCGACGATGGCGTTCCAGGTGCGGAACGTCTGCTCGACGCCCTTGGGCCTGCCGGTGCTCCCGCTGGTGTGGGCCACGACCGCGCGGTCGTCCGGTTCGTAGGGGGCGTGCGGGGGCGTCTCCCCGGAGGTCGGGGAGGGGTGGGGCCCCGGTGGGGCGTCCAGCCGGGCGGCGAGGTCCGCGCCGCCGGTGTCCGCTCCCACGAGCGACAGTCGTCCGCCCAGGTCGCGGGCGAGTCCGCGGGCCCTGGCCAGGTGGGCGCCGTCGCACACCAGGAACCGCGCGTCGCTCTCCCGGAGCATGTCGGCCTGGACGGCCCGGGGGAGTTCCACGGCGTCCGAGCGGGGGTTGTGGGAGCGGACGTGGACGGTTCCGGCGCCCAGCAGGTGCGCCGCGTAGCGGGCGACCAGCATGGCCGGGTGGTTGGTCTCCGTCAGGATCGCCACCGTGGTGCCGCGTCCCGCGCCCAGGGCGTCCAGCGTCCTCGCCGCGGCGTGCACGCGGGCGGCCAGCTCGGCACCCGTCACCGTCTCCTCGCGCCACCGCAGGACCACGCGGTCCGGGTTCCGCGACAGGGCGTGGAGGATTCTGCGTGCGTAGTGCTCGTGCCGTGCCCACGACGGGGGGACATGGATCGGGAAAGCGCGTGCCACGGGGGGGAGGGCGACGCTGTCGGAGACCTCGAGCACCTCGAGCTCCTCGACGTCGAAGGAGTCGAAGATCTCGGTCTCGGCAACGGGGCTCATGTCGAATTCCTTTCAGCGGTGGACACCGGCCGATTGACCGGCGTGGTAATGCTGAGTCAGATTTCCGCGCCGCGCAGTATTCCGGTTGCGTCGACTGACATTTATCACGATTCCGCTTACACAGGTCACTCCGCGGGCGGCAGGGGTTCCGGCGCCGCCCCCTTGACACCCCCTGGCGCCCTTGCCGGCCTTGACAACCTCGCCGCCCTTGTCCGGGGGTGCGGACGGACTTCCCCCCGCGTGGGAGGGCGACGCTGTCGGAGACCTCGAGCACCTCGAGCTCCTCGACGTCGAAGGAGTCGAAGATCTCGGTCTCGGCAACGGGGCTCATGTCGAATTCCCTTCAATGATTGACACCGGCCGAATGGCCGGCGTGGTAATGCTGGAGGGTATTCCTGTTCCGTGCAGCACTTCCGGGGCGTCGGCTGACATTTATCACGATTCCGCTTACGTGGGTCACCTTGTGGGGAGCGGCGGAGGATTTGTCCGATGCGTGCGGCGGTCACCGGCATAACCTTGGCCGGTTCACCGGATGTCGTCTTCGGGAGAAGGAATGAACTCTTCGTCCGCATCCGCCCCCGGAAGGCCCGGCGACACGGCCGACGTACTCGTCGTCGGCTGCGGACCGGTCGGCCAGACCCTCGCCGTGCTCCTCGCCGGGCGGGGCCGCCGGGTCACCGTCGTCGAGCGGTGGCCGCGGCCGTACCCGATGCCGCGGGCGGTCGCGTTCGACGGTCCGAGCGCCCGCGTCCTGGCGTCCGCGGGCATCGCCGACGCCATCCGGCGGATCGGCGAACCGTCCCGGGACTACGTGGTGGAGAACGCGACGGGCGAGGAACTGCTGCGCGTGCCGCTGCGCCCGTCGGGCCCGTACGGCTGGCCCGACTCCACCTCCATGTACCAGCCGGGCCTGGAGGAGGCGCTGGCCCGCCGGGGCGAGGAACTGCCGGAACTGCGGGTGCTGCGCGGGCACCGGGCCGTGGGCCTCGCCGAGCGCGACGGGGTGGTGGACGTCGTCGCCGAGAACGTCGAGTCCGGTGAGCGTCGGGTGCTGACGGCCCGCTGGGTGGTGGGCTGCGACGGCGCCAACAGCTTCGTCCGCGACCACGGGCTGCGGACCGAGAGCGACGACTCGGGGTTCGCCCTGGACTGGATGGCCTGCGACGTGGTGCCGCACCGGCCGGAGGACTTCCCCCCGCTCAACCTCCAGATCGCCGACCCGGCCCGGCCGAGGGTGGCCGTCTCCGCCGGACCGGGGCACCGCCGCTGGGAGTTCATGAGGATGCCCCACGAACCGGCCGAGGAGTTCGGCACCACCGAGAACGCCTGGCGGCTCCTGGCCGGGTTCGGGGTCCACAGCCGGAACGCGGTCCTGGAGCGGCACGCCGTCTACACCTTCCGGGGCCGTGTCGCCCGGCACTGGCGGCGGGGCCGGACGCTCATCGCGGGCGACGCCGCGCACCAGATGCCCCCGTTCGCCGGGCAGGGGATGTGCTCGGGCATCCGGGACGCGGCGAACCTGGCCTGGAAACTCGACCTGGTGCTGGCGGGGGTCGCCGGGGAGGAGCTCCTCGACACCTACGAGCGGGAGCGTCGCCCGCACGTGCGGCAGATCGTCGGCATGTCCGTCGGTCTGGGCCGCCTCATCTGCGAGACCGATCCGGCCGCGGCGGCCGAGCGCGACCGGAGGATGCTCGGCGACCGGAGCCACGGCCCCGGCGGCGGGCCCCGCACCGACGCCCTCGCCGACGGCTACCTGCGTCGCGGCCCGGACACCGGCGAGGGCGGCCCGGACGACCCGGCCGGTGTGCTCCTCCCGCAGGCGCCGGTCGCGGGCGCCGGCGGCCACGGGCCGTTCGACGAGATCGCCGGGGGCGGCTTCGTGCTGCTCACCCTGGACGACCCGGCGGCGTACGGCGACGGTCTCCGCGCGGCGCTGAGCCCGCTGGGAGCCCGCCCGGTCCGGCTGCTGCCGCCCGGCACCGCGGCCGGGGACGCCCGTGGGGACGCCGTGGTGGACACCGAGGGCGTCTACCACCGGTGGCTGGCGTCCCGGGGGGTCCGCACGGTCCTGGTGCGCCCCGACTTCCACGTCTTCGGCGCCGCCCGCGACCGCGCGGAGACGGGGGAGCTGCTGCGCGCGGCGGTCGACGGGCTCCGCGGGACGACCGCGGCCGTACCGCCCGGGCGCTGAGCCCGCTCGGTACGGCCGGGACGACGGGGCGACGGGGGCGTCAGCGGTAGCGACGCCCCTCGTCCCGGCGGTAGGCGTAGACGGCCACGGCCCCGACGGCCACCGTCCACACCACCAGGGACACCACCGCGGTGGGGTTGACGTCGAAGTCCCCCACCGCGCCCCACATCAGCTCGACCGCGCCCCGGCTGGGCACGTACGGGGCGATGGCCTTCACGAAGCCGGGGGCGGAGTCGGGCGCCGACAGCAGACCGCCGGCGAAGGCCAGGGGGAAGAAGATGATCTGCACCACGGCCAGCGCGGCCTTCGTGGACAGCAGGTAGCCGATCGCCAGGCCCATCAGCATGAACGGCAGCGAGGCGACGATCAGCACCACCAGTCCGGCGAGGAACTGCCAGAGGCTGACGGACGCCTCGGTGAACACCGCCGCGATGACGACCACGGGCAGCATCGAGAGCAGCATCATCGCCAACCCGGTGATGATCCGCCCGGCGAAGTTCGGGAACAGCCCGACCGGCAGGGTGCGGGTGTAGGGGTCCCACGGCTGGGCGCGGTCCTCGGCGACGCCGATGCCGTGCCCGAAGAGGTTGCTGATGATGGAGGCGAAGACGACCATCGACGCGGTCGCGTAGACGGCGCCCGTCGGGTCCTTGCCGGCCGCCGGCACCACGAAGAAGATCATCGACGCGGCCGGGAAGAACGCCGAACCGACCAACGCGATCGGGATGCGGATGGTCCGCAGCAACTGGTAGCGGGTGTGGACGAGGGTCAGTGCCATGGTCACGGCTTTCGTCAGGATCCGGTGATGGTCAGGAAGGCTTCTTCGAGCGATGTGGGCCGGATCTCCAGGCCGGAGAAGGCGACCTCCCGCTTCACCAGCTCCCGCACCAACTGGTCCGGGTCGCCGGTCATCAGATGGACGCGGCCGTCCTCGCGGTGCTCGCCGACGACCCCGGGCAGCTCCGGCAGGTCGCCCGCCGTCAGGCTGACCCGGTGCACGCGGACCAGCCCGCGGATCGCGTCGACCGAGTCGTCGGCGAGCACCCGGCCTCGGCCCAGCACCACCACGCGCTCGGCCAGCGCCTCGATCTCCTCCAGGTAGTGGCTGGTCAGCAGGACGGTGCCGCCGTCGGCGTGGAACTCGGCCACCCGGTCCCACAGCGCCTTGCGCGACTCCACGTCCAGGCCGGTCGTCGGCTCGTCGAGGAACACCAGCCGCGGGCGGCCCACGAAGGCCAGCGCCACGGCCAGACGGCGCTTCTCGCCCCCCGACATGCCGCCGGTCTGACGGCGGGCCAGGGCGGAGAGGCCGAACCGCTCCAGCAGCTCGTCGCGGTTCTCCGGGTCCGGGTAGTGGGCCGCCACGAAGTCGACCACCTCGGCCACCCGCAGGGTCTCCGGCAGGCCGGTCTCCTGCGGGGTGACGCCGATCCGCAGCCGGTTCTCCGGGCGGCGCGGGTCGCCGCCGAACAGCTCGCAGCGGCCCGACGTCACCTGCTTCAACCCGGTCAACAGGCTGACCAACGTGGACTTTCCGGCACCGTTGGGGCCCAGCAGGCCGAGCAGCTCGCCCTGGCGGATCTCGAAGTCGACGGCGTCCAGGGCGGTGTGGTCGCCGTACCGGCGGGTGACGCCCGAGGCGCGGGCCAGCACCGCCGGGGCCGCGGCCGGGGAGGACAACTCCGGCGAGGCGAGGGAAGTCTGTGTCATGTTCGCTCCTTACGATGCCGCTTCGGCGGCGGGCCGGGATGTCGGAGAGCCGGAGGGTGCGGGGCCGGAGGATTCGGGGGCGGGAAGTTCGGAGGCGGGAAAGGCCCGGGTCAGCCGGGCGTACGTCTGGAGCTCCTCCACCAGGGTCAGGCCCAGTCGGTTGTGGAACATGTGGACGTGCGAGAACACCAGGCGCCCGGGGTGCGTGTCGGTGTCGCGCCGCACGTCCCGCGCGTGCTCGGCCAGCGCCCGGTGCCAGCCGGCGAACGGGCCGTGGTCGTCCGGCATCCGGATGCGGACCGTGCCGCCGCGGCCGACGCCGCACAACTGGTCGAGCTGTTCCCGGCCGTAGCCGAACGCGGCCCCCCACTGCCGCCAGATCAGGTACGCGTGCGCGTAGTACGCCGCCTGTTCCCCGGCGTCGCCCAGGGCGGCCGCGGCGGCCATGGTGGCCCGGAGGGCGGCGAGCACCCGCGACCGCTGGTCGGGCAGGCGCGGCAGCAGCCCGGCGACCAGTTCGCTGGAGAGCTGGAACAGCCGTTCCGCGGCGGGCATCAGGTCCCGGCCGCCGTAGCGTTCGTACTCGGGCTCGTAGGAGCGCCGGTGGACCCCGGGCGGCGTCAGGTCCTCCACGGGCGTGCCGGCCTCCAACTCCCCGGCCGCCGCCAGCCGTTCCGCCTCGCGGCGGTAGTCCTCCGGGTCCACCGGCGCCTCGTCCGGCGCGAGCTTCCCGGCGGTCTCCAGCCGCTCCCGCAGCAGCCGCTCGGTCCGCCGGAGTCCGGCGTCGTCCAGGTCGCCCACGCGCAGCCGCAGGTGAGGGCCGCCCTGCCAGTAGCGGATGAAGAACCAGGGCCGGTCCGACGCGGTCTCGGCCACCGTCGGCCGGATCACGTCCTCGATCACGCGGTCGTGCAGCGACCGCGCGGCGGAGCCCAGGTGCAGGTGCCACGCGTGCCAGCGGGCGGCGGCACCGGAAGGCGGGGTGGGTGGTGTCCGTTCGGGGTCCGTCACAGTCTCACGTCCAGCAGGGGTCCGGTGTAGCGCGGAGTTCCGGTGATCACGGAGAAAACGATCATTTCGTCGGGGTCGAGGCCGAGGATCCGGCGGGTCGGCACCTCCTGGAACGCCCGCACGGGACGGGCGTAGAGGCCGTGCGCGGCGGCGGCCAGGCACAGGCCCTGCGCGGCCCAGCCGGCCGCGTACTGCGCGGCGCACCAGGCTCCGGGGCCGAACCGTTCCATCACCTCGCGGGGGCGCACCGACAGGAACCAGATCGTGGCGGCGTGCCGCACGTCGCAGCCGTTGCCCGGGGCCAGCGGGTAGCCGTAGTGCTCCTCCAGGCGGGCCGCGGCCGTCGGGTCCTCGGAGTACGGGGACAGCTCCCCGTCGACGAGCCGGTGGACGCCGTCGGCGAAGCCGTCGACCGCCTGCACCACGCCGCTGATCCGGAGGGACTCGTACACGGCGCGCAGTGTTCCGCCGGGCGGCGGGAGGGCCAGCCAGTCCACGGCGTCGCGCAGGGCCGCGGCGGGCAGCCGCCGCCGTCTGCCGTTCATCCCGTACAGGCCGCGCGGCATCCGCCCCGAGGTGCGGCGCCACAGCAGCTCCGCCCAGGAGAGCTCCCGTCCGCCCGTCGCGGCGGGGACCGCGGGGCCCAAGGGAGCGGGCGGCTCGCGGAAGTCCTGGGCGCGGTTGACGGCCAGGGCCTCGGCCAGGACGTGGTCGGGGCCGCCCGTCGCGGCGCCGGCGCTGTCGGACGCGGACCGGGCCGGGCCCGCGTCCGTGCCCGTGTCCGTGCTCGTGCCCGTGCCTGCCTCCGCGCCTGGGTCCGTGTCCGTGTCCAGTTCGACGGTGAGCGGCAGCGACCACTGCCACGACGGGGTCAGCCCGAGCGCGGTGAGGGCCTCCTCGGCGGACGCGTCCGGCAGCCGCAGCCGGCCCCGCAGCCCGAAGAGTTCCAGGCCCAGGCACAGCATGCGCAGGTTGATGCCGAGTTCGAGGTGGACCAGCGAGCCGCGGAACCACTTGTAGACGGGCGGCAGCCGGGTGTAGCGGCCGGCCAGCGCGATCTCGACCCCGGAGCCGGCCGCACGCGCCGGCCGCTCCGCCGTGTCCAGGTCGACCAGGGCGTGCCGGTAGACGTCGAGCGCCCGCCGGCGCCCCCGCTCGCCGACGAGGACCTGGACGGGGAACTTGCCGCGGACCGACGGATAGCCGCGGTGGTCGTTGAACGGGTTCTCCGGCTCGCGCCGGTGCACCCCGAAGGCGGCGACCAGCGCGTGCCCCAGCCGGTCCGCGCCCGCGCCGCCGGAGAACCGGCCGTGGGGGAAGGGCATCCCCTCCAGCAGGTCGACCGTGCCGTGCGGCAGCGCGGTCGGGGCGCCGGACCGGGCGGCGTCCGGCAGCCCGGGGTCCACCTCGGTCTCCGACAGCGGGCCGGTGGGCTGGACGGGCGGGCGCGGCCGGTCGGCGCCGTTGCCGTAGGCGAACCACATCATGTCGCGCGTCATGAAGTCCGCGTCGTCGGGCAGCGGGCTGCCGGCGCGTTCACTGCGGGCGGGTGCGGTCTCCATGCGCTCTCCGTGCTGGTGCTGGTGCTGGTGTGGTCGGGGCGGGCCGGGTCCGGGCGGGGTCAGGGGAACGGATGCGGGTCGAAGGGGGCGCTTCCGTGCTCCGAGGGGGTGCCGACCAGCGCGGAGGTCAGCCGGGGCAGGCCCACCAGCCGCTGGTGCGCGTGGCCGAAGCACATCGGGAGGATTCCGGGGACGACGGCCTTGGCGACGGCGGTGCCCAGGTCGGCGTGGTCGCGGGTGGTCTGGTCGACGAGCACGATGCGGTCCAGCCCGGCGGCGGCGTACAGCCCCCGCACGTACTCCAGCGCGCCGCGCACGTCGCCCGCCGCGGCCCGCTCCAACGTCTCGGGCCAGCCCGGGAAGGCGTCGGCCAGGGCGATCCGGGGGCCGCCGAGCACGGTGGTGACCCGGTCCCGCCTCTCCGGCAGCGTGTAGAGCCGGAGGTGGTCGTCGAGCACCTCGATCCGCCACGGGTCGTCCAGCATCGCCTCCGCCTCCGCCCGGCTCCACTCGACGGGATCGGTGACGATCTGCCCCAGCTCCCACAGGGCGGCGCGCACCACGGACTCCGGGCGGATCCCGGACCCCGCGGCGGAGAACGTGGCGGGGAAGCCTCCGGTGCGGTTGACCCCCAGCGCCCAGACCACCGGCACCCCGATGTCCTGTGTGGCGACCAGCAGGTGGACGTCAAAACCGCGGGACTCCACCAGTGCCAGCAGTCGGCGGGAGACCGGATCGGTCACCGTGGCCGGGTCGATCGACGGCAGGGGCAGGGCACGGTGCCAGGAGATCAGGAAGGCGTCGCGCTCGGCGAGTTCCAGCAGCGAGTGGAGGGCCGCCTCCTCCAGGGAGGAGCCCAGCGCGCAGCCGCTGGAGGACTCGTGGAAGAAGTGCCGTCTGGGCGCGGCGCCCTCGGCCCGGGCGGCCCAACGGTCCTTCCGGTAGCGGTAGTCGTACTGGTAGAAGCCGATGTCGGCCGGGACGAGCAGCGGTTCCCCGGTGTCCAGGTCGTGGCCCCACACCCAGTCCATCGGGGTGTCGAGGTCACTGGGCATCACCCGGCAGCTCGGATGCGCGAGCTGCTCGGGCGTGTACCGGCCCAGCGTCCGCGGGTCCAGCGCGATGTCGCGAATGTCCCGGTGGGCCAGGTCGGTGAGGACCGGGGCGGCGTGCGGGAAGCCGGCCATCCGCTCGTACGCCTCCAGGATGGCGACCGGCTCGGCCTCGGCGAAGGTGAACGCCCGCCCGTACCCCATGGCGATGGACTCCAGCGCGGCGGCCATGCTCATCGCGAACGGGGCGCGGGACTCGCGGACCACCTCCAGCACCGGCCCGAAGCGGGGGTCGACCAGCTTCTCGCGGAGCGCGCCCGGCCGCAGCAGGCGGCTGCCGCCGGTGCCCCGGACGGGGTCCTGGGGGGACGCGGGACGGTCGCGCAGCACCAGCGGTTCCGGGAGCGGCGGGGGAAGCGGGGAGGGGACCGGCCCGGCGGCCTCCCGCGCGGCCGGCGCCGGGGCGCACACCGGACAGTCGAAGGCGCGCACCACCCGGTGGCGGCGGACGGTCCGCCGCCCGACGGCGTACAGCTCACCGGGGCGCAGTGGGCGTTCGGCCAAGTGCTCCGCGGCGGCGGTCAGCATCGGGAGCAGCGCCGGACGGCGGGGGGCGGGCCGGGAGCAGGGCTCCGTCAGGTCGGCCACCAACGGGTGGGTCACGGCCACGCGGGCCCGTACCTCGGCGCAGCCCGCGCAGCCCGCGTCGGTGTCCGGGACCCAGCGCGGCCCGACGAGCACCTCGTCGTCGTGGATCCGCACCGACAGGTGCTCGGTGCGTCCCTCGGCGGCGCGCCGCCAGTGGTCGCGTTCCCGTTCCAGGTCCCAGCCGTGGCCCAGGGACACCCCGCCCGAAGCGGTGCGGAGCAGCGGTTCGAGCGCCTCGGACCACGCACCGTCGAGGCCGTCGGCGACAGCGGCGACGGCGGCGGTGGTGACAGCGGTGGCGACGGCGGTGGTTTCGGCGGCCTCGGCGGCCGGCGGGTGGTCAGCCATCGGCCCGCTCCCGTCCGGTGGAGTACACCCGCACCGGCCCGTAGTGGACCGGGAGTTCGCCCAGGACGGGGTCGGCGCGGTGGCAGTGGCCCCGGTAGCGCACCCCGGTCGCGGCGGCGTACGCGGCGACCTGCTCGCGCAACGAGGAGATCGCCGCGCCGTCGGCCGTGGCCAGCACGTCCGTGTGGACCTCCGGGACCGCACGGGGGACCGTGCCGCCCTCGCCCGTGCCCCGCAGGTGCCGCACCTGGGCGGCCGCCAGGGCGGTGCCGAGCGCGGCGCGCACGGCCTCGGCGCCGTCCCGGCCCCAGGCCAGGACCGGCCGTGCCCCGTCGACTTCGGCGCGACACAGCCGCCAGTCCACACCGGGGACGTGCAGCAGCAGGGTGCGGACGTCCCCGGCCCCGTACTCCGCCAGGCCCTTCCGGACGAGGACCGCCTCCGGCCCCGGCTCCGGCGGGGCGGCGTCCACGGGGCGGGCGTCGGCCACGAGCAGGCGCAGCACCCCGTCGAGCAGCCAGCGCTCCTCGGTCAGGCCCGCGGCGGGGACCCCGGACCCCGAAGGCACCAGGCCGCGCAGCGTCTCCAGCGCGGTGGCGACGGTCGCGGCCCGCTGGTCCCGTCCCCAGGAGGCGACGCCTCCGGTGCGCCCGGCGCGGTACTCCGTCTCCCGCAGCGCGAGCGGCATCTGGGGCAGGTCGGCGCCGCCCGCGAGGACGAACAGCCCGGTCCAGGGAGCCGCGGCGGCGGTGACGGCCCGTACCGCTTCCTCCGGTGTCGGCAGGGCGGCGGGCTCGGCGTCCGCCAGGTCCCGCAGGGGGTGCTCGGGCTCCACGGGGGACGGGACGAGCACCCGCTCGGCCGCGACCTCCGCGCCGTGCAGGACGTGGGCCTCGCCGGGCACCGCACCCTCGGTCAGGGCCTCGAACAGTGCCTGGCCGGCGAGTGCCCCGGCCAGCGCGTCCGCCGCGGGCCGCGCGGCCGGGGCGGCGCCCTCGGCGTCCTCGGCCGTCGCCCACTGCCGGGCCCGCCCGTCCAGGTCGGCCCACAGGCGGCGCGCGCCCCGATCGCGGACGACCGGGCCGGCCAGGACCAGCGGGCCGACCGCCCGGACCGCCACCACCGGAACGCCCTCCGGCAGCCAGTCCGTCCCGAACTCCCCGTCCGCCCCGGTCTCCTCCCGGTGGTACAGCACGGCGTCGGCGTCCCCGGCCGCCCGGACCAGGCTCTCCGGGGAGACGGGCAGCACCTCGGCGCCCAGCCGCAGCGCGGTCGCGGAGACGGCGTCCGCGTCGGGCGCCGCCAGCCTCAGCCGCCGGGCGCCCGCCCGGGCCAGGCCGCGGGCGGCGGGCAGCACGACCCGGGACGGCCCGCACAGCAGGATCCGCGCGTCGCGGAAGCGCTCGAAGAGGGCGTAGGGATCGTCGGAGACCGACTCCAGCCAGGCCAGCGCCTCGGGGTGCCTCTCGCGCACCTCCCGCGGCGGCTCCGGCACGGTCAGCCGTTCCAGGTCCAGCAGCATGCCGTGGCCGCGCAGCCCGTCGGTCACCTTCCGCACCGCCGGACGGGCGCGCTCGGACCCCAGGGCGGCGACGAGTTCGTCCTCGGTGGCGCCGTCCTCCAGCAGGGGCACGCACACGTCGACGATCTTGAACAGCAGCTCCGGGCCCTTCATGGCGAACTGCGCGCCCGCCCCGCTGAGGTACACCCCGCCCGGTACCGGCGCGTAGTGGAGGTACGGCCGTGCCTTCATCCTCATCCGGTCTTCCCTCCGTACTCGAACGGGCCGCCGGGAGCACGGCCGATCTCGACGACCCACTCGACGGCGTGGTCGCCGTCGGAGACGCCGGGCAGTGCCTCCTCCACGTAGCCGGCGCTGCGGCGCTCCATCAGCCGGGGCAGCACGCGGACGTTCAGCGCGCCGGCGAGGTCGACGTACTGCGGCTTCTGGCGACGGCGGTGCTCCCGCGCGTCCTCGCCGGAGGTGTCGGCCTCCTGCCGGTAGTCGTCGTCGAACGGCGTCTTGAGCACGACCTCCTCGGGCACGCCGTGGCGGGCGCGCCAGGCGGTGAGGGCCAGCAGCCGGTCGTGTTCGCCGGGACCGGCCGCCACGGCGTCCGCCAGTTCCCGGCCGCCGTACCAGCGGCGCCGGGCGAGCACCGCCGAGCCGACCGACAGCCGGGGGCAGCGGTGGGTGTGCCGGTCGTCCCGTCCGGCGGCGGCGTACCAGCGGCCGACCAGGTCCTCGTACAGCCGGCCGCCGCTGAGCAGCCAGCTCGCCAGCCGCACCGGCGGCGGGAACAGCTCGGGGTGGCCCGCGCCCAGGGTGAGCACCCGCAGGTCACGGCCGTCCGCGTCGCGGATGGTGAGGCCGTCGGTGTCGGGATCGTGCGCCAGCCGGAGGGGGAACCAGTCGTCCGGCCGGAGCCCGTCGGCGAGGACCGGGACGTGGGCGTTGACGTTGAGCCGGTGCAGACCGAGGTCCTCGGCGACCCGGGCGCCGTCCGCGCCGTACTGGGCGGTGAGCCGCCGCGCCGTGTGGTCCAGGGCGTCGCCGCCGAGCGCGCGGTCGTAGCCGAGGAACCGGCCGTAGAGCATGCCGTGCCCGGCGTACGCGTCGTTGAAGACCAGCCGGTCCCGCCACGGCTGGACCAGCACGCCGTACGCCAGCGGACCCTGCCGGAAGCGGTCGGGCAGGCCGGCGGTGAGGTCGGCGGCGTCGGCGGCGGTGAGGACGAGGTCCTCGCCGCGCTCGGCGGCCCGGTCCAGTTCGGCGCCCAGGGCCTCGGTGATCCGGCGCCGCAGGTCCTGCAGCCGGTCCAGGGACCCGTCGGCGGGGCCGGTGCCGGCCGCGACCGTGCCGTCGTAGTCGCCGCCCCTGCGGTACACCTCGCCGACGAGGTCCGCCGCGTGTTCGATCAGGGACACCTCGGCGCCCGCGCCGAACCGCTCGGTGAACACCGCGCTCAGCAGCGCCCGCACGTCGTGCATCCGGTCGAAGACGGAGAGGAGCCCGACCCCGGCGGCCAGGTCGTCCAACCGGGTCCGCCAGGCCGAGGTGGCGACCCGGACGGGCGGGACGACGTAGTCCTCCTCCACCAGGATCTGCGCGGGACGCCCCGCCGCCAGGCTCAGCCGGCTCAGGGCGGAGTTCAGCCGGGCCAGGTCGCGTTCGCGGTCGGCGGGCGGCGCGTCCGCCGGTGCCGGCAGCAGGCCGCGGATCTCCTCCAGGAGGGGAGCCGCGGCGGACGCCGGTCGGTGGAGCAGGTCCTCGAAGTCGGCGCCGCCGTCCTCGGGGCCGTGACAGACGCACAGGATTCCGGCGCTCACGGACTTCGCCACCGCCCTCAGCGCCTCCTGGGGGGAGCAGCCGGCGCGGGCGGCGAAGTCCGCCGCCACCGCGGCGGCCCGGCGCGGTCCCAGGGCGGTGGCCTCGACCAGCGGCCGGACGGAACCGTTCAGGGGGGCGGCCAGGCGTTTTACGCCCTGCTCGGTGGTGCGGAGGAAGTACAGCCTGCCGCTGCCCGGGTCGACGGTCGAGGTGGGCGGCAGTTGCACCCACGTCCGCGGGTCCAGGTCGCCCGGCCGGGCCTCCAGACCGCCCAGCACGTAGTCGAGCATCACCCGGTCCAGGCCCATGAAGGCGGTCGCGCCGTCGAACCGCACCGCGTCGGGGGCGATGCCGTCCTCGTCGGGCAGGGCGAGACCGACGGCGGTGAACCGGGACAGCGGGCTGGTGCGGAGCATGGCCCGGGTGACGTACTGGAGCAGGCCCCGTTCGGTCTTGCGGATCCGGGCCGGCACCCGTCCGGCGGCGGCCCTGCGGTAGCGCTCGGCGGACCCGGCCACCTCGGGGGCGACCAGGGCCAGCGCGCGCCGGAGGTCGTCGTCGCCCAGCACCTCGGCCAGGCGCGTCCGCTCGCGGTCGGCCGCCTCCGGGTACTCCTGTGCGATCCGGCTCCGCAGCCCGTCGCGGTGCTCGCGGACCTGCCGCCAGTGGGCGACGGCGGCGGGCTCGGGGTCGAGCGCGGCACGGGGGCGCCGGTCGTTGTGGATGTCGCGGCGCAGGGCGATGAGCCGCCCGCGCTCGTCGGGGTCGTCGGCCGCGGCGACCAGTTCGTACAGGACGTCCGAGCAGGTGTCGGCCGCCGCCCGCACCGCGCGTTCGGCGTCCACCAGGTCCGCGAGGAGACCGGTGAGCCGCCGGTCGCCGAGGCGGGAGCGGCGCAGCGGGTTGACGCGGAGCATCCACACCGGCTCGTCGGGCACCGTCGTGTTCATCGTGCCCCGCCCCCGTCCCGCATGCGACGCAGCCGCTCCTGCCAGGAGGCGCCCAGGACCTCGTCCACGGTCTCGGCGATGGCGTGGCACATGTAGTAGCGCTGCATCGGGGAGACCCCCAGCAGCGGGAGCTGCTGGTAGAAGAGGTTGACCAACAGGCGGTAGGAGGCGAACCACTCGGGCGGGTCGTCGACGAGCCCGGTGGCGGCGACGGTGCGGTGGAACTCGCTGGGCCGGCCCTCGGAGCCGTCGGCCGCGCCCGGCGGGCCCGTCGGCGCGTCGTCGGACCCGGCGCCCAGCGACTCCAGCCCCGCCAGCGTCAGCGTTCCGGCGGCCACCGCGGAGTCGAACAGGCCCATGCAGTACGCGAACGCGGAGCGCCAGGCCGCGCCGTGCGGTCCGTATTCGCCCGCGAGGGCCTTGCCCACTGTTTCGCGAAACTGCGGGGAATCATTGTTCAAACGTTTGTTGAACGCCGGGCGTGGATCCTTCCGAGCGGACGCCCAGGCCATGAAAGCCTCGGAATGGGAACGCAGGGAGAAAGTCCCGTAAGCGGCCCCGGAATGATGCGAATCGGCCAGTGCGGTAAATGCCTCGGCCAGCCGCAGGGAGGCCTTCGAGCGATCCCGGGTGATTTCTTCGAGCATGTCCATCAGTGGTACGCACATCCGGCCCAGCGCCATTTCACGCAGACTGTCCAGGGGCTGGGGCCACCGAGCGGCGTCGTCGACGGGGATCGGCTCGACCGTTCCGTGCGGCCGCATCGGCAGGTAGGGCGGGGGAACCCGCTCCAGGCGCCCCAGTTCACGCGCCTGGGCCAGGTACTCCTCCTCGGTGAGCGCGCCCGACCGCGGTTCCGGCCCGGCGTCCAGGAGCCGGCCGATCATGTCCCAGGGCAGTTCGCCGCCCCGGTCGGCCCGGCCGTGGAGTTCCACGTGGGGGCCGTGCAGCCAGCCGCGCCGCAGGTACACCAGGGAAGCCCCGTGGTCGTCGCGGAGGGCGCGGGCGGCGGGCACCACCGTGCGGGCCAGCCACTGCGGGGTCACCGGGGTCCGGGTGTACAGGCGGAGCCCCGCCGCCTGACCGGTGTCCGCCCCGGTGGCGGTCGCTGCACCAACGGTCACACTCATCCACCTGTTCGCGGTCGAAGGTCCGGCCGTGCCCCGCCGACTCCGTTCGGTGGGCGGAAGGCGCGTGCTCGGGAATGGTCGGGAAAGCGGAAGAAAAGCCGGCTCGGTCGTCTGCGGCTTCGGTGGGCCGGGCCAGAGATTTGCCGACCCTGTGGAATTTGCTGATCATCTTGCATGGTTCATCCGTCCGGGACAACGGGCGTGGAACGGTTACCTGACATGTGTCACGAATCCATGTGACATCGATCATTGATATCTGTCCGTGACAAATGAGCGAGTAAGGTGACGGCGACTTAGCCGTGGTTCTTCGGCTGGGCCCGTCCCGATCGTATGGGCGGGCCGACAGGAGGCAGATATGACCGGTACAACTGGTCGGACGCCCACGGGGGGCTTGCCGACGGGCAGCGGAGTGGAGATCTTCGAGGCGCACTACGCCGGTGAACCCGGCGCGGGCTGGGAGATCGGCCGTCCCCAGAGCGCTCTGGTGCGGCTCGCACGTGACGGAGCCCTGCGCGGCAGGGTGCTGGACGTGGGCTGCGGCAGCGGGGACAACGCCCTGATGATCGCGGAGCACGGTCTGGAGACCACGGGGGTCGACGCCGCGCCGAGCGGCATCGAGCTCGCTCGGCGGAAGGCGCGCGAACGCGGACTGGACGTCCGCTTCCTGGTCTGGGACGGGACGAGGCTGCCCGAACTGGGGGAGCGGTTCGACACCGTCGTCGACGTCGGTTTCTTCCACTGCTTCGCGCCGGACGACCGTCCGGCGCTGGTGAGGTCCCTCGGCGCGGTGGTCCCGACCGGCGGCCGGTACTTCCTGATGTGCTGGAGCGACCGCGAACCCGGTGAATGGGGTCCCCACCGGATCTCCGAGAGCGACATCAGGACCGCCTTCGCGGACGGCTGGCGTGTCGACTCCCTCGAACCGGCCGACCTCGAAGTCGCCTTCTCCCCGGGCACCGTACGGGCCTGGCAGGCCGCCATGACTCGCGTCTGACACCGGCCCGCCCGCCACAGGCCCGTCGTCCCCGAACCGAAAAGGAAAGCGCCATCGTGACCCTCTCCCGAAGACACCTCGTCAGGAACGCGGCCGTGCTCGGCACCGCCGCCGTGCTGCCCGCGGCCGGTTCCTCCTGGGCGGCCACCCCGCCGCCGCAGCGGCCCGCCCCGTCCCGGCGCCGGGGCAAGGCGCCCTCGCCGCGGACCTCCGCCACCGAGCCCTTCACCGTGCCGCTGCACGTCCCGGTGCCGCTGCGCCCCCGCCGCATGATCGGCCACGACTTCCACCAACTGACCACCGCGGAGTCCCGCGTCGAGCTGCTGCCGGGCGCTCCCACCCCGATACGCGGCTACAACGGGCAGTTCGCCCCGCTGATCGTGGCCCGCCGGGGCCGCCCGGTGCTCATCCGGCAGGTGAACCGGATGGACGTGCCGTTCGCGATGCACCTGCACGGCGGGCACGTTCCGCAGCGGTTCGACGGCCACCCGATGTACCAGGCCGAACCGGGCGACGTCCGGTACTACCACTACCCGAACAAGCAACGCGCCTCCACGCTGTGGTTGCACGACCACTCGCACGGGGACGGCCACGGCCACGAGCACTCGGACAGCGCGGAGAGCATCTACCGCGGCCTGGCCGCCACCTACGTGCTGACCGACGGCTTCGAGGACGCCCTGCCGCTGCCCAAGGGCCGCTACGACGTCCCGCTCCAGATCCGCGACGCGAAGTTCGAGGACGACGGCACCCTGAGCTACGACCCGCAGGGCTTCGCCGACCGCCCGACCTTCCTGGTCAACGGACGCCCCCGGCCGTACTTCGAGGTCGCGGCCCGCAAGTACCGGCTGCGGCTGATGAACACCGCCAACGACCGCTTCTTCCTGCTGCGGCTGCGGGACGGCGCCCCGATGACGCAGATCGCCTCGGACGGCGGCCTGCTCCCCGCCCCGGCCCAGGTGTGGGCGGTGCCGCTGTGGCCCGGCGAGCGCATCGACGTCGTCGTCGACTTCTCGAACTACCCGGTCGGTTCACAGGTGGTGCTGGAGAGCCTGGCCTCGTTCCCCGGGGAGACGCCGGACGTGATGCGCTTCGACGTGGTGCGGAAGGCCGACGACCCCAGCAGGGTGCCCGGCGAACTGCGTCCGGCGCCCGACCTGGGAACACCCGTGCTGGAGCGGGAGTTCCGCATGCGGTTCGACCCGCAGACGGGCCGGCACCTGATCAACGACAGGGTCTTCGACATGCACCGGGTCGACTTCCGGTCCCGGCTCGGCAAGACCGAGGTGTGGAGGGTGGTCAACGAGGACGTGGAGATGGGCCTCCCGCACTCCATGCACCCGCACCTGGCGCAGTTCCGGATCCTCGACCGCAACGGGCGGCCCCCCGGCCCCACCGAGGCGGGACTGAAGGACACCGTCACGGTGGCTCCGGGGGAGACCCTCCGGTTCGCGGTGAAGTTCACCGACTACACCGGGCTGTTCATGTACCACTGCCACATGATGAACCACGTGGACATGGGGATGATGGGACAGATGGAAGTCGTGCGCTGAACCGTCCGTCGCGACGCCCGCGACGCCCACGACGCCGCACGGACGGGCCGGCGGCGCGGTCTCATCCCGAGGCCGCGCCGCCGGCCCGCAGGAAGCGGGCCACCACCCCCCACAGGACCACGGCACAGGCCGGGCACACCAGGGCCCGTACGGTGTCCGTGCCGGCACCCGCCAGTGCCGCCCCGCAGCCGGCGAGCCCCGCGCAGATCAGCAGGACGCCGGCCCACCGGTACTCGGGCATCGCGAACAGCGGTGCCAGAGGGAGGAAGTGTGCGCCCACCACCACCGCGATCAGCCCGGGTATCCACGCGGGTTCCCCGGCGCGTACCGCGACCACGATCACTGCCGCGACGGCGATCGCCTGAATCAGGTTGACCACCCCGAAGCGGCGTGCGGCCCGCTCGTACGCCTCCTGCTCGCCCACACCGTTCAGCCGGCGCAGGGCGAGCACCAGCAGCGCCGCGCCGGCCGCCGCGCCGCCTGCCACGGCGGCGGTCCCCGGGGCGCCGCTCAGGGCGGTCGCGCCCGACAGCCACCACACCGTGCCGAAAACCGTCATGATCAGGGCGGCGCCCCGGGTGCCGTCGCGATGGGGGGTTACGTGCTCACGCGTGCTCATGGAGGAGCAGCCAACCCGATCTTCGCCCCGCCGACCAGCCCTCGTCCATGCTCGGGTGCGGACGGCCGTTGTGAAGAACAGGACTCGAATCCTTGCCGGTCCTTCACAACCCGCGTTCCTCGACCAAAGATTGACTCCGGGTCAGTGAACCGGGCCCGGGAGGAACTCATGGGAATACCGCGTTTACCGGCGATACGCCGGATTCAGTCGCGCGCGCATCAATGACGTCTCCGGTGCCGCCGCACCACCGCCGTCACGCCGAAGAGGCAGTCGCGACCAGCAACAACTCTTCACGCTTCACGCCGGGAACGGGGATCGGCTCCGTCCGCCGGCCGGCCCTCGGGCCGGTCGCGCCGGGCACGGAGACGAGTGTGGCCCGCCCAGGGGGAACGTCCGGACCCACCGTCCGGCCCCACGCGGGCGATCCTCCGTTCCGATCCTGTCGGATGCACTGCGGGGGAAAACCGAATGACCATTCGCATCATGGTCGCCGACGACCATGTCCTGTTCTCGGAAGCGCTCGCCGAGGCGCTCGATCGGGTCGAGGACTTCGAGGTGGTGGGAGTCGCCCACGAGGGCGAGCAGGTCCTTCCCATGGCCCGGAAGGCGGCGCCGTGCGTGGCCGTGCTGGGCGGGAGGGTGAGCGGCCCCGGCGGACTGTGCCGGGTCGCCGAACTCATCCGGTCCGTCCCGACCTGCAAGATCACCCTCATCGTCGTCGAGCCCACCCGGGCGCACGTGGCGCGCGCGATCGAGGCCGGGGTGCTCGGCATCGTCCCCCGGCACTCCAAGCTGCCCTACCTGATCGGCGCCATCCGCGGGGCCGCCGCCGGATGCCTGACGGTCGACCCCGGACTGGTGAGCAGGCCCGACAAGAGGGGCAAGCACTCGCTCAACGAGCGCGAGGTGGAGATCCTGCGACTGACCGCGACCGGCGCGTCCATCAAGGAGATAGCCCAGGAGCTGTACCTGGCGAGTGGAACGGTCCGCAACCTGACGTCCGCGGCCATCAAGAAACTGGAGGGACGCAACCGGTTCGACGCCGCCCGCATAGCCCTGGAACGGGGCTGGCTGTGAGGCGCCGCCGCGTGCGCGGCACACCCCGTGTCGCGTACGGTGGACGGCTGCCCTGAGTCCACCAGAAGGGGGCCCGTGCGTTGGGAGCGCAGGAGACAGTGCCATCGGTGCGGCGAACCACCGACGAGGACCGCGGCGAGGAGGGACGCGGCGGCCGCGACGGCCGCGACGGCGTCCGGGAGCGGGAGATCCGCGGGGAGCAGCGGCACCTCGACGCGGTCTACCGGCGCCTGGAGGAGAAGATCCACGAGGCGGAGTTCCTCATGGCCGACGCCGCCAAGCGGGCCCAGGTCGGCACGCCCGGCGCGCTCGCCGAGCGGGACGCGCAGGTCTTCCGCGCCGGGGTGCACCTCAACCGGCTCAACAGCGAGTTCGAGGACTTCCTCTTCGGCCGTGTCGACCTGCTGCTCGGCAAGGACGGCGAGCGCGGACCGGACGGCGCGTACACCTCCGTGGAGCCCGCCGACGACGCGGTGCGCACCGACGACGCCGGCGGCGCCGTGGCGGACATCGCCGAGACCCTGCACATCGGGCGGCTCGGCGTGCTCGACGCCGACTACACCCCCCTGGTCATCGACTGGCGGGCCCCCGCCGCCGCACCCTTCTACCGGGCCACTCCGGTGGCGCCCGGTCGAGTGGTGCGGCGGCGGGTGATCCGCAGCAAGGGCCGGAGGGTGCTGAGCGTGGAGGACGACCTGCTGCGCCCGGAGCTGACCGCCCGCCTGGACGGCGAGGAGCTGGCGGTGGTCGGCGACGGCGCCCTGATGGCGGCGCTGGGCCGGGCCCGCGGCCACTCCATGCGCGACATCGTGGCCTCCATCCAGGCCGAGCAGGACGAGGTCATCCGGGCCCCCGCCGTCTCCGTCACCGAGGTCGAGGGCGGCCCCGGCACCGGCAAGACGGCCGTCGCCCTGCACCGTGCCGCCTACCTGCTCTACCAGGATCGGCGGCGGTACGCGGGCGGCATCCTGGTCGTCAGCCCCACCCCGCTGCTGGTGTCGTACACCGAGGGCGTGCTGCCCTCCCTGGGCGAGGAGGGCCAGGTCGCCGTCCGCGCGCTGGGCTCCCTGGTGGAGGGCGCCGAGGCCGACACCCACGACGAGCAGGCCGTCGCCCGGATCAAGGGCTCCTCCCGCATGGTGAAGGTGCTGCGCCGCGCGGTGCGCGGCGCGCTGGACCTGGGCGCGCCGGGAGCGGACGGGGTGCCGGAGAGCCTGCGGGTGGTCGCCTTCGGCTCGCGGATCGAGCTGGACGCCGAGGACCTGCGAAGAATCCGCGCCCAGGCGCTGGGCGGCACCGCGCCCGTCAACCTGCTCCGGCCGCGCGCCCGACGGCTCCTGCTGGACGCCCTCTGGCAGAAGTCCGGCGCCGGCCGACGGTACACCGATCCCGAGCTGGCGGCCGAGGCGCGGCAGGGGTTCGACGAGGACGTCTCCACCGAGACCGTCTTCACCGACTTCCTCGACGCCTGGTGGCCCGAGCTGACCCCGCGGCGGGTGCTCGCCGCGATGGGCGACGAGAAGCGGCTCGGCCGCTGGTCCCGTCGGATCCTCCAGCCGCGTGAGGCGCGCAGGCTGGCGCGCTCGCTGGCGCGGCTGGACGCCGACGGCGCCGGCCCGCTGTCCGTCCACGACGTGGCGCTCCTGGACGAGCTGCGGGTGCTGCTCGGCGCGCCGGCCCGTCCCCGGGTGAGGGAGGCGGACCCGCTGGACCAGCTCACCGGCCTGGAGGAGCTGACCACCTACGCCGACCGCCTCGCGGGCCGTCCCGGCCGCGGTGAGCGGGCCGCGACCGCCGGGCAGGAGGAGCGCACCGACTACGCGCACGTCATCGTGGACGAGGCCCAGGACCTCACCCCGATGCAGTGGCGGATGGTCGGCCGCCGGGGCCGTCAGGCGACGTGGACGGTCGTCGGCGATCCGGCGCAGAGCTCCTGGTCCGACCCGGAGGAGGCGTCCGCTGCCCGCGACGAGGCGCTGGGCACCCGTCCGCGCCGCCGTTTCGAGTTGACCGTGAACTACCGCAACCCGGCCGAGGTCGCCGAGCTGTCCGCTCGGGTGCTGGCCCTGGCCATGCCGGGCGTGCGTCCGCCCACGGCGGTGCGCTCCACGGGCCTGGTGCCGCGCTTCGCCGTCCTGCCCGACGGCGACCCGGGCGGGGCCGTGCGCGAGGAGGCGCGGCGGCTGCTGGACGAGGTGGAGGGCACGGTCGGCGTGGTGGTGGCGATGAGCCGCCGCGAGGAGGCGCGTGCCTGGCTGGCCGGGCTGGGGGACCGTGTGGTGCCGCTGGGCAGCCTGGAGGCCAAGGGCCTGGAGTACGACGCGACGCTCGTGGTCTCGCCCGCGGAGATCGCCGACGAGTCCCCGGCCGGGCTTCGGGTGCTCTACGTGGCGCTGACCAGGGCCACACAGCGGCTGACGGTCCTGTCGGGGGAGAGGGACCTGCCGGACGCGGACGGCGTCCCGGACCTGCTGAGGGAGTGAGGCCGGGCGGGCCGCCCGGACGGGTCCCGGTCGAGGGGGAGTCGAGGGGAATCGCCACCGTCGATCGTTTGTTAGCCTGGCAGTGGCACCGGCCCGATCCAAGCCCCCGGGCCCAACCTTCGTCGCTTCGAGCGACCACTTGCCGCGAGGCGAGCATGGCGGGTCGGTGTCGCACGACGTGAGAAGTGGAAGGGTCCGTCCCGCCGACCGGCGGGGCGGACCCTTCTCGCGTTTCCGCCCCCGGAGGAGATCCCATATGACGGAAAGCACTTTCCGCCCTGGGAGACCGGTTACCGCGTACCCGGCGGTAAGTGCGACGATCGGGTGACGTGACCCGGCTCGGTGGTCGGAACCACGTCACTGCACCACGGAAAGTAGAGGAAACCGGACATGGCAACGGCGCCCAGTGTCTCGTACTCGATGACCATCCGCCTGGAGGTGCCCGCCGGAGGATCGGCGGTCAGCCAGCTCACCACGGCCGTGGAGTCCTCCGGCGGCTCGGTCATCGGTCTCGACGTCACCGCCTCCGGACACGAGCGCCTGCGCATCGACGTCACCATCGCCGCGTCCTCCACCGGGCACGCGGACGAGATCGTCGCCAAGCTGCGGAACATCGAGGGCATCGCCATCGGCAAGGTCTCCGACCGGACCTTCCTGATGCATCTCGGCGGCAAGATCGAAATGGCGTCGAAGCACCCCATTCGCAACCGTGACGACCTGTCCATGATCTACACGCCGGGCGTCGCCCGGGTCTGCACCCAGATCGCGGCCAACCCCGAGGACGCCCGCCGCCTGACCATCAAACGCAACGCCGTCGCCGTCGTCACCGACGGCTCGGCCGTGCTGGGCCTGGGCAACATCGGACCGAAGGCCGCCCTGCCGGTCATGGAGGGCAAGGCGGCCCTCTTCAAGCGCTTCGCGGGCATCGACGCCTGGCCGCTGTGCCTGGACACCCAGGACACCGACGCCATCGTCGAGATCGTCAAGGCCGTCGCCCCCGGCTTCGCGGGCATCAACCTGGAGGACATCTCCGCCCCCCGCTGCTTCGAGATCGAGGCGCGGCTGCGCGAGGCCCTGGACATCCCCGTCTTCCACGACGACCAGCACGGCACCGCCATCGTGGTGCTCGCGGCCCTGACCAACGCGCTGCGCGTGGTCGGCAAGGACATCGGCGACGTGCGGGTCGTGATGTCCGGCGCGGGCGCGGCCGGCACCGCCATCCTCAGACTGCTGCTGGCCGCCGGCGTCAAGCACGCGGTGGTCGCCGACATCCACGGCGTGGTGCACGCCGGGCGCCCCGACCTGGTGGACACCGCCCCCGACTCGCCGCTGCGCTGGATCGCGGAGAACACCAACCCCGAGGGCCTGACCGGCACCCTCAAGGAGGCCGTCGTCGGCGCCGACGTCTTCATCGGCGTCTCCGCCCCGGACGTCCTCTCCGGCGAGGACGTGGCGGAGATGGCCGAGGGCGCGATCGTCTTCGCGCTCGCCAACCCGGAGCCGGAGGTGGACCCGGCGATCGCCCGCCAGACCGCGGCGGTCGTGGCCACCGGCCGTTCGGACTTCCCCAACCAGATCAACAACGTGCTGGTCTTCCCCGGCGTGTTCCGCGGCCTCCTCGACGCCCAGGCCCGCACCGTCAACGAGGAGATGATGCTGGCCGCCGCGCGGGCGCTGGCCGACGTGGTGCACGAGGACGAGCTGAACGCGAACTACGTCATCCCCAGTGTCTTCAACGACAGGGTCGCGGGAGCCGTCGCCGACGCGGTGCGGGAGGCCGTCAAGGCGACCGGCGAGTCCGTGACGTCCGCCACGCCCGCGTAGCGGACGCCGATCGGCGCGTCGGGGGCACGGCACCCGGATGGCCCCTTAGGGTGGCGGAAACAGCACCGGGAGTGGCTACGGAGCGTCATCGCAGCGTGTCACGGGCGCTCTTCGTGTGACGTCACAGGGCCCCGGATTGGCTTTACCCCCACGTGTGGAGGCAGGATGCTCCTCCGGGGACCGCGTCCTGGGGCGCCCCCAGGGGCGCGAGGGTCTGGAAGCAGACCCGGGTCCGGGAACTGTCCGAGGGCCCTGGCAGCATCGGCTTCGATCTCACGCCTCACAGGCAAGAAAGACACGGGAGTACGAAATATGAACCGCAGTGAGCTGGTCGCCGCGCTTGCCGAGCGCGCCCAGGTGACCCGCAAGGACGCCGACGCCGTGCTGGCCGCGTTCGCCGAGACGGTCGGCGAGGTCGTCGCCAAAGGCGACGAGAAGGTCACCATCCCCGGCTTCCTGACCTTCGAGCGCACCCACCGCGCGGCTCGCACCGCGCGCAACCCGCAGACCGGCGACCCCATCGAGATCCCGGCCGGGTACAGCGTGAAGGTCTCCGCGGGCTCCAAGCTGAAGGAGGCCGCCAAGGGGAAGTGACCCCCTGGCGCGCGGCACCACGGACGCACGCACGAGGGCGGCCACCCCGACCGGGGTGACCGCCCTCTCGTCGTGGTGCGCCCCCGCGCGGGGGCGCACCACGACCGTGGCGCGGTGCTCTCGGGCGCTCAGGCGGGGACGTCCACCCGCGCGCCCAGCGCGGGCAGCTTCTCCATGAAGTTCTCGTAACCCCGGTTGATCAGGCTGATGCCGTGCACCCGGGAGGTGCCCTGGGCCGCCAGGGCCGCGATCAGGTACGAGAAGCCGCCGCGGAGGTCGGGGATGACCAGGTCGGAGCCCTGGAGCTTCGTCGGGCCGGAGACGACCGCGGAGTGGAGGAAGTTGCGCTGCCCGAAGCGGCACGGCATGCCGCCCAGGCACTCGCGGTAGAGCTGGATGTGCGCGCCCATCTGGTTCAGGGCGGACGTGAAGCCCAGCCGGGACTCGTACACCGTCTCGTGCACGATCGACAGGCCCGACGCCTGGGTCAGCGCCACGACCAGCGGCTGCTGCCAGTCGGTCTGGAAGCCGGGGTGGACGTCCGTCTCCAGGGCGATGGCGTTGAGCGCGCCGCCCGGGTGCCAGAAGCGGATGCCCTCGTCGTCCACCTCGAACGCGCCGCCGACCTTGCGGTAGGTGTTGAGGAACGTCATCATCTCGCGCTGACTGGCCCCGCGGACGTACACGCTGCCCTCGGTCGCCAGCGCCGCGCTCGCCCAGGAGGCCGCCTCCAGGCGGTCCGGCAGGGCGCGGTGGTTGTAACCGCTCAGCTTCTCCACGCCGGTGACGCGGATCGTGCGGTCGGTGTCCATGGAGATGATCGCGCCCATCTTCTGCAGCACGCAGATGAGGTCCTCGATCTCCGGCTCGACGGCGGCGTTGGACAGCTCGGTCACGCCCTCGGCCAGCACGGCCGTCAGCAGCACCTGCTCGGTGGAGCCGACCGACGGATAGGGCAGCCGGATCTTGCAGCCGCGCAGACCCCGCGGGGCCTCCAGGTACTGGCCGTCGGCGCGCTTCTCGATGACGGCGCCGAACTCGCGCAACACGTCGAAGTGGAAGTTCACCGGCCGCCCGCCGATGTCGCAGCCGCCCAGGCCCGGTATGAAGGCGTGGCCCAGCCGGTGCAGCAGCGGGCCGCAGAAGAGGATCGGGATGCGGGACGAGCCCGCGTGGGCGTCGATGTCGGCGACGTTGGCGCTCTCCACGTGCGAGGGGTCGAGCACCAGCTCCCCCGGCTCCTCGCCGCCGCGCACGGTGACGCCGTGCAGTTCCAGCAGGCCGCGGACGACACGGACGTCGCGGATGTCGGGGACGTTGCGCAGTCGGCTCGGTTCGCTGCCGAGCAGTGCGGCGACCATGGCCTTGGGCACGAGGTTCTTCGCGCCGCGGACTCTGATCTCGCCCTCCAGCGGGGTCCCGCCGTGGACAAGGAGTACGTCGTCAGTGCCGGTCATGGGCCTCGCGTTCCAGGATCAAAAGAGCAGGGGCACTGGGAATGGTAATGGCCGCTCAGCCGCCCCCGTGTCCGCCTGGGACCTTTGGGGAGCTCCCGAGACCCGCGCGGAGAGCCGCGCGGCACACACCGTCTTCGCGCCGTTCCACAACGTCATAGGGGGGTTGGGTCCCCGCCGGAGGCCGATGTGCGGGATCATTGGGGCATGACCGAGGTGACCTCGCTCACCGGGCGGCTGCTCGTCGCGACGCCGGCACTGACCGACCCGAACTTCGACCGTGCGGTGGTGCTGCTCCTCGACCACGACGAGGAGGGCTCACTCGGCATCGTCCTCAACCGTCCCACCCCCGTCGACGTCAAGGACGTCCTGGAGCCCTGGGCCGCCCTGGCCGGGGAGCCGGGTGTGGTCTTCCAGGGCGGTCCCGTCTCGCTGGACGCGGCGCTCGGCGTCGCCGTCGTCCCCGGCGGCGAGGGCCCCCTGGGGTGGAGACGCGTGCACGGGGCGATCGGTCTGGTGGACCTGGAGGCGCCTCCCGAACTGCTCGCCGCCGAGCTGGGCTCGCTGCGGATCTTCGCCGGTTACTCCGGATGGGGTCCCGGCCAGTTGGAGAGCGAACTGGAGGAGGGCGCCTGGTACGTCGTGGAGTCCGAGCCCGGCGACGTCTACGCGCCCGAGCCGCAGCGGCTGTGGCGGGCCGTGTTGCGCCGCCAGCGCAACGAACTGGCGATGGTGGCCACGTACCCGGACGACCCTTCCCTGAACTGACCGGGGAGGCGACGGGGACGGAACGGGCAGCGGGTCGCTCGGAGGCGTACCGCAGTACGCTGGCCCCATGAGCACTCCTGAGCCCGAGCGCGGGACGGGCACCGGCACCCTCGTCGAGCCCACCCCGCAGGTGTCCCACGGCGATGGCGACCACGAGCGCTTCGCCCACTACGTCCAGAAGGACAAGATCATGGCCAGCGCGCTCGACGGCACCCCCGTCGTCGCGCTGTGCGGGAAGGTCTGGGTACCGGGGCGCGACCCCAAGAAGTACCCGGTCTGCCCGATGTGCAAGGAGATCTACGAGTCCCTGGGGGCCGGCGGCGACAAGGGCAAGGACGGCGGCAAGAAGTGACGCCGCCTCGCCCGAGGCCCACCGACCGTCCGGTCCGCTGCGATCCCCCCGCGTAGGGCTCTCACGGACCTCTCCTCGACGGCCTCCGGAACGCGCCACGACGCGCTCCGGGGGCCGTCGCGCGCCTTCCCCGGGCCGGGGTGCGCCCCCTTGCCGGGGTGTGCGCCCGTCCCTACGCTCCTGCGGAGTCGCGGGGACGGAGGACGTCTCCGACACCCGTGCCCGACAGGGGGGTTGAGCATGTCCGAGCCCGGCCGTGGAACGGGCTGCGGGACGAACCTGGTTCCCGCCCCGAGGTCCGTCACCGTCCCCGCCGCCGGCCCGCGGTTCGACCTCGGCCCCGCGACGGCGCTCGACGCCGGCCCCGGCACCGAGGGGACCGCGCGGTGGCTGCGCGCCGCGCTCGGCGCCGCCTGCGGCCTGCCGCTGCTCCCGCCGGACCCCGCACGGGACGGGACGGACGGCGGGACCCTGCGGCTGCGCGTGGACGACCGGGTCGCCGCCGAACTCGGGCCCGAGGGCTACCGCCTGCGCGTCACCGCCGACGGCGTGGACCTGTCCGGCGGCGCGGCCCCCGGCGTCTTCTGGGGCGCCCAGACGCTCCGCCAGCTCCTCGGCCCCGACGCCCACCGGCGCGCCCCGCTGCCCGGCCGCGCCCGGTCGCTGCCGTACGTGGAGATCGAGGACGCGCCCCGCTTCCCCTGGCGGGGCTTCCTGCTCGACGTGGCACGGCACTTCGCGCCCAAGGACGACGTGCTGCGCTGGATCGACCTGCTCGCCGCGCACAAACTGAACGTCCTGCACCTGCACCTCACCGACGACCAGGGCTGGCGCCTGGAGATCCGGCGCTTCCCCCGGCTCACCGAGGTCGCCTCCTGGCGTCGGCGGAGCCGGCTCGGCCACCGCGCCTCCCCGCTGTGGGACGAGCGCCCGCACGGCGGCTTCTACACCCAGGACGACGTCCGCGAGATCGTCGCGTACGCCGCCGAACGGCACATCACCGTCGTCCCCGAGATCGACGTGCCCGGCCACTCCCAGGCGGCCATCGCCGCCTACCCGGAGCTGGGCAACACGGACCTCCCCGGGGACGCCGCGGACACCGACCCTCCGGAGGTCTGGACGGACTGGGGGATCAGCCCCCACGTCCTGGCCCCCACCGAGGCCGTCCTGCGGTTCTACGAGGGGGTCTTCGAGGAGGTGCTGGAACTCTTCCCCGGCGAGTTCGTGCACATCGGCGGCGACGAGTGCGTCACGGACCAGTGGCGGCGCTCCCCGACCGCGCGGGCGCGGGCCGCGGAGTTGGGCCTCGCCGGCGCGGACGCGCTCCAGGCCTGGTTCACACGGCACTTCGACACGTGGCTCGCCGAGCGCGGCCGACGCCTCGTCGGCTGGGACGAGATCCTGGACGAGACCCCGGGGAAGGGCACGGCCGGGGGGCCGCGGCCGAGCCCCGGAGCCGTGGTCTTCTCCTGGCGCGGCTACGCCGGGGGGATCGCCGCCGCGCGGGCCGGACACGACGTGGTGATGTGTCCCGAGGAACACGTCTACCTCGACTACCGCCAGGACGCCGGCGAGGACGAGCCGATCCCCATCGGGGACCCGCGCACCCTGCGCGACGTCCACGACTTCGACCCCGTGCCGGCGGAGTTGGCGGGCACCGAGGCGGAGAAGCACGTCCTGGGCGCGCAGGCCAACCTGTGGACCGAGGTCGTGGAGGACCGGCAGCGCGCCGACTACCAGGCGTTCCCCCGGCTGGCCGCCTTCGCCGAGGTGGTGTGGTCGCCGCCGGAGGCGCGCGACTGGGAGGGGTTCGAGCGGCGGATG
Organism: Streptomyces megasporus; assembly: GCF_000718985.1. Classification (GTDB taxonomy): domain Bacteria; phylum Actinomycetota; class Actinomycetes; order Streptomycetales; family Streptomycetaceae; genus Streptomyces; species Streptomyces megasporus. The sequence continues at coordinate 31,813 of NZ_JODL01000030.1, read as the reverse complement.
ACCGGCGCCCACTACGCCCGCCTCGACGCGCTCGGGGTGGCCTACCGTCCGCCGTCCGGTCCGCGCCCCTGGCAGCGTCGCCCCGGCATCCCGGGACGTCCCTCCGGCGGGGGATGGGCGAACCTCTGAGCGAACGCGGGAATTCCCCCGGAGCGGGCGCTTAAAGTAATACGAGGTCTCCCAGGGGTGGCACGCCGCTCTCGCCGGTGACCACCGCCGAAAGCGGGCCACCGGCCAGGTCAGGGGCGGATCGTCCCGTCCGGGCCCCCGCACCGACGGCCCTCCGAGATGTGCCAGAGTTGCCACGTCCGGGTTCCCAGCACGTACGGTACGGCTGGCAGCCGGGACGACCGGGGAAGGGGCGCTGGATTGAGCACGCACGCACCGCACGCACCACGGGCGGCGCAGCCGGTCATGCTGCCGGCCACGCTCGACGAGGCCGTGGCCGCGCTGGAGGCCACGCCTGCCGCCGTGCCCGTCGCGGGCGGCACCGACCTGATGACGGAGGTCAACTCCGGTCTGCTGAGACCGGCCGCGCTCGTCGGCCTGGGGCGGATCAGCGAGATCCGGGGCTGGGAGTACCAGGACGGCCACGCGCTGCTCGGCGCCGGCCTCACCCACGCCCGGATGGGCCGCCCCGACTTCGCCGCCCTCATCCCCGCCCTCGCCGCGGCGGCGCGCGCCGCCGGCCCGCCGCAGATCCGCAACGCCGGAACGCTCGGCGGCAACATCGTCACCGCCTCCCCGACCGGTGACGCCCTGCCCGTCCTGGCCGCGCTGGAGGCCACGCTGCTGATCGCCGGACCGAAAGGGGCGCGCCGCGAGGTCCCGGTGAGCCACCTGCTCACCGGCATGGAGATGCTCGGACCGGGCGAACTCGTCGGCTATGTCCGGGTTCCGCTGCTGCACGCCCCGCAGACCTTCCTCAAGGCCACCGGACGGACCGGCCCCGGGCGCGCCCTGGCGTCCGTCGCCGTCGTGCTCGACCCCGCCCGGCGCGGGGTCCGCTGCGCGGTCGGCGCGGTCGCCCCGATGCCGCTGCGCCCGCTGGAGGCCGAGCAGTGGGTGGCCTCGCTCATCGACTGGGACGGACAGCGGGCCCTGGCCCCCGAGGTCCTCACCGCCTTCGGGGACTACGTCGCCATGGCCTGCATCCCCGACCCACCGGCACCGGTGGACGGGGGGGAAACTCCCGTACTTCCGCCCGCGGCGCTGCATGTGCGGCGTACGGTTGCCACACTGGCCCGCCGGGGACTCGGGAGGGCACTCGCATGAGCAACGAACAGCAGCCGATCCAGCCGGACCGGCCCGTCCCACCGCCCGCGCCGCAGGGCGGCTGGGGCGGTGAGTACGACGGTGACGCCACCGCGTTCATACAGCTTCCCGGGGAGTTGCCCGGGCAGTTCCACCCCGGGGCCGACGGCGCCCACGACCCGCTCGCCGCGCCGGGCACCGGGCAGGGCTGGGCCCCGCCCCCCATCGAACCGCAGCCGCCCGTGACCCCGACGGCCACCACCGACCCGGCCGTCCCGGGGCAGTGGACGATGCCGTTCGCCTCCGGCCCGACGGACCCGGCGCCCGAGCCGCCCGAGCAGTCGGAGTCGTCGGACGGCTCGCCGTCGGTCGCCGCCGCCCTCGGACAGGGCGCCGCCGCGGCCCTGGCGGGGTCGCACGAGGCCCGGGCGCGCCGTCCGTTGGGCGACGGTCCCGCGCGGCCGGAGCCGGCCGACGACAGGGGGACATACGAGGGGACGCACGTGGGGACGCACGGCGACCCCATGGCGCCGTCCGCCTCCGGCGCGGACTGGAACGCGGCGCCCGCGCCCGGCACGACCGGCCAGTGGTCGATCCCGTTCGCGGCGGCGGGGAGCCCGGACGACTCCGGCGAGTACCTGGCCCCCGCGGCCGGACCGACGCCCGCACCGACACCCGAGCCGGCCCCCGAACCGCCGCCCCCGCAGGAGCCCGAGGCGCCGGACGCGGTGGACGTGCCGGACCCGGTGGACGTGCCGGACGCCCCCGCCGGGGACGCCCCGGCCCGGGGCGCCGGGGAGGACGAGGAGACCGGCACGGGCGCCGGGAACGGGTCCGTCCCGGAGGCCTCCGCGGTCGCCGGCGAACACCCGCACGTCTCGTACGTCCTGCGCGTCAACGGGGTCGACCGGCCCGTGACGGACGCCTGGATCGGCGAGTCCCTGCTGTACGTGCTGCGCGAGCGCCTCGGCCTGGCCGGGGCCAAGGACGGCTGCTCGCAGGGGGAGTGCGGCGCCTGTTCCGTCCAGGTCGACGGACGGCTCGTCGCCTCCTGCCTGGTGCCCGCCGCGACCACCGCCGGGGCGGAGGTCCGCACCGTCGAGGGGCTGGCCGAGGACGGCAGGCCCTGCGACGTGCAGCGGGCGCTGACCGCCTGCGGCGCCGTGCAGTGCGGCTTCTGCGTCCCGGGCATGGCGATGACCCTGCACGACCTGCTCGAAGGCAACCACAGTCCGACGGAGTTGGAGGCCCGCCAGGCCATCAGCGGCAACCTCTGCCGCTGCTCCGGCTACCGGGGCGTGCTCGACGCCGTGCGGACGGTCGTCGCCGAGCGGGAGGCCGCGGCCACCGCGCTCGCCGAGTCCCGGGAGGCGGGGGACCGGGGCCCGGAGGAGGGCGGCGCCCAGGTCCGCATTCCCCACCAGGGCGGCCACGCGCCGGGAGGACAGCCGCCCCACGACCACCACCTGCCGCAGGACGGAGGCGCGCAGTGACCAGCGACGCGGCGACCGCCACCCCGGCCGGGGGAGTCCCCCTCACCGGCACCACCACGGGGACGGTGAACCCGGCGAGCGCGGCCGAGCCGCAGCACGGGCTGGGCTCCTCGCTCCCGCCCGCCGACGCGCTCGCCAAGACCCAGGGCACCTTCCCGTACGCCGCCGACCTGTGGGCCGAGGGACTGCTGTGGGCCGCCGTCCTGCGCTCCCCGCACCCGCACGCGCGCATCGTCTCCATCGACACCTCGCAGGCCGTGGCCATGCCCGGTGTCCGGACGGTCGTCACCCACCAGGACGTGCCCGGCCAGGACACCCACGGCCGCCGCGTCGCCGACCGGCCGGCCTTCGCCCGTGACGTGGTGCGCCACCACGGCGAGCCGATCGCCGCCGTCGCCGCCGACCACCCCGACACCGCGCGGATGGCCGCCGCCGCCATCGCGGTCGAGTACGAGGTGCTGGAGCCGGTCACCGACCCGGAGAAGGCCTTCGAGACCGAGCCCATCCACCCCGACGGCAACGTGATCCGGCACATCCCGCTGCGCTTCGGCGACGAGACCGTCACCGGCGAGGTGATCGTCGAGGGGTTGTACCGGATCGGCCGTCAGGACCCGGCCCCCATCGGCGCCGAGGCCGGGCTCGCCGTGCCGCGCACCGACGGCGGGGTGGAGATCTACACCGCCTCCACCGACCCGCACACCGACCGCGATCTGGCCGCCGCCTGCCTGGGCCTGCTCCCCGAGCAGGTCAAGGTCGTCGTCACCGGCGTCCCCGGCGCCATGGCCGACCGCGAGGACCTGAGCGTCCAACTCGCCCTCGGGCTGCTGGCGATGCGGACGGGCTGCCCGGTCAAGCTCGCCGCCAACCGCGAGGAGTCCTTCCTCGGCCACGCCCACCGCCACCCCACCCTGCTGCGCTACCGGCACCACGCCGACGCCGAGGGCCGGCTGGTGAAGGTCGAGGCGCAGATCCTGCTGGACGCGGGCGCCTACGCCGACGACTCCTCCGACGCGCTGGCCGCCGCCGTCGCCTTCGCCGCCGGCCCCTACGTCGTGCCGCACGCGGTCGTCGACGGCTGGGCCGTCCGCACCAACAACCCCCCGTCGGGCCACCTGCGCGGCGAGGGCGCGATGCAGGTCTGCGCGGCCTACGAGGGCCAGATGGACAAGCTCGCGGCGAAGCTGGGCATGGACCCGGTCGAGCTGCGGATGCGCAACGTCATGGCGACCGGCGACCTGCTGCCCACCGGACAGACCGTCACCTGCCCGGCGCCCGTGGCCGAACTGCTGACCGCCGTGCGGGACGCGCCGCTGCCGCCGCTGCCCAAGGACAGCCCCGAGGAGGAGTGGCTGCTGCCGGGCGGCCCGGAGGGCGCGGGGGAGCCGGGCGCGGTGCGCCGCGGCGTCGGCTACGCGCTGGGCATGGTCCACATGCTGGGGGCGGAGGGCACCGACGAGGTGTCCACGGCGACGGTGAAGGTCAACGGCCCCGTGGCGACGGTGATGTGCGCGGCGGTGGAGACCGGTCAGGGCTTCTCCACCCTCGCCCGGCAGATCGTCCAGGACGTGCTGGGCGTCGAGGAGGTCCACGTCGTTCCCGTGGACACCGACCAGCCCCCGGCCGGGCCCGGCGCGCGCGGCCGGCACACCTGGGTCTCGGGCGGCGCGGTGGAGCGGGCCGCGAAGATGGTGCGCACCCAGCTCCTCCAGCCGCTGGCCGCGAAGTTCGGGATGTCCACCGAGCTGCTGACCATCGCCGACGGCAAGATCACCTCCTATGACGGGGTGCTCAGCACCACCGTGGCCGAGGCGCTGGAGGGCAAGGAACTGTGGGCCACCGCCCAGTGCCGCCCGCACCCGACCGAGCCGCTGGACGACACCGGGCAGGGCGACGCGTTCGTCGGTCTGGCCTTCGCCGCGATCCGGGCCGTGGTGGACGTGGACGTGGAACTGGGCGCGATCCGGGTGGTGGAGATGGCCGTCGCCCAGGACGTGGGCCGCGTCCTCAACCCCCAGCAGGTGCGCGCCCGGATCGAGGCGGGCGTCACCCAGGGCGTGGGCGCGGCGCTCACCGAGCACCTGCGGGTGTCCAGGGGCGTGGTGCGTCACCCCGACCTGACGGCCTATCCACTGCCGACGGCGCTGGACGCTCCGGAGGTGCGGATCGTCGAGCTGGTCGAGGAGCGTGACGTGGTCGCCCCGTTCGGGGCGAAGTCGGTGAGCGCGGTCCCGGTGGTGGTCTCCCCGGCGGCGGTGGCCGCGGCGGTGCGCGCGGCCACCGGGCGCCCGGTCAACCGGCTGCCGATCCGTCCCCAGGCCGCGGTGATGACCCGGCGTTAGACGGCGGCCCGCCGTCCGCCGTCCCGCCGCTCCGCGTCCCGTCGCCCCTGCCCCGGCCGCCGGGTCCTCGACCCGGGCGCGCGGCCGTCGGGCCGGGGCCGTCCCGGTGGGTGGGCGGGCTCCGCGGTGTGGCGGGCTCAGCGTCGGCGGGAGGGGAGCGTGGCGGGGGAGGCCTGGGCGAGACCGGCGCCGGTGTCGGCGTCCAGCCGCACGGACCGGGGCCCGTACCAGTCCAGGCACATCACCGTCGCGTCGTCCTCCAACTCGCCGCCGTTGGCGTCCAGCACCGCCGTGGTCAGGACCTGGGCCGTCTCGCGGGGGTGGAGTCCCTCGGTGCCCCGGATCAGGGCGGGCAGGTCGGCCACCTCGGAGTGGCGGTCCAGCATGCCGTCGGTGAGGATGACCAGCCGATCGCCCGGCAGGAGGTCCAGCCGCTGGACCCGGTAGCCGTGCGGGAAGCGCACCCCGAAGGGCAGGTCGACGGCCGGCCGGATCTGCTGGACCTCGCCGTCCCGCAGCAACAGGGGCCAGGGGTGACCGGCGTTGACCAGCTCGATCCGGCCGTCGCGCAGCCGGACGCGCAGCAGCAGTCCGGTCGCCAGCGCGTTGTCGCTGTGGTCGAGCATCGCCCGGTGGGCGCGGCGGGCCTGCTCCGCCAGGTCGCAGCGCGCGCGTCGAGCCCCTCGCAGGGCGCCGATCAGCACGGAGGCGATCAGGGCGGCCCGCACGTCGTGCCCCATGGCGTCGGTGACGGACAGGTGCAGGACGTCGCGGTCCAGGGCGTAGTCGAAGGTGTCCCCGCCGACCTTGCCCGCCGGCTCCAGGGCCCCGGCCACCGCGAACTGGGCGGCCTCGCACGACAGCGACGACGGCAACAGGTTGTGCTGGATCTCGGCGGCCAGACTCATCGGGGTGGTGCGCCGTCCCCACTGGTACAGGTCGGTGAACCGGCGGTTGGCGATGACGATGTAGGCCAGGGTGTGGGCGGCCCGGCTGATCTCCCGCAGCGTCCTGGGGTCGGGGCCGCCCGGCACCCGGACCTCCAGCAGACCGATGGAGTCGCCCCGGTTGGTGACGGGGGCGATCACCCGATGCCCGCCGTCGCCGTCCACGGAGTCCGCCAGCCGGAGCCGTTGGGTGCGGATCACGTCGCCGTAGACGCTGCCGGCCAGCTCGACGCGCTCGGCGCTCTCGGTGGACCCGACCTCGCCCGTCGTGCTCAGCCGCACCACGGCGTGTCCCGTCATGTCGGTGATCAGAAACGACACCGAGGTGGCGCCGAAGCGTCTCCTGAGTTCGCGCGCGACCACGTCCACGGACTCCACCGGCGACGCGGCCTCCGCCGCCGCCAGAATGCCCGTGTGCGTGTGCCGCTCGGTGCCGTACTCGACGACCATCACCGACTCCCGTCCTTCACAAGCGTGTTCGTCTATGCCGTGCCCCCTCACACCCGCACCGGCTCCTCATCGGTCCGTATGCCCAGGCTTCTCGCTTCGGTGCCGCATCACACTCCGTGAACACGGACACGTACGCGACGGAGCCGGCCGATCCGTCCGGAGAACCAGGACCGACGGCCGAGCCGAGCACCGACTCGCGACAGGTGCCGGTGTCCGCGACGGGCCTTACGCTGAACCGCATGACCGCACTCGACGACGACCTCGGCGGCGTCCCGGGCGGAGTCGCCCCCGCCGCATCGGCCCCCGAACCGCCGTCTTCGCCCCCGCCCCCGCCTCCGGCGTCCCCGGCGGATGAGGGCGGGGTGCTCGGCCGTTCCTACCGGGCGCTGACCCTGGGCATCGTCACCGTCGTCCTCCTGATCGCCTTCGAGGCGACGGCCGTCGGCACGGCCATGCCCGTCGCGGCCGACCGGCTCGACGGGGTGGCGCTGTACGCGTTCGCCTTCTCCGCGTACTTCACCACCAGCCTGCTGGGCATGGTCGCCTCCGGCCAGTGGTGCGACCGCAGCGGGCCCCTGCCGCCGCTCGCCGCCGGCATCGGGTCCTTCGCGGTGGGACTGCTGCTGTCGGGCACGGCGACGGCCATGTGGGTGTTCATCCTCGGGCGCGCGGTGCAGGGCGTCGGCGGCGGGCTGGTGATCGTCGCGCTGTACGTCACCGTCAGCCGCGCCTATCCGGGACACCTCCAGCCCACGGTGATGGCCGCCTTCGCCGCGTCCTGGGTGGTCCCGTCCGTCGTGGGCCCGCTGATCTCCGGGACGGTCACCGAACAGTTCGGCTGGCGCTGGGTGTTCCTCGGCATCCCCGCCCTGGTCGCCCTGCCGGTCGCGGTCATGTTCCCGGCGCTGCGGCGCGCGGCCTCCGGCCCGCCGCCCGGCGAGGTGCGGCCCGTGGACCGGCGGCGGATGAAGCTGGCGGTGGGGGTGGCGCTGGGCGCCGGACTCCTCCAGTACGCCGGGCAGGACCTGCGCTGGCTCTCGCTCGTCCCGGCGGTGATCGGCACCGCCCTGATGGTCCCGGCCGCGCTCGGGCTGCTGCCGCGCGGCACGTTCCGCGCGGCGCGCGGGCTGCCGACGGTGGTGCTGATGCGCGGTATCGCGGCCGGCTCGTTCATCGTCGCCGAGAGTTTCATCCCGCTGATGCTCGTCACCCAGCGCGGGTTGTCGGTGACCATGGCCGGGCTCTCGCTCGCGGCCGGCGGCGCGACCTGGGCGCTGGGTTCCTTCGTCCAGTCCCGTCCGGCCATGGAGCCGCACCGCGAGCGGTTGGTGCGGATCGGCATGGTGGTGGTGACGCTCGGGATCGCGGCCACCCCGCTGGTGCTGCTGGAGACGGTGCCGGTGTGGATGGCGGTCGTCGCGCAGGCGTCGGCCTGCTTCGGCATGGGCGTGGTGATCTCCTCCACGAGCGTGCTGCTGCTGAAGCTGTCGAAGCCGGAGGAGGCGGGGGCCAACTCCGCCGCCCTCCAGCTCAGCGACGGCCTGTCCAACATCGTGCTGCTCGCCGGCTGCGGCGCGATCTTCGCCGCCCTGGGCGGCGGCTCGGTCAGCGTGAGCCACGAGGCGGGGGAGGCCGCGGCCGCCACCTCCCACCCGGCGGCGTTCCTGGCCGTCTACCTCCCGTCGGCGGCGGTCGCCCTGGTGGGCGTCCTCGCGGCGGGACGGCTGCGCCCGGAGGAGCCGGCCGCGAAGTGAGTCGGTACCGCTGTGGGGCCATGGATGGTTCCGTCCTGGTGTGGCCATGAACTTGCGCATGCCCGAGGAACTTCAGGCGGCACTCAAACAGCGCGCCGAGGGGGAGGGGCGCAGCATGCGCGCCATGGTGATCCAGGCCGTCGAGTGGTACCTGGTGGAGGAGGCGGACAGGGCGACCGTCCGCAAGCCGGGGGCCAAGTACGCGTCCAAGCATGCGGACCTGCTGCGAAGGCCGGGGGAGTAGTGGAGGAAGTGCCCCTCATCGCGAGTGCTCTGCGGGCTCTGCACGCCGATCTGTGACCTTGATCGCACCCCGCCCCGCGCTCCGGGGCGTCCCCCGGATGGCGGGGTGGCGGTCCCGATAGGCTGACGCGGTCCCATCGCCGACCCAGCACGACGGAGACCGTGTCCACCACCACCACGTCCCACCACCTCTCGCCGGCCTTCCCCGGCCGTGCCCCCTGGGGCACGGCGGGCAAGCTGCGCGCCTGGCAGCAGGCCGCGATGGACCTCTACCTGGAGAAGCAGCCGCGCGACTTCCTCGCCGTGGCGACCCCGGGCGCGGGAAAGACGACCTTCGCGCTGACGCTGGCCTCCTGGCTGCTGCACCACCACGTCGTCCAGCAGGTGACCGTCGTCGCGCCGACCGAGCACCTGAAGAAGCAGTGGGCCGAGGCCGCGGCGAGAGTGGGCATCAGACTGGACCCCGAGTACAGCGCGGGTCCCCTCGGGCGGGAGTACCACGGGGTCGCGGTGACCTACGCGGGCGTGGGCGTGCGCCCGATGCTGCACCGCAACCGCTGCGAGCAGCGCAAGACGCTGGTCATCCTGGACGAGATCCACCACGCCGGCGACACCAAGTCCTGGGGCGAGGCGTGCTTCGAGGCGTTCGAGCCCGCCACCCGCCGACTGGCCCTGACCGGCACCCCGTTCCGCTCCGACACCAACCCGATCCCGTTCGTCACCTACGCCGAGGACGCCGAGGGAATCCGCCGCTCGGTGGCGGACTACACCTACGGCTACGGCAAGGCACTGGCCGACGGCGTCGTGCGGCCGGTGATCTTCCTCTCCTACAGCGGCAACATGCGGTGGCGCAGCAAGGCCGGCGACGAGCTGGAGGCCAAGCTCGGCGAGCCGATGACCAAGGACGCCATCTCCCAGGCGTGGCGCACCGCCCTCGACCCGCGCGGCGACTGGATGCCCAGCGTGCTGCGCGCGGCCGACACCCGGCTGACGGAGGTCCGCAAGTCGATCCCGGACGCCGGCGGGCTGGTCATCGCCAGCGACCAGGACTCGGCGCGGGCCTACGCCAAGCTGCTCCGCGAGATCACCGGCACCAAGCCGACCGTCGTGCTCTCCGACGACACCGGCGCCTCCAAACGGATCGAGGAGTTCAGCGCGTCCGACGACCGCTGGATGGTGGCGGTGCGGATGGTCTCCGAGGGCGTGGACGTGCCGCGCCTGGCGGTCGGGGTGTACGCCACGACGATCTCCACGCCGCTGTTCTTCGCCCAGGCCGTCGGCCGCTTCGTCCGCTCCAGACGGCGCGGCGAGACCGCGTCCGTCTTCCTGCCCACCATCCCCATGCTGCTGGGGTTCGCCCACGAGATGGAGGTCGAGCGCGACCACGTCCTGGACAAGCCCAAGAAGGGCGGGGAGGACGAGGACCCGTACGCGGAGGAGGCCGACCTCCTGAAGGAGGCCGAGCAGCAGAAGGACGAGGACACCGGGGAGCAGGACCAACTCCCCTTCGAGGCGCTGGAGTCCGAGGCGGTCTTCGACCGGGTGATGTACGACGGCGCCGAGTTCGGCATGCAGGCCCACCCCGGCAGCCAGGAGGAGCAGGACTACCTGGGCATCCCCGGACTGCTGGAGCCCGACCAGGTGCAACTGCTGCTCCAGAAGCGGCAGGCGCGGCAGATCGCGCACAGCCGCCGCAAGCCGGACAGCGAGGCCGACCTGTTGGAGACGCCCGCCGAGAGGCGTCCGGTGGTCACGCACAAGGAGATGCTGGAGATGCGCCGGCAGCTCAACTCGCTCGTCGGCGCGTACGCCCACCAGAGCGGCAAGCCGCACGGCGTGATCCACACCGAGCTGCGCCGGGTCTGCGGTGGCCCGCCCACGGCGCAGGCCACGGCCGGCCAGTTGCAGCAGCGGATCGCCAAGGTGCGGGAGTGGGCGACGCGGATGCGGTGAGCGGCCGCCCGCCGTCCCCCCTCACGGCGCGGACCCGGCGGCACGGTGGAACACGGGAGAGGCGCGTGTTCCACCGTGCCGGCACACCCACACGCCGAGCGGCGTCACCCGGATGGACCGGACCGCTGTGACCTGCTGGTGTACGCAATGCGGATAAACCAGTGCAGCGATGACCGGATTCTGGACAGAGTCTTTCGAAGGCGTGTTGACGGTCGCTAAGTTTCCCGACACGCACACGCTCCGTGGCATCCCCGCACCGGAGCGCGGCCGGTGCGACCCGCCAGACCAATCGGCGGTCTTTCCGGGAGCAACCAGGCACTCGTGTCCGTCGACGGGACCGACGGGACACACCCGAGGAGGGGGCGTCGTGACCGCGGAGACTTCTCAGACGCTCGACAGAGGGCTGCGCGTCCTCAAGCTGCTCGCCGACACCGATCACGGGCTGACCGTCACCGAACTGTCCAACAAGCTCGGGGTCAACCGCACGGTCGTCTACCGACTGCTCGCCACCCTGGAGCAGCACTCCCTCGTCCGTCGGGACCTGGGGGGCCGCGCCCGCGTCGGACTCGGCGTGCTGCGGCTGGGCCGGCAGGTGCACCCGCTCGTGCGGGAGGCGGCCCTGCCCGCGCTGCGGGCGCTGGCCGAGGACGTCGGCGCCACCGCCCACCTGACCCTGGTGGACGGCAACGAGGCCCTGGCCGTCGCCGTCGTCGAACCGAGCTGGACCGACTACCACGTCGCCTACCGCACCGGTTTCCGTCACCCCCTGGACAGGGGGGCCGCCGGCCGCGCGATCCTCGCCGGCCGCCGCCCGGAGGAGGGGCTGACCGACGGCTACGTCCTCACCCACGGCGAACTGGAGGCGGGCGCCTGCGGCGCCGCCGCCCCGCTGCTCGGGGTGAACGGCATCGAGGGCAGCGTCGGTGTGGTGATGCTCTCGGAGTCGGTGCCCCGGAAGGTGGGGCCCAGGGTCGTCCAGGCGGCACAGGAGGTGGCCGACTTCCTGCGGTGACCACCCGTGTGCCGGACGGCGCGCGACCCGGACGGCCGGGCGCCGCCGCCGCGTCCGTCGCCGCGGTGAACTAGATTCACTCCCATGCCAGCTCCGACCCCTCGCGCACGGACCCTCGCGGCCTGCGGGACGCTCGTCACCGCGCTGCTCGCGGTCGCCGCCCTCGCCCCGTTGCCGTTCTCGGTCGCCCAGCCCGGTGTCACCGCGAACGTCCTGGGCGAGTACAAGGGCAGGCCGGTCATCACCGTCACCGGGGGAGCCGACTCCAAGGGCGGTGACTCCAAGGGCGGCGACGCCAGGAGCGGCGACGGCGCCTCCGAGGGCGCGCTGCTGGCGACCACGATCGCGGCGACCGCCCCGGAGACGACCGTGCGCCTGGGCGACGTGCTGGGCGGTTGGTTCGACACCGACCGCGCGGTGATGCCGCGCGACGCGGTCTACCCGGTCGGCGACGACCCGGAGGAGATCGAGCGGCACACCACCGCCCAGATGGAGGAGTCGCAGGACGTGGCCGTCACCGCCGCGCTGCGCGAACTGGGCCTGTCCGAGGACGACGTGGAAGTGAACCTGCGGCTGGCGGACGTCGGAGGCCCCAGCGCCGGACTGCTCTTCGCCCTCGGCATCGTCGACAAGCTCGACGGCGACGACCTCACCGGCGGCCGGAGGATCGCCGGCACCGGGACCATCGACGCGGACGGGAAGGTCGGCCCGGTCGGTGGCGTCCCGCTGAAGACCCAGGCCGCCAAGCGCGACGGCGCCACCGTCTTCCTGGTCCCGGAGGCGGAGTGCGAGGCGGCCCGGGCCGAACTCCCCGAGGGGCTGCGCCTGGTCCCCGTCGCCACCCTGGACGGCGCCCTGGACGCGCTCGAGGCGCTGCGGGAGGGCGGACGGGTGCCGAGCTGCCGGCCCTGACCGGGGTGCGCGCGGCGTCCGCGCGGGCGGCGCACGACGGGACCCCGCGGCGACGGTGTGCGGAGCCGGTGTGGAGATCCGCGCCCGGTGGCCCCGGCTCAGGCGGACCGGACAGCCCCGAGCCCCGAGCCCCGGGGCCGGCGGTCAGAACAGCTTCCCCGGATTGAGCAGGCCCAGCGGATCGAGGACCTGCTTGATGCCGCGCTGCACCTCCATGGCCACCGGACCCAGCTCGCGGGCCATCCACTCCTTCTTGAGCACGCCCACCCCGTGCTCGCCGGTGATCGTGCCGCCCAGCTCCAGACCGAGCGCCATGATCTCCTCGAACGACGACTGCGCCCGGCGCGCCTCCTGTGGGTCGCGCCCGTCGAAACAGACCACGGGGTGGGTGTTGCCGTCGCCCGCGTGGGCGCAGACCCCGATGGTCAGGTCGTTCTTCTCGGCGATGGCCTCGACGCCCTGGAGCATGTCGGCGAGCCGGCTGCGGGGGACGCACACGTCGTCGATCAGCATGGTGCCCCTGATCGCCTCCAGGGCGACCAGCGCCGACCGTCGCGCCTGGAGCAGCATCGCGGACTCGGCCTCGTCCTCGGCCGGGACGACCTCGCTCGCCCCGGCCGCCGAGCACAGGTCACCGACGGCGGCCAGGTCGGCCGCCGGGTCCGGGGTGTCGAAGGCGGCCAGCAGCAGCGCCTCGGTGCTCTCCGGCAGCCCCATCCTCGTCAGCTCGTTGACCGCGCGCAGCGTGGTGCGGTCCATCAGCTCCAGCAGCGCCGGCGTGTGCCCGGCGGCCATGATCCGGCACACCGCGTCGCCCGCGGCGGCGACCGAGGGGAACTCGGCGGCCAGCGCGAGTTGCCGGGGCGGACGTGGACGCAGGGCCAGGGTGGCGCCGACGACGACGCCCAGGGTGCCCTCGGAGCCGACGAACAGCCGGGTCAGGTCGTAGCCCGCCACCCCCTTGGCGGTCCGGCGCCCGGTGGACATCAGCCGCCCGTCGGCCAGCACCACGTCCAGGCCCAGGACGTACTCGGCGGTGACCCCGTACTTCACGCAGCACAGGCCGCCGGAGGCCGTGCCGATGTTGCCGCCGATGGTGCACTGCTCCCAACTGGAGGGGTCCGGCGGGTAGCACAGACCCGCCTCCGCGACGGCCCGGGAGAGGTCGGCGTTGACCACGCCCGGCTCGACGACCGCGATCCGGTCGACCGGGTCGACCTCCAGGACGCGGTCCATGCGCACCAGCGACAGCACGATGCACCCGTCGACGGCGTTGGCGCCGCCGGACAGTCCGGTGCGGGCGCCCTGGGGCACGACGGGCACCCGCAGCGCCGTCGCGGTGCGCATCACGTGCCGCACCTGCTCGACCGTGCGCGGCAGGACGACGACCGCCGGCGTGCCCGCCGGGCAGAAGCTCGCCATGTCGTGGGCGTAGGAGCCCGTCACGTCGGGGTCGGTGAGGACCGCGTCCTCGGGCAGACCGTCTCGCAGCCGTTCGATCAGCGCGTTCATGGCGTCAGCCTGGCACCGGCGCGCCGCCCCGGCAACGGGGCGGACGGCGCCGGGAACAGGCCGTGGCCCCGCCACCGGGGCGGCGGGGCCACGGTGGCGGGGCGGGCGGTCGAGGGGAGGTGGGTCAGAGGTTGCCGCGCTTGGCCTGCTCGCGCTCGATCGCCTCGAACAGGGCCTTGAAGTTGCCCTTGCCGAAGCCCATCGAGCCGTGGCGCTCGATCATCTCGAAGAACACCGTCGGCCGGTCCTGCACGGGCTTGGTGAAGATCTGCAGCAGGTAGCCGTCCTCGTCCCGGTCGGCGAGGATCTTCAGCTCGCGCAGCTCCTCGATCGGCACCCGGGTCTCGCCGACCCAGTCGCCGAGGGTGTCGTAGTAGGAGTCGGGGGTGTCCAGGAACTCCACACCGGCGGCGCGCATGGCCCGCACCGAGGCGACGATGTCGTTGGTGGCGAGCGCGATGTGCTGCACACCCGGACCGCCGTAGAACTCCAGGTACTCGTCGATCTGCGACTTCTTCTTGCCGATGGCGGGCTCGTTGAGCGGGAACTTCACCTTGCGCTTGCCGTCGGCGACGACCTTCGACATCAGCGCGGAGTACTCGGTGGCGATGTCGTCGCCGACGAACTCCTTCATGTTGGTGAAGCCCATGACCTTGTTGTAGAAGGCCACCCACTCGTCCATCTTCCCGAGCTCGACGTTGCCCACGCAGTGGTCGATGGCCTGGAAGAAGCGGTGGGCCGGGGGCTCGACGATCGGGGAGGCGGCGACGAAGCCGGGCAGGTAGGGGCCCTCGTAGCCGGAGCGCTCCACCAGGGTGTGGCGGGTCTGGCCGTAGGTGGCGATGGCGGCGAGCACCACTGTGCCGTGCTCGTCCTTCAGCTCGTGGGGCTCCTCCAGGCCGGTGGCGCCGTGGGCGAGGGCGTACTCGTAGGCGGCCCGGGCGTCCGGCACCTCGATGGCGAGGTCGATCACGCCGTCGCCGTGCGTTGCGACGTGCTCGGCCAGCCACCGCCCGCGGTCGGTGGTGGCCTTGACGACCGAGGTGAGGACGAAGCGGGCCGAACCGGACTCCAGGACGTAACCGGTGGTCTCCCGACTGCCGGTCTCGGGGCCGGAGTAGGCCACGAGCCGCATGCCGAAGGCCGTGGAGTAGTAGTGCGCCGCCTGCTTGGCGTTGCCCACGGCGAAGACGACCGCATCCATCCCCTTCACCGGGAAGGGATCGGCCTGCCGGGCGGTGCCGGGGGTGTGGTGGATGGTCTCAGTCATGGCGGCAGACTCCCGCTGAACCACAAGGTGCGCAATAGTTCATGCATCCACTGGGCAATGTGCCCGGCGAAGGCCCGATCACACCGGGCGATCTGTACAGGTTGACCATGGGGAGGCAGGGGCGTGGGCATCGACGAACTGGACGGCCGGTTGCTGGAACTCCTCGCCGGGGAACCCCGCATCGGGGTGCTGGAGGCGTCCCGCCGCCTCGGCGTGGCCCGGGGCACCGTGCAGGCGCGGCTGGACCGGCTCCGGAGCAGAGGGGTGATCCGCGGCTTCGGCCCCGACGTGGACCCGGCGGCCATCGGCTACCCGGTCACCGCCTTCGCCACACTGGAGATCAGACAGGGACAGGGCAACGACGTACGGGCCCACCTGGCATCCGTTCCCGAGGTGCTGGAACTGCACACCATCACCGGCCACGGCGACATGCTCTGCCGCCTGGTGGCCCGTTCCAACGCCGACCTCCAGCGGGTGATCGACAAGGTGGTGGGGTTCGAGGGCATCGTGCGGGCCTCGACGACCATCGTCATGGAGAACCCCGTACCGCTGCGGATCGTCCCGCTGGTGCGCCAGGCGGCCCGGGAAGCGGGCTGACGTCCCCTCGGCGTTCCCGGCACGTCGGATGCGTCCGCGCGCCCCCGTGCGACCTCGTCCGCCCCCACCCCTCCCTCACGTCCTTCCGGGCACGGTGGGGCCGGTCCTCCCGTCGCCGGATGGAGGGGCGGGCAGCGGTGCTCGGGGCGAGGAGTCGGCTCTCTCTGGTAGATAGTGGACCCAGCGTTTCCCCGGCCGCGTCGGCGGGCGGGGTGCGGCACACGCCAAGCAACGGCCGAGCAGATACGGGACCGGACACATGAGCGCCCCTCCGTCAGCATCCGCCCACGGCACCCCGGGTCCGGGCTACTACCCGGACCCGTCCATCCCGGGGTACATCCGCTACTGGAACGGCGCCGCGTGGGTACCCGGCACCAGCCGGCCCGCGCCCCCCGAGGGCGAGCCGATGCCCGCCGCGCCCCCCGGAGCGGCGATCGTCCCGACGCAGGCCGCCCCGCCCGCGCAGGCCGAGCCCACCGCTCCGGCCGCGCGGGAGGAGTCGGCGCGCGAGGAGACGGGCCCGGTCTTCCTGGACGAGGAGGACGGCTCCGGGGGTGATGGGGCCGCCGCCTCCTCGACGCCGTCCGGGGGCGGCGCGCTCCCGGAGGTGCGCGGACGCGGCGAGGTGGACATCCGCCCCGGCGACCGGGCGACCGCCCGGGTCGACCCGTCCCGCCCGCACGGGGGGCGGCCCGAGCCCGCCTCCGCCTGGCAGGCCGACGCCTCCCGCCAGTCCGGCTTCGACGGGGAGCGGGACGGCCGCGTCTCCTGGGGCACGCCCCCCGCGGGCGGCGCCCCGGCCCTGGGAGCGGGCCGCGCCCCGCACGCGCTGGAGCCCGGCTCCGACCCGCGCGGCGGCTGGAGGCGGGTGGAGACCGGGCCGACGGGCGGCGAGGAGGCCCCGCCCCACACGGAGGGCACCGTGCGGATGCGGCCCGTACGCCCGGAGGGCGCCGGCGCCCCGAACGCCGGACGACAGGACACCGTCGGGCTGCGCGGCCCCGTCGCCGCCCGGCCGACGCCCCCGGCCGCTCCCGCGCCCGCGCCGAGCGCCCCGATGCCCGCGCCCGCCGCCCCCATGCCCGCGCCGGCCGCGCCCGCGCCCGTGCAGCCTGCCGCTCCCGCGCCCGAACAGCCCTCCTGGACGCGGCAGGTGCAGGAACTGGCCCAACGCGCCCCCGCGCCCGCCCCGGCGCCCAACACTCCAACACCCAACATCCCCGCGCCCAACACCTCCGCACCGAACGCCTCCGCACCGAACGCCGCCGCGCCGAATCCGGCCTCCCCCGTGCCGGCGCGGCAGCCCGCGGGCGGGACACCGGGCGGCCCCGAGCGGGTCGTGCCCTGGAAGCCGCCCACCGTCGACCCCTTCCTCCAGGCCGCCCAGCGGCAGGCCCGCCCCGCCGGGCTCGGACGGCGGCTGGCGGCCCGACTCGTCGACGGGATCGTCGTCACGGCGGTGACCGGCGCGGTGGCCTTCCCGTTCGTCGGCCCGAGCGTCGACCACATCAGGGGGCGGATCGAGGAGGTCGAACAGGCCGGTGTGACCCGCCAGGTCTGGCTGATCGACGGCACCACCGGGGTCTACCTCGCGATCGTGCTCGCCGCCTTCCTCCTCCTCGGCCTCCTCTACGAGGTGCTGCCCACCGCCCGGTGGGGCCGCACGCTCGGCAAGAAGCTGTTCGGCCTGACGGTGCTCGACATCGAGGAGCAGGACACCCCGTCGTTCGGCGCCGCGCTGCGCCGCTGGCTGGTGTACGGCCCGCTGTCCCTGGTGGGGGTCGGGGTGGTGAACGCCTTCTGGTGCGTCGTCGACAAGCCGTGGCGGCAGTGCTGGCACGACAAGGCGGCGCGCACCTTCGTGGCGGGCGCCTCGGAGTGACCCGGCGCGGCCCGTCCGGCCCCGGCGGCCCGTCGCCCGAACGGCACACGTCGGATGCGCGGCGCGCGGCGGCGCGGTGCACTCGGGTCATGAGAACGCGACAGCCGCGCCGCGCTCCCCGCGGCGGTCGAAGGGCCGAGGGCGGCCGAAGAGGTCGCCGCGGCCGGGCGCGCGCCGGCCCCGAACCGGGGCCGCGGGCAAAGGAGTTGAGAGGGTCAGCGGCGCAACGAGGGCTGCGCGAGGCGCCGTTCGGCCTCGGCGCCCTCCGCGCCGCGCCGTCCGGGCACCCCTGCCGCCACCGGACGGGCACGGTGCGCCGCGCGTTTGGCGGGCACCGTGACCGCGACGGTCAGCCCGAGTGCGAGCGCCGCGCTCGCGACGACCACGATCCCGGCTCCCGAACGCGCCTGCGTCACGAGCAGCATCACGAGCGCCGAGAGGATGACGGTGGCCGAACCGTAGGCGAGCTGTGCGGGATTCGGACGCGGCATGACGGAATCCGTCCTCGGGTGTCGGGAGTCGGTGTCGCACGACGGTGGTCGCGATCCGTCGAACGACTCTACGATGCCGAATGCCCGTGCGGTGCGAGGGGTAAGCGTGACCTGACACACGGTCGCCACCAGGCCGATGCACAAGGGGCGCACGGAGTCATGCCGCGTCCCCGGCACCCGGCCCCCGCCGGCCCCAACTGTCCGGATTCCGCGACACGATGGTCGGGCACCGTACTTGCCTGGCGTGTTCAAATCAAGGTCTGTTTTTTCGGCCGCCACTCATGTCGAATGCCTCCACGCGTGTGCACACACGTGCCATGGCCATGCATGGGGAGGGCAATACCTAGTGAAGAGCCAACGGAGGACGATCAGATCCGCCGCACTGGCCACGACGGTCGCCGTCATCGGGGCGACCTTTCTGACCGCCGGCGCCGCCTACGCCCACGAGGGCACCGCGCCCGACGGCCGTGACCCGGCCGCGGCCCAGGTCAAGGGCAAGGGGCACAAGGGTGGCAAGGGCGGCCACGGTGAGCACGTGGCCCACGATCTGCCGGGCCCTCTCACCGAGAAGCAGCGCGCCCAGCGCCTCGCGGCCCTGGAGCGCCTGGCTTCGGGCGAGAAGCCCGTGACCAAGAACGGCTCCAAGGTCATGAAGCTCGACGACGAGAAGTACGTCGAGATGGAGCAGACCAAGACCGACAAGATCTTCACGATCCTGCTGGAGTTCGGCGACAAGATCGACCCGCGGTACGGCGGCACGCCCGGTCCGCTGCACAACCAGATAGCCGAGCCCGACCGGAAGAAGGACAACTCCACTTACTGGGAGGAGGACTTCAACCGCGAGCACTTCGAGGACATCTACTTCGGCGACGGCGAGAACTCGCTGAAGACGTACTACGAGACGCAGTCCTCCGGCAAGTACTCCGTGGACGGCACGGTCTCCGACTGGGTCAAGGTCGAGTACAACGAGGCCCGTTACGGCACCAACGCCTGTGGCGACAACGTCTGCAACACCGTCTGGGACGCCGTCCGCGACGGTGTGAACCAGTGGGTCGAGGACCAGAAGGCCGCCGGCCGCACCAACGAGGAGATCAAGGCCCAACTGGCCGAGTACGACCAGTGGGACCGTTACGACTTCGACGGTGACGGCGACTTCAACGAGTCCGACGGCTACATCGACCACTTCCAGTTCGTCCACGCCGGCGAGGACGAGTCGGCCGGCGGCGGCGCGCAGGGCGAGGACGCCATCTGGGCCCACCGCTGGTACGCCTACGGCACCGACTACGGCCGCACCGGTCCGGAGTTCAACAGGGCCGGCGGCACCGAGATCGGCGACACCGGCATCTGGGTCGGCGACTACACCGTGCAGCCCGAGAACGGCGGCCTGGGCGTCTTCGCCCACGAGTACGGCCACGACCTCGGCCTGCCGGACCTGTACGACACCTCCGGCGGCGAGAACTCCACCGGTTTCTGGACCCTGATGTCCTCCGGCTCCTGGCTGAGCAAGGGCAAGACCGCCATCGGCGACTCCGCGGGCGAGATGACCGCCTGGGACAAGCTGATGATGGGTTGGCTGGACTACGACACCGCCAAGGCCGCCACCCACTCCACCCACAAGCTGGGCGTTTCGGCGAAGCAGGGCAAGAACCCGCAGGCGCTGATCGTCGAGCTGCCCGAGAAGGAGGTCACGACCGCGATCGTGGACCCCGCCGCGGGCGACAAGCAGTGGTGGAGCGGCAGCGGTGACGACCTGCGCAACTCCCTGACCCGTACCGTCGACCTGACCGGTGTCTCCACCGCGTCGCTCGACCTCAAGGGCTGGTGGGAGATCGAGACCGGCTACGACTACCTCTACACCCAGGTCTCCACCGACGACGGCGCCACCTGGACCGCCCTGGACGGCACGCGGAACGGCGAGCCGATCGGCCGCGACGCCTCCGACACCCCCGCGCTGGACGGCGAGTCCGGCGGCTGGGTGGACCTGTCCTACGCGCTGGACGAGTACGTGGGCCAGGAGGTCCTGCTCCGCTTCCACTACCGCACCGACGGTGGTGTCGCCGAGAAGGGCTTCGCGGCGGACGAGATCACCATCACCGCCGACGGCGAGACGCTCCTCACCGACGGTGCCGAGGGTGACGACAACGGGTGGACCGCGAACGGCTTCTCCCGCATCGGGGGGTCGTTCACCAGCTCCTACCCGCAGTTCTACATCGCCGAGAACCGGCAGTACGTCTCCTACGACGAGACCCTGAAGGTCGGCCCGTACAACTTCGGCTGGCAGAACAGCCGCCCGGACTGGACCGAGCGCTACCCGTACCAGACCGGTCTGCTGATCTGGCTGTGGGACACCTCACAGTTGAACAACAACACCAGCGTCCACCCGGGCGAGGGCCTGATCCTGCCGATCGACGCCCACCCGAAGGCCGAGAAGTGGTCGGACGGCACGCTGATGCGCAACCGCATCCAGTCCTACGACTCCACCTTCAGTTGGTGGCCGACGAAGGGGATGACCCTTCACAAGAACGGCGAATCCGCCAAGGTCGGCTGGAAGCTGGGCAACCCGGTCTTCGACGACCGCAAGGGTACGTACTGGGACGCTTCCAACCCGACCGGCAGTGTGAAGGTGCCCGACACCAACACGCGCATCACGATCGTGAACCAGCCGCTGAACGGCAAGACGATCACCGTCAAGGTCGGACCCTCCGGCAAGAAGTGACACCACGTTTCCGCAGGTCACTGCGGTAAGACGGAGAAAGATCGGCCGTCGCCCCTGGCGGGCGGCGGCCGATCGTGTCAAGAATGCGTCGACGAGACCCTTTGCTGACGTGTTGTATAACGGGGGAGTGGTGAGCATGGCAGGTG
This sequence comes from Streptomyces megasporus, assembly GCF_000718985.1. Taxonomy (GTDB): domain Bacteria; phylum Actinomycetota; class Actinomycetes; order Streptomycetales; family Streptomycetaceae; genus Streptomyces; species Streptomyces megasporus. Next base: position 10,842 of record NZ_JODL01000030.1, on the reverse strand, counting down.
GTGGCTGGACCCGGCTGCCGGACGGCAGCGTGGTGGTGGCGATCTCGCTGGCCGGGCCGGGGGCCGGCGGGCAGCGCGTCCGCTTCCTGGTCCACTCCGCCAACCGCGCCCGCGCCCTGACCCGGCTGCGGAACCTCGGCCTGCGCGCGGTCTACCTGCGCGGCAACGCCGAGCCGCCCACGCCCGACGAGATCAGCGCGGTGCTCCACCACCCCGACGGCCTGGTCTGGCGCCCGGCGACGCCCTGCGAGACCGGGGCCGACCCGTGGAGACCGGTGGGCGCCCTCCTCCGGCGGCCCGCCGTCGGATGACCGGGACGCCCCGATGACCGGGGCGCCCCGATGACCCGACGGCCGGATCGCCCCGCGCGGTCCCGCCCCGGCGGCCCCGGCGCACCGAGGCGCCGAGCCGCCCGGGCAGGCGTCCGGGGAGCGCCGAGGGGCCTCGGGGGCCCCTCTCAGGCCCCCGGGACCACCGGCTCGCCGGTCAGCTCCACCCCGGCCTCACGCAGCTCCCGGAGGGCCTTCTCGGTCGTCTCCGCCGCCACCCCGGCCGTCAGGCCCAGCAGCACCCGCGTGCGGAAACCCTCACGGACCGCGTCCAGGGCGGTCGCGCGGACGCAGTGGTCGGTGGCGATGCCGACCACGTCCACCTCCGCCACCTCGCGGGAGCGCAGCCACTCGGCCGGCGTGACGCCGTTCTCGTCCACCCCCTCGAAGCCGCTGTAGGCCGCCGCGTACGCGCCCTTGTCGAAGACCGCGTCGATCGCCCCGGAGGCGACGGCGGGGGCGAAGTTCGGGTGGAAGCTCGCGCCCTCGGTCCCGGCCACGCAGTGCGGGGGCCAGGAGCGGCGGAAGTCCGGGTGGTCGGAGAAGTGGTCGCCCGGGGCGACGTGGTGGTCACGGGTGGCGACGACGTGGTCGTAACCGGCGGTCGCCTGCCCGATCAGATCGGTGATGGCCGCGGCCACGTCGGAACCGCCCGCGACCGCGAGACTGCCGCCTTCGCAGAAGTCGTTCTGGACGTCTACGACGATCAGGGCCCGGTGCATGGTGCACACCTTTCGGCTGGAGTCGGATGGAGTGGTGGAACGGAGCAAATGGAACGGAGCAGTGGAAGCGGAACGGTGGGACGGAGTGGTGGGAACGAGGATGGATCCGTGGGGACGCCGGGGAGCCCGGTGGGGGCGGGCGGAACGTGTCCGACCTTAGACACTCGGCGCCCGCCACGGGAACGCCCGGGGGCCCGCGGGCGCGCCGGACGACCGCGGACCGTGCGGACGGTCCGTGCCCCTCCCCCACGGGGTACCCGGAGTCGCCCGGACACACCGCTCAGACGTACTCGGTCGGCAGGACCGGCTCGCCGCGCGAGAGCTGCGTCGCCGACAGCGGCAGCCCGTCACGGGCCCGGACGTGCCGTTCGCGGGCCACGTCCAGCCGTTCGCGGGCCACGATCTCGCCACCGCGGATCAGGTCCACCAGCAGCAGCCGGTCCCGCAGCTCCTCGGGCACCTCGCCGGTGCCGACGACCTCGGCCTCCGCCACGCCGCTCTCGTCCGGCCGCCGCGCGGCCCACTTGACGCCGGCGAGCGACATCTTCCCGCCCATGGACTTCTTGGCCACCGGCCGCAGCGGCGCGTCGGGGTCCTCGGAGTCCGCGCGGGCCACCAGCTTGTAGACCATCGACGCGGTCGGGTGGCCGCTGCCGGTGACGAGCTGGGTGCCCACCCCGTAGGCGTCCACCGGGGCGGCGGCGAGGGAGGCGATGGCGTACTCGTCCAGGTCGCTGGTCACGATGATCTTGGTGTCCCGCGCCCCCAGCTCGTCGAGCTGCTGCCGCACCCGGTGGGCGAGCAGCAGCAGGTCGCCGGAGTCGATGCGGACGGCGCCCAGCTCGGGCCCGGCCACCTCCACGGCGGCGCGCACGGCCTCGGCCACGTCGTAGGTGTCCACCAGGAGGGTGGTGTCGCGGCCCATGGACTTCACCTGCGCGGTGAAGGCGTCCCGCTCGGTGTCGTGCAGCAGCGTGAAGGCGTGGGCGCTGGTGCCGACGGTGGGGATGTCGTAGCGGTATCCGGCGGCCAGGTCGGAGGTGGAGGAGAAGCCGCCGACGTACGCGGCCCGCGCCGCGGCCACCGCCGACAGCTCGTGGGTGCGCCGGGCGCCCATCTCCAACAGCGGACGCCCCTGCGCGGCGACGGCCATCCGGGACGCGGCGGCGGCGACGGCGGAGTCGTGGTTGAGGATCGACAGGATGACGGTCTCCAACAGCACGCACTCGGCGAAGGTGCCCGTGACGCGCATGATCGGCGAACCGGGGAAGTACACCTCCCCCTCGGGGTAGCCCTTGATGTCGCCGCGGAAGCGGTAGTCGGCCAGCCAGGCGAGGGTGGGCTCGTCGACGACGCCCCGTTCGCGCAGGAACTCCAGGATCTCCGGCTCGAAGCGGAAGTTCTCCACCGCGTCCAGCACCCGTCCGGTGCCCGCCACCACGCCGTAGCGACGGCCCTCGGGCAGTCGGCGGGTGAAGACCTCGAAGACGGAGCGCCGGTTGGCGGTCCCGCCGCGCAACGCGGCCTGCACCATGGTGAGTTCGTAGTGGTCGGTGAAGAGCGCAGTCGACGGCACGGCGACCGGCAGGCCCAGGTCTGCTGTGTTCATACGATGGATGCTACCCCTAATCTCGTCAAACTGACGATATCTGTTCGAGGAGCGTGGCGACGCCCACGGCCGGCCCGTTTGCATGTCCACCCGGTACGGGTGGCAGCATGGAACCCGTGAGCGACGACACACGCCGGACACCGATGCCCCTCGTCGCGCCCGTGGCGCACCCCGCCGCGGGCCGCGCCGCCGGACGGGGCAGGGCGACCGGGGCCGCCCGCGGGGCCCTCGTGTCGGTCGCCCCCAGCGAACCCACCGAGATCACCCGCCCGGAGTCCGACGAGGCGCCCTGGGCGGTGTCCGAACCGGACGTCCCCTGGGTCACGGTCGTCCACAACGACCCGGTGAACCTGATGAGTTATGTGACCTACGTGTTCCAGACCTACTTCGGTTACCCCAAGGAGAAGGCCAGGAAGCTGATGCTGGACGTCCACCACAAGGGCCGCGCGGTCGTCTCCAGCGGCACCCGCGAGGAGATGGAGCGCGACGTCCAGGCCATGCACGGCTACGGCCTGTGGGCGACACTCCAGCAGGACCGCTGATGCCCGGACTCTTCGAACCCGCAGCCACCGTGCCCGGAGGGGCCGCCGTCGCGCTCGACGAGGTCGAGATCTCCATCCTGCGCAGCCTCGCCGTCCAACTGCTGGAACTGATCGGCCCCGGACCGGGCGGCGACGCGGCCGAGGCCGCGGAACGGGACCCGCTGGCCGCGCTGATGGCCGACGGCCCCAGCGAACCCCCCGCCGACCCGGCGCTGGCCCGCCTCTTCCCGGACGCCTACGGCGACCCCGGAGCCGAACCCGACGAGCAGGCACGGGCGGCCTCCGCGGAGTTCCGCCGCTACACCGAGAACGAACTGCGCGCCCGCAAGCGCGAGGACGGCCTCGCCCTGGTGCGTTCCCTGGACGCCCTCACCCCCGGCGGAGACGGGGGCGCGGTGCTCACCCTCACCCCCGAGCAGTCACGGCAGTGGCTCGGCGCGCTCAACGACCTGCGGCTGGCGATCGGCGCGCGCCTGGAGCTCGCCGACGACAAGGACGGCGACAAGCTGTACGACCTGCCGGACGGCGATCCGCGCAAGCCGATGGCGATGGCCTACCTGTGGTTGGGCGCCCTGCAGGAGTCGCTGGTGGAGACGCTGACGGCCTGAGCGGAGCACGCCGATCACGTTCCGTGGCCGGCCGGCGTTCGATTATCGGAGTCGCGCGTTCTTTCCTCGGAGAAAGCATCCGGTTTGTTCGCGTATCGAGCCCCGTGATGTGACCGTAATATGAGCGTGTGATGTGGGTCACACCCTGCTGATGGCGCAGCGTGGTAGGAACACCCAACCCGATTTTCCGTCAGGAGGGCGACCCCCTCGGAAACTCGGGCGGAATCGTGCTCGGCCTTCTGGACAACCAACCCCCCCCCACCCCGTCCACCGCATCACCGGCGACCACCGTCGCCGCATGCCCCCGCAGCCGCACCCGCCAGAGGTACCCCATGGCAGACACCGCAACCTCTTGGACCGACTCGGTGGAAGAAGCCGTAAACGGCGTCTTCGAACCGGTGGCGGAATTCCTGGGCGACATCGTCTTCCACACCGTCGACGTCCTCGGAACGGAATTCCCCCTCATCGTGGGCTGGCTGGTCGTAGCCGGCGCCATCTTCACCGCCTACTTCGGATTCGCCCAGGTCAGACACTTCAGACTGGCCCTGCGCCTGGTCCGCGGAAAGTACGAGCAGAAGAACGCACCCGGCGAGGTCAGCCACTTCCAGGCCCTCACCTCCGCCGTCTCCGGCACGGTCGGCCTCGGCAACATCGCCGGCGTGGCCATCGCGATCTCCATCGGCGGCCCCGGAGCCACCTTCTGGATGATCCTGTGCGGCTTCCTCGGCATGGCCACCAAGTTCGTCGAGTGCACCCTCGGCGTGAAGTACCGCGAAATCCACGCCGACGGCACCGTCTCCGGCGGCCCGATGCTCTACCTGCGCAAAGGCCTGGCGGAACGCGGCCTGGCGGGCCTGGGCAAGGTCCTCGCCGTCCTGTCCGCCGTGATGCTGCTGTTCTTCACCTTCTTCGGCGGCAACCTCTTCCAGGTCAACCAGAGCCTGGAACAGCTCCAGTCCGTCACCGGCAAGGAGAACAGCTTCTTCAGCACCTCCGGCGGCGCACTCCTCTTCGGCGTCCTGATCGCCGTCCTGGTCTCCTTGGTCCTCATCGGCGGCATGCGCTCCATCGGCGCCGTCACCAGCCGACTGGTGCCGTCCATGGCGATCCTCTACGTCACCGCCTGCCTCCTCGTCATCGGCTTCAACATCGACGCGGTGCCGGACGCCATCGTCACCATCTTCACCGAGGCGTTCGCCCCCGAAGGCGTGGCCGGCGGCCTCCTCGGCGCCCTGATCCAGGGCTTCCGGCGAGCCACCTTCTCCAACGAGGCCGGCATCGGCTCCGCCCCCATCGCCCACTCCGCGGTGAAGACCAAGCGCCCCGCCACCGAAGGCGTCGTCGCGATGCTCGAACCCTTCATCGACACCGTCGTCATCTGCACCATGACCGCCCTGACCATCGTCATCGCGGGCGGCCCCCTCTACCAGCAGACCCGCGACGCGGCCATGACGGGCGAGGCGATCGACACCAGCACCAGCGCCGGCATCTCCATCACCTCCGACGCCTTCGACACCGCGCTGCCCTGGTTCCCCTACCTGCTGACGATCGCGGTGATCCTGTTCGCCTTCTCCACGGTCATCACCTGGGGCTACTACGGCCTCAAGTGCTGGGGCTTCCTCTTCGGCCACAACAGGACCACGGACCTCATCTACAAGATCGTCTTCTGCACCGTCATCATCAGCGGCGCCCTGCTCTCCCTGGGCGTCCTGGTCGACCTGGCGGACGCGGCCCTCTTCCTGGCGGCACTGTTCAACATCATCGGCCTGTACCTGCTGGCCCCCGTCGTCAAGAAGGAACTGCGGAAGGTCCTGGAGTACACCCGCCGCCGGGACGCCGGCGAAACCGAGGAGCAGATCGAAGCCGACGAGGCCGACCCCACCGGAGAGGCCACCTCACTCGCCAAGTGACCCCCACCCACCGGCGAGGAGACCCACACCGCACCACCGGGGCCCCGCCCGTACCGCACACCGGTACGGGCGGGGCCCCGCCCACCCGGCCTGCCTATGCTGTCGCTCATGCTGACCATCACCCAAGAGCTGCACGACAAGATCGTCGCGCACGCTCGACAGGACCACCCCGACGAGGCGTGCGGCGTCGTCGCGGGCCCGGCCGGCAGCGGCCGGCCCGAACGCTTCATCCCCATGCTGAACGCCGCCCGCTCCCCGACGTTCTACGAATTCGACTCCGGCGACCTCCTCAAGCTCTACCGCGAGATGGACGACCGCGACGAGGAACCCGTCGTCATCTACCACTCGCACACGGCCACCGAGGCCTACCCCTCGCGCACCGACATCGACCTCGCGAGCGAGCCCGGCGCCCACTACGTGCTGGTCTCCACCGCCGAGTGCGGCAACGACGAAGGCCCCTTCTCCTTCCGCTCCTTCCGCATCGTCGACGGCGAGGTCACGGAGGAAGAAGTCAGGATCGTCCCCGCCTACGACGACTGACACCAGCCGGTGAAAACCGCGCGGGACAACAGGTGAGACGGCACGGTCCGCATCGTGACACGCCCATCCGAGTCCCGGACGGGGAATCGTTACGATGAGCCCATGGTTAACCACGATGTGAGCGAAAACTCCTCGGGCAACGCCCCGGGCGCGCTGCTCGTGGCACGCCTACACGTGGACCTGTGCCGCCTCACCAGCGCCGCCTGTCGGCGCCGCGACCGCGCCCACCACTGACCGGGCGCCCCCGCGCGGCCCCACCGGCCGCACCCGCGCACGTCCGCACGGCACACACTTTCCAAAACCCCGCCACTCCCACAGGAGCACACCCATGGCCATCGAGGTCCGCATCCCGACCATCCTCCGCACCCACACCGACGGCCAGAAGGTCGTCGAGGGCAACGGCGGCACCCTCGCCGAACTCATCGAGGACCTGGAGACCCGCCACAACGGCATCCGGGAAAGGCTGGTCGAGGGCGGCGAACTGCGCCGCTTCGTCAACGTCTACCTCAACGACGAAGACGTCCGCTTCCTCGACGGCATCTCCACCAAGCTCAGCGACGGCGACAGCGTCACCATCCTCCCCGCCGTGGCCGGCGGAGCGACCGAGACGGCGGTCGGACAGCGGAAGGGCATGCGCTGATGCGCTACGACTCGCCGATCGCCGCGGTGGGCAACACCCCCCTGGTACTCCTACCGCGGCTCTCCCCCTCCGAAGACGTCCGCATCTGGGCCAAACTGGAGGACCGCAACCCCACCGGCTCGATCAAGGACCGCCCGGCCCTCCACATGATCGAGCAAGCGGAGAAGGACGGCCGACTCACCCCCGGCCGCACCATCCTCGAACCCACCTCCGGCAACACCGGCATCTCGCTGGCCATGGCGGCCAAACTCAAGGGCTACCGCATGGTGTGCGTCATGCCGGAGAACACCAGCGAGGAACGCCGCCAACTGCTGGCCATGTGGGGCGCCGAGATCATCTCCTCCCCGGCCGCCGGCGGCTCCAACACCGCCGTGCGCGTCGCCAAGGAACTGGCCGCCGAGCACCCCGACTGGGTCATGCTCTACCAGTACGGCAACCCCGACAACGCCGGCGCCCACTACAGCGGCACCGGCCCCGAGATCTACGCCGACCTCCCCTCCATCACCCACTTCGTCGCCGGCCTCGGCACCACCGGCACCCTGATGGGCGCCGGCCGCTACCTGCGCGAAAAGGTCCCCGACATCCAGATCGTCGCCGCCGAACCACGCTACGACGACCTCGTCTACGGCCTCCGCAACCTCGACGAAGGCTTCGTGCCCGAACTGTACGACGAGACCGTCCTCACCACCCGCTACTCCGTCGGCTCCGAGGACGCCGTCACCCGCACCCGCGAACTCCTCGCCCAAGAAGGCATCTTCGCGGGCGTCTCCACCGGAGCGGCCCTCCACGCCGCCATCGGCGTCGGCCGCAAGGCCATGAAAGCGGGCGAAACCGCCGACATCGTCTTCATCGTCGCCGACGGCGGCTGGAAATACCTCTCCACCGGCATCTACACCGCACCCTCCACCGAAGCCGCCGTCGAAGCACTCCAAGGCCAGCTCTGGGCATAGCTCCGAGCACGACGCCCCCGGCCCCACGGACGACACCCCCCACGCGACACCCGCGCGACACCCCACACAGGACCGCGCACCCCGAGCGACCGCGCCACCCCCGCACGGCGCACCCGCCCCACCGCCACGCTCCCCGCCGCCCCCGCGCGGCCGGGAGCGGCGGCGCGCCCCCACCCACCGACACCCGGAACACCCCACCCACGGCACCACCCTCCACGGCCCGCACACCCCCGGAACGACCAGCCACAACACCCCGGACACGGCACCGTCCACACCCACGCGGCCCTACCCCGCCCTGGTGATTCCGCCCACAACGGAGCCCGACGGAGGAGCCGCCGGCCCCCACGCGTCTTACGCTCAGGTAACCCCTCTTCCCGGGCCACGGAGGTTCCTTCCCCATGAAGCTCACCGTCGTCGGCTGCTCGGGATCGTTCCCGTCCGCGGAATCGGCCTGCTCGAGCTACCTCGTCGAGGCCGACGGCTACCGGCTCCTGATCGACATGGGAAACGGTGCCCTCGGCGAACTGCAACGCCACTGCGGCCTCTACGACCTCGACGCCATCCTCCTCAGCCACCTCCACGCCGACCACTGCATCGACATGTGCGCGTACTTCGTGGCTCGGTACTACCGCTTCGAGGGAGGACGCTGCGAGGCCATCCCCGTCCACGGCCCCAAAGGCACCGAACAGCGACTGACCGCCGCCTACGCCGACACCCCGTCCGACACCTCCATGAGCGAGGTGTTCGACTTCCACGACCTGGCCCCCGCGAGCACCTTCCGCCTCGGACCGCTGACCATCCACGCCGACCTCGTCCGGCACCCGGTGGAAGCCTACGGATTCCGCGTCGAACACAAGGGCAAGACCATCGCCTACTCCGGCGACACCGGCCCCACCGAAGCCCTCACCGGCCTGGCCCGCCACGCCGACCTCTTCCTCTGCGAAGCCTCCTTCACCCACGGCAAGGAAGACCTCCCCGAACTCCACCTCAACGGACGAGAAGCCGGAGAGTTCGCCGAGAAAGCCGGAGCGAAACGCCTGATCCTCACCCACATCCCGCCGTGGACCGACCCCCACGTCAACCTCCGCGACGCCCGGACCGCCTTCAAAGGCCCGATCGAACTGGCCCGCCCCGGAGCCGTGTACGAACTCTGAAACGGGTAACCGGACACACGACGGCCGCCCACGGAAACCCACGCCCCGCGGGCGGCCGTCGCACGTCCTCCCACACCACACCCCCTACGCCCGGTACTGAGCCTTCTCCAGCTCCTCCGCCTCCTCCCGCGACTCCCGACCCGGCGTCGGCAGATCGAACCTGACGATCGCGAACCGGAAGACGGCGTAGTACACCACCGCGAAACACAACCCCAACACCACCAACAACCAGGGCCTGGTCGCGATCCCCAGATTCAACAGAAAATCGATCGCACCGGCCGAGAAACCGAAACCGTCCCGCGCCCCCAACGCCCAACTCAACGCCATCGACACACCCGTCAACAACGCATGGACCGCGTACAACACCGGCGCGACGAACATGAACGTGAACTCGATCGGCTCGGTCACACCGGTGACAAAGGCGGTGAGCGCCACGGAGAGCATCATCCCGCCCACCACCTTCCGACGCTCCGGCCGAGCACAGTGGTAGATCGCCAGACAAGCCGCCGGAAGCGCGAACATCATGATCGGAAAGAAACCGGTCATGAACTGCCCCGCCGTCGGATCCCCGTGCAGAAACCGGGCGATGTCACCCTGATACCGCACCCCGTCGTCCTCGTAGGAACCGGCCTGAAACCACGGGAACGAATTCAGCAAGTGGTGCATGCCGACCGGGATCAACGCACGGTTCGCCACCCCGAAAATCCCCGCGCCCACCGCCCCGGACCCCACCAACCACTCGCCGAAACCGTGAATCCCGGCCCCCAGCACCGGCCAGGCATACCCGAAGACGACCCCCAGACCCAACCCCGCGAACGACGACAGAATCGGCACCAACCGGCGCCCCCCGAAGAACCCCAACCAGTCCGGCAGCTTCTTCCGGTGGTACCGCTGATACAACAGGGCCACCACGAGCCCCATGACCACACCACCCAGGACCCCCGCGTCCGCGGGCCGCGGCACACCCTCCTCCGGCGGCAGATTGGGATCCACGAACGTGGCCATCACCTGCCGGAAGACCAAATAACCCACCACGGCCGCCAACCCCGTCGACCCATCGGCCCGCTTGGCGAACCCCACCGCGATACCGACGGCGAACAGCAGCGGCAGATTGTCCAACAACGCCCCGCCACCCGCCGCCAGAAACTCGGCCACCCGATTGGCCACGGACGGAAAACCCTCCCGGCCGAGCATGTCCTGCTGCCCCAAACGGACCATCAGAGCCGCCGCGGGCAACGTGGCGATCGGCAGCATCAGACTCCGCCCGATGCGCTGAGCCACCGCCATCGCCTTCGAACCGCGGCCCGAACCGCCACTTCCACTGTCGGTGGACATCGGAACATCGGCCGTGGACATCAGCTTCCTCCTGTGGAGCCATGGAACGGTGGGGCCGCGCGAACCACCCGTCGGAACGGTTCGAACCCGTCTGGACGCCCTCTCGCGAGATGGGCATACCGTAGGTTAATGTGCCATTCCGGTCGGACAGGGGAAGCCGTCGCCGAGACGGCACACGAGACATCGCACGAACAGCAGCGGCGACCAGGAAAACGGAGGAGCGAAGATGACCGACAAAGCGGAGAACATCGTCGCCGGACTCGGAGGCATCGACAACATCATCGAAATCGAAGGCTGCATCACCCGCCTCCGCACCGAAGTCGAAGACCCCTCCCTCATCGACGAAACCGCCCTCAAAGCCGCCGGCGCCCACGGCGTCGTCAAAATGGGAACCGCCATCCAGGTCGTCATCGGCACCGACGCCGACCCCATCGCCGCCGAAATCGAAGACATGATGTGAACCCCCACACCACAACCCCCCACCCCCACACCCACCCCCACAC
>NZ_JODL01000029.1 GCF_000718985.1 Streptomyces megasporus | reverse complement strand
GGGCGACGAGGCGGGCCTGGGCGCCGTCGTGGAGGTCGCGTTCGATGCGGCGCAGGTCGGCGGAGGCGGTGTCGGTGACCACCCGCCGACCCGACTCCAACTCCCGCATCCGGGCGGTCAGCCGGGACGGGCCGAGCAGGCCGCGGACCATCGCGCGGTCCACGTGCGTCAACCCGCGCACCAGCCACGGCGCGACCAGGACGAGCACCAGGCCGGTGGCGGAGGCGGCGGCGACCTCCGGGGGGCTGTCCAGGTACCAGCCGTTGCCGTTCCCGTCCCCGTACATCTGAAGGCCCGGCTGGTCGGTGTGGGCGGGGAAGACCCAGAACCACAGCGGGTACGTCAGCATCCCCCAGCCCAGCGTCCAGAACGGCAGCGCGACGCAGAAGGCGAACACCGCCCACGGGAAGTGGAGGAACGCGTACAACAGGTGCCGCCAGGACGTTCCGCTCCGCAGCAGCGCCCACACCCACGCCATCGCGCCGCCGCCGCGCCGCTCGGCGTGGACCGGTTCCGGATCGTCGACCTCCACCCCCAGCAGGGCCCGGGCGCGGGCGCGTTCCACCGCGCCGACGCCCCGCGCGCCGGCCAGGGTCAGGGCCAGCAGCGGCACGCCGAGGAAGGTGACCGACAGCCCGATGCCGGCCGCGGTCAGGGCGGTGGCGAGGGCGAAGGTGACGCAGGCGAGCGGCAGACCGATCAGGACGTGGAGGAACTCCCGCCAGGCGGAACCCTCGAAGGGGACGCGCAGCACCGCGGGAACACGGGGCCGGCGGAGCGCCGGGGAGGTGTGGGCGGCGGTCATGGGCCTTCCGATCTCTCGGTTCTTTCGGTCGCGGTGTCCGGCGGGGACCGGGCCGTCGTGCGGTCGGCGGCCCGTACACCAGGGTCGACCGCGGCGGGTGAGCGGGCCATGGAGCGTGTCGGCGTTCCGGATCGGGGGTTTTCCCCACCCCCGGTCGAGGGGTTGGTATTGGGGGGTGTTCAGGGGGTGTGGTCGCGCCAGGGGAGTTCGGCGGTGATGGTGGTGGGTCCGCCGGTGGGGGAGTCGATGAGGAGGAGGCCGTCGACGGAGTCGAGGCGTTCGGTGAGGCCGGCGAGTCCGGTGCCGGTGGTGGTGGTGGCGCCGCCGTGGCCGTTGTCGGTGATCTGGAGCAGGAGGCGGTGGGGGGTGCGCCAGATGTCGAGGGTGGCGGTGGTGGCGTGGCTGTGTTTGCTGATGTTCTGGAGGAGTTCGGAGGCGGTGAAGTAGGCGATGCCTTCGATGGCGGGGGCGGGGCGGGTGGGGAGGTCGACGGTGACGGTGACGGGGACGGTGCAGCGGGCGGCGAGGGTGGACAGGGCGGGGCCGAGGCCGCGGGGGCGACGAGGCGGGCCTGGGCGCCGTCGTGGAGGTCGCGTTCGATGCGGCGCAGGTCGGCGGAGGCGGTGTCGGTGACCACCCGCCGACCCGACTCCAGCCGGGCGATGCGCCGCTCCAACTCGTCCGACGGCGACAGCAGGCCGCGGACCATCGCCCGGTCCACGTGCGTCAACCCGCGGGCCAGCCACGGCAGGACGGGCCAGGCGACGAAGAGGGAGACGAAGGCGAGGGTGAAGGTGGTGACGCCCCACGGGAGGCGGATGAAGGAGTAGAGGGCGTGCCGCCAGCCGACCGGGTCCTTCAGGCTCGTCCACAGCCAGGGGAAGAACCCGCCGTGCGTCCGGTGCCGGATCGGGGTCGGCTCCTCGATCCGCACCCCCAACAGCACCCGCGCGCGGGCCCGCTCCAGCCGGCCGAACCAGCGGCAGCCCACCAGGCCGAGCGCCAGCATGGGCAGCCCGACCACCGTGACCGACAGCGGCAGGCCGCAGAACACCCACACGCAGACGTACGTGAAGCCGACGAGGTCCATCGGCAGGTTGAGCAGGAGGTGCGTGACCTCCTTCACGGTCGACGCGGTGAGAGGCGGGCGCAGCGGGGGCAGCCGGTCACCGCCGTCGCTCTCGGGGTCACCGCTTTCGGGGCCGTCGTGCCGGGTGCGGCCGGGGGTCGGAGGGCTCACGGTCATGCGCCAAGACTGCCGTGGGCGGCGGACGCGCCGCCATGGGGTGCGCGGGCGGAGGAGGGGTGGGGACGTCCCCACCCCGTCGGGAACCGCGAACGGGGCGGGTCCCGTCGCCGGCACAGGGCCTAGACTCGCCTTCCGACGGAGCGCTGTACTGAGCTGTACTGATGCGAACACCACCGAGCGAGGGACGGACGTGCCGGACTACTTCCACGGCTACGCGGTCGTCGGGCTGGTCGCGGTCGTCGGGGTGCTCTTCGTGACCGTGGCCTTCGGGGCCGGACGGCTGCTGCGACCGGTGGTGCCGACACCGGAGAAGCTGCTGACGTACGAGTGCGGGGTCGACCCCGTCGGCGAGGGTTGGGCGCACACCCAGGTCCGCTACTACGTGTACGCCTTCCTCTACGTGGTGTTCGCCGTCGACTCGATCTTCCTCTTCCCCTGGGCGACGGTCTTCGCCGCACCCGGTTTCGGCGGGGTGACACTGGTGGAGATGTTCGTCTTCCTCGGCTTCCTGGCCGTGGGACTGCTCTACGCATGGAAGAAGGGCGTCCTGGCATGGACGTGACCCCCCGCACCGAACGGCCCACCGACCCGTCGCCCGTGGACCTGCCGGAGCCCCGCCGGCTGGGCGGGCTGGCCCGGCTGGCCCCGGAACCGATGAAGGTGGTCCTGAACTGGGGCCGCCGCTACAGCCTGTGGGTCTTCAACTTCGGGCTCGCCTGCTGCGCGATCGAGTTCATCGCCGCGTCGATGTCCCGCCACGACTTCATCCGCCTCGGCGTCATCCCCTTCGCGCCGGGACCGCGCCAGGCCGATCTGATGGTCGTCTCGGGCACGGTCACCGACAAGATGGCCCCCGCGGTCAAGCGGCTCTACGAGCAGATGCCCGAGCCGAAGTACGTGATCTCCTTCGGCGCCTGCTCCAACTGCGGCGGCCCCTACTGGGACTCCTACTCCGTCACCAAGGGCGTGGACCAGATCATCCCGGTCGACGTCTACGTGCCCGGTTGCCCGCCGCGGCCCGAGGCGCTGCTCCAGGGCATCCTCAAGCTCCAGGAGAAGATCGCCCACGAGTCGCCGGCCGAGCGCTACGGGCACGCGGCCGCCCGGACGCCGGCCACGCCCTCGAAGGCCGCCCTGACCAGCGACCTGATCACCCCGCCCCCGCCCCCGCCCCCGCCCCCGGGCTCGGGCACGGGCACGGCAGAGGGGGAGGGCCGCGCGTGACCGGTCCGACCCCGCCCACCGTCGGATGGCTGCCCCGGCCCGCCGAGAAGATCTTCGGCGAGGGCGCGAGCGCCTCGTGGGCGTACGAGCTGCTGACCGTCGACGTGCCGGCCGAGCGCTGGATCGAGGCGCTGACGGCCGCGCGGGACGAGCTGGGCTGCACCTACTTCGACTGGCTGAGCGCCGTGGACGAGCCGGGCGCGGGCTTCGCCGTCTGCGCGCACCTGGCCGCGCTGGGCACACCGGTGCGCGGGCTGCTGGTGCGGACCACCGTGCCGCACGAGAGGCCCGAGCTGCCCACCGCCACCGGGGTGTACGCCGGGGCGGCCTGGCACGAGCGGGAGACGCACGAGATGTTCGGCGTCGTCTTCGCCGGTCACCCCAACCCGGCGCCGCTGCTGCTCCCCGACGGTTTCGAGGGGCATCCGCTGCGGAAGGACTTCGTGCTGGCCGCCCGCGTCGCCAAGGCGTGGCCCGGCGCCAAGGAGCCGGGGGAGTCCGGGGCGGGCGGCCCGAGGCGGCGGCAGACGCTGCCGCCCGGCGTGCCCGATCCCAACGAGTGGGGGCCGCTCAAGGGGCAGCTTCCCCCGGCGCCCGCCCGGTCGGCCCGCGGTCGCGCGGGGGCGGACGGCCCGGGGACACGGCCGCGCCGGATGCGCAGCGCGAGCGCCGGTTCGGCGAGCCAACGCGCTGCCGGGACCGGGGCTCCGGAGAGCCCCGAGACGCCCGAGAAGACCCCCGAGTCGCCCGCGACTCCCGCGCCGCGGCGGATGCGCAGTGCGAGCGAGGGGTCGGCCGGCCAGCGGGCGGCGGGCGGCGCCCCGGAGGCACGTCCGGGCCGTCCGGCCCGTCGGATGCGCAGCGCCTCGGAGGGCTCGGCCAGTCAGCGGGCCGCCGGCCGGCCGGCGGGGGAACCGGGCCGGCGCAGCACGGACGCCCCTTGGCTCAAGCCGTCCGAGCCGTCCGAACCGACCGAGCGCTCCGGGACCGAGCCGTCCGAGCCGCCCGCGCCGACCGGTGAGACGTCGGACGAGGCCGCCCGCCGCGTCCACGGACGCGACGAGCGGGACGGGACGACGCTCGCCGAGGGCGGCGGCGCCTCGGTGGCCAACGCCCCCGAGGGCGACGACCGCGGCGAGAACAAGAGCGACAAGAGCGACAACGGCGACGAGCGGGACGGGACGACGGGAGGCGGCGCCTGATGGACGTGCTCGACGTCGCCTGGCGGCTGTTGGCCGTCCTCCTCGCCTTCCTCGTCCTGCCCCTGCTGGTCGGCCAGACCGAGCACAAGGTGATGGCCCACATGCAGGGACGTGTCGGCCCCATGTACGCGGGCGGCTTCCACGGCTGGGCCCAACTCGTCGCCGACGGAGTGAAGTTCGCGCAGAAGGAGGACATCGTCCCGGCGGACGCCGACCGTCGGATCTTCCAGCTCGCGCCCGTCGTCGCCCTCCTCCCGTACCTGCTGGTGCTGGTCGCGATCCCGGTCGGGCCGGACGGCATGGTCGGCCAGGCCGTCGACGCGGGGATCTTCTTCGTGCTCGCCGTGATGGGCGTCGGCGTGCTCGGCTCCCTGATGGGCGGCTGGGCCTCGGCCAACAAGTTCTCCCTGCTGGGAGCGTTGCGGACGGCCGCCCAGCTCCTGGCGTACGAGCTGCCGCTGCTGCTCGCCGCGGCCTCCGTCGCCATGGCCGCCGGGACGGTCTCGCTGACCGGCATCCTGGAGGCGTTCGAGTGGTGGTGGGTGCCGTGGCAGATCGTCGGCGCCTTCGTCTTCTTCACCGCCGGGCTCGCCGAACTCCAGCGCCCGCCCTTCGACGCGCCCGTCGCCGACTCCGAGATCATCTTCGGCGCGTACACCGAGTACACCGGCCTGCGCTTCGCCTTCTTCCTGCTCGCCGAGTACGCGGGCATCGTCGTCCTCTCCGCGCTGACGGCGGTGCTGTTCCTCGGCGGCTGGCACGGCCCGTTCGCCGACGACCTCGGCTGGCTGTGGACGCTGCTGAAGACGGCCGTCCTCGCCTTCGTCGTCATCTGGCTGCGGGTGAGCTACCCCCGGCTGCGCGCGGACCAGATCCAGCGGTTCGCCTGGACCGTGCTCGTCCCCCTCGCCCTCCTCCAGATCGCGCTCACGGGCGTGGTCAAGGTGGTGATCCAGTAATGGCCCTCCCCGGCAGCGGTCTGGCCAAGGGCCTGGCCGTCACCCTCCGCACCATGACCCGGCGTTCGGTCACCGCGCACTACCCGGACGTCCAGCCCGAACTGCCCCCGCGCAGCCGGGGGGTGATCGGGCTGCTGGAGGAGAACTGCACGGTGTGCATGCTGTGCGCCCGCGAGTGCCCCGACTGGTGCATCTACATCGACTCCCACAAGGAGACGGTGCCGCCCGCCACCCCGGGGGGACGCGAGCGCAGCCGCAATGTGCTGGACCGCTTCGCCATCGACTTCGCCCTCTGCATGTACTGCGGCATCTGCGTCGAGGTCTGCCCCTTCGACGCGCTGTTCTGGTCCCCGGAGTTCGAGTACGCCGAGACCGACATCCGCGACCTCACCCACGAGCGCGACCGGCTGCGCGAGTGGATGTGGACGGTGCCGGCCCCGCCCCCGCTCGACCCGGCGGCCGAGGAGCCCAAGGAGATCGCCGCCGCCCGCAAGGCCGCCGAGAAGCAGCAGCGGGAGGCCGAGTCACGCGAGGCACGGGAGACCGAGGCGCGGGAGGGTGACACGTGAGCACCGCCGCCGCGGCGCGGCTCGCGGCCGACACCCCCGGTTTCCTGTCGCCCACCGGCGTCGAGGTCCTCTTCCTCCTCGTCGGCGTCGTCACCCTGGGCGCCGCCATCGTCTCCGTCACCAGCAGACGGCTCGTCCACGCCGCGCTGTGGCTGGTGGTGGCGCTCGGCGGGATCGCGGTGGAGTACCTCCTGCTCTCCGCCGAGTTCATCGCCTGGGTGCAGGTCCTGATCTACGTCGGCTCCGTCGTCGTCCTCCTCCTCTTCGGCCTGATGCTCACCAAGGCGCCCATGGGACGCTCGCCGGACGCCGACTCCGGCAACCGTCCCGTCGCCCTGGCCGTCGCCGTCACCGCCGCCGTCACCCTGGTCACCGTGGTCGTGGACGCCTTCCACAGCACCTGGATCGACCTGGACGACGGCGGGCCGCAGGGCACCACCCGCGTCACCGGGGAGATCCTCTTCCGGCACTGGGTGCTGCCCTTCGAGGCGCTCTCCCTGTTGCTGCTCGCCGCGCTCGTCGGCGCGATCGTCCTGTCGCGCCGGAAGGACGGGCGGACCGGCGGGGAGAACGGAGGGGAGCGCTGATGCACCTCGCCTACCCCGCCGTCCTCGCCGCCCTGCTGTTCTGCACCGGCCTGTACGGCGTGCTCGCCCGGCGCAACGCGATCCTCGTCCTGATGTCGGTCGAGTTGATGCTCAACGCCGTCAACCTCAACCTCGTCGCCTTCGACGTCTGGCTCCGCGACGCCCTCCACGCGGGCCAGGCCCTCACCCTCTTCACCATCGCCGTGGCCGCCGCGGAGATCGGCATCGGGCTGGCCATCGTGCTGCTCGTGTACCGCAATCGGGGCACCTCCGACATCGACCGACTCCGTGCCCTCGCCGAGACCGACAAGCCGACCGAGCCGACCGACGCGCGGGCCGGCGCGCCGACCGACACAGCCGACACGGAGAGTGACGGGGCCGGTGTGGCAGCCGGCACCGACGGCGCCGGCGGCACGCGCCCGACCAGGGGAGAGGCCACCGCGTGACCACCACGACCCTCGCCGTCCTCGTCCCGCTGCTGCCCTTCCTCGGCGCCGTCGCCGGGCTCCTCCTCGGCCGCCGCCTCCCCGCCTACACACGCCCCCTGGCCGTCCTGCCCACCCTCACCTCGGCCGTGCTCGCCGTCGTCGTGGCCCTCCGCCAGGGCGGCGACGAGCCCCTGACCGGCGCCGCCCTCCTCACCCCCACGGGGAACGACGCGCTGCCGATCGAGTTGGCCTTCCACCTCGACGGCTTCGCCGTCCTCGTCGCGGTTCTCGTCGGTGTCGTCGCGTCCTGCGTGCAGATCTACTCCACCGGCTACCTGCGCGACGACCCGCGCTACCCCTCCTACGCCGCGCTGGTCTCCCTCTTCACCGCCGCGATGCTGCTGGTCGTCTACAGCGACGACCTGATCGTGCTGCTGGTCGGCTGGGAGGTCATGGGCATCTGCTCGTACTTCCTGGTCGGCCACTACTGGGAGACCCCGGCCGCCCGCGCCGCCTCCCTCAAGGCGTTCCTGGTCACCAAGCTCGGCGACGTGCCGTTCCTCATCGGCGTCCTGGCCCTGGGCTCCGAGGCCGGCACGTTCCGCATCAGCACCATCGTCACCCGCCTCGCCTCCCCGCTCTCCTCCTTCGAACTCGCCCACCCCACCGTGATCGCGCTGCTGCTGCTCGCCGGGGTCGCGGGCAAGTCCGCGCAGTTCCCGCTGCACACCTGGCTGCCGGACGCGATGGCGGGCCCGACACCGGTCTCCGCGCTGATCCACGCCGCCACGATGGTCGCCGCCGGCGTCTATTTCGTGGCCCGGCTGCTGCCCGTCTTCACCGCCTCCACCGCGGCACTGATCGTCCTGGCCGCGGTGGCCGCCGTCACCATGGTCGGCTCGGCGCTCGCCGCTCTCGCCCAGGACGACGTCAAACGCGTCCTGGCCTACTCCACCGTCGGCCAACTGGGCTACATGATCGGGGCGCTGGCCGTGGCCGACCGCGGCGCCGCCGTCTTCCACCTCGTCTCGCACGGCGTGTTCAAGGCGCTGCTCTTCCTCGCCGCGGGCGTGCTCATCCACGCGGCCGGCACCAACTCCCTCGCCGCCATGTCCCGGATGTCCGGCCTGGCCAAGCGGGTGCCGGACGCCTACTGGACGATGACCGTCGCCCTGCTCGCGCTGGCCGCCGTACCGCCCTTCGCGGGCTTCTTCTCCAAGGAGGCCGTCCTCGGCGCCGCCGAGCACGCCGTCACCGGCCCCGTCACGGGTCCCGCCGCCGGAGTCGCCGGAGCCGCCGGCGTTCCGGCCGTCGCGGGCTGGACGGTCCTGCTCGCCGGGCTGCTGACGGCCCTGCTCACCGCCGCGTACGCCGCCCGGCTGTGGCTGCTGGCCTTCCACGGCCGCGGGGAGGAGGCGCCCGACCTCGGACGCCCGCCGGCCGTGATGAACACCGTGCTGTGGGTGTTGGCCGGGCCCACCATCGCCGCCGGACTCCTCTACGGCGCCCTGCCCGACTGGTTCGACGGCGGTTCCCTCGCCCCCACCCTCACCACCTCCGTCCTGGCCACCGGCCTCGCCGTCGCCGGCTTCCTGACCGTCCACGCCGTCTGGCGGCACGGCACCGCGAAGGCCGCCGCCCGCGTCCCGCTGGGCGCGGTCGCCGCCCACCCGGACGCCGCCCCCTCCCCCTCCTCGCCGGGGCCGTCCGTGCCGCGGTTCTCGACCTCCGAGGTCGAGGCCATCGCCACCCACCAGGCGGTCTACGGCGACATCGCCGCCGCCGACGACCCCGCCGATCCGGCCCGCCGCCTCCTCGGCCCCCTGCACCGCCACGCCGCCCGCGGCTTCCACCTCGACGCCGTGTACGCGGCGGTCGCCGTGCGCCCCGTCCGGGCCGCGGCCCGCCTCGTCCGCTTCCTCGACCGCGAGGTCGTCGACACCTACGTGAACGGCGCGGGCGGCACCGCCCGGCTGCTGGGCGCCGCCGTGCGCCGTGCCCAGACCGGCAACGCGCAGACCTACCTCGGCGTCCTGCTCGCCGGCTCCCTCGTCCTGGCCGTGGCCGCCGCCCTCGTCGCCGCCGGAGCGTGACCAGTGATCCCCCTGAACGACACCGTGGCACGACTGCTCCTCGTGGCCGTCGTCGCGCTGCCCCTGATCGGCGCGGTCGCCGCCCTCCTGCCCGCCCCGCCCGGACTGAAGGGCAAGAGCCCCGAGCAGGCCGTGCTGCGCCACGGCGTCACCGTCACCGGCGCCGTCCTCGCCGCCGCCGTGCTGCTGGCGCTCGGCTTCGACCACGACCGCCCGGGAACGTTCCAGGCGACGACCGACGTCCCCTGGATCCCGGCGCTGGGCGTCCGCCTCCACCTCGGCGTCGACGGCGTCTCGCTCCCGCTGGTCGTGCTGACCGCGCTGCTGACCTTCCTGTGCGCGCTGCACGCCTACCGGCGCATGCCGGACGGTCCGCGCCCCCAGGCGTTCGTCGCGCTCGTCCTCGTCCTGGAGTCCGGCACCCTGGCGACCTTCGCGGTGCTGGACCTGGTGCTGTTCTTCCTCGCCTTCGAGATGGTCCTGATCCCGATGTACTTCCTCATCGCCCGCTGGGGCGGCGAGGGACGGGAGGGCGCCGCCCGGAAGTTCGTCCTCTACACGGTGCTGGGCTCGGTGGTGATGCTGCTCGGGCTGCTGCTGCTCGGCCTGAACGCGCCGGGCGGCCCCACCTTCGACATGACGGTGCTCGTCGAGAACCACGGCCGGGGCGTGAGCCACACCGTCCAGCTTCTGGCCGCCCTCGCCATCGGCGTCGGCCTGGCCGTCAAGACGCCGATGTGGCCGCTGCACAGTTGGCTCCCCGACGCCCACACCGCGGCCCCGACCGTCGGCTCGGTGCTGCTGGCGGGCGTGCTGCTGAAGATGGGCACCTACGGCCTCGTCCGGATCGTGGTGCCGATGGCGCCCGACGGCATCCACACCCTCGCCCCGTACCTGGGGGCCTTCGCGGTGACGGGCATCGTCTACGGCTCGCTGGCCTGCCTCTTCCTCGCCCGGCGCGGGAACGGCGGCGACCTCAAGCGGTTGATCGCCTACTCCTCCGTGGGCCACATGGGCTTCGTCCTGCTGGGCATCGCCACCCTCACCCGCGCCGGCGTCAACGGCGCGCTGTTCGCGAACGTCGCCCACGGTCTGATCACCGGCCTGCTGTTCTTCCTCGTCGGCGCGATCAAGGAACGCACCGGCACCACCGATCTGGACCGGCTCGCGCTCGACGGCGGGAGCGAGGACGGCGGGGGCGCGGCGCTGTACGGACGCGCCCCCCGGCTCGGCGGGCTGCTCGCCTTCGGCGCGGTGGCCTCCCTGGGCCTGCCCGGGCTCGCCGGGTTCTGGGGCGAGGTGCTCGCCCTGCTCGGCGCCTACCACCCCGCCGACGGCCTCAGTCGTCCCGCGTACCTGGTCTACCTGGCCGTCGGCGCCTTCGGCACCCTGCTGACCGCCGCCTACCTGCTCGTGGTCGTCCGCCGGGTCTGCATGGGCCGGCCGCCCACCTCCGGCGCCACCCTCGCCCTGCCGGACGTCCGCGCCCACGAGTTCGCCGCCTGGACCCCGCTCGTCGTCCTCACCGTCCTGGCCGGACTGTGGCCCGCGCTCCTCCTCGGGCTCACCGAACCGGCCGTGCAGACCCTCCTGCCGGGAGTCAGCCGATGACCGTGCTCGTCCAGGGAACCGCCGGGGCCGTCGGGAACGCCGGGAACGTCGGGAACGCCGAGAACGTCGTCCAGTCCGTCGACTGGCTCGCGATCGCCCCGCCCACCCTCGCCGCGCTGGGCGCCCTGGCCGTCCTGGTCGCCGACCTCTTCCTGCCCGAGCGCCGCAAGTCGCTGCTGGGGTGGACGGCCGGCGCCTTCCTGGTGCTCGCCGCGCTCTCCCTGCTGCCCTCGGCGGCCGGCGACCGCGCGACCTTCTGCCTCACCACCGACCCGGAGGCCTGCTCCTACGTCGCCGACCCGTTCGCCCTGGCCGTCCAGTTCCTGGTGCTCGGCGCGGCGGCTCTGACCGTCCTGCTGTCGGTGACGACCGTGCGGGACGAGCGGCTGCCGGCGGGCGAGTACTGGTTCCTGCTCCTGGCCTCCGCCGCCGGCGCCGCGCTGCTGCCCGCCGCCCGCGACCTGGCGACCCTGATCGTGGCCCTGGAGGTCGCCTCCCTGCCGTCCTTCGCCCTGGTCGGGCTGCGCCGCGGGGACGGGCGCTCCTCCGAGGCGGCCCTGAAGTTCTTCCTCTCCTCGATCACCGCCACCGCCGTCAGCCTGATGGGCGTGAGCCTGGTCTACGCCGCCACCGGCTCGATGCACCTGGTCCGGGTCGCCGAGGGGCTGCGCGACGTCGATCCGGGGCTGGGGACCCTGGCCGCCACGGGGGTCGTCCTCACTCTCGTCGGCTTCGCCTTCAAGACCGCCGCCGTCCCCTTCCACTCCTGGGTGCCGGAGACGTACGTCGGCGCTCCGCTGCCGGTGGCCGCCTACCTGTCCGTGATCGGCAAGGCGGTGGGCTTCTCCGGACTGATCCTGGTCACCGTCGAGGCGTTCGGGGCGTACGACCACCTCTGGGGCCCGGTCGTGGCCGTGCTGGCGGCCCTCACCATGACCGTCGGCAACGTCGGCGCCCTGCGGCAGCGCCCCGACCGCGCGCGGGGCGCGGTGCGCCTGCTGGCGTGGTCCTCCGTGGGCCAGGCCGGCTACCTGCTGGTGCCGATCGCCGCCGCGGCGTACGCGGACGAACCGGGGAGGGCCGTGGGCGCGACCGTCGCCTACGCCCTGATGTACGCCGTCGTGAACCTGGGCGCCTTCGGCGTCGTCGTCCATGTCGGTCGCACCGCCGCGGCCAACCGGATCGCCGACTACCGCGGCCTGTACGCCGCCCACCCCGCGGCGGCCCTCGCCCTGGCCTTCTTCCTGCTGTGTCTGGCCGGGCTGCCGCCGGGGATCATCGGCCTGTTCGCCAAGGTCGTGGTCTTCTCCGCGGCCGTGGAGGCGGGCCTGGGCTGGCTGGCGGTGGTGACGGCGGTGAACGTCGTGATCGCCCTGTACTACTACCTGGCGTGGACGGCGGTGCTCTTCCGCGCCCCCGCCGAACCGGCGCCGGGCACGGTGGGCGCGACCGGCGCCCGGCCGCGCGTCGCGGGGCCGCTCACCGCCGCGGTGGGGGTGGCCGCCGCACTGGGCGTCGTCCTCTCGGGTGTTCCCCAGCTCGTCCTGCGCTTCGCCGCCGACGTGCTGCTCTGACCGGCGGCCCCCGGGAACCCAGCACCTCCGCGTGGCGTTGACCTTTCAGGAAAGGGTCCGCCGAATCCGTCAAAAGGCGGAGGCACCAGCACAAGAGGGGCACACGAAGGGCCACACCGAGGGGTTCCCCTGCCGCACCACCTGGAGGGCGTACCGTGCACCGCCGGCACAACGGGCTGAAGACGGCTCTGCTTCTCGGGGGGCTGTCCGCACTCATCATCGTCATCGGCGGCTTCTTCGGCCGTACGGGGCTGATCGTCGCGCTCGTCGTCGCCGTCGGCACCAACGCCTACGCCTACTGGAACAGCGACAAGCTGGCCCTGCGCGCCATGCGGGCACGTCCGGTCAGCGAGTTCGAGGCGCCCGGCCTCTACCGCATGGTCCGCGAGCTGTCCACGGCGGCCCGCCAACCCATGCCGCGCCTGTACATCTCGCCGACCCAGGCGCCCAACGCGTTCGCCACCGGCCGCAACCCGCGCAACGCGGCGGTCTGCTGCACCGAGGGCATCCTGCGGCTCCTCGACGAGCGGGAGCTGCGTGGCGTCATCGGGCACGAGCTCAGCCACGTCCACAACCGCGACATCCTCGTCTCCTCCATCGCGGGCGCGCTGGCCTCGGTGGTGATGTTCCTGGTGAACTTCGCCTGGCTGATCCCGGTGGGCCGGTCGGACGACGACGAGGGCCCCGGTCTGGTGGGCATGCTGCTGGTCATGCTGCTGGGGCCGATCGCGGCGTCCCTGATCCGGCTCGCGGTCAGTCGCTCCCGCGAGTACGAGGCGGACGCCTCCGGGGCCCGGCTCACCGGTGATCCGCTCGCCCTCGCCTCCGCCCTGGACAAGCTGGACGCCGGAACGAAAAGGCTCCCGCTGCCGCCCGAGCCACGGCTGGAGACGGCGAGCCACATGATGATCGCCAACCCGTTCCGTCCCGGTGACGGGTTGTCCAAACTGTTCTCCACCCATCCGCCGATGACCGACCGCATCGCCCGGCTGGAGAAGATGGCGGGGAGGCGCCCGTGAGGACTCTGCTCAACATCGTCTGGTTGATCTTCTCCGGGCTGTGGATGGCCCTGGGGTACGTGGTCGCCGGCGTGATCTGCTGCGTGCTGATCGTCACGATCCCGTGGGGCATCGCCTGCTTCCGGATCGCCGCCTACGCCCTGTGGCCCTTCGGCCACCGGGTCGTCGAGCGGCGTGACGCGGGCGTCGCCTCCGGGGTGGGGAACGTCGTCTGGCTGATCTTCGCCGGGATCTGGCTCGCTCTGGGGCACATCACGGCGGGCATCGGGTTCTGCCTGACCCTGATCGGCATTCCCTTCGGGATCGCCCACTTCAAGATGGTGCCCGTCTCCCTGATGCCGCTGGGCCGCGAGATCGTCCGCAGCGACGCCGCGTACCCGTCGTACCACTGGAGCCGGAACCCGGTCACCTAGACCTCGGGGGTCACGCGGCCGGCCCACGGTGCCGGCCCGGTGCCGTCGCTCCAGGCCGCGAGGGCGTCGCGGTCGACGCACAGGATTCCGCACTGTTCGGCGTACTCGACGGCCGGCGCCGTGAAGCCGCTGGTGGTCACCACGGCCGCCACCTGGGCCTCGTGGACGGTCCAGCAGGTCCCGCCGAAGCGCTGCACGTCCTGGGATCCGACCTTGTTGGCCTCCCCGTAGCGCTTGCACTGGAGGACGACGCGCCGGCCGTCCGGGGCGGTGGCGAGGACGTCGGCGCCGAGGTCGCCGGCGCCGCCGACGACCTCCACGTTCCGGCAGCCGTCCCGTTCGCACAGGGCGGCGACGGCCCGCTCGAACTCCTCCGCGTCCATGGCGTCGTAGTGGTCCGCCGGCCAGGGGGCCGCCCGTTCGGGGGCGGTGTCGCCGGAGGCGGCGGTGTCGGCGATGTCGTCGGGAGCGGGGGGCGCCGTGGCCTCCAGCGTCTCCAGCGCGGTCTCGGCGCCCTCGGTCAGGGCTCCGACGGCCCGGCGGGCCGCCCTGGCGGCCCGGAAGCGGCGTCCGCCGCGCAGGACGGCCACGGCCACCGGCGCGCAGAGCAGACAGCCGGCGACGACCACGACCGGGTGCCGCTCGGCGGCCCCGGCCACCGCGCGCACCGCGAGCCCCGCGCAGACCAGCAGGATCGCGGCGAGGACGAAACCCAGGGTCGTCCGCCGCAGGTCGAAGGCGGGGCCGCGGCCCCGAGGGCGCGTACGGCGGGCGGGTGTGGCCATCGGCGGTGGACCTCCCGGCGGTTCGGCACTGGTCGTTGTGCCGTCTGCCCCCGATCGGCGGGTTCAACGGCCCACGCCGGGGCGAGGGGCGGCCCGATCCCGTCCGGTTCCGTCCGACCTCACCCGATTCCGTCCGTGCCGCGGTGGCCGGGCGGAGGTCAGCAGCCGACGCCGACGCAGCCCTTCTTCTTGATCACCTGGTTGTTCCCCACTGTGCCGACGACCTCGAATCCCTCGATCCTGACCCCGTCGCCGGTGTTGATCTCCGGGTTCCTGTCGGCCGTGGCGGTCATCCTGGCGTCCTGGCCGTCCCGGGTCTTTCCGTCGCAGGTGATGCGGAGGTTCTCGCCGCTGCCCTCGTCGGCGCAGTCGAGGCCGCCGTCGATGGGGTGTCCGGCCTGTTCGAAGGCGGCCTCCCCGGCCTGGGCCGCGGCTGTGCGGACGGCGGCGCCGGTCAGTTCGTTGTTCCCGCCGTCCTCCCCGCAGGCGGCGAGCGCGAACGTGCCGCACAGCAGGGCGACCGGCAGGACGGTCCGTGCGGTCCTCTTCCTCATACGTTCTCCAGGGCACGTGGGCGCGGGACGGTCCGTTCCCGGGTTCCCTGAGCGAGGTGTTCCGCAACCTCCCGAACCGCTCTTCCCTCGGACGCCCGGGCCCTTCGCACCCTCGTCCGGGAGTCCTCGAAGAGACAGACGGCGGAAAACAAGCACAATCAAAATACGCATGTATGTCAGCTTGTGAGATAAAAGCGAGAAAAGTAGTTCGGTAAACTAACCTTTGAACCTCTCTTGACGATCGACCGACCGAGCCGTCCGAACGCACGGGAGGACCCCATTCACTCGCTGACCCCCGCCCGACCCGGCTCCTGTCCGTTACCCGCTGCCGCACCCGGGAGGTGACCGCCCTCATGGGGCACACGGACACCCTGCTCGCCATGGGCGGCGCCTTCGTCGCCGCCGCCGTCCTCGCTCGGCTCGGGACCCGGATCGGGCTCCCCACGATTCCCCTGTTC
The DNA here is from genome assembly GCF_000718985.1 of Streptomyces megasporus. Lineage (GTDB taxonomy): Bacteria > Actinomycetota > Actinomycetes > Streptomycetales > Streptomycetaceae > Streptomyces > Streptomyces megasporus. The sequence goes on along the minus strand of NZ_JODL01000029.1, from coordinate 101,793 downwards.
ATCCTCGCCGGGGCGCTCCTCGGCCCGCACACCCCCGGCTTCGTGCTGGTGCAGGACCCGCACGACCTGGGAATGCTCTCGTCCCTCGGCCTGGTGCTGCTGCTGTTCTACCTGGGGTTGGAGTTCCACCTCGACGACCTCAGGGCCGGCGGCCGGAAACTGACCCTGGCCGGGATCGTGTACCTGGTGCTGAACGTGGGCGCCGGTCTGGTCTTCGGGTTCGCCCTCGGCTGGGGCACCTCCGAGGCCTTCGTCCTCGCCGGGGTGCTCGGCATCTCGTCGTCGGCGATCGTCACCAAAGTCCTGGTCGACCTCGGTCGAATAGGCAATCCCGAGACCAAGGCCATCCTCGGCATCATCGTCATCGACGACATCTTCCTCGCCGTCTACCTGGCCGCGCTCCAGCCGGTGATCTCGGGTGCCGACAGCGCGGTGTCCGCGGTCGGCCAGGCGGGCAAGGCGTTCGGCTTCCTGCTGGTGCTCGCCATCCTGGCCCGTTGGGGCACCGCCCTGATCGGACGGCTCATCGCCACCAAGGACAACGAGCTGCTGGTGATCTCGTTCCTCGGCGCCGCGGTGCTGATGGCGGGCGTAGCCGAGATGTTCGGGGTGGCCGACGTCATCGGCGCCTTCATGGTCGGCCTGATGCTCGGCAGCACGTCCTCGGGGGACAGGATCCGGGAACTGGTCAACCCGCTCCGGGACGCCTTCGCCGCGATCTTCTTCTTCGCCTTCGGCCTGTCCATCGACCCCGGCGACCTGCCGAAGGTGGTGGTGCCCGTCCTCGCCGCGGTGGCCCTCACCGTGCTGATGAACGTGCTCTCGGGCCTGTTCACCGCCCGGATGTACGGCTTCGGCCCCGAGCCGACGGCCCATGTGGCCATCACCCTGACCGCCCGCGGCGAGTTCGCACTCATCCTGGCCACCATGGCCGCGACCGCCGGCCTGGACGCGAGGCTCTCCCCGTTCATCGCGGGCTACGTGCTGGTCCTCGCCGTGCTCGCCCCGCTGGCCGCGGGCCGCTCGCACCGGCCGGCCCGGCTGCTGGCCCGCGTCATGCCGGGCGACCGGTCCGGGAAGGCCACCGAGGCGGAGACGGTGGAGGAGCCGCCGGAACCGGTGGGCGTCGAACGCTGACGGACCGCCGCGGACACCCGCCGCCCCGGCGGGTGTCCGCGGCGTGGGGGCCGGCCCGGAACACCACCGGGGCCGGCCCCACCGCTCAGCGGTAGTTGACGAACTGGAGCGCGAAGTCGAAGTCCTTGCCCTTGAGCAGGGCGATGACCTCCTGGAGCGCGTCCCTGCTCTTGGAGCTGACCCGCAGCTCGTCGCCCTGCACCTGCGCCTTGACGCCCTTGGGGCCCTCGTCGCGGATGATCTTCGCGACCTTCTTGGCGTTCTCCTGGGAGATGCCCTCCTGGATCGACGCGAAGAGCTTGTACTCCTTGCCGGACGACTGGGGCTCCCCGGCGTCCAGCGACTTCAGCGAGATGCCGCGCTTGATCAGCTTGGACTGGAAGACGTCGAGGATCGCCTTGACTCGCTCCTCGGAGTTGGCACGCATCTCGATCTTCTCGCCCGACCAGGCGATGGAGGCGTCCACGCCCTTGAAGTCGTAGCGCTGGGAGATCTCCTTGGCGGTCTGGTTGAGGGCGTTGTCGACCTCCTGCCGCTCGACCTTCGAGACGATGTCGAAACTGGAGTCGGCCATCGTGGATTGGCTCCTCGTACGTAGATCCGTCGGGGTGCGGCCGCGCACGGCACGCGCACGTCAGCCTAACCACGCGACGCGGCGGTTCACCGCCGGACGATCAGGTGGCGAACCACCCCCCACCATCGGGTATGGTTATGCCCGTTGCCGAAGGGGAAGCCCCGAGGCGACGGACCAGGCGGTGTGCCCGAGTGGCCAAAGGGAGCAGACTGTAAATCTGCCGGCTCAGCCTTCCTAGGTTCGAATCCTAGCGCCGCCACAGAAACGAAGCCCTCTCCATCCTGCGGAAGCAGCAGGCGGAGAGGGCTTCGTCGTATCGGCGTCGTATCGGCGCCGTGTCGGCGTCGTGCCAGTGCCGCCGCCCCCGACGCGCCGACGCTCCCGGCGCGGGGCCGACCCGGAACGAATCCCCCGGCCGGCCCCACCACCGGGGCGGGTCAGTCCGGCACCTCCGTCGCCTGCGCGCCCAGCGTCGCGACCGCCTGGTCGATCGGGGTGGGGCCGCCCGTCAGCTCCAGCGTGATCCGCACGGTGCGGGGGTCGTCCAAGAGGGCGACGAGGACGGCGGCCACGTCGTCGCGCGTGACCTCGCCGTACTCCACCTGGGGCCCCAGCCGCACGCTGCCGGCGCCCGGCTCGTTCGTGAGGCGACCGGGGCGGAGGATCGTCCAGTCCAGGTCGATGCGGCGGCGCACGTCCTCCTCGGCCGCCTTCTTGGCGCGCAGGTAGGCGGCGAAGACGGGCTCGGTGTCGGCCGGGGGCTCCCGGTCCGCGCCCATCGAGGAGACGACGACGAAACGGCGCACCCCGGCGCGCTCGGCGGCGTCCGCGAAGAGGACGGCCGCCGCGCGGTCCACGGTGTCCTTGCGGGCCGCGCCGCTGCCCGGCCCGGCGCCCGCCGCGAAGACCGCCGCGTCGGCGCCCTCCAGATGCCCGGCGACCTCCTCCACGGACGCCGACTCCAGGTCGCAGACGATCGGCTCGGCCCCCGCCGAGCGCAGGTCGTCCGCCTGCTCGGGCCGCCGGATGAGCCCCGCGACCTCGTCCCCGCGCTCGGCGAGCAACCGCTCCAGCCGCAGCGCGATCTGACCGTGTCCACCAGCGATGACTGTGCGCATGATCCGACCGTACGCCGGGAAGGCCGCGTCAGCGCTGTGACTGGCGGGGAAGCCCGAGTTCCGCGGCGTGACCGGGCCGTGTGTTCGCCGTGTTCGCCGTGTCCCCCGCGCCCGCCCTGTCCGCCCTGTCCGCCGTGTCCGTCGTGTCGCAGTACTCCCGCACCGCGCTGGTCCGGGCCACCACCCGGCCGCGGTGGACGACCAGCCTGCTGTACGCCAGCGACAGCGCCCCGGTGAGGGTGTCCCCGCGCACCGCCAGCAGCTCCGCCGGGAAGCCGGCCTCGATCCGCACCCGAGGCAGCCCCAGGGCCCGGCGCGCCCGCGCGCTCACCGCCTCGTAGGCCGCCTCGGGGTCGAGCCGGTCGCGGGAGACCAGCAGGTGGGCGGCCTCCAGCGGGTCGCCGCGCCCCACCGGGTCGGCCCCGTCGCGCAGCGCGCCGCCGCCCGCGGCGACCCGCACGCCCGCCGCCTCCAGCAGCCGCACGGGCGTCGCGTGGGGGAGAGGGCCCGACAGCCCGCAGCCGCCCCGTGGCAGGCAGACCACCGTGGCCCCGGCCGCCGCCAGGGCCTCGGCGGCACGGGCGGCGACCTCGTGCGGAAGACGGGCCAGACCGTCGCAGGGGCCGACGACCAGCTCCGTCCGCGACTCGCCCGCCAGCGCGGCGAACCGGGACAGCCGGGCCGGGGCCCCGCCGCGGACGTGGAGGTCCACCGGGCGGCCGTACTCGGCGGCCACCGTCAGCACGGCCTCCAGGTGGCCCGCCGGGTCGGGGTCGAGATCCGGGCAGCCGCCCACCACCTGCGCGCCCATCCCCACCGCGTCCCGCAGCACCGCCAGGCCGTCCGCCCCGGCCACGCCGGTCAGCACCCCGGGCACCGCGACGGCGGTGAGGTCGGTCAACCCCCGCAGGGCGTGCCGGGCCCGGAGCACGGCTTGGAGGACGGAGAGTCCGGCGGCGTCGCCGACCCGCACGTGGGTGCGCACGGCGGTGGCGCCGTGGCCGAGTTGGAGCAGGGCGGCCTCGGCGGCGCGCCGCTGGACGTTCCGCTGGAGGTCCCCGATCCCGTCCGGGGGCCCCGCGCCGCCCGCGTCGGCGGTCAGCGCGGTGTCGTAGTGGGCGTGGGGCTCGGCGGGCGCCGGCAGCAGGAGGTGGCCGGTGAGGTCGATCCGGGGGAGCCGCGCGGACGCCGGGCCGGGTGAGGACAGGCTTCCCGCGGCGCCCACCGCCTCGATCCGGCCGCCGCCGAGCCGGACGTCCACGGTGCGTCCGTCGGCGAGTCGGGCGCCGCACAGGAGGAGCGGGGGCGGTCCGGGGGCGGTGTCGCGATCGGGCTCCGCCGGTTCCTGCGGCTGGCTCTCGGGCATGGGGCTCCCGCGGTTCGCTCATGATCGCTGGTGTGGACCGAGCCTAGGGCCGGGCCGGTGCGGTGGGGCGGCGGCAGCACACGGAAGGCCAATAGTCGTACCGGTAGTCGTACCGGTGAGCGGGGAGTGGGCCGGTGGGGCGGTGGGGAACACGGTCGGCCGAAGATCCGGCCGACAAGGATTTCACGTTCGGCGCTCCGACCGTGTAATGTCTTCATCGCTCGCCCCAATAGCTCAGTCGGCAGAGCGTCTCCATGGTAAGGAGAAGGTCTACGGTTCGATTCCGTATTGGGGCTCTGATGTGAGAGGTCCCCCGTCCCGAACGGGGGGCACCCGCATCGCGGCGGTGTAGCTCAGTCGGTAGAGCAAACGGCTCATAATCGTTGTGTCACCGGTTCGAGTCCGGTCACCGCTACCTCAACCAGTAGCCGATTGCGGGGTCGGTCCTCCGGTCGGCTACTATTCCTGCGTTAAACCGTCTCGTCCGTCAAGGAGCACTCACGTGGCTGCCACCGACGTCCGCCCGAAGATCACGCTGGCCTGCGTGGAGTGCAAGGAGCGGAACTACATCACCAAGAAGAACCGGCGGAACAACCCGGACCGTCTTGAGATGAAGAAGCACTGCCCGCGTTGCAACGCGCACACCGCGCACCGCGAGACGCGATAAGTCGCGACGGCAGGGCCGCCGCGCTCACACAGACGTCAGCACGAGGCCGTCCCCGTTGCGGGGGCGGCCTCGTTGTGTCACCGGGGTCGCACCACCGGGGTCGCGTCACCGGGCGCGCGGCGGGCGGGAACGCGCCACCAGAAGCTGTCCACCAGCAAGCCGTATGGAGGTACCGGGCCATGGCGCTCGACCAGTCCTTCGTGGGGCGGAGCTATCCACCCACCGCGCCGTACGAGGTCGGCCGGGAGAAGATCCGCGAGTTCGCCGAGGCCATCGGGGACACCCACCCCGCGTACACGGACCCAAAGGCGGCCGAGGAACTCGGCCACCCCGACGTGATCGCACCGCCCACCTTCGTCTTCGCCATCACCTTCAAGGCGGCCGGAGCGGTCGTCGAGGACCCCCGACTGGGGCTGGACTACAGCCGGGTGGTGCACGGCGACCAGCGGTTCGCCTACACGCGGCCGGTGCGCGCCGGGGACCGGCTCACGGTGACCTCCACGATCGAGTCGATCAAGTCGCTCGCCGGGAACGACGTCCTGGACGTCCGCGGCGAGGTCCACGACGAGAACGGCGAGCACGTGGTGACCGCCTGGACCAAGCTGGTGGCCCGCGCCCCGGAGGACGAGCCGGCACCGGAACAGGGGGAGTGACGCGGATATGGCAGCGAAGATCGCGTACGCGGACGTCGAGGTCGGCACCGAACTCCCCGCGCGGAGCTTCCCCGTGACCCGCGCCACACTCGTGCGGTACGCGGGCGCCTCCGGGGACTTCAACCCGATCCACTGGAACGAGCGGTTCGCGCGCGAGGTCGGTCTCCCCGACGTCATCGCGCACGGCATGTTCACCATGGCCGAGGCCGCCCGCGTGGTCACCGACTGGGTCGGCGACCCGGGCGCGCTGGTGGAGTACGGCGTGCGCTTCACCAAGCCCGTCGTCGTCCCCGACGACGACAAGGGCGCCACCATCGAGGTCGCCGGGAAGGTCGCCGCCAAGCTGGACGACGAGGAGCGCACCGTCCGGGTGGACCTCGTCGTGACGAGCGCCGGCCGGAAGGTGCTGGGCATGTCCCGCGCGGTGGTCCGGCTCGCCTGAGTCCGGCCCCGCGGCGCCACGGGAGCGGCCGTGCCCTCCGGGCGCGGTCGCTCTCGTAGTCTTGGGCCCGTGCAGGAACTCCACGACGCCCCCCTCGCCCCGCTGACCACCTTCCGGCTGGGCGGCCCGGCGAGACGTCTGATCACGGCTCACACCGACGAGGAAGTGGTCGAGGCGGTCCGGGCCGCGGACGCCGACGGCACACCGCTGTTGGTCGTCGGCGGCGGCAGCAACCTCGTCATCGCGGACGAGGGCTTCGACGGCACCGCCCTGCGCGTCGCCACCACCGGCTTCCGCCTGGAGGGCACTCGGCTGGAACTGGCCGCGGGCGAGAACTGGTCCGACGCCGTGGCCCGCACGGTCGAGGCGGGGCTGGCGGGCATCGAGTGCATGGCCGGAATCCCCGGCTCCGCGGGCGCCACGCCCATCCAGAACGTCGGCGCCTACGGCCAGGAGGTCTCCGCCACGATCACCGAGGTCGTCGCCTACGACCGCCGCGCGGGCGAAACCGTCACCATCCCCGCCGCCGAGTGCGGCTTCTCCTACCGGCACAGCCGCTTCAAGGCCGACCCCACCCGCTTCGTCGTCCTGCGGGTCCGGTTCGAACTGGAGGACGCGGACGGGCTCTCGGCCCCCATCCGCTACGCCGAGACCGCCCGCGCGCTGGGCGTGGAGGTGGGCGAGCGGGTGCCCGCGGCCAGGGCCCGCGAGACCGTCCTCAAACTGCGCGCCGGCAAGGGCATGGTGCTCGACCCGGAGGACCACGACACCTGGTCAGCCGGCTCCTTCTTCACCAACCCCGTCCTCACCGAGGCCGAACACGCCGTCTTCCTCGCCCGCGTCGCGGAGCGGCTGGGCCCGGACGTCGTCCCGCCCGCCTACCCGGCCGGGGACGGGCTGGTGAAGACCTCCGCCGCGTGGCTGATCGACAAGGCGGGCTTCACCAAGGGGTACGGCGACGGACCGGCCCGGATCTCCACCAAGCACACCCTCGCCCTGACCAACCGGGGGACGGCCACCACCGCCGACCTGCTCGCCCTGGCCCGAGAGGTCCGCGACGGCGTGCACGCGGCCTTCGGCGTGCGGCTGGTCAACGAGCCGGTGACCGTCGGCTGCTCCCTCTGAGCCCGCCTCCCGTCCCCGGCCGTCTCCCGGCCGGGGACGGGAGGACTCAGCGGCGCGTCGGCTCCGCGGGTTCCACGGAGTCTGCGGGCGCCGTGGGTCCGGCGGGCTCCGCGGGGGACGCCAGCCAGGCGTCGATGTCCGCCAGGATCTCCTTGCGGACCCCCTCCGGCGCGCTCGATCCGCGCACCGACTGCCGGGCCAGTTCCGTCAGTTCCGCGTCCGTGAAGCCGTGGTACCGGCGGGCGATCTCGTACTGCGCGGCCAGCCGGGAGCCGAACAGCAGCGGGTCGTCGGCGCCCAGCGCCATCGGCACGCCCGCCTCGAACAGCGTCCGCAGCGGCACGTCCTCGTGCTTGTCGTAGACGCCCAGGGCCACGTTGGACGCCGGGCACACCTCGCAGGTCACCTGCTCGTCGGCCAACCGCCGCAGCAGTCGCGGGTCCTCGGCGGCCCGCACCCCGTGCCCGACGCGGCTCGCGCGGAGGTCGTCCAGACAGTCGGCGACGCTGGCCGGCCCGGCCAGTTCGCCGCCGTGCGGGGCGGACAGCAGACCGCCCCTGCGGGCGATGGCGAAGGCCCGGTCGAAGTCGCGGGCGAAGCCGCGCCGTTCGTCGTTGGAGAGCCCGAAACCGACGACTCCGCGGTCGACGTAGCGCACCGCCAGCCGGGCCAGCGTGCGGGCGTCCAGCGGGTGCTTCACGCGGTTCGCGGCGACCAGCACCCGCATTCCGAGTCCGGTCTCCCGGCTCGCGGTCTCCACCGCGTCCAGGATGATCTCCAGCGCCGGGATCAGTCCGCCCAGCCGCGGCGCGTACGAGGTGGGGTCGACCTGGATCTCCAGCCACCGCGACCCGTCCCGCACGTCCTCCTCGGCCGCCTCGCGGACCAGCCGCCGGATGTCCTCCGGCGAGCGCAGGCAGGAGCGCGCGATGTCGTACAGCCGCTGGAAGCGGAACCAGCCCCGTTCGTCCGTGGCCCGCAGTCTCGGCGGTCGGCCGCCGCGCAGGGCCTCCGGGAGGTGGACGCCGTACTTGTCGGCGAGCTCCAGCAGGGTGCCGGGCCGCATCGATCCGGTGAAGTGCAGGTGCAGGTGGGCTTTCGGCAGCTTGCGGACGTCGCGAACACTCTCCATCCAGGGATTTTGCCGCACGGCGCGACACACCCGGAAGTCACGGGCCACGATCGGGGACCGGTTCGAACGCGCGAGCGGGCCTCCCGGAGCGTGTTCCGGGAGGCCCGCTCGTCGGGCGTGTCGGGGGGCCGGCGGGGCGCCGGAGCGCCTTACGCCAGCAGCTTCTGAATGCGGGAGACGCCCTCGACCAGGTCCTCGTCACCCAGCGCGTAGGACAGCCGCAGGTAGCCCTGGGTGCCGAACGCCTCACCGGGGACGACCGCGACCTCGGCCTCCTCCAGGATCACCTCGGCCAGCTCCACGCTCGTGGCCGGACGCCTGCCGCGGATCTCCCGGCCGAGCACGCCCTTGACCGACGGGTACGCGTAGAAGGCGCCCTCCGGCTCGGGGCAGGTGACGCCCTCGATCTCGTTCAGCATCCGCACGATCGTCCGGCGGCGGCGGTCGAACGCCTCGCGCATCTCCGCCACGGCCTCCAGACCGCCGGAGACGGCGGCCAGCGCGGCGGCCTGCGCCACGTTGGAGACGTTGGAGGTGGCGTGCGACTGGAGGTTGGTGGCGGCCTTCACCACGTCCTTGGGGCCGACGATCCAGCCCACGCGCCAGCCGGTCATGGCGTACGTCTTGGCCACGCCGTTGACCACGACGCACTTGTCGGCCAGCTCCGGGACGAGGGCCGGCAGGGAGGAGAACTCCGCGTCGCCGTAGACCAGGTGCTCGTAGATCTCGTCGGTGAGCACCCACAGGCCGTGCTCGGCGGCCCAGCGGCCGATCTCCTCGGCCTGGGCGCGGGAGTGGACGGCGCCGGTCGGGTTGGAGGGGGAGACGAACAGCAGCACCTTGGTGCGCTCGGTGCGGGCCGCCTCCAACTGTTCCACGGAGACGCGGTAGCCGCTGGTCTCGTCGGCGACCACGGGCACCGGGACGCCGCCCGCGAGCTTGATCGACTCCGGGTAGGTGGTCCAGTACGGCGTGGGGACGATGACCTCGTCGCCCGGGTCGAGGATCGCGGCGAAGGCCTCGTAGATGGCCTGCTTGCCGCCGTTGGTGACCAGCACCTGGGAGGCGTCGACCGCGTAGCCGGAGTCGCGCAGCGTCTTCGCGGCGATGGCCTCCTTCAGCTCGGGGAGCCCACCGGCCGGGGTGTAGCGGTGGAAGCGCGGGTTCCGGCAGGCCTCCACCGCGGCCTCGACGATGTAGTCGGGCGTCGGGAAGTCGGGCTCGCCCGCGCCGAAGCCGATGACCGGTCGCCCGGCGGCCTTGAGGGCCTTGGCCTTGGCGTCGACGGCGAGCGTGGCGGACTCGGAGATCGAGCCGATCCGGGCCGAGACCCGGCGCTCGGTGGGGGACTGGTTGGGAGGAGTTGCTGCGGTCATAGGGGCATCGTCGCAGACCGGGGACCGCCCGGGCACGTGAACGGCGCACGGGTCCGGCGCGGAACGGAACCGGAGCGGAGCCCGGAGGGAACTGGAACGGGAGCCCGGAGGGAACCGCGGGAGGGAGCCCGGGGGGACGGGGAGGAGCCGGGAGGTTCGGGACGATCCGGGGTTACGTGTTCGACGGAGGCGCGTGAAGCACGTACACTCACGGTCGTTGGTTCCGGCCGATCATCCGGTGAACCGCGTACTCCGCGGGACCGTTCGGATGCTGTAGGTTGGGGGGCGACACAAAGGGTCGTAGCTCAATTGGTAGAGCACCGGTCTCCAAAACCGGCGGTTGGGGGTTCGAGTCCCTCCGGCCCTGCTACACGCATCTGGACAGGTGCGTGCACGTGTACGTACTGGACGCACCGCCGTACGGCCGGGCCGGACGCGGCACGGCACGCGGCCAGGACCCGGATGCAGGTGAGGACAAGTGGCGGAGATCACGGACTCCATCGAGGTCCCCGAGCCCGGGCGGTCGCAGGACGACAAGAAGCCCCGGCGCGGTGGCAAGCGTGCGAAGAAGGGCCCTCTGGGCCGTCTCGCGCTGTTCTACCGGCAGATCGTCGCGGAGCTGCGCAAGGTCGTCTGGCCCACGAAGCGTCAGTTGTCGACGTACACGACCGTGGTGATCATCTTCGTCGTCATCGTCATCGGCCTGGTGACCATGATTGACTGGGGATTCACGAAGGCCGTCACGTACGTCTTCGGCTGATCCGCCCGCGGAGGGAGCCTCCCGGGCACCTTTCCGCATGTTCGACCCCTTGAAGCCAGGAAGAAGCAGCCACCGTGTCTGACCCGAACCTGAACGACGCCGTCGATCCCGCAGAGGGCGATGACACCGCGCCCGACGTCGTCGAGGCGGCGGACAGCGTCGACCAGGCCGAAGCTGCCGACACCGCCGAGGGCACCCCCCTGACCGAGCAGGCCGGGGAAGACGCCGAGTCCGTCGACGAGACGGAGGCGGCGGAGGAGGAGCCGGTCGACCCGGTCGCGGCCCTCCGCGAGGAGCTGAGCAGCCTCCCCGGCGAGTGGTACGTCATCCACACCTACGCGGGCTACGAGAAGCGCGTGAAGGCCAACCTGGAGCAGCGCGCCGTCTCGCTGAACGTCGAGGACTACATCTACCAGGCCGAGGTGCCCGAGGAAGAGATCGTCCAGATCAAGAACGGCGAGCGCAAGAACGTCCGTCAGAACAAGCTCCCGGGCTACGTCCTGGTGCGCATGGACCTGACGGACGAGTCGTGGGGCGTCGTCCGGCACACCCCGGGCGTCACCGGCTTCGTGGGCAACGCCTACGACCCGTACCCGCTGACGCTGGACGAGGTCGTCAAGATGCTCGCCCCCGAGGTCGAGGAGAAGGCCGCCGCAGGGGGCGCCGAGGGTGGTGCCGCACCCAGCCGCAAGGTCGAGGTCCAGGTGCTGGACTTCGAGGTCGGCGACTCGGTCACCGTCACCGACGGCCCGTTCGCGACGCTCCAGGCGACGATCAACGAGATCAACCCCGACTCGAAGAAGGTCAAGGGCCTCGTCGAGATCTTCGGTCGCGAGACGCCGGTCGAGCTGAGCTTCGACCAGATCCAGAAGAACTGATCGGGGTTCTTCGACCCAACGCTTCCGGCCAGGTCAGGACCGTCCTCGGACGGCCCTGACCTGGCCGGTTTCCGACCGCGCCACGGTACGGGCTATCGTTGTGCGGTATGCCTCCGTGCGGTGTTTTCGGCCCGCCGGGGGATTCACCACCTCTCACTAGGACCCGGAGAGAACATGCCTCCCAAGAAGAAGGTCACGGGGCTGATCAAGCTCCAGATCCAGGCCGGTGCCGCGAACCCGGCCCCGCCGGTCGGCCCCGCGCTGGGTCAGCACGGCGTCAACATCATGGAGTTCTGCAAGGCCTACAACGCCGCGACCGAGTCGCAGCGCGGTTGGGTCATCCCGGTGGAGATCACGGTCTACGAGGACCGCTCCTTCACCTTCGTCACCAAGACCCCGCCGGCCGCCAAGATGATCCTCAAGGCCGCGGGCGTCGAGAAGGGCTCCGGCGAGCCGCACACCAAGAAGATCGCGAAGATCACCCGCGAGCAGGTGCGTGAGATCGCCACCACCAAGATGCCCGACCTCAACGCCAACGACCTCGACGCCGCGGAGAAGATCATCGTCGGCACCGCCCGTTCCATGGGCGTCACCATCGAGGGCTGATCCACCCGCTTCGCGGTACTTCCGCGGAGCGTGTTCGGGCCCCGTTCCACGGGAGACCCCGTGAGACGAGCGGGCCGAAGGGCGTTTCGGCATCGGGCCGAGGCTCCCGGAGGCCGACCGAGCACCGAGCAAAGAGAGTGGCAGGGTCAGGCGCTGGCCCCCTGGACCACGACTCCTCGTACCGAAGACAACTGGAGCAGAAGTGAAGCGCAGCAAGGCTCTCCGCACCGCGGACGCCAAGGTCGACCGTACGCGGCTGTACGCCCCGCTGGAGGCCGTACGTCTCGCCAAGGAGACCTCTCCGACCAAGTTCGACGCGACCGTCGAGGTCGCCATGCGCCTGGGTGTCGACCCGCGCAAGGCCGACCAGATGGTGCGCGGCACCGTGAACCTCCCGCACGGCACCGGTAAGACCGCCCGGGTCCTGGTCTTCGCGACCGGCGACCGTGCCGCGGCCGCGGAAGCCGCGGGCGCCGACATCGTCGGCTCCGACGAACTGATCGAGGAGGTCGCGGGCGGACGCCTGGACTTCGACGCCGTCGTCGCCACCCCGGACCTGATGGGCAAGGTCGGTCGCCTGGGCCGTGTGCTCGGTCCCCGTGGCCTGATGCCGAACCCGAAGACCGGCACCGTCACCCCGGACGTCGCCAAGGCCGTCACCGACATCAAGGGCGGCAAGATCGAGTTCCGCGTGGACAAGCACGCGAACCTCCACTTCATCATCGGCAAGGTCTCCTTCAGCGAGCAGCAGTTGGTGGAGAACTACTCGGCGGCGCTGGACGAGATCCTGCGGCTGAAGCCGTCCGCGGCCAAGGGCCGGTACATCAGGAAGGCCGTCCTCACCACCACGATGGGCCCCGGCATCCCGGTCGACCCCAACCGCACCCGCAACCTCCTGGCGGAGGAGGAGGTCGCCGCCTGATCCGGCGCGTCCCCAGGGCAACGGCCGAGCCCCGCTTCCGATGTGGAGCGGGGCTCGGCCCTTCGCGTACCGCGGGCGTGGGGCTCGATAGGCTGGGACGGTCTCGATCACGCAGCGGAACATCGCGACAACACGGGGGGATCATGCGTCTGGTGCGCAAGGCCGTGCTCGGAGTCACCGTCCTGGCCCTGGCGGCGCTCTCGGGGTGTGGGGCCGGTGGGGAGAGAGCCGACGCGGCCGACGAGGGGCAGGAGCGCGCGCAGCGGCCCGCGGCGGTCGTCCAGGCCCTGCGGACGGTCGCCAGGAAGACCGAGGAGGCCAAGTCCGTCCGGGTCGAGCAGACCATCTCGGTGGACGCCGAGGACGGTTTCGAGGCGAAGGTGTCCGGTGTGATGAGCTGGGACCCGGTCGCCATGGACCTGACCACGATCGGCACGTCGGCGGACCCGCAGGGGAGGGGCCCGGTCGAGATCCGCACGGTCCTGGTCGACAACGTGGTGTACGTGAACCTCGGCGAGGAGGCCGCGCGGGAGTTCGGCGGCAAGCCCTGGCTGAAGGTGGACGTGGAGAAGGCCGCGGGAGAGGCGGGCGACCCCCAACTGCTCGACAGGCTGCTGGGCGGCGGGCAGAGCACGCAGCAGCAGAACCCGCACCAGCGGATGGGGTTGCTGTTGGAGTCCTCCGATGTCGAGCGGGTGGGCCGACAGACGCTCGACGGCGTCGTCACCGAGCACTACAGCGGCGTGCTCACCGTGACGGAGTCCCTGGAGCGCAACCCCGCGTCGGACCACCTCACCGCCGAAGAGCGCGAGGAGTTGCTGGGCAAGCTGGCGGAGGCGGGCATCGAGGGCCTCGAAATCGACATCTGGGTCGACGAGCGGAACTACCCCGTGCGGATCGACACGAGGATGAGCATGCCCGGAGTCGGGGCCGAGTTCACCGTCTCCGAGCGGTACAGCGACTACGGCACCCCGGTCTCCGTCACGGCGCCGCCGGCGGACCGGACGGCCGACATGATGGAGTTGGAGGCGGGCCCGGACGGGGCGGCCCCGGAGCCCGACGGGGTCTGAATCGCTCGCCCGGAGGGACGCGCCACCCGATTTGCCTGACGCGACGGCGTTCCCGTACTCTTCCACGGAAGCCAAAGACCGCTGGTCGTTGCCGTGTCTCCACACATCCGTACGGATCTCGGAGCACGGTGGCCGAAGGATCCGCTTGGAGCGGGCGACCTGCGCAGGTGACTGTGGAGAGTTCTCGACCGTGTGATGTGGTCGAGTCACGCCCCGTGCCCTGCGCCGGGGCGTTTCGTTTTGCGCAAGCCCCCTTCCTCGTGCGCCCGACGTGGGCGGTCCGGCGTCATGACCGGCCGAGAGGTCCGGTCGAGGATCGCATCACCCGGAAAGGAGGGCCGAGGCTCATGGCTAGTCCCGACAAGGTCGCGACTGTCGCGGAGATCAAGCAGGAGTTCGAGAACTCCACCGCCGCTGTTGTGACCGCGTACACCGGTCTCAGCGTCGCGCAGCTCAAGGACCTGCGCCGTTCTCTCGGAGAGAACGCTCAGTACCGAGTGGCCAAGAACACGCTGACCAAGATCGCGGCCAACGAGGCCGGGGTCACCGAGCTCGACGAGCTCTTCATCGGCTCGACCGCTGTCGCGTTCGTGACCGGTGACCCGGTCGAGGCGGCGAAGAGTCTCCGTGACTTCGCCAAGGACAACCCTCAGCTCGTCATCAAGGGCGGTGTCCTTGAGGGCAAGGCGCTGTCCGCGGACGACATCAAGAAGCTCGCGGACCTCGAGTCCCGCGAGGTGCTGCTCGCCAAGCTGGCCGGTGGCATGAAGGCGTCCATGGCGAAGGCCGCGGCGACCTTCCAGGCCCCGCTCTCGAAGTTCATCCGCACCGCGGACGCGCTTCGCAGCAAGGTCGAGCAGGGCGGTGCCGGTACGCCGGCTCCCGCCGAGGCCGAGTGACCCGACGGCGCACTCGGTCGCAGCGGGCCACCGTACGCCCGCCGACATGTACAACCCGGCACCAGCCGACTTAGTGGAAGGACCGCCATCATGGCGAAGCTCAGCCAGGAAGAGCTGCTCGCGCAGTTCGAGGAGATGACCCTCATCGAGCTCTCCGAGTTCGTGAAGGCCTTCGAGGAGAAGTTCGACGTCGAGGCCGCCGCCCCGGTCGCCGTCGCCGCCGCGGGCCCGGCCCAGGGTGGTGGCGAGGGCGCCGCCCAGGCCGAGGAGAAGACCGAGTTCGACGTCATCCTCGCCGGTGCCGGCGACAAGAAGATCCAGGTCATCAAGGTCGTGCGCGAGCTGACCTCCCTGGGCCTGAAGGAGGCCAAGGACCTGGTCGACGGTGCTCCGAAGCCCGTCCTGGAGAAGGTCAACAAGGAGGCCGCGGACAAGGCCAAGGAGGCCCTGGAGGGCGCCGGCGCCTCCGTCGAGGTCAAGTGACCTCGAACGCCTCACGGTGACTTCTGTCACTTTCGGAGTCCGTCGACTCCACTCCCACCGAGGGCGATCACCCATACGGGTGGTCGCCCTCGGTCGTTTCCGCGACGGTCGTCTTGCCTGACGAAGCATGGCAGGTAAGGTGATCATCGCTGTTCGGCCCAGCGCTTCCCGGCGGTCTCGGGGAGTGGGGGCCTTGACGAACCGCACGTAGCGCGCAATTCTCAGGACGCGTCGTCACGACGATCCTCGATCCGAGGCATGGATCGTCGACGAAGTGGGAAACCTTGCGGCAGGTGCTGAACAACACGGAGGGGCTCGCCCCTCTCGGAGGGAGAGATTGGTACCACGTGCCGGTCTCCGGATTCCGTATTGGACATCAGTGGGCCTTGTGGCTACACTGACCCTTTGCGCTGCCTATTAACTGCCCCCTGCCCGTCACCAGGGGCACGGTATGCGCGTAGTGAGTCCGAGCCCTCGGAAGGACCCCCTCTTGGCCGCCTCGCGCAACGCCTCGACTGCCTATTCGAACAACGGCGCCAGCACCGCCCCGCTGCGCATCTCCTTCGCGAAGATCAGGGAGCCCCTCGAGGTTCCGAACCTCCTCGCGCTGCAGACCGAGAGTTTTGACTGGCTGCTCGGCAACGACGCCTGGAAGGCTCGCGTCGAGGCCGCGCTGGCCCGCGGTGAGGATGTCCCCACCAAGTCCGGTCTGGAGGAGATCTTCGAGGAGATCTCCCCGATCGAGGACTTCTCCGGGTCGATGTCGCTCACCTTCCGCGACCACCGCTTCGAGCCGCCGAAGAACTCGATCGACGAGTGCAAGGAGCGCGACTTCACCTACGCCGCGCCGCTGTTCGTCACCGCCGAGTTCACCAACAACGAGACCGGTGAGATCAAGTCCCAGACGGTCTTCATGGGCGACTTCCCGCTCATGACCAACAAGGGCACCTTCGTCATCAACGGCACCGAGCGTGTCGTCGTCTCGCAGTTGGTGCGCTCGCCGGGCGTGTACTTCGACAGCAGCATCGACAAGACGTCCGACAAGGACATCTTCTCCGCCAAGGTCATCCCCTCGCGGGGCGCCTGGCTGGAGATGGAGATCGACAAGCGCGACATGGTCGGTGTCCGCATCGACCGCAAGCGCAAGCAGTCCGTCACCGTTCTCCTCAAGGCCCTGGGCTGGACCAACGACCAGATCCTGGAGGAGTTCGGCCAGTACGAGTCCATGCGCGCCACCCTGGAGAAGGACCACACCCAGGGTCAGGACGACGCGCTGCTCGACATCTACCGCAAGCTGCGTCCGGGCGAGCCGCCGACGCGCGAGGCCGCGCAGACGCTGCTGGAGAACCTGTACTTCAACCCCAAGCGGTACGACCTGGCCAAGGTCGGCCGTTACAAGATCAACCGGAAGCTGGGCAGCGACCAGCCGCTGGACGCCGGTGTCCTGACCGTCGAGGACGTCATCGCGACGATCAAGTACCTGGTGAAGCTGCACGCCGGCGAGATGGAGATGGTCGGCGACAACGGTCAGACGATCGTCGTCGAGACCGATGACATCGACCACTTCGGCAACCGGCGCATCCGCAGCGTCGGCGAGCTGATCCAGAACCAGGTCCGTACGGGTCTCGCCCGTATGGAGCGGGTCGTGCGCGAGCGCATGACCACCCAGGACGTCGAGGCGATCACGCCGCAGACCCTGATCAACATCCGGCCGGTCGTCGCCTCCATCAAGGAGTTCTTCGGCACCAGCCAGCTCTCCCAGTTCATGGACCAGACGAACCCGCTGTCGGGGCTGACGCACAAGCGTCGTCTCAACGCCCTCGGCCCGGGTGGTCTCTCCCGTGAGCGGGCCGGCTTCGAGGTCCGCGACGTGCACCCGTCGCACTACGGCCGCATGTGCCCGATCGAGACGCCGGAAGGCCCGAACATCGGTCTGATCGGCTCGCTGGCCTCCTACGGCCGGGTCAACGCGTTCGGCTTCATCGAGACTCCGTACCGCAAGGTCGTCGACAGCCAGGTCACCGACGAGGTGCACTACCTGACCGCCGACGAGGAGGACCGCTACGTCATCGCGCAGGCGAACGCCCCGCTGGCGGACGACATGCGGTTCGCCGAGGGTCGTGTGCTGGTCCGCCGCCGCGGCGGCGAGGTCGACTACGTCCCCGGCGACGAGGTCGACTACATGGACGTCTCGCCGCGCCAGATGGTGTCGGTCGCGACGGCCATGATCCCCTTCCTGGAGCACGACGACGCCAACCGCGCGCTCATGGGCTCGAACATGATGCGCCAGGCCGTCCCGCTGATCCGGGCCGAGGCCCCGCTGGTCGGCACCGGCATGGAGTACCGCTCCGCGGTCGACGCCGGTGACGTCATCAAGGCCGAGAAGGACGGCGTGGTCCAGGAGGTCTCCGCCGACTACGTCACGGTGGCCAACGACGACGGCACGTACACCACGTACCGGGTCGCCAAGTTCTTCCGCTCCAACCAGGGCACCTCCTTCAACCAGAAGGTGATCGTGAACGAGGGTGACCGCGTGGTCACCGGCCAGGTCCTCGCCGACGGCCCCTCGACCGACCAGGGCGAGATGGCGCTCGGCAAGAACCTGCTCGTGGCGTTCATGCCGTGGGAGGGCCACAACTACGAGGACGCGATCATCCTGTCGCAGCGCCTCGTCCAGGACGACGTCCTCTCCTCGATCCACATCGAGGAGCACGAGGTCGACGCCCGCGACACGAAGCTCGGCCCCGAGGAGATCACCCGGGACATCCCGAACGTCTCCGAGGAGGTCCTGGCGGACCTCGATGAGCGCGGCATCATCCGCATCGGCGCCGAGGTCGAGGCCGGCGACATCCTGGTCGGCAAGGTCACCCCGAAGGGTGAGACCGAGCTGACCCCGGAGGAGCGGCTGCTGCGCGCGATCTTCGGTGAGAAGGCCCGCGAGGTCCGCGACACCTCGCTGAAGGTGCCGCACGGCGAGACGGGCAAGGTCATCGGCGTCCGCGTCTTCGACCGCGAGGAGGGCGACGAGCTGCCTCCGGGCGTCAACCAGCTCGTCCGCGTCTACGTGGCCCAGAAGCGCAAGATCACCGACGGTGACAAGCTCGCCGGCCGCCACGGCAACAAGGGCGTCATCTCCAAGATCCTGCCGATCGAGGACATGCCGTTCATGGAGGACGGCACCCCGGTCGACGTCATCCTCAACCCGCTCGGCGTCCCGTCCCGGATGAACCCGGGTCAGGTCCTCGAGATCCACCTGGGCTGGCTCGCCTCCCAGGGCTGGAAGATCGAGGGGATCGAGGAGGAGTGGCAGAAGCGCCTGGCCGCGATCGGCGCCGACGAGGTCGCCCCGCGCACCAACGTCGCCACCCCGGTGTTCGACGGTGCCCGCGAGGACGAGATCGCCGGTCTCTTCGACGCCACCCTGCCGAACCGCGACGGGGACCGCCTGGTGCTCCCCTCCGGCAAGGCCCGGCTCTTCGACGGCCGCTCCGGCGAGCCGTTCCCGGAGCCGATCTCGGTCGGCTACATGTACATCCTGAAGCTGCACCACCTGGTCGACGACAAGCTGCACGCCCGCTCGACCGGTCCGTACTCGATGATCACCCAGCAGCCGCTGGGTGGTAAGGCCCAGTTCGGTGGCCAGCGCTTCGGCGAGATGGAGGTGTGGGCGCTGGAGGCCTACGGCGCCGCGTACGCCCTCCAGGAGCTGCTGACGATCAAGTCCGACGACGTCACCGGCCGCGTGAAGGTCTACGAGGCCATCGTCAAGGGCGAGAACATCCCCGAGCCGGGCATCCCCGAGTCCTTCAAGGTGCTCATCAAGGAGATGCAGTCCCTGTGCCTCAACGTGGAGGTGCTGTCCAGCGACGGTATGTCCATCGAGATGCGTGACACCGACGAGGACGTCTTCCGCGCCGCGGAAGAGCTCGGTATCGACCTGTCCCGGCGCGAGCCGAGCAGCGTCGAAGAGGTCTGACGGGCCGGCCGGGGCGCCGCACCCCTCCCCGGAGGGAGGGCGGGCGGTTCCCCGGCCCCCCAGGGACCCCGTTCAGACCATGACAGAGCCCCTTGCCTCGCTGGTACGAGGGGCACAACCCTGAGAGGGATTGACGAGAGTGCTCGACGTCAACTTCTTCGACGAGCTGCGAATTGGCCTGGCCACCGCCGACGACATCCGTCAGTGGTCGCATGGCGAGGTCAAGAAGCCGGAGACCATCAACTACCGCACCCTCAAGCCGGAAAAGGACGGACTCTTCTGCGAGAAGATCTTCGGCCCCACCCGGGACTGGGAGTGCTACTGCGGCAAGTACAAGCGCGTCCGCTTCAAGGGCATCATCTGTGAGCGCTGCGGTGTCGAGGTGACCCGCGCCAAGGTGCGCCGTGAGCGGATGGGCCACATCGAACTGGCCGCCCCCGTCACCCACATCTGGTACTTCAAGGGCGTTCCCTCCCGCCTGGGCTACCTCCTCGACCTCGCCCCGAAGGACCTGGAGAAGGTCATCTACTTCGCCGCCTACATGATCACGTGGGTGGACGAGGAGCGCCGTCAGCGCGACCTGCCGTCGCTGGAGGCCCACGTCTCCGTGGAGCGCCAGCAGATCGAGCAGCGCCGCGACGCCGACCTGGAGGCCCGCGCCAAGAAGCTCGAGTCGGACCTGGCCGAGCTGGAGGCCGAGGGCGCCAAGGCCGACGCCCGCCGCAAGGTGCGCGAGGGCGCCGAGCGCGAGATGAAGCAGATCCGCGACCGCGCCCAGCGCGAGATCGACCGCCTCGACGAGGTGTGGAACCGCTTCAAGAACCTCAAGGTCCAGGACCTGGAGGGCGACGAGCTGCTCTACCGTGAGCTGCGCGACCGCTTCGGGACGTACTTCGACGGTTCGATGGGTGCCGCGGCGCTGCAGAAGCGCCTGGAGACCTTCGACCTGGAGGAGGAGGCCGAGCGGCTCCGCGAGATCATCCGTACGGGCAAGGGCCAGAAGAAGACCCGTGCGCTCAAGCGCCTCAAGGTCGTCTCCGCCTTCCTGAACACCCGCAACAGCCCCAAGGGCATGGTGCTGGACTGCGTGCCGGTCATCCCGCCGGACCTGCGCCCGATGGTGCAGCTCGACGGTGGCCGCTTCGCGACCAGTGACCTGAACGACCTGTACCGCCGCGTCATCAACCGCAACAACCGCCTCAAGAGGCTTCTCGACCTCGGCGCGCCCGAGATCATCGTGAACAACGAGAAGCGGATGCTGCAGGAGGCCGTCGACGCGCTGTTCGACAACGGCCGCCGCGGCCGGCCGGTGACGGGTCCGGGCAACCGCCCGCTGAAGTCGCTGTCCGACATGCTCAAGGGCAAGCAGGGCCGCTTCCGTCAGAACCTGCTGGGCAAGCGCGTCGACTACTCGGCCCGTTCCGTGATCGTCGTCGGCCCGCAGCTCAAGCTGCACCAGTGCGGTCTGCCCAAGGCGATGGCGCTGGAGCTCTTCAAGCCGTTCGTGATGAAGCGCCTGGTGGACCTCAACCACGCGCAGAACATCAAGTCGGCCAAGCGCATGGTCGAGCGCGGTCGCACGGTCGTGTACGACGTGCTGGAAGAGGTCATCGCCGAGCACCCGGTGCTGCTCAACCGCGCGCCGACCCTGCACCGTCTGGGCATCCAGGCCTTCGAGCCGCAACTGGTCGAGGGCAAGGCCATCCAGATCCACCCGCTCGTGTGCACCGCGTTCAACGCGGACTTCGACGGTGACCAGATGGCCGTGCACCTGCCGCTGTCCGCGGAGGCGCAGGCCGAGGCCCGCATCCTGATGCTGTCCTCGAACAACATCCTCAAGCCGGCCGACGGCCGTCCGGTCACCATGCCGACCCAGGACATGGTGCTGGGCCTGTTCTTCCTCACCACCGACGAGGTGGAGGGCGACCTCTCGGGCGAGGGGCGGTACTTCAACTCGGTCGCCGAGGCGATCATGGCGTTCGACGCCAAGGAGCTGTCGCTCCAGGCGAAGATCGACATCCGCTTCCCCGTCGGCTCGGTCCCGCCCCGCGGCTGGACCCCGCCGGCTCCCGAGGAGGGCGAGCCCGAGTGGCAGCCCGGCGACCCCTTCCGGCTGCGGACGACCCTGGGCCGCGCGCTCTTCAACGAGCTGCTGCCCGAGGACTACCCGTTCGTCGACTACACCGTGGGCAAGAAGCAGCTCTCCGGGATCGTCAACGACCTCGCCGAGCGCTACCCCAAGGTCGTCGTCGCGGCGGCGCTGGACAACCTCAAGTCGGCCGGTTTCCACTGGGCGACCCGGTCCGGTGTCACCATCGCGATCTCCGACGTCGTGGTCCCCGCGGCCAAGAAGGAGATCCTGGCGCGGTACGAGGCCCAGGACGAGAAGGTCCAGAAGCAGTACGAGCGCGGTCTGATCACGAAGGACGAGCGGTCCCAGGAGCTCATCGCGATCTGGACCAAGGCGACCAACGAGGTCGCCGAGGCCATGTCGGAGAACTTCCCGAAGACCAACCCGATCTTCATGATGGTCGACTCGGGCGCGCGCGGAAACATGATGCAGATGCGCCAGATCGCCGGTATGCGCGGTCTGGTGTCCAACGCCAAGAACGAGACCATCCCGCGGCCGATCAAGGCGTCGTTCCGCGAGGGTCTGTCCGTGCTGGAGTACTTCATCTCCACGCACGGCGCCCGTAAGGGTCTGGCGGACACCGCGCTGCGCACCGCCGACTCGGGTTACCTGACCCGTCGTCTGGTGGACGTCTCGCAGGACGTGATCATCCGCGAGGAGGACTGCGGCACCGACCGCGGCCTGCGTCTGGTGATCGCGAGCAAGGGCACCGACGGTGTCCTCCGCAAGGAGGAGAACGTCGAGACCAGCGTGTACGCCCGCTGCCTCGCCGAGGACGTCGTCGTCGACGGCAAGGTGCTGGCCCCGGCCGGCACCGACCTGGGCGACGTGCTCATCGAGGAGCTCATCCAGCACGGCGTGGAGACGGTCAAGACCCGCTCGGTCCTCACCTGCGAGTCCGCTGTCGGCACCTGCGCCATGTGCTACGGCCGCTCGCTGGCGACCGGCAAGCTGGTGGACATCGGCGAGGCCGTCGGCATCATCGCCGCCCAGTCCATCGGTGAGCCCGGCACCCAGTTGACGATGCGCACCTTCCACACCGGTGGTGTGGCCGGTGACGACATCACGCAGGGTCTGCCGCGTGTCGTCGAGCTGTTCGAGGCCCGTACGCCCAAGGGCGTCGCCCCGATCTCGGAGGCGGCGGGCCGCGTCCGGATCGAGGAGACGGAGAAGACCAAGAAGATCGTCGTCACCCCGGACGACGGCTCCGACGAGACCTCCTACGGCGTCTCCAAGCGCGCCCGTCTGCTGGTCTCCGAGGGCGACCACGTCGAGGTCGGCCAGCCGCTGACCGTCGGTGCCACCAACCCGCACGACGTGCTGCGCATCCTCGGCCAGCGCGCGGTCCAGGTGCACCTGGTGGGCGAGGTCCAGAAGGTCTACAACTCGCAGGGTGTGTCGATCCACGACAAGCACATCGAGATCATCATTCGGCAGATGCTGCGCCGTGTGACGATCATCGAGTCCGGCGACGCCGAGCTGCTGCCCGGTGAGCTGGTGGAGCGTTCGAAGTTCGAGGCCGAGAACCGCCGCGTCGTGGCGGAGGGCGGCCAGCCGGCTTCCGGACGTCCGCAGCTCATGGGTATCACCAAGGCCTCGCTGGCCACCGAGTCGTGGCTGTCGGCGGCGTCCTTCCAGGAGACGACCAGGGTCCTGACCGACGCGGCGATCAACGCCAAGTCGGACTCCCTGATCGGTCTCAAGGAGAACGTCATCATCGGTAAGCTCATCCCGGCCGGTACGGGTCTGTCCCGCTACCGCAACATCCGGGTCGAGCCGACCGAGGAGGCCAAGGCGGCGATGTACTCGGCCGTCGGTTACGACGACATCGACTACTCGCCCTTCGGCACCGGCTCCGGCCAGGCGGTTCCGCTGGAGGACTACGACTACGGCCCGTACAACGGCTGAGGCCGGCCGTACGGTCCTGTGACGCCCGCGGGGCGGTCCCCTTTCCGGGGGACCGCCCCGCGGTGTCGTCACCGCCCGGAACTCCCCAAGCCGGGCGAGCGTCATGGATGATGAGGGGAAGCGCGGAAGCGGGGAGGTGAAGCCGGTGTCGTACCAGCCGTGGGACGGTCGCGGGCTGCCGGGACAGATCGGCCCGGGAGCGAGACCGCCGCAGGTGCCACAGGCGCCGAACCAGATGCCGCAGATGCCGATGATGCGGGCGTCCCACGCGGACCGTGAGCGCACGATCGACGTGCTGAAGGCCGGCTTCGTCGAGGGGCGGTTGGGCAAGGCCGAGTACGAACAGCGGCTCACCCGCGCCCAGCAGGCGCAGACGTACGGGGAACTGCACGCGCTCATCGCCGATCTGCCGCAGGGGCCGATGGCGGTGCCCGCGCCCGCGCCGCAGCAGTACCCGCAGCCGCAGCACTACCAGCCGGCGGTGCCGCGCACCTTCCTCCCTCCCCCTCCGCAGACGAACAACTCCGCCGTCGCGGCCATGATCTGCGGGGTGCTCACTCCCTTCTACGGAATCACCGCCATCCCCGCGGTGATCCTCGGGCACAAGGCGCGCGCGGAGATCCGGCGGAGCGGCGAGAAGGGCGACGGCCTGGCCATGGCCGGGTTGACTCTCGGGTGGTTGGCGATCGGACTCGGCATCATGCTGGTGCTGGTGGTGGCCGTGGCCACGGTTTAGCCCGCGGTCGGCGGGAAGGAAACCCGTAAGAGACCGGAAAGAGGCGCCGGAGAAAGAGACCGGAGAGAGATCGGGAAGGCCGGAAGAAGCCCGGGAAAGGGCCTGTGGCAGCATTCCGGGAACCTCGGTGATCTCCGGGACACGCGGCCCGTGGAAGGGCCGTGAGCGAGCCGTGGAAGCGGTAGAGGCGCCCTTCCCCTCCCGCTCCGGTCCCACTACGGTGGCATGGGCATTTGTTTTGACCGGAGCCGATGCGGTAGGTACGCTCTGACCTTGTGCCTGGGGTATCCCCTGCGCTCCCGTACGCGCCAAGACGCACTGGGAAGTGAGGACGGGGACACCGAAATCTGCATGCTTCTCACCCAGAGGGCCCCGTGCTGACGGGAGTGTGCAGCCTTCGACACGCCCGACCGCGTGGGTCGGCGAGTGGCCCGGGTTAGTTGTACCGAGACTGGCACACAGAAACCGGAGAAACGGTGCCTACGATCCAGCAGTTGGTCCGCAAGGGCCGGCAGGACAAGGTCGAGAAGAACAAGACGCCCGCACTCGAGGGTTCCCCCCAGCGCCGCGGTGTCTGCACACGCGTCTTCACCACCACCCCCAAGAAGCCGAACTCGGCCCTGCGTAAGGTCGCGCGTGTGCGTCTGACCAGTGGCATCGAGGTCACCGCTTACATTCCGGGTGAAGGCCACAACCTGCAGGAGCACTCCATCGTGCTCGTGCGTGGTGGCCGTGTGAAGGACCTGCCGGGTGTTCGCTACAAGATCATCCGCGGCTCCCTCGACACCCAGGGCGTCAAGAACCGCAAGCAGGCTCGCAGCCGCTACGGCGCCAAGAAGGAGAAGTAAGCATGCCTCGTAAGGGCCCCGCCCCGAAGCGCCCGGTCATCGTCGACCCGGTGTACGGCTCTCCTCTGGTGACCTCCCTCATCAACAAGGTGCTGCTGCACGGCAAGCGCTCCACCGCCGAGCGCATCGTGTACGGCGCCATGGAGGGCCTGCGTGAGAAGACCGGAAACGACCCGGTCATCACGCTCAAGCGCGCGCTCGAGAACGTGAAGCCGACCCTCGAGGTCCGCTCCCGCCGCGTCGGTGGCGCCACCTACCAGGTTCCGGTCGAGGTCCGCCCCGGCCGTTCCTCCACTCTCGCGCTGCGTTGGATCGTGGGCTACGCCCGCGCGCGCCGTGAGAAGACCATGACCGAGCGTCTGATGAACGAGCTGCTCGACGCCTCGAATGGCCTCGGCGCCGCCGTGAAGAAGCGCGAGGACACGCACAAGATGGCCGAGTCCAACAAGGCCTTCGCGCACTACCGCTGGTAGTCGCTTCCCCATCGAAACCGAGAGAAGACTGAGCCTTATGGCTACCACTTCACTTGACCTGGCCAAGGTCCGAAACATCGGGATCATGGCCCACATCGACGCGGGCAAGACGACCACCACCGAGCGGATCCTGTTCTACACCGGCGTGAACTACAAGCTCGGTGAAACCCATGAGGGCTCCGCCACCATGGACTGGATGGACCAGGAGCAGGAGCGCGGCATCACCATCACGTCGGCGGCCACGACCTGTCACTGGTCGCTCGACGACGTCGATCACACCATCAACATCATCGACACCCCGGGCCACGTCGACTTCACCGTCGAGGTGGAGCGCTCGCTGCGCGTGCTCGACGGTGCGGTGACGGTGTTCGACGGGGTGGCCGGTGTCGAGCCGCAGTCCGAGACGGTGTGGCGTCAGGCGGACCGCTACGGCGTTCCGCGTATCTGCTTCGTCAACAAGCTCGACCGCACCGGCGCCGACTTCCTGCGCTGCGTCGGCATGATCGTGGACCGCCTCAGCGCGCAGCCGCTGGTCATGCAGCTCCCGATCGGCGCCGAGGCCGACTTCCAGGGTGTCGTGGACCTGGTCCGCATGAAGGCCCTGCTCTGGTCGGCCGAGACCGCCAAGGGCGAGATGTACGAGGTCGCCGACATCCCGGCCGACATGGTCGAGCTGGCCGAGGAGTGGCGCGGCAAGCTGATCGAGGCCATCGCGGAGAACGACGACGAGGTGATGGAGCTGTACCTGGAGGGCGAGGAGCTCTCCGAGGAGCAGCTTTACGCGGCGATCCGTCGCATCACCATCGACTCGGGCAAGGGCGGCGGCACCACCGTCACCCCGGTGTTCTGCGGTACCGCGTTCAAGAACAAGGGCGTTCAGCCCCTGCTCGACGCGGTCGTGCGCTACCTGCCGTCGCCGCTGGACATCGAGGCGATCGAGGGACAGGCCGTGTCCGACGCCGACGAGGTCATCAAGCGCAAGCCCTCCGACGAGGAGCCGCTCGCCGCGCTCGCCTTCAAGATCGCGACGGACCCGCACCTCGGCAAGCTCACCTTCGTCCGGGTCTACTCGGGCCGCCTGGAGTCCGGCACGCAGGTGCTGAACTCCGTGAAGGGCAAGAAGGAGCGCATCGGCAAGATCTACCGGATGCACGCGAACAAGCGTGAGGAGATCGACAGCGTGGGCGCCGGCGATATCATCGCCGTCATGGGTCTGAAGCAGACCACCACGGGCGAGACCCTCTGCGACGCGTCCTCTCCGGTGATCCTGGAGTCCATGGACTTCCCGGCCCCGGTGATCGAGGTCGCCATCGAGCCGAAGTCCAAGGGCGACCAGGAGAAGCTGGGCGTCGCCATCCAGCGTCTGGCCGAGGAGGACCCGTCCTTCCAGGTCAAGACGAACGAGGAGACCGGGCAGACCATCATCGCCGGCATGGGCGAGCTGCACCTCGACGTGCTGGTCGAGCGGATGAAGCGCGAGTTCAGGGTCGAGGCCAACGTCGGTAAGCCGCAGGTGGCCTACCGCGAGACGCTGCGCAGGACCGTCGAGAAGGTCGACTACACGCACAAGAAGCAGACTGGTGGTTCCGGCCAGTTCGCGAAGGTGCAGATCTCGGTCGAGCCTCTCGAGGGCGACGGCTACGAGTTCGTCAACAAGGTCACCGGTGGTCGTGTCCCGAAGGAGTACATCCCTTCCGTGGACGCGGGTTGCCAGGAGGCCATGGAGTTCGGCGTGCTGGCGGGCTACCCGCTCACCGGCGTGCGTGTGACGCTGCTCGACGGCGCCTACCACGAGGTCGACTCCTCCGAGATGGCGTTCAAGATCGCCGGTTCCATGGCCTTCAAGGAGGCCGCCCGCAAGGCCAGCCCGGCCCTGCTGGAGCCGATGATGGCCGTCGAGGTCACCACGCCCGAGGAGCACATGGGCGACGTGATCGGCGACATCAACTCCCGCCGTGGCCAGATCCAGGCCACCGAGGACCGCGCCGGGGCCAAGGTCGTCAAGGGCCTGGTTCCGCTGTCGGAGATGTTCGGCTACGTCGGCGATCTGCGCAGCAAGACCTCCGGTCGCGCGAGCTACTCGATGCAGTTCGACTCCTACGCCGAGGTTCCCAAGAGCGTCGCCGAGGAGATCGTCGCGAAGGCCAAGGGCGAGTAGCGCACGTTTCGTGGCGCTATCCACCCATTAGGCTGGAGCACAGCAAAGGCATTCGGGGTGTCCCGTCGCCGGACCGACACCGGTCCGGCGGCGGGGGCCCCGGCGCCCCGCCCCAGAAGCGAAACGGTCAAGGGCGTCCCCCTCGGGGTCCTGACCGGTTCGGTACGACCACCTGAACCCCTCCGCGGAGCGCGGGGGAGTACAGCATCAGTCCACAGGAGGACCCCAGTGGCGAAGGCGAAGTTCGAGCGGACTAAGCCGCACGTCAACATCGGCACCATCGGTCACATCGACCACGGTAAGACCACTCTTACCGCGGCGATCACCAAGGTGCTGCACGACGCCTACCCGGACATGAACGAGGCCTCGGCGTTCGAGAACATCGACAAGGCCCCCGAGGAGCGCCAGCGCGGTATCACCATCTCCATCTCGCACGTCGAGTACCAGACGGAGAGCCGCCACTACGCCCACGTCGACTGCCCGGGTCACGCGGACTACATCAAGAACATGATCACCGGTGCTGCCCAGATGGACGGCGCCATCCTCGTGGTCGCCGCCACCGACGGCCCGATGCCGCAGACCAAGGAGCACGTGCTCCTGGCCCGCCAGGTCGGCGTCCCGTACATCGTCGTCGCGCTGAACAAGTCCGACATGGTGGACGACGAGGAGATCATGGAGCTCGTCGAGCTCGAGGTCCGTGAGCTGCTCTCCGAGTACGAGTTCCCGGGTGACGAGGTTCCGGTCGTCCGCGTCTCCGCGCTGAAGGCGCTGGAGGGCGACGAGAAGTGGGCCCAGTCCGTCCTGGACCTCATGAAGGCCGTCGACGAGTCGATCCCGGAGCCCGAGCGCGACGTCGACAAGCCGTTCCTGATGCCGATCGAGGACGTCTTCACCATCACCGGTCGCGGTACGGTCGTCACCGGCCGTATCGAGCGCGGTGTGCTCAAGGTGAACGAGGAAGTCGAGATCATCGGCATCAAGGAAGAGAAGACCAAGACCACGGTCACCGGCATCGAGATGTTCCGGAAGCTGCTGGACGAGGGTCAGGCCGGTGAGAACGTCGGTCTGCTCCTCCGCGGCATCAAGCGCGAGGACGTCGAGCGCGGCCAGGTCATCATCAAGCCGGGTACGGTCACCCCGCACACCGAGTTCGAGGCCACGGCCTACATCCTGTCGAAGGACGAGGGTGGCCGCCACACCCCGTTCTTCAACAACTACCGTCCGCAGTTCTACTTCCGGACCACGGACGTGACCGGTGTCGTCCAGCTGCCCGAGGGCACCGAGATGGTCATGCCGGGCGACAACACCTCCATGACCGTCCAGCTCATCCAGCCGGTCGCCATGGAGGAGGGCCTGAAGTTCGCCATCCGCGAGGGTGGCCGGACCGTCGGCGCCGGCCAGGTCACCAAGATCATCAAGTGACCTGGGCCTTCCCGCCCGAGCGTGGGCGGGAAGGGACGTCGCTCGACAGGCGGCTTGCCGGCTTCGGCCGGTGAAGGGGCTCGCACGATCACGGTCGTGCGGGCCCCTTTCGCATGCCCTTCTTTCGCATGTCCTTCGTACGCCCTTCGCACGTCCGGGGCCGGACGTGCGCACACGGTCCTGTCGGAGCCGGGCACTAGGATCGTCGCAGCGGTCCGAGGCGTGGTGCCGGGGCCGGTTCCGAACGTCCTGGGGGAGACATGCGCAAGACGGTCACCGGCCTGGCCCTGGTCGCGGCGGCGGCCCTGCTGACGGGCTGTGGCAGCGACGGCGGCGCGGACAAGAGCGCCGGGTCCGGCGGGAAGGACGGCGCGGCCGAGGCGTCCGCCCGGCCGTCGGACGGCGGCGGGGAGCGGGACGGGGAGTCGTCGAAGGGGGCGGAGGGCTCCTCGGGGGGTTCGTCCGAGGGCGGCGCCAAGGACGACGAGGTCACGCGCGAGGTGACGCTCGAAGTGGACGGCGAGGGGAAGACGCAGGTCTACTACACCGTCGGCACGAACGCCACCGAGCAGGTCACGCTCCCGTGGAGCAAGACGGTCACGCTCTCCCTGACGGAGGCGGAGCGGAAGGTCGGTGTCCTGGTGTCGGTCGTGCCGGGCTCGGTGATGAACGACAGCGGGGAACTCACGGCCGGGTCGTGCGTCATCAAGGTCGACGGGAAGAAGGTCGACGACAACGGGAACGGCAAGGACATCTCCGGCTGCGAGTACACGGTGAAGTAGCCGACGAAGGAGCCGACTCCTCAGCGCCGCAGGGCGCCGCGCAGGGTGATGCCGTGGCGGGTGCGCAGCCGTCGGGCCTCCCACAGGGAGAGGAGGGCCACCGACGCGGGGGCGCCCAGGAGGAACAGCGCGCGCACCGCGAGCGGAGCGTTCCCGTAGTCGCCGAGGAACAGGTCGGTGATCGCCAACTCCCAGGCCGGCACCGTGCTGAGGATGGGCGGCAGCAGCTCGTGGACGTCGGCGGCCCGCAGGACACGGCCGACGGCCGGCAGCATGCTGCGGAAGGTGAAGCAGATGATCCACACGCCCACGACGATCATCACGAGATGGCCGACTGATGGGGACGGTCATCATGACCACGTCTCCCACCGACCACAGCGGTTCGCTGAAGAACACCCAGCAACCGGCGAAGGCGATCATCGCGCCCAGGGGTCTGAGAGCGCGTCGGGCGTACCGGGCGCGGTGTGGGGGCGGGCCGCCGCGATGAACAGCCCGATCACGAGCGGGAGGGTGATCCCCGGCAGCAGGATGCCCACTGCGAGTTGGTTGAGGCGTTCGCCCAGGAACTCCGTGGTGGAGTCGGCGACTTGGCAGGTGTAGGCGAGCCAGACGGCCAGCACGGCGCCTAGCCAGGTCCGGAGGAGCCGCATCCTCCTCAGCAGCGGGTCCACGATCAGGTCGGAACGCGACGGGGGTGAAGATCCAGCCGCGCGACGCGGAACGGGCCGAGGGGCCCCAGCGGGCCGGGCAGCCGACCGGGACGCGGTATCGGTGCCGGTGCCGGTTGGAGTGGTGTCCCGCCGGGGTTCGGGCCGGGCCGGGCCGTGTTCTGCCAGGTCACCGTCGCGTTCCTCTGTCGGCGTCGTTCACCACGCGAACCGGGAGCATACGGTTTCGGCCATCGGCGGCGGGATCGTATCGGCCGTGATCTTGATGGAGGAACCCGGCCCACGGTCTCCGGGTGACGGGCGATCACGCCGATCTCGTACGGGACGGCGGAGGTCTCCAGGGCCACGACCGCTCCGGTGAGGTGGGGCGCCTCCTCGCGTCAGGCCCGCGGTATGCGGTCCAGGTGATGTCGCCCCGCTCGCAGGAGGTCTCGGAGGCGGTGCGGGCGTGGACGCGCTCGGCGATACCGCGGGCCAGGCACCGCGTCCGATGGGCGTTCCTCAGCACCTTCTCCCGGGCGAGGACGGCGGGGCGCGGGAGGAAGGAGGCGGTTCCGGGAGCGCCGCCGAGGCTCATCCGGGCCTGGAAGAGCCAGTTGCGGGTGCTGGAACGGCCGCCGCCCTCCTGTCCGTTGACGAGGAAGAGGGAGACGAGCCGGTTCCCGTGTGCCGGCGGGCCCGGCCACGGACGACGACACGGGGGAACGCCTCGGGCGACACCGGCATCGGTTTGCTGGGGACCTCTTCCGGGCTTCCAGGAGTTTCACCGTCACGGTGGCGGAGAAGGGGTGCCGGTGCCGGACCCGGCCGGTGTGTTCCGGGTCCTGGGAGGGGCCGGGCTCGTAACGGGCTCAGGAGCGGCGCACCCGCAACTCGTCCACCGAGCCGTCGACGTGGACGGTGAGGCCGAGGGCGGAGGGGTGGAGGTTGGACACGTTGGGCGCGTCGGGGTCGCGGTCGCCTTCCTCGGTGTCCGGGATGGCGGCGACCGGTCCCTCGTCCGGCTCGTCCCTGATCCGCTGCGGTGTGGGCGCGTCGAGGACCGACCGGCCGTCGGCGCCCGAGGACGGGGCGGAGTTGCTTTGCCGACTCGTACCGTCACACCTTGGTGACGGACGCCGACGGCGGGCGGGTTTTCCGGTGCGGAAGGTGGCCGGACGTCCTCCGGCCGCCGGCGGATCACGTCAGGTGGTCCCCTCTCGGCAGCGCCGCGGCTTCCACCCTTGGGCGGGTGGTGGTCGCGGCCGTGCGGTCAGAGCGCACGTAAGGCGGCGGCCGAGGCGACCATGCCGTCTCGCTCCAGGGAGTCGAGCACGTCCTGTACGGTCCCCGGCGGGTTCTTCCACCTGTCCGCGATCCGGCGCACCGCCGCATACATGGCAGCCGGGTCCAGATCGATCTGGTCCTCGATGAAAGCGTCGGGATGCTTGGCCTCCACATCCCATGCGGACAGGGCGTCGTACAGGGCAACGAAGGCCATGCTTCAGATCAATCCCATCTCTTGGCCCAGTTGGGTGAGCTCTTCCGCGGCTTGACGGCGGCGTTCGTCGTCCCTCCGCTTGTAGTCCATCAGGGAGGACGCCGGGATCCTCCGGTGTTTGCCGACCTTGCGGTACTCGATCTCTCCGGCTTGTAGGAGTCCGATGAGGAAGGGGCGTGAGACGTTGAGCAGGTCGGCTGCTTGTTGGGTGGTGAGTTCCGCGTTCTGCGGAACGATGGAGACGCTGCGGCCGGCCGCCAGATGAGCGAGTGTGGTGGCCAGTAGCTCGACCGCTTCTCGCGGCAGTGTGAGCGGCTCGGTCCCTTCCCCTTCGACCGTGACGTCGATTTTCGGTACGTCCCGGTGCCTCTCCAGGTAGCTGCGGACCCGGGTGAGGGCTCGGTTGGCTGTTTCCGTCTCCTCCGGGGGGAGGCGGACGGGGCGAATGTCTGTCTTGCCCATATGTGGCTCCCTCGGGTGTGGGTGTATGCCGACAGGGGCCTTCTTCGACACTCTTCCATTATTCGCAGCATCCGAAACAGTCGCAACAAACGAATGGCCTGATCGTGCCCTGTGTATGTCAGGCCACCAGGAAAAACGGCCTGATGGCTGCCTCTCCGCGCACTGTTGTGCGAGGCGTGCCGGGCCGCCGGTCGGTGGCGGTCACGCGGCCAGGGATGGTGGGGCGGCGGTGGCGGCCGCGCGGCAGTCGCGGCAGAGACCGGGGGAGGGGGCGCGGAAGGCGCGGTCGCAGCCGTCGCAGTTGCGCAGCGGGTCGGGGCGTGGGGGTGGGGGCACGGCCGGTGAGAGGGCCGGGAGCGGTGGGGGCAGGAGTGCGGTGAGGCGGTGGGCGAGTAGGGCGGCGGGCCGGCGCAGGGGCTCGGCGGGCAGGTCGGCGGTGAGGGTGCGGCGGACGGCGTCGGGTGCGGCGCCGCGTTCCAGCCAGGCCACCACGGCGGGCGCGAGGCGTCGTACGTCGCGCTCGGAGAGCAGGAGGCGGGGATCCGTCGCGGCGCAGCTCGACGAGGAGTGCGGTGGCGGCCCGCTCGCGGACGGGGTTGCCGGTGGTGCGCGGTTCCGGCAGCGGCGACGGTTCCGGCGACGGCAGCGGTGGCGGTGGCGGCGGCGGCACGGGCGCGGGTGTGGGTGTGGGTAGGGGCGTGGGTGCGGCGGGCCGGGCCGGGGCGGGCTCGGGTGCCGGCCGTGGGGTGCTCGCCCGCGCCGTCGGGTGGTTGTACGACACGGTGCGCGTGACGACCCGGCCGTCCGGCAGCCGCACCCGCGTCCGCTCCAGGTAGCCGTGCGCCTCCAGTTCGCGCAGGGCGGCGGCGATGCGCGTCTCGCCCTCGGGGAAGCGGGCGGCGAGGGTGCGGATGTCCACCCGCGCGCCCTGGGGGAGGGACTGGATGTGGACGGCGAGCCCGATCGCGGTCAGGGACAGCTCGCCGTGCTGGGCGAGGTGGTTGCCGACGACGGTGAAGCGCTCGGTGTGCCGGACGGTGACGTGGACGACGCCGCTTCGCGGAGCGGCGGTCGGGGGGCGCGAGGGCGCGCTAGGCTTCGGTTCAGCCATCGGGAAGGGCCTTCTTCCTCGGTGGTCAGGCCCTCGTCCGGGATGTCCGTCCTGGTCGGGGGCCGTCGCATGTGCGTGGTTGTGGTGGTGTTTCCGCGCTGAGCCTATGCCCGGCAACTGGCCTGTGCGCCGGCCCGATTGGCCCATCTCACCCGTACGGGTGATGAGGGAGCGGTTGGGTTGGGTGGGGTTCTTTCCCGATTCCTTTGAAGCTTCTGACGCCGTGCCGCGCCGCGTCGTCCCGCACCGACTCGCGGCGGGACGCGAGCCGGTGCGGGATGCCGCGGCACGGTCGGGTGCGCCGGTATGACCCGGCCGAGGATCTCCACCACCGAGGGCGATGACTCGGTGCCGACGCTGCCGTTGCCGGCCCGTCCCGGCGGGGTGTTCCTACTGCTCCGAGGCGGGGTGTTCCTACTGCTCCGAGGTGAGAGGAAGTTCTTCTGCCACGGTTCCCAGGTAGTGGTACTCCGAGGTTCGGGTGCGGCCCACCGCGTCCAGTTTCCGCCGGAAACACACTCTCAGGTGGACGTTGTCGCCGAGGGCGAGCCTCATGTTCATCAACGGCTCCGGGGCGATCCTCACCTCATAGGCCGGTGCGTTGTGTGCCTGGCCGCTCTTCACCTTCACCACGCCGCTGCCTCGGAGTTCGGTCACATGACCGGAGATGACGATCTCCTGGTCCTCGTCCCTGGTCTTCTGAAGCCGCTTGGTGTACTCGATGCCACGTCGGGTCAGGCCGGCCCGCCGGATCCCACCGTCGGCGGCGTACCACGTCAGTCCGAGGTCCAGCCTGAAACGCTCAAGTGACCTGACAAGAGACTCCACCGAGTCGAACAGCCCGGCCCACTCCCGTACGTCCCTCTCCTCCTCCAAGGCGGTGAGGAGGCGGGTGAACCTCCGGACCCCCTGGTCGGCCGCCGACGCCACGACGGCACCGAGTGTGTCGGGATCGGAGCCGGGGCGGGCAGCGGCCACAGGACGTGCGTGGACGACCGTGCTGCCCTGTGAGATCCCGGTCAACTCAAGCTCGACAGGAGTACCCGCTGCCTTCGAGACGGCTTTCTCCAAGGGGTCCAACAAGGCGTCTCCCCACTGGAACCGCAGAGCCCCGGCTTCGGTCTCGGGGCCGGTGAGCCGCAGCCTCAGCTCCTCCTGGAGACCGGCCGAAGGATCGATCTCTCGCAGGGCCGCCAGCCGACCGGCACGGTGGTCCGCCTCGATCTCAAGGTCGTCACGGTCATCGGTGCCGAGCTCGTCCAGCAATCGTTCCCTGTCCTCGGAGTACCTCTCGCGCATGCGCCGGCGCCAACTGCTCTCGTTCACAGCCGCACCTCCACATAGCCGCGCGCGGGCACGGCACTCGTCCGGGACGGAGCCGGGTCGGAACCATCAGGAAGTCGACAGCGCTGCCACCAGTCGTCCCAGATGCCTCGCTCCATGAAGTACTTCCGATCCTCTTCCGCGATTCTGTTCAGTCGGAAGACATGGGCAACGGGACGATATCCCACCCGTACGGGAGCGACACCGAAGTTCCGTTGGACTTGGTCCCTGCTCTTGAAGGCATTGGTGAGCCATTTGGAGCCACGATTCCCCCGGATCTCCTTCTCGGCATGCTCGTCGATCAGCAGGGTCGCGTCCACGTTGCGCGGGTCGGGTTTCGTGCTGACGAAGCTGCCTCCGAGCCAGACTCTGTGCACCAGTGACCGCCCCTCCAGGAGGTCCGCGTGCTCGTCCTCCAACGCGACGAAGCGATACAGGTAATCCTGGAGTCCGTTCCACAGGCTCCGGCGGGTGGCGGAGTCCTGAAAGATCGGGGCGCTCACCAGCAATGTCTCCGCTTCCTCCATGGTGACCGAATAACGGCCCGGAGGCAGGAAGCCTCTCGTGTCGAAACGCGGCAGCATCGGCTCCCTCGTCGTGTGTCGTGTCGGTTGCCGGGAAGCTCACAGCGGTGGTCTTACCTCTGCTTGAGGGACAGGGGTGTTCCCATGCTTTCCGGTCATGGTGCCCGGGGCGGGGCCGGGTGGATAGAGGGCACAGGCAGGCGGTCAGCCGCAGCGGTGGACCTCGTCGCGGCGTCTGATGTGGACGACGTGCACCTGTCGGCGACGGTCGTGGACGGTGTAGACGACGCGGTGGTCGCCCACGGGCAGTCGCCGTTCGCTCTCGAACGAGCCGGGCAGGGCGGTGGTGTCCGGCGCGTAGGGGTCCGCGAGCAGGTCGGTGAGCTTGCTCAGGATGCGCAGGGCCTGCTCCCGGTCGGTGGCCCGGAGGCGGTCGCGGGCGCCGGTGGTGAGGCGGACGTCGTACGTCACCGGGTGCGCTCCAGCGTCTCGCGCAGCACCTCGTCGAGGCCGTGGGTGCGTTCGTGGAGGGCGTCCAGGACGGCGCGGCGGTCGGCCTCGTCCTCCAGGAGACGGAGCCGGCGGAGGGCGCCGGCGGGGACGACGGCGGCGACTTCCTTTCCGTGGCGGGTGATCACGGTGGTCTCGCCGCGCAGTGCGCGGTCGATCAGGTCGCCGAGGCGGGAGCGGGCGGTACGGGCGGTTTCGCTGATCACTTCGGGGCTGATCACTTCGGGCAGGTCCATCGGAGTGCGAGGTCGAGTTCGGCCCAGACGGTCTTGCGGGGTGTCGGCCCGGCCTCCACGCCCCAGCGGTCGGCCAGCGCCTCCACCAGCAGCAGTCCGCGTCCGCCCTCGGCGTCGTCGGGCACCGGCGGCCGGGGGACGACAGGGAGACGGTCGCCGCGCGCGTCGGCCACCTCGATGCGGAGGGTGGCGCCGGTGACGCGCAGCCCGAGCCGGAAGTCCCGGCCGAGCACGCGGCCGTGGCGGACGGCGTTGTTGGCCAGTTCGGCGACGATCTGCGCGGCCGTCTCGGTGGGCAGCCCCCAGTGGGCCAGGTGCGCGACGGTGAGGAGCCGGGCCAGCCGGGCGCCCCGGCGAGTGGGGGAGAGGAGCACGGCGAACTCGCGGGTGGGCGCCGGGTTCTGGAGTCGGATGATGTCTGGGCTCACGTCACCCAGCGTGGTCGTCCGCATCCGCTTCCGGCCAGTGGTGACATGCGGGCAGCGGAGGGTTGTCGAGCCACGTCCCCACCGGTGCGGCCCTGTGCGGCGTGACGGCCGCCGAGCCCGCATGGCCGAATCCCACGAGGCTGTCGGAACCGACCGCCGGCGTGGCGCGGACCGGCAACTTCCCTGCGAAGGAGGGTTCTCGTGGGGGAAAGCAAGAGGGTGCCGGACATATCGACGGCGGACCTGAAGGCGTCCGCGCCGACGTTCCACACCCAGAGCGATGCGACGGGACGTACGAGTGATGGGCAACTTCTTCGTGACGGGGGAGCTGCGCGCCGACCGGCTCGCAGCCGCTCTTGCCGAGATCTTCCGGGTGGTTCCGGGGGACGTCGAGGTGGTCGATACGGAGACGACGGACCCGGAGGGGCGGAACTGGGACGCTCTCGTCTTCTGCGAGTACGAGGTGGCCTTGGGGCAGGTCTCGTGGGCCTTGGACGTCTACGCCCAGGACACGGTGACCGAACAACCCGGTGAGGCGGAATTGGCACGCCGGTTGGCGGCGGAGTTGCGGTGTGTGGTGCTCCATCCGGCAGCCGAGGCACCCCCCAGCGCCTACTGGCTGGTGACACCGGACGGCCGCGCCACCCGTGCCAGGCTGTACGCATCGGACGACGACGAGCCCGTCCACAGCATCGACGCGGTGGAAGATCCCGTCCCTCAACTTCCCGATGTCCGTGTCGCATTGATGCGGGAGGTCATCAGGGAACAATCCGTCCCGACCCCGGTCTCCGACGTGTTCTTCCACGCCGTCGAGGAACGGGCGAAGGGGTGGGCGGAGGAGAGCGGTGAAGCGGTTCCGCTCGATCCGGGGCCCGGCAGTCCCCTCTGGTACGCGGGGAACGCGCTGGGAGCGTGGGAGAAGAGCGTGCACCGCGTCGAGAACGACTGGCGGCCCGGTGGCCGCTACCCGGCGGACATGTACGTCGAGGACCTTCGGGCACGGGACCGGATCGCCGAACTGTCGGACGCGCTCCCCGAGGAGTTCCGCGACCTCCTCCGGGAGTCGGTGGACGGCCTGGACGAGCGCTTCGGGAAAGCGACACGAGACGATGGAGGAAGTGCTCTGGGAGCGGTGCTCGGTGTCTCGCGCATCGCCATGGTGGACAAGGGCTGGTGGTGGCACCGTCGCCCGGCGCGACTCCCCTGGGAAGGGCTGTGATGCCCGACGAGCCCACCGGACAGGGCTTTGAAACGGTGGACAGCTTGTCGAACGCCTGACGCCCGGTCCGTGATGAGGGTGCCGCAGCACAAGCAAGAGGTTTTGAAATCGGATGGTGGCAGTTGGCTGTACTTGTTTACTTCGACAAGCTGTCCGAGGAGGGCACCAGCGTCCGTTACGTGTTCGGAGAGGACTTCGAGGAGATGACCCGCTGCTTGACGATCGACAAGGAGACCCGCAGGTCGAGTCCGGACGATCAGAACGTCGACCACCTCTTCCTCAAGGCGTTTTGGAAGATCAGCTCCATCCACGACGAGTCCGGTGTATGGCCCGAGCGCGGCATGAGCGCCAGTTGAGGGGAGACTCTTGGGTGTGCCGTCCGCAGGGGAACAGGGGGAGATGGTCCTTCCGGTTCCCCGGAGGTTGGCTCGAGAGCACCCCCTGTTCGGCACGGCGGGAAACGGGTGGGACGCCTGGTGAAGATTCTCGGCTTCCATGAAGAATTCTGGCCGGCTGGTGCGGGGACTCCTGACGGATCGATCCGGGAATTCCTGGCGGACGGTCCGGGAGTTCTGGAAGAGGAATCCGCCGACTATCTGGGGAGAGGGCACGAGATCTTCGCCTCCATGGGGGTCACCGAAGACGTCCTCGGTTCCGGTGAAAACATCCTGGGAGGCGGCTCCGTCTACACCGATGGCGAGTGGATCTGGCGGGGAGATCTCGGGTTCTACCTGCTCAGATACCACCTGCGTCTGCCGGAGGACTTCGTGGAGAAAGTCAGGACGGCGACGAGCGACACCCTCGCGGTCGAGAACGGAAGGCTCGTGGAGCTGACCCACGAGGTCATGCGCGTCCTCGGCAGCCCCCGGCGGGAGGCTCCGCTTCATCCATGAAGAAGCCGGGCTTGGTCTCGAAGCGCGCGATGAAACCGGTGCCGTGGTGCTTGACGTTCCGGGCATGTGCGATCTTGGGGGAGACCACAGGTCGAGTGATCACTTGGGGCATCATGTCACCCGAGGACCGAATGGGACGTGCGAGGTGATCCTTGAGCAGGTTGTTGGACGCTTTCGAGACCACAGTTGTTCCAAGTTACCGAATATTTGGGCTGGTTGACACAACCGTCGACACATATTCGCCGAATGCGGACTATTCGAGGTGGCTGGTTTCCGCCCCCGGCATGGTGTATCTACAGGTGCCGCCCCAGGTGATCCGGGCGTTCGTACGGTTGGAGAGTTGGTCCACAACCCCTCCGAAGAACACCGATCAGTGGTCTGGCACGGAGGAGGTGGAAGTAGAGCTTCCCGGGGGAGAACTCGGCCTGGAGACCATCGATGACGGAAGGGAGGACACTCCCCTGATCCTGCCCTCGCCCGGCCTGTACAGGATGCGGTGGCACTGGATATTCAACCCCGAGAGGGGGCCCTTCACCTCTCCGTTGGCGGGGGGCCGGAGTGTTCTGCCGACAACGCAGGGCCATGAGGAGGAATTGAACGGAAGAGATCAATACTGCCTGGTCCGCATCTGGCGCACGGCCAGACTGGAGGGTGTGTGAAAGCGTCCCCGCGGGGGTGGTGCGGGGTCACGTGATCATGGGCGGCCGACGCCTGCGGTCTCCTGGCGGTCGTCGTGGGGGTGTGGGCCGGCGTTCTGTGAGTTCGTTCACGCGGCGCGGTAACGGTCGGCCGGCGATGAATCGATCTCCTCGCCGCCGTGACCTCGCGGTCATGCTCCGCCCGTCCTGTCGCGCGCGATATTCGATCTTGGTGATGGCCGTGGCGGGGAAGCCGGTGCCGAGTATCGCGCACTCCGGGTGGTTCCGGCCGGGTTAGGATTTTTCACACGAACGGCACTGCCAGGGGGGCGGGATGACGGAGTTTCACGCTGCGCGGAACATATCGCAAAGGCAGCGAATACAAGATCGATTGGCGGCCCGGAACCCGTTGGGGAGGGGAAAGCGGGCAGCGGGTCGCACCGCGATGCGCGGAAGGCTCGTCACCCTCGGTGTACTGAGCACCTTCCTGCTCGGGGCCTGTTCGGGAAGCGGCGCCGAGGCGGAACCGAAAGAGACCGTCACCGTCACCGCGACCGCCACCGCCACGGTGACGGCGAAGCCGGAGGACATCACTTCCCAGAAGGGGGTGTCCCTCAAGGAGGCGCAGGAGGCCGCCGAGGCCGCCGGTTACGCCGTCTCCTCCCACAATGCCAACAAGGGCGACGCCCGGCCTTCCGGGAGCTGGACGGTGTGCTTCGAGACCATCGGTTACGGCACCGTCGACTACGGAGCCGTCGAAGAAGGCGCTCTCTGCCCGAAGAAGGACGGCGACCCGCTCGCCTGGCCCACGGTCCCCGACGTCGTCGGGTCGACCTACGCCAAGGCCGTCAAGGCGCTGACCAAGACGGGTCTGGACGAGGAGAACATCGGCGTCGACTCGGCCTACAAGGACGTGTCCCTCTCCGCCGCCGACGTGGAGAGCGACGCGGACGACCACACCGTCTGCTTCCAGTCCCCCGCGGCCGGCAAGGAAGCCAAGCCCGACACCGAGGCGACGCTGACCCTGGTCGAGGGCGGCTCCTGCCCGGCCGGGAAGGGCACCTACCAGGACAAGAAGAACGACCCCAACCACACCCCGCCCCCGGCTCCGCGGCGCGACAGCGGCTCCGGCGGCTCCGGAAGTTCCGGTGGCTCCGGCGGCGGCTCCGACAACGCGGCCGGGTGGAACGGTCAGTGCGAGCTGATGTCCCCGGCGGGCAACTGCTACCGGGCCGGCCAGTTCTGCGCCAACAAGCACGTCGGCATGCGGACGCACGACGCCAACGGCCGCATCATCCACTGCAAGGTCCGCAGCGACGGGCAGCGCTGGAACTACCACTGATCCCACGGGAGTTCACCCCGCTCCTCGGATGGGGAGCAACCAGGAAACGTGCTCGGCGGTCTCCCTCGGGAGGCCGTCGAGCACGTCTCGTCGCACGTCGCACGTCGCACGGGGGACGACGGAGATACGGAGGACACCATGGAAACGATCGCGGCCGATCTTCTGGTGGCCCTGGCCAGCGGCACGGCGGGCGCGGCGGGGCAGCACGCCTGGACGTCGCTGCGTGACCTCGTGCGCCGCCGCACCGCGCCGGAGGCGGCACCCGACGCGCCCGACGCCCCCGAGGACGTCCCGTCGGGGGAGGAGGAGTTCGCGGCCCTGGAGGAGCGGGCCGAGAGCGAGGAGCGCGCCCGTGCGCTCGCCCGCGCGCTGGCGCTCCGCGCCGCGCACGACGACGCCTTCCGCGCGGACCTCGCGGCCTGGCGGAGCACGGCGGGGGAGGCTGTGGCGGGAACCGGTGCGGGAGACGTCCACAACGAGATCACGGGCGGCACGCAGGGCACCGTCGTCATGGGGCGGGACTTCCACGGCCCCATCACCTTCAACCAGCCGTGACACGGCGGCGACAGCCCGGCCGGCCCGTGGCATTCTGAGGTGGGAGCAGCGGTCCGCCTCCCCGTGCCGGCCCGTCCGGGCGGTCGCCCGAGCCGGACGCCGGGGCGCCCGAGCCGGACGCCGGAGCGGGGGAGACGAACGCGACGCCGGTGTGACGGGGGTGTGCCAGGTGGGGCTTTCCTGTAGGCCGCGGCGGAAGGCCGGCTGAGCGGCCATGTCGGAGCGGGAGGGGCGGGCGGAGCGGGCACAGGGCGATGTGCGCAACGTGTTCTCCGGCGGCAACGCGACATATGTGATCCAGGGCCGGGACTTCGGCGCCGTCCATCTGCACCTGCCGCCGCCTCGGACGGCACAGGACCGCGCCGCCGCCGAGTTGGCGCGCGTGGTGCTCGCCCAGTGGCGGGACGAGGCCGGAGCCCTGGGCCTGACGGGAAGCGCCAGGCTCGCGGTGGGCTGGCAGGCCGACTGGACGGTCGCCGACCACCGCGAGCACGTCGGCGCCGACATCACCGGCAGCACCGCGGGCCTCGCCGAACTCGCCGCCGCCTTCCGGGCCCTGCCCGCCCAGCGCCTGGTGATCATCGGCGCTCCCGGCTCGGGCAAGACGTCCCTGGCGATCCTGCTCACACTGGAGTTGCTGAGCCTGCGGGACGAGACGCGGCCCGTCCCCGTCCCCGTGCCGCTGCTGGTGTCGTCCTGGAACGCGGGCAAGGAACACTTCGACGTCTGGCTCGCGCGCCGCGTCCACGAGGAGTACGCCGGGCTGACCAGGGACCTGAACCGGTCCCGCATCCGCGAACTGGTCCGCGACCGGCGGGTGCTGCCCGTCCTCGACGGCCTGGACGAACTGCCGCGTCCGCTCCGGTCGGCGGCGCTGGCCGGGCTCAACAGGGCGGGCGCCGACGGCATGCCGCTGATCCTCACCTCCCGCGCGGCGGAGTACACCGAACTCGTCGAGGAAGAGGCCGTGTTACAGGCGGCGGCCGTGATCAGGGCACGGCCCGTGGCGGGGGCCGCGGCGGCGGAGT
The DNA here is from genome assembly GCF_000718985.1 of Streptomyces megasporus. Lineage (GTDB taxonomy): Bacteria > Actinomycetota > Actinomycetes > Streptomycetales > Streptomycetaceae > Streptomyces > Streptomyces megasporus. The sequence continues at coordinate 59,734 of NZ_JODL01000029.1, read as the reverse complement.
ACCTGCGCGGCTCCGCACACCCGCGCCGCCTCCGGCAGTGGCAGGCGCTCCTCGACCACCTCGCGCACCACCCCGAGGCCACGGCGGCCCGAGCCCTCTCGTCCCCGCTGATGCTGTGGCTGGCCCGCACGGTGTACGCCCGTCCGGACGCCGACCCCGGCGAACTCGCCGACGAGTCCCGCTTCCCCGACGTGGCGGCGGCCGAACGGCATCTGCTCGACTCCATCGTCCCCGCCGCGTTCCCCACCGGCCCGGCCTCGCCCCACCAGCCCCACCCGGTGCGCGACTGGGGGCACGCGCGGGCGCGGCGCGCCCTCGGCTTCCTCGCGACCCATCTCACCACGTTGAAGACGAAGGACCTCGCCTGGTGGGAGCTGCACCGCGCGAAGCCGCCGACGGCCTTCAAGGCGCCGGTCCTGGTGGCCGGCTACTACCTGCTGATGGCGGGCTCCTCGTGGTTCCAGGACTGGATCGTCGGAGGCAATCCGTATCTGGCCTTCCAAGTGGCCGCGGGAGCCCTTGTCTCCATGTTGATGGGGTGCATGGGCGGCATACTCCTGATGCTCTCGCAGGCGCGGAAAGGGACTCTGCCCCGCCGGCCCGCCGGGCTCGGCCGGCACCGCTCCCGCCTTTCGAGCCTGTTCTGGCTCCTGGTGTGCCTGACGCCCATCGCCCTCCTCCTGAGCCGGGACGAACCGCTCCTGGCGCTGGGCTTCACCGTCCCGGCGCTGCTCATGCTGGTCGTCGGCGCGCCCGCCGACACCGCGCAGGCCATCGGGCCGAGGGCCCTGCTGAACGGCGAACGGGCCGGCACGGTGCTGATGCTGCTGGGCGTCGCGCCCGTGATCGGGGCCATCGGCACCCTGTACGCCGTCCAGGTGCCCAACCACGCCGTGCTGCTGGGCAGTTGGGTCTCCGGAACCGTGGGCGCGGCGGCGGTGATCGTGACGCTCAGCCCCTGGGCGCAGTGGCTGCTGGCGAAGGCGACGCTCGCGAGCCTGGGAAGGCTGCCGTGGTCGACCATGGCGTTCCTGGAGGACGCGCGGCGGGTGGGCCTGCTGCGGCAGGTCGGCGGCGTCTACCGGTTCCGCCACGCCCAACTCCAGAAACACCTCACGGTCGGCCGGCGCGGTGGCGCTCGGATGCTCCGTCGGCGACGCGCCGCCACTCGCCCGCCCTGGCCGGTCCGTCCGCTTCCCCCGGTGAGCCGCACCCCACGGTCCGTGCGCATCCCCGGCTATGTCGGGCTCCGGCACCCCAGGGGGCAGCCGGCCGTCTACGTGATGATGTGGACGTTGGCCCTGGTATGGGCCGGCAACATCACCATCGGGGACGGTTGGCACGATCCCGGCGCCCGGCAGACCGTGGGCTTCTTCGTGGCGCTGCCACTCGTCCTCGACCTGCTGATCCCACCGCTCACCTGGCGCAGGGCCGAGCTGTGTCTGGACGACGACGGCATCGAGTTCGCGTTGGGCAAGCGCACGACACGCTTCGAGTGGCGGGACGTCGCGGAGGTCGCGGCGCGGCCGTACGAACCGCCGTTGGAGAGGAACGACGGCACCGTCATGCTCCACCTGCGGCCGAGCCCCGAGAGCGCTCCGGGGCCGCGCATCCGTGTCAACAGCACGGGCTGGATCGCCCTGTGGCCGCTCGACAGTCCCACCGGGGATCCGGACGACACGGTGGTCCCGCCCGAGCTGCACGACGCGCTCGTTCGCTTCGCGGGCGAGCGGTGGCGTCCCCCGGCGGGGACGTGACGGACCGCCGCGCCCCGATGGGCGGCCGGCGGCGTCGCTCTTGCCCCACCCGCGGCGCATCGCCCGATTCGGACGGTTGACCTCGACGGCTTGCACACCGGCCGCCCGCAGAGCGCGGACCGGGCCGACGCCGGCCTGGCACGGGTCCACGAGGGTGGTGTATGTCACGCCGTCGACGCTCGGCTCTCTCCTCGCAGGCGGCCTCGCACATCATCGCGCGTGGAGGGGCCTCGGGGCGCCCAGCGTGATCCTGCTCTTTCGAAGCGCGAAAATCTACCGTCGCCACGGTAGACATCCGGAGGCGTCGAAGCTACGATTTCGACCGTAGTCAGCAGAGTCCGAAAGCACGCGGCAGAGCAGACACGAACCGCCGCGAGGAGTGCCCGACAGAGAGAACCGACAGAGAGGAGCAGGCGCCATCAGGATCGCCCGGGCGGTCGCCTGAACCGTTCGGGTACCGCAGACCCCGGAAATTGGCAGGTGGTCCTCGGTCACACATCCGCGATCCCCGCTCCCCCGCCCCTCCGGCGGCCGGGCGGACAACAGGAAGCCGGCCCACGACGCCGGCAGATGGTGTTGAAACTCTCGGGGCCCTGGTGCCGTACGGCACCAGGGCCCCTTCGACGCGTCCGACAAGAGGTGCAGGTGCCCCAGAAGAACCGACCGAACGCCACCGACAGGCTCGACGACGACGACTTCCCGGCCTACACCATGGGCCGCGCCGCGGAGATGATCGGCGCCACCCCCGCTTTCCTGCGCGCCATCGGCGAGGCCGGGCTCATCACCCCCCTGCGGTCCGCAGGCGGGCACCGCCGCTACTCCCGCTACCAACTGCGCATCGCCGCACGGGCCCGTGAACTCGTCGACGCCGGCAACCCGATCGAGGCCGCCTGCCGCATCGTGATCCTCGAGGACCAACTCGAGGAGGCCCTGCGGATCAACGAGGAGCTGCGCCGCTCCGGAGCCGGCTCCGACCGGCCCGCCGGCTCCTGACCGAAAAGCCCGGGCGGGACCCACCCGGGCGCGGTGGAGGACCGTCCTCCCCGGGCAGGAGTGCTCCAGCCCGCGGAGGCGAATATCTGCTCTCGCCGGAAGAGGAAAAATCCATCGCCCCGTGAGATCTCCGCGGCGCCGCGACGGAGGCCGAAAAGCTCTCCACCCGCCGTCGCCCTCCCCGTGCTACTGTCGATCTCAGTTGCAGTTGTGGTTCCCAAAGACTTACAAGTGCCCCCACCGGCATCCCGTGCCGTGGGTGCGCTTTCTTGTTTCCGGTGCTTTTTCCGGACGGGGTAATCATCGCGGCGACTCGGGGGCCGCGCAGTGCGGTCCCGGACACTGCCCCGTTCAAAGGGCTTCCGTGAGCTCCACGAGGGCCAGAAGGTGACCTTCGACGTCACCCAGGGCCAGAAGGGCCCGCAGGCGGAGAACATCGTCCCCGCCTGACGCCTGGCGCGTTCGAGAGCCGGGGCCCGCACCCTGTGGTGCGGGCCCCGGCTCTTTCGCCTTTCCCTGCGCGGTCCGTCGGCCCCGCGCCCTTTTCCGGGGCACGGAGCCGCGCGGTAGACCGCCACCGGAGCCCGTGGCGGACGGGGGTCCTTCCCCGACCGTCCGGGTCTCTTCTCCATTCCGTTTTTCCGTCGGCACGTTCCTGCGTTTTCCCGCCGCTCGCTTCAGCCAGGGGAATCCTCGACACGCGCCGTTTCGAGGAGGTTCTGTATGAACCGCGTCACCCGCACGAACGACCGCCGCTCCTTCACCGGCAAAAACGCCTCCGCCGGCTCGGGCAGGGGCGGAGGCTCCCGCTCACGGACTCCCGGCCGCTCGAACGTCGCCGACCGTTCGAACGGTCACGGACGTCGGCCCGCCGCACCCCAAGGCGAGTTCGCGCCGCCGAAGACGATCACGCCCGCCCTGCCGGCGGTCGCGTCGTTCGCCGAACTGGACATGCCCGCCGCGCTGCTGAGGACGCTCACCGGCCTGGGCATGAACGAGCCGTTCCCCATCCAGGCGGCGACCCTGCCGAACTCCCTGGCCGGCCGGGACGTGCTCGGCCGGGGCCGCACCGGGTCGGGCAAGACCCTCGCCTTCGGCCTCGCCGTTCTGGCCCGTACCGCGGGGCGGCGCGCCGAGCCACGCCGGCCCCTCGCCCTCGTCCTCGTCCCCACTCGTGAGCTCGCCCAGCAGGTCACCGACGCGCTCACGCCGTACGCCCGCTCGGTGAGCCTGCGGCTGGCCACCGTCGTCGGCGGGATGTCCATCGGCCGGCAGGCCGGTGCGCTGCGCGCCGGGGCGGAGGTGGTCGTCGCGACCCCGGGACGGCTCAAGGACCTCATCGACCGGGGCGACTGCCGACTGGACCAGGTCACCGCCACCGTGCTGGACGAGGCCGACCAGATGACCGACATGGGCTTCATGCCCCAGGTGACCGCCCTGCTCGACCAGGTGCGCCCCGACGGGCAGCGGATGCTCTTCTCGGCCACCCTGGACCGCAACGTCGACCGGCTGGTCCGCCGCTACCTGAGCGACCCGGTGGTCCACTCCGTCGACCCGTCGGCCGGTGCGGTCACCACGATGGAGCACCACCTGCTCCACGTCCACGAGGCGGACAAGCACCGGACGACCACCGAGATCGCCGCGCGAGACGGCCGGGTGATCATGTTCCTGGACACCAAGCACGCGGTGGACCGGCTCACCCGGCACCTGTTGAACAGCGGTGTCCGTGCCGCGGCCCTGCACGGCGGCAAGTCCCAGCCGCAGCGGACCCGGACCCTGACCCAGTTCAAGAGCGGGCACGTGACGGTCCTGGTGGCCACCAACGTCGCCGCCCGGGGCATCCACGTCACCGGCCTCGACCTGGTCGTCAACGTCGACCCGCCCGCCGACCACAAGGACTACCTCCACCGCGGCGGCCGTACCGCCCGCGCCGGCGAGTCCGGCAGCGTCGTCACCCTGGTCACCCCAGACCAGCGCCGCGGCATGCGCCGACTGATGGCTTCGGCCGGAATCACCCCGCGGACCACCCAGGTGAGCCCGGGCGAGGCGGAACTGAGCCGCATCACCGGCGCCCAGGCCCCTTCCGGCGTTCCGGTGGTCATCGCCGCGCCGGCCGCGGACCGTCCCCGCCGCGGGTCCTCCTCACCCCGGGGCCGCCGGGGCCGCGCGGGCCAGGGCCGTCCCGCCGGCGAAGCGTCGCGCCGCACGGCGCAGCGGCGGCGCGCCTTCGACTCGGCCGCCTAGAACCACCGTGAAACACCCGACTCGCCTCGCCCCCGTCAGCCCGCTCTCCTTCCCCCTGTGAGGCATCATGCGCTGCGTCATCGCCCGGTACCCGTTCGACCTGAGCAAGAGCGGGGTGTTGGCCTCGATGAAGGGCGTCAAACCCGAGCTCATCACGGGTGAGTCCGTCACCATCGGCCGCCGCCGCTACCCCGTCAAACAAGTGGGCCACGTCATCACCGGACAGGACCGCCGTGACTTCACCGGCGCCGAGGTCACCCGGGCCATGACCCGTCTCGGCTTCACCTGCCACGCCGCCCCCGAGGCCGCGCCCCCGAGCGCCCCCACCGCGCTCCAGACCGCGTCGGCACTGCTCGGCGGCACCGGCTCCGTGGAGGGCTGAGGCCAGGCGGAGACCGCCAACAGGACGGCTGTGAGGGTCCTGCCCGTGCCGGCAGGACCCTCACAGCCACATCCGTCCGCAGGAAGAAGAGCGTGCTGGGGACGGCCACGCGGAGACCGGCACCGATCGGATGTCGGGCCGCCCGCTTCCGGATTCGAGTCGGTCGCCGCTGCCCACCCATGGCCCGGTCCAGGGCCCGGAACGCCTCGCTCGGAGATCGCCGCCGGTTCGCCACCGTGATCGGGAACCGACACCGTTTCCCGTGAGCGCCCAAGCGTCCACGGTTCTCAAGGTCGGCGACCGCTGCCCGGACACGGCGGACACAGCGGACAGGCGCCGCTGCCCGAAACCTCCGTCACCGGCCACGGGAGGGTGTGTGGCAAGCCCCGGAAGCTCACTGGATCAGATCGGTGTGCGGGTGCTCGGGGGAGGTCGGGCAGACGTAGAGCTGCATGTTGTCGGTGCTGCCCACTTCCACCTTCGTCGGCTGCGCGGGGGACTGGCCGGCGCGATGGCCGGCGGCGTAGGCGGCGGCTTGGTCTTCGTACGGCGCCCAACCGCGTCGCTCGCCACCGTCCCATTCGAAGGAGGCGATGGTCAGCAGCGGGACCATCAGCGCCTCGCACACACCGCAGTACCGCGGGGAGGGGTCGGTGCGGTCCCAGGGCGGCCAACCGCCGACCTTCCAGCCGGGAGCGTCGGCCAGGTTGCCGTCGTAGAACTCCTCCGGATATTCCGCATACGCGCTGTCCACGCCCACGTCGGCCGCCTGCCAGCGACTCCAGTCGTTCACCGCCTGCCGCATCTCCGGGCTCAGATCGAGACTGCGGGGGTACTCGGTGACGGTTTCCGGTGCCAGTAGACACGGCTCCGGCACATAGCCTTCCCAGTCCGCCTCGAACGGTTCCGGCGGAGTGGCGAGGATGTCGACGACCTCGGCGGCGGACCGCCAGAACAGCGCGGTCGCGGGCTTGTAGTGCGGATAGTGGTCGTAGGGACACCAGAGGACCTGGAGCAGATCGGCCTGTCCGGGTGGCCGCAACAGGGGCACGTCACGCAGATACAACTGGGCCACGGGCAACAAGGGGACCGGGCGGTCCGCGGGCCACGGCGGGCCGGCGTCGAGTCGCTCCCCGCGTGCTTCGGCGTTCCGTTCCCTGAGCGCTTCTTCCTCGGGCGTGAACTCGGGACCACGAGGGTCCTGGTGCAGCCGGGCCCGCCTGCGCCTGTCGAGCCGCACTTCCGCCGGCGACCGGCGGAATCCACTGTCACGGTGCAGGTGCGAGTCCTCGCAGTGCGGCCACGGTTCCTCGGCCGGCCACAGCAACGGCCCCCCGACCGAGCTGTCCCGGACCGAAGGCGATCCCGGGCGGGGATGCAGCCGGATCGCGGGACGCGCCAACGGAGCCAGCTCGGGAAAGACCGCGGTCACATCGACAGGCCGCGGCGGAGTGGTGCGTACGAAGACCATGCCGGTGATCCTGTCACCGGCCACCGACAGCCCCTGCCGCCTCGACCGGTGTCGGCGCTCGACCGGCCGCACCACCCACCGACCCGGCCACGGTGACAACAGGTCTGCCCACGAGCCGGAGGCGACCGCCGGGGCGCGGGGACGTCAGGCGGCGGTGATCGTCACGCCCTGGGACAGCAGCCGGCTGGGCCGGAAGCCGAACATGGCGTGGAAGGAGCTGCTGAAGTGGGAGGGGCCGGCGAAGCCCGCTTCCACGGCCGCCGTGCTCAGGTCCGGCCGGGTGTCCAGCAGGGCGGCCACCCGCAGCATCCGCGCCCACAGCCGGTAGCGGCGGAACGTCGTCCCCGTCTGCTCCCGGAACAGCCGGAGGAACGCCGACACCGACAGCCCGGCCTCCGCGGCCAGTTCCGCCGCCGGAAGCCGCTGCCCGGCGTCCTCCGTCATCCGGCGGGTGACCTTCCGGATGCGGGGGTCCGGGGCGTGGGCGCGGTCGTCGGGGCCGGCGAGGTCCAGCCAGCGCCGGGCGGTCGCGGCCGGGGTGCCGCCGTCCATGGTGGCGGCCAGCCGCGCGAGCCGGTGTCCGTGCCTGTGTGCCAGGGCGAGTTCGGGGCTTCCGCCCGCCGTCATCAGGCGGCAGGCCCGCTCCCGAGCCGAGGCGGGGTCCAGGTAGCAGAACGCCATCCGTTCACCGTGGGTGGTGATGCGGTGCCGTACCCGGGCCGCGACCAGTGCGGTGCGGGCGGTGTGACGGGTGCCGTCCTCCAGGTGGACGGTGAACTCCGCGTCGACGCCCACCGCCAGGCAGCTCACCGTCCCCGCGTGGACGTCCAGCTCCAGGGACGGGCCGACGTACAGCGCCTGGCCGGGCCATAACCACAGCGCGGGCCGGTCGCGGCACGTTTTCGAAAGCGGCGCCGATGACATGCGGGCATGCTAGTGCTGCGACCGTACAGGTCCGCCGGGGTGGTGGTCGGAGCGGTTGGGTGGGTGGTGACGTCCGTTCCGTCTGCCGGAGGCGTGGTGGCCGAGCCTGTGCGGGTGGGCAAACCGACCGATCAGGAAGGGCGCGAGCTTCAGCGGATCGTGCGCCGGGGAAGTACCAACTCGTGCGCCGCCGGCGGGCGATGACGCTGCCGACGCCCCACTGCCGCATCCACGGTGCCGCCCGCTTCCACCGGACGCGGAAAGAACAAGGCCGAACCGTGCCTCATCCCCCACGGACGCAACCGAGAGGAACAGCCCCCCGTGAGTACATGGCAACTGTCCGAGACGTTCCGCAGCACATCGGGCGACGTCCGCTGGGGCAGCCTCGGCCACCCCGGCCAGGATCCGGTCGTGCTCCTGCACGGCACGCCCTTCTCCTCCTATGTCTGGCGTGCCGTCGCACGCGCGCTCGCCCGCCATCACCAGGTGTTCGTGTGGGACATGCCCGGTTACGGGGCCTCGGAGAAGTTCGCCGGCCAGGATGTCTCCCTGGCCGCCCAGGGCAGGGTCTTCACCGAGTTGCTGGCGCACTGGGGCCTTGAGGAACCATTGGTGGTCGCCCACGACTTCGGTGGTGCCGTCTCCTTGCGGGCGCACCTGCTGCACGGAGCTCGCTACCGAGCACTCGCGCTGGTCGACGCGGTCGCGTTGGCCCCGTGGGGCACCTCGTTCTTCCGACTCGTCGGCGAGCACTCCGAGGTCTTCGAACAACTGCCGCCCGCGCTGCACCACGCTCTGGTGCGCGAGTACACAAGCTCGGCCAGCAGTACCGGCCTGCAACCTGCCGTCCTCGACCGGCTCGTCCAGCCCTGGCTCGGTGACCTCGGTCAAGCGGCCTTCTACCGGCAGATCGCCCAGGCCGATCAGCTCCACACCGACGAAGTGCAGGACAAGTACGGCGAGATCGGCTTCCCGACGTTGGTGTGCTGGGGCCAGGACGACACCTGGCTCCCCCCGGAGAAAGGACGGGAACTCGCCGCCCGCATCCCGGGCGCGCGATTCGAACCGATTGCCGGTGCGGGCCATCTCGTCCAGGAGGACGCACCTGCCGAACTCACATCCGCTCTGATGGCCTTCCTCCAGCGCCCGCTCTGACGCCCGACACAAGCCGGTGGACCTTCCCGGTCACCGCACCGGTCGGTGCTCCGGCCGCCCCTCCTCGGCCCTCCGGAAGGATCTCCATGTGGCTCGACCGTGCCGCGACCGCCCTGCTCCTCCTCGTCGGGGCGGTGAACCTCCTCCCCGGCCTCGTCGCGTTCGCGCCGTCCCGGATCGCGACGGCGTACGGGGTGCGGGTCGACGGACCCGGCTCCGCCGACCTGACGGTCCTCCTCCGCCACCGGGCCGTCCTGCTGGGGCTCGTCGGTCTCGCCCTGCTCTGCGCGGCGTTCGTCCCGTCGCTGCGTGCCGTCGCCGTCACGGCCGGGGCGGTCAGCATGGGGTCGTTCCTGCTGTTCGCGTACTCCACGCCGGGTCTGGGCGGCGCGACGATGCGCGTGGCGCGGATCGACGTGGCGGCGCTCGCGCTGCTGGCCGTCGCCGCCGTCCTCACCTGGCGGGAGGGCTCCTGAGCCGCCCCCGGCCGGGCGCCGGTTCCGGCGGTCAGCGTTTGACGCGGCTGCGGACGGCCAGGACGGCGAGGCCGAGCAGGACGGGTTCGGCGAGACGGGAGGCCATCTCGGTGTAGGTGCCGGCGGTGGTCAACTCCTGGCCGGAGGAGCGGAACACCACCGAGTTGATCACCACCCGCAGGGACTTCTCGAACCGCTCGGTGGTGACGCGCTCGGGCCAGGGCCCGGTGGGGTTGACCGGGGCGGGGGTGTCGGTGGTGAGGGTGATGCGGTGGCCGGTGAGGGTGCCGGTGCCGGCCGGTTTCGGATCGTCCTGCGGCAGCCCCCACAACATCATCACCAGGACGGTGACGGCCATCGCGCCCAGCAGCCAGCCCAGCGCGCGGGAGGCCCGCAGCCCGTAGCCGGAGACCGCCCAGTACGCGGTGAGCAGGAAGCGTTCGGCGCGGGGGGTGCCGGCGCGGTCGTGGCGGCGCATCTCCATCTCGCCGTAGTAGAAGTCGGCCGCTCCCGGCTCGTTCTTGCCGTCCTCGAACGCCTTGCGCAGCGCCCGGTACACCGGGGCCAACACGACCGGCTCCAGCACCTCCTCCCCCTCCGGCGCGGGCGTCCAGCCGTCCGCTCCGATGTCGCGGGCGGCGCGCCAGTGGTGTTCTTCGGCCAGCGTCTGGCGCGGGGTCCAGCGCACCGGCCATATACCGCGCCGACGCAGCCCGGCAGGGACTGCGGCAAGACGGCAGTGCCCCTCCAGCCGCAGTTGGTCGAGGTGGATGGTCCCGGCGAACCGACACCCGGTGAGGTCGATGTCGGTGAGCACCAAGTGGGCCGCATCCACGCCTCGCAGCGACACCGCCCGCACCCGAGGGCCGGTCAGCCCGGACTCGGCCAGTTCCTCGCCGTTCACGATGAAAGGCCGGGCGTGGGCGGAGACGCTGACCGGGTACTCCATGACCGCGTCTGTGAGATCCACCTCGGCATGCCTCAACCGCAGCGCGGCGGTGGAGGCCCATCGTGTCCGGCGGCAGCGCACGGCCGCCGCTGCCGCCTCGATGGTCACGGCCCGCTCGAACACCGCCTCCGACAGATCCAACATCCCGGTGCACACCAGCGGTCCCACCATGGCTGCGTGTTCGAGCACCGCCCCGTGGAACAAGACGTCGCCGTTGACCTCTGCTCCATCGAACCCGACATCGCCACCGATCTCCGCGTCACGGAACCAGATGCCGTTACCAGCCCGCACCTTGCTGAACTCGATGTTGCCGTTGATCTTTGCTCTGTCGAACCCGGCATTGCCATCAACCCGTGCTTCGATGAACCAGGCGTTGCCGTTGATCTCTACTCCATCGAACCCGACATCGCCACCGATCTCCACTTCGACAAACCAGGCGTCGCCACTGATCTTCGCTTTGCCGAACCAGGCGTCGTCGCCGATTTCCGTTCCGACAAACCAGGCGTCGCCACTGATCTGCACCTTGTCGAAATCGACGCTGCCATCGAACTTTGCCACGCTGAACCGGGCGGTGCCGAGGCGGGGGTGTCCGGTGGTGGGGTCGCGTAGGGCGTCGAGTAACCGGTCCAGTAGATCTTCGGTGAAGTGGGTGCCGCTGTGGTTGATGTCGTCGCCGGGGGAGAGGGTGGCCAGGTAGGCGGCGAGGTCGGTCTCGTTCAGGTGGGCCAGGCAGGCGGTGTGGCCGGGGACGTGGATACCACGGCAGCCGACCGGGTCCTCTGCGGTGGCACCGTGGCCGCAGTGCGGCCAGTTCGGCGGGTCCGGGGGCGGTTCGGGGCTCGGGGTTGCCATACCCGGAGGACGATCGAGCGTGGTCGGATAGTTGCCCGCCCCGCTCCCGAGGCCGAGACACGGCGCGTCCCGGCTTCGCCGGAAGCGGTGAAGCCAGGACGCCGGGGGCCTGGAAGCGCGGACGTGGAGGGCGGTCTCCCCAGGGGATTCGCCCCGTGGTGGTGCCGCGCGGTGGCGGTGGTCGTCACATCAGGAGGTAGATGAGCCCCAACCCGATCGCTCCGCCCAGAACCATGCCACCGAGGAAGGCCGCCACGACCTTCCGTTCCGGGCCGGTGGTCATGCGTTCCACTTCTTCGCGGGCCTGGTCGTAGGCCTTGGTGCGGGTGGAGTCCGAGGAGTGTTCCCACTGTCGGATCCGTTCCGCGGTGTTCTGCAGGGTCTCCAGGGAGAGGGGGCCGTTGAGGTCCTGCTCGATGCGGCGTCGCAGCATCTCGCCTTCGACCAGGCCGTGGCGCAGCGTGGTGATGGTGCGGGGCACCGAGCCTTCCCCCGGCATTCCGATGGGAACCCCGATCCCCATCTGCCAGGAAGGTTCCTGAATGGTGTAGTGGGGGTGTCCCGGCCACCAGGGCGGGCACAGGTCCGGCATCAGCATCGCCTTGAACTGCGGCCACATCGAAGCCGCCAGGCGAATGGTGTCGTCCTCGGAGATGTCCTGGAAGCGCGATTCCAGGATCTGCTTGGTCCAGGCGATGTTCGGGTCGAGGGCGGCGAAGTGCTCGATGTCCTCCAGCCAGCGCTGGAACGCCTGTTGCGCGTCCAACTGGAGAGAAACACCGTTCCGCAGCCGATTTTCCTGGGTGGTCACACTCACTGCCGAACCCCCTGCAGTGTGGGAACTCCTGCTGTCTTCCCGGAGGGTTGGAATTCCGAGGAGACGCGTGTATGCGCGAGGTGACTGCCGGGCATGCCGTCGCAGCGCTGTTCACCATGCTGGCACGGGCACTCTCCGACCGCATCCCGAGACCGCTGTGGCCGACGGTGACCGATCGGCCACCCGGAGGGAATGGCCTACCGATTCCGGCGTCGGGATTTCCAAGGCGGGTTGACGCCGGTCGGAGTGCGGAGAAGGGCGGGCCGTCGCCGTCGTGTACCGCGCTGTACCAGCCGGAACATTCGAACCAGGAATCAGGTGTTTTTTACGACCCCTTAGAGGTTCGAATTGAAGCGGAATATCCGGTTCGAGTGATTTCCTGGTTTGTGCGTCGTGAAATGGCGATTCCGCGCCTAACGTGATCGGCAACGGCGTTCGTGCGGAGGGCGGTTGTACGAGTGCGGGCCGATTCTGTGCGGCTTGTGCGGCGTGACGTGCCGAGAGCGGGCGCTGTTGGACACGAGCACGAACGGAGGGAAGGGGCACATGACTGTGGACAGTGAGTACACGGCCCGCAAGGACCACACGACGGACGGCGCGGACGACGCGTCCTGGGAGGCCGACTGGGACGACGAGTACGGCCCGGTGGTGCGGGCCGCCGGCCGTCAGCTCAAGCTGTGGCGGGAAGCGGCCAACCTGACGCAGGCGGAGTTGGGCGAGGCCATCGGGTACAGCATGGCCATGGTCTCGGCCGTGGAGCGGGCCAAGCGTCTGCCACACCCGGAGTTTCTGGCCAAGGCGGACGAGTTCCTGGGCGCGGGCGGCAAGCTCGCCGCGCTGCGCAAGGACATGGAGGAGGCCCGCTACCCGAAGAAGGTCCGGGATCTGGCCAAGCTGGAGGCCGAGGCCGTCGAGTTGGGCGCGTACGGCAGCCACAACATCCATGGCTTGTTGCAGACGGAGGAGTATGCGAGGGCGCTGTTCGACATGCGGAGGCCCGCTTATTCCAAGGACGACCTCGAGCGGCACGTGGCGGCTCGTCTGGCTCGACAAGGGATCTTCGAGCGGACGCCTACTCCCACACTGACTTTTGTCCTGGACGAGGCAACGCTCCGACGCCCGCTCGGGGGCAGAATGGTCCTGCGCCGCCAGCTCGAACACCTGCTTGAGATCGGACAGTTGAGGCATGTCGAGATCCAAGTGATGCCGCTGAACCGTGAGGACCATGCCGGGATGGGAGGTCAACTCCAAGTGCTGAAGCTCAGGGACGGGGCAACGGTGGGGTACTCCGAGGCGCAGCTCATCACCCACCTGGTCTCCGATCCCAAAGAGGTGCAGGTGCTTGAGCTGAGGTATGGCATCATCCGCGCCCAGGCTCTCAGCCCACGGGAGTCGTTGGCCTTCATCGAGAAACTGCTGGGAGAGATCACATGACGCTCACGCCCTCTGCCGGAGACGGCTCCGCGCTGAACTGGGTCAAGAGCAGCTACAGCGGCAGCGACAACAACGACTGCGTCGAGGTCGCGACCACCCCTGGCACCATCCACGTCCGCGACTCCAAGAACGTCCAGGGTCCGCAGCTCGCCTTCGCACCGGGCGCGTGGGCTGACTTCCTGTCGCACGCGGCACGTCGCTGACGCCAACCGCCCGCGCCCCGTGCCCGACCCCCACCGGACACGGGGCGCGTCGCTGTGCGGGCGATCAGAAAAGCCCGCCAGAGTAGGCGGACAGCCCATCCTGGCACTCTTCAACCGGCTTTGAAGTCAAGGGAGAACCCCCCGCCATGCCCACCGCACGGGTACGCTTGATCGCATCGTCATAGCGGCCCGACGGGCTTCCGTTCCACCTCCGGTGGAGTCTCGAAGGACATGCCCCCACCCGCACGAGTTCTTCGTGTTGCCTGGGGGATTTCCTTGTTGTTCCGCGCGTCCGCCGGGACGGTTGCCGTCATGGCCCTTGACGGTTCACTCTTCTTGCATCTGACCGAGCAATTCGTCCACACACACGGCCATCGTCCCAGTTTCTCCGAGGCGCGTTCCTGGGAGCGGAGCATCCCTGTCCTGGCCTCGGCACTCAACGACGCGGGCCTTGGTGATGTGGAGGTCATGCTCGAGTACGCGCTGCCACTGAACAGCAAGCGTGCCGACGCCGTGCTCGCCGGAGTGCACCCGGTCACCGGAGAGCCGTCATACGTCGTGGTCGAGTTGAAGCAGTGGGGACAGGCCACACCGGACGAGGACGACCCGATGCTGTGCCATATCGACGCGTATACCCGTCCCGTCCTCAATCCCATCGAGCAGGTCCGCCGCTACTGCGACTACCTCGCCAACTTCAACGGGGCCATCGCCGATCATCCGGAGCGCCTCAGCGGTGTCGCCTATCTCCACAACGCCACCGAGTTCGGCGTGAGCGGTCTGCGCGAGGTCGAGACCGACGACCGCGGTCAGCTCTACACCGCCGAACGCAGGGGGGAGTTCATCGACTACCTCCGCGCCAAGCTGAGTGAGAAGCATTCCGGTGCCCATGCGGCCGACGAACTCTCCTCGGGCAGGAAAGTCCCCTCCAAGCAATTGATGTCCGTCGCCGCTCAAGAGGTACGCGAACGTGAGCAGTTCGTCCTCCTCGACGAGCAGCAGGTCGCTTACCGCATGGTGCTCAACGCTGTCCACAGGTCCAAGCAGTCCGACCACAAGGAGGTCGTGGTCGTCACCGGCGGACCCGGCACCGGCAAGAGCGTCATCGCACTCTCTTTGCTCGGTGAGCTGTACCGGCAGGGCATCCCGGCCCTGCACGCCACCGGCTCCCAGTCGTTCACCAAGACCATGCGCAAGGTCGCGGGCGCCCGCAAGCGCGAGGTACAGGATCTGTTCAAGTACTTCAACAGCTTCACAACGGCCGAGAAGAACTCCCTTGACGTCCTGATTTGCGACGAGGCGCACCGCATCCGCGAGACCTCCGCCAATCGCTACACCCCGGCCGCCCAGCGCACCGGCAAGCCGCAGATCGAGGAACTCATCGACGTCGCCCGCGTACCCGTCTTCCTCCTGGACGAGCATCAGGTCGTGCGGCCCGGCGAGATGGGCACGGTGGCCGAGATCAAGGCGGCTGCCGCCTCGAAGGGCCTCGCCTGCCGTGTGGTGCCGCTGGACAGCCAGTTCCGCTGCGGCGGCAGCGATGCCTACCTGCGATGGGTGGTACGGCTCCTCGGGTTGGAGCCTGGAGGACCGGTGATGTGGGAACCCGATGGACGGATGCGGCTCCTGGTCGCCGACAGCCCCGAGGAGATGGAGGCGTTCCTGGAGAGCCGCCGTGCCCAGGGCTACGGTGCTCGTATCTCCGCCGGCTACTGCTGGAAGTGGTCGCCGGAACCGAAGCCGGGCGATCCGCTCCCGGCGGATGTGGTGATCGGCAACTGGGCCCGTCCCTGGAACCTGCGGGGCGACCGCTCCGTCTCCGGCGCACCCCCGTCCGCCCTGTGGGCCACCGATCCGGCCGGTTTCGGCCAGGTCGGCTGCGTCTACACCGCGCAGGGCTTTGAGTACGACTGGTCGGGTGTCATCATCGGACCAGACCTGGTCTGGCGGGGCGATGGGTGGGTTACGGACCGTACGGCGTCGAAGGACCCGGTGTTCAAGAAGTCCACGCCGGACGCCGATGTGGACCGCCTGATCCGCAACACCTACAAGGTGCTGCTGACCCGGGGCATGGTCGGGACGGTGATCTACTCGACGGACCCGGAGACGCGGGAGAAGCTGCGGGAGTTGGTCGGGGCGGAGCGGGCGGTGGCCACCGCGTTCGTCTGACAGCACACCGTCCGGCGCTGTCAGACGCCTCGCTCGACAGTGTCGGATGCCGCGCCGCCGGACTCGTCGGGCTTGCTGGACCACAGCTCCGCGCGGAACAGCCGCAGACACATCTGCACCAGACGGTGGCCCAGGTGAAGCAGCACCACGTCCGTGCGGTCCCGGGCGTCCGACTCCTCAAACGCCACCGGGCGTTCAGCGCCGGTCAGCAGGTGGCGCAGGCTCTCGTTGCGGGCGTGGGCGGCGCGGCCCGCCGCCAGACGTCCTCGAACGCGCGGCGGTCGATCACACGGGCGGAGAACTCCTCCTGGGCCGCCACCTCGCCGATGTCGCCGAACGGGATCTCGGCGAGGAAGACGTCACCCGACTCGTGCTCGGCGTCCGCCCGCAGCAGACGCCCGTCCCGGTAGCCCTGCACCCTCCGCGTCTCCCACCGGTCGGGGCCGATCTCGCTGTAGAGGACCACGGGCTCCTCGGCGAAGCCGTGATGCCACTCGACCTTCCAGTACTCCACCTCACGCTCCTCCACGCTTCCGCACGCTCCCGACGGCGCGGCCCTGGTCCTCGACGGGACACCAGCTCTCGCTGCCGCCGTCCCACTCCTTGCTGTCGACGGTCAGCAGGAGCTCCATCGGCCGCCCGCACGAGGAGCAGTCCATGGGGGCGGGGTCGGTCAGGTGCCACGAGGCGAAACCGCCGACCTTCCAGCCCGGCGCGATGGAGAGGGCCACCTGGTAGAGGTCCATGTCGTCACAGCCCTCCCACTCCTCGATGCGCTCCTGGAGATTCTCGGGGAGCAGGCCGCGGAACTCGTGCTCCACCACCTGTTCGGGATGGAGCACACAGGGCTCGGGCAGATAGCCCCGGTAGCCGACGATCTCCGGCTCCGGCGGCTCGGCCGGCGGGCCGGGGACGTCCGAGGCCGCGCGCCACCGCAGGTGGACGCCCACGGTGCCCGACTCCCGGTGCCCGTCGTACGGGCACCACAGGAGTTGGAGGAGGTCGCAGCCCTCCGGCACCTTCAGGTCCGGGACGTCCCGGCGGAACAGTTGGGCGACGGGCAGCAGGGGAGTGGGGGCGGTCTCCCCCAGCCAGGGGGCGTGCTCGCCTGGCTCCAGACCGTCGAGGATCTCCCGCTCCGCCTCGGTGGGACCCGGCCGCTCGCCGTGATCGCGCCGGTGGCGCTCCCGGCACACCGGCCACGGCTCGTCCGCCGGCCACAGGAAGGGCCCGCCCACCGAGCTGTGGTGCGCGGTGGGCGTGCCGGGGCGCGGGTGGAGGCGTGTGGCGGTGCGTCGGTGGCGGGACAGTTCGGGGAACAACGCCTCGACGTCCACCGGGCGTCCGGGCGTGGTGCGCGGCATGGTGCGAGGGCTCCTCGTGTGGTGGGGGAGACAGGGTCAGGGGAAGGCGGCGTCCGGTCCGTGGCCGTCGAAGATCGCGAGGCGGGTCATGACGCGCCTCCGCCCGCCGGGGTGTCGAAAGCCTCCGGGGCGCGGTGGTCCTGGTGGTCCTCCACCGGAGCCTGGTCGCCGGTCATCAGACTCGACAGTGCCCGCGTCTCACCGGCGCCCAGGAACGACGGGCCGGTGTGGTGGAGGTAGAAGAACCGACCGAGGCCGTCGGCGAGCACCAGACCGTTCTCGACGGTCTCGTAACCCACGGGGAACAGGTCCCGCCCGAGGTACTCGGCCAGATCCGCGATCCGCTCGGCGTCGCCCTCGTAACCCACCGCGGGGTTGGCGACGAACCTCCTCTCCGGAGCCAGGGGGAGGGGGAATTCGAGGGGCGCGAACGACCGCAGGAAACGGATGGCCCGGTCGGACGGCCGCAGCGGGAATCCCTGGCGCGCCGAATCCTCCACCCGCCACCGGACGAGACGGTCCGCCTCGGCCGTCTCGTCCCGACCGGGGAACCAACCGCCCGCACGCAGCAGGCCGTCGATCGTCCGCCGGGGAAGCGGAGGTCTCACGGCGGGGGTTCCTTTCCCGCGACGCGGCGGCGATCGGGGTGTGGTGGTGCCGGGAGGCCGTCAGGCATAGAAGTCCTCCGCGTCCTGTGTGTCGCCCTTCTTGAAGTTCCAGACGGCCTGGAGCGCGTCGTCGGCCAGGTAGTAGTTGCCCGTGTGGTGCATGACGAAGAACCGGCCCAGGCCGTCCACCAGCAGAACGGCACCGTCGTAGGAGTCGTACCCCAGCGGGAAGAGTTCCTCGCCCAGCTCGCGGGAGAACTCCTCGATGTTCTCGGCGTCTCCCTCGAAGGCGAATCCGGGGTCCGCGTAGAAGTGGTTCTCGGGGGTGTAATGGAAGCGGATCTTGAGTCCCCCGTAGTTCCGCACGAAGGCGCGCGCGTGGTCCGAGGGGGTGTAGGAGACCCCGTACTCGGCCGCCTGCTCCTGCGCCTTCCGGATGAGCACGTCCGCCTCGGCGCCGATGTCACGCTCCGGGCTCCACCCGTACCGGCGGAACCAGGCCTCGGCCTCCTGCCGAGCGGAAGAACCCTTCATCGCCCTCTCTCCTCTCTCGACCTTGTCAAGCTCCTCCGCCCCTGCCCGAGTCGGGCGACGACCGCCGGGCGCGGTCACCGCGCGCCGGAGGCGTAGGCGTCGAGCGCGTGGGCGGCGGCCGTCACCGACTCCCCGGCCGAGCCGACGGACGCTCCGGGACCGGCGGTCAGGGTGAGGGAGAGGGGCGCGGCGGAGGACGAGCCGTCCACGGAGATCCGGCAGTCCACCGACGCCAACGGCATGGTGGCACGCGGCGGAGGCAGCACCGAGACGGCCAGTTCCGCGCCGTGCAGGGCGACCCCGGCCTTCTCCATGGCCTCGGACACCTCCCGTGCCAGGAGATCCGTGTTCTCCTCCAACGAGGAAGGGTGCAGATCGAACCGCTCGTCGAACGCCACGGCCCCGAAGCCGCGCAGCGTCGTGACGGTGACGCGCAACGCCCTGGCGCTGCGGACACCGTGGTGGTGCAGGACGTAGACGGCGACCATGGCCGCCCGCAGCGCGTCGCCCACCGGGGCGTCCCCGTCACGGGGAAGACGCCACTGCCACCGGCGGCTCTCCAGCCGGATCGGCGCGTGCCCCCACGCCAACGCTTCGAGACCGGCCGCCGGCGAGTCGCCCAGCAGCCACCATCCGCCGTGGTCCACGGCGAAGAGGCGGCCCGACTCGTCCACGGCGAGCAGCGAGTCGCCGTCCGTACGGCCGAAGGGGAAGAGACGCACGCCGAGCGCCTCCGCCAGTTCACCGAAAGCGCGGTGGGCGTGCTGGGCCAGGGCGGGATCGACGACGGCTCCCGTGGCGGCGCAGTCCCTTCCCGGGCCGGCCGGCGCGACACGCAGACCGTGGAACTCGCACAGCGCCCGCTCGGCGGCCCCGAAGAGTTCCCACCCCGAGGAGTTCCGCCCCGAGCGCAGGGGGACGACGCTCAGCACCTCCAACAGCGCCGTCATCGCCTGCCCCCGCACGTTCCTGCCGGGGCTCCACCCACCGGACCGCAGCGCCGGATACTCCATGTCACGCACGCACACGCTCACGCGCTCAGAATCCGCACGGACAACCTCTCCAGGAGGGCCGTGCACGAGCGGCACACCGGGGCGGGCTGCCCGTGCTCGGGGTCGCCGTGCTCACGGATCTTCCGGGACATGATCGCCGAGCCCTCGAAGTGCGGAAGCGCCTCGTCGAGGGTGATGGTGCGGCCGTCCCCGCGCTCCTCGTCCAGGAGCCACAACTGGTCGGAGACGAGCGCGGACTCGGCGCAGTAGCCGATGAACGGCTCACGGGATTCGGCGGGGAGGGCGTCGAAGAACTCCCGCACCGCCGGATGCAGCTCCGGCTTTCCCTCACCGAACAGGTTCGTCTGGCTCACCACCGTGTCCCGGACGAGCAGGGAAGAGGCGACGCCGGGAATGTCGTCAGGCATAGAAGTCCTCCGCGTCCTGCATCTCCGCCCGCATGAAGTTCCAGACGGCCTGGAGCGCGTCGTCGGCCAGGTAGTAGTTGCCCGTGTGGTGCATGAGGAAGAAGCGGCCTCGGCCGTCCACCAGCAGGACCGCGCCGTCGTAGGTGTCGAACCCCAGCGGGAAGAGTTCCTCGCCCAGCTCGCGGGAGAACTCCTCGATCTCCTCGGCCTGGCCCACATAGGGGAAATCCGGTCTCGCGACGAAGTGGTTCTCGGGGCTGTCGTCGAAGAAAATCCTGAGACCCCCGTAGTTCCGCACGAAGGCGCGCGCGTGGTCCGAGGGCGTGAAGGAGACCCCGTACTCGGCCGCCTGCTCCTGGACTTTTCGGATGAGCGTGTCCGCCTCGGCGCCGATGTCACGCTCCGGGCTCCACCCGTACCGGCGGAACCAGTCCTCGGCCTCCTGGCGAGACGAAGGAAACCTCATTTCTCCCTCTCCTTTTCCTCTCTTCTCACTTGTGGGCGGTCACTCCGAGAGCAGGAAGCATGTGTTCGCAGGAGCGGCACGGCTTCTTGTACTCGCCGTGGGAGAGAGGTTCTTCGATGCTTCTGGACTCACCGATCTGCCGCGTGTGGATCATGGCTCCCTTCAGCGCTTCGCGTGCGTCCTCCGCCGTGCGGATCTTCGTTCCGTCGGGATCGAGCTGATGCAGCCGGTCGGAAACGAGGGAGACTTCCGCGCACTTCCCGTGTCCGATTCCCGCCTTTTTCCCCTTGGCGGTGAGCTCGTCCTCCACCTGTTTCAATACGTCCGCGACGACGGGATGGGTTTCGGGGAGCTTCATGCCGTGCTTCTTGGTGGTGCTCGTGTGCGACGTGATGACGCCGTCGTGCAGGAGGCTACCCGAGCACCCCGCGGCGAGCCGGTCCTTTCCGATCGGGTAATCGCCCTTCTCTCTCCTGGGCTCGTCGCGCGCCGCGTTGGCGAGGGTCATCGACTCCTCCTCCAGAACCCGTACGCGCTCCTCCTGGGAGAGGTGCCTCACGTCCAGGGCCTCGCCCCGGTGGTGCCTCATCTTCCCGGCGCTGCGTCCGTGCCAGTCCGGCTGCGGGTCCAGGGGGCGGCGCTCGGGGCGGCCGTCGCCGCCTCCGCCTCCGCCGCCGCCCGGCGGGTCCTTCGGGCCGCCGCCGTCCGGTTTCCTCTTGCCGTCGTCTCCGTCGGGAGCCTTGAGGTTGTCGAACTTGTCCTTGGTGTGCTTCTCGTTGGTCTTGTGGGAGTCGGAGATGTTCCGCACGCCCTTGGGCAGGGCGCCGCCCAGGTGGTCGCCGAGCTGTTTGGTGGCCTTCTCCAACGCCGCCATGCCCCGGTCGGCGACCTCGTTGACGAGATTGGCGATCTCGTCCTTGCCGCGGGTGCGGCCCTGGTGCCCGCGGGCGGTGGTCAGCTTCCCGGAGGTGCGGCCCTTCATGGAGGTGCTGACCCCGTTGAGCTTGACGGCGGCCCGGTCGTGCTCGTCCTCGTCGATGTCGAGCTTGCCGAGCAGACCGCCCATGCTGGGCGGGGGGCCGTCGCCGGCGGAGGCCAGGTTGAGGCCCTCCTTCAGCCCCTCCTTGCCCGCGTCGCCGACCTTGCTCATGTCCACGCCGTCCTGGACGCCCAGCCCGTCGGCGGCGAGCTGGATCACCAGTTCGGCGGCCATGTTCTCCAGCGCGGTCACCGCCGGCTCGGACATCGCGGTGACGATCTCCTCCACCGCCAGGTCCGCGGCCTCCTTCAGGGCGCGTTTGACCGCGACCCGACAGGCCTGGATCGCGCCGGCGCTCAGCAGGGTGGACAGGCCGGCGGTGAACGGGGCGGCGGCCAGGCCGATGCCGATGGAGGCGGCCAGGGCGACCAGCTCGGCGACCGCGACCGCCTTGCGGCCCTCGATCACCAGGGCGGCGGCGTCCAGCGCGTCCGCGAGGACCCGGGCGGCGTCGGCGAGGTCCTTGAGGTGTTTGTCCTTGACCTTGCCCCAGTAGCCGTTCAGGGCGGTGAGCGCCTCGCTGTCACCGGAGGAGATCAGCCGCTGCATGCTCTGGTGGGCGGCGTGGGCGTCCTCGTCGACGTCGTCGGCGAAGTCCCGCAGGTCCTTCGCCATGTCCCGGTAGGCGTCCTCGTCGACGTTGGGCCACCCCACGCCGATGATGTCGAGCATCGCGTCCGCGCCCTCGGGCAGCACGTATCCCATGGCTCAACTCCCCCCGGCAGAACAAGAGTTCGCGCTGCTCAGGGCACTGTGCCACAGCAAGGGACACCGGCGGTCCCCGAAGTCGTCACGCTTCTGTCACCGTCGGTGCTCGTCGCCGGCCCGACGCCCGCCCGCCGTCCGCCCCCGGAGGCGCCGGCGCGCGCCGGCGTGCGGCGCGTATGGTGTCGAGGAGCGACATGGAGTGGTCATACCGTCGGATCGCGGGACGATGTGACTCCTGTGTGGCCCCTGTGCGAGGGGCCGTGTACGGGGAGCCACGAAGATCGGACGGGTGTCCGGCAGCGGAGTGGTTGAGCGGTGCCCCCGCGGGGTACCTCTATTCGCCTCGATTGGCGACCCGCATGGGCGATATGGCACACTGTCCAAGTTGCTCGGTTGAGTGCCGATGCTGCGCGCCTCCCGCCGGGAGGACCGGAAGCGAGTCCCAATGTATTCGTCGCTCCTCATCAGGTGCGGAAGTACGGGAATCTTCCGGGAAGCGTGGGCGGGGCACCAGCCAGGCGCCCGGTGGGTGTTCTCCCCGGCCGGCGGTCTCGGCGCCGCATCCCCCATACAGGGAAATCCCCAGGGATATCCATGTCAGCAGGGGTGCGACACGCCCGACCGCGTGGGTCGGAGAGAAGCAACCATCGGGTCCCAGAGCGTGACGAGAGACAGGACTACGAAGTAGCCATGGCGGGACAGAAGATCCGCATCCGGCTCAAGGCCTACGACCACGAGGTCATCGACACCTCGGCGAAGAAGATCGTCGAGACGGTGACCCGCACTGGTGCGTCGGTCGCGGGCCCGGTGCCGCTGCCCACTGAGAAGAACGTGTACTGCGTCATCAAGTCGCCGCACAAGTACAAGGACTCGCGCGAGCACTTCGAGATGCGTACCCACAAGCGCCTGATCGACATCCTCGACCCGACGCCCAAGACCGTTGACTCGCTGATGCGCCTGGACCTGCCGGCCGGCGTCGACATCGAGATCAAGCTCTGAGAGGCCCGGTAGAGATGACCACCAAGCAGATCAAGGGTGTCCTGGGCGAGAAGCTCGGCATGACCCAGGTCTGGGACGAGAACAACCGTGTCGTCCCGGTGACCGTCGTCAAGGCCGGCCCCTGTGTCGTCACCCAGGTGCGCACCGCAGACAGGGACGGCTACGAGGCCGTCCAGATCGCCTTCGGCGAGATCGACCCGCGCAAGGTGAACAAGCCCCTCAAGGGTCACTTCGACAAGGCCAACGTGACCCCGCGCCGCCACCTGGTGGAGCTGCGCACCGCCGACGCCGGCGAGTACGAGCTCGGCCAGGAGATCACCGCCGAGGTGTTCGAGGCCGGCGTCAAGGTCGACGTGACCGGCAAGAGCAAGGGCAAGGGCACCGCCGGTGTCATGAAGCGCCACGGCTTCGGCGGCCTCGGCGCCGGCCACGGCACGCAGCGCAAGCACCGCTCGCCCGGTTCCATCGGCGGCTGCGCCACCCCGGGCCGCGTGTTCAAGGGCCTGCGCATGGCCGGCCGCATGGGCAACGAGCGGGTCACCACCCAGAACCTGACCGTCCACGCCGTTGACGCGGAGAAGGGTCTGCTGCTCATCAAGGGCGCGGTTCCCGGTCCGAACGGCGGCCTCGTCCTGGTCCGTACCGCGGCCAAGGGGGCTTGAGGTAACCGATGAGCACCATTGACATCCTTTCGCCGGCAGGCGACAAGGCCGGGACCGTCGAGCTCCCCGAGGAGATCTTCGACGCCAAGGTCAGCGTTCCGCTGATCCACCAGGTCGTCGTCGCGCAGCTGGCCGCTGCCCGCCAGGGCACGCACAAGACCAAGACCCGCGGCGAGGTCCGCGGCGGTGGCAGGAAGCCGTACCGCCAGAAGGGCACCGGCCGCGCCCGCCAGGGCTCGATCCGCGCTCCGCAGTTCGCCGGTGGTGGCGTCGTGCACGGTCCCGTGCCGCGCGACTACTCGCAGCGGACCCCGAAGAAGATGAAGGCCGCCGCCCTGCGCGGTGCCCTCTCCGACCGGGCCCGCCACAACCGCATCCACGTCGTCACCGACGTGATCGAGGGCGAGAACCCGTCCACCAAGGCCGCCAAGGCCCTGTTCGGCAAGATCAGCGACCGCAAGAACGTGCTGCTGGTCGCCGAGCGGACCGACAAGGCCGCGTGGCTGTCCGCGCGCAACCTGCCCCAGGTGCACATCCTGGAGCCGGGCCAGTTGAACACCTACGACGTGCTCGTCTCCGACGACGTGGTCTTCACGAAGGCCGCCTTCGAGAGCTTCGTGGCCGGCCGCAAGGCCGTCGAGCGCGAAGGGAGCGACGCCTGATGACCGAGGCGACCGTCACCAGCAAGACCTTCACCGACCCCCGCGACATCCTGATCAAGCCGGTGGTCTCGGAGAAGAGCTACGCGCTGCTGGACGAGAACAAGTACACGTTCGTCGTCGACCCGCGTGCCAACAAGACCCAGATCAAGCAGGCCGTCGAGGCGGTCTTCTCGGTCAAGGTCACCGGGGTCAACACGATCAACCGGCAGGGCAAGCGCAAGCGCACCCGCACGGGCTACGGCAAGCGCGCCGACACCAAGCGCGCCGTCGTGACCCTCGCCGAGGGCGACCGTATCGACATCTTCGGCGGTCCGGTCTCCTAACCGGAGGTCGAGCCGTCCGATATCGGACGAGGACTGAGAAATGGGTATCCGCAAGTACAAGCCGACGACTCCGGGCCGTCGTGGCGCCAGTGTCGCCGACTTCGTCGAGATCACGCGGTCCACGCCGGAGAAGTCGCTGGTCCGCCCCCTGCACAGCAAGGGCGGCCGTAACAACACCGGTCGTGTGACCGTCCGCCACCAGGGCGGTGGCCACAAGCGCGCCTACCGGGTGATCGACTTCCGTCGGCACGACAAGGACGGCGTGCCGGCCAAGGTCGCGCACATCGAGTACGACCCGAACCGCACCGCGCGCATCGCGCTGCTCCACTACGCCGACGGCGAGAAGCGCTACATCCTCGCGCCGGCCGGCCTGAAGCAGGGCGACCGGGTCGAGAACGGCCCGAACGCCGACATCAAGCCGGGCAACAACCTCGCGCTGCGCAACATCCCGGTCGGTACGACCCTCCACGCCATCGAGCTGCGTCCCGGTGGCGGCGCGAAGTTCGCCCGCTCCGCCGGTGCCTCCGTGCAGTTGCTGGCGAAGGAGGGCCGCATGGCCCACCTGCGCATGCCGTCCGGTGAGATCCGCCTGGTCGACGTCCGCTGCCGCGCCACCGTCGGCGAGGTCGGCAACGCCGAGCAGTCGAACATCAACTGGGGCAAGGCCGGCCGTATGCGCTGGAAGGGCGTCCGCCCGAGCGTCCGCGGTGTGGTCATGAACCCCGTCGACCACCCGCACGGTGGTGGTGAGGGCAAGACCTCCGGTGGTCGTCACCCGGTCTCGCCGTGGGGCAAGAAGGAAGGACGTACGCGCTCGCCCAAGAAGGCCAGCAACAAGTACATCGTCCGCCGCCGCAAGACGAACAAGAAGCGCTAGGAGGCGGGTTTTCGATGCCGCGCAGTCTCAAGAAGGGGCCCTTCGTCGACGACCACCTGATCAAGAAGGTGGACGCACAGAACGAAGCCGGCACCAAGAACGTCATCAAGACCTGGTCCCGCCGCTCGATGATCGTCCCGGCCATGCTGGGCCACACGATCGCGGTGCACGACGGCCGCAAGCACGTCCCGGTGTTCGTCACCGAGTCGATGGTCGGCCACAAGCTCGGCGAGTTCGCGCCGACCCGCACCTTCCGCGGCCACGAGAAGGACGACCGCAAGTCGCGTCGTCGCTGATCTGCGGAAAAAGCGAAGACCAATGACTGACACCGAAGGGACAACCATGGAAGCCAGGGCCCAGGCGCGGTACATCCGCGTCACGCCCATGAAGGCCCGCCGCGTGGTGGACCTCATCCGTGGCCTGGACGCCACGGAGGCTCAGGCGGTCCTGCGTTTCGCCCCGCAGGCCGCGAGCGTTCCGGTCGGCAAGGTGCTCGACAGCGCCATTGCCAACGCCGCGCACAATTACGACCACACGGACGTCGACAGCCTGTACGTCTCCGAGGCGTACGTCGACGAGGGCCCGACCCTGAAGCGGTTCCGCCCGCGCGCCCAGGGGCGCGCCTACCGGATCCGCAAGCGGACCAGCCACATCACCGTGGTCGTCAGCAGCAAGGAAGGAACCCGGTAATGGGCCAGAAGGTAAACCCGCACGGGTTCCGGCTCGGCATCACCACGGACTTCAAGTCCCGCTGGTACGCCGACAAGCTGTACAAGGACTACATCAAGGAAGACGTCGAGATCCGCCGCCTGCTCACGCAGGGCATGGAGCGGGCCGGCATCTCCAAGGTGGAGATCGAGCGCACCCGTGACCGCGTCCGCGTCGACGTTCACACCGCCCGTCCGGGCATCGTGATCGGCCGCCGCGGCGCCGAGGCGGAGCGCATCCGCGGCCGGCTCGAGAAGCTGACCGGCAAGCAGATCCAGTTCAACATCCTCGAGGTCAAGAACCCGGAGACGGACGCTCAACTGGTGGCCCAGGCCGTCGCCGAGCAACTGTCCTCCCGCGTCTCCTTCCGCCGTGCGATGCGCAAGTCGATGCAGAGCACGATGAAGGCCGGCGCCAAGGGCATCAAGATCCAGTGCGGTGGCCGTCTCGGCGGCGCCGAGATGTCCCGCTCGGAGTTCTACCGCGAGGGTCGCGTTCCCCTGCACACCCTCCGCGCCAACGTCGACTACGGCTTCTTCGAGGCCCGGACGACCTTCGGCCGGATCGGTGTGAAGGTCTGGATCTACAAGGGCGACGTCAAGAACATCGCCGAGGTCCGTGCCGAGAACGCCGCCGCCCGCGCCGGCAACCGCCCGTCGCGCGGTGGCAGCGACCGCCCGCGCCGCGGTGGCGAGCGCGGTGGCCGCGGCCGCAAGCCGCAGCAGGAGAGGACCGAGGCTCCCAAGGCCGCCGAGGCGAACACCTCCGCTCCGGCCGCCGAGAGCACCGGCTCCGCCGGAAAGGAGGCCTGACCGTCATGCTGATCCCCCGCAGGGTCAAGCACCGCAAGCAGCACCACCCGAAGCGCAAGGGCATGGCCAAGGGTGGCACCGAGGTTGCTTTCGGCGAGTACGGCATCCAGGCCGTCACCGGCGCCTATGTGACGAACCGGCAGATCGAGGCCGCTCGTATCTCCATGACGCGGCACATCAAGCGTGGCGGCAAGGTGTGGATCAACATCTACCCGGACCGCCCGCTGACCAAGAAGCCCGCCGAGACCCGCATGGGTTCCGGTAAGGGTTCGCCGGAGTGGTGGGTCGCGAACGTCAAGCCCGGTCGGGTGATGTTCGAGCTGTCCTACCCGAACGAGAAGATTGCTCGTGAGGCGCTCACCCGCGCTGCTCACAAGCTTCCGATGAAGTGCCGGATCGTTCGGCGCGAGGCAGGTGAGTCGTGATGGCGGCCGGTACCAAGGCGAGCGAGCTGCGCGAGCTGAGCGACGAGGAACTCGTCGTGAAGCTGCGCGAGGCCAAGGAGGAGCTCTTCAAGCTCCGTTTCCAGGCGGCGACCGGACAGCTGGAGAACAACGGCCGGCTGAAGGCCGTCCGTAAGGACATCGCCCGGATCTACACCTTGATGCGGGAGCGCGAGCTCGGCATCGAGACGGTGGAGAGCGCCTGATGAGCGAGACGAATGTGACTGAGACTGCCAACAAGAAGCAGCGCGGCTTCCGCAAGACCCGTGAGGGTCTGGTCGTCAGCGACAAGATGGACAAGACCGTCGTCGTCGCCGTCGAGGACCGCGTCAAGCACGCCCTGTACGGCAAGGTCATCCGCCGTACGAACAAGCTCAAGGCGCACGACGAGCAGAACGCCGCGGGTGTCGGCGACCGCGTCCTCCTGATGGAGACCCGGCCGCTGTCCGCGACCAAGCGCTGGCGCGTCGTCGAGATCCTCGAGAAGGCCAAGTAATCCCCGAGACCTCTCCTCGGGACGAGTTCCGCCAGGCTCGGCGAGGTGCGTGTGCCGCACACGCACCCGCCGGGAACCGGCAGACGATCAGGAGATAGACGTGATCCAGCAGGAGTCGCGACTGCGCGTCGCCGACAACACGGGAGCCAAGGAGATCCTTTGCATCCGTGTTCTCGGGGGCTCCGGCCGCCGCTACGCGGGTATCGGTGACGTCATCGTCGCCACCGTCAAGGACGCGATCCCCGGTGGCAACGTGAAGAAGGGCGACATCGTCAAGGCCGTCATCGTGCGCACCGTCAAGGAGCGCCGCCGCCCGGACGGCTCTTACATCCGCTTCGACGAGAACGCGGCCGTCATCCTCAAGAACGATGGCGACCCCCGCGGCACCCGTATCTTCGGCCCGGTGGGCCGTGAGCTGCGCGAGAAGAAGTTCATGAAGATCATCTCCCTCGCGCCGGAGGTGCTGTAACCGATGAAGATCAAGAAGGGCGACCTGGTCCAGGTCATCACCGGCAAGGACAAGGGCAAGCAGGGCAAGGTCATCGCGGCCTTCCCCCGCGAGGACCGCGTCCTGGTCGAGGGCGTGAACCGGGTCAAGAAGCACACCAAGGCCGGACAGACCGCCCGGGGCTCCAAGACCGGCGGCATCGTGACGACCGAGGCCCCGATCCACGTGAGCAACGTGATGCTCGTCGTGGAGAAGGACGGGAAGAAGGTCGCCACCCGCGTCGGTTACCGCTTCGACGACAAGGGCAACAAGATCCGCGTTGCCAAGCGGACCGGTGAGGACATCTGATGACTACCGCGACCAACGTGCAGCCGCGTCTGAAGGCGCGCTACCGCGAGGAGATCGCGGACAAGCTGCGTGACGAGTTCAAGTACGAGAACGTCATGCAGATCCCCGGTCTCACCAAGATCGTGGTCAACATGGGCGTGGGCGAGGCCGCTCGCGACTCCAAGCTGATCGAGGGCGCCGTCCGCGACCTCGCCACGATCACCGGCCAGAAGCCGGCCGTGACCAAGGCCCGGAAGTCCATCGCGCAGTTCAAGCTGCGCGAGGGGCAGCCGATCGGTGCCCACGTCACCCTGCGGGGCGACCGGATGTGGGAGTTCCTGGACCGCCTGCTGTCGCTGGCGCTGCCGCGCATCCGCGACTTCCGCGGACTGTCGCCGAAGCAGTTCGACGGCCGCGGCAACTACACCTTCGGTCTCACGGAGCAGGTCATGTTCCACGAGATCGACCAGGACAAGATCGACCGGGTCCGGGGCATGGACATCACCGTGGTCACCACGGCGAACACCGACGAGGAGGGCCGCGCCCTGCTGCGTCACCTCGGATTCCCGTTCAAGGAGGCCTGAGCCGTGGCTAAGAAGGCTCTGATTGCCAAGGCGGCCCGCAAGCCGAAGTTCTCGGTGCGCGCGTACACGCGGTGCCAGCGCTGCGGCCGTCCCCACTCCGTCTACCGCAAGTTCGGCCTGTGCCGCGTGTGCCTTCGTGAGATGGCCCACCGCGGCGAGCTGCCGGGCGTCACCAAGAGCTCCTGGTAACCCGCCCCGACTCGGCCGGCGTCCCCCACGGGGGCACGGACGAGCAGGCGGGCCCACCAGGGCCCTAGGTCAACCTGGTCGGCGAGAGCCCGGCCCACACGCCGTGAAGGCGGTGGAACAGGCGCTCGCCGACCACGGCCGCCCGCGCGGGCAGACAAGCCCGCTATCGAAAACGACTACGCCGTAGGTCCCCGCACCACCCGTCCGGCCCCGCTCGGGCGAACGAGGAGCGGAGGAAACCCCGGCGAGAGAGGCCCAAGGCCATCACATGACCATGACCGATCCGATCGCAGACATGCTGACGCGTCTGCGAAACGCGAACTCGGCCTACCACGACACCGTCGTGATGCCGCACAGCAAGATCAAGGCGCACATCGCGGAGCTCCTCCAGCAGGAGGGCTACATCACCGGCTGGAAGGTCGAGGACGCCCAGGTGGGCAAGAACCTCGTCCTGGAGCTGAAGTTCGGCCCGAACCGCGAGCGTTCGATCGCCGGCATCAAGCGCATCAGCAAGCCGGGTCTGCGGGTCTACGCAAAGTCCACCAACCTGCCGAGGGTGCTCGGCGGCCTGGGCGTGGCGATCATCTCCACCTCCCACGGTCTCCTCACCGACAAGCAGGCGCAGAAGAAGGGCGTGGGTGGGGAAGTCCTCGCCTACGTCTGGTAACGGAAGGGAACGGAGGAAAAGCTCATGTCGCGTATCGGCAAGCTCCCCATCCAGGTTCCCGCCGGTGTGGACGTCACCATCGATGGCCGTACGGTCGCCGTGAAGGGCCCCAAGGGCACCCTGACGCACACCGTCGCCGCGCCCATCGAGGTCGCCAAGGACGAGGACGGCACGCTCCGTGTCACCCGCCCGAACGACGAGAACCGGAACAAGGCCCTCCACGGCCTGTCCCGCACGCTGGTGGCGAACATGATCACTGGCGTGACCCAGGGTTACACCAAGCAGCTCGAGATCAGCGGTGTCGGTTACCGCGTCCAGGCCAAGGGCTCCAACCTGGAGTTCTCCCTGGGCTACAGCCACCCGATCCTCGTCGAGGCCCCCGAGGGCATCACCTTCAAGGTCGAGACCCCGACCCGGTTCAGCGTCGAGGGCATCGACAAGCAGAAGGTCGGCGAGATCGCCGCGCGGATCCGCAAGCTCCGCAAGCCCGACCCGTACAAGGCCAAGGGTGTCAAGTACGCGGGCGAGGTCATCCGCCGCAAGGTCGGAAAGGCTGGTAAGTAAGCCATGGCATACGGTGTGAAGGTCGCCAAGGGCAGCGCGCGCAAGTCCGCCGCCATCAAGCGTCGCCACATCCGCGTCCGGAAGAAGGTCTCGGGCACTCCCGAGCGTCCCCGCCTGGTGGTGACTCGGTCGAACCGCCACATGGTGGCGCAGGTGATCGACGACATCGCGGGTCACACGCTCGCCTCGGCCTCGACGCTGGACGACTCCATCCGCGGCGCCGAGGGCGACAAGAGCGCCCTGGCCCAGAAGGTCGGCGCCCTGGTCGCCGAGCGGGCCAAGGCCGCGGGCATCGAGGCCGTCGTGTTCGACCGCGGCGGCAACAAGTACGCCGGGCGGATCGCCGCCCTGGCCGATGCCGCCCGAGAGGCCGGGCTCAAGTTCTGAGCCGGTCCCTACGCACAGCGGACGCATAGAGAGAGGTAATTCCAATGGCTGGACCCCAGCGCCGCGGTGGCGGCGCCGGTGGCGGCGAGCGGCGGGATCGGCGGGACCGGCGGGACGGTGGCGCGGCCGCCGAGAAGACCGCGTACGTCGAGCGGGTCGTCGCGATCAACCGCGTCGCCAAGGTTGTGAAGGGTGGTCGTCGCTTCAGCTTCACCGCGCTGGTCGTGGTGGGCGACGGTGACGGCACCGTGGGTGTCGGATACGGCAAGGCCAAGGAGGTGCCGGCCGCCATCGCCAAGGGTGTGGAGGAGGCCAAGAAGCACTTCTTCAAGGTCCCCCGCATCCAGGGCACCATCCCCCACCCGATCCAGGGTGAGAAGGCCGCGGGTGTCGTGCTGCTCAAGCCGGCCTCGCCCGGTACCGGTGTGATCGCCGGTGGCCCGGTGCGTGCCGTGCTGGAGTGCGCGGGCATCCAGGACGTGCTGAGCAAGTCGCTCGGCTCCGCCAACCCGATCAACATCGTGCACGCCACGGTGGCCGCTCTGCGGGGCCTGCAGCGCCCCGAGGAGATCGCCGCCCGCCGTGGTCTGCCGCTGGAGGACGTTGCGCCGGCCGCTCTGCTGCGGGCGCGGGCTGGGGTGAGCGCCTGATGGCTCGCCTGAAGGTCACCCAGGTCAAGTCCTACATCGGCAGCAAGCAGAACCACCGCGACACCCTGCGTTCCCTCGGCCTCAAGCGAGTGAACGACACGGTCGTCAAGGAGGACCGCCCCGAGATCCGCGGCATGGTGCACACCGTCCGCCACCTCGTGACGGTCGAGGAGGTCGACTGAGATGGCTGAATCTCGGACGAACAACCCGTTGAAGATCCACAACCTTCGGCCCGCCCCGGGCGCCAAGACCGCCAAGACCCGTGTCGGTCGCGGTGAGGCGTCCAAGGGCAAGACCGCCGGTCGTGGCACCAAGGGCACCAAGGCCCGCTACCAGGTTCCGGAGCGCTTCGAGGGTGGGCAGATGCCGCTGCACATGCGGCTGCCCAAGCTCAAGGGCTTCAAGAACCCGTTCCGTGTCGAGTACGAGGTCGTCAACCTCGACAAGCTGGCGGCCCTGTACCCCGAGGGCGGCGAGGTCACCGTTTCCGACCTGGTCGCCAAGGGCGTGGTGCGCAAGAACCAGCCTGTGAAGGTGCTGGGCAACGGCGATGTCTCCGTGGCCCTGCAGGTGACCGTCGACAAGGTGTCCGGCTCCGCCAAGGAGAAGATCACCGCCGCCGGCGGCACGGTCACCGAGCTCGCCTGAGCCCGATGACGTGACAAACCGGGGGCGCCCAGGAACGGGCGTCCCCGGTTGGTCGTTCCAAGGGGGGCACGGTCGCCGGTAAGGTGGCGTGCACTGTTGACCTCCACGGGCATCACCCTGTGGAATCTGAACCGTTTTATTCGTTGATCCTCACGACCGTAACCTCTCGCGGATGACGCGGGGGGCGCAGGAGGCACCGTGCTCACCGCGTTCGCCCGGGCGTTCAAGACGCCCGACCTGCGCAAGAAGCTGCTGTTCACCCTTGGCATCATGGTGCTCTTCCGCCTCGGGGCGCACGTACCCGTCCCGGGTGTCAGCTTCGAGAACGTCAACCTGTGCGTGAAAGAGGCCGAGGCGGCGGGCGCCGGTGCCGGTCTCTTCGGACTGGTCAACATGTTCAGCGGTGGAGCGCTGCTGCAGTTGACCATCTTCGCGCTCGGGATCATGCCCTACATCACGGCGAGCATCATCCTGCAGCTGTTGGTGGTGGTGATCCCGAGGCTGGAGGCCCTGAAGAAGGAGGGGCAGACCGGCCAGGCGAAGATCACGCAGTACACCCGGTACCTGACGGTGGCGCTCGGTGTGCTCCAGGCCACCGGCCTGGTGGCGACGGCTCGCAGCGGCAGCCTCTTCGCGCAGTGCAGTGTCCGTGACCAGATCATCCCGGACGACTCGATCTTCACGACGATCACCATGGTGATCGTGATGACCGCCGGCACCACGCTGATCATGTGGCTGGGTGAGCTGATCACCGACCGCGGCATCGGCAACGGCATGTCGATCCTGATGTTCGTCTCGATCGCCGCCGGCTTCCCCGGCGCCCTGTGGGCCATCAAGCAGCAGGGCAACCTGGCGGACGGGTGGATCGAGTTCGGTGTGGTGATCGTCTGTGGTCTGGCGATGGTCGCCCTAGTGGTCTTCGTCGAGCAGGCCCAGCGCCGCATTCCGGTGCAGTACGCCAAGCGGATGATCGGGCGCCGCTCGTACGGCGGCACCTCCACCTACATCCCGTTGAAGGTGAACCAGGCGGGTGTGATTCCCGTCATCTTCGCCTCGTCGCTGCTCTACATCCCGGCGCTGATCGTCCAGTTCAGCAACTCGCAGGCGGGCTGGGCCAACTGGATCAGGACGAATCTGCAGGAACAGGATGCTCCGCTCTACCTGATCACGTACTTCCTGCTCATCGTCTTCTTCGCCTTCTTCTACGTCGCCATTTCCTTCAACCCCGAAGAAGTTGCCGACAACATGAAGAAGTATGGTGGTTTCATTCCGGGTATCCGGGCCGGTCGCCCCACGGCCGAGTACCTGAGCTATGTGCTGAACCGCATCACGTGGCCCGGGTCGCTCTACCTGGGGCTGATCGCCATGGTGCCCACCGTCGCGCTGGTGTTGTTCAACGCGGATCAGAACTTCCCGTTCGGCGGGACCAGCATCCTGATCATCGTGGGTGTGGGTCTGGAGACCGTGAAGCAGATCGAGAGCCAGCTTCAGCAGCGCCATTACGAAGGGTTCCTCCGCTGATGCGAATCGTCCTCGTCGGACCGCCCGGCGCGGGAAAGGGCACGCAGGCCGCGTACCTGGCCAAGAACCTGTCCATCCCGCACATCTCCACTGGCGACCTCTTCCGCGCCAACATCAGCCAGGGCACTCAGCTCGGGCAGAAGGCGCAGGAGTACATGCGAGCCGGACAGCTCGTACCTGACGAGATCACCATCGGGATGGCCAAGGACCGGATGGCGCAGCCGGATGCCGAGGCGGGTTTCCTGCTGGACGGCTTCCCGCGGAACCTGGGCCAGGCCGAGGCGCTGGACGGCATCCTGCGCGAGACGGGGACGAAGCTGGACGCGGTGCTCGACCTGGAGGTCCCCGAGGACGAGGTCGTCCGGCGGATCGCCGGGCGGCGGATGTGCCGCAAAGACAGCAGCCACATCTTCCACGTGGAGTACACCCCGCCGAAGATCGAGGGCGTCTGCGACATCTGCGGTGGTGAGCTGTACCAGCGTGAGGACGACAAAGAGGAGACCGTCCGCAAGCGCCTGGAGGTCTACCACACCGAGACCGAGCCGATCATCGACTACTACAAGGCCCAGGGCCTGGTGGTGACCATCTCGGCGCTCGGCAAGGTCCCCGAGGTGACCAAGCGCGCCATGGAGGCGCTCGGACGCGTCGCCTGACCGCGACGAGGACGACGGCCGGCCGCGGTGCCCCATTCGGGTGCCGCGGCCGTATCGTGTAGGGAATGGGCCCGACGCCGCCGCGTCGGGCGGACGTTGCAGGAACCGAAAGCTGGAAGGCGTCAGCCGCATGGTGGAGATCAAGACCCCCGAGCAGATCGCGAAGATGCGCGCGGCCGGGCTGGTCGTCGCCGCGATGCACGCGGCGTGCCGCGAGGCGGCTGTGCCGGGAGCGACGACCAAGGATCTGGACGAGGTCGCCGCCAAGGTGCTCGCCGACCACGGGGCCAAGCCGAACTTCCTCGGTTACGGCGGGTTCCCCGGCAACATCTGCACCTCCGTGAACGACGTGGTCGTCCACGGCATCCCCGACCGGGAGACGGTCCTGAAGTCGGGCGACATCATCTCCATCGACGCGGGCGCCATCGTCGACGGCTGGCACGGCGACGCGGCGATCACCGTCTTCGTCGGCGAGGGGCACGCCCCGGAGCTGCACGAGCTGAGCCGGGTCACCGAGGAGTCGATGTGGGCCGGCATCGCGGCGATGCGCAAGGGCAACCGGCTGGTGGACGTCTCCAAGGCGATCGAGGGCTACATCCGCCGCCAGCCCCGTCCGGCCTCCGGCCGCTACGGGATCATCGAGGACTACGGCGGCCACGGCATCGGCAGCCAGATGCACATGGACCCGCACCTGCTGAACTACGTGGACCGCCGGCGCGGTCGCGGCCCGAGGCTGGTGCCGGGGATGTGCCTGGCGATCGAGCCGATGGTCAGCCTGGGCAGCCCGAAGACCCACGTGCTGGACGACGACTGGACGGTCAAGACGGACGACGGCTCCTGGTCCTGCCACTGGGAGCACTCGGTCGCGCTGACCGAGCAGGGGCCGCTGGTGCTGACCGCGCCGGACGGCGGCAAGGCGAAGCTGGCCGAGTACGGCATCACGGCCGCCCCCGACCCGCTCGCCTGAGCGCGCACACCCCTTCACGCGCCCCGGGGCGGCTCTCCGGGGCGCGTTCCGGGCGCCCTCCCGGGTTCGAGGTCCGGGCTCAGGGGTTCGGGGTCCGGGTTCGGGGGTTCGGGGGTTCGGGTTCGAGCCGGTGGTTCCGAGGGTCCTGCTCCGGGACTCGTGGTGCGGACCCCGCATAAGGATCTTCCGGGATGGGCATACATCCCCGATTCGTCTTTCACCACCAGGTGCCGTAGACTGGATCGTCGGTCCATGTGTGCCTGCGTGCACCCACGGGCCGATCCAGGTAGCCGATCCCGGAAGGTGAAGCGCTCAGGCATGGCCAAAAAACAAGGGGCCATCGAAATCGAGGGCACCGTCGTCGAGTCTCTCCCGAACGCCATGTTCAAGGTGGAGCTTCAGAACGGGCACCAGGTCCTCGCGCACATCAGCGGCAAGATGCGGATGCACTACATCCGCATCCTTCCCGACGACCGTGTCGTGGTGGAGCTGTCTCCCTACGACCTGACGCGTGGGCGGATCGTCTACCGCTACAAGTAGATCTTGCCCTCACCCCGCGCGCCGCGGGGTGGTGGCCTGACCCGGAGAACCTCACATCCATGAAGGTCAAGCCGAGCGTCAAGAAGATCTGCGACAAGTGCAAGGTGATCCGCCGTCACGGTCGGGTCATGGTGATCTGCGACAACCTGCGCCACAAGCAGCGCCAGGGCTGAAGCACGACCCTCGCCTCGCACCTCGCGGTTCTTCGCGCGACGCAAGCGACAAGTAGATACGCAGTCACCCGACCCCCCGCCGTGATCTCTCACTGTTGGTGGGGACGACACCCCCGGACGGAGGCCGGGGACCCGGCTCGTACTCGCTACGGGAACGGTGCTGCGGAAGACCTCCGACACGAAACCAGGAGCCACGTTCATGGCACGCCTCGAAGGCGTTGACCTCCCGCGCGACAAGCGCGTGGAGGTCGCCCTCACCTATGTCTTCGGCATCGGTCGCACGTTGTCCCAGCAGACGCTTGCGAACACCGGTGTGAACCCGGACACGCGCGTTCGTGATCTGACCGAGGAAGAGCTGGTCCGGATCCGCGAGTACGTGGAGGCCAACATCAAGACGGAGGGTGACCTCCGTCGTGAGATCCAGGCCGACATCCGCCGCAAGGTGGAGATCGGCAGCTACCAGGGCCTGCGTCACCGTCGCGGTCTGCCCGTCCGGGGCCAGCGCACCAGCACGAACGCCCGCACCCGCAAGGGCCCGCGTCGCGCGATCGCCGGCAAGAAGAAGCCGGGCAAGAAGTAGTCCTCACCGGACGCCGAACAGTGGTCCGGACTGTAGGACCGACCACCTCCACGGGAGAGATACATGCCTCCGAAGGGCCGTACGGCCGGCGCCAAGAAGGTGCGCCGCAAGGAGAAGAAGAACGTCGCCCACGGGCACGCTCACATCAAGAGCACGTTCAACAACACCATCGTTTCCATCACCGACCCCACCGGCAACGTGATTTCCTGGGCTTCGGCCGGTCACGTGGGCTTCAAGGGTTCGCGCAAGTCGACCCCGTTCGCCGCGCAGATGGCCGCCGAGTCGGCTGCCCGTCGCGCGCAGGAGCACGGGATGCGCAAGGTCGACGTGTTCGTCAAGGGTCCCGGCTCCGGCCGTGAGACCGCGATCCGCTCCCTCCAGGCCACCGGCCTCGAGGTCGGCTCGATCCAGGACGTCACCCCGACCCCGCACAACGGCTGCCGCCCGCCGAAGCGTCGCCGCGTCTGATCCAGGCTGAAGTAGGAGATACACGAACATGGCGCGTTACACCGGGGCCGACTGCAAGCGTTGCCGTCGGGAGAAGCAGAAGCTCTTCCTCAAGGGAGCCAAGTGCGAGAGCGCTAAGTGCCCGATCGAGATCCGTCCTTACCCCCCGGGTGAGCACGGGCGCGGGCGCACCAAGGACAGCGAGTACCTGCTGCAGAAGCGTGAGAAGCAGAAGGCCGCTCGCATCTACGGAGTCCTGGAGAAGCAGTTCCGCGGGTACTTCAACGAGGCGAACCGCAAGCAGGGCAAGACGGGTGAGAACCTGCTGCAGATCCTCGAGTCCCGCCTGGACAACGTGATCTACCGGGCCGGCTTCGCCAAGTCCCGCGACCACGCCCGTCAGCTCGTCCGTCACGGGCACATCCAGGTGAACGGTCGCAAGACCGACATCCCGTCGTTCCGGGTCTCCCCGAACGACATCGTCGAGGTCCGTCCCTCCTCCCGTACCCTGACCCCCTTCCAGGTGGCTCAGGCGGAGGCCGGCGAGAAGACCGTGCCGGCGTGGCTGGAGGCCATCCCCTCCAAGCTGCGGGTCCTCGTCCACTCGCTGCCCGAGCGCCAGGTGATCGACACCCAGGTGCAGGAGCAGCTCATCGTCGAGCTGTACTCGAAGTAACGGCTCGCGGTACGGGCGGTGCGGTACGCACGTGTCGCACCGCCCGTACCCTTGCAGTAGATATCGGGCCTCCTGCCCGATGCTCGGCATCAAATAGCGGTTGCCGAAGACTGGAGGCACATTCCCATGCTGATCGCTCAGCGTCCGTCACTGACCGAAGAGGTCGTGGACGAATTCCGTTCCCGGTTCGTGATCGAGCCGCTGGAGCCGGGCTTCGGCTACACCCTCGGCAACTCCCTGCGTCGCACGCTCCTCTCCTCGATCCCCGGTGCTGCCGTGACCAGCATCCGGATCGACGGTGTCCTGCACGAGTTCACCACCGTGCCGGGCGTCAAGGAGGACGTCACCGACCTGATCCTCAACATCAAGAGCCTCGTCGTCTCCTCCGAGCACGACGAGCCGGTCGTGATGTACCTGCGCAAGCAGGGTCCGGGTCTGGTCACCGCCGCCGACATCGCCCCGCCGGCCGGTGTCGAGGTCCACAACCCCGACCTGGTTCTCGCCACGCTGAACAGCAAGGGGAAGCTGGAGATGGAGCTGACCGTCGAGCGCGGTCGCGGCTACGTCTCCGCAGCGCAGAACAAGCAGGCCGGCCAGGAGATCGGCCGCATCCCGGTCGACTCCATCTACTCGCCGGTCCTCAAGGTCACCTACAAGGTCGAGGCGACCCGTGTCGAGCAGCGCACCGACTTCGACAAGCTGATCGTCGACGTCGAGACCAAGGAGTCCATGCGTCCCCGTGACGCCATGGCGTCCGCCGGCAAGACCCTGGTCGAGCTGTTCGGCCTGGCCCGCGAGCTGAACGTCGACGCCGAGGGCATCGACATGGGTCCGTCCCCGACGGACGCCGCGCTCGCCGCCGACCTGGCCCTGCCGATCGAGGAGCTGGAGCTGACCGTCCGCTCCTACAACTGCCTCAAGCGCGAGGGCATCCACTCCGTGGGCGAGCTGGTCGCCCGCTCCGAGGCGGACCTGCTCGACATCCGCAACTTCGGTGCGAAGTCGATCGACGAGGTCAAGGCGAAGCTGGCCGGCATGGGCCTGACCCTCAAGGACAGCCCGCCCGGATTCGACCCGACCGCCGCCGCGGACGCCTTCGGCACCGACGACGACGCGGACTCCGGTTTCGTCGAGACCGAGCAGTACTGACGTACTGAGGCCGGTTCCCACCGGCACTCCGACCGGGCGCGGTGCCGACCGCGCCCGGTCGGCCCACGCTTCCGGGGCCGCCGCTGCCGCGCGCTCCGGGTTCCGGCGGACACAAGTCCGTACGGACACTGACATCGGTACCTGATACGGCCGGTGCAGACACGAGAGGAACGGATCAATGCCGAAGCCCCCCAAGGGCGCCCGCCTCGGTGGCGGCCCCGCGCACGAGAAGGCCATGCTGGCGAACCTCGCCACCAACCTCTTCGAGCACGGCCGCATCAAGACCACCGAGGCCAAGGCCCGTCGGCTGCGCCCGGTGGCGGAGCGTCTGATCACCAAGGCGAAGAAGGGCGACCTTCACAACCGCCGCCAGGTGATGCGGACGATCCTCGACAAGAGCGTCGTCCACACGCTCTTCACCGAGATCGCCCCGCGCTACGAGAACCGTCCGGGTGGCTACACCCGCATCACCAAGATCGGTAACCGCCGTGGCGACAACGCGCCCATGGCCGTCATCGAGCTGGTGGAGGCCCTGACCGTGCAGCAGGAGGCCGTCGGCGAGGCCGAGGCCGCCACGAAGCGCTCCGTCAAGGAGCAGGAGCAGGCCAAGGACGCCGCGGGTGACGAGGCACTGAAGAGCCTCAAGAAGGACGAGGCCGAGGAGAAGGCCGAGACCACCGAGGCTCCGGCCGAGGAGAAGGCGGCCGACGAGAAGGCCGACGAGGAGAAGAAGGACGCCTGAGACGTCCTCGGACCCTCGCACCGAGCGAAGCGTGGCGGACCCGTCTCCCGACCGGGAGCGGGTCCGTCGCCGTTTGAGAGGATCACCGGCGTGAGCGACGAAGTGGAGCCCGGACACGTGCGGGTCCGGCTGGACCTGTCCTACGACGGCAGCGAGTTCTCGGGCTGGGCACGGCAGCGCGGCCGGCGCACCGTACAGGGCGAGTTGGAGGACGCGCTGCGGACCGTGACCCGCTCGGAGCGGACCTTCGAGCTGACGGTCGCGGGCCGCACCGACGCGGGCGTGCACGCCCGCGGCCAGGTGGCGCACGTCGACCTGCCCGAGGAGGTGTGGGAGACGCACCGGGAGAAGCTGCTGCGCCGGCTGGCCGGACGGCTTCCGCACGACGTGCGGGTCCACCGGGTCACCGAGGCGCCGGCCCACTTCAACGCGCGCTTCTCGGCGATCTGGCGGCGCTACGCCTACCGGGTCTGCGACCACCCGGGCGGGGTGGACCCCCTCCGGCGCGGCCACGTCCTCTGGCACGACTGGCCGCTGGACGTGGACGCCATGAACGCCGCGGCGAAGGGGTTGTTGGGGGAGCACGACTTCGCGGCCTACTGCAAGCGGCGCGAGGGCGCGACCACCATACGCACGCTCAGGGAGTTGAGCTGGGAGCGGCTGCCGGACGGCACCGTGGAGGCGAGAGTCGTCGCCGACGCCTTCTGCCACAACATGGTCCGCTCGCTGGTCGGCGCGCTGCTCTTCGTCGGCGACGGCCACCGGCCGCCGT
This sequence comes from Streptomyces megasporus, assembly GCF_000718985.1. Lineage (GTDB taxonomy): Bacteria > Actinomycetota > Actinomycetes > Streptomycetales > Streptomycetaceae > Streptomyces > Streptomyces megasporus. The sequence continues at coordinate 19,106 of NZ_JODL01000029.1, read as the reverse complement.
CGTGGCCCGCCGAGGTGCTGGCCGCGGGCGTGCGGGACTCGGCCGTCCACGTGGTCCGGCCGCACGGGCTCACCCTGGAGGAGGTCGGCTACCCGGCCGACGAGCTGCTGGCCGCGCGCAACGCCGAGGCGCGCAACCGTCGCACGCTCCCCAGTGTGGCGGCGGGCTGCTGCTGACGGCTTGGCGGCTTGAGCCCTTGACGGCTTGGCCGTGCCGACCGCTGCCGAGCGGGTTGGCCTGAACCCGACGGCAACCGCTCCTCCCGTCCGATCGTCTGATGGTCGGGGCCCGTGACGCGCGGGCCCACGATCATGACGACGGAGCATCCATTGAGATCTCGAACGAGGGGCGCCCGCCGGGCGGGCGTGGTGGCGGTGACGGCGGGAGCCGTGCTGGTCACAGGACCGCTGGTGGCGCCGGCGCAGGCGGCCGAGGGACCGTCCGGCGTCAAGGCCAAGGGCGCCTTCCTCCTGGACAACGGCCCCAACAAGACGCTGTGGAGCAAGGCCGCCGACACGAAGCGCGAGATGGCCAGCACCACCAAGATCATGACGGCGGTGGTGGTCGTCACCACCAAGAACGTCGATCTGAACCGCAAGGTCACGGTCAAGAAGGCCTACCGCGACCACGTCGCCAAGCACGGCGCCAGCACCGCGGACCTGAAGACGGGCGACCAGCTCACCGTGCGGCAACTGCTGTACGGCCTGATGCTCCCCTCCGGCTGCGACGCGGCGTACGCGCTGGCCGACACCTTCGGCAGCGGCAGCACCACGGCGGCCCGCACCAAGTCGTTCGTCTCCAAGATGAACAAGAAGGCCGCCGACCTGGGGATGAAGAACACGAAGTTCGACTCCTTCGACGGCATCCCCACGTCGGGCAACAACCACTCGACCCCGCGCGACCTGGCGAAACTGGCACGGCACGCGCTGGCGAACACCACCTTCAAGACGGTGGTCAAGTCGACCGGCACCGTCCAGAAGGCGACCAACGGGCGCACGTACACCTGGTACAACACCAACAAGCTGCTCGGCTCGTACAAGGGCGTCATCGGCATCAAGACGGGCACGGGCAGCAAGGCCGGACCCTGCCTGGTCTTCGCGGCGACCCGTGACAAGCGCACGGTGGTCGGTGTGATCCTCAACAGCTCCGACCGCTACCCGGACGCGACGAGGATGCTCGACTGGGCCTTCAAGCAGAAGACCCCCACCAAGGTGACCCTGCGTCAACTCCCGCCGGGCGCCCAGCAGGACTGACGTCCCGCCGCCGCCCCGGCCCGGCCGGGGCGGCACCGCCGGGGGCACGGGCACCGATGCGGGATCGTCACCGAAAACGGATGGCCGGGGCGGCGACGATGGGCTTGGATGCCGTTCCGTGGCCGAGCTTCCGTTCCTCCTGTCCTTCCCCCGCCTCCTGCGTCACCTCCCCCACGTCGGGGCCGACCTGCCGCCCGACGAGGCCGTGACCCTGGACGCCCCCGACGCGCCGCTGCGCGAGGCGCTGGTCGCCGTCGGGAAGGGGGACTTCACCGTCGCCCGCGACCTGCTGGCCTCGACGCGGCGCGGCGCGCGGTGGGAGCGGCGCGACCGGTACGTCTCGGAGCTCGCCGACCACGCGCTGCACCGTCCCGGCTGGCTGGACGCCTGGCTCGCGGAGGACCCCGACGACCCCGACGCCTGGCTGGTCCGGGCCGATCTGGCCATCGGCCGGGCGTGGGAGATACGGACCGCGGCCCGTGCCCGGCACGTCTCGCGCGAGCAGTTCCAGGCCTTCCACACCCTGCTGCGGGACGCCGTCCCCACCGTCGAACGGGCGGTGGAACTCAACCCCGAGGACCCGGTGCCGTGGCGGGTGGCGATCAACCACGCCATGGGCTCGCAGGCCCCGCGCGAGATCTTCGACGGCTACCTGATGGAGGTCATGGACCGGGACCCGGGGCACTACGGCTGCCACGCCAGTGCCCTGCAGTACCTGTGCGCCAAGTGGTACGGCTCCCACCAGGAGATGTTCGAGTTCGCGGAGAGCGCGGCGGACCGCGCCGAACCCGGCGCGCTGCTGAACGCCCTGCCGATCCAGGCCGTCACCGAGTACGTCCTCCAGGGCGACGAGGAGGACGAGATCCCCGAGGAGCGCGTCACGGCGGCCGTGGAGCGGACGCTGGAGCTGTCCGCCCACTACGAGCCCGGCGACCCGGTGGCCGCCGGATTCCGCAACCACCTGGCGCTCGCGCTGATCCGCGCCGGTCGCCTGGAGGATGCGCTGGAGACGTTCCGCGCCATCGGCGTGCACGCGCGCGCCCACCCCTGGAAGTACGAGAACTCCGACGCGCTGGCGGAGTTCCTGGAGATGCGCCAGGGCGTGCGGGTGCTGATCGCGCGCCGCACCCCCTTCTTCGCCAAGCCGGCCCCGCGTCCGGAGCCGGCGGGCACGGGACCGGCGGACGCGGGCGCCCCGTGGCGGCCGAGGGCCGTCGCCGTGTGCTCGGCGCCCCCGCGCGCGGTCGAGGAGGCGGCGCTGATGACCGGCCTCGACCTGCGTCTGGCCCCCGCGCCCGGCGCCCGCACCTTCGTGGAGTTGGCGGTCTCCGCCGCCACCGGCCCCCGCGGCGGCGTGAGCGGCGCGCTGCTGGGCGAGGGAAGCCTGACGGAAGCGGCGTCCACCATCACCCGGGCGGAGAAGTGGCCCGCCCTGGTGCTGCACCGCACCGGCGACCGGTACGGGATCACGCTGCTGCGCGACGGGAAGAAGGTCGTCTCCCACGAGTGGGACCTGGCCGCGCCCGTGCCGGACTTCGCGAGGGCGTCCGACGTGGCGAAGGCGCTCGCCGACGCGTACGGCGTCCGGGACATCCGTCCGCTGACCGCCCTGCTGCGCACCGACGGCGCGGGAGCCGACCACCTGACCGCGCACCTGACCGAGGTGTGCGCGGCGCTGGGACTGCCGCCGCTGCCGGAGGGCTTCGGGGAGCGGACGGAGATCCTCGACGGAGCGCGCGGGTCGAAGCTGGTGCGGCGCCGCTCGTTCTTCGCCGCGATCAAGGAGACGCTGAGCTCGGACGGCGACCGGGACAAGGGGAACCCGACGCTCTCCCTCTGACCTCTCTCTGACTTCCCTCTGACCGTCTCCGGCCCGCGCCCGGAAGCCGCGGTTCCCGGCGCGGCCCGGCTTCGCGTCAGCCCTGCGAGACCGAGGCCTCCGCCTGCTCCTGACCGCGTTCGAGGAGGCGGGCGAAGGCGAAGTCCGCCGCGTCCCGACCGACCTGGCGGGCGGCCTCGGTGGCGGCCTCGGAGACCGTGACGCTCTTGCCGTCGGTGTAGCCGGAGATGGTGAAGTACGCGTAGCGGCCCAGCGCGTTGGCGGAACTGGCGCAGACCACGCCCCGGCAGAAGGTGGGGACGCCCGCGCCCGGCAGCGAGGCGACGTTGGGCCTGGCCTGGTCCTTGGCCTTCGACGCCGCCTCGGCGCTGTCGAAGACGGCGACGCCGACGGTCACCGCCATCCCGTCGCGCTGGTACGTCACCCGGATCAGCTCGCGGCAGCCGTTGTTCGTCAGCACCGTGCCGAGGGCGCCCTGGGCGGCGGAGGCGCAGCTCTTGGTGGCGGCGGTGGCCCCCTTGGCGTACTTCCGGCCGTTGGCGGTCATCGAGTCGCCGGGGAAGAGCGTGGCGGCGCTGAGCGGGGCGGTGTCCTTCGCCGGGTCGGAGAGGAAGTCCCGCGGGTCCGGCGGCGGAGGGGGCGGGGGCTCGGAGGAGAAGGTCGGCTCCGGCTGCTCCGGGGTGGGCGGCAGGCTCTCGGACGGCGGGAGCGACGCCGACGGGCCGTCGGACGCCTTGGCGCCGGACCCGCCCTCGTTGACGACGGCGGTCGCCACGATCGCGGCGATGACCGCCGTGGCCACCGCCCCGCCGCCGATCATCAGCCACCGGCGACGGCGGGCGCGGGCCCGCTCGGTCTCCTCGGCGAGTGCGGCCCAGTCCGGTGTGGACGGTGTGGACGGTCCGCCGGGGCTCCAGCCCGGCCCCCCCTGCCCAAAGCTCATGGGCGCATCTTATTCGCTTGCCGTGGCCGCCGACCCCCGGCCAGAGTCGTGGACATGGGACACGTGGATGCGGCACACCTGGAGTACCACCTGCCCGACGGGAGGGTGCTGCTGAACGACGTCTCGTTCCGGGTGGGCGAGGGCGCCTCGGTGGCGCTGGTGGGCGCCAACGGCGCCGGGAAGACCACCCTGCTGCGGCTGATCTCGGGGGAGTTGAAGCCGCACGGCGGCACGGTGACGGTCGGCGGCGGGCTCGGGGTGATGCCGCAGTTCGTCGGTTCCGTGCGGGACGAGCGGACGGTCCGCGACCTGCTGGTCTCGGTGGCCCGGCCGCGCGTCCGCCGGGCGGCGGAGGCGGTGGACGCCGCCGAACTGGCGATCATGGAGGTGGACGACGAGGCGGCCCAGATGGCGTACGCGCAGGCCCTCGCGGACTGGGCCGAGGCCGGCGGGTACGAGGCCGAGATCGTCTGGGACATGTGCACCACGGCCGCGCTGGGCGTCCCCTACGAGAAGGCGCAGTGGCGCATGGTGCGCACCCTGTCCGGCGGCGAGCAGAAACGGCTGGTCCTGGAGGCGCTGCTGCGCGGCCCGGACGAGGTGCTGCTGCTGGACGAGCCGGACAACTACCTCGACGTCCCCGGCAAGCGGTGGCTGGAGGAGCGGCTGAACGAGACCCGCAAGACGGTCCTGTTCGTCTCCCACGACCGGGAGCTGCTGGCGCGGGCGGCGCAGAAGATCATCAGCGTGGAGCCGGGCCCGGCCGGATCGGACGTGTGGGTGCACGGCGGCGGCTTCGCCACCTACCACCAGGCGCGGAAGGAGCGCTTCGCCCGCTTCGAGGAGCTGCGGCGGCGCTGGGACGAGCAGCACGCCAAGCTCAAGCAACTGGTGAACACTCTCAGACAGAAGGCCGCCTACAACGACGGGCTCGCCTCCCGCCTCCAGGCGGCGCAGACCCGGCTGCGGAAGTTCGAGGAGGCGGGGCCGCCGCAGGAGCCCCCGCGCGAGCAGGACATCCGGATGCGGCTGCGCGGCGGACGCACCGGGGTGCGGGCCGTCACCTGCTCCGGGCTGGAGCTGACCGGGCTGATGAAACCGTTCGACCTGGAGGTCTTCTACGGCGAGCGGGTCGCGGTGCTCGGCTCCAACGGGTCGGGCAAGTCGCACTTCCTGCGGCTGCTGGCGGGCGGCGACGTCGCCCACACGGGGGAGTGGAAACTGGGCGCGCGGGTCGTGCCCGGCCACTTCGCGCAGACACACGCTCACCCCGAGCTGGAGGGGCGCACCCTGCTCGACATCCTGTGGACCGAGCACGCCAGGGACCGGGGCGCGGCGATGTCCGCGCTGCGCCGCTACGAGCTGGACCGCCAGGCCGAGCAGCCCTTCGGGAAACTCTCGGGCGGCCAGCAGGCCCGCTTCCAGATCCTGCTGCTGGAACTGGCCGGCTCGACGGCGCTGCTGCTGGACGAGCCCACCGACAACCTGGACCTGGAGAGCGCCGAGGCGCTCCAGCAGGGCCTGGAGGCGTACGAGGGGACGGTGCTGGCGGTGACGCACGACCGCTGGTTCGCCCGGTCCTTCGACCGCTTCCTCCTCTTCGGCGCGGACGGTCGGGTGCGGGAGGTGTCGGAGCCCGTCTGGGACGAGGGGCGGGTGGCGCGGGCACGCTGACGCGACCGGCGCGCCCCGCTCACCGAGCGTGGGCGGGCCCGGACCGCGCGCGTCCGATGGAGGGGCGCTTTGACCCGTGCGGCGGACGGCCGGTATCCTGCTGGTTCGTTGTGCGTATTGGCTTGCTCGTTCTCACGTGAGAGGCCGTTACGCCTGGTCCACCAGGACGATGACCAGCGACCCGCATCGGCTTGCGTCACCGACGTGTGGTCAAGGCTGTCGTGATCTCCGGTGACCTTGTCAGGAAACACTCACTGAAGAAGCGAAGGCTACGACCGTGCGTACGTACAGCCCCAAGCCCGGCGACATCCAGCGCCAGTGGCACGTCATCGACGCCACAGATGTCGTCCTGGGCCGTCTGGCCTCCCAGGCCGCCACCCTTCTGAGGGGCAAGCACAAGCCGGTGTACGCGCCGCACGTTGACGCTGGTGACTTCGTCATCATCATCAACGCCGACAAGGTGCACCTCTCCGGCAACAAGCGGACTCAGAAGATGGCCTACCGCCACTCCGGCTACCCGGGTGGTCTGCGGTCCGTCCGCTATGACGAGCTCCTCCGCAAGAGCCCCGAGAAGGCTGTGGAGAAGGCCGTCAAGGGCATGCTCCCGAAGAACACCCTGGGCCGCCAGATGCTCTCGAAGCTGAAGGTCTACGCGGGCGAGAACCACCCGCACGCTGCCCAGCAGCCGGTCCCGTTCGAGATCACCCAGGTCGCGCAGTAGTCCGGCCACCCAAGACGAAGAGAAGCTGAGGAGAACCGTGGCCGAGACCACCCCCGAGACCCCGATCGAAGAGGTCGAGGACGTCGAGCACTACACCACCGAGACGCCCGAGGGCGTCGAGGAGTACACCACCGAGTCGCTTGCCTCCCGCTTCGGTGAGCCGCAGCCTGCCGCCGGCACCGGTCGCCGCAAGAACGCGGTGGCCCGTGTCCGCATCGTGCCGGGCAGCGGTCAGTGGAAGATCAACGGTCGCACCCTGGAGGCCTACTTCCCGAACAAGGTGCACCAGCAGGAAGTCAACGAGCCGTTCAAGGTTCTCGAGCTGGACAACCGTTACGACGTCATCGCCCGCATCAGCGGCGGCGGCGTCTCCGGCCAGGCCGGCGCGCTCCGCCTGGGCGTCGCCCGTGCGCTGAACGAGGCGGACGTGGACAACAACCGCGGCCCGCTGAAGAAGGCCGGCTTCCTGACCCGTGACGCTCGCGCCGTCGAGCGGAAGAAGGCCGGTCTGAAGAAGGCCCGCAAGGGCACCCAGTACAGCAAGCGCTGATCCGAGCGCAGCCTGCCGGGACACCTGGCATTCGTCGATGAGCGCCCCGACAGCACCGTCACAGTGCGTCGGGGCGTTCGTCTTCCATGACGCGTTCGGTGGCGCGGCCCCCCGGGCGGGGGTGTTCCTCCTGCGCCCGGTGGGGTGGCCGAGGGCCTGCCGGACGCGCGGTCGTGTCGTGAACGCGGCCAAGAGGCGTATATCTGGATGAACCGGGCCCGCGGCAGGCCCGACCTCGGCTTGGAACTCGGAGGAACCACGGTGGGAAGACTCTTCGGAACGGACGGTGTGCGCGGAGTCGCCAACGCCGACCTGACCGCCGAAATGGCGCTCGGACTGTCGGTCGCGGCGGCGCACGTGCTCGCCGAGGCGGGTACGTTCGCGGGCCATCGGCCGGTGGCCGTGGTCGGGCGTGATCCGCGAGCGTCCGGGGAGTTCCTGGAGGCCGCCGTGGTGGCCGGGCTGGCCAGCGCGGGCGTGGACGTGCTGCGGGTGGGCGTGCTGCCGACCCCGGCCGTGGCGTACCTGACCGGCGCGCTCGGCGCCGACCTGGGCGTGATGCTCTCCGCCAGCCACAACCCGATGCCCGACAACGGCATCAAGTTCTTCGCCCGCGGCGGTCACAAGCTCGCCGACGAGCTGGAGGACCGCATCGAGCAGATCTACCGCGAGCACGCCTCCGGCGAGCCCTGGGACCGGCCGACCGGCGCCGGCGTGGGCCGGGTGAAGGAGTACGACGAGGGCTTCGACAAGTACGTCGCCCACCTGGTCGGCGTCCTGCCCAACCGGCTCGACGGGCTCAAGGTCGTCATCGACGGCGCGCACGGCGCGGCGGCGCGGGTCTCCCCGGAGGCGTTCGCGCGCGCGGGCGCCGAGGTGATCACCATCTCCACCGAGCCCGACGGGCTCAACATCAACGACGGCTGCGGCTCCACGCACCTGGACGGCCTGCGCGAGGCCGTGGTCCGGCACGGCGCCGACCTGGGCGTGGCGCACGACGGCGACGCCGACCGCTGCCTGGCCGTGGACGCGGACGGCGAGGAGGTCGACGGCGACCAGATCCTCAGCGTGCTGGCCCTGGGGATGAAAGAGGCCGGGACGCTGCGGGGGAACACCGTGGTGGCCACGGTGATGTCCAACCTGGGCTTCAAGCTCGCCATGGAGCGCGAGGGCGTCGAGCTGCGCCAGACGGCGGTCGGCGACCGCTACGTCCTGGAGGAGATGAAGCGCGGCGGCTACTCGCTGGGCGGCGAGCAGTCCGGGCACGTGATCGTCCTGGACCACGCCACCACCGGCGACGGCACCCTGACCGGTCTGCTGCTGGCCGCGCGTGTGGCCGCCACCGGCCGCCCGCTGGCGGAGCTGGCGTCCGTCATGGAGCGCCTGCCGCAGGTGCTGATCAACGTGCGGGACGTGGACAAGAGCCGGGTCGCCTCCTCGGCCCGGGTGGCCGCGGCCGTGACCGAGGCGGAGCGGGAGCTGGGCGAGACCGGCCGGGTGCTGCTGCGGCCCTCCGGCACCGAGCCGCTGGTGCGGGTGATGGTCGAGGCCGCGGATCTGGAGCAGGCCCGCACGGTGGCCGGTCGGCTGGCCGACGAGGTCAAGTCCGCGCTGGGTTGACGCCGCGTCACGGGCGCGCGGCCGGCGGGCGGCACCGCGTAGGGTTTCCGCCCATGGTGAGACTGGAGCGGCTCCGGGCCGACCACGCGCCCGCCCTGTCGGCTTTCGAGCGGGAGAACCGCGCGTGGTTCGCGCGGTCCGTCGCGGACCGGGGGGACGCGTACTTCGCGGAGTTCGACGCCCGGCACGCCGCCCTGCTCGCCGAACAGGAGACGGGGGCGTGCCACTTCCACGTCGTCGTCGACGAGGACGGGGAGCTGGTCGGCCGCGTCAATCTGGTGGACGTGGCCGAGGGCGGCGCGGAACTCGGCTACCGCGTCGCCGAGCGGGCCGCCGGCCGGGGCGTCGCGACGGCCGCGGTGCGGGAGGTGTGCCGGTTGGCCGCGAGGCGGTACCGGCTCTCGACGCTGTGGGCGGTCACCACCCTCGACAACCCCGCCTCCAGGGCCGTGCTCGAACGCACCGGGTTCGTCGTCGACGGGTCCGCCCGACCGGACGGCCGGCCGGGCGTCCGGTACCTGCGCCGCCTGGACGACCTCGACGGGCGGCCGGTCCCGGGGGCCGGCGCGCCCTCAGAGCTTGCGCAGTGACAGGCGCTGGACTTTGTGGTCCGGGCCCTTGCGCAGGACGAGACTGGCCCGGCCCCGGGTGGGGACGATGTTCTCCTCCAGGTTGGGCCGGTTGATCGTCCGCCAGATCCGACGCGCGTAGTCCAGCGCCTCCTCCTCCGACACCTGCGTGTACCGGCGGAAGTACGAGGACGGGTCCTGGAAGGCCGTCTCGCGCAGCTTGCGGAAGCGGCCCAGGTACCACCGCTCGATGTCCTCCGTCCGCGCGTCCACGTAGACGGAGAAGTCGAAGTAGTCGGCGAGCGCGAGCCGGGTGCGGCCGTCCTTGCCCGGGAGGGCGGGCTGGAGGACGTTCAGGCCCTCCACGATCAGGATGTCGGGGCGCCGCACCGTCAGCCTCCGGTCGGGGACGATGTCGTAGATCAGGTGCGAGTAGACGGGGGCGGTGACCTCCTCCCGGCCCGCCTTGACGTCGGCGACGAAACGGGTGAGCGCGCGGCGGTCGTAGGACTCGGGGAACCCTTTGCGCGACATCAGCCCACGCCGCCGCAACTCCGCGTTGGGGAACAGGAACCCGTCCGTGGTCACCAGTTCCACGCGCGGATGCTCGGGCCAGCGGGCCAGCAGCGCCCGCAGCAGGCGCGCGGCGGTGGACTTGCCCACCGCGACGCTGCCCGCGACCCCGATCACGAACGGCGTGCCGCGCTGGGCACCGTGGCCGCCCGCGTCGCCGAGGAAGGTGTTGAGCGCGCCGCGCAGCCCGTGGGTGGCGCCGACGTACAGGTTGAGCAGACGCGACAGCGGCAGGTAGACGTCCCGCACCTCGTCCAGGTCGATGACGTCGCCGAGGCCCCGCAACTCCTCCACCTCCGCGGCGGTCAGGGGCAGGGGCGTCTTCTCGCGCAGCGCGCTCCACTCGGCGCGTGAGAGATCGACGAAGGGGCTCGTGTCGGAGCGGCCACGGCGCTGCGGTGCCGAGGCAGGCGCCGAGGTGGACGCCGAGGTGGGCGCCGAGGTGGGTGATGTCGACGGAGCCGGCGAGGTGATGAGGGCGGACACGGGCCCATTGTGGTGCGCGCACGGGCCGGCTCACCGGGCGACGAGGTGTGATCAATGGCACAGAAAGCGGCGGAGGAGGGCTGTACGGAACCGTCCGGGGCCGTTAGGTTGACCGTAATCGCACGCTCGTCCCGTGTGTTACGGGTCGGAGGGTCCCGTCATGTCGTTGTCGTTCCGTCGTTTCCGTGCGGCTCGTCACCGTCACGCCGCCGTGCCCGCGGCCCGCGCCTCCCGCGCCTGGGAGGACTCCGTCGACGAACTCCCCGACGAGGACCTCGGCGAGGATCTGCGGGACGCCCTGGAGTTGTACCGGCCCGGCAGCAAGCCGCGCTGCGAGGAGTCGGAGTACCTGGAGATCATCGAGGGCGCGATAGACCGAATAGCGCGAGGGCGCTGACCACGATCACACGCTCCGCCCCTTAGGCTGCCCACATGTGCGGAATCGTTGGTTATGTAGGAGGGCAGTCCGCCCTCGACGTCGTCATCGCGGGGCTGAAGCGGTTGGAGTACCGCGGCTACGACTCGGCGGGCGTGGCCGTTCTCGCCGACGGCGGCCTGGCGGCCGCGAAGAAGGCCGGGAAGCTGGCCAACCTCGGCAAGCTCCTGGACGAGCGCCCGCTCCCCAGCGGCACCACCGGCATCGGCCACACCCGGTGGGCCACGCACGGCGGGCCGACCGACGCCAACGCGCATCCGCACCTGGACAACTCCGGACGGGTCGCGGTCGTCCACAACGGCATCATCGAGAACTTCGCCGCACTCCGCGCCGAGCTGACCGAACGAGGCCACCACCTGACCTCCGAGACCGACACCGAGGTCGTGGCCCACCTGCTCGCCGAGACCTTCTCCTCCTGCGGCGACCTCGCCGAGGCGATGCGGCAGGTGTGCCGCCGTCTGGAGGGCGCCTTCACCCTCGTCGCGGTGCACGCGGACGAGCCGGACACCGTGGTCGGCGCCCGGCGGAACTCGCCGCTGGTGGTGGGCGTCGGCGACGGCGAGAACTTCCTCGCCTCCGACGTCGCCGCGTTCATCGCCCACACCCGCGAGGCGATCGAGCTGGGCCAGGACCAGGTCGTGGAGCTCAAGCGGGACCAGGTGACGGTCACCGACTTCGACGGCGCCCCCGCCGACGTCCGCACCTACCACGTGGACTGGGACGCCTCGGCCGCCGAGAAGGGCGGCTACGACTACTTCATGCTCAAGGAGATCGCCGAGCAGCCCAAGGCGGTCGCCGACACCCTCCTGGGCCGCATCGACGAGTCCGGTCAACTGACCCTGGACGAGGTGCACATCCCCGACCACGTGCTGCGCGAGGTCTCCAAGGTCGTCATCGTGGCCTGCGGCACCGCCTACCACGCCGGGATGATCGCCAAGTACGCCATCGAGCACTGGACCCGCATCCCCTGCGAGACCGAGCTGGCCAGCGAGTTCCGCTACCGCGACCCGATCCTGGACCAGCGCACCCTGGTCATCGCCATCAGCCAGTCCGGCGAGACGATGGACACCCTGATGGCGCTGCGCCACGCCCGCGAGCAGGGCGCCAAGGTGCTGGCCATCTGCAACACCAACGGCTCGACGATCCCGCGCGAGTCCGACGCGGTGCTCTACACCCACGCCGGCCCCGAGGTCGCGGTCGCCTCCACCAAGGCGTTCCTGACCCAACTGGTGGCCTGCTACCTGGTCGCCCTCTACCTGGGCCAGGTGCGCGGCACCAAGTGGGGCGACGAGATCCGCTCGGTGATCCGCGAACTGTCCGAGATCTCCACGCAGGTCGAGAAGGTCCTCGGCACGATGGGGCCGGTGCGGGAGCTGGCCAGGGAGCTGGCCGACAAGAACACCGTGCTCTTCCTCGGCCGCCACGTGGGCTACCCGGTGGCCCTGGAGGGCGCGCTCAAGCTCAAGGAACTGGCGTACATGCACGCCGAGGGCTTCGCCGCCGGGGAGCTCAAGCACGGCCCGATCGCCCTGATCGAGGACGACCTGCCGGTGGTCGTGGTCGTGCCGTCGCCGCGCGGCCGGTCCGTCCTGCACGACAAGATCGTCTCCAACATCCAGGAGATCCGGGCCCGGGGCGCGCGGACCATCGTCATCGCCGAGGAGGGCGACGACACGGTCGTGCCGTACGCCGACCACCTGGTGCGCATCCCCGCCACGCCCACCCTGCTCCAGCCCCTGGTGGCCACCGTGCCGCTCCAGGTCTTCGCCTGCGAGCTGGCCACGGCCCGCGGCAACGAGGTGGACCAGCCGCGCAACCTGGCCAAGTCGGTGACGGTGGAGTGAGGTCACGGTGACGCGGGCGGGGGGACCGCGGTGATCGTCGGGGTGGGCATCGACGTCGCCGAGATCGACCGCTTCGCCGCCGCGCTGGACCGCACCCCGGCCCTGGCCGACCGCCTGTTCGTCCCGGCCGAGCTGCTGCTCCCCGGCGGGGGGCGGCGCGGGGTCGCCTCCTTGGCGGCGCGGTTCGCCGCCAAGGAGGCCCTGGCCAAGGCCCTGGGCGCGCCCGGCGGGCTGCTGTGGACGGACGCCGAGGTGGTGGCGGCCGACAACGGCCGGCCGTCGCTGCGGGTGCGCGGCACGGTCGCCGCCCGCGCGGCCGAACTGGGCGTGCGGCACTGGCACGTGTCCCTCAGTCACGACGCCGGGGTGGCCTCCGCCGTGGTGATCGCGGAGGGGTGATCGCGGAGGGGTGACCCGGCGGGGGAGCGGTCACACTGTGGGCATGAGAGATGCCTACAGCGTGCAGACCGTACGGGCCGCCGAGCGGGAGTTGATGGCGCGGCTGCCGCCGGGGACGCTGATGAAGCGCGCCGCCGCCGGACTGGCCGCGGCCTGCGCCGGACTGCTCGGGCGGACGTACGGCACCCGGATCGTCCTGCTGGTGGGCAGCGGCGACAACGGCGGGGACGCGCTGTTCGCCGGGGCGCTCCTGGCGCGGCGCGGCGCCGGGGTGACCGCCGTGCCGCTCAACCCCGAAAGGACGCACGCCGCCGGGCTCGCCGCGCTGCGGGCGGCCGGCGGCCGGGTCGTGGCGGCGCCCTCCGCCCCCGTCGAGGGCGTGCCCGCCGACGTCCCCGCCCTGATCCACCGGGCCGACCTCGTCGTGGACGGCATCGTCGGGATCGGCGGCAAGGGCGGGCTGCGGCCCGACGCGGTGAGGATCCTGGACGTCGTCCGGGACGCCGGGGTGCCGATCGTCGCCGTGGACCTGCCCAGCGGCGTCGACGCCGACACCGGCGAGGTGCGCGGCGTGGCGGTGCGGGCGGCGGCGACGGTGACCTTCGGCGCGTACAAGCCGGGGCTGCTGGTCGACCCGGCGCGCGAGCACGCCGGGGCGGTGCGGCTGATCGACATCGGCCTGGGCCCCCACCTGGAGGCGGCCGAACCGGTCGTCCGCGCCCCGCGGCACGCGGACGTGGCCGCGCTGCTGCCCCGTCCGGCGGCCGAGAGCGACAAGTACCGGCGCGGCGTCGTCGGGATCGCGGCCGGCTCCGCCCGCTACCCGGGCGCGGCCGTGCTCGCCGTGGCGGGCGCGCTGCGCGGCGGCGCGGGGGCCGTGCGGTACGCCGGGCCCGCGACCGACGCGGTGATCGCCCGCTTCCCCGAGGCGCTGGTCTCCGCCGGTCCGCCCGCCGAGGCGGGCCGCGTGCAGGCGTGGGTCGTCGGCCCCGGACTGGGCGACGGACCGGAGGCGGCAGAGGCCGTGCGCCAGGTCCTGGCGTTCGACCTGCCGGTCCTGGTGGACGCCGACGGTCTGCGGGTGATGGGTGCCGAGCAGGTCCGGGACCGGACGGCGCCGACGGTGCTCACCCCGCACGCCGGGGAGGCGGCGGCGCTGCTGGGGACGGAACGCGAGGAGGTCGAGGCGGCGCGACTGGCGTCCGTCCGGGAACTGGCGCGACGGTACCGGGCGACGGTGCTGCTCAAGGGCTCCACCACCCTGATCGCCGAGCCGGGCGGGGACCGTCCCGTGCGGGTCAACCCCACCGGCACCGGCTGGTTGGCGACGGCCGGCAGCGGCGACGTGCTCTCCGGGCTGATCGGTTCGCTGCTCGCCGCCGGGCTCGCGGCCCCCGACGCGGCGACGGCGGGGGCCTACCTCCACGGCCTCGCGGGCCGGCGGGCGGCCCCCCTGACCGGCGCGCTCGACGTGGCGGCGGCCCTGCGGCGGGTCTGGGCGGACGTCGCGGACGACGACCCTCACGGACGACGATCCTCGCGGACGACCGCCCTCCGGCGGGGCCGGGAGGCGGGCGGGGGGACCTGAGACACTGAGGGCGTGAACGCTACGAGCGAACTCCCTTCTCCCACCGGGACGACCTCCCACCGGGTCAGCGCCGAGATCGACCTCGAGGCGCTGCGCGGCAACGTCCACACGCTCTCCGAGCACGCCGGCGGAGCCGGACTGATGGCCGTGGTGAAGGCCGACGCCTACGGCCACGGGATGATCCCCTGTGCCCGCGCCGCGCGACAGGCCGGAGCGGCCTGGTTGGGAGCGGCCACCCCCGACGAGGCACTGGCGCTGCGCGCCGCGGGGGACCGCGGCCGGTTGATGTGCTGGCTGTGGACGCCGGGCGGGCCGTGGCGCGAGGCGATCGAGGCGGACATCGACGTCTCGGCGAGCGCACTGTGGGCGCTGGAGGAGATCGTGGCCGCCGCCCGCGCCCTCGGCCGCACCGCCCGCGTCCACCTGAAGATCGACACCGGGCTGGGCCGCAACGGCTGCCGACCCGCCGACTGGCCCGATCTGGTCGCCGCCGCGCGGGTCGCCGAGAAGGAGGGCACGGTCGAGGTCGCCGGGGTGTGGTCGCACTTCGCCTGCGCCGACGAGCCCGGCCACCCCTCCATCGCCGCGCAGCTCGGCGTCTTCCACGAGGCCCTGGCCGTCGCCGCCCGCGCCGGACTCGATCCGGAGGTGCGGCACATCGCCAACTCCCCGGCCACGCTCACGCTCCCCGAGGCGCACTTCGACCTGGTGCGCACCGGCATCTCGGTCTACGGGCTCTCCCCCTCGCCCGAGGTCGGCCTGCCCCGGGACTTCGGGCTGCGGCCGGTGATGACCCTGCGCGCCGCCCTCGCGAACGTCAAGCGGGTCCCGGCCGGGCACGGGGTGGGTTACGGCCACCACTACACCACCTCCGGCGACACGACCCTCGCCCTGGTCCCGGCCGGCTACGCCGACGGCGTCCCCCGGCACGCCTCCGGCGTCGGGCCGGTGCTGGTGGCGGGGAAGTGGCGGACGATCGCCGGACGGGTGGCCATGGACCAGTTCGCGGTGGACCTGGGCGGGGACGCGGCCGAGGCCGGGGACGAGGCGATCCTCTTCGGCCCCGGCGACCGCGGCGAGCCGACGGTCGAGGACTGGGCGCGCGTGGTGGGCACCATCTCGTACGAGATCGTGACCCGGATCGGCGCCCGGGTGCCGCGCGTCCACCGCAACGTGGACGTGTGACCCGGACATGACCAGCGCGTCGGGGAGGGAGTGGGCCCGCCGGGCCGGCACGGCCGGTGCGGTGCTGGGCCTCGCCGCGGCCGGGGCCGCCGTGGGCGTGGCCGTCGAGCGGCTCACCGTGCACCGCGCGATCAGCCGCAGGGCACGGCTGGCCCTGGACGCCGCGGCCCCCTACGGCACGCTGCGCGGCACACCGGGCCGGGCCGTCGCCGACGACGGCACGGAGCTGTACTTCGAGACGGACGCCCCCGTCGGCGCCCCGGACGGTGATCCCGCCGGTGATCCGGACGGCGCCGTCGGCGGCACCGTCGACGGCACCGTCGACGGGGCGCCCACGGTCGTCTTCAGCCACGGCTACTGCCTGGCCCAGGACGTCTGGCACTTCCAACGCGCCGCCCTGCGCGACCTCGAACCGAGCACGCCCCCCACGCCCGCCCTGCGCGCCGTCTACTGGGACCAGCGCGGTCACGGCCGCTCCGGGCGCGGACAGGTCGGCGAGACGGTGACCATCGACCGGCTCGGGCACGACCTGAAGGCGGTGCTCGACGCCGCCGTGCCCACCGGGCCGGTCGTCCTCGTCGGCCACTCCATGGGCGGCATGACGATGATGGCGCTCGCCGCCCTGTACCCGGAGTACGTCGCCGAGCGCGTCGCCGGCGTGGCCCTCGTCGGCACCTCCGCGGGCGGGCTGGCCGAGGCGACGTACGGGCTGCCCGCCGCCGGGGCGCGGGCGCTGAAGCGGATGGCGCCGGGCGTGCTGAAGACCCTGGCGGCGCGGGCCGACCTGGTGGAGCGCGGGCGCCGCGCCACCGCCGACCTCTTCGCGGGCCTGGTCAAGCGGTACTCGTTCGGCACGCGCGACGTCGATCCCGCGGTGGCGCGCTTCGCGGAACGGCTGATCGAGTCGGTGCCGGTCGACGTGGTCGCGGACTTCTACCCCGCCTTCGCCGAGCACGAGAAGACCGCGGCGCTGGCCGCCTTCGACAGCGGACGCCCCGCGCTGATCCTCACCGGCGACCGGGACCTGCTCACCCCGCGCGAGCACAGCGAGGCGATGGCCGAGGCCCTGCCCCACGCCGACCTGGTGGTCGTGGAGGGCGCGGGGCACCTGATCATGCTGGAGCGGCCCGACCTGGTCAACGACCATCTGGCCGCGCTGCTGGCGCGTACCATCCAGACCCATGGAGACACCGCACCACCCGACCGTGGGGACCGCCCCCGAGACGGCTTCGGGGAGCACCGTACGGATCACCGTCGCCACCCCTGACCGCATGCGGGAGGTGGGGCGCGCACTGGCCGGGCTGCTGCGGCCCGGC
The DNA here is from genome assembly GCF_000718985.1 of Streptomyces megasporus. Classification (GTDB taxonomy): domain Bacteria; phylum Actinomycetota; class Actinomycetes; order Streptomycetales; family Streptomycetaceae; genus Streptomyces; species Streptomyces megasporus. The sequence continues at coordinate 2,109 of NZ_JODL01000029.1, read as the reverse complement.
GACCTCGTCCTGCTCACCGGGGAACTGGGCGCGGGCAAGACCACCCTGACCCGCGGACTGGGCGAGGGGCTGGGCGTGCGCGGCGCGGTGACCTCGCCGACCTTCGTCATCGCCCGGGTGCACCCACCGCTCGGCGACGGCCCCCCGCTGGTGCACGTGGACGCCTACCGGCTCGGCGGAGGGCTGGAGGAGATGGAGGACCTCGACCTGGACGTCTCGCTGCCGGCGTCGGTGGTGGTCGTGGAGTGGGGCGAGGGCAAGGTCGAGGAGCTGTCGGAGGACCGGCTGCACGTGGTCATCGAGCGCGCCGTGGGAGCGGACGCGCCGGTCGCGGCGGCGGACGGGACGGCGGAGGGGACGGGGGACGGGGTGGGGGACCACGACGTCCGGACGGTGACGGTCACCGGCGTCGGCGCGCGGTGGGCCGGGCAGGACCTGTCCGGCCTCGGACGGTCCGCGTAGCCCGCCCGCCTCCCGAGTGCGTTCCGACAGTGTTCCGACAGGCTGTCGGCAAGATGTTGCACGGGGCGTCGCCGCCGTGGTCACATGGGAGACCAGGAGACGGTCGGGCCCGCCCGGCCGCACCCGCCCCGGAAGCCAGGAGGACCCCATGGAGGCCCACCGACGAGAGCCGGAACCCGGCACGAGGACCGAGCCCGCCCGGACGTCCGACCTTCGACCGAGGCGCGCCCCGGTGCCGATGAGCGAGCTGCTGGAGTCGTGCGCGGCGGCCGACGCCGTCTCGACGCCCCCGTCCTTCGACCACGACCCCCGGGAGGGGGAGGAGGCCGAGGCGGCCTGACGCGGCCCCCGGCGAGGTCGGGCGCGGCTACCGGTGGGCGGCGGCCCCCTTGGTGGCGCGGGCCCAGGCGGGCAGCAGGAACCACACGGCCACGAACCACAGGAAGAGCCCGCCGACGATCCACCAGGCCGTGGCGTTGTGCAGCACCACCCGCAGGATCAGCAGCAGCGCGCAGGTGACGGTGCACAGCAGCAGCACCAGTCCGGAGATGGTCAGCCGGGACGCCCACTCCACCGTCTGGGGCTTCATCCGGTGCCCGGTGACGAAACGGTGCAGGGCGACCGGGGCGATCAGCGTCCCCGTGGCCGCGGACCCGAGGACGACCGTGACGACGTAGATGGTGCGGTCCGTCGACCCCAGGTCCTCGAAGCGCTCGGTGAAGGCGACGCTCAGCAGGAAGCCGAGCAGGATCTGGATGCCCATCTGAGCCACCCGGACCTCTTGGAGGAGTTCCGTCCACCGCCGGTCCGCGCGCTCCTTCTCGGTCTCGTGGTACGCCGTCTCGTGGTGCGCCGTCTCGTGGTGCGTCGCGGAGGGGCGCTCCCCCGTGATTCCGCCGGCCGTACTGTCGGGGCTGTCGGGCTCCGCTCTCACTCTCCGCCTCCCGAACGTATGTCCTGCGCTCACTCTTTGGTGTGATGAGCGTTTGTTCGGCGGGGTGTGTCGGCAAACATGCGGCTCGCGCGGTCGGAAGCGCGCAGGGGCAGGCAGGCGGGTCGGGCCGGCGGGTCAAGCCGGGGGTCAGGGCAGGATCGCGTCCACATAACCCCCGTCGACCCGGACGGCGCCGCCCGTCGTCGCCGAGGCCAGGGGCGAGGCGAGGTAGACGACCATGTTCGCGATCTCCTCCGGCTCGATCAGCCGCTGGATCAGCGACTGCGGCCGGTGTTCGCGCATGAAGACGCGCTGCGCCTCGTCCCAGGGCAGGTCGGGGCCCACCAGTTCGCGGACGAACTCCTCCACCCCGCCGGTGTGGGTCGGACCGGCGAGGACGGAGTTCACGGTGACCCCGCTCCCCGCCACCTCCTTCGCCCACCCCCGGGAGACGGCGAGCAGCGCGGTCTTGGACATGCCGTAGTGGATCATCTCCACCGGGGTGACGACGGCCGAGTCACTGGCGATGTACTGCACGCGGCCCCACGACCGGCTCACCATCCCCGGCACGTACGCGCGTGTCAGACGGACGGCCGACAGGACGTTCACCTCGAATTGACATCCTCCCCGACCTAAAGGCCGGGGATTCCCGCCTGCTCCCACCGGATGGGTGAGGGCTTCGGGTGGGTTCCTGCTTCGCTGCGCGGTGCGGG
>NZ_JODL01000028.1 GCF_000718985.1 Streptomyces megasporus | reverse complement strand
GTGACGATGTCGGGGACGATGCCGGCCTCCTCGAAGGAGAAGAAGGCGCCGGTGCGGCCACAGCCCATCTGGATGTCGTCCACGATCAGCAGCATGTCCTGGCGTTTGCACAGTTCGGACAGGGCGCGCAGCCACTCGGGGCGGGCCACGTTGATGCCGCCCTCGCCCTGCACGGTCTCCACGATCACCGCGGCGGGCTGGTTCAGGCCGGAGCCGGCGTCCTGCAGCAGCCGTTCGAACCAGAGGAAGTCCTCGACCTTGCCGTCGAGGTAGTTGTCGAAGGGCATCGGGGTGCCGTGCACCAGGGGGATGCCGGCGCCGGCCCGCTTGAAGGCGTTGCCGGTGACCGCCAGCGCGCCCAGCGACATGCCGTGGAAGGCGTTGGTGAACGAGACGATCGATTCACGTCCCTTGACCTTGCGGGCCAGCTTCAGGGCCGCCTCGACGGCGTTGGTGCCGGTCGGGCCGGTGAACATCACCTTGTGGTCCAGCTCGCGCGGCTCCAGCACGACCTCGCGGAAGGTCTCCAGGAAGGCCCGCTTGGCCGTGGTGGACATGTCCAGGCCGTGGACGACGCCGTCGCGCTCCAGGTAGTCGAGTAGGGCGCGTTTGAGGACCGCGTTGTTGTGGCCGTAGTTCAGCGATCCGGCGCCGGCGAAGAAGTCGATGTAGACGTGGCCGTCCTCGTCGTACATGCGGCTGCCCTGGGCCCGGTCGAAGACGGTGGGCCAGCCGCGGCAGTAGCTGCGCACCTCCGACTCCAAGGCCTGGAAGATGCTCAGGTCCGGCTGGGTCATGGTCATGGGAAATCTCCTGGGAGACGGTCTGCGAGAGGAGTGGGGAAGCGGGGGGTGCCACCGGGCGCGTGCCGTGCGGCGGCACGGAGGGAGGTCAGCTCGCGGCGGTGACGACCGTGGGTATCGGGCCGATCCGGTACAGCACCTCGGGCTCGTGCCCGCCTTCCGGGAACAGCACGCCGTCGAAGAGGACCTCGCGCCGCACCGACGCGCCGTGTCGTCGCGCGTACGAGGTGAACAGGCGGTTGGAGGCGGTGTTGTCGGGGGTGATGGTGGTCTCGATCCCGTCGATGCCGAACTCCCCGGCGACACGGTCGGTCAGCCCGTCGAGCATCGCCGCGGCGAGGCCGCGTCCGCGCTGACCGTGGTCGACGGCGACCTGCCAGACGACCAGGGTCCGGGGGCGCTGCGGGCGGATGTAGCCGGTGATGAACCCCACCGGCTGCTCGTCGCCGTCGCGTGCCACCACGGAGGTGGCGGCGAAGTCACGGCACCACAGGAGGTAGCTGTAGGAGGAGTTCAGGTCGAGCGTCCGGGAGTCGCGGGCGATGCGCCAGATCGCTGCGCCGTCCTCCACTCGTGGTACGTCGAGCCTCAGTCCTTCCGGTATTCCGACGGTTCTGCTGTTGGCACGTGCATGCTCTGCTTGTGCGGCGGTCATGCAAATCCAATTTACCCAGGGAGATCACAAATCACATCGTGGTTGGGGGTTACGTGGGAGAGGAGGTTGTGATACCGCGCGTAGGTGTACCCGCGCACGAGGTGGCAGAAATTTGTGATGGTTGTCCGGTATTTTCCGGGCAAAGGGGCGTCGGTGTTGGGTTCATCACAGCTCCATAACGAGCCGGTAGCCTGTCCGAAATAGGCGGTTCGCCGATATCGAATCTTGGTGTTTAGGGGCGTGTGAAGTGGGCAGGAGGGTAATGGAGTTATATTCGGATCGGATTACCCGGAATTCAATTGGGATTCACGTGTGGAATCCAATGGGCATCGAATCGCGAGATTGTGGTCGCACATCGTGTGGGCTCCGTGGAATCCGCCGCGCACCGTCGAGGAGCACCGGCCCGCCGGCCCACCGGGGCCGAATCCGGGACCGGTGGGCCGGCGGGCCGCGGCGGACGTCCTCGGCCGCGCGGTCGCGGCCGAACGGTCGATCACCAACCGCTCCGCCCCATGGACCCGGCGTGCAGTGCCCGAACGGCCCCGTACCCACGCTCGGCTCCGGCCCGACCGGACGTCAGCAGCCGCTCCAACTCGGCCAGGCCGCGCGAGGTCTGGCTCTTCACGGTGCCGATCGAGATGCCCAGGGCCCGGGCGGTCTCCTTCTCCGACAGGTCGAAGGCGTGCCGCAACACGACGCAGGCCCGCTTCCGCAGCGGCAGCCGGGCGAGCGCCCGACGCACGTCCAACACCGCGGACACGTCCGGGTCGTCGACGCGGTCGGGCCGCTGGGACCAGAACAGGGCGATGCGGCGGTGCTCGCGCCGCAGACTCCGCAGCCGGGTACGGGCCAGGGTGGTGAGCACGCCGCGCGCGTAGGTGATCGGACACTCGTCGGCACGCACCCGGTCCCACCGGCGCCACACCGCGACCAGGGCGTCGGCGGCGAGGTCGTCGGCCCCCTCGAACTCCCCCAGCAGAAGGTGGGCGAGGCGGGACAGATCGGCGTGGTGACGGTCGAAGAAGGTGTGGAACTCTTCGGCGGGGGTGTCCACGTGGCCTCCTGCGGAGTTCGACGGATGCTGTGTCGTACGCGACCACGACCCCCTGTGGCTGCGTGAACGTAGCAGGCGACTCGTACAGTGCGCCATATGAGCGAGCGCGGAAATCTGCACATCAAGGGGCGCGTCCTGACCGGACCGGACCCGGACGCGGACGTCCGGGACGAGATGTGGGTCGTGGACGGTCGGATCACCTACGAACGCCCCCGGAACACCCGGGAGACCACCACGATCGAGGGCTGGGCGCTGCCCGGCCTGGTGGACGCCCACTGCCACGTGGGGCTCGACGCCCACGGTGCCGTCGACGACGCCACCAGCGAGAAACAGGCACTCACCGACCGGGACGCCGGAACGCTGCTGATCCGGGACGCCGGCTCCGCGGCCGACACCCGCTGGATCGACGACCGCGAGGACCTGCCGCGCGTCATCCGCGCGGGACGCCACATCGCCCGCACCAAGCGCTACATCCGCAACTACGCCCACGAGATCGAGCCCGAGGACCTGGTGGCGTACGTGCGGCGCGAGGCCCGACGCGGCGACGGCTGGGTCAAGCTCGTCGGCGACTGGATAGACCGCGAGCAGGGCGACCTGGCCCCCTGCTGGCCGCGCGAGGCGGTCGAGGCCGCCATCGCCGCCGCCCACGAGGAGGGCGCCCGGGTCACCGCCCACTGCTTCGCCGAGGACTCGCTGCGCGACCTGGTGGAGGCCGGCATCGACTGCGTCGAGCACGCCACGGGGCTGACCGAGGAGACCATCCCGTTGTTCGCCGAACGCGGCGTCGCCATCGTCCCCACCCTGATCAACATCGCGACCTTCCCCCGCCTCGCCGAGGGCGGCGAGAAGAAGTTCCCACGCTGGGCGGACCACATGCGGCGGCTCCACGAGCGCCGGTACGACACCGTGCGCGCGGCCTGGGACGCGGGCATCCCCGTCTTCGTCGGCACGGACGCGGGCGGTTCCCTGGCCCACGGCCTGGTCGCCGACGAGGTGGCCGAACTGGTGGCGGCGGGCATCCCACCGGTGGACGCCCTCTCGGCGACGACCTGGGCGGCCCGTGCCTGGCTCGGACGTCCGGGCCTGGAGGAGGGGGCCGAGGCGGACCTGGTGGTGTACGAGGCGGATCCGCGGGCCGACGTACGGGTGCTGGCGGCGCCCCGCAGGGTGGTGCTCAGAGGGCGCGTCGTGCGGTAGCCGTGCCGCCCCGTGCGGCCGGGGGCGCGGTTGAGGCGTGGGTGGAGTCGAGAGCGAAACTTGTCATCGATACCCAGAAGTTGGGATTCGAAAACCGTGGCGGGTGTAACTCGTACGAGTGAAATAGCTGGCTGCATATGACTTTTGACGCTCCGTTCGTCAACTATGGCATGGTCTCAAGTCACCGACACGAGCGATGTCCCCCATTGGCCGTGTCGGTGACACCATGCCATCTGTGGGGGTTCCACCTGTGAAGAAGTCTGTCTACAGCCTGTTCGCCGCCGCTGCCCTGGTGGGGGTGGCCGCCGTACCCGCGCACGCCACCGGGAACGGCGGCAAGGGCACGGCGAACGCGGCCGTGTTCCGGGCGAAGCTCGGCGTCTCGCTGCTCGACGAGACCGCCGTCGTGCCGCTGAACGCCGAGCTCAACGCCGTCCAGGCACCCGAGAGCGCCGCGAAGACCGCGCTGACGGTCCGGCTCGACGGCGCGCACAACGGCAAGCCGATCAGGATGCTGCACGCGGACGTCGCCACCGCCAAGGCGACCGCGGACGAGGGGAGGAGCGAGGGGTACTCCAACCTCACCAACGCCAAGGTGTACGTGCCCGGCCTGCTGCGTCCCCTGCTGAAGGCCGACCTGGTCACCTCCAGGGCGGTGTGCGAGGCCGGCGCCGAGCCGACCGCCGAGTCGGAGATCCCCGGCACGGTCACGGTGCTCGGCAGGAAGGTCGCGGTGAAGGCCGAGGGCACCACCAGCGTCGAGGTCGACGGCGTCGGCACGGTCGAGCTGCGCCTGGCCGAGACCACCACCACCTCCCACACGGCGGCGGCCACCGCGCTGGCGCTGGACGTGGCGGTGGACCCGGCCGATCTGGGCGTCGCCAAGGTCGAGGGCCGGGTGACGCTCGTGGAGGCCGCCTGCCAGACGCCCGGCGGCGACAACGGCGGCGGTGACAACGGCGGCACCACCGGTGGCGGTGACGACGGCGGCACCACCGGTGGCGGTGACGACGGCGGCACCGGGGGCACCGGGGGGACCGGCGGCGACGGCGGGACGACCGGCGAGACCACGGGCGGGGGCGACGGGAACGAGCCGCGGCCCCAGACCGGGCCCGACCGGGCCGGCGAGGAGCCCAACCTCGCGGAGACCGGCGGCGATTCGAGCACCCCGTACATCGCGGGCGGCGCCCTGGCGTTCCTGGCCGTCGGCGGCGCGCTGGTGTTCCTGCGGCGCCGGCGCGCCTCCTGACGCCCGGTAGCCGGTGAAACCGCGGTGCGGCGGCGGGACTCCGCCCGGGCCCCCGCCGCCGCACCGCTTTCGGAACACCCCTCAGCGCGCTCCTCAGCGCACCCCGAGCCCGGCCAGCGCCCGCACCAGGCGGTCCGTGGTCGCCCGGTCCCGCACGGCCAGCCGCAGCCACCGCCGGTCCAGACCGGGGAAGGTGTCCCCGCGGCGCACCGCGATGCCCGACGCGCGCAGCCGCTCCCGCAGCGACGCCGCCTCCGGATGCCGGACCAGCACGAAGGACGCCCGCGGGTCGGGTGTCGCCGACCGCACCTCGGCGAACTCCGCGAGCCGGTCGAGCAGGTACGCCCGGTCCTCGGCGATCTCCCGCGCCGCCCGCTCGGCCTCGGCCAGCGCGACCGGGTCGCAGCACGCCTCGGCCGCGACCAACGCCGGGGAGGAGACGGCCCACAGCGGCTGGTGCCGTGCGAGACGGGCCACGGTCCCCGGATCGGAGAGCACGTAGCCGACGCGCAGGCCCGCCAGCCCCCAGGTCTTGGTCAGACTGCGCAACACCACCGTGGTGCCCGGCAGTTCGACGACCCGGGAGGCCAACGACTCCCGCTCGCCCGGCACCGCGTCGATGAACGCCTCGTCCACCACCAGTGTCCGTCCCGGGCGTGCCAGCGCCTCCAGGGCGGAGGCCGGATGCAGCACGGACGTGGGGTTCGTCGGATTGCCGACGACCACCACGGACGCCTCGGGCGGGACGAGGGCGGGGTCGAGGCGGAAACCGTCCCGCTCGGAGAGGACGACGCGCTCCACCTCGTGCCCCGCGTCCCACAGGGCGGCCTCCGGCTCGGTGAACTGCGGATGCACCACCACCGGACGGCCCGCGCCCGGGACGTCCGGCCCCGACACGGGCAGGGCGCGGGCCAGGAGGACGAACGCCTCCGCCGCTCCCGCCGTCAACAGCACGCACTCCTCCGGCAGACCGTGCCGGGCCGCCACCGCGCGCCGGGCCGCCCGTCCGTCCGGATAGACGGCCAGCGTCTCCAGCGAGGCGGCGAGCCGCTCCTTCAGCCAGCCGGGAGGGGTGCCGGCGCGGACGTTGACCGCGAGGTCCACCAGGTCCGCCCCGGCGTCCCGGACCTCCGCGTCGCCGTGATGACGCAGGTCGTGCCCGCCGTGCCCGCCGTGCTCGTGCGGGTCCGCCGGCCGCCGCCCGGGGAGGGCCGTCGACTCAGTGGGCATGGGCGTGGCCGCCGTGGTGGTGATGGTGGTGGTGCCCGTCGTCGTCCGGGTGGTGGTGCGGCTGCTGCGGTGCGCCGACCTTGTCCTCGAAACCGGGCAGCGCGACACGGTAGACGCAGGAGTCGCAGTTCATCCGCAGATCGCCCTTCAGGGCCTCCTCGTACCGCTCCCAGACCAGCCCCGCCAACTCCTCGGTGGGGCCGATGACGTCGGCGCAGCGGACCTCGACCTCCGGGTGGGCCCCGGCCCACTCCTCGGCCTGCGTCCGCACCCGGTCCGGCAGGATGCCGGTGAACAGGAAGTACGGCAGCACCACGATCCGCCGGGCGCCCAGCCGCCGGCAGCGCTCCAGACCGGCGGGGACGTCGGGCGCGGCGAGCGAGACGAACGCCGGCTCCACGCCGGCGTGGCCGCGCCCCTCCCACAGCAGCCGGGCCGCCTTGTGGACCTCGGCGTTGGCGTCCGGATCGGTGGAGCCGCGGCCCACCAGCAGCACCGTCGTGTCGGCCCGGTCCCAGGGATCGCGTCCCGCGCCGCCCAGGGCCTCGTCCAGACGGCGCTCCAGCACGCTCAGCAGCGCCGGGTGCGGCCCCAGGGGACGGCCGTACGCGTACGAGGTGCCCGGGTGGCGGAGCTTCTCACGGGCCAGGGCGGCCGGTATGTCGCCCTTGGCGTGCCCGGCCGAGACCAGCATCAGCGGGACGGCGGCGAAGTTCCGCACCCCGCGGTCGACCAGCTCGGCGACGGCGTCCGCGAGCGGCGGCGGGGACAGCTCGATGAACCCTCCCGCCACCGGGATCTCGGGTCTGAGCTCGGCCAGGTCCCGCACGAAGGAGCGGAACGCCTCGGCACCGGCGTCGTCACGGGTGCCGTGGCCGACGAGAAGAAGGGCCGGCGGTGTGGTCACAGGATCTCCTTGGCGATGCTGGGGGACGGCCGCCCCGCGGTCGGGGGCGCCGTCGTCGAAAGGGGGTCGGCAAGGGCGCCGGGGGCGCCCGGGGGCGTGTACAGAAGGGCGTTGAGGGCGGCGGCGGCCACCGCGCTGCCGCCCTTCTCCGAGACGTTGCTGATCGCGGGCAGCCCACTGGCGCGCAGGGCCGCCTTGCTCTCGGCCGCTCCGACGAACCCGACGGGCAGACCGACGACCAGGGCGGGGTCCGCGTCCAGGTCGAGCAGCTCGAACAGGGCGGTGGGCGCACAGCCGATCACCCACACCGCGCCGGGCCCGACCTCCTCCCGGGCCAGCCGGACCGCGTGCGCCGAACGGGTCAGGCCCGGCCCGCCCGAGGCGTCGGCGAGGCGGCACACCGTCTTCCGGCGGGTGATGCCGGCGGCGACCATCTCGACGTCCACCACGACCGGCGCGCCGGCGTGCAGCGCGGCGTGCGCCGTGCGCAGCGCCTCCTCGTCGGTGACCAGGTCGTCGGCGTACGCCAGGTCGGCGCTGGAGTGGATCACCCGCTCCAACACCGCCCGGGTCAGCGGCGGCAGGTGCGAGGTGTCCAGCCGGGAGCGCAGGATGCGGTACGACTCCTCCTCGATGGGGTGGACGGTGCGGGACGTCGGGGACGTCGGGGGCGTCACGGTGTCTCCTCGGGGGTCTCCAGGGGGCCGGCCGGGGGGCCGTCCTCGTCGGGCGCTCCGGCCTCGTCGGGCGCTCCGGGCGGCGCCGCGCCGGCCGTCCCGACGGTCTCCTCGATCGCGTCGACGGGGCACACCTCGACGCACTCCAGGCAGCCGGTGCACAGCTCCGCCCGCACCAGCAGCGCGCCGCCCAGCGGGCGTATCGCATGGACCGGGCAGGTCAGCAGGCAGGCGCCGCAGCCCGCGCAGCGCGCGGTGACGGCCACGGGAGCCACGGGCGCCGTATCCGCCGGGTGGGCGGCGGCCGTCGGGGGCGTCACGCTCCCCCCTGCCAGCGGTAGCCGCGCGGGGTGACCATCCGCCCGGCGACGGTGCGGGTCGCGGTGTTGCCGACGGTCACCACGGTCATCATGTCGACCACGGTCGGGTCGAGTTCGCCGAGCGTGGTGACGGCGACCCGCTCGCCGGGCCGCGAGGCGTTGCGCACCACACCGACGGGCGTGTCCGGGGAGCGGTGCTCCGCCAGCAGGGCCAGCGCCTTGGGCAACTGCCAGTCGCGGCCCCGGCTGCGGGGGTTGTAGAACGTCACCACCAGGTCCGCCTCGGCCGCCGCCCGCACCCGGCGCTCGATCACCTCCCAGGGCGTGTGGAGGTCCGACAGGCTGATCGAGACGTGGTCGTGGCCCAGCGGCGCGCCCAGCAGCGCGGCGGCGGCGAGCGCGGCGGTCACCCCGGGGACGCCCACCACGTCGATGTCCGCGGACGCCTCGGCCAGGGCGGGCGAGGCCATCGCGTACACCCCGGCGTCACCGCTGCCGATCAACGCCACGGCACGGCCCGCGCGGGCCTCGGCCACGGCGGTGCGGGCCCGCTCCTCCTCCGCGCCCAGCCCCGACTCCAGGACACGGGTGCCCGGACGGAGCAGGTCGCGGATCTGCGCCACGTACTGGTCGAGGCCGACGACCACGCCGGCGCGGCGCAGCTCGTCACGGGCGCGCGGGGTGAGCAGGTCGCGGGCGCCCGGACCGAGCCCGACGATCGCCAGCCGCCCGCGCGGCCGGCGCCGCGCCACGGCGCAGGTGGCCATCGCCGCCCGCCCCTGAACCTCCGACTTCCGTTTGGGGACGACCAGTTCGGCGCCCTCGCCACGGGCGAGCAGCGCGGCGGCCTCCGCCACGCTCGGGGTGCCCACGGCCGCCAGCGGGGCCTGGGACGGGTGGGGGACGGGCACGGCCGCCAGCGCCTCGGCGGGGTACGTCCGCACCGGCACGCCCAGCCGCCGGGCCGCCTCGACGATGCCCGGCTCGTCCGCCTTGGCGTCGACGGTGGCCAACTCGGCGACGCAGCGGAGGGAGAGCCCGGCGTCGGTCAGCGACCGCTCCACCAGCTCGACGATCTCGTCGGCGGGCGCGCCCCGGCTGGCCCCGACGCCGACGGAGAGGGTGGCGGGCCGCAGCACCGCCGTGCGGTCGTCCGGCTCCACGGCGCGGTCGGTGACCAGCACGGTGTACCCGCCGCTCCCGTCGCCCGCGCCGTCACCGCCGTCGGTCTCCGTCACGTTCTCCGGCAGCGCGGGGAGGGGGAAGGGGACGTGCCGCACCAGACGGACGGGCTCGCCGTCGAGGACCGCCCGCGACACCGCCGCGACGGCGCCCTCGACGGGCGGACCGAGGGTGTCCAGGCCGGGGACGTCGACGGCGTCCGTGGCGGTGGTGACGACGGGCCGGCAACCGGGCAGGACCTCGGCCACCGCGTGCGCCAGCTCGTTCGCGCCACCCGCGTGGCCGCCCAGCAGGGCCACCGCGTACCGTCGCGCCTCGTCCACGCACACCACACCCGGATCGCTCTCCTTGTCGCCCAGCAGCGGGGCGAGCAGCCGCACGGTCGCGCCGGTGGCCAGGAAGCAGACGATCCGGTCGCACTCGGCGAAGGCGCGGGTGAGAGCGGAACGGACGGTGTCCGCGCCGCTCTGGTCGCCCGTGTCGTAGACACGGGTCGCCTCGGGCCAGGCGGCGGCCACCAGGTCGCGGGCGCGCCGCCCGGCGGCGGTGGCGGAGACGAGACCGATCAGGCCGTTCGGGGCGTTCACGAGGGGACTCCTTCGGTGGCGGGGCGGGTGCCCCACAGAACGAAGACGGGATTGCCGGCGGCGAGCCGGGTCACGTCGCCGGGCAGGGGGGAGAGCCGGGAGGACTGCAACAGCACGCCGTCGCAGGCCAGCCCGGCGGCGCCGAGGGCGGCCCGCACGGCGGGCACCCGGTCCAGCGCGGCGAGCGTGACGACGACGGCGCGGCGGGCGCGGCGGGCGCAGAGCGAGACGATCGACTCCAGCTCCCGGCCCCCGCCGCCGACGAACACGGCGTCGGGGTCGGGCAGTTCGGCCAGCGCGGCGGGCGCCGCGCCGTGCACGGTGTGGACGTCCACCCCGTGGGCGGCGGCGTTGGCCCGGCAGCGCTCGACACCGTCCGCGGCGCGCTCCACGGCGATCGCCGCCGCGCCCAGCCGCGCGCACTCCACGGCGACCGAGCCGGAGCCCGCGCCCACGTCCCAGACCAGATCGCCCGGCCGCGGCCCGAGCCGGGCCAGGGCCAGGGCCCGCACCTCGTACTTGGTGACCATCGAGTCGCGGTGGACGAAGGCGTCCTCCGGCAGCGCCCACCCGGCGGGCGGACGCGGCGGCCCGGCGAGCGCCCGGGGGGCGGCGGCCAGGAGCCGGGCCTCGTCCAGGCAGAGCACCACGCTCACCTCGTCGGGCCAGACCCGGTCGGCGGCCTCGGCGGGGGAGAGCCACTCGACGCGCTCGCCGGCCGTGCCCAGGGAGCTCGCCACCACCAGGGTGCGCCGCGGCCCGGCGGCGGCCAGGGCGGCGCCCAGCTCGGCGGGGCCCGCGCCGGGGCCGGTCAGCACGGCGGTCTTGGGGTGCGCGCGGCAGACGTTGACGGCGGTGCGCGGATCGCGCCCGTGCGCGCTGACCACGGCCGCGTCGTCCCACGGCAGCCCGGCACGCGCGAAGGCGAGGGCCACGGACGGCACGGAGGGCCGCACGTCCAGGGCGCGCGGACCGAAACGCTCGGCGAGCGCCCGGACGATCCCGAAGAACCCCGGATCGCCGGAGGCGAGCACCACCACCCGACCGTCGCCCGTGAGGTGCTCCGCCACCGCGTCCAGCGCCGGGGACAGCGGACCCAGCACCACGCGCCGCACCCCGGACGGCACGTCGGCGGCGTCCAGGTGGCGGCGGGCGCCCACGGCCAGGGACACGCCCCGCCAGTCCGGCCCGCCGCCCGCGGCGACGCCCGTGCCCGACCCGACGACGGTGATCACGACAGCAGCCCCCCGTCGCCGGCGTGCCGGGCGATCACCGTGCGGCCGGTGAAGTCCACCAGGGCCGTCTCCGCCGCGACCCGACGGTCCACGAAACGCTCCAGCACGTCCGCCACCCGGCGGCACAACTCCGCCCCCGCCGTGGGCAGCAGACCCGCCGCGTCCCACAACTCGTAGGCGTGGCGGGCGGTGTTGGCCACGGCGACCTCGGCCGCCACCGACTCCGGCCCGCCCACCGCGCGGGTGACCTCGGCCAGGACGGAGGTGTCCACCCTCGACCGCGTGTAGTGGGTCATCAGCACACCGGAGGCCAGCTTGGTCAGCTTCCCCACCATGCCGACGAACACCACCCGGCCCACACCGTGCTCCACGGCCCGCCGCAGCGCGGCGCCGGTGAAGTCGCCGACCTCGATGAAGCACACCGGGGGCAGGTTTGGCAGCAGCCCCATGGCGCCCTTCTCGGTGCGGCCACCGGTGCACAGCACCACGGCCGGGGCGTCCTGCGCGGCGGCCACCGACACGGCCTGCTCCACGCTGGCCCGCCACGAGGCCGTCGAGAACGGCCGCACGATCCCGGTGGTCCCCAGGATGGAGATGCCGCCCAGGATGCCGAGCCGGGCGTTGGTGGTCTTCCGGGCGCGCTTCTCGCCGTCCGGCACGCTGATGGTGACGTCCACGCCGCGCGCCGCGACGTCGACGACCTCGCCCACCGCCTGGCTGATCATGGCGCGGGGCACCGGGTTGATCGCCGGCCCGCCCACCTCCAGGCCCAGCCCCGGCTTGGTGACGACGCCGACGCCGATCCCGCCGTGCAGCTCGATGCCCGGCTCGTCCCGCCAGCTCACCGTGGCGGTCAGGTGGGAGCCGTGGGTGACGTCCGGGTCGTCGCCCGCGTCCTTGACCACCACGGCCTCGGTGCGGCCCGGCCGCAGCTCGGTCGAGCGCTCCACCGCGAACGTCACCCGACGCCCCGACGGCAGCGCGACCTCCACCCACGGCTGGGGCTCGCCCGTGACCAGGTGCAGGGCCGCGGCCCGGGCCGCCGCCGAGGCGCAGGTGCCGGTCGTCCAACCGGTGCGCAGCGCCTTGGGCCGCTGCTTGGCGGTACGCGGCAGGTCGGGCTCCCGCAGCACCGGACCCGCGTCCCGGCCGGGCTCCCGCTCCGGCCGCTCACTCACCGCCCGCCTCCCGGACGGTTTCCCGGGCCGCCGGAGCGCCCGCGACCCCACTCGCGCGTCGGGCCGCCCGCAGCGCCCTCCGGGCCGCCGGCTCGGCGCGGCGGTGACCGTGGAAGTGCCCCGGGTGGTACAGGTGCGAGCGGGTGCCGGAGGCGGACAGCGCCGGGCCGACCAGGAACAGCGTGTGCTTCCACAGCCGGTGTTCCTTGACGGTCTCCTCCAGCGTGCCGACGGTGCACCGCAACACCAGCTCGTCCGGCCAGGTCGCCTGGTGGGCGATCACCACCGGGGTGTCCGTCGGATAGCCGCCCTCCAGCAGTTCCACCGCCAGTTGCCCGGACCGCGCCGCCGACAGGAAGACCGCCATGGTGGTGCCGTGCCGGGCGAACTCCCGCACCTCCTCGCCGGGCGGCATCGGCGTCTTCCCGCCGCCGAGCCGGGTGAGGATCACCGACTGGGCGACCTCCGGGATCGTCAGCTCCCGACCGGCGATGGCCGCCACCGCCGAGAACGACGACACCCCGGGCACGATCTCCACCTCGATGCCCAACTCCGCGCAGCGGTCCACCTGTTCCTGGGTGCCGCCCCACAGCGACGGGTCGCCGGAGTGGATCCGTGCCACCGCAAGGCCCTCGCGGGAGGCGCGCTCGTAGACGGCGACGACGTCCTCCAGGGACATCGACGCCGAGTCCAGGATCTCCGCGCCGGCGCGGGCGTGTTCGAGCACCTCCTCGCGTACCAGGCTCGCCGCCCAGATCACCACGTCGGCCTCGGCGATGGCGCGGGCGGCGCGGAAGGTGAGCAGGTCGGCGGCGCCGGGTCCGGCGCCCACGATGGTCACCTTCCCGGCGCGGGGCGCGGCGGCCTTCGACGAAGCGTTCGGCGCGGTGTCCGATGCGGTGTTCGACGTGGCGTTCGGCGTGGCGTTCGGCGCGGTGTTCGACGTGGCGGTCACAGTTTTCCTCCTCGGCTCTCGCGGCGGGCGGGGGCGATCAGGGTGGACAGGTAGGGCAGGGCGCCCCCGGCGGCGAGCTCCGCCGCCAACGCGGACGCCGGACGGATCGACTCCTCCGGCAACCCCAGCGACGACCCCCACACCGCCCCCTCGAGGCGGCCCGTGGCGCGCAGCGCCTCGGCGACCTCGCCGGCCAGCCGCCCGAACTTGTACGCCACCACCGTGCCCGGCCCCCGAAGGGCCTCCTCCAGCACCGCCACCCCCGCCGTCACCGGCACCAGCGTCAACGGCTCCGTCCCCTCGGTGAGCACCGCGCCGCCGCGCGCGGCCAGGTCCTGCATCGCGGTGATGCCCGGCACGGTCTCCACGACCGTCTCGGGCACCAGCTCGCCGACGGTCTGGGCGAGGTAGGTGAAGGTGGAGTAGACGTTGGGGTCGCCGATGGTGGCGAAGGCCACGGTGCCGCGGGCGCGCAGCAGCTCGGCGACGCGCTCGCCCGCCGCGTCCCAGGCGGCCTCCCGACGGACCCGGTCTTCGCGCTCGTTGAGCGCGAAGACCACCCGCTCGATTCGCTCGCGCGACACGTGGTGCAGCACGGTGGACTCCGCCCTGCCCGTTCCGCCGTCCGCCATCACGGGCACGACCACCACGCTCGCCGAGCGCAGCGCCTTCACACCCTTGACGGTCACCAGATCCGGATCGCCGGGACCGACCCCGACGCCGATCAACCGCGGCCCACCGCCGGCGCTGCTCATGCCGCACCCCTCTCCACACACCTGTCGACGAAACGCCGGGCCACGGACGGCTCGGCGGCCCAGTGCACATGCAGGTACGAGGCATGCACACCGGCCTTCACAAAACCCTCGACCCGCCGTCGGTCGCGCGCGGCGCCCCAGGTCAGCCCCCAGGCGGGCGCCTGACCCGCCGCCGGGTCCCCGGCGTGCGGCTCCACCGTCGTGCGGTGGAACTCGTGGCCGCGCACCCGCGTCCCGGCGGCGGCCAGGACGCTGTCGCCGACGGCGACCGCCTCGCGGTAGCCGAGGGTGAGCCGCTCCGTCATCCGGGCCGCCACGTCCAACACCCCGCACATCGGGGCGCCGTCCAGCTCCCGTGCCAGATACAGCAGTCCGGCGCACTCGGCGGCGATCGGCGCACCCGAGGCGGCCAGCGCCGCGACGGACGCGCGCAGCGACTCGTTCGCCGACAGCTCCGGCGCGTACACCTCCGGGAAGCCCCCGCCGACGACCAGCCCGGCCGTCTCCGGCGGCAGGTCGGCGTCCCGCAGCGGGTCGAAGGGGACCACCTCCGCACCCGCCGCCCGCAGCAGCTCGACGTGCTCGGCGTAGGAGAAGGTGAACGCGGCCCCGCCCGCGACCGCCACCACCGGACGCCGCCCGCGCGGCGCCCCGGCGGGAGGAGCCGGGGGCTCCCACGGTTCCTCCGTCAGGGGTGGCGCGGAGTGCGCCAGGGCGAGCAACGCCCGAAGGTCGCAGCCGGACCGCACCCGCTCCGCCAGCTCGGCCACCGCCTCGGCCGCCTCCGCGCGCCGCTCCGCCACCGGGACCAGGCCCAGGTGACGGGAGGGGGCGCGGACCCGCTCCGTGCGACGCAGCGCGCCCAGCACGGGCACCCCCGAGGCGTCCAGGGCCTCGCGCAGCAGCTCCTCGTGGCGGTCGGAGGCCACCTTGTTGAGGATCACCCCCGCGAGACGCACCTCGGGGTCCCAGGACGCGAAGCCGTGCACCAGCGCCGCCACCGAACGGGACTGCGAGGAGGCGTCCACCACCAGCACCACCGGCGCCCGCAGCAGCTTCGCCACCTGCGCGGTCGAGCCGACCTCCCCCTGCCCGGCCGCGCCGTCGTACAGCCCCATCACGCCTTCGACCACGGCCAGGTCCGCGCCGGCCGCCCCGTGCAGGAACAGCGGCGCGACCAGCTCCGGGCCGCACAGGTAGGCGTCGAGGTTGCGGCCGACGCGCCCGGTGGCCAGCGCGTGGTAGCCCGGGTCGATGTAGTCCGGGCCCACCTTGTGCGGGGACACGGCGAGTCCGGCCGCGGCGAAGGCGGCCATCAGGCCGGTGGCGACGGTGGTCTTGCCGCTGCCCGAGGCGGGCGCGGCGACGACCAACCGGGGGACGACGGTGCTCATGCGGGGCTCGTCACCTTGCTCACCACTCGATGCCCCGCTGGCCCTTCTGGCCGGCGTCCATCGGGTGCTTGACCTTGGTCATCTCCGTCACCAGATCGGCGGCGTCGACCAGCGCCTCCGGCGCGTTCCGCCCGGTGATCACCACGTGCTGGGTGCCGGGACGACTCCGCAACACCTCCACGACCTCGTCGGTGTCCACCCAACCCCAGTGCATCGGGTAGGTGAACTCGTCCAGCACGTACAGCCGGTACGTCTCGGCCGTCAGATCGCGCTTGACCTGTTCCCAGCCCTCGCGTGCGGCCTCCTCGGAGGACTCGATGTCGCGCTGCACCCAGGACCAGCCCTCGCCCATCTTGTGCCAGGCGACCGTCCCGCCCTCGCCGCTCGCGCCCAGCACGCGCAGCGCGCGCTCCTCGCCCACCCGCCACTTGGCGGACTTCACGAACTGGAACACCCCGATCGGCCAGCCCTGGTTCCAGGCGCGCAGCGCCAGTCCGAAGGCGGCCGTCGACTTGCCCTTGCCGATGCCCGTGTGCACCGCCAGCAGCGGACGGTTGCGGCGCTGACGTGTGGTGAGTCCGTCGTCGGGTACGACGCTCGGCTGTCCCTTCGGCACTACGCGGCCCTCCCAAGGTTCCGGTTCGAGTTCCGTACGGAGTGAACGAGCGAGGTGACGGCGTCGGCGCGCAGCTCCTCCAGCGTCACCGCCGGGCCGCCCAGTTCGCGGGCGAGCGCGCCGGCCAGGCCCAGCCGCACCGGTCCCGACTCGCAGTCGAGGACGACCGAGGCGGTGCCGTCGGCGGCCAGCAGCCGCGCCGCCTGCCGGGCCCGTGCCACCGGCTCGGGCCCACCCGTCGCCCGCCCGTCGGTGACGGCGACCAGCAGCGGACGCCGCGACGGGTCGCGCAGCCGCTCCACCCGCAGCACGTCACGGGCTCTCAGCAGCCCGGCGGCCAGCGGGGTGCGGCCTCCGGTGGGCAGCGACTCCAGGCGCGCGGCGGCGGCGTCCACCGAGGAGGTGGGCGGCAGGGCGACCTCGGCGCCCGAGCCGCGGAAGGTGATCAGACCGACCTTGTCACGGCGCTGGTAGGCGTCCAGCAGCAGCGACAGCACCGCTCCCTTGACGGCGCTCATCCGCTGCCGGGCGGCCATCGAGCCGGAGGCGTCCACGACGAACAGCACGAGGTTGGACTCCCTGCCCTCCGTCACGGCCTCGCGCAGATCGTCCCGACGGACCACCAGCCCCGGCCCGGAACGGCCCCGCGCCCGCTGGTGCGGCGCGGCGGCCCGGACGGTCGCGGCCAGGTGCAGCCGGGACAGTGCGCCCCGGGGGCGGCGGGCACCGGTGGTGCGGCCCTGCGCGGTGTGGGCGCGCGAGCGCCGTCCGGCCGCGCCCTCGCCCACGCCGGGCACGTACAGGGCCCGGGTGCGGAACGGCTCGCCGGCGCGGGCGGGGGTCTGCTCCCCGGCGCCTCCGCCCTGGGCGGGGCCTTCCCCGCCGCGCGACTGTTCGGGCACCGACGGCTCGGACGCGCCGGAGGCGCCCGACGGCTCCTCGGGGCCGTCCTGCGGGGGCCGCCCACCGCCGCCGGGACCGTTCCCGGGGCCGCCGTCCGGCCCGTCCGGGTCCGGGTCGCCGTCCCCGCCGTCGCCGCCGTTCTGCCGCAGCGTCTCGTCGAGTTTCTCCTCGTCCAGGCCGGGCGCGTCGAAGGGAGCCCGGCGCCTGCGGTGCGGCAGCGCCAGCAACGCCGCCTGCCGGACGTCCTCGGCCAGCACCTCCGTGCGCCCCGCCCAGGCCGCCAGCGCGGTCGCGGTGCGGGCCATCACGATGTCGGCCCGCATCCCGTCCACCTCGAACGCGGCACAGGTCGCGGCGATCTGCCGCAGCGCCGCGTCGCCCAGCGACACCGTCGGCAGCAGGGCCCGCGCCGCCGCGATCCGCTCCCGCAGCGCGGCCTCCTCGCCGGCCCAGCGGGCGGCGAAGGCCGCCGGGTCCTCCTCGTACGCCAGCCGCCGCCGGACGACCTCCACCCGCTCGTCGGTCTCGCGGGAGGCGGTGACCTCCACGGTCAGCCCGAAGCGGTCCAGCAACTGCGGACGCAGCTCGCCCTCCTCGGGGTTCATCGTCCCCACCAGCAGGAACCGGGAGGCGTGCCGCACCGAGACGCCCTCGCGCTCGACATGGGTGACGCCCATCGCGGCGGCGTCCAGCAGCGAGTCGATGAGGAAGTCCTGCAACAGGTTGACCTCGTCCACGTACAGGACGCCCCGGTGGGCCCGGGCCAGCAGCCCCGGCTCGAACGCCTTGACCCCCTCGGCCAGGGCGCGCTCCATGTCCAGCGCGCCGACGAGACGGTCCTCCGAGGCGCCGACCGGCAGCTCCACCAGGCGCGTCGGGCGCGAGGCGCCGTGGCCCGCCTCGTGCGGACCGTCGGGGCAGTGCGGGTCGGGCGCGGCCGGGTCGCAGGAGAAGCGGCAGCCGGCGACGGTCTCCACCTCGGGCAGCAGCGCGGCGAGCGCCCGCACGGCCGTGGACTTCGCCGTGCCCTTCTCGCCCCGCACCAGCACGCCGCCGATGGCGGGGTGCACGGCGTTCAGGAGCAGACCGAGCCGGAGGTCGTCCATCCCGACGATCGCGGTGAACGGGTAGGGGGTGCTCATGCTGCCGTCCCTCCTTGGAGTGAGTGTTCGCCGACAGCGCGGATGGCCGTCGGCGGGTGACCGAGGCCGGGGACATGGACCCCGCGCACGCGGGGGTGGTCCCGCGCCGTCGTGTCCGTGACGCCGGATCGCCGTATCGGCCCCGCGTATGCGGGGATGCGGACGGGGAAGGTCATTCGTCGCCTTCCAGGTCGCCCTCGAGTTCGAGGTAGATCTCCCGGAGCCGGTCCAGGGTCTCCTGGTCCGGCTCCGCCCACAGCTCGCGGTCGGCGGCCTCCAGCAGCCGCTCGGTGATGCCGCGCAGCGCCCAGGGGTTGGAGCGCCTCATGAACTCCTGGTTGGTCTCGTCGAAGACGTACTCGGCGGCGAGGCGCTGGTACATCCAGTCGTCCACGACCCCGGCTGTCGCGTCGTAACCGAAGAGGTAGTCCACGGTCGCGGCCATCTCGAAGGCGCCTTTGTAACCGTGCCTCCTCATGGCGCTCATCCAGCGCGGGTTGACCACCCTCGCCCGGAACACCCGGTGGGTCTCCTCGCCCAGCGTGCGGGTCTTCACCTGGTCGGGGACGGCCGAGTCGCCGACGTACGCCTCGGGGGAGGAGCCCGTCAGGTGGCGGACCATGGCGACCATGCCGCCGTGGTACTGGAAGTAGTCGTCGGCGTCGGCGATGTCGTGCTCGCGGGTGTCGACGTTCTTGGCGGCCACCTGGATGCGGCGGAACGCCGTCTCCATGTCGCCGCGCGCCGGACGGCCGTCCAGACCGCGCCCGTAGGCGTAGCCGCCCCACACCGCGTACACCTCGGCCAGGTCGGCGTCCGAGCGCCAGTTGCGGGCGTCGATCAGCGGCAGCAGCCCCGCCCCGTACGCGCCCGGCTTGGAGCCGAAGATCCGCGCCGTGGCCCGGCGCCGGTCGCCGTGCGCGGCGGTGTCCTCGTCGGCGTGGGCCCTCACGTAGTTGGACTCGGCGGGCTCGTCCAGCTCGGCCACCGTCCGCACCGCGTCGTCCACCAGGGCCACCACGTGCGGGAAGGCGTCGCGGAAGAAGCCGGAGATGCGGACCGTGACGTCGATGCGGGGGCGTCCCAGCTCCTGAAGGGGGACGACCTCGAAGCCCGTCACGCGCCGCGAGGCGTCGTCCCACACCGGTCGACAGCCCAGCAGCGCCAGGATCTCCGCGATGTCGTCGCCCTGGGTGCGCATGCACGAGGTGCCCCACACCGTCAGGCCCACCGACTTCGGGTAGGCGCCGTGGTCGGCCAGGTGCCGGGCCAGCAGCGAGTCGGCCAGGGAGCTGCCGACGTCCCAGGACAGCTTGGACGGGATCGCCTTGGGGTCCACGGAGTAGAAGTTCCGGCCGGTCGGCAGGACGTTGACCAGACCGCGGGTCGGCGATCCGGACGGGCCGGCCGGGACGTACCCGCCGTCCAGCGCGTGGAGGACGTTGCCGATCTCGTCCGTGGTGCGCGCCAGCCGGGGCACGACCTCCTCGGCGGCGAACTCCAGCGCCCGCACCGCCCCCGGCACCTCGGCGCCCAGCACCTCGACGGTCACCTCGCCGGCCGCCGCGCGCGCCCAGTCACGGGCCTCCATGCCCTCCACCAGCCGCCGCGCCAGCGCTTCCAGCAGGTCGACCGCGTCGGAGGCGGTCCGGGCCGGGCCGTCCGCGAGCGAGGTGAGCGCCTCGGGCACCTCGATGCGGGCGCCCGGCTCGGCCAACAGTTCGGACTCCACCAGCCCGACGTGCTCGGCCAACACCGCCCGCAGGCCCGGCAGCGCGCCGCCCACGCCGCCCCACACCTGCGCCGACCGCAGCACGGCCAGCACCAGGTTGACGCGCGGCTCGCCCACCGGGCCGCCGCCCAGGATGTGCAGGCCGTCGCGGATCTGCACGTCCTTGATCTCGCACAGCCAGCCGTCGATGTGCATGACGAACTCGTCGAACTCGTCCTCGCCCGGCTGCTCCTCCACGTGCAGGTCGTGGTGGAGTTCGGCGGCCCGCACCAGCGTCCAGATCTGGCTGCGCACGGCCGGGGCCTTGGCCGGGTCCAGGTCGGACACCAGCGCGTACTCGTCCAGGAGCTGTTCCAGCTTGGCCAGGTCGCCGTAGGAGTCGGCCCGCGCCATCGGCGGCACCAGGTGGTCCACGACCGTGGCGTGGCCGCGCCGCTTGGCCTGGGTGCCCTCGCCGGGGTCGTTGACGATGAACGGGTAGACCAGCGGCAGATCGCCCAGCACCGCGTCCGGCGCGCAGCCGGCCGACAGGCCCAGACCCTTGCCCGGCAGCCACTCCATCGTGCCGTGCTTGCCCATGTGGACCACCGCGTCGGCGCCGAAGGAGTGCTCCATCCACCGGTAGGCCGCCAGATAGTGGTGGGAGGGCGGCATGTCCGGGTCGTGGTAGATCGCGATGGGGTTCTCGCCGAAGCCGCGTGGCGGCTGGATCATCACCACCACGTTGCCGAACCGCAGCGAGGCCAGCACGATCTCGGCGTTCTCGCCCTCGCCGTCCACGTAGAGGGAGCCCGGCGGCTCGCCCCAGTGCTCGCGCATGGCGTCGCGCAGCTCGGGGTCGAGCGTGGCGAACCACTCGCGGTAATCCCGCAGCGGGACCCGTGCCGGGGCCGCGGCGAGCTGTTCCTCCGTCAGCCACTCCACGTCGTGGCCGCCGGCCGCGATCAGACGGTGGATCAGCTCGTCACCGGTCTCGGGGAGTTCGCCGGTGTCGTAACCGGCGTCCCGCAGGGCCCGCAGCAGCTCCACCGCCGAGGCGGGGGTGTCCAGACCGACCGCGTTGCCCACCCGTGAGTGCTTGGTCGGGTAGGCGGTGAAGACCAGGGCGATCCGCTTCTCGGCGTTCGGCTTGTGCCGCAGCGCGGCGTGCCGCGCCGCGATGCCGGCCACACGCCGGGCCCGCTCGGGGTCGGCGACGTAGACGGGCACACCGTCGGGGCCCTCCTCCTTGAAGGAGAACGGCACGGTGATCAGCCGCCCGTCGAACTCCGGGATGGCCACCTGCATCGCGGCGTCCATCGGCGACAGGGCCGCGTCCGAGGCGGCCCAGGCGGCGCGGGAACCGGTCAGGCACAGGCCCTGGATCACGGGCACGTCCAGCGCGGCCAGGGCGCCCACGTCCCACGCCTCGTCGTCGCCGCCGGCGCTCGCGTCCGCCGCGCGGGTGCCGCCCGCGGCCAGGACGGTGGCGATCAGCGCGTCGGCCCGGCCCAGCAGCTCGTACAGGCCCGGATCGGCGCCGCGCAGCGAACCGCAGTAGACGGGGAGGGCGTTGGCGCCGCGCTCCTCGATCGCGTCGCACAGCGTGTCGACGAAGGAGGTGTTCCCCGCCAACTCGTGGGCCCGGTAGAACAGCACGCCTACGGTCGGCCGGGACGGGTCGGACTTCCGGTCGCCGTGCACACCGTACTCGGGCATCGGCCGCGGCTCGGCGAAGCCGTGGCCGGTCAGCAGCACGGTGTCGGAGAGGAAGCGCACCAGCTCGGCCAGGTTCTCCGGGCCGCCCGCCACCAGGTACTTCAGCGCCTCGGCGACCACGCCCGCCGGAACGGTGGACAGCGCCATCAGCTCGGCGTCCGGCACCGACTCGCCGCCCAGCAGCACGGTGGGGACGCCGGAGGCCAGCAGCGTCTCCAGCCCGTCCTCCCAGGCGCGCCGGCCGCCCAGGAGGCGCACGACGGCGATGTCCGCGCCCTCGATCAGGCCCGGCAGCTCGCCGGCGACGTCGACGCGCACGGGGTTGGCGATGCGGTACGGGGCGCCGGAGGCCCGGGCCGCCAGCAGGTCGGTGTCGGCGGTGGACAGCAGCAGTACCGTGCTCATGGAACCCCCATGGGTGCGTACGCCCTTCGTGGCGCTCGTCTCGGTCGCGTCCGGTGTGTCGGGTATATCGGCCGTGTCGGGTGTGTCGAGTGCATCGGCCGTGTCGGTCGTGTCGGTCACGGTGCTCCCGGCGGTGTGAACGGCAGGCCCCTGGGCGCGCCGTCCTCGATCAGTCGCAGCAACGCGTCGGTGTCGGCGTGCTCCTCCACCAGGTCGCCCAGCCGGTCGAGCTGCTCCTCGCGGAGCGCGGCGAAGGACGTGTCGGGGGCGGGGACGAACGCCCGTCCCGCGTCCGCCGCCACGCGCCGCAGGAAGGCCCGCCGGAAACCGTCGCTCTCCAGCGACCCGTGCCAGTGGGTGCCCCACACCGAGCCGCTGCGGCAGCCGTCCAGGAACGGCTCGTCCCCGCCGGTCACCTCGGCCACGCCGTGGTGGATCTCGTAGCCCTCCACGGCCTCGCCCAGCGCCTCGCCGACCGGCCGGGCCAGGGTCTTCTCCGGCGCGAAGCGCACCCGTACCGGCAGCAGCCCCAGGCCGTCGACCGTCCCGGCCCGGGACTCCACCTCGTCCTCGATCCGCTCGCCCAGCATCTGGAAGCCGCCGCAGATCCCCAGCACCGGTCGCCCCTCGGCGGCCCGGCGGACCAGCGCGTCGGCCAGGCCGCGCTCGCGCAGCCAGGCGAGGGCCCGCACGGTGCCGCGGGTGCCGGGCACGACGGCCAGGTCGGCGTCGGCCAGTTCCTCGGGCCGGTCGCAGAACCGCACGACCACGCCCGGCTCGGCCGCCAGCGCGTCCACGTCCGTGAAGTTCGACATCAGCGGCACGGGCACCACCGCGACGCGCAGCACGTCCCGGCCGTGCGGGGGCGCGACGGTCGATTCGCGGACGGTGCCGCGCAGGGAGAGACGCAGCCCGTCCTCCTCGTCGATGCCGAGCCCGTGCCGGTACGGCAGGACGCCCAGCACCGGCCGTCCGGTCAGTCCCCGCAACATCTCCAGCCCCGGCTCCAGCAGCGTCACATCGCCGCGGAACTTGTTCACCAGGTAGCCCGCCACCAGGGCCTGGTCCTCGGCCGACAGCAGGGCGGTGGTCCCGAAGAGGGACGCGAAGACGCCGCCGCGGTCGATGTCGCCGACCACCACGACCGGCAGCCGGGCCGCGCGGGCCAGCCCCATGTTGACGATGTCGCTGTGCCGCAGGTTGATCTCGGCCGGGCTGCCGGCGCCCTCGCAGATCACCGCGTCGTGGGTGCGCCGCAGCTCGGTCAGACAGTCCAGGACCGTCCCCAGCAGCCTCTCCTGCCGTCCCGCGTGGTAGCCGCGGGCGCTCAGCTCGCCCACCGGCTTCCCCAGCAGCACGACCTGACTGGTGCGGTCGCCGCCCGGCTTGAGCAGCACCGGGTTCATCAGCGCGGTGGGCTCCACCCGGGCCGCGGCGGCCTGCATGGCCTGGGCGCGGCCGATCTCGGCGCCGTCCCGGGTGACGAAGGAGTTGAGCGACATGTTCTGCGCCTTGAACGGCGCCACCTTGACGCCCCGGCGGGCCAGCCAACGGCAGACGCCCGCCGTGACCACGCTCTTGCCCGCGTCCGAGGTCGTCCCCGCGATCAGCAGTCCGCCGCCCGTCACACCGTCCGTCACACCGTCCGTCACGCCGTCCATCACAGGGCCGCCCTCCCGCTCCGGCCGTTCCGCCGCTGCTCCCGCAGGGCTCCGGCGCCGGCGCACACCGCCAGTGCCAGCGCGCCCACCCGGCGCGACAGCCGTACCGCCCGCTCGATGTCCGCCACGCGCACCGGACGGCCGGAGGCGTTGAGCACCGGACGGTGCTCGACCCGGCCGCCGTACGACAGCGTCCCGCCCAGCCGCACGCCGAGCGCGCCCGCGAACGCCGCCTCGACCCTTCCGGCGTTGGGGCTGGGGTGACGGTGGGCGTCCGCGCGCCAGGCGCGGAGCGCGCCGCGCGGATCGGGGCCGGCGAGGGCGGCCAGCAGCGCGCTCAGCCGGGCGCCGGGCCACCCCGCGACGTCGTCCAGCCGGGCCGCGGCCCAGCCGAAACGGAGGTGACGCGGCGAGCGGTGCCCGACCATCGCGTCCAGGGTGTTGACGGCCCGGAAGCCGGCCAGCCCCGGCACGCCGCAGGCCGCGCCCCAGACCAGGGCGCCGACCACGGCGTCGGAGGTGTTCTCGGCGACGGACTCCACGACGGCCCGGGCGATGCCGTCGGCGTCCAGCGCCCGCGGATCCCGTCCGCACAGGTGGGGCAGTCGGGCGCGGGCCGCCTCCAGATCGCCGGCCTCCAGGGCGGCGGCGATGGCGCGGGCCTCACGGGCCAGGCTGCTGCCGCCGACCACGGTCCAGGTCGCGGCGGCCGTCAACGCGACAGAGACGGCGGGGGAGCGGCGCGCGGCACGGTCCAGCGCCGCCGCGGCGGCCACGGCCCCACCCGCGCACACGCCGGTGTAGAGCGCGCCCGCGCCGCGGTGGTCGCGCCACAGCAGGCGTTCGAGGGCCGTGGCGGCACGCCCGAAGGCGGCGACGGGATGGGCGCGGCGGGGATCGCCGGCGATCAGATCGAACAGGTACCCGAGCACCGCTCCGTACGCGTACCCCGATGCGGCGGGGAGGTCCGGGAGGGCGGTGGCGGTGGTGGTGTGGTCGGCGCGCATGGCGTCAGCGTGCCGTCGCGCCTCGTGCGGTCACCGTGGAGGGGGCAGGGGCAGGCGGAATGCCGGGCATGGCGATGTGTCCTCACTCAGGGTCCTCGCCCTGGATCGACGTGACCGGCGGTGAGAGTCTCCTGGCTCCCGGATCCGCGCTTCCCCGGCCTTCCAGCTCGATGTGCGAGCCGTGGCCCTGGGTGGGGAAGCGCTCCCCGGTGACAGTGGCGGGACCGCGCCGGATTCGCACCGGCTTCCTCTCCTGCCGCCGTTGGGCAACGGGAAGTCCACCACGGCCGGGAATGAGGCGTCAACTCGGCGATGACCTGCGACGGCGGAGTGTGCGGAAGCGCACACGACGCGGACGCGCGCCGCGCACACCCGGCGTGCGGGCATGAAAAGGCGCCCGACGGTCCCGTCGGGCGCCCGGAGGCGCGCTGCTCAGGCAGCGATGATGTAGATGCCGTACACCACGGCCGCCGCGCACAGGGCGAAGCTGGCGTAGGCGCCGACCCGGCCGAGGAGGGCGGGACCGCTGTCCCCGGCCTTGCTGCTGGTGCGGGTTCCGACGATGCCGAGGGTGAAGACGCCCACCAAGCCGACCGTCATCACGAGGCTGACCCCGAAGACCTGGCCGAGAGCGGCCCAGTCGATGTCCATGAGGCTGTTTCCTTTGCGATTCCTGTGGGGTTCCCGCGCGGCGCTACGAGGCCGAGGAGGAGAGGGGTGCGGCGGCCGAGGGACCCGAGGACTCGGCCTCGGCGTCGGCCGTGCCGGTCCCGACGCCGGCGACGACGGCGGGCTGGGGCGGGACGCCGAGCTGCGCGGGGGTGTCGGGCGCGACCGGCTCGACGTCGTTGACGTTGGTGTGGTCCACCGGCTCCTTGCGGGAGGCGAGCCAGATCGCGGCGCTGATCACCACGGTGAGGACCGTGACGACGATGACGCCCCAGTCGCCCTGGGCGGTCAACAGGGCGGCGCCCGCGGCCACCAGACCGGCGGCCGGGAGGGTCAGACCCCAGGCGGCCAGCATGCGGCCCGCGGTGTTCCAGCGCACCGTGCCGCCCTTGCGGCCCAGTCCGGAGCCCATGATCGAGCCGGAGCAGACCTGGGTGGTGGAGAGCGCGAAGCCCAGGTGGGAGGAGGCCAGGATGGTGACGGCCGAGCTGGTCTGGGCCGCGAAGCCCTGGGCCGGCCGGATGTCGGTGAGGCCCTTGCCCATGGTGCGGATGATCCGCCAGCCGCCCAGGTAGGTGCCCAGGGCGATCGCGATGCCGGCCGAGGCGATGACCCACATCGGCGGGTCGGCGTCGGCGCCCAGCAGGCCGCCGGAGATCAGGGCGAGGGTGATGACGCCCATCGTCTTCTGGGCGTCGTTGGTGCCGTGGGCGAGGGAGACCAGGGCGGCCGAGGCGATCTGCCCGGCGCGGTAGCCCTTGGCCACGTCCCGCTCCTCGGTCTTCCGGGTGATCCGGTAGGTGAGCTTGGTGGCGAGCATCGCCGCGATGCCGGCGACCAGCGGGGCCGCCAGGGCCGGGAGCAGCACCTTGGAGACGACCGCGCTCATGGAGACGGCGCCGATGCCGACGGAGGCGATGGTCGCGCCGATGAGGCCGCCCATGAGGGCGTGGGAGGAACTGGAGGGGAGACCCGCCAACCAGGTCAACAGGTTCCAGATGATCGCTCCGACCAGACCCGCCAGGACCACGGCCGGATCGATTCCGGAGTCCTCGTTGATGAGGCCTTTGGAGATGGTGGCGGCGACCTCGACCGAGATGAAGGCGCCGATGAGGTTGAGGACCGCCGACATCGCCACCGCGGTCTTGGGCTTGAGTGCCCCGGTGGAAATGGTGGTGGCCATGGCGTTGGCCGTGTCGTGGAAGCCGTTGGTGAAGTCGAACACCAAGGCTGTGACGATCACGATCCCGATGAGAAGCGTGATGTTTTCCATTCACCCAGGCAATCAGTCGAAGGAGATGTACGCGGCGAACGTAGGGACCCAGGGTGAACGCAAGGTGAACTGGGAGCGGATTCACGGTATCTCCCTGAACCTGTGCAGGGAGGTGGGACACGGTGACGCGCGCCCGAGGTCACCCGACCGCCGGTAACCGGCCGCGCTACAGTGCTCCGCCGGAGGCGGCACGGAGGTGGCACGGATGCGGCGGACCTGGGACGACGCCTGGCGCGAGCTGGTGGACACGGCGCGCCGGACGGTGGCCGACGGGCTCGTCGTGGGCACCTCCGGCAACGTGTCGGCACGGGTCGACGACACCGTTCTGGTGACCCCCAGCGGCGTCCCGTACGACCGGCTGGGGCCGGACGAGTTGTGCGCCGTCGACCTCGACGGACGGCGGGTGGCCGGTGAGCTGAGGCCCACCAGCGAACTGCCGATGCACCTGGCGATCTACCGAGCCACCGACGCCGCGGCGATCGTCCACACCCACGCCGTCCACGCCACGGCCGTCTCCACCCTGGTGGAGGAGCTCCCGGCGATCCACTACGCGGCCGCCGCCCTGGGCGGCCCGGTACGAGTGGCACCCTACGCCACGTACGGCAGCGACGAACTCGCCGCCCACGCCCTGGAGGCCCTGCGCGACCGCACCGGCTGTCTGCTGCGCAACCACGGCACGATCGTGTACGGCGACAGCCTCCGCAGGGCGTACGACGACACCGCCCAACTGGAGTGGATGTGCCGGGTCTGGCTCGCCGCCGCCTCCGTGCCCGGCCGCACGCCCACGCTGCTGCCGGCCGAGGAGCTGGGCCGGGTGGCCGAACGGCTGCGCGGCTACGGGCAGCCGGACGGCCGTTCGACGTGAGCGGCCCGCCACGCCGGGCCGGGACGCCCCGGATCACCCGCCGGGTCCGTCCCGCTGGCCTCCACGGCCTCGCACCGCCATCCTGGGCAGGATGAGCCTGCGCAAAACGGCGGCCCTGGCCGCCACCACCGTGCTCGGTGCCGGCGCGGCCGCGGTCGTGGCCGGACGGTACGCGGCCCACGCTGCCCTCCGACCGCCCACCGGGCGTTCCCTGCCCGTCGGGTTCCGGGGGGCGTCGCTGACGGTCCACGCCACCGCGGCGGGGCAGATCACCCTGACCCGCTCGCTCGTCTCCGAGCTGCCCGGCACCTACGCGCTCACCGGTCCCGGCCGGCACGCCGTCGTCGGCCCGGTGCTCGACGTGCCCTCCACCGCCGACACCGTCGTCAGGCGCCTGGAGCGCGTCGACCGCGGCCGTCTCGCCCCCGGCGACCGGGTGCGGGTCACCCCTCAGGTGTACACCGGCAACCCGCGCGACGCCCTGGGCCTGGAGTACGAGGACGTGGCGGTGCCCGGCGAACTCGGCGAGCTGCCCGCCTGGTACCTGCCCGCCCTCCGCGACGTGTGGGTGATCGCCGTGCACGGCCTGGGCGCCACGCGCGAACACCCCATGAACCTGCTGCCGTTCCTCCACGGGAGGGGGCTGCCGACGCTCGTCCTCTCCCACCGCGGCGACCCCGGAGCGCCCCGCTCGCCCGCCGGCACCATGTACCTGGGGGACTCCGAGTGGCACGACCTGGACGCGGCGATCCGCCACGCCCTGGACCGCGGCGCACGGAACGTCGTGCTGTACGGCTGGTCCACCGGGGCCTCCATGGCGCTGCGGGCCGCGGCGCACTCCCCGCTCCGCGACCGCGTCGCCGGGCTGGTGCTGGACTCGCCCGTGCTCGACTGGCGGGCCACGCTCCGGTCCCTCGCCGCCGGCCGCCACGTCCCCCGGCCGCTGCTGCCGCTGGCCGTGCGCGCCGCGCAGGGCCGCGCCCGGCTGCATCCGGGGCCGCTGCCGGAGGTGACCGACCCGTCGAGCCTGGAGCTGCCCACCCTGGTCCTGCACGGCCCCGACGACACCGTCGCCCCCTGGGACCTCTCCCGCGAGTTGGCCGAGCGGCGTCCCGACCTGGTCTCGCTGCACGTCGTCCGGCAGGCCCCGCACGCCGCCATGTGGAACGCCGATCCGAAGGGCTACGAGGAGGCGCTGCGCCGGTTCCTCACCCCGCTCATGTAGGGGCTCACGCAGGCGCTTGCCCAGGCGCTGTCCAGGCGCTCGTGCGGGCGTCCGCGCGGGTGCTCGGCGGACGCTCCCGCGGGTCGCTCAGATGAGGTCTGTGCACGGACGTTTGGGCTTTCGGGCGGTCGTGCACAAAACTGCTCCCGTGACGTCCCGTACACCGCGAGACACCAGGCTGCGCCTCGTTGCCCGTCAGCCTCTCGCCGCCGCGCGCCGAGCAGTGAACGCGCGCCGCCGGCAGAGGACGCTCCGGCCCCCCGAGGGGGTCCATCCCCGTGACCAACTGGCCCGGCAGGCGCGGGCCTGCCTCGACGACGCCGTGCGCCTGGCCCGCTGGGCGGACGGAACCGGTCTGTCGCCGGTGACGGAGGCCGAGCGGGCCGCGGCCGAGTTGAGGATGTCGGTGGAGCAGGTGCGCGTCCACTGGGACCGCGCCCGGCTCGCCGGCCTGATCGAACTGCACGGCGAGACCGCCGTGCCCGGCTGGCGGTTGCGCGCCTGGGACCGCGACGACTCCGCGGTGCTGCGCGGCTGGGTCGCCCTCTTCGACGCGTGGTCGCTCGCCCATCCGGCGCCCGACGACGCCGACCCGGCGCTGGTCGGCGACGTCGTCGTGGCGGCCCCGCAGTTCCTGTCCGTGATGCACCTGTCGTCCGGGCCGGTGACCGTGCCGCTCCTGCTGGACCTGCTGCGGCAGAGAATCGCGGAACTCCGCGCGGAGCGCGGAAAGGATCGGCCCGCGGAGCGCGGAAAGGACCGGTCCGCGGAGCGCGGAAGGGATCGGTCCGCGGAGCGCGGGAAGGAGCCGGACGGGGCGGGGGCGGGCCCCGTCGTCCGGGGCCTGCCCGCGCTCCTGGACTGGGCGTTGGACGGCCTCGCCTCCGTCGGCGCCCTCACCCGGTGCGCCGCGGACGGCGAGGGCCGTCCCGGGCAGGCGGTGCTCACCCCGCTGGGCAACTGGGCCGTGTGGGTGAAACTCGAACAGATCTGCGTCGCCGCGCAGAGTCCCGCCGGGAACATAGAGCATCCCGCCGAGGACATGCTGCGGGGCTGTGCCCGGCTCTCGCCCGGCGAGGCCCGCGCCGAGTACCGGGCCTGGCTCGCCGCGCGCCCCACCGGCCCGGCCGTCGCCGAGCTGCTGGAGGCCGCCCGCGGTGAGGAGGCCCTCATCCGCGGTCTGGCCTTCGAGGCGCTGCGCGTCGTGGGCGCTCCCGCCGAGTCCGCCGTCCGGGAGGTCGTGGACGAGCCCACCCTGCGTCCCTACGCCCTGCTCTGGCTCGCCGAACACGAGGGCGCCGACCCGGCCGACCTGGCGGGCGGCGCCTCCGGTGTCCTGACGCGCGAGGAGGCCACCTGGCTGTGGGTGGACACCGCCGCGGCCGTCGCCGACCACGGGGACGGCCGGCTGCTGGTGGAGCACCTGGACTCGGCCGTGCAGGAGAGCGTCCCGGCGCTGCTGGAGGAGATCCGCGCCACCGGCCACCCCCGCACGGTCCAGGTCCTGGTGGCGCTCGCCGCCGCCCATCCGGACCCGGTGCTGGCCAGGGCCGTGCGCCGGGCGGCCTTCCAGGTCCACACCGGCGAGGCGTGACGGTTCCCGTGCCTCCCGTGCTCCCGTGCCGCCTCCGGCACGGGAGCACGGGATATCCGGTTGCGCGCCGCCGTTAGACTGACCGCATGGCAAATCTCCTCGCGCATTAGGCCGGCGTACGCCGTAACCCAGCCTCCCGACCACGACGTACGCACGCCCACCCTGCCCTGGAGCATTTCCGTGATCACCGCCACCGGACTCGAGCTGCGCGCCGGCGCCCGGGTTCTCATCGAGTCCGCCTCCTTCCGCATCACCCGCGGCGACCGCATCGGCCTGGTCGGCCGCAACGGCGCGGGCAAGACCACCCTCACCCGCTGCCTGGCCGGCGAGGGCGTCCCCGCCGCGGGCACCATCACCCGCACCGGCGAGGTCGGCTACCTGCCGCAGGACCCGCGCACCGGCGACCTCGACGCCCTCGCCCGCGACCGCATCCTCTCCGCCCGGGGCCTGGACACCGTGCTGCGCAGGATGCGCGAGAACGAGGAGCGGATGGCGGGCGGCAAGGGCGCCACCCGCGAGCGGGCGATGAAGAAGTACGAGCGGTTGGAGACGGAGTTCCTCACCAAGGGCGGGTACGCCGCCGAGGCCGAGGCCGCCACGATCGCCGCCAGCCTGGGCCTGCCCGACCGGGTGCTCGCCCAGCCGCTGGGCACCCTCTCCGGTGGTCAGCGGCGCCGTGTCGAACTGGCCCGCATCCTGTTCTCGGACGCCGACACCCTGCTGCTGGACGAGCCGACCAACCACCTCGACGCCGACTCCGTCGCCTGGCTGCGGGACTTCCTCAAGACCTACCGCGGCGGTTTCGTGGTGATCTCCCACGACGTCGCCCTGGTGGAGACGGTCGTCAACAAGGTGTTCTACCTGGACGCCAACCGCGCCCGCATCGACATCTACAACATGGGCTGGAAGCAGTACCTGGTCCAGCGCGAGGCGGACGAGAAGCGGCGCAGGCGCGAGCGGGCCAACGCCGAGAAGAAGGCCGCCGCCCTCGCCGCCCAGGCCGACAAGATGCGCGCCAAGGCGACCAAGGCCGTCGCCGCGCAGAACATGGCCCGCCGCGCCGAGCGGCTGCTGGCCGGGCTGGAGGAGGCGAGGCAGGCCGACAAGGTCGCCAAGCTGCGCTTCCCCGACCCCGCGCCGTGCGGCAAGACCCCGCTGACGGCGGAGGGGCTGTCCAAGTCCTACGGCTCCCTGGAGATCTTCACCGATCTCTCGCTGGCCATCGACAAGGGTTCCCGGGTGGTCATCCTCGGTCTCAACGGCGCGGGCAAGACCACCCTGCTGCGGATGCTGGCCGGGGTGGAGAAGCCGGACACCGGGCGGGTCGTCCACGGCCACGGGCTCAAGCTCGGCTACTACGCGCAGGAGCACGAGACCCTGGACCCGGACCGCACGGTGCTGGAGAACATGCGCTCGGCCGCGCCCGACATGGACATGGTCGACGTGCGCAAGACGCTGGGATCGTTCCTGTTCTCCGGCGACGACGTGGACAAGCCCGCGGGGGTGCTCTCCGGCGGGGAGAAGACCCGGCTGGCGCTGGCCACGCTGGTGGTCTCCTCGGCCAACGTGCTGCTCCTGGACGAGCCCACCAACAACCTCGACCCGGCCAGCCGCGAGGAGATCCTCGGCGCGCTGCGCGCCTTCACCGGCGCGGTGGTGCTGGTCACCCACGACGAGGGCGCGGTGGAGGCGCTCCAGCCGGAGCGGATCGTCCTGCTGCCGGACGGCGTGGAGGACCTGTGGGGCGACGAGTACGCGGATCTCGTCGCGCTCGCCTGAGGTCGGGACGTCCGGTGGGCGCAGAATGATCACACCGTTCTGGATCATTCGGCCTACCTGTGATCCGTCATCTGAGTGAGTTCGGCTCGTACCGCGGCGCGGTTGCGCGTCGAGAGCGCGGGTGGTGTGGCAGGAGCCGCCCGGTGTGTTGGTCCGATTCCCGTTCACCGTTCTGACCTGTGCTTTCCTTTCACGGCCCGGCGGTGTGCCCGGCGGAGGCGGCGCGGAACGCCGTATTCCGGCGTCTCTCGGGGTTTGCCCGATGGACAAGGTCTCCCCACGGACCTTGTCGAATGGGTGGCCAGAAGCCCGGTAAGGGGTGATCATGAGAGTTCAGAGCGCACTTCCCATGAGGAGGCACGGGTGGCCGAGACTCTGAAGAAGGGCAGCCGGGTGACCGGCGCGGCGCGCGAGAAGCTCGCGGCCGACCTGAAGAAGAAGTACGACTCCGGTGCGAGCATTCGGGCGCTGGCCGAGGAAACCGGTCGCTCCTATGGATTCGTGCACCGGATGCTCAGCGAGTCCGGCGTGACCCTCCGCGGTCGCGGCGGTGCGACGCGGGGCAAGAAGACCACGACGTCCTGAGACCCAGGGCCGTCCTGAGGAGGCCACCCGGTCGGCCGGCTGACCGGCTGGGTGGTTACTCTGCAGTCACTTGACTGTGGAGAGCCCCAGGAGACCCTCATGACCCTGCTCGACAAGGACGGTGTGCGACTCGCCGTCGACGGTGCCGTGGCCACGGTCACGCTCGACCGCCCGGCCAAGCGCAACGCCCAGACCTTCGCGATGTGGCGCGCCTTGGCCGAGGCCGGGCGGCTGCTGCCCGGCGAGGTCCGCGTCGTCGTCCTGCGCGGCGAGGGCCGCTCCTTCTCCGCCGGACTCGACCGGCAGGCCTTCACTCCCGAGGGCTTCGAGGGCGAACCGTCCTTCATCGACCTCGCGCGGAGTTCGGACGCCGAGGTCGACGCCGCCATCGCCGGCTACCAGGAGGCGTTCACCTGGTGGCGGCGGAACGACGTGGTGAGCGTCGCCGCCGTCCAGGGGCACGCGGTCGGCGCGGGCTTCCAGCTCGCGCTCGCCTGCGACCTGCGCGTCTGCGCCGACGACGCGCAGTTCGCGATGCGCGAGACCAGCCTCGGACTTATCCCGGACCTCACCGGCACGCATCCGCTCGTCTCCCTCGTCGGATACGCTCGCGCGCTGGAGATCTGCGTGACGGGCCGGTCCGTCCACGCCGAGGAGGCCGAGCGGATCGGCCTGGCCAACCTGGTGGTGCCCCGCGCGGAGCTGGAGGCGGCCACCGCCGACCTGACGGCGGCGCTGCTCGCCGCCCCGCGCGACGCGGTGGTCGAGACCAAGGCGCTGCTGCGCGGCGCGGTGGAGCGCACCTACGACGAACAGCGCGCGGCCGAGCGCGAGGCACAAGCGCGCAGGCTGCGCGACCTGGCCGGCATCGGCGAGTAACCCCACGAACCCCACGGCGGTCCGTTCCGTGCGCGCCGGCCTCGCCGGGCGGCACGCACGGAACGGCGCGGCCGTGGACTCGGAAGCGGACTCAGAAACCGTGCCGGACGCCGCCGTCGACCGGGATCATCACGCCGGTCAGGTACGAGGCGGCGGGGGAGAGCACGAAGGCCGCCACCCTGCCGAACTCCTCCGGGGTGCCGTAACGGCGCAGCGGGATCACGGCCGAGGCCCGCTCGCGAGCGGCCTCGGGGTCCTCGGAGAGCGCGTCGAGCTCGCGGACCCGATCGGTGGCGATACGCCCCGGCAGCAGCCCGACGACGCGGACGCCGCGCGGCCCCAGCTCGTTCGCCAGCGACTTGGCGAAGCCCGCCAGCCCCGGCCGCAGCCCGTTGGAGATCGTCAGCCCGGGGATCGGCTCGTGCACCGAGCCGGAGAGCACGAAACCGATCACTCCGCCCTCGCCCAGGCGCCCGGCCGCCGTGCGGGCCAACCGCACCGCACCGAGGAAGACCGACTCGAACGCCGACCGCCACTGCTCGTCGGTGTTGCTCTCGAAGGAGCCCGGCGGCGGTCCGCCGACGCTGATCAGCACCCCGTCGAGACGGCCGTGCCGGTCGTGCGCGGCGGTCACCAGGCGGTCGGCGGCGTCCGGATCGGCGTTGTCCGCCGCGATGCCGACGGCGCCTTCGCCCAGCCGCTCGGCGGCCTCGGCCGCCGAGCGGTCGGTGCGGCCGGTGACGATCACCCGAGCGCCCTCGGCGACCAGCTCACGGGCGGAGGCGAAGCCCAGCCCGCGGGTGGCGCCGGTGACGAGGTACACCCTGTCCTGCAGTCCCAGATCCATGGGATCAGTCTGCCGGTCCCTCCGCCGATCCCGCGGCGGAGGGGGCGGGGGAGGGACGCTCGTCCGGGTTTGTTCCCCGTAGGTCCGTGCCCCGCGGATCCGTGCCCCGCGGGTCCGTCCCCTGTGAGGCGTCCGCGTCCGGCACCCCGGTTCCGCCGGCGGTCCCGTCCGCGCCCCGCTCCCCGGCCGCCAGACGGTCCCGGTGCTCACGGCGCACCAGCACCACCCAGCCGACGGGGACCCCGGCGGCGAACAGCCACCACTGGAACGCGTACGCCAGGTGCGAGCCGATGCTGTCGTGGTCGGGCTCGGGAAGGAGCTGGGGCTGTTCCCCGGAGGGTTCGGGGGAGGTCCCGGCCAACGCGACGTAGCCGCCGAGGACCGGCCGGTCCATCTCCCGCGCCGCCCGCTCGCTGTCGATCAGCATCACCTGGCGCGGCGGCAGCCCCGCCTTCTCCTTGACGCCGCCGCTCTCCGTCTCGTCCGCCATCAGCCGACCGGTCACGGTGACCTCGCCGGAGGGGGCCTTCGGCACGTCGGGGAACTTCGTCAGGTCCCCGGCCGCCGGAATCCAGCCGCGATTGACCAGCACGGCCGTGCCGTCCTCACGGACCAGCGGAGTGAGGACGTGGTATCCGATCCGCTTGCCGTCGGCGGCGGTCCGCTGGCGGACGACCACCTCGTGCCGGGTGTCGTAGGTGCCGGTCGCCGTCACCGGACGGTACCGGTCGTCGCCCTCCGGGCCGCGGCCCGGAGCGACCAACTCGTCCACGGCGACGGGCTCGGAAGCCAGGCTCGTGGCGATCAGATCGTTGCGGGCCACCCTCTCCTCGTGCCGGTGGAACTGCCAGAACCCCAGCCACACCATGGCCGGGATCAGCAGGAGCGCGACGAGGGTGAGGATCACCCACTGTCGGGACAGCAGAAAACGGTACGAGGACGACACGGGTTCGACGGTACCCCGCCGGTGGTCATTCCCCCGGAGCGGGGGCCACGTCGCGCAGGAGTTGGGTGAAGGCCCCCTCGTCGATCACCGGGGTGCCGTAAGCGCGTGCCTTGACGACCTTGGAGGTGCCGGCGTCGGGATCGTTGGTGACCAGGAGGCTGGTGAGCCGGGAGACGCTGGTCGCGATGTGGAGACCGGCCTCGATCGCCCGGTCCTCCAGAAGCTCGCGGTCGACGGAGGTGTCGCCGGAGATCGCCACCCGCATGCCCTGGACGAGCGGCTTGCCCGGCTCGTACCGCCCGGGGTTGGGGTAGGGACAGGCGGGACGCTTGCGCGAGGGGCGCCAACTTCCCGCGTGGGAGCGGGAGCGCGACCCGCCGGAGGTGATGGCGTCGGTCCACTCGGTCATCGGCCGGCAGGCCAGCAGGGGCAGGCGTATGCCGCCGCGGGCCGCCATGTGCAGGCTCGGCCGGAACGCCTCGGCCAGCACCCGCGCGTCGTCCAGCGCGTGGTGCGCCCGGCGCTGCACGACGCCGTAGTGCGCGGCCAGGGTCTCCAGCCGGTGGTTGGCCAGGGGCAGGTCCAGCTCCTTGGAGAGCGCGATGGTGCACAGCCGCTGCCGCACCGGGACCTCCAGGCGGGCGCGGGCGTACTCGCGGGCGATCATCGACCAGTCGAAGACGGCGTTGTGCGCGACCAGCACCCGCCCCCGCAGCCGCTCGGCGAACTCCTCGGCGATCTCCGGGAAGAGCGGGGCGTCGGCCAGCATCTCGCTCGTCAGACCGTGGATCCAGGTCGGCCCCGGATCCCGCTGGGGGTTGACCGGGGTGTACCAGTGGTCCACCACGTCGCCCCGGGCGTCCAGCCGGTAGACGGCCGCGGAGACGATGCGGTCCTCCCGGGCCAGGCCCGTGGTCTCGACGTCCACCACCGCGTAGCCGTCCGGGTATTCACTGGGCCAGGCCGGGGTGGTGGGCTGCGCTGCGGGCCGCGCGTCGGCCGCCGACTGGTCTTCGAGCATGGTCACAGAGGATACGGGCCGCTACTGACACCATCACACAACCGCAGGTCGTTCCCGGTGCCCCGGCCGGCGGGCGACCCCTTCCGCATACTTGTCGGTAACAGACTCTGGGCACCGCCCGTCCGCGGCCCTACGGTGCTCGCATGCCGAGCGTGCCGGATCTCCCCGATGTCGTGTTGTGGTCCATCCCCGCCTTCGTCCTGTTGACGGTCCTGGAGATGGTCTCCTACCGCCTCCACCCCGAAGAACCCGACAGTCCCGTCGTCGGGTACGAGGCCAAGGACGCCGCCACCAGCGTCACCATGGGCCTGGGCAGCCTCTTCTTCGACGCCCTGTGGAAAGTCCCGATCGTGGCGATCTACTCGGTGGTCCACGAACTGACCCCGCTGCGGGTGCCCGTCGAGTGGTGGACGCTGCCGCTGATGCTGCTCGCCCAGGACTTCTTCTACTACTGGTCCCACCGAGGCCACCACGTGATCCGCGTCCTGTGGGCCTGCCACGTGGTGCACCACTCCAGCCGGAGGTTCAACCTCACCACCGCGTTGCGCCAGCCCTGGACGTCGGTGACCTCCTGGCCGTTCTACCTGCCGCTCGTCGTCTGCGGCGTGCACCCGGCCGCGCTCGCCTTCTGCTCCTCGGTCAACCTGGTCTACCAGTTCTGGATCCACACCGAACGCATCGGAAGGCTCCCGAGGCCGATCGAGTTCCTCTTCAACACGCCCTCGCACCACCGCGTCCACCACGCCTCGCAGGGCGACTACCTGGACCGCAACTTCGGCGGCGTCCTCATCGTGTGGGACCGCCTCTTCGGCTCCTTCGCGCCCGAGACCGAACCGTGCGTCTACGGGCTCACCAAGAACATCGACACCCACAACCCGCTGCGCGTGGCCACCCACGAGTACGTGGCCATCGCCCGCGACCTGCGCGGGGCGAAAGACTGGCGCGAACGCGCCGGACGCCTGTTCCGCGGCCCCGGCTGGCAGCCGGCGACCTCCACAAGGCCCCGGACGGACGGCGGAGGGGCCGGACCCCTCGGGCCCGACCCCTCCGCTCCGTCCGCTTCCTGACGGGGCGTCCCCGTCGAACGCCCGGGACGTCGGCGTTACTTGACGGCGTCCAGGGCGTCGACGATGCCGTGGCCGTAGAAGCCGTTGACCTGGCGACCGCCCTCACAGGTGGCGTCCTCGACCCCGTTGCCGTCCGGGTCGTAGAACTCCGGGCAACCGGGGTTGTCCGCCTGCGCCTTCAGCATCAGCCGGAGCGTCGCCGGGTTCGCCCAGGGGTGCTTGCTCTTGAGCAGCGCGGCCACTCCGGCGACGTGCGGGCTGGCCATCGAGGTGCCCTGGAGGAAGGCGTAGGAGTCGTTGGGCATGGTCGACAGGATTCGGCCGTTGCCCGACGGGGTGTCCGGCACCTGGTACCGGTCGCCACCGGGGGCCGCCACGTCGACGACGCCGTGGCCGTAGGTGGAGTAGTACGACTTGACGTTCTGAACGCCCGTCGCGGAGACCGTCACCACACCCGGCAACTGGGTCGGCAGGTCCAGGCACTCCGACGGGTCTATCGTGCGCTCGACCGGGACGGTGTCGTTGGGGCTGGTGGTGTCGAGGATCTCGTCGGCGGCGAGGTCGTGGTTGGAGTTGCCCGCCGAGGCGACGTGCAGCGTGCCCTTGCGCTCGGCGTAGCCCGCGGCCCGACGGACCGCCTCCACGACCGCGCCCTGGTCCGCGTCGTCCTCGCAGTTGTACAGGTACGGGTCGACGTAGTAGCTGTTGTTGGTGATCTCCACGCCCTTGTCGGCGGCGAAGACGAACGCGCAGATCACGGCCTCCGCGTAGAAGAGGCTGGTGTCGGGCTCGCTCACCTTGATGGAGGCCACCCGCACGCCCGGCGCGACGCCCGCCACACCGACGCCGTTGCGCGCCGCGGCGATGGTGCCCGCGACGTGCGTGCCGTGGTAGTCGCCCGAGCCGTACGGACGCCAGGCGCCCTGGCCGGTGTCGGCGACGCCGCCGACGCAGTTCGCGGACTGGCCCGCCGAGAAGTTGGGGGCCAGGTCCGGGTGGGTGTCGTCGACGCCGGTGTCGATCACCGCGACGGTGACCCTCTTGTGGCCCGGGTTGACCTTGGCGGCCTCGTCGGCCCGGATGGCGCGCAGGCCCCACAGGTCGCCTTCCAGGGGCTCGGCGTCGGCGCTCGCCGCCTTGGCCGTGGTCCCGGCCGCCTCCTCCACGTACTGCGGCGCGCCGACCTCGGTGGTCCCCGCGGACAGCAGCGGCGCGGTGCGGGTGGCTCCGGCGGAGTCCACGCCGCGCACCGCGCGCATCTCCTCGGCGAAGGAGGGGTTCGAGGAGTGGGCGACGATCACGCCGATCTTCCGGTGCGTGACGACGACCGTGCCACCGGCCTTGGCGATCGCCTTCTCCACGCGGGCGATGGTGGCGGGGTGAGCGGAGGTGTTGACCACGTACGACAGCCGCTCGCCGTCCGCGGCCGACCTGGTCGCGGCGGCCGGGGCGTCCTGGGCCAGCGCCGTGCCGGCGCCGGGCAGCAGGGCCAGGGAGGCGGTCAGCGCCAACCCGACCGGCACCGCGAGGGCGCGGCGTCGGCTGGAGGGTCTCGATGCCATGGGCTCTCCATCAGATGTCTCGGCGAAAGAACCGCCGGCTTCAGCCGGTGGTGTGTCACCCCCGACAGGGGAGGGGCGCTTCTCCGGTGCGGTGTCCTCGCCCGCTCCCGCGCTCCGGGGCAATCGGTTCGGTCCGGACACGACCTTCGGATCGGAAGCCTCCCACCTCCTGGACGGGGAGCCGGGGCACGCCTGCGTGAACACAGGTGGGCAAGATCCCGTCCGTTTATCGGAGTTGACCGTACGGATGCACGGAGACGGAAGTTATCGCCCCGATGGGGCGAAAGGCAATGGTCGGGTCCGGCGGACCGCGCCGGCCGGTCCTCCCTCGTCGGAGTCGCCCCGCCCCCGACGGCCGTCGCGTACGCTGCCTGACAGATGTCCATCCCTGGAGGGACTGTCGACATGCTGTCGGACACCTACGGTCGGGTCGCCACCGATCTGCGCGTATCGCTCACCGACCGCTGCAACCTGCGGTGCACCTACTGCATGCCCGAGGAAGGGCTCCAGTGGCTCGCCAGACCCGACCTGCTCACGGACGACGAGATCGTCCGCCTCGTGGGGATCGCCGTGACCCGGCTCGGAGTGCGCGAGGTGCGCTTCACCGGCGGCGAGCCGCTGCTGCGCCCCGGGCTGGTGGGCATCGTCGAACGCTGCGCCGCGCTGGAGCCCCGTCCGAAACTGTCGTTGACCACCAACGGCATCGGCCTGGAGCGGACGGCCGAGGCGCTGCGCGGGGCCGGACTGGACCGGGTCAACGTCTCCCTCGACACCCTCGACGCGGAGGTCTTCCACCGGATGACCCGCCGCAGGCGGCACGCCGACGTCCTCCGCGGCCTGGCGGCGGCCCGCGCGGCCGGGCTCGCCCCGGTCAAGGTCAACGCGGTGCTGATGCCCGGCCTCAACGAGAACGAGGCCCCCGACCTGCTCTCCTGGGCCGTCGAGAACGGGTACGAACTGCGCTTCATCGAGCAGATGCCGCTCGACGCCCAGCACGGCTGGCGACGCGAGGGCATGATCACCGCGGGGGACGTCCTGGCCTCCCTGCGCACCCGCTTCACCCTCACCCCCGAGGACGGGGAGAGCCGGGGGTCCGCACCCGCCGAGCGCTGGATCGTCGACGGAGGCCCGCACCGCGTCGGGGTGATCGCGTCCGTCACCCGGCCCTTCTGCCACGCCTGCGACCGCACCCGACTGACCGCCGACGGACAGGTCCGCACCTGCCTGTTCGCCCGGGAGGAGTCGGATCTGCGCGGAGCGCTGCGCTCGGGAGCCGGCGACGAGAGGATCGCCGAGCTGTGGAAGACGGCCATGTGGGGCAAGAAGGCGGGGTCCGGATTGGACGACCCCTCCTTCCGTCAGCCCGACCGCCCGATGTCAGCGATCGGCGGCTGAGCCGTCCCGCCGGTCCTCCTCGGCCTCCCACTCCTCCAAGGGCACCACTTCCCTGAGGAAGCCGCGCATCCCCAGGAAGTTCGACAGGTGTTCGCGGTGCTCCTCGCAGGCCAGCCAGGTCTTGCGGCGTTCCGGGGTGTGCAGCTTGGGGTTGTTCCAGGCCAGCACCCACACGGCGGCTTCACGGCAACCCTTGGCGGAGCAGACGACGGTGTTCTCGGTCACGGCTCCATACAAACATGACGACGCCGGGCAGCCACGGGGGGAGCCGCCCGGCGTCGGTCCGCCGCTCCGACGGGGGATGCGGAGCGTGTAGGCAGTATGGCACGCGCACCCATCCCGAGGGCAGCGGAACAGCACGATTGGTCCGAGGTCTTCCCGAGCCTCGACCTCGGGGTGGGTCAGCGTCGCGGGTCGGCGTCGCGGCCGGGGCCCGACGGACTCGGTTCCCGTTCGCTCCCGTCACCGGGCGCCGAACCCTCCGGCTCCCGTGGGGGGTGCCACACGGTGTGGCCCTCGTGGTCCTCCGATTCCCACACGGGGGGCTCCTGCGACCCGGGGTCCTCGCGCTCTCCGCGGTCCCCGTGGTCCTCACGGTCCTCGCGTTCCGCCGGGCCGAGCGCGTGCCGCGGCGGCGTGGCGATGTAGGTGTCGGGGAGGGAGGGGGCGTTCTCCCGCCCCCCGTTGGCGATGACCACCGCGATGTACGGCAGCGCGGCACCGAGCACCAGGGCCGCCACGGCGAGGGGACGCTGGACGTTCCACAGCAGCACGGTCAGCAGGACCGACACGGTGCGCACCAGCATCGAGATCACGTAGTGCCGTTCCCGGTTCCGGACGTCCTCGGCGAGCCCTTGGCGGGCTCCGGTGATTCGGAAGACCTCGGGACCGCGCTGTTTGCGCCTCAACTTCACCACCCGCTCAGACCGCCGGTTCCCGGCTTTTCCCACACTACGCCCCGACTCCATCGCATATGAAAGCGGGGAGGGGGCACCCGGTGCGCCAGGAACGACTCCCACCCGGACGGCCCCACGGCCGTGCGGGGGAGTTCCCGGACGCAAGCCGAGCGCGCGGAGAACGCGTCGCGCGCCGCACGAGGAGGCGACATGAGCTGGTTGTGGGCGATCATCGTGGGTCTGGTGCTGGGCGTCCTGGCCCGCGCCATCCTGCCCGGCAGGCAGAACATCCCTCTGTGGCTGACGGCCATCTTCGGCATCCTCGGTGGGATCCTGGGCAACGCCGTGGCCGGGGGGATCGGGGTGGAGGACACCGGCGGCATCGACTGGATCCGGCACATTCTCCAGCTCGCGGGGGCCGTGTTGATCGTGGCGCTGGGAACCCCGCTCTACGCGGCCATCAGGGGTCGGGGCAGGAGGACCGTCTGACGGAGCGGGCAGCGCCCGGCACCCGTCGCGGTGCCCGGGGCCGACGCACGGCACGGTGCGCCGGCCCCTTCGCCTGTGAACGGCCCCTTCTCGTTCTCGCCTGTTCCGGCCGCTTCCGCGGGCCGGGTCAGAGCCCCCGGACCTCGGCGACCTTGCGCCCCGCCTTGAGGTAGACGGCGCCGGAGACCCCGGCCTGGGCCAGCTTCTCCGGGACGACCTCCGCCAGTGGACGCAGGGCGTCCGCCTCGGGCAGCACGATCGCCTCCTGGC
This sequence comes from Streptomyces megasporus, assembly GCF_000718985.1. GTDB lineage: Bacteria > Actinomycetota > Actinomycetes > Streptomycetales > Streptomycetaceae > Streptomyces > Streptomyces megasporus. The sequence continues at coordinate 24,839 of NZ_JODL01000028.1, read as the reverse complement.
CCCCCTCGGTCTCGACGATCAGCCGCAGCCCGTTCTGCTTGGCGACGCGGCGGGCGGCCGAGGCGCTCGGGGTGAACTCCAGCACGGTCGCCAGGATGGTCGCGACGCCCTTCTCGCCGTGCTCGGCGGCGTCCACCACCGGCAGACTCCCGACGTCGGTGAAGGACTTCTTCGAGAACTGCGCGGTGAAGCCCGCCCGGGCCGCCATCGCCGCCTCGACGCCGTGGATCGCGGCGACGACCTCACCGGCCAGGACCCTCTTCAGGTCCATCGGGTGCAGCGTCCCCTCCTCCAGACGCGCGGTGACCAGGTCGATCTCGGCGTCCGTCCACTCCGTCCAGGCCCGCAGGTACGGCACCATCAGACGGTCCGGAATCGACATGATCTTGCCGAAGACGTCGTCGGCGGTCGCGTTCAGCGCGATGTAGTTGCCCTTGGACTTGGACATCTTCGCGCCCGAGCCGTCGGTGCCCTCGATCAGCGGCATGGTGACGATCATCTGCGGCTTCTTGCCGTAGATCTCCATCACCTTCCGGCCCATCTGCATGTTCAGCAACTGGTCCACGCCGCCCAGCTCGATGTCGGCGTCGATCTCCGCGGAGTCGATGGCCATCGCCACCGGGTAGATCAGCTCCGACATCGTCAGCCCGTGTCCGGCCGCCAGCCGGTTGCGGAAGTCCTCGCGCTGGAGCAGCGACGAGGCCGGAACCTGGGAGAGAATGCCGATCAGCCGCGGCAGGGCGATGTCGGCCAGCCACTCGCTGTTGTGTCGGAAACGGACCTTGTCGAAGTCGAAGAACGGCTTCACCTGGTCCCGGTAGCCCGCCAGGTTGCGCGCGATGTCCTCGTCCGTCAGCGGCGGACGCTCCGAGGAGCGCCCCGAGGGGTCGCCGATCCTGGCGGTGATGTCGCCGATGATCAGCGTGACGTCGTGCCCCATCCGCTGGAAGCGGCTCAGGACGATCATCGGGACCGTGTGGCCCAGGTGCACGTCGGCCGCCGTCGGGTCGATGCCCAGCTTGACGTGGAGCCCGCGGCCGGCCTCCCGCGCGGCGTCGATCTCCTCGGCCAGCTTCTCCGCCGACGGCAGGACGTCCACCGCCCGACCGGCGATCAGCTCGGCCTGCTCCTTCGCGGACAGGTCCGTCAGGTCCAGATAACGGCGCGCGCCCGTCTCGGCGAGCAGTCGCTCGACGGTCTCGTCGGAGGAGAGGTCCTGTGCCAGCAGATCGCCGGCACGCTGCACGGAGTCGCCGAGGCGTGTCACGTTCTTTCCCGGTGGTCGAGTCGGATGGATGCCCGCCGTGGTCGTCGGCGGTATCGGTAAGGGTGTCGGTAAGAGTCTATGCCGCTCACACTCCCCGGCTGACGGAGCTCATGTTGAAGTCCGGCACGCGCAGCGGGGGCATCGCCGCTCGGGTGAACCAGTCCGACCACTCGCGTGGCAGCGTGCGCTCGCTGCGGCCGGCCTCGGTGGCCCTCGACAGCAGGTCGACCGGCGACTCGTTGAACCGGAAGTTGTTCACCGAGCCCGTGACCTCGCCGTTCTCCACCAGGTAGACACCGTCCCGGGTCAACCCGGTCAGCAGCAGCGTCGCCGGATCGACCTCGCGGATGTACCACAGACAGGTCAGCAGCAGGGCCGGGCCGGAGTGACCACTGGCGGCGACCATCTCCTCCAGCGAGGCGGTGCCGCCCGCCTCCAGGATCAGGTTGTCGATCCCCGGCGCCACCGGCAGGCCCGTCAGCCCCGCCGAGTGCCGGGTGGTCAGCAGGCGCCGCAGCTCGCCGTCGCGCATCCAGTCGGTGGCCTCCAGCGGCAGTCCGTTGTCGAAGACCGAGGCGTCGTCGCCGGAGGAGTGCGCGATCACGAACGGCGCCGCCTCCAGGCCGGGCGCGTTCGGGTCGCTGCGCAGCGTCAACGGCAGCTCCGACAGCCGCTCGCCGACCCGCGTGCCACCGCCCGGCCTGCTGAACACCGTGCGTCCCTCGGCGGCGTCGCGTCCGGTGGACGACCACATCTGGTAGATCAGCAGGTCCGCCACGGCGCTCGGCGGCAGCAGCGTCTCGTAGCGCCCCGCCGGCAGCTCCACCTGACGCTTGGCCCACTCCAGTCGCTGCGCCAGCTCGGCGTCCAGCGCCCGCGGGTCGACGTCCCGGAAGTCGCGGGTCGCCCGCCCCGCCCACGCCGACCGGGCGCGGTCCGGGGACTTGGCGTTGACCTCCAGCGTGCCGGTGGGCTGGTCGTGGCGGAGCCGCAGCCCGGTGGAGGTGCCCAGGTAGGTGGAGACCATGTGGTGGTTGGCGAAGCCGTACAGCTCGCGGCCCTCCGCACGGGCCCGCGCGAAGGCCTCGCCCAGTGCCGGGGCGAAGGCGGCGAAGACCGACGAGGAGGTCTCGGCCGGAGCCTCGGTGAAGTCGGAGGAGGCGGGCACGCCCTCCACCAGAGGCCGGGCGTCCTCGGCGGGACCGGCACTCCGCGCAGCCTCCTCCGCCGCCCGCACCAGCGGCTCGATGTCCGCGTCGGTGACGGCCGAACGGGAGACCACCCCCGACGCCGTCCCCTCGGAACCGTCGACGGTGGCGATGACGGTGAGGGTACGGCCGCGGGTGACGCCGTTGGTCGTCAGGGCGTTGCCCGCCCACCGCAGGTTGGCGGTGGACTCCTCGTCGGCGATCACCACACAGCCGTCGGCCCGCGACAGCTCCAACGCGCGCTCGACGACCTCATGAGGGGCGGGAGAAGCCGAAAATGCTGGAAAAGCGGTCATCGACCTGCCTCCTGGGCGGTGTTGAGGATGTTGACGCCGCGGAAGAGCGCGGAGGGACAGCCGTGCGAGACGGCGGCGACCTGGCCCGGCTGGGCCTTGCCGCAGTTGAACGCGCCACCGAGTACGTACGTCTGCGGCCCGCCGACGGCCTCCATCGAGCCCCAGAAGTCGGTGGTGGTCGCCTGGTAGGCCACGTCGCGCAGTTGCCCGGCGAGCCGTCCGTTCTCGATCCGGAAGAAGCGCTGCCCGGTGAACTGGAAGTTGTAGCGCTGCATGTCGATGGACCACGAGCGATCCCCGACCACGTAGATGCCCCGCTCCACCCGCGAGATCAGCTCCTCGGTGTCCGGCCCGTCCGGAGCCGGTCGGAGCGAGACGTTCGCCATGCGCTGCACGGGAACGTGGGAGGGGGAGTCGGCGTAGGCGCAGCCGTTGGAGCGGCCCAGCCCGGTCAGCTTCGCGATCCGCCGGTCGAGCTGGTAGCCGACCAGGACGCCGTCCTTGACCAGGTCCCAGGACTGGGCCGCCACGCCCTCGTCGTCGTAGCCGATCGTCGCCAGCCCGTGCTCGGCGGTGCGGTCGCCGGTGACGTTCATGACCGGCGAGCCGTACCTCAGCGTGCCCAGCTTGTCGAAGGTGGCGAAGGAGGTGCCCGCGTACGCCGCCTCGTACCCCAGGGCCCGGTCCAGTTCGGTGGCGTGACCGATGGACTCGTGGATGGTCAGCCACAGGTTGGACGGGTCGATCACCAGGTCGTAGTTCCCCGGCTCGACGCTCGGCGCGCGCATCTTCTCCGCCAGCAGCTCCGGGATGCGCTCCAGCTCGCCCGCCCAGTCCCAGCCGGTGCCCGTCAGGTACTCCCAGCCCCGTCCGACCGGGGGCGCCAGGGTGCGCATCGAGTCGAACTCGCCGGAGTCGGCGACCGACACGGCCGTCAGCTCCGGGTGCAGCCGCACCCGCTGCTGGGTGGTGACGGTGCCGGCGGTGTCCGCGTAGAACTTGTTCTCCTGGACGGTCAGCAGCGAGGCGTCCACGTGCGACACCCCGTCGGCGGCCAGCAGCCGGCGGCTCCACTCCGTCAGCAGCCCCGTCTTCTCCGCGTCCGGCACGTCGAACGGGTTGATCTCGTACGACGAGACCCACGTCCGCTCGCCGTGCACCGGCTCGTCCGCCAACTCCACCCGTTCGTCGGCCCCGGCCGCCTCGAGCACCTTCGCCGACAGCCGCGCCATCTCCACGGCCTGCTCCGCGACCCGGGCCGCGGCCTCGGGCGTCAAGTCCACCCCGGAGGCGAACCCCCACGCCCCGCCGTGCACCACCCGGACCGCGAACCCGGCGTCGGTGACGTCCGAGGACCCGGCCGGCCGTGCGTCCCGCAGCCGCCACGAGGCGCCGCGGATCCGTTCCAGACGGAAGTCCGCGTGCTCGACCCCCAGCTCCCGGGCTCGGGCGAGCGCCGCGTCGGCCAACGCGCGCAGCGGCAGCGCGAGGAAGGACTCATCGATCTCGTGCACCACGGACGCTCCTCCTTGTCGATGCGTGATCGCAGTCAACCATGCCCCGGCGACAGGGCGTGGCGCGTTTTCCACAGGCGATCCCGCGGCCCTGCCTACCCTGTGGGGAACATCGGGAACACACGGGAGGGGCACGATGGAAGACGAGAACCGGAGGGCCTTCCCCTGGCCCTGGCTGCTGCCGTCCCTGGTCCTCCTGGTGGTGCTGACGGCCTGGGGCGTCGGGGTCTATCCGCACCTGCCGGAGAGGGTGCCGCAGCACATGGGGCCGGACGGCGTCGACGCGTGGACGGAGAAGTCCGTCGGCGCGGTCTTCCTCCCCGTCTTCCTCCACGCCGGGATCACCGCGCTGATGGCCGCCGTCGTGGCGGCGCTGCTGCGCATGCGCCCCACCAACGAGCTCACCCCCCACGAGCGGACGTTCTCCCTGGTCAACCGGCCCTCCACCCGTGCCTCGGCGCTGCGGACGGCCAAGGCCACGCTCCTGCTCGGCTTCTGCGTCGGAGTGTCGATCGCCGTGGCCTGCGCGGTGATGTGGCGCACCGAACCGGAACCGGACGTGTCCGCCTGGCTGTCCGCCGCCGTCCTCGCCCCGATCGTCGTGGGCATGGTCCCCGTCCTCGTCGCGGCCGTCCGGGACCGGAGGGAACGGGCCCGGTGAGGACGGCCGGTGAGGGCGACGGGTGAGGACGGCGGGGCGAGGCGGACGGGCGGGGCCGGCGGAGTGAGCCGGGAGCACCGGTGTGTTTCCGGGCGGCACCGGGGTACTCACGGCCGGGTCGGCCGCCGTGCACAGGCCCGACGCGAAGGAGGCACGGACATGAGCGACTACTCCGGCCCCTACGGCACGGACCACGACCCGTCCGAGATGGTGCGGTCCCGTGCGAGGAAGAAGGAACGGGAACAGCGCGCCGAGGACACGGGCGAGGACGCCCGGACCCGGTCGCCGAAGCGGGAGAGCCGCCCCGGTGACGAGGGGGAAGGCGAGGAGACCGGCGAGTAGACCGGCGTCCGCCGCCCCCGGCCCCGCCCGGGGGCGGCGAGGGACGTCCCGTCCCGCCGCCCCGGGCGCTTCGGCGTGGCGGGAGGGAACGGCGGGCGGCCGTGCGAATCCCGAGCAGGGGGCCGTACACCCGTGCCGCGACCGGCGCTCGCGCGGGCTTTTCTGTAGGAACCCCACAGCACCCCGTCGAAGCCCCTGTCGGCCCCCCGTTCCCCGGAGAGACGGGACGGGCGATAGTTTCTCAGGGAGTACCTGATCCCTACGGAAGGGTGTCCCCTTGAGCCGCTCGGTTCTCGTCACCGGAGGCAACCGCGGCATTGGCCTCGCCATCGCCCGTGCTTTCGCCGACGCAGGCGACAAGGTCGCCGTCACCTACCGCTCCGGCGAGCCACCGGAGGGCTTCCTCGCGGTCAGGTGCGACATCACCGACCCGGAACAGGTGGAGCAGGCCTACAAGGAGATCGAGGAGCGGCAGGGTCCGGTCGAGGTGCTGGTCGCCAACGCCGGCGTCAACCGCGACCAGTTGCTGCTGCGCATGTCCGAGGAGGACTTCACCTCCGTACTGGAGACCAACCTCACGGGCACGTTCCGGGTCGTCAAGCGCGCCTGCCGGGGCATGCTCCGCGCCCGCAAGGGGCGCATCGTGCTGATCTCCTCCGTGGTCGGCCTGCTGGGCTCGGCGGGGCAGGCCAACTACGCCGCCTCCAAGGCCGGACTGGTGGGATTCGCCCGCTCGATTGCCCGGGAACTGGGCTCCCGCGACATCACGTGCAACGTGGTCGCGCCGGGCTTCGTGGACACCGACATGACACGCGCGCTCACCGACGAGCAGCGCGAGAAGATCGTCGGTCAGGTCCCGCTGGGCCGTTACGCCCGGCCCGAGGAGATCGCCTCCTCGGTGCGTTTCCTGGCCTCGGAGGAGGCCGCGTACATCACCGGAGCCGTCATTCCCGTGGACGGCGGATTGGGTATGGGTCACTGAACGTCATGAGTGGACTTCTCGCCGGAAAGCGCATCCTCGTCACGGGGGTGATCACCGACTCCTCGATCGCCTTCCACGTCGCCAGGCTCGCCCAGGAGGAGGGCGCCGAGGTCGTCCTCACCGGCTTCGGCCGGCTGACGCTGGTGCAGCGGATCGCCAAGCGGCTCCCCAAGGAGGCGCCGGTGATCGAGCTGGACGTGCAGAACAAGGAGCACCTCGACACCCTGGCCGACCGGGTCGCCGAGCACCTCGGCGAGGGCGTCGGGCTGGACGGCGTGGTGCACTCCATCGGTTTCGCGCCGCAGGACGCGCTCGGCGGCAACTTCCTCAACACCGAGTGGGAGTCGGTCGCCACGGCGGTGGAGGTATCGGCGTACTCGCTGAAGTCCCTGACCATGGCGGTGCTGCCGTTGCTGGAGAAGCGCGGCGGCTCGGTGGTCGGCATGGACTTCGACGCGCAGATGGCCTGGCCCAAGTACGACTGGATGGGCGTGGCCAAGGCCGCCCTGGAGTCCACCTCCCGCTACCTGGCCCGGGATCTGGGGCCCAGGAACATCCGCTGCAACCTGGTGTCGGCCGGGCCGATCAAGTCCATGGCCGCCAGGTCCATTCCGGGCTTCGAGGAGCTGACGGACGTGTGGGACTCCCGCGCCCCGATCGGCTGGGACCTCACCGACCCCGAGCCCGCCGCGCGCGGTGTGGTCGCCCTGCTCTCGGACTGGTTCCCGAAGACGACGGGCGAGATCGTGCACGTGGACGGCGGCGTCCACATGATGGGCGCGTGAGGCCCCGCGCCGGCACGCCGTGACTTCCGGGGGCGGTCTACCGCCCCCGGAAGCGGTTCACGCCCCGACGGGCGTCACATCACGTCCTTGCAGTAGGGCACGGTGCCGGTGTTGGCGACGTAGCGGGCCGCCACCCAGGTGGGGCGGTCGCGCAACAGGTACCAGACGGTGTTCCCGTCGATGTCCTGGGCGCGGACCTTGCACCTCAGCCCGGCCTGTTCCCGGTAGGGGAGAAGCCCTCGGGACGAGGAGTCGGTGCTGGGGAACTGGCGCTGGTAGATCCCGTCGGTGCTGACGACGGTTCCGTACGGCCGGGTGGGCTGGGCCTGGGCCGGGGCGGCGACGGACGAGGCGCAGACCAGGAGCGCGACCGCCGTTCCGGCCGCCGCGGCGGCGGGCCGCCGGGGCTGGGCGGGGGGCATACGGGTTCTCCTCTCGCGAGGCGGGCAGGGCAGCAGCGGCCGTCCCACCCGCCGAACCCGGGCAAACCCCCGCGTCCGCCACTCGCGCGCGTCCGGGCATCCGATCGGCGGCCCGTCCTTCCGGCCGCTCCTCCGGCCGTTCCGCGGGCCCGCTCCCGCCTCGGGCCCGGCCCACGCTCAGTCGGGGCCCGCGGCGCGCTCCCCGCCACGGCTCCGGGGGCCGCGGCAGGTCCGTGCGTACGAGCCGGCCTCCCGCGCCGCCGCCTCCGCGTCGCCGTCGCGGATGGCGTCCACCAGCCGGCCGTGGTCCAGGTACTCCTCGGAACGCAGCTCCCCGCCCATGTCGTCGCGGAGGAAGGTGCGCAGGACGGTGCCGAGGTCCGCGTAGAGCGCGGTGAGCACCTCGTTGTGGGAGGCCCGGACGATCGCCAGGTGCAGCGTGACGTCGGCCTCCGCGAAGCGTTCCACCTCGCCCGTCTCCCAGGCCGCCTCGCGCCGCTCCAACAGGGTCCGCAGTTGGCGCAGGTCCTGGTCGGTGCGGCGGTGCGCGGCCAGTCGGGCGGCCTCCGCCTCCAGCGCCGAGCGCAGTTCGGCCACGTCGCGCGGATCGGCGTCGGCGAAGCGGCGGTGCATCACCCCGGCCAGTTCGCTGGTGGCCGCCACGTAGGTGCCCGACCCCTGGCGGATGTCCAGCAGTCCGTTGTGGGCGAGGGCCCGGACGGCCTCCCGCACGGTGTTGCGGGCCACTCCGAGCTGTTCGACCAGCTCGGGTTCGGTGGGGATGCGGGAGCCCACCGGCCACTCGCCGGAGGTGATCTGGTCGCGCAGGGCGTCGATCACCTGGTCGGCCAGGGCGGAGCGTCGGGGCGAGGTCAGGGGCATGGCACTTCCCGGGAGGGCGGGCGCGTGGACGTGCGCATGAAAAGGCCTCGATTCATCCGATGATTCTATGATGGTGGTCATGGCCCACGACCCCGCGACCGTCGACCACCGAGCGGACGGAAGGACTCCGACCAGCGTAGAGACCCGCTCCGCCGCGCGGGCGGGTACGCGCACCTCTCCCTGGCCGAGGCGGCTGCTGGTCGTCGGGATCGTCCTGGCGGCGCTCAACCTCCGTCCCGCCATCACCGGACTCGGACCCCTCCTGGAAGAGGTCCGCGACGGGTTGGGGATGAGCGGCACCGTCGCCGGGCTGCTCACCTCCGCGCCCGCCCTGTGCTTCGCCGTCTTCGGCAGCGCCGCCCCCCGCCTGGCCCGCCGCTTCGGCCCGGCCGCCGTGGTGCTCGCCGGGATGGCCGCCGTCACCGCCGGTCTGGCGCTGCGCCCCCTCGCGGGCGGCACCGGAACGTTCCTGGCCGCCAGCGTGGTGGCGCTGGCGGGCATCGCGGTGAGCAACGTGCTGATGCCCGTGGTGGTCAAGCGGTGGTTCCCGGACCGGATCGGCCCGATGACCGGCCTGTACTCCATGGCCCTCTCCCTGGGCACGGCCGCCGCCGCGGCCCTCACCGTCCCGGCGGCCCGGGCGATGGGCGACGACTGGCGGCTGGGCCTGGGGTTGTCGGCGCTGCCGGCCGCGCTCGCGGCGGTGGTCTGGCTGCCGGTCGTGCGGGGCCTCCGCGCCGCCGAGCCCGCCCCGAGCGCCGCTTCGACCACCGCCGCGACCGACCGCGCCGCCGAGGCCCCGAGCACCGGCGGCGTGGCGGCGGACGGCTCGGCGGCGGACGGCTCGGGCACGGCCGGTCGGACGTCCTCCCTCCGCATCACCCGTTCGCCCACCGCCTGGGCGCTCGGCGTCTTCTTCGGCTTCCAGGCCACGGCGGCCTACATCACCATGGGCTGGCTCCCGCAGATCTTCCGCGACGCCGGAGTCCCCGCCTCCACCGCCGGGCTGCTGCTCGCGGTCACCATGGGCCTGGGCATACCCCTGTCCTTCGCCCTGCCGCGGATCGCCGCGCGACTGCGCCACCAGGGGCCGCTCGCCGCCGGCCTGGCCGTGTGCGGGCTCGGCGGATACGCCGGCCTCTGGTTCGCTCCGGCGGAGGGCGCCTGGGCCTGGACGCTGCTGCTGGGCATCTCCAACTGCGCCTTCCCTCTGGTCCTCACCCTGATCGGCATGCGGGCGCGCACCGGCTCCGGGGTCGCCGGGCTCTCCGCCTTCGCACAGGGCACCGGCTACCTGATCTCCATCCCCGGCCCGCTGTTGGTCGGCACCCTCCACCAGCACACCGGGGGGTGGCACGCGCCCCTGGCCCTGATGGCGGTCCTGATGGTCGCCCAGCTCTGCGCGGGCCTGGTGGCGGGCCGGGACCGATGCGTCGAGGACGAGCTCCGGATGCGACACTGAACGCATGCCAGTGCTGGAACCCAATCCCCCCAACGGACAGAAGAAGCTGCTCACCGTCCTCGGCGCGATGCTCGGCGTGACGGTCGTCATCGCCGTCATCGCGATCGCCATCGCCCCGTAGCGGCCCACGACGGACCCGTGCCCCCTCCCACGGGGCCCCGGCCGGCACGTCGACGGCACCGGAGCGTGGTGGGGTTTCCCCCCGCATCCCCTAGGGGGTGCGGCTCAGGGGGCAATGGGTGGATCACCGGATGGGCCCGCCGTCCCACGGCACGTAGCGTCTTGGACGAACGACCGAGCGCCGCACGACACCACGGAGGCGAGCCCGATGACGGCCCACGCACCCGGCAGGACCGAACGCCGACAGGCGGCCCGCGTGGCGACGCGGCTGCCGTGGTGGGCCGTGACACTGCCCGTGGTCGCCTTCGTCGTGCTGCTGACCCTGACCGGCGGTGGCGAGGCCGAGGCGGCCGAGCCGCCGCAGTACCTCGTCCGGCTGCTGGAGTACCTCGAACGACTCCTGTGACGGCGCCGCGAGGACGGACCGCGGGGAATTTCACGGGCACCGGTGACCAGGAGGTCACCCGGTGGGGGAGGGCCCTCAACTCCCCGCGCCCCGCGCCGCCATTCGTGCGAAGCTGGACCCATGAGCGTCGATGTGCCCCGCAGGATCGTCATCCTCCGACACGCCAAAGCCGACTGGCCGCCCCAGGTGGCCGATCACGACAGGCCGCTCGCGGAGCGAGGTCGCAAGGACGCCCCGGTCGCGGGCCGCTGGCTCGCCGCGAGCGGCATCGTCCCCGAACTCACCCTCTGCTCCACCGCCGACCGCACCCGCGAAACGTGGAAGCTGGTCGCCCACGAACTGCCGCGGCGACCGAGGACGGTGTACGAGGAGCGGCTCTACGAGGCCGTGCTCGGGCAGTTGATCGAGGTGATCAACGAGGTGTCGGACGACGTCCGGGACCTGATGCTCGTCGGCCACAACCCCGGCATGCACGCGCTGGCCGACGCCCTGGCGGGCGAGGCCGAGGGGGACGCCAGGACGCGCCTGGACCGCATCGGCTTCCCGACCTCCGCCATAGCGGTGGTCTCCTTCACCGGCTCCTGGAAGTCCGTCGAGCACGGGGTCGGCCGTCTGGAGGCCCACTGGGCGCCGCACGAGTGACGTGCCCACGGGCGCCGCGCCCCGGGCGGGCGCGGCGCCCGTGACCGAGGCGCTCACGCATGGGCGGCGTCGGCCGCCTCGACCTCCTCGCGCGTGATGCCCAGCAGGTACAGCACGGTGTCCAGGAACGGCACGTTCACCGCGGTGTGCGCCGCCTCCCGCACCATCGGCTTGGCGTTGAACGCCACCCCCAGCCCCGCGGTGTTGAGCATGTCCAGGTCGTTGGCGCCGTCGCCGATCGCCACGGTCTGGGCCAGCGGAACCCCGGCCTCGGCCGCGAAGCGGCGCAGCAGCCTCGCCTTGCCCGCCCGGTCCACGACCTCCCCGACGACCCGGCCGGTCAACCGGCCGTCGACGATCTCCAGGGTGTTGGCCGAGGCGAAGTCCAACCCCAGACGCTCTTTGAGGTCGTCGGTGACCTGCGTGAACCCACCCGAGACCACCCCCACCTGGTAGCCCAGGCGCTTGAGGGTGCGGATGAGGGTACGGGCGCCCGGCGTGAGCCGGACCTCGGAGCGCACCTTGTCGACCACCGACTCGTCCAGCCCCTCCAGCAGCGCCACCCGCGCGTGCAGCGACTGCTCGAAGTCCAACTCGCCGCGCATCGCCGCGGCCGTCACCTCGGCGACCTCCTCCTCGCAGCCCGCGTGCGCCGCGAACAGTTCGATCACCTCGTCCTGGATGAGCGTGGAGTCCACGTCCATCACCACCAGGCGCTGCGCGCGGCGGTGCAGCCCGGAGGCGACGACGGCGATGTCCACGCCCAAGACCGCCGACTGGGGGGCCAGCGCGGTCCGCAACTCCTCGGTCTTCGCCCCCGAGACGGCGAACTCCACGGCCGTGACCGGGTACTTCGCCAACCGGAAGATCCGGTCGATGTTGCCGCCGACACCGGTTATCCGGGCGGTGACGGAGGCGGTCGCCTCGGCGGTCAGCGGGTTGCCCAGCACGGTGACGTGCGAGCGGCCGGTGCCGCGCGGCCGGTTGTCGCCCCTGCCGGAGATGATCTCGGCCTGGAGCCGCATCGACTCCGCCCAGGTGTGCACCGTCGCCCGCAGCCTTCCCTCGGCGCCGCTTCCGTTCGGCGTCGTGACCAGGGCGCACAGGGTGATCCGACCCCGGGTGACGACCTGTTCGATGTCGACGACGTCGACCGAGTAGGCGGCCAGGGTCTCGAAGAGGCCCGCGGTGATGCCGGGCCGGTCCTTGCCGAAGATCTTCACCAGGAGAGTGGGCGTGCCCTCGCCGACGGGGGCGGAGACGGGCGACGGGGTCTGCGAAGCGCTCATGATGATCCCCACGGTATCGAGCACCGATGCGGTTCCGTACGCACGTCCGTACCCCGGACAGCCCGCGGAGGCCCCCGATCGGCCCGTCCGCGTGTGGCGTCCGGGCCGACGGCGCGCGCGGACGCACGTCGTTCGTGCCGGTCCCCACGGTCGGTGCGGACGTGCGTGGGGGCCACCGCCACCGGTACCCGTTTCCCCGGGGATTCCCCCCACCGGCGACGACCCGGCGACGACGCGGACCGTAGCGGTTCGGCAACCATCCGCCGGGGGCGACTTTCTGTCGGGCGCGGGAGCCTGGAATAGTTCCTCCACGATGTTCGCCATCCCTAGACCTCCTGGCGCACAGGGGGGAGCTCGGGGGACAACTTTGTGGGGCATGGAGTGCCGGAACTCGTACTGGAACTGAACGGACGGACCTGGGCGCTCGACCCGTCCAGGTCCTACGCCCTGGGGCGCGATCCCCAGGGCGACATCGTGGTCGACGACGCCAGGGTCTCCTGGCGACACGCCGTGCTGCGCTGGGGGGGAAACACCTGGGTCATCGAGGACCAGGGCAGCACCAACGGCACGTACGCACAGGGCCGGCGCGTCCAGCGACTGGAGCTCGGCGCGGGCTCGGCCGTCCACCTGGGCAACGCCGTCGACGGACCGCGGCTGAACTTCTCCGACCCGGCCGCGGGCGCCCCCGCCGGCGCCCACCACGCCCAGGCCGCGATGGCCGCGCCCCAGGCGCCCGCACAGCAGCAGCCGGCGGGCCCGCCCCTCCATGGCGACCCCGCCTGGGGTGGGCAGCAGCAGACCCCGCGGCAGGGGGCGCCCCAGCAGCCCGCGCCCCAGCAGCCCGTGCCGCAGCAGTACGCGCCGCGACCCGCCCAGGGCGGCGTCCCACCGCAGGGCGGCGCGCCCCTCCACGGCGACCACCGCAGCCCGACCACGTTCCACCAGTTCTCGCTGGGCCGTGTGATGCGGATCGGTCGCGCGCTGGAGAACGAACTGGTCGTCTCCGACCTCCAGGTGTCCCGGCACCACGCGGAATTCCGGTCCACCCCCGACGGCCGCTTCGAGATCCGCGACCTCGGCAGTCACAACGGCACCTACGTCAACGGTCAGCCGCTGCCCAAGTCGGGCTCGGCGTTCATCGGCCCCGACGACATCGTCGGCATCGGCCACTCGACCTTCCGCGTCGTCGGCGACCGACTCGAGGAGTTCGTCGACACCGGCGAGGTCACCTTCTCCGCCCGCCACCTGACGGTCAAGGTCGACGGCGGCAAGGTGATCCTCAACGACGTCACCTTCGGTGTTCCGGAGAAGTCCCTGGTCGCGGTCATCGGCCCGTCCGGCTCCGGCAAGTCCACGCTGCTGCGCGCGCTCACCGGTTACCGACCGGCCGACATCGGCGAGGTCCTCTACGACAACCGGAACCTCTACAAGCAGTTCGCCGAGCTGCGCCAGCGCATCGCCCTGGTCCCGCAGGACGACATCCTCCACAAGGAACTGACCATCCGCACCGCCCTGCGCTACGCCGCCAAGCTGCGCTTCCCCGGCGACGTAGCGGAGGCCGAGCGCAACGCGCGGATCGAGGAGGTGCTGGCCGAGCTCAAGCTCGACATCCACGCCGACAAGAAGATCACCTCCCTCTCCGGCGGCCAGCGCAAGCGCGTCTCGGTCGCGCTGGAACTGCTCACCAAGCCGTCGCTGATCTTCCTGGACGAGCCGACCTCCGGCCTCGACCCGGGCATGGACCGCGACGTGATGAAGCTGCTGCGCGAACTCGCCAACGACGGCCGCACCGTGCTGGTGGTCACCCACTCGGTGGCCGAGCTCGCCCTGTGCGACAGGGTCCTGGTGATGGCCCCGGGGGGCGGCGTGGCCTACTTCGGCCCGCCGGAGGAGGCCCTCAACTTCTTCGGCTACGAGAGCTGGGCGGACGTCTTCTCCGCCTTCGAGAACTACCGCGACTACGACTGGATGGGCCGCTGGCGCGGCTCCCGGCACTACCAGCTCTACGCGGCCGAGATCGACGCGGCCGCGCCGCAGACGCAGCAGTTCGCCCCGCCACCCGTCAGGCAGCCCAAACCGCAGAGCTGGGGCTCGCAACTGTGGACGCTGACCCGGCGCTACACGTCGGTCATCGCGTCCGACAAGGGCTTCCTGGCGCTGATGGTGATCCTGCCGGTGATCCTGGGCGTGGTCAGCGCCGTGGTGCCCAACGAACACGGACTCACACGCCCCCCCGAGGGCTACAACCAACTCGCGGGCGCGATCCTGATGATCCTCGCGGTCGGCATGTGCCTGTCCGGCGCGGCCAACTCCGTACGCGAACTGGTCAAGGAACGTGTGATCTACGAGCGCGAACGGGCGACCGGCCTGTCGAGATCCGCGTACCTGATGTCCAAGGTGATCGTCCTGGGGGTGATCACCGCCTTCCAGGGCGTGATCCTGTGCGCCATCGGCCTCTCGGTGCGCGAACTGCCCGACGAGGGCCTGTTCCTGCCCACGGCCGTCGAGCTGTGTGTCGGGATCATCGCGTTCGGCCTCACCTCGATGATGGTCGGCCTGGTGATCTCCTCGCTGGTGAAGACCTCCGAGATGACCATGCCCCTGCTGGTGGGCTTCGCGATCGTCCAGTTGGTCTTCACCGGCGTGCTCTTCCAGATCTTCGACTCGCCCGGCATCGAGCAGGTCGCCTGGCTGATGCCCGCGCGCTGGGCGATGGGCGTACTGGGCGCCACCGCCGACCTGTCGCACACCATGGCCCCCTGGGACCGGGAGGACCCCACCAACCTCGATCCGCTGTGGGAGCACAGCGCCGGCGTGTGGGCGATGGACATGGCGATCCTGCTCGCGCTCGGCGTCGTCTGCGGCATCGCCGTGGCCCGTCTGCTGCGCCGCCACGAGCCGGAGGTCATGCGGAAGTGACCAAGGGTCCGGGCCCGGACAGCCGAGCCCGGACGACCGCACACCGTGCACACCGCGAGGGCGGCACCCCGGTTCGGGGGGTGCCGCCCTCGCGGTGTGCACGCGTCCGGCGGGTTCCACGACCGCGGTCCTACGACCCGCGCCCGGCGCGGAGGGGACGGCGGGCCGATCCGGCCCGCGCGCCCCGGCGGTACCGTGGGCGGCATGGTCCCCAGAACCGGGCTGGCGGCCGTCAGCGCCGCCCTGCTCGCCATGAACCGCCGGCTGGAGGTGCGCGACGTCCTTCGGACGATCGTCGCCTCCGCCCGCGAACTCCTCGGCGCCGAGTACGCCGCGCTCGGCGTCCCCGACGACCACGGGGGCTTCGCGCAGTTCGTGGTGGACGGGGTCGACGACGAGCAGTGGAAGGCGATCGGTCCGCTGCCCCGCCAGCACGGCATCCTCGCCGCGATGCTGCGCGACGCCTCCCCGCAGCGGCTCGCCGACGTCCGCCGGGACCCGCGTTTCGAGGGCTGGCCCGACGCCCACCCGGAACTGGCCGACTTCCTCGGCATGCCGATCGCCGACGGCGAGGAGGTGCTCGGCGCGCTCTTCCTCGCCAACAAGCGCGGCCCCGCCGACGGGCGGTGCGAGCGCCCGGAGGGCGGCTGCGGCTTCACCGAGGAGGACGAGGAGCTGCTCCGCCTCCTCGCCGAACACGCCGCCATAGCCCTCACCAACGCCCGGCTCTACGAACGCAGCCGCGAACTGACCATCGCCGGGGAACGCGCCCGCATCGCCCACGAACTGCACGACGCCGTCTCGCAGAAGCTGTTCTCCCTGCGGCTCACCGTCCAGGCCGCCACCGCCCTGGTCGACCGCGACCCCGGCCGCGCCAAGGAGGAGCTGCGCCAGGTGGCGAGGCTGGCCGCCGAGGCCGCCGACGAACTGCGGGCCGCCGTCGTCGAACTGCGTCCCGCCGCCCTCGACGAGGACGGTCTCGTCGCCGCCCTGCGCACCCAGGTACAGGTCCTGGACAGGGCGCACGGCGCGTCCGTCACCTTCGACTGCGAGGGGGTGCGGGCGCTGCCCGCCGCCCAGGAGGAGGCGATGCTGAGAGTGGCGCAGGAGGCACTGCACAACGCCCTGCGGCACTCCGGGGCGGAGCGCGTCACGGTGACCCTCGCCCGCCGCGGCGCCGCCACCGTGCTGCGGGTGACCGACGACGGCCGCGGGTTCGACCCCGCCACGGTGCGCCGCGCCGGCCGTCGCCTGGGCCTGGTGTCGATGCGCGACCGGGCGAACGGGGTCGGCGGAACCCTGACGGTGGAGTCGGAGCCCGGCAAGGGCACCGTGGTCGAGATGGAGGTGCCCGGTGGCTGACGGGCGTACCGGAGAGATCGCCGGAGAGACGACCGAAGGGACCACCGGAGCGATCAGAGTCCTGCTGGTGGACGACCACCAGGTCGTCCGCCGGGGCCTGCGCACGTTCCTGGAGGTCCAGGACGACATCGAGGTGGTCGGCGAGGCCGCCGACGGCGCCGAGGGCGTGGCACGCGCCGAGGAACTGCGGCCCGACGTCGTCCTCATGGACGTGAAGATGCCCGGCACCGGAGGCATCGAGGCGCTGCGCACGCTGCGCGAGGCGCGGAACCCCGCACGGGTGCTGGTCGTCACCAGCTTCACCGAGCGGCGCACCGTCGTCCCCGCCCTGCGCGCCGGCGCCGCCGGCTACGTCTACAAGGACATCGACCCCGACGCGCTGGCCGCGGCCATCCGCTCCGTCCACGCCGGACACGTCCTGCTGCAGCCGGAGGTCGCCCAGGCCCTGCTCGCCCAGGAGGAGACCGGCGGCGGACCGGGCCGCGGCGCCGCCCTGACCGAACGGGAGAGGGAGGTGCTCGCGCTGATCGCCGACGGACGCTCGAACCGGGAGATCGCACGGCACCTGGTGCTCTCCGAGAAGACCGTCAAGACGCACGTGTCCAACATCCTGATGAAGCTGGACCTCGCCGACCGCACCCAGGCCGCGCTGTGGGCGGTCAGGCACGGCGTGACCGGCTGACACCGGACGACCGCGCGTCGGGAGGCCGGCTCAGCGCCGCTCGCGCTCCTCCACGTACGCGTTGTACGCCGCGACCCTCGCCCGCCGAGCCGTCCGCTCCACCGGCCGCAGCACCCCGGCCCGCGCCGCCATCGCCCCCGCGCTCACCGCGCCGCCGTGCTCCGGCCCGTACGCGATGTCCACCAGGGCGCCCACCCGCTGCGCCAACTCCAGGACCCGCACCGCGCGCGGCGGGTAGCCCGGCGCCAGCAGCCGGCGACCCGCCTCCGCCCGCGCCCGGTACGCCTCCAGTGCCGCGCTCGCCACCGGCCCGGACCCGGCCACGTCCAGCCGCGTCAGCGCCTCGGTCGCCTCGCGCATCGCCTCCGCCAACTCCCGCTCGGCCTCGCCCAGCGACGGCACGTCCGCGGGCGGCGCCTCGCGCACCGGCAGACAGCGCCACACCACCTCGGAGTGCACGTCCCCCTCCGGACCGACCTCGGTCACCTCCGGCACCAGCCCCAGCGCCGCGCCCACGGCGACCACCGCCTCACCGGCGTCCAGGGCCCGGGCGTTGAACTCCGGCGGTCCGCTCAGCCCCAGCGGGTGCCCCGGCACGGGCAGCGCCAACCGCAGCCCCCGCACGCCCAGGGAGCGCAGTCGGCCGAGCGCGAAGGTGAGGCCGACCTCCCCGGACTCGCCCGGCAGGTCGGCCACCCGGTGGACGGTGTCGCCGCCCACGACGCGCGACGCGGCGTCGTCCGGAGGGACCACTCCGGCGAACAGGGCATTTCCCCAGGCGGTCAGCCGCCCGGAACGTGGTTCGTCGAGCATGCCCCCAGCCTAAGGACAGCGACGCGGCGCTCGTGGCGTAGGTTTTCCCTGGGGACTGTGCCCACAGGCACAGACGACAGCAGCGACTGCAATGGGAGACAACGCGCCATGAGCGATGTACTGGAGCTGGTGGACGTATCCGTGGTCCGCGAGGGTCGGGCTCTGGTGGAAGACGTCTCCTGGTCCGTCAAGGAGGGCGAGCGCTGGGTGATCCTCGGTCCCAACGGAGCCGGCAAGACCACCCTTCTCAACATCGCGTCCAGTTACCTCTACCCGTCCTCCGGCACCGCCACCATCCTGGGCGAGAGGCTCGGCAAGGTCGACGTCTTCGAACTGCGCCCCCGCATCGGCATGACGAGCAGCGCGCTCGCCGAGAAGCTGCCGCGCGGCCAGACCGTGCTCCAGACGGTCCTCACCGCCGCCTACGGCATGACCGCCGGGTGGCACGAGCACTACGACCCCGTCGACGAGCAGCGCGCCCTCGCCTTCCTCGACCGCCTCGGGATGAACACCCACCTCGACCGCAAGTTCGGCACCCTCTCCGAGGGCGAGCGCAAGCGCACCCAGATCGCCCGCGCGATGATGACCGACCCCGAACTGCTCCTGCTGGACGAGCCCGCCGCGGGGCTCGACCTCGGCGGTCGCGAGGACCTGGTGCGCCGGCTGGGCCGACTCGCCCGGGACCCGTACGCCCCCTCGATGATCATGGTGACCCACCACGTCGAGGAGATCCCCCCGGGCTTCA
Source organism: Streptomyces megasporus (assembly GCF_000718985.1). GTDB lineage: Bacteria > Actinomycetota > Actinomycetes > Streptomycetales > Streptomycetaceae > Streptomyces > Streptomyces megasporus. Next base: position 6,040 of record NZ_JODL01000028.1, on the reverse strand, counting down.
CCCACGTGCTGATGATCCGTCAGGGAAAGGTGCTGACCGCCGGACCGGTCGAAACCGAGCTGACCTCCGCCAACCTCTCGCGCTGTTTCGGGCTCCCCCTGATCGTGGAGCACAACGGCGGACGCTGGACGGCTCAGGGTCTCCCGCTCGGGTGACCCGCGCCCTACCATGGCGGTGTGGACGCATGGGTGTGGTGGCTGATCGCCGCCGTAGGGCTCGGAATCCCCCTCGTGCTGACCGCCCTGCCCGAATTCGGCATGCTCGCGGTGGGCGCCATCGCGGGGGCGGTCGTCGCGGGGCTGGGCGGGGGAGCAGTGGCGCAGGTGGCCGTCTTCGCGGTGGTCTCCACCGCGCTGATCCTGGTCGTCCGCCCCATCGCCAGACGCATGCAGACCCAGCGTCCGGAACTGCGGAGCGGTGTCGACGCCCTGACGGGGCGTCAGGCGACGGTCCTCGAGAAGGTGGACGCCAACGGGGGACGGATCAAGCTCGCCGGCGAGGTCTGGTCCGCGCGTGCCCTCGACACGGGCGCGACCTACGAGCCGGGCACTCAGGTGGACGTGGTGGAGATCGACGGGGCGACCGCCGTCGTGATGTGATAGCGGGTAACCGCACGGTCACACCGTCATCCCGTCATCGCAGTCAGCGTGAAATCCATAGAACGCAGGGGGAGCCACGATGGACGCCATCATCATCGTGCTGATCATCCTGGTGGTGCTGGTATTCATCGCACTCATCAAGACGATCCAGGTCATTCCGCAGGCCAGCGCCGCGATCGTGGAGCGCTTCGGCCGTTACACACGGACGCTGAACGCGGGCCTCAACATCGTCGTCCCGTTCATCGACACCATCCGCAACCGCATCGACCTCCGTGAGCAGGTCGTCCCCTTCCCGCCGCAACCGGTGATCACCCAGGACAACCTGGTGGTGAACATCGACACGGTGATCTACTACCAGGTCACCGACGCGCGGGCCGCGACGTACGAGGTCGCCAGCTACATCCAGGCCATCGAACAGCTCACCGTCACCACGCTGCGCAACATCATCGGCGGCATGGACCTGGAGCGCACCCTGACCTCCCGCGAGGAGATCAACGCCGCGCTGCGCGGCGTCCTGGACGAGGCCACCGGCAAGTGGGGCATCCGCGTCAACCGCGTCGAGCTCAAGGCGATCGAGCCGCCGACCTCCATCCAGGACTCCATGGAGAAGCAGATGCGCGCCGACCGCGACAAGCGCGCCGCGATCCTCCAGGCCGAGGGCGTCCGGCAGTCCCAGATCCTCACCGCCGAGGGCGAGAAGCAGTCCGCGATCCTGCGCGCCGAGGGCGAGGCCAAGGCCGCCGCGCTGCGCGCCGAGGGCGAGGCCCAGGCGATCCGCACGGTCTTCGAGTCCATCCACGCCGGCGACCCGGACCAGAAGCTGCTGGCCTACCAGTACCTCCAGATGCTCCCCAAGATCGCCGAGGGCGACGCCAACAAGCTGTGGATCGTGCCCAGCGAGATCGGCGACGCCCTCAAGGGGCTGGGCGGCGCGTTCGGCAACCTCGGCGGCGCCGTCGCCGCCCCCGGGGACGGTGGCGCCGGCCGATCCGACCTGACCAAGCGCCGGGAGCAGCCCCCGATCGACTGACCGACCGAGGCCCGGCGACGGGCCGACACACCTCCTGCGCGGATCCCGCACACCACCCCGACGCATGACGACAACGCCCCTCGGGCATGATCGGTGCCCTGGACACCGATCAGCCGAGGGGCGTTGGACGTGGACATCTGGGAGGCACTGGCGGTCTTCGCCGCCGGCATCGGCGCGGGCACCATCAACACGATCGTGGGCTCCGGAACCCTGATCACCTTCCCGGTGCTCCTCGCGATCGGCCTCTCCCCGGTCACCGCGAACGTCTCCAACGCCCTGGGCCTGGTGCCCGGCTCCGTCAGCGGCGCCATCGGCTACCGTCGCGAACTGCGCGGACAGCGCGACCGCGTCCTGCGGCTGAGCGGCGCGGCCTTCGTCGGGGCACTGGCCGGAGCGGCCCTGCTGATCACGCTGCCGTCCACGGCGTTCGACATGATCGTCCCGGTGCTCATCGCACTGGCCCTGGTACTCGTCATCGCCCAGCCACGCCTGTCCCGCGTGATCCAGCGGCGCCGCGAACGCACCGGGGAGTCCGGCCATCCCCACGGCGGCCCCGTCCTCCTCGGCGGCATGACCCTGTCCAGCGCGTACGGCGGCTACTTCGGCGCCGCCCAGGGCGTCATCTACCTCGCCCTGATGGGGCTGCTGGTCCCCGACGACCTCCAGCGCATCAACGCCGTCAAGAACGTCCTCGGCGCGATCGTCAACGGCACCGCCGCGCTCTTCTTCCTCTTCGTCGCCGACTTCGACTGGACCGCCGTCCTCCTCATCGCCGTCGGCTCGGCGGTGGGCGGCCAACTCGGCGCCCGTCTGGGACGCAGACTGCCCCCCACCGCCCTCCGCGCGGTCATCGTGGTCGTCGGCGTGGTGGCGATCCTCCAACTCTCCCTGGGCTGACCGCGCCGGAACGGCCGCTCAGCCCCGCTCAGTCCGGTCAGGGTCGACTCAGTCCGGCTCAGGCCGACGCGGACACCGCCGCGGGCACCGTCAACCAGTCCGGCAGCGACTCGCCGTCCCGCAGCCCCAGAGCGAGGACCAACGCGTCCGCCGGCGTCGGTTCGAACGGCTGGGTGAGCAGCCGCATCCCCGCCTGCGCGGGCGTGCGGTCCGCCTTGCGGTGATTGTCCTCCGCGCACGCCGCGACCGTGTTCAGCCAGGTGTCGCCCCCGCCGCGCGAACGCGGCACGATGTGGTCCACCGTGGTCGCCCGACGCCCGCAGTAGGCGCACCGGTGCCGGTCCCGCACGAGCACACCGCGCCGCGACCACGACGCCCGTTGTCGGAACGGAACCCGTACGTATCTGCGGAGTCTGATCACTTGCGGCACCGGCAATTCGACCCGTGCCGCCCGCACCCGCAGCCCGGGGTGCGACTGTTCGACGACGGCCTTGTCCTGCATCACCAACACCACCGCACGCCGCAGCGACACCGTCGACAGCGGCTCGAAACCGGCGTTGAGCACCAGCGTCTCGCGCATCTCACCCACCTCTGGACCGGGCCCCGCCCCCGCGGCGAGGTGGGACCACTGTGCCGTCGCACCGTGAGGTGGACAACGCAATTTCCCCATGTTGTACGGGAGATGCCCACAGACCTGCCACCAGGTGACGATCATGGGAAACGACCGTGTACGGCACGGACCGGAGGAGAAGGAGAAGGACGGGACGTCCCCGGAGGAGGCGACCGAAACGCCCAAAGGGCAGCCGACGCGGTCGTCCGACTCCGTCGGATTCCGGCGGGCGACGCGGACGGATGAGCGCCCCGCCGCCCCCGCCACTGCGGTGCCGGCTGCCCGGCGACCACTGTGCCCCTCGGGGACGACGGGGCGCAAAGCCTTTTCCCGCCGATGGGACGGCGGTGACGTCAGTCCTGCGCGGGCACCTCGTACACGCCGATCAACTGAGCCCGGGCCAGGGTGTGGAACCGCAGGTTGAAACCGACCACGGCGGGCGACGCGTCCGCGTCCACCCCCAGCTTCTCGGCGTCCACGGCGTACACCGTGAAGACGTAGCGGTGCGGACCGTCTCCGGGCGGCGGCGCGGCCCCGCCGAAGTCCCTGGTGCCGTAGTCGTTGCGCACGTGCACCGCGCCGGCGGGCAGACCCTTCATCTCGCCCGTGCCGGCGCCGGCGGGCAGCTCCGTCACGGTCGCCGGGATGTCGAACACCGACCAGTGCCAGAAGCCGCTGCCGGTCGGCGCGTCCGGGTCGAAGCAGGTGACGGCGAAGCTCTTCGTCTCCTCGGGGAACCCCTCCCACCGCAGGTGCGGAGAGGTGTTGCCCTCGGCGTGGACCTGGTCGGGCTTCAGCCGGGCGCCCTCGGACACGTCGTCACTGACGACCGTGAACGACGGCACCGGAGGATGGAAGTCGTGGGGGAGTGGGCGCCGCTTCTGCTCGGTCACGTCGGAACCTCCTCGGTAGCGCGACATCGATGCACCGACCAGCCTATCGATCTTCGCCCCTCCGACCGGACCCCGGGAAACGCCGTGGCGGCGCGCGTCGGGCATGCGCGCCGCCACGGCGAAACGATCGACGGAACGGGTCAGAACCAGTTCCGCTTCCCACCGACCTCGGCCAGCCACTGGTTGAGGTAGGCGGTCCAGTCCGTCTGCCCGAAGTTCGTCAGGTCCATGGTGAAGGAGCGGTAGGTGTCGCTGCCCTCGCTGAACAGGCCGGGCTTCTTGTCCATCTCCAGGACGACGTCCATCTCGCGCTCGTCCGCGACGAAGCTCAACTCGACCTGGTTGAGCCCGCGGTACTGCTGCGGGGCCAGGAACTCGATCTCCTGGTAGAAGGGCAGCTTCTGCCGCGTCCCGCGGATGTGCCCCTGCTCCATGTCCGCGCTCTTGAAGTGGAAGCCCAGGCCCGCGAACGCGTCGAGGATCGCCTGCTGGGCGGGGAGCGGGTGGACGTTCACCGGGTCAAGATCGCCGGAGTCGACGGCCTTCGCGATCGCCAGCTCCGTCCTCACCCCGATGTTCATCCCGGTCAGGTGGCGGCCCGCGAACATGGTGATCGGGGTCTCCCACGGCACCTCCAGACCGAACGGCACCGTGTGCACGGCCCCCGGCTGGAGTTCGAAGGCGCCGCCGAGCTGCATGCGGTGGAACTCGACGTCCCTGACGTGCTCCCCCTCGCCGCTCTCCACCTCGACTCTCGCCTGGAGGCCGACCGACAGCCCCTGGATCTCCTGGGCGACCGAGCCGCCCTGGATCCTCACCTCGCCCTGGACCACACCGCCCGGCACCACGTTCGGCTCGGTCAACACCGTCTCGACGGACGCGCCGCCGATGCCCACGCTCGCGAACAGCTTCTTGAAGCCCATGTTCTTCCTCCCCCAGGCCCTGGGCCTGTGTGTCGCGTCGGAATCTGTAAACGCCGACAGCCCGCCGGACGGTTCCACCGCTCGGGGCCGCCCGAAGTCACAACCCGGCGACTGCACTACGCTCGACGGGCGTGACCGCAGACCAAGACCGTATGCCTCTGCCGCGTGACTTCTTCCACCGCCCCGTCCTGGAGGTCGCCCCGGACCTGCTCGGGCGTGTCCTGGTCCGCATGACCGAGGACGGCCCCATCGAGCTGCGTCTGACCGAGGTCGAGGCGTACGCGGGACGGATCGATCCCGGATCGCACGCCTACCGAGGCCGCACCGAGCGCAACGCCGTGATGTTCGGTCCGCCCGGCCACGCGTACGTCTACTTCACCTACGGCATGTGGCACTGCCTCAACCTCGTCTGCGACGAGGAGGGCACCGCGAGCGGTGTGCTGCTGCGCGCGGGCGAGGTGGTGAAGGGCGTGGAGTCGGCGCGCAAGCGCCGCCCCAAGGCGCGCAACGACAGCGAACTGGCCAAGGGCCCCGCCCGTCTGGCAACGGCCCTGGGAGTGGACCGCGCCCTGAACGGCACCGATGTCTGCGGGGACGACCCACGGGCTCCCCTCCGCGTCCTCACAGGCACTCCGGCTCCGCCGCACCTGGTGCGCACCGGTCCACGCACGGGCGTGGGCGGTGAGGGAGCCACCCACCCCTGGCGTTACTGGATCGCCGACGACCCCTCGGTGAGCCCCTACAGAGCGCACCAGCCGCGGCGTCGGAAGACGGTGCTTGACGCCAGGGTGTCCGAGGTCTAGTGTTGACCGAGCCGCTGGAACGGGACGAGTTCCTCGTGGCGACCGGAAGGGTCGTACGAGAGAAGAGGCCCGGAGCGGACAACCACCAAACTGCGGATCCCCGAACGGGGCTCTTTCCGCTGTGCGGAAAGCCAGTCCGAAAGGCTCGATTATGAGCCGCCGGAAAGATCCGCTAAAGTGGTGAACACAGCGAAGGGAAGCGCCCGGAGGGGCCCCGAGGAGGGGTGTCGAAGGAAGCGTCCGTTCCTTGAGAACTCAACAGCGTGCCAAAAGTCAACGCCAGAC